>NZ_JBBKAH010000011.1:0-339954 GCF_037652055.1 Pelagibius sp. 7325
GGGCTCGATCCGCGCGTAGGCCTCGCGCAGAATGTAAACCGATTGCGCTTCCAGTGCGTCCAGGTGGTCCATAACGGCGACGGTCCTATGCTTGGAAAAAAGAAAAGCAGCCAAAATGCTGCACGTGCGAAATGAACTAAGGGCATTCCCGGGGTCAATCAAGGAACATACCTGTGACAGACCAAATCGCGCCAGGGACGGCGGTTCCCAGGCCCAGGCGGCGGGTGGCCATAAAACATTTCACTTCTGGTTAATGCAAATTATTTTTATTATACAAGAAGCATTTGTGAATTATAGGCCAGGACACCGACTCTGACGCCGGCAGAGGCCGGCTACGCCCCGTGATAGTCGCGGTACCACTCCACGAAGCGCGGGATCCCCTCCTCGATGGAGACCCTCGGCTCAAAGCCGAAATCGCGCTGGGCCGGTCCGATATCGGCGTAGGTTTCCTTCACGTCACCCGGCTGCATCTCGGCATACTCGCGGATCGCCTGCTTGCCGCAGGCCTGCTCGATCAACTCGACAAAGCGCAGCAGCGGCTCGGAGCGGTGGTTGCCGATGTTGTAAACCTTGTGGGGCGGGGTCTCGCCGTCGCGCCGCGGCGGACGTTCGACCACTGCCAGCACCCCGGCGACGATGTCGTCGATGTAGGTAAAGTCACGCCGCATGTCGCCGTGATTGAAGATCTGGATCGGCTGGCCTTCGAAGATCGCCTTGGTAAAGATGTAGGCCGACATGTCCGGCCGTCCCCACGGCCCGTAGACGGTAAAGAAGCGCAGGCCCGTACTCGGCAGATCGTAGAGGTGGGCATAGCAGTAAGTCATCAGCTCGTCGGTCCGCTTGGTGGCGGCATAGAGCGAGACCGGGCTGTCGACCCGCTGGTCGACGGAGAACGGCAGCTCCTTGTTGCCGCCGTAGACCGAGGATGAGGAAGCATAGACGAAGTGGCGCAGTTTGGGCAGCCGGCGCGCCAGCTCCATCATGCAGAGGTGCCCCATCACATTGCTCTCGACGTAGGCAAAGGGGTTCTCGAGGGAATAGCGCACGCCGGCCTGGGCCGCCAGATGGACGATCTCGGTCACGTCGGGGAACTCGCCCGCCAGCGCCAGGATCGACTCGCGGTCCTGCACGTCGAGACGGCGGAAGGAAAAGCCGTTGTGAACCTGGAGCGAATCCAGCCGGGCCTGCTTCAGGCGCGGATCGTAGTAGTCATTCAGATTGTCGACGCCGACCACCGGGACACCGCGCTCGATAAGCCGGGCGGCAACGGTTGAGCCGATGAACCCGGCAGCGCCGGTAACCAGAACGCTCATCGTCTGTTTCTCCTCAAACCCTGTTCCGTCTCAAAGGCAAAAACGGTGAACGGCGGCACCCGTGACAGCATCGGACGCGCGGCCCTGACCGGCGCGGCGCAAGCCGCCGCGGCTGGCCGAGGGAACCGCGTCCAGTGACAATGCTCTTCGGCAGATTGCGGCAAGGCCACGCCCGCGAGACTCCTCCCCTGCGCGGCCCTCGCGCCGCGTCGCTTCCCCTTATAGCCTCGCCGCGCCGACGGCAAGAGCGGACGGCGGCAAGGCGCCGCATTGAGCCACTATAAACCATCCAAATCAATGAATTATCGCCACGCTCGCCGCCCTCGACTGCGGCATTGAGGTGGTGGCGGTGTACGACGCGGGAAGCAACCGGCAGCGGATCGCCGGGGTACGCGTCGTCCGCGACGCCGCGGAGATCGCCGCCGCCGAAGCAGTGATCATCACCGACGTAAAGGACCCCCAGGCCAGCTACGACCGCATGGTCGGGCTGCACGGCGAGGACAAGATTCTGTTCCCCAGCCTGCTGCGTCTGTCGACCCGGCGGCCGCAGGCCGCGGCGGGCCGGCATCGGGGACGGCGCAATGAAACGCTGGTACGTCGCTCAGACCCAGACGCAGGCCGAGGACCGTGCCCGCTTCAACCTGGAGCGCCAGGGCTTCACCACCTATCTGCCGCGCTACCGCCGCGAGCGCAGCCATGCCAGGCGTCGCGAGACGGTGCGGGCGCTGCTGTTTCCAGGCTACATCTTCGTGGAATTCGCCCTCGAAAGCGCGCCCTGGCGCTCGATCAACGGCACCTTCGGCATCAGCCACCTGGTCTGCCAGGGGCTGTTCGAGCGCATGGCCGACTGCGACCGGGTGGTCGTGCTGCTCGACCTGCTGGGCCGCGCGGTGCGCGTCCAGGCGCCGCTGAAGGCCGTTTCCACAACCGGTTGATCGGTTGGATTCTGACGGGCAGCCGCAATTTGATCGGTTTTGGTCTGGGGGCCGGATTCACCGGACTTCGGTAGCGTGGTAAATTTCACCCTCAAGGCGCGCCGTTAATACTATTTGTTAAGGATTTCCTCAGATAACTGGGGAATGGCAGACGCACCCGTGACTTCCTTTTCAAATGGCAAAGACGTCGATCTGAACGGCAAGTCCGTTCTGGTGACCGGCGGCACCGGCTCGTTCGGCAAGAAGTTCGTCCAGACAGTCCTGGAACGCTACAAGCCGCGCCGGCTCATCATCTTCTCGCGCGACGAGCTGAAGCAGTACGAGATGGCGATCGACCTCTCGCCGGATCGCTTTCCGGTACTGCGCTACTTCATCGGCGACGTGCGCGACGCCGAGCGCCTGGACATGGCGCTGCGCGACGTCGACGTGGTGGTCCACGCCGCCGCCCTGAAGCAGGTGCCGGCGGCCGAATACAATCCCTTCGAGTGCATCCAGACCAACGTCATCGGGGCGGAAAACGTGGTGCGCGCGTCGCTGCGCAACCGCGTGAAGACGGTCATTGCGCTGTCGACCGACAAGGCGGCCAATCCGATCAATCTCTACGGCGCCAGCAAGCTGGCATCCGACAAGATCTTCGTAGCCGCAAACAACCTCAGCGGCCATGGCGGAACCTCGTTCTCGGTGGTGCGCTACGGCAACGTCATGGGATCGCGCGGCAGCGTGATCCCGTTCTTCCGCAAGCTGATCGACGAGGGCGCCGACAGCCTGCCGATTACCGACACGGAGATGACCCGCTTCTGGATCACCCTTCAGCAGGGCGTGGACTTCGTGCTGTCCAGCCTGGCGCTGACGCAGGGCGGCGAGCTCTTCGTGCCGAAGATTCCCAGCATGAAGATGACCGAGCTGGCATTCCACATGGCGCCGGACCTGCCGCATCGCGTCGTCGGCATCCGGCCAGGCGAAAAGATCCACGAGGTGCTGATCACCGAGGACGATGCGCGCAACACGCTGGATATCGGCGACCGCTACATCGTCTATCCCGAATTCAGCCAGCACGGAAAGCTCTCCCGGCAGCGCAGCAATGCCAAGCCGGTGCCCGCCGGCTTCCGCTTTGCCAGCAACATCAACGATGACTGGTTGAGCGGCGACCGCCTGGCCACCATGATCGCAGAATGCGCAAAATAGCGCCCTCCGAAGCGCCGTTCCTGCCTTATGGGCGGCAGCATATCGAGGAAGACGACATCGCCGCCGTGGCGGCGGTACTGCGGGGAGAGTGGCTGACCACCGGTCCAGCCGTCGCGGCCTTCGAGCAAGCGCTCTCAGCCGTCACGGAAGCCAAACACGCCGTCGCCTGCGCCAACGGCACCGCGGCGCTGCACCTCGCGGCGCTCGCCCTCGAACTCGAGCCCGGCGACCGCGTCGTCGTGCCGAGCGTCACCTTTCTGGCCACCGCCAACGCCGTGCGCCTGGCCGGCGGCGAGGTGGTCTTCGCCGACTGCGACCCGGATAGCGGGCTGATGGAAGCCGCCCAGCTGGCCGAGGCGCTGGAACGCGCCGCCGCCGGGTCCAGCGGTCCGGTGAAGGCGGTGTTTCCGGTCCACCTGACCGGCCAGTGCGCCGACCTGCCGGCGCTCCACGCGCTCGCCGCGCAGCACGGCCTCGCCCTGGTCGACGACGCCGCCCACGCCATCGCCAGCCGCTACCGTACCGCCGACGGCAACAGCCGGCCCATCGGCGACGGGCGACTGATGGCCATGACCACCTTCTCGTTCCATCCGGTGAAGACCATCGCCATGGGCGAAGGCGGTGCTATCACCACCAACGATGACGGCCTCGCGGTGAAGCTGCAGCGCCTGCGCGCGCACGGCATGGTGCGCGACGCCGGTGAGATGCAGAACAGGGCGCTCGCCTTCGACACCGACGGCAGCGTCAATCCCTGGTACTACGAGATGCCAGAGATCGGCCTCAACTACCGCATCACCGACATCCAGTGCGCCCTCGGCCTCAGCCAGATGAAGAAGCTCGACCGCTTCGTGGCGCGCCGACGCGCCCTGGCCGACCGCTACGACCGCCAACTGGCATCCCTGGCGCCGCTGGCGCGCCCGATCGCCCGCTCCGGCGCCTGCGAGGCGGCCTGGCACATCTATCCGGTGCTGGTGGACTTCGCCGCCGCGGACATCAGCCGTGCCCGCGTCATGGCGGCCCTCAGAGCCGCCGGCATCGGCAGCCAGGTGCACTACATTCCGGTCCATCTGCAACCCTACTACCGCCGCCGCTACGGCGACCTCCATCTGCCGGGGGCGGAGCGCTACTACGCGCGCACGCTCTCTCTGCCGCTCTTCGCCGGCATGGCGGAAGACGACGTGGACCGGGCCGTCGATGCGCTGGCCGACGCGCTCGGCCGGGGCTGACGGCGCGACGATGCGCAGCAGCCATGACGAGCAGCCTCACCTTCCGCACTGACGCGGCCTGCGGCATCGGATTCGGTCATCTGCGGCGCTGCATTACCCTGGCGAAGATCGCCGCGGACCGCGGCCACAAGGTAACCTTCTTCCTCTCTGAGGCCAGCGACAGCACCGCAACGCCCCTGGTGGCAAGCATCGCCCGAGTCGCGCGGATCGCCGGCGGCGGCCATCCGGCGGCATAGGCCGCAGCCCTCGCCCGCACGGCAGCGGCGCCCTGCGACGTGATGATCGCCGACGTCGCCCATGGCCAGGTGGCAATCGACTTCGCCAGCGAAGACGAGATCGCGCTTGCCCGTCCCTTCGTGCTGCACGACGAGGGCCGCTACAAAATGTGGTTCGCCCACAAGGGTTCGGCCTATACTCTGGGTCACGCGGAGTCGGAAGACGGCGTCCACTGGCAGCGCGACGACAGCTTCGCGGGCCTGGCGCTCTCGCCCGGCACCTGGGACGGCGACATGGTGGAATACGCCGCCGTCGCCAGTCACGACGGCCGCTATTTCATGTTCGCCGATCGCGGCGCACAGCTCTACGGCGTCGAGATCAACGACGAGATGGTGGCGGTGGCCAGCGAGCGCGCAAAGGAACTGGGCATGGCGGTGGAGATCGCAGCCGGGCACAACCGCGCGCTGCCGTTCCCCGACGGCAGCGATCACTTCCGCGGCTGCCTGGCAGACGTCTTCGGCACCGTCGAGATCGCCGAGATCAGCGAGAACTACCCCCGCCTCAATCTTGGATTCTACGTCGCAAAATGCTGCAAGGCTTAGGCAGAAGCCAGCATGCCGAGGCGGCGCGATGAGCGGACCGGGCCGGCTCTGCGCCGTCACGGCCTTCGGCGGCTACGCGCTGCTCGGCCGGCTGGGCGCCCCCCTGGTGCGGCGCTATCTGCGCAGGCGCCTGGCACGCGGCAAGGAAGATCCCCTGCGCTTCGGCGAGCGTCTGGGCGAGACGAGCGTTGCGCGCCCGCCCGGCCCGCTGATCTGGATCCACGGCGCCAGCGTCGGCGAGACGCAATCCGCCCTGCCGCTTATCGAGCGGCTGCGGCGCGACCGGCCTGGCTTCGCCATCCTGGTGACCAGCGGCACCGTGACCTCTGCCGAGCTGCTGGCCGAGCGGCTGCCAGCGGGCGTCATCCATCAGTACGTGCCGGTCGACCTGCCCGGTGCCGTCGCCGCCTTCCTCGATCACTGGCGGCCGGAGATCGGTCTCTTCGTCGATTCCGAGTTCTGGCCGAACCTGCTGCGCGGCGCCGCCGCACACGGCACGCGGCTGGTGCTGGTGAACGGCCGTGTCTCCGCCGGCTCCTACGACGGCTGGCGCCGGATCCGGCCCATAATCAGGGACCTGCTGGGATGCTTCGCCCTTGTCCTCGCGCGCACCCCGGAAGACCGCGAGCGCCTGCTCGGACTCGGTGCGCGCGAGGTCGCCTGCCCGGGCGATCTGAAGGCGGCGGCACCGCCGCTGCGTGCCGATGCCGGCGAGCTGGCACGGCTCGAAGCCCTGCTTGGCAATCGCCAGCGCTGGCTGGCAGCCTCGACCCACGCCGGCGAGGAGAAAATGATCGGCGCCACGCATCGCGCCCTGAAGCCGCGCATGCCGGGCCTCGTCACGCTGCTGGTGCCACGCCATCCGAACCGCGGCGCGGCGATCCGCGGCGACCTGGAAGCCCTCGGTCTCGCCGTCGCGCAGCGCAGCCGCGGTGAACCCATCGCGGCGGAAACCGACGTCTACCTGGCCGACACCCTCGGCGAGCTGGGGCTGTGGTACCGCTTGGTGGAGATCGCTTTCGTCGGCAACTCTCTGATCGCCGGCGGCGGTCATAACCTGTTGGAGCCGGCCAAGCTGGACTGTGCCGTCCTGGCGGGACCGCACACCGCCAACTTCGAGCGCCTGACGGCGGAGATGACCGCCGCCGGCGCCCTGCGCACGGTCGGCGGGCCGGCCGCCCTGACCGACGCCGTGGCGGAGCTCCTGAGCGACCCGGCGGAGCGCCATGCGATGGTTGAGGCCGCGCGCCGCTATGCCCAGGGGCAGGCCGGCTCAATGGAACGCACCATGGCGGCGCTGGCGCCGCTGTTGCGGGAGGCCGCCGGCGCCAGTTCCTGAATCGACACGCCAAACGCCCGCTGCGGCGGCCCGGCCTCGCGAAGGTCCGGCCGCTTTTTTCATGTCTGCTGCCGGGAGAAGCCGGCGGCCGCCTCTATTCCGCGGCCGCCCTCGGCGCCAGCAGGTTGCCCTCTACGTGGGAGAGATGGCGCAGCATGGCCTGGCTAGCGCCGTCCATGTCGCGCTCCTCGATGGCGCGCACCAGGGCCTCGTGTTCGACGAAACTGTGGTGGTCTGCCGGAGGCCTGTCGACCTTGTCGCGCAAACGGCCCCAGACCACCGCGCGGCGCACCGCGTTCAGGGTGTCGAAGAGAGCCAGCAGCACGGTATTATGCGCCGCTTCCGCGACCGCGCGGTGCAGACGGTTGTCGCTGTTCTCATACTGGCGCCAGGTCTGAGCCTGGCGCGAGGCGATCATACACTGCTTCAGCTCGGCGATGTCGCCGGCGGTGGCGTTCAGCGCCGCCTCGCGGGCGATCTGCGGCTCGATCAGCAGACGCGCCTGCATCACCTCGCGCGGATTGGTCAGCGCGGCGATGGCGGCGACGTCGGAGTATTCCTTGGTCGGCCGCGCGCCGATGAAGGTACCCTTGCCGACGTGGCGCCACAGCTCGCCGTTGCTCTCCATGACAGCCAACGCCTTGCGCAGCTCGCCGCGCGAAACGCCGAGGATGTCGCAGAGCTCGCGCTCCGGCGGAAGACGGGAATTGCTGGGCAGATCGTGCTGCGCCAGATAGGCGCGCAGTTGCGTTAGAGCACCCTGTCCCTGATCCATACCGACTCCGTCATTCGAATGCGGGCCTTGTCCCCCCCTGGGCCGCCTGACGCGTCCCATTGAATGGGACCGGGCAGCGCCGGGGCACACTAAGATGAGCCTATATCGCAGTCAATTACGCCTGACCAATATAAATCAATTGCGCAACCAATCAAGAATTGGTTAGGGTTTGGTCATCAGCAATAAGGCCTGCCTCCCGCCGCCGAACGCGGCGCGGCTCAACGTGCAGGCCAGGGAGGAATGAACATGCAGCGAATCAAGTCCGTATTCAGGCGTTCCGTTGCGGCCGCCGCCGTGGCCGCCCTGATGGCCGGCGCGGCCTTCGTGGCCCCCCCGGCCCAGGCGGCGGAGAAAGTGCGCGTCGCACTCGGCGATGTGGTTTCCGTCGAGACCCTGGCCTTCCTCATTGCCCTCGAACGCGCCAAGGACCGAGGCGTCGACTACGAAATGACCTCCTTCGCCAAGGAGGAACTGGCCATCCAGTCGATCGTCAACGGCCAGGCCGACCTCGGCGTCGGCACTCCCTATTCGGTCATCCAGAAAGCCAAGGTGCCGCTGAAGGTCGTCTTCCAGATGTCCCGCCTGGTGTTCTTCCCGGTGGCGTCCAACGAGTACAAAAACTGGGATGACCTCAACGGTGAGCCCTTCACCTTCCACGCCCGCGGCACCGGCACCGAGGCCATCGGCAACATCATCGCCAAGCGGGAAGGCATCGAGTTCGGCCAGCGCAGCTACGTGCCGGGCTCGGAGAACCGCATCATCGCGATGATGAAGGGCCAGATCAACGCGACCATCGTCGACCTCTCCAACAAGAACAAGCTGATGGAGATGGCCGGCGACAAGTTCCACGTCCTGCCGGGCGTCTCCGAAGTGCCCAGCGACGAGCTGGTCTTCGCCAACCAGAACTGGATCGACGAGCGCCCTGAGGCGGTCAACGTGGTCGTCGAGGAGATGCTGAAGCTGTGGAATGAGATGAGCCAGAATCCGGGGATCATCGAGGAGGAGCGCGCCAAGCGTAACCTGCTTGCCGACCAGCCGAAGGAGATCCTGGCCGAGGTGGTGCCCTTCTACACCGAAGGCGTGAAGGAAGGGCTGTTCAGCCCGACCGGTGGCGGCATGGCCGCGGCCAAGGCCGATTTCGAGTTCTATACCGAGGCCGGCCAGATGGAAGGCCCGGCGGACAGCCTGAGCGTCGAAGAATACTGGAACCTTGAGCCGCTGAACGCGGCCAAGAAAAAGCTCGGCCTGTAAAAGGGCGGAGAACTTCCTTGCAAACGTCAAACTCATCCCCGGCCCTGAGGGCGGGCCGCCAGGCAACGCCTGGTCCCGCCCGCCCTGTCCCGCAGGCAGGGCCGGCGCTTTCTTCTCGCCGGCCGGCCGAAGACCGCCCGCCCTTCCTGTTGCAGCTGCTCAGCCATCCGCTGTTCCTGCGCCTCGCCTCGGTCGTCATCGTGGTCGGCGGCTGGGAGTATGCCGGCCGCGTGCCGATCAGCCCCGCCTTCCCGACCTTCCTGGAGACCATGGACGCCCTGTTCGGCATGCTGGCCGACGGCACCCTGCCGCTGGCCTTCTGGATCACCCTGCAGCCGCTCGCCATCGGCCTGGTCGCCTCGGTCTTCATCGGCGTCGCCTTCGGCGTCACCATGGGGCTCAACCGTCTCGCCGAATGGCTGGGCGCGCCGCTCTTCATCATCGCGCAGTCGGCGCCCCTGGCCGCCCTCATCCCCATTCTCACCTTCGCCTACGGCATCGGCCTCACCTCCAAGGTGATGACCGTCTGCATCATGGCGATGCCGGTGATCGTGCTGAATTCGCTGAACGCCGTGCGCCACACCCCGGCCTCGCTGGTGGAAATGGGCCGCTGCTTCCAGGGCACGCGCTGGCAAGTCGTCTGGAAGATCGTGCTGCCCGCCGCCGCGCCGGTGATCTTCGCCGGCCTGCGCCTGGGCTGCGCCGCCGGCTTCATCGGCGTCATCCTGGCCGAGCTGCTGATCACCCCGACCGGCATCGGCGACATCATCACCTACAACCAGTCGATCGCCGAGTACGCCAAGATGTACGCCGCGATCTTCTCCATCATCGTCTTCTCCGTGCTGTTCATCGAAGTGCTGGAACGCCTGGAGGTGACCCTGTTCCGTCCCGAGAAGCGAGCCGCCCGATGAACGCCATGTCAGCATCCGCTATCGATACCGAACCGCGCGCCATCGTCGAGGTGGAGGGCGTCAGCAAGATCTACCCCGGCGGCACCGAGGCGCTGAACAACATCAGCCTCGATTTTCCGGAAGGCCAGCTGACCACGCTGCTCGGCCCCTCCGGCTGCGGCAAGACCACGCTGCTGAAGATCATCGCCGGCCTCATTCCGGCGACCACCGGCGCGGTCAAGGTCGACGGCCGCACCGTCACCGGGCCGGGCCCGGAGCGCGCTTTCGTGTTCCAGGACTTCGCGCTGATGCCCTGGGCCACGGTGCTGCGCAACGTCGCCTTCGGCCTGGAGCTGCGCGGCGTCGCCCGCTCCGAGCGCGAGGCGGTCGCCGAGCAGTACATCGGCCAGGTCGGCCTCAAGGGATTCGAGAAGGCCTATCCGCACGAGCTTTCCGGCGGCATGCGACAGCGCGTCGGCCTCGCCCGCGCGCTGACCGTCAACGCCAAGGTGCTGCTGATGGATGAGCCCTTCTCGGCGGTCGATGAGCAGACCCGGCGCAAGTTTCAGGAGGACCTGCTGGAGCTGGTGGCGCGGGAGCGCAAGACCTTCATCTTCGTCACCCACTCGATCGAGGAGGCGGTCTACGTCTCCGACCGCATCGTCCTGCTGTCGCGCCGGCCCAGCCGCGTCTCGCAGATCGTCGAGCCCAATATCCCGCGTCACGCCGATCCGGAGGACATCCGCCGCGACCCCGTCTACCTCGACACCGTCGAGGAGATCTGGCAGGGCCTGAAGAAGTACCTGGACGAGGGTGTCTGAGCCATGACCCTCAACGTCTTCGGCGGCAAGATCCGCGTTCCGATGTTCTGCTCGCTCATCATCTGGGCGGTGCTGTGGGAGATCGTCGGGCGCACCGGCGCCAGCTTCATCATCCCGCCTCTGTCGGCGATCTTCGAGCGGATCGTGGAGATCGTGCCGACGGCGAGCTTCGCCGACGCGCTGCTGATCACCGGCAAGGCCTTCCTGCTGGGCAACCTCATCGCCGTCGCTTTCGGCGTGCCGCTGGGCGTGCTGATGGGCCGCTCGATCATCGCCGACCGCATTTTTCTGCCCTGGGTGAACCTCTTTCTCTCGGCGCCGCTGACCGCCCTGGTGCCGGTCATCATGGTGATCTTCGGCCTGGGCGAGACCACCATCGTGATGACCGTGGTCCTGTTTGCCGTGTGGATCATCGTGCTGGACGCGCGCGCCGGCGTGCGCGGCATCTCCCCCTCGCTGGTCGAGATGGCCCAGGTCTTCGGCGCCAGCCGCTGGCAGGCGTTCAGCAGGATCTATATCTTCGCGGCGCTGCCGGAGATCCTCTCCGGCGTGCGCCTGGGCATGATCCGCGCGGTCAAGGGCGTCGTCATTGGCCAGCTGCTGGTTTCCATCATCGGCTTCGGGCGGCTGTTCGAACTCTACTCCTCGCGCTTCCTGATGGAGCACTTCTGGGCGTTGCTGTTCGTGCTTTTCGCCTTCGCCTTCACCCTCAACGAAGTGCTTGCCTGGCTTGAACGAAAGGTCGACTACTATGCCGCCGCCCGACACTAGTACACTGCAGTCCCCTTCTGGAGATAGGAAGACGATGAGTTTCGTTATTACACCGCCAAAACCCGCCGTCATTCCGGTGCGCGGAAGCGATAGTCTGTTCCCGGTCCACCGCATCTACTGCGTCGGGCGCAACTATGCCGCCCACACCATCGAGATGGGCGGCGACCCCGACCGCGAGGAGCCCTTCTTCTTCCAGAAGAACCCGGACAACCTGGTGACCGGCGGCGGCGACTTCCCCTATCCGGCACGCTCGAACGACGTGCACCACGAGATCGAGATGGCGGTGGCGCTGTCGAAGGGCGGCAAGGACATTCCACTGGACAAGGCGATGGATCATGTCTGGGGCTACGGTGTCGCGCTCGACATGACACGCCGCGACCTGCAGGGCGAGGCCAAGAAGGCCGGACGGCCGTGGGAAGTCGGCAAGGCCTTCGAGCATTCCGCCCCCTGCAGCGACCTGGTCCCGGCCAGCGAGATCGGCCACCCGTCGAAGGGTGCCGTGTGGCTGAAGGTGAACGGCGAGACCCGCCAGGAAGGCGACCTCGGCCAGATGATCTGGAAGGTGCCGGAGATGATCTCCTACCTCTCCGGCCTGTTCGAACTGGCGCCCGGCGACGTCATCCTCTCCGGCACCCCCTCGGGCGTCGCCGCGGTGAAGAAGGGCGACGTGCTGCACGGCCACATCGAGGGCGTCGGCGAGCTGCATACCAAGGTCGTCTGAGCGCCCTGCGCCATTCTCACACGCCCCCGGGATCGCGACGATAGACGTGGCGGTTCCGGGGGCTTTGCGTTTCAGCGCGGCGCCGGTACCGGTGAGATGTCACCGGTTAGGACGTAACGCCGCTCGGTCTTGCTCGGAAATCCAATGGTCAGGGAGCCCGTCCCGCGCTGGGCCGCGAACCGGCCGGTGCCGCCGGCCAGCTCCCAGAGGCCGCTGTTAGCGACTCTCGACGTGCCCTCGTTCCCCTCGACAAAGAACGCGCGCAGGTGCCAGCGGAAATAGGCGATGTCGCCTGCTACCGTCGTGGCGACGATATAACCGCTGGCCTCGCCGCCGACGCCGACGGTGATGTCGTGCATGCCGTACTCGGCAACCTCTGCGCCTTCAAACACGTCATCCCCTGCCGCCGTACCTTCGCGCAGCAGCAATGTGAGGAAATGTTGCCTGTCGTTCTGAAAATTGAGGGAGATGTCCTCCGTTGTGGTCAGCACAACGTCCAGGGTCACCGGCTCTGCGCCCGCTCCGGTGGCACCGGAAGACAGAACCAAGCCCAGCATGATCGATCGTAGCAGCCGCACCAACCTGCTCCTTTCCCTCTCCGGAGGGCTCACGGACTCGGGGCCGACAGGAAGGCTAACCATCCTCTTTGCCTTCCGTCAATGCAACGCCGCACCACCGGGCAAGTCCGCCGCTCCTGCTTTGAATCCCGGCTCGCCTCGTCACCCGGACGCCGCAGCTGCGACCGCCGGGCTTCAGGTCCGGCAGCGCCTGGGCCGGCCGATAGCCCTCTTCCTTCATGGATTTCTCCGCCGATGACCTATAGTCTGTGCGGCGAGGGGGACAAGCATTGGAGCGGCGTCTTACCACCATCCTCTCTATCGATGTCGTCGGCTACAGCCGGCTGATGGGGGAAGACGAGGCCGGCACCCTGGCCGCGCTGAAGATGCTCCGCCGCGATCTCATAAACCCAAAGGCACGGCAGTACCACGGCCGCACCGTGAAGCTGATGGGCGACGGCGCGCTGATGGAGTTCACCAGCGTCATCGACGCGGTTTGCTTCGCCACCGAGCTGCAGATGGCCCGCCGCCAGACGGAGGAGCCACCGCCCCACCCGCAGGTCCAGTTCCGTATCGGCGTCAACATCGGCGACATCATCGTCGAGGACGACGACATCTACGGCGACGGGGTCAACCTGGCGGCGCGCCTGGAGGCGATCTGCGAGGCCGGTGGCGTCTGCCTGTCGGGCAACGTCTACAACCAGGTAAAGGGCAAGCTGAACCTGACTTTCGAGAAACTGGGCGAGCGGCAGCTCAAGAACATCGCCGAGCCGGTCACGGTCTATCAGATCGCGCTGGACGACAAGGCCGCGACCCTGGTCACGCCGCTGGCCGGGTCTGCGACGGCACCTCGGCGCGGCCACCGTGTGGCGCTCACCGCTGCTGCTGCGGCGGCACTTCTCGCAGTCGCGGGCCTGGCCTGGTGGCAGCCCTGGGTCCCGGGAGAGGAGCCGGCATCGATTGACCGGATGGCCCTGCCCCTGCCCGACAAACCGTCGATCGCCGTCCTCCCCTTCGACAACCTTTCCGGGGACCCGGAGCAGGAATACTTCGCCGACGGCATGACCGAGGACCTCATCACAGACCTCTCGAAGATCTCCGGGCTCTTCGTCATCGCCCGCAACTCCTCCTTCGCCTACAAGGGTAAAACCGTCACAGTGCGCGAGGTCGCCGAGGATCTCGGCGTGCGCTACGTGTTGGAGGGCAGCGTGCGACGCGCGGGTGACCAGGTGCGCATCAACACCCAACTCATCGACGCGACGACCAGCGGCCACATCTGGGCGGAGCGCTACGACCGCAAGCTCGAGAACATCTTCGCCGTGCAGGACGCGATCCTGGAAAAGATTGTCCAGGCGCTCGAGCTGCATCTGACCGACAAGGAACAGGCGCAGCGTGCCGGGGGAGCGGAGACGGCCAATCTAGAGGCCTACGACCTGGTGCTGAGAGCGCGCAAACTTCTGACCCGCTTCGACAGAGCCGCGACGCTCGAGGCGCGCGACCTGCTGCAGCGCGCCATCAGGTTGGATCCCACCTACGCCGAGGCTCACAGTCTGCTGGGATTCCACTTCTTCGACGAATGGCGTGTCTGGGGCGAGGCGCCCAGCCAAAACCTGGCCCGCGCCGAGGAACTGGCGGCGGAGGCCGTTCAGCTGAACCCCGGGGACCCGGCCCCGCACGTTCTCCTGGCCATGGTCCACCAGTGGCGGAGCGAGTTCACGGCGGCCGAGACGGAGATCGACAAGGCGCTTTCTCTGGAACCGCGGGAGGCCATCACCCTGAGCAACGTCGGCTCCGTGCTGGTCTACGCGGGCCGCGGCGAGGAGGCCGTGACTGCTATCACGCAGGCGATCCGCCTCGATCCATTCCACCCGCCGACCTACCTGGAATGGCTCGGCAACGCCTACTGGCTGCGCGGCGATGATGAGCTCTGCGTGGAGGTAGCGGAGCGCGGCGTCGCTCTCGATCCCGACTATGTCTCGCTGCACGTGGTCCTGGCTGTGTGTTACAGCGCCCTGAGGAGGCAAGAGGAAGCCGCGGCAGCCGCCGCCGAGATCCAGCGGATCAATCCGCGCTTTACCCTGCAGGCCTACGCCGCCTACGTGCCCTACTCGGACGAAGCCGTGGAGCAGCGCCGCGTCGAACTGCTCCGTGCCGCAGGCGTACCGGAGTGACCGGGCATCAGCCGCGCAGCATATCCAGGTCGCAGCCGTCTTCGGCCTGCAGCACGTGGTCGCGCCACAGCCGGCGCCAGCCGCGCTCGGCGCCGACGCCGGGCGGCGGACTGAAGGCCGCACGGCGTTGCGCCAGTTCTTCCTCGCCGACCAGCAGGTCGAGGCGGCGGTCCTGCACCGAGAGGCGGATGCGGTCGCCGTCACGCACCAGGCCGAGCGGGCTGCCCAGCGCCGCCTCCGGCGAGACATGCAGGACAATGGTACCGAAGGCGGTGCCGCTCATGCGGGCATCGGAGATGCGCACCATGTCCTTCACCCCCGCACGCGCGAGCTTCGCCGGGATCGGCAGGTAGCCGGCCTCCGGCATGCCGCTGGCCAGCGGTCCGGCGTTCTGCAGCACCAGGAAGTCGTCGGGCGTGACGTCGAGATCGGGATCGTCGATGCGCCGCGAGAGGTCCTCCAGGGAGGTGAAGACCACGGCCCGTCCCTCGCGCTCGAAAAGTTCGGGGGTCGCCGCCGCGCGCTTGAGAATGGCGCCCTTGGGGGCGAGGCTGCCGCTCAAGGCCACCAGGCCGCCCTGGGGCGAGATGGGGTCGTCCGGCAAGCGCACCACCCGGGTATCGACCCAGGGATCGGCCGCGTCGATCACCGCGCCCAGGGTCTTGCCCGTCACCGTCGGCACGTCGAGGTTCAAGTGGTCGCGCAAGGCACGCAGCACCGCGGGGGCGCCGCCGGCGGCATGCAGATCCTCCATGTAGTGGGCGCCGGTCGGCTTCAGGTCGACCAGCACCGGCGTCTCGTCGCTCAGCCGGTTCAGCAGGTCCATGTCCAGGCTGTAGCCGAGGCGCCCGAAGATCGCGGCGAGATGCACCACGGCGTTGGTCGAGCCGCTGATCGCCAGCAGCACGCGCAAGGCGTTCTCCACCGCCGCCTCGGTGATGATTTTGTCGAAAGTGAGCGCGCCGGCGTCTTCGCTCGTCGCCAGCGCCGCCGCGCGCAGGCCGCTCGCCTCGGCCTGGCGCAGGCGGTCGGCGTGGACCGCCGGCACCGCGGCGCCGCCCGGCAGCATGAGGCCCAGGGCCTCGCAGAGGATCGCCATGGTGCTGGCGGTGCCCATGACCGCGCAGGTCCCTTGCGTGGTCGCAAGGTTGCCCTCGATCTCGGTGATTTCCTTCTCGTCCAGCTTGCCGGCGCGATACTGTGCCCAGAAGCGCCGGCAGTCGGTGCAGGCGCCCAGCCGCTCGCCGTGGTAGCGCCCGGTCGACATCGGACCGGTCGCCAGCACGATGGCCGGCTTGCCCGCCGAGATGGCACCCATCACCAAGGCCGGCAGGGTCTTGTCGCAGCCGCCGACCAGCACCACCGCGTCCATCGGCTGGGCGCGGATCATCTCCTCCACGTCCATGGCCATGAGGTTGCGGTAGAGCAGGCTGGTCGGATTGAGGAAGACCTCGCCGAGCGAGGTCACCGGAAAGTCGAGCGGCAGGGCGCCGCCCGCCAGCGCGCCGCGCTTCACGGCTTCGACCAGTTGCGGCACGCCGCGGTGGCAGTTGTTGAAGCCGCTGGCGGTCCAGGTGATGCCGACGATGGGGCGGCCCAGCATCGCGTCGGAGTAGCCCATGGAGCGCGCGAAGGAACGGCGCAGGTAGGCGGCGAAGTCGGGATCGCCATAGTGGGTGAGGCCGTTCAGCAGCCCGCGTTTCTTGTCGTTGTTCTCGGCCACTCAGTCCTCCCGCGTCGCTTTCTTGTTCAGCGCGTCACGCCGCGCGCTGCTTTTCCTGCGTCTGCCGCCAGCAGGCAAGCGCCTGCTCGATCACATCCGGCCCGGCGCCGGGCTTGTGCGCCTCCTCGGCGAGGTGGCGGCGCCAGGCGCGCGCGCCGGGCAGGCCGTTGAAGAGGCCCAGCATGTGGCGCGTGATCGACTTCAGCGGCACGCCTTGTATCAGTTGCCGCTCCACGTAGGGCAGGAAGTCGGCGACGATCTGCTCGCGAGTCTTCGGTTGCACGTCCTCGCCGAAGATCAGGCGATCGGCTTCGGCCATGACGTAGGGCGTCTGGTAGGCGGCACGGCCGACCATGACGCCGTCGACCTGCTGCAGGTGCGCCTGCGCGTCGTCCAGGGTCAGCACGCCGCCGTTAAGGATGATCTCAAGGTCCGGGAAGTCACGCTTCAGCGCGTAGACCACGTCGTAGCGCAGCGGCGGCACCTCGCGATTCTCCTTCGGGGAGAGCCCGCTGAGCCAGGCCTTGCGCGCGTGGATGGTGAAGGAGCGGCAGCCGGCGGCGGCGATCTTCTCGACGAAAGCGACGAGCGCCTCGTAGGAGTCCACCTCGTCGACGCCGATACGGGTTTTCACGGTGACGGGAACATCGACCGCGCCGATCATCGCGGCGACGCAGTCAGCCACCAGGGCCGGCTCGGTCATCAGACAGGCGCCGAAGCGGCCGCGCTGCACCCGGTCGCTGGGGCAGCCGAGATTGAGGTTCACTTCGTCGTAGCCGCGCTGTGCACCCTCGCGCGCCGCAAAGGCAAGATCCGCCGGCTCCGAGCCGCCGAGCTGCAGCGCCACCGGATGCTCCAGGGGATCGAAAGCGAGAAAGCGGTCGCGGTCGCCGTGGATAATGGCCCCGGTGGTCACCATCTCGGTGTAGAGCAGCGTGCGCCGCGAGAGGGTCCGCAGGAAGGCCCGCTCGTGGCGGTCGGTCCAGTCCATCATCGGGGCGACGGAGAGTATTCGGCTTAAGCCATTCATTTAATTATAGAATTTTATTCGGGCGCTCACCGCGCCACGTTATCCCGCTTCTCCCGGTGATATCAAGTCCTCGTCTGCGCGGCGCCCCAAACCAACGCTGGAACACAAGACAAGCCAGCCAGCGCCGCGACCGGACGCTCTTCAATCCCACCGTTTGCAGCAGTCTCCGGACGACGATCTGGTGCGGCCCTACATCAGAACAATGGCCGCGCGGTAGGGCGGATTGCCATAACTGCCCATGGTCCAGAGATCCTGCGCCGCGATGGGCAGGCAGTCGCAGTCTGCGGCCACCTCGCCGTCTTCGACCTCCATCCAAGGGTCATTGACCAGGAAGACATCGCCGTCGACCGCGTGCAGCAGCACCCAGTGCGGAGCGGAGTGATCGTGAGTGTGGCACTGGTCGACCAGCAGCATCACCTGCCCGCCGCCGGTCACGGCGTCGCGCAGCTCCTCCATGCGGAAAGCCCGGGGAACCACTTTCAGTGCCTCTCGCGCCGCCGCCTTGAACTCGCCCTGTACGAAGCGCATGAGTTCCTGATTTTCCGGCGTGTTGGCGCGGTCCAGCAGCACCGGATTCTCGGTATCGATGTAAAGCGTGACGTCGTCGATGCGTCGCGCCGCCGACAGCGCCAGGCCGTAGGGATCGCAGCCGCCGGGTCCGGCGAGGCCGATCACCGTGGTCGCTTCTCGCCACAGGGCGATCTCCTGGTGACGGGTGACGTCGCGGTGCAGTGCCATGGCCAGCGAAACCGGCCCGCAGGTGAAGCCCGTGGTCTGCGTGAAGACGCCGACGCGCGGATCGCAGGGAATGGGCGTGCCGAGCCAGCGCTGGGCATAACCGCGCCCGGTCGGCGTCAGGCCGAAGGCGGCATTGGAACCAGCAAGATCGTCGGCAGCGCGGATCGCCAGCACACCCTGGTCCTGCGCCGATTGCACGAAGGCCTCGGCGAGCATCGCCGAAGCGGTGCCGTCGGCCTCCCAGGCGGTCAGACGCATGACACCGGCGCTGCGCCGGCGTCGGCCGGCAACGATGCCAAGCAAACGCCCGCCGGCATCGCGGGCGGCCAGCGCGAGGACCGCGGCGCCGCCGGGCCGCGGGGCGGCGATGGCCGGCGGTCCGGCAAAGGGCAGCGCCAGGGGTTCGATACGGAGCGATGGGGCGGAAAGCGCGCTCATGACGGCACCTCGATCGCCAGATGGGCAAGGCAGTCGCCCTTTTGTACCAGCCCAGGGTGGCGCAGGCACATCACAATACCGTCGCGCGAGAACCGCTGATCGTGAGGCGGATCGGCAATGTCCTCCAGGCCCCAGACGGCGCCGCAGAGGTCGCCTCCCACGACGGAGTCACCCAGGTCGACCGCCGGCTCGAAAATGCCGCTGCGCATCGCATAGACGTAGCAGTCGCGCCCACTGACCTCCACCGTGCGCGCCGGGGATTCGCCAGGCAGCGCGTCTTCCGGCCGGGCCTCGATCATGTTCCACTGTGCCATCAGACGGCGCACGCCCCGCTCGACGAGCGCGACGCCCTCGCGGGAGACCGTGCCGCGCCCGCCGAACTCGCCACCCAGCGAGACCACCTTCTGCCGGTTGGCTTCGGCGGTGCTGAGACGCGGGTCGGGGCTGTATCCCCAAATCTGGATGTTGGGCGCGCCGTAAGCCCGGGCGGCGGCCAGGGCTGCCGCATCGAGGGCGTCATCACCGCTGCGCCGCAGCGAGACGAAAGGCAGGTAGGCCAGCGACGAGCCGCCGGCATGGGCGTCATGATAGAAGTCGGCCATCGGCAGCAGCACCGTGCTGACGTAGTGCGCGATGGCCGCGGTCGGTCCGGCGAAGGGCTCGCCCGGGTAGGCGCGGTTCAGGTTGCCGCCGTCCTCCGGCGAGGTGCGCAGCCCGGCGCGCACGGCCGGCGCGTTCAGTGCCGGCAAAATAATGAGGCGGCCGCGCAGGGCCGCTGGATCGATCCAGCGCAGCAGGCGGCGGAAGGCGACCGGCCCTTCATACTCGTCGCCGTGGGTACCGCCGGTCAGCAGCAGGGTCGGCCCCGGCGCGCCGTTCACCACGGCGAGCGGAATGGTGAGATTCCCGTAGGCCGAGCGGTGGACCGAGTAAGGCAGCCAGAGATCGCCGGTCTGCTTGCCCGGCCGGTCATAGTCGACCGAGGCCCAGATCGAGGTGCTCAAGTTCTCTCCTCTTCAGGTAACAGTTGCTGCGCGCGCGGCGGCGGCACGGCGGTAGAGCCTGAGCACGCTTTCGGTGCGCGCGGCCGTGTCGGCGCGCTGCGGCGGCACCGGCGGCAGCGTTCGGAAATGATGACAGGCTACGGCGTGGTCACCCTCGCCGCCGAGCACCGGCTCCGCCGTGCCGCAGAGCGCGGTGGCATGGGGGCAGCGGGTATGAAAGCGACATCCCGAAGGCGGATCGAGCGGGCTCGGCACCTCACCCTGCAGAACCGCACGGCCCCGCGCGCGCCCACCTTCACGCACGGGGCGTGGCTCCGGCGCGGCGGCCATCAGCGCGCGGGTGTAGGGATGGCGCGGCGCGGCAAAGACCTGATCCACAGGCCCGATCTCGACGATACGCCCCAGGTACATCACCGCGACCCTGTGACTGATATGATGTACCAGGTTGAGATCGTGCGAAATGAACAGATAGCCGATACCCGTGCGCTGCTGAATGTCACGCAGCAGGTTCGTGATCTGCGCCTGCACCGAAACGTCCAGCGCCGAAACCGCTTCATCACAGACGATGAGCTTCGGTTCCGCCGCCAGCGCCCGGGCGATGGCGATTCGCTGGCGCTGTCCGCCGGAGAACTCGTGGGGATAGCGCTCGGCGGCGTCCTCCGGCAAACCGACCAGGGCCAGCAGCGTGCGGGCCCGCGCAGCGGTTTCGCGCCGCGTCACCAGGCAGTGCAGCACCGCCGGTTCGGCGACGATGGCACCCACCGTCATCTGCGGATTCAGCGACCCGAAAGGGTCCTGGAAGACGATCTGCATCTGCCGCGCGCGGGCGCGGCCCGCCGCGACGGGTCGTCCCCCGAAAGCGATACTGCCGCTGCTGGGTTGCAGCAGACCGACGATCATGCGCCCCACCGTCGACTTGCCGCAGCCGCTCTCGCCCACCAGCGACAGCGTCTCGCCCGGCGCGATGGCGAACGATACACCGTCGACGGCGCGCAGGGTCTCCCGGCGCCACGGAAGCCCGCTGCCAATGGGAAAATCGCGGACGAGGTTCTCCACCGTCAGCAGCGTCATGTACTTTTCTCCAGGGTTTCCAGGAGCGGACTGAACCAGCAGGCCGTGTGATGCCCCGGACGCACTTCGGCCACGGGCGGGCGTTCGACGCGGCAGCGCGCTGCCGCGAAAGGACAGCGCGGATGGAAATGGCAGCCGGGCGGCAGCGCGCGCAGGTCGGGGATGCTGCCCTCGATCGGCAACAGCGCCTCGGCGCGTTCGCCTTTCGACGGCATGGAGCCCAGCAAGCCCACGGTATAGGGGTGCTCCGGCCCGTTGAACAGCGCCTCGGCCGTCGCGCTTTCTACTGGGCGCCCGGCATAGAGGACCTGCACCCGGTCAGCCATCTCGGCCACCACGCCCAGATCATGGGTGATGATGAGGATGGCGGTGCCGCTCTCCCGCGCCAGGCCGCGCAGCAGGTCCAGGATCTGCGCCTGTACCGTCACGTCCAGGGCCGTCGTCGGTTCGTCGGCGATCAGCAGGCTGGGACGCAGCACCAGCGACATGGCGATCATCGCGCGCTGGCGCATGCCGCCGGAAAGCTCGTGCGGATAGGCCGCCGCGCGCCGCTCCGGCGCCGGAATGCCGGTCTGGCGCAGCATGTCGACGGCACGCGCCCAGGCCGCCTTGCGCGACACCTTCTCGTGCAGGCGGATTGCCTCCACGATCTGTGCGCCGACGCTGCGCACCGGGTTCAGCGCGGTGGCTGGCTCCTGGAAGATCATCGACATCTCGCGCCCGCGCAGGCGCTGCCAGTCGCGCGGTGCCAGGGAGCGCAGATCGCGCCCGGCGAACTGCATACGCTCCGCCGTCACCGTGGCGATGCTGGGCAGCAGTCCCATGAGGGCCAGCGACAGCACGCTCTTGCCCGAGCCGGACTCGCCGACGATGGCGAGCGTTTCGCCTGGATGCAGGTCAAGGTTCACGCCGTCGACCGCCTGCATTGCCCCCGCATCGGTCTGGAAGCGTACCGAAAGGCCGCGCACCTGCAACAACGCCTGCGCCCTCTCCGTCTGCGGCAGGGTGCCTGCCGTCTGGCGGGGGCTGCGCAGAATCTTTCCGGTTGCCGCCGCGCTCACCCGAACCTCTTGTCGGCAGCATCGCGGAAGGCATCGCCCAAGAGGTTGAAACTCAGCACGATGCAGAAGATCAGCGCCGACGCGGCGGTCGAAACGTGCGGCGCAAAGAACAGGAAGCTGCGCCCCTCCGCCGCGATGCTGCCCAGCTCTGCCGTCGGCGGCTGCAAGCCGAGGCCGAGAAAGCCGAGCGAAGCGGCGAGCAGCACCGCGTCGCCGAAGGCAAGCGTCACGTAGACCAGGATCGGCGCAGCGCAGTTGGCCAGTAGATAGCGCGTCATGAGGATGCGGTCCGGCAGGCCGATGACGCGGCCGCCGTCCATGTATTCCTGCGCCATGACCGAGGCAGCGGCGCCACGCGCGATGCGCGCGATCCCCGGCATCACCGACAGGCCGATGGCGAGAATGAGGCTGTTGAGGCCCGGCCCCAGCACGGCGGCCAGCGAGAGGCCGAAGAGGATCGAGGGAAACGACAGGAAGACGTCGATGAGGCGCATTAGCGGCCCGTCGAGCCGCCGGTAGAAGGCGGCAAGGATGCCGATGCTGCCGCCCAGCGCCGCGCCGACCGCAACCCCGCTGAGGCCGAGCAGGAGGGTGGTCCGGGTGCCGTACAGGAGGCGTGTCAGCAGGTCGCGCCCCTGGGTGTCGGTGCCCAGCAGCCAGTCGCCGCCGGGTGGCCTGAGGCGCAGGCGCAGTGTCGTCTCGTAGGGGTCGAAGGGCGAGAACAGCGGCACCAGGATGGCCGCCAGCGTAATCAGCAGCAGGAAGCCGGCGGCCAGCGCGACCACCGGGTTGGCAAGCAGACGGCGCAGGGTGCGGCTGCGTGCGCGGCGCAGTGGCAGAGCGGTCGGCGCGGCCCCGGTCATGCGCTGCGCCTGACGCGCGGGTCGAGCACGCCGTACAGCAGGTCGACGACGATGTTCACCACGATGAAGGCCGTCGCGAGAAACAGGATCGCGCCCTGCGCCAGCGGATAGTCGCTGGAAACGATGGCGCCCACGGCGAGCCGCCCGACGCCCGGCCACGAAAAGATCGTCTCGGTGACCACCGCCCCGCCCATCAGGGTGCCGACCTGCAGGCCCAGCAAGGTGACGATGGGCAGCCAGGCGGTGCGCATGGCGTGGTCGGCGACGACACGCAGCTCGGAGGCACCCTTGGCCCGCGCGGTGCGCACGTAGTCCGCGCTGAGGGTGTCGGCCAGCGCGGTGCGGGTCATCCGCGCCGTCGGACCGATGAGGATAAGTCCCAGGGCGGTGGCGGGAAGAATGATGTGGCTGAGACCCTCGGCGGTCCACAGCGGCCCGCCGCGGCCCTGGATCGGGAAGAACCGGGTGGCGGCAGCGAACTGAATCATCAGCAGGCCGACCCAGAAAACCGGCACCGACACGCCGGCGACGGAAAGCGCCATAACCGCGCGGTCCATCAGGCCGCCGCGCCGCGTCGCGGCGAAGGCGCCGAGCAGCAGACCGGAAGGCACGGCCCAGGCCATGCTGGCGAGCATCAGTTCCAGCGTCGGCACTGCGGCACGCAGAAGTTCCGCCGCCACCGACGCGTTGTTGATAACCGAGCGCCCGAGATCGCCGACGGCGACGCGCTGCAGATAGAGCCAGAACTGGAAGGCCAGCGGCTGGTCGAGGCCGAGGTGGCGGCGGATCGCTTCGATCTCGGCCTCAGTGCCGGTCGGCCCGGCGATGACCGCCGCCGGGTCGGCCGGCAGCACCTGCAGCATCATAAAGCCGATCCAGAGCACGCCGACGAGCACCAGGAAAGAGGTCATCAGGCGATGCAGCAGACGTCCGATCACCGTTTCGATGTCCTCTGTTTCCTGGCGCCGGCCCTGGGCTCTCTCCGGAGGGAGAGAGTTACTTCAGTTCCAGCGTGAGCCCGTTGTTGAAGCCGGCGCCGCTGATGCCATGCGGCTGGAAGGGCTTCAGGCGCGCTCCAGCCACCACCACAAGGCTCTCGTTCACCAGCGGCTTCCACAGCAGCGCATCGTGCACCACCTTGCCAGCCTCTGCATAGGCGGCATGGCGGGCGTCGCCGTTGGTCGCTTTGTTGCCGTCCTCGATCAGTTTGTCGGTGGTGGGGTCCTCCCACATCATGCGGTTGGGTGACGGCACGTTGGCCGACAGAAAGTAGAGGTTCAGCGCGTCACCGGCGTTCAGGTAGGGATAATCCATCTGGTAGAGATCATATGTCTGCTCGCGCAGCTTGCCCCAGATGGCGGTGTTGTCGTAGAGCTCAAGAGCCAGGTCGACGCCGATCTTGCGCAGGTCGCTCTGCACCGCTTCCGCCGCCTCGCGCGACGACGAGTTGTTGAAGCCGTAGAGGGTAAGCGTCAACTTCTCGCCGCCCTTTTCCAGCACGCCGTCGGCACCCTTCGCCCAGCCGGCTTCCGCCAGCAGCGCGGCGGCCCTTTCGGGGTCATAGCCGAAGGGCGACTGGTCGATCTCCGGGTTGTAGTCCAACGCCTTCTGCGAGTAGTAGGCGGTCGCCGGTTCGGCGGTGCCGAAGAAAATGGCATCGGCGATGGCGCTCTGGTCGATGGCGAGGCTGACTGCCTCGCGCACCTTGCGGTCCTGCATGTTGGGGCGCGTGATCTTCATGCCGAGGTAGTGGGTGCGGAAGCTGGCCTCGGGCCGCAGCAGCGCGGTCGTGGGATCGGCCTCGAACTGCGCCAGGCTCCACGACGGCACCGAGTAGGAGGCATCGACCTCGCCGGCGGTGATGGAGGCGGCCAGCGTCGCCTCCTCCGGCACGATCTTCCAGATCACCGTCTCGGCCTTCGCCGGGCCCTGGTTCGACATGAACTCGGGGCCCCAGGTGTAGCCTTCGTGGCGGCGCAGCACGACGCTCTCGCGCGGCTGCCAGCTTTCGAAGCAGTAGGGGCCGGTGCCGTTGAAGGCCGTCACGCCGAAGTCCTCGCCCAGCGCCTCGGCCTGCTCCGGGTCGATCATGACGAAATTGAACTGCGCCATCTGGTAGAGCAGCGCCGAGTTCGGCTCCTGCAACTTATAGACCACGGTGAAGTCGTCCGCCGCGGTGATGCTGTCGACGTTGCCGGCCTTCCAGGTGCTCACATTCGGCGCATCCGGCTTCAGCCAGCGGTCCATGGTGCCCACCACGTCCTTGGCGGTGAATTTCCTGCCATCGCAATAAGTGACGTCGTCGCGCAGGTGGAAGGTATAGGTGAGGCCGTCGTCGCTGAGCTCCCAGCTCTTGGCGAGGCCCGGGTGCAGGGTCTGCAGGTCATAGCCCAAGGTGACCAGGGTATCGCCAACCATGTAGAGCACCTCGGCGGCGGCAAGCGCGGAGGAGCGGTGCGGGTCGTAGCGGTCGCCGTCGGAGGAGCGGCCGAGGGTGATGGTGCCGCCATCGGCCGCCGAGCCGGCCGCCGGGGCAAGGCCTGCGGCGGCGCCGAGGGCGAGACCCAGGCAGAGGGAAAGAGAAAGCGGGGATTTGCGCATCATGAAGCTCCTGTCTGGACGGGGCCCTCTGGCGGGGACCGGAAGCGCTTCCCATTCCTCCAACTCATGGCGAAGGCGGCTGGGAATTATCCTGTGACGGTAAGACGCGGGGAGCAATGCGACAAAACGATGAATTTCGCTGATATCATTCCATTCAGGAATGACCTGCCTCCGCCCCGCCGGGCTGTGCCTCCTCCAGGATCCAGGCCCGGAACAGTTGCAGCGCCGGCAGACTGCGTTTCCGTTCAGGATAGACGAGGTAGTAGGACTCGGCGCTCTTCATGCCGCGCGGGAATGGCGCCTCCAGCAGGCCCGCAGCCAGTTCCTCGGCGACCATGAAGCGGGGTACGAGGCCGACGCCGGCGCCGGCGATGGCCGCGCGGATGATCATGTCAAACTGCTCGAAGCGGCTGCCGCGGTAGGCGTTGACGCCGCTGGCGCCGCCCGCCTCCAGCCAGTGCTGCCAGGCGCGTGGCCGCGCCCGGTGGTGCAGCAAGGGGACGGCGGAGAGCGCCTCCAGGGTCGGCATGGCCAGGAAACCGGGGGCGCAGACCGGGATCACCTCCTCGCTCAGCAGGCGCTCCGACGGCCCGCCGGGCCAGGGCGACGCCGCGTAGAGGATGGCGGCGTCGATATTTTCCTGGGTCAGGTCGAATGGCCACTGCCGCGCCATAACGTTCAGCGCGACCTGCGGATAGGCCTCGGTGAAGCGACCGATGCGCGGCAGCAGCCAGCGGTTGCCGAAGCTCGGCAGGGTCGCGATGTTCAGGATCGACCCGCCGCTGCGGAAGGCGAGCGTCTCCATTGTCGCCTCCTCCATGATCTCCAGCGCCTCGCGGATGCGCGCCAGGTAGTGCTGGCCCGCCTCGGTCAGCACGATGCGCTGGCGCACGCGCTCGAACAGCGGCGTGCCGAGGAAGTCCTCCAAGCTGGCGACCCGCTTGCTGACGGCGCTCTGGCTGAGGTTCAGTTCCTCGGCGGCGCGGGTGAAGCTGCCGTGGCGGGCCGAGGCCTCGAAGACGGTGAGTGCGGGCAGCGAAGGCAGGACACGGCGCATCGGAAAGTCCCGGGCAGAAGATCAGGCGGCAGCGATTCCACGGCAACGGCCGCAGGCCCAGCCTATCGCAAATTCTTCAGCCAGCGCGTCAGAAGTTCGGCGGTCGCTTGCGGCGCCTCCAGAAAGGGCATGTGGCCGATGCCGGACATGAGCACCAGTTCGGCGCCCTTCACCTGTGCCGCCATGTGGCGGGCCATGGGCGTCAGCACGATGCGATCCGCCGCGCCCTGCAGAATGAGGAACGGCAGATCGAGCGCCTGCAGCAGGGCGTCGCCGTCCAGTGGCCGGGCGTTCATCCAGCGCAGAGCCTCCGGTGCCGCGCCACGCGCTGTCTCCAGCAGGACTTCCAGGGCTTCAGGCTCCGGCGGCACCGCGAAGAACAGGGGCACCAGGGCATTGAGGGTTGCCGCGATGCGCGCCGGATCGCCCGAGGCGATCGCCTCCGCCATGCCCATCACCTGCGGCGCCAGGAAACCGTCGCCGTCCTGCGTCGAGGCGCCAATGAGGCAGATTCCCGCCAGATCGTCCGCCCCGAAGAAGCGCAGATAGTCCACCACCACGCGCCCCGCATAGGACCAGCCGACCAGCACCGTCGGGCGGGGCGGCAACGCATCCACTACCGCGCGCAGGTCTTCCGCCCAGTGGCGGTCGGTCTGGTAGGCGGCCGCCGCTCGCGGCCGGTCGGAATGCCCGTGGCCGCGCAGATCATAGGAATACACCGCGAGACCCGCATTTCGCGCCGCAATCGGCAGGCTGCCCCAGACCCGGTGGTCCTGGCCATAGCCGTGTATGAACACCAGGTTCACCGGCCCGTCGTTATCCGCTGGCCCGCCCCAGGCCTGCGCCGCCAGGGTGACGCCGTCGGCGGAGACAACGGTGAAGTGCCGCCTGGGCGCCAATGTTCCGGTAGCGGACATCAAGCCGGCCGGTCGGTACCCTTGATGGTGGCGCGGTGCATGACGCGGGTGTAGGCCTTGTCGTCGTAGGGCGTCGCCTTATGCATGGTGGAGCGGTTGTCCCAGATCACCACGTCGCCGACCCGCCACTTGTGGCGGTAGACGAAGTCGTCGGAAACGGCGTGCGCGTTCAGCCGATCGAGCAGCGCCTTGCCTTCCGCCACTGGCAGGCCGCAGATCTCCTTCACGATGTCCTCGCCGACGAAGAGCGACTTGCGCCTCGTCTCCGGGTGGGTGCGCACGACAGGGTGCACCACGTCCGGCGTCTTCGCCTTCTGCTCCTCGGACAGCGGCTCGCGGTCACCAAAGGCCTTGGCGTAATAGCCGGAGTAGGAGTGCACGGCCTTGAGATCCGCAATTTTCGCTTTGGTCTCAGGATCCAGCGCGTCGTAGGCGGCGTACATCGAGGCGAACAGCGTGTCGGCGCCTTCCGGCGGCACCTCGCGCGAGTAGAGCACCGACCCGAAGCAGGGAACCTCGTAGTAGGACCAGTCGGAGTGCCAGTTCCAGCCTTCCTTATGGTTGCCGATCGGCTTGCCGTCGACCGCCTTGTTGGACAGCACATAGAGCTCGGGATAGGGCGTCGTCAGGAACTGCTTAAGGACATGAACCTGAAGGTCGCCGAATCGCTTGGCGAAGGCGACATGCTCGCCCTCGGTCAGTTCCTGGCCGCGGATCAGCACCAGACAGTGATCGTTCAGGGCCTGGCGGATGGCGGCGAAGCGTTCGTTGTCCAGCGGCTCGGAGAGGTCCACTCCGGTCACTTCGACGCCCAACACGGGGCCGAGCGGCTGCAGTTCCATAACGCAATGACTCCTTTAAGCGGTGGATCTGAAAATCAATCCCGATAGCTCGGGTCGAGATCATCGAGCAGGCGCAGGAAGCCTGGCCACTCACGGCTGCCCGGCCAGCGTATATCGCCCTGCAACTCGGTGAATTGGCGTGCCGTGTGCTCGCAGACCTCGTGCGGCGGCAGGTGCAGGCTCTCGCCGCGCACCGCCGCGGCTGCCTGCGCGGCGAGCTGGATGCGCGCCGCACGCTCGAAGTAGTAAACCAGCATGAAGGCCTCGGGAATCGTCTGGCCGATGGTCATGACGCCATGATTGCGCAGCAGCAGCACCCGGTGCGGACCGAGGCTCTCCTGCAGACGTGCCTGCTCGTCGAGATCCAGCACTACGCCCTCATAGTCGTGCACGCCGACCCGGTTATAGAAGTGCATGGCGAACTGGCTGAGCGGCAACAAGCCGGACTTGAGCGCCGAAACCGCCGTTGCCGCATCCGAATGGGTGTGCAGCACGCAGCGCGCGTCGGCGCGGGCCTTGTGCACTGCCGCATGGATGACGAAGCCGGCGCGGTTGACCTCGTAGTTGCTGGGCTCCACCTGGTTGCCGTCCAGGTCGATCTTCACCAGCGACGACGCGGTGATCTCGCGGAAGAACAGGCCGAAGGGGTTGATGAGGAAATGCTCCTCGGCGCCCGGCACCCGCGCGGAGATGTGGTTGTAGATCAGGTCGTCCATGCCGAAGTGGGCGACCAGGCGGTAGCAGGCCGCCAGCTGAACGCGCAGCTCGGCCTCGGTCTGGGGATATTCAGGAGCGCGACTTGCGTTCATCACTTCCACCACACGATCTTGCGGTCGACCCACACCAGGACGAGATAGAGGATCATGCTGGCCACAGAGGAAACCGCGATGGCCGCCCAGACCTGCAGAAAGTTCACCTGCTGGGTCGCCTGGAAGATGATCCAGCCGATGCCGCGATAGGCCCCCAGCATCTCGCTCACAATGGCGATGATCATGGCCCGCACGATGCCGACGCGCATGCCGTTGACCAGCGACGGCATGGCCGCCGGCAGGCGCAGAGTCCACATGATACGCAGGGGTCCCGCGCCGAAGCTGCGCAGGAGGTTTATCGCCTCCTCCTCGGGCCGCTTCAACCCCTGCAGGGCATTCAACAGGATGACGAAGGAAACCGCGATCACCACCATGGCGATCTTGGAGGCCGGGCCGATGCCGAGCCAGATAAGAGCCAGCGGCGTGTAAGCCACGACCGGCACGCAATTGATCGCCACCAGCACCGGCATCAGCGCCGCCTCCAGCGGCGGCACCAGCACCAACAGCATGGCAAGAACCAGGCCGATGGCGATGCCGAGGGCAAAGCCGGTCAGCGCCTCGTTGAGAGTTGCCAGCACCGCCTTCTGCAGCACCGGCCAGGTGTCGATCACCCCGGCGGCAATGGCCGAGGGTGACGGCAGCACGAAAACCTGCACATCGAAGTACCAGACCACGGTTTCCCAGAGGCCGAGCAGCAAGACGAGGCTGATCGCCAGCGGCAGGACGTGGTGCCAGATCATCTCGGCATTCTTCATGCGTCGCTCCGCCACCAGACAACCCGCCGCTCGATGACGGCAACCACGGCGTAGAGCGAGGCGCCTAGGAGGCCGCAGGTGATGATGAGGGCCCAGAGACGCGGCACCGATTCGGTGTACATCGCCTGGATCAGCATGACACCCAGGCCAACGGTATCGCCGAACCACTCGCCGACGATGGCACCGATGAGCGAGAGCGAGATGCCGAGGCGCAGCGCCACCGCGATGGTCGGCAGCGCCGCCGGGAAGCGCAGCTTCCAGAAGATCTGCGCCGCACTGGCACCGAAGGCGCGCATCAACTGGATTTTCTGCGGGTCGACCGCCAGCATGCCGCTGTGGGTGTTCACGGTGACCGGGAAGAAGGTGAGATAGAAGGCGATGACGACCTTGGACAGGATGGTGTTGCCGAACCAGATGATGATGAGGGCACCGAAGGCGACCACCGGAATGGTTTGCGACACGACAAACAGAGGGAACAGCGCGCGCTCCAGCGGACGAACTAGGGCGAAGGCGACGCCGCAGAGGATGCCGAAGGAGGCGCCGGTGACGAAGCCGAGAGTGGTCTCGGTGAAGGTTCGCAGTACGCTGCGGGCCAGAAAAGGGCCCACCTTCCACGCCTCCTGCAGCACCACGCTGAGCGGCGGAAAGATGTGGGCGGAGATGTTGGCGCCGCGGGCGACCGCCTCCCACAGCACGGCCATCGCGACGATGGTGCCGAGCGGCAGGGCGACGGCGCGCCAGGGCCCGCGCGCTGCGGCGTTCATCGTGGCGGCTCGGCGGCGGCGAAGGTCTTCATGCTCTCTTCCTCGACCGCATCGAGGAGCCGCCGCTTCACCGCGATGAAAGCCTGCGAGGTCACCACCGACGCTTCGCGCGGGCGCGGCAGCTCGATGGTCTCCTGGCATTTGATGGTTCCGGGGCGCGCGCTCATCACCAGCACCTTGTCGCCTAGGAAGATTGCCTCGTCCAGATCGTGAGTAATAAAGAGGACCGTGCGCTTGTAACGCTGCCAGATGTCGAGCAGCCAGCGCTGCATCATCGCGCGAGTCAGGGCGTCCAGAGCGCCGAAGGGCTCGTCCAGCAGGATGAGGTCGCGCTCGAAAAGGAAGGTGCGCATGAGAGCGACGCGCTGTCGCATGCCGCCGGAAAGCTGGTGCGGATAGTGCTTCTCGAAACCCGAGAGACCGAAGTCCGGCAACATGCCTAGCGCCTTCTCGCGTGCCTCCTTTTTCGGCACGCCTTCGATCTCCAGCGCCAGGATGGCGTTGTCGACGACATTGCGCCACGGGAACAGCAGATCGCGTTGCGGCATGAAGGAGACCTTGCCGAGCAGCTCACCGTCCTGCTGCGGCACCCCGTTCATGACGATGGATCCATTGGCATCGGCGGGCAGGAGCCCGCCGATCATATTGAAGAGAGTCGACTTGCCGCAGCCGGAGGGACCGATGAGGGTGATGAATTCGCCCGGCTCAATCTGGAGGTCGACGTTGGCGACGGCCGTCACCTGGGACGGGCCGTCACCGAAACGCTTCCAGACATTCACCAGCTTGAGAAGAGGAATCGCGTGCGATCCCCGGGGGGCCGGGTCGGACGATGACATTACCGGTCGGTTCTCCGCTGCGGAAAGCTTGCTCACGTCAAATCACTTCAGACTGGCGTACTACGGCATCTTGATGTCGTCAGGAGCGGCCTTGAGGAAGCTGTCGTCGAAGGCCGCCTTGACGTCGACCGGTTTGGAGAACACACCGGCGCTCATCAGGATGTCCTGCTGCTTCTGCAGGGCGTCGTACTGGATTTCGAACAGCATCGAAGTACCGTCAGGCGTCATCACCTCGTCGATCATCTTGATCATCGCTTCCTGGTGACCGCGCTCGAGGGAAGGATCGGCCTCCAGAATGATGTCGACCGCCTCGTCCTGATGCTGCAGGGCATACTGCCAGCCCTTCAGCGTGGCGTTGAGGAAGTTCTGCACCAGCTCCGGCTTCTCCTTGATCATCTGCTCGGTGGTGACCAGGGTGTCGCGCTGGACGGTGATGCCGAAGTCATCAGGCTGGAACAGGCGCAGGTTCGTAATGCCCTTCTCCAACAGCGTCTGGTACTCGTTGTAGAGGGTGGCCACGGCGACATCGACATCCTTCTCGATGAAGGGGTTCATCGAGACCGACTGCGGCACCATCTCGTAGTCGCCTTCCTTGAGGCCGGCGGTTGCCAGCATCGCGCGCAAGGTATGCTGCGAACCCGAGAACCAGGAGGAAATGGTGCGGCCCTTGAAGTCCTCCAGCTTCTCGATGCCGGAGTCGTCGTAGGTGACGAAGGTGTAGGGTGTCTTCAGGTGAGCAACGCCGATGGCGACCAGCGGCAGACCCTTGTCACGCGCCGCCAGGTGGCTCTCCACGCCACCGGTCAGGCCGAAGGTGTCGGCGCCGGAGGCAACCAGAGAGTCGGCATTGAGGTTCGGGCCGCCTGGATTGATGGTGAGGTCGAGGCCGACTTCCTCGTAGAAGCCCTTGGCCTTGGCCACGTAGAACCCGGCGAACTGCGCCTGGGTCAGCCACTTCAGCCGCAGACTGACCGTTTCCAGGGCTTGCGCCTGGTTGCCCATGCCCAGAAGGATGGCAGAGCCCATTACTGCGGCGCAGACCCCGGCGAGGAACCGTCGCCGCCCCGCCGCTTTCCGGCTCTGCTGTCGGAAGGAATCCATATTTTTAGCCTCCTTGTTGTCGCTGCAGGCGCACGTCGCCCCTCGCCTCTTTCAGCAAGGGCCATGCCAGAGCGGCAACAGCAGCAGGGGCGGCGCGGCCGGACATGCTCCGCCCCGCCGGCAAAGCCTCCGAAGGGGCTGAATTCCGCCGTTTGCGGGAAACGCGGCTGGGAGAAGCCGAACGGGCCGGCGAGAGGCGTGCAAAGATACAAGGCGCGGTTCACGTGTACACAAATGCTAGTTTTTGTGCACATTGACTGCACGGCTGCCCAAAATTCGGACGTTCGGCGGTCATGCATCGGCCCACCATGTTCGGCAAGCGGCCTGAGACCGGGTTTTCAGCAATTGGAATGGACTTTGCGAAGGGCTTTGGATACACAAACGCCAAAAGCTGCATCTCAGAGGAAACAATGAGCGACGCGCCGCAGGACGACTTGCCGGAACGGGCTTCCTACCGCTCGATCCTGGAAAGCGGGCCACAGGATTACGTCATTCAGGGCCGCTACCTGAAGCAGCACCATGCCGGCATTGCCGATCTCTACCTCGGCTTCCTGAAATCCTTGGAAAGCCCGCACCTCGGCTTTCCGGTCGACCGCTTCGAGCATTCCCTGCAAACCGCGACGCGCGCGCTGCGCGACGGCCGCGACGACGAATACGTCTTCGTCGCCCTGTTCCACGATGTCGGCGACGCGCTGGCCCCCGCCAACCATCCGGAAGCCGGCGCCGCCCTGCTGCGCCCTTACATCGGCGACGACATGTATTGGCTGGTGCGCAACCACGGCGTCTTCCAGGGCTACTACTACTATCACTTCCTCGGCCGCGACCGGGACCTGCGCGAACGGTACCGCGGCCATCCGATGTTCGAGAAGACGGCGGAGTTCTGCGAGAAGTACGACCAGGCCGCCTTCGACAAGGACTATGAATCGGCGCCGCTCAGCGCCTTCGAGCCGCTGGTGCGCCGCATCCTGTCGCAGCCGCCGCGTTTTGTTTTCGAATGATATGCCAAGGGCTTGCCGCTTGAGCGTCAAGGCCTCTTTGCCCCGCGGCAGACTAGCCTGCCATGAAGATCTTCCATTGAACCCCTGCACCCAGACAGAACGAGTCCGATGAAGCTGAAACTGGAAACGTCGCAGAACGAGACCCGGGCAGAAGCCCTGCGCCGAACCCTGGAACAGGAGATCCTCAGCGGCAAGCTGCGCCCGGGCGACCGCCTGGACGAGGTCGAACTCGCCGAACGCTTCGGCGTCTCGCGCACACCGGTGCGCCAGGCCCTGCACGCCCTGTCGGCCGGCGGGCTCCTGGACATCAAGACCCGCCAGGGGGCCTGCGTCTCCTCGTTGTCCATCGCCATGCTGCTGGAGATGTTCCAGATGATGGCCGAGTTAGAAGGCCTCTGCGCCAGCTTCGCCGCTCGGCGCGCGCGTCCCGAGCAGAGGCGCCAACTGAAGGAGATCCACGAGCGCCTGGTGAAGACCTTCGAGGAAGACGATCCCGAGCGCTTCTATGAGGTGAACCGGGAGTTCCATGAAGCGGTCTACGCCGCGGCAAACTCGGAATTCATCGCTGATCAGACGCTCGCCCTGCGCAACCGCGTCTCGCCCTATCGGCGCTACGTGACTTTCCAGCCCGGCCGCATGGCGGCGACCTTGGGCGAGCATGCCGAGGTGCTGGAGGCGATTCTCGCGGCCAACCCCAGCGCCGCGCAGCAGGCTATGCGCAGTCACGTGAACCTGCTGGGCGACAATCTCACCGACTTCATCGCCTCCATTCCCGCCCAAACGCTGAAGGCCGGCTGATCCCGCCGGCGCCGTTCGGACGCAGCGCCGGGAAACAACCGCGGCGACGGAATACTGGTTGACGGGTTGGTTTGATGTATGCACGTTTTGTGTTCTTGTATTCATAACTCAAGTAGAGGGTGAGGCGTAGCATGGATCTGGGTTTGCAGGGGAAGCGGGTTCTCATTACCGGCGCATCGAAGGGAATCGGGGAAGCCGCGGCCTGGTCCTTCGCGAAGGAGGGCTGTGCCCTGCACCTCGCCGCGCGCTCCAGCGAGGCGCTGGAACGTCTGAAGAGCGAGATCGCCGCCGACGCCGGCGTCGAGGTCACGATCTACCCGATGGATCTCTCCACCGACGCGCAGATGTGCGCCCTGGCGGAAGCCGCCGGCGACATCGACGTGCTGGTCAACAACGCCGGCAACATTCCCTCCGGGCCGATCGACGTGGTGGACGACGAGGCCTGGCGCCAGGGCTTCAACCTGAAAGTATTCGGCTACGTCTCGCTGACCCGCGCGGTCTACGCCAGGATGCAGGCACGGCGCGACGGCGTCATCATCAACGACATCGGGAATTCCGGCGAGAACTGGGACGCCAACTACATCGCCGGCTCCACCGGCAACGCGGCTCTCATGGCCTTCACCCGCGCGCTGGGCGGCGTCAGCCTGGACTACGGCGTGCGCGTGGTCGGCGTGAACCCCGGACCGGTGGAGACCGACCGAATGGTGCGCCTGATGAAGCGCCGCGCCGTCGACATGTTCGGTGACGAGGGCCGCTGGCGCGAGCTGTTCGAGCGCTATCCCGCCGGCCGTCCAGCCACCGCCGAGGAGGTCGCCGATCTGATGGTCTTCCTCGCCTCGCCGAAGGCCGGCTACATCAGCGGCACCATCGTCACCATCGACGGCGGCATCGCCGCGCGCGGCTCCATCATCAAGGAAGGCGGCCGCAAGTGAGCACCGTCGCTGCCATGCCCACAGGCTCCAAAGCCACCGCCAGCGACCTGGAAGCCAAGAACGCCTACTTCGACCGACTGTTCAACGACGCCGATCTGAAATGGCTGGGCCAGAACACCAACCACGTGCCGCTGCACCCCAAGGTGCGCGAGGCCCTGCATGCCGCCGTCGACGACGAGGGCTTTCACGGCTACGCGCCGCCGGCAGGCCTGGAGGCGCTGCGCCAGGCCATCGTCGACGACCTGAATATTCCGGGCGCCCGCGCGGTGGTGACCGACGGCGCGGTCTCCGCGCTGGCCATGGCGGTGCGCGCCTTCTGCGGGCCGGGCCGCAACATGGTGACCACCGATCCGGGCTGGAAGTGGCCGCTGCTCTTCGCGCGCCAAGCCGGCGCGGAGGTGACGGAAATTCCGATCTGGGGCGCCGAGCACGCCTTCCGCCTGTCGCCCGAGCGTCTCGCCGCTGCGGTCGACGAAACGACCTCGGTCATCTACCTGGTCGATCCGAACAACCCGCTCGGCATTTGCTACACGGCCGGGGAGATTGCCGCCTTTTGCGCTATCGCGCGGAAGGCCGGCGCCGTGCTCATCCACGACAGCACCTACCGCGACTTCGCCGAAGGGCACACCCCTGCCACCGGGCTCTATCCCGAAGGGGCACTGACCGTGGTCAGCTTCTCCAAGTGGCTGGGCCTCGCCGGCCTGCGCATCGGCGCGCTGGTGGCGCAGCCGGAACTGCTCGAACAGGCCGCCGCCTGGTCGCAGGCGCCGCTTGGCGCCAACGTCATCGCGCAGAAAGCGGCACTTGCCGGTCTTTCGGTAAAGGCCGAATGGATGGCCGCCGTGCAGGCGTTGCAGCGCGAGAACCAGGCCCGCATCAAGGCCGCCGTCGACAAGCTGCCGGGATTCACCCTGCCTGTCTATCCCTCGCACGGCAATTTCCTGGTGGTCGAATGCGCCGAGGCGGGCATCCGCCCGGAGGCGCTGGTGGCGGAGTACGGCAGCCGTGGCATTATGATCCGCCAGGGCAGCTACCATACGCCGCGCTTCGGCGACCGATTCATCAAGGTCAGCACCACGGTTCCCGCCGCCTGGATGGAGGCGTTCTGCGCACTGTTGCCGGAGCTGGCGGAGCGTGCCCGCCAGCGCAACGAAGTCCCGGCCCTCTTCTAAGGAGTTCGATGCATGGCCTACGCGGTGGCAAAGGACGGCACCCGCCTCTACGTGGAGGAAGCCGGCGCCGGCACGCCGATCGTCTTCGTTCACGAGTTCGGCGGGAACTACGACGCGTGGGAACCGCAGATGACTTTCTTCGCGCGGCGCCACCGCTGCGTCACTTTTGCGGCGCGCGGCTATCCGCCCTCGGACATTCCTGCGGACGTCGAAGCCTACTCCCAGGCCATTGCCGTGAGCGATATCCTGGCGGTCATGGATCACCTGAAGATCGGCCAGGCGCACGTCGTCGGCCTTTCCATGGGCGGCTTCGCAACCCTGCACCTGGGACTGACGGCGCCCGAGCGCGCCTTCTCGCTCACCATCGCCGGGGCCGGCTACGGTGCCGAGAAGCAATTCGAGGACTATTTCAAAGGCGTATCCCTGGACGTCGCGAAGAACTTCGAAACCCAGACCGCCAGGGTCTTCGCCGAGACCTATGCCTCCGGCGCCAGCCGGGTTCAGTTCCAGAACAAGGATCCGCGCGGCTGGCGCGCCTTCGCCGACCGTCTCGCCACCCACTCCGACATCGGTGCGGCCAACACCATGCGCGGCGTCCAGGCGCGGCGCCCCTCACTCTATGATCTGGAGAAAGAGATCGCCGCCATGACGGTGCCCGCGCTGGTCATGGTCGGCGACGAGGACGACCACTGCCTGCAGCCCGGCCTGTTCTTGAAGAAGACCCTCCCGGCCGCCGGTCTCGCCATCCTACCGAAGACCGGTCACACCCTGAACCTGGAGGAGCCGGAACTGTTCAACACCCTGCTGCGCGAGTTCATCGCCATGGTCGAGGCCGGGCGCTGGCTGCCGCGCGACCCGCGGGCCAATCCGGCTGAAGTGATGAAAACCAAATAAGGTCCGGTATGACGGCACTCTCCGAACGGGCTCTCAAGGTCGCCGAAGCGGTGAGCCAGGAACGGCTCTGGCAGCGTCACGAAGACCTTGCCCGCTTCGGCGCCACCGCCAAGGGCGGCGTGAATCGTCAAGCACTCTCGGCCGAAGAGACTGAAGCGCGCCGCTATCTGCTGGACGTCGCCGCCGCGCGCGGCTTCGAGGCCTTCACCGATGCCGCCGGCAACTTCTTCCTGCGTCTTCCCGGCGCCGATCCCGGTCTGCCGCCGGTGATGACCGGCTCCCACATCGATTCGCAGCCGACCGGTGGGCGCTTCGACGGCATCTTCGGCGTGCTGGCCGGCCTCGAAGTGCTAGAGGCCATACGCGATGTCGGCTGGACGCCGCCGCGCAGCATCGACGTGGTCGGCTGGATGAACGAGGAAGGCTCACGCTATGCGCCGGGCATGATGGGCTCGGAAACCTTCACCGGCGTGCGTGACCTCGATGAGATCCTGACCATCCGCGACAAGAACGGCATCCGCGTGTGTGATGCGCTGAAGGCCGTGAACGACGCGCTGCCGCCGCTGCCGGAACGACCGCTGCGACGCGCCCTCGCCGCCTATGTCGAAGCGCACATAGAGCAGGGCCCGGTGCTGGAGCAGCGCAACATCGAGATCGGCCGCGTCACCGGCATCCAGGGCAAGCAGACCTACCGCGTCACCGTCATCGGCGAGGAAGCCCACGCCGGCACAAAGCCGATGGCGGAGCGGCGCGACGCCCTCATCGCCGCCCTGTCAATGGTGCAGACTCTGCACAAGCTGTGCAGCGCGACCGATCCGGCGGTGATGTTTACCGTCGGCCGTTTCGAAGTCGCACCCAATGCGCCCTCGGTGGTGCCCGCCCGCGTCGACTTTTCAATCGACCTGCGTCATCCCGACACGGATCTCATGCGCCGCCTTGGCGGGCAGTTCGCGACGATCTGCGCCGAAGCCGCTGGTCCATGCACGGTCGAACTGGCGCCGCTGGTCGACACCCCGTCAATGACTTTCGATAGTGGAATCGGTGCGCGCATCACCGCCGCCGCCGGGGCGCTCGGCCACAGCGTCATGGACCTACCCTCCGCGGCGGGGCACGACGCACGGCACCTGGCCGGCCATGCCCCGTCGGGCATGATTTTCATCCCCTGCCGCGGCGGCATCAGCCACCATGAATCCGAGTGGTCGGAGCCGGCCCAGGTGGCGGCGGGCGCCCGCGTATTGGCAGCGGTGCTCGCCGACCTGGCGAACGGCGTCGCCGCCCCGTGACCGCGCCAGCCGCCACAAGGCGGCCCGCCGTCAGTGGGAGATCATCCAGGGCCGCTTCGAGGGGAAGGTCTTGGCGCCACCCGTCGTTTTCGATGTCCGCTGCTTAGGGCTGCCGCAGCATGAACAACCGGGGCCGTGACCGTGCGTCCGCGCCGCGGCAGAGGACAATTGCGGAGCGTGGCGGCTGCGCTCGTTGGTCTCGAAGGCCTGCCGCCTTGCACCGTCCATGACCGCAAGGCGCGGGGCGGAGAGCAGCGCGCGGGGCGCCGCAACTCCGCAGGCGGGGCAATCGCAGGGCGCGCCGTAGCGGTCCATCGGGACCAGGGCCTCGAAAGGCCCGCAGTCGGCGCAGAGATAGTCGTAAAGCGGCATGACCCTGCCCTCCCCTTTGCTATTTCAGGTCCGGTGCCAGCGGCACGTCGATGGAGCCGTCGAGATACCGCGTTGGCCCTTCGTTGCCCGGCATGATGTCGAATTCGAAGACATCGGTCGGCAGCCACAGCGTCGCGCAGGCGTTGGGGATGTCGACCACCCCGGAGATGTGGCCCTGGCAGGGCGCGGTGCCGAGAATGGCGTAGGCCTGAGCGCCGGAGTAGCCGAACTTCTTCAGGTACTCGATGGCGTTGAGGCAGGCTTGGCGGTAGGCGATGTGGACGTCCAGGTAGTGCTGCTTGCCGCCCTCGTCCACCGAGATGCCCTCGAAGATCAGGTAGTCGTCGTACTTCGGCGTGATCGGCGAGGGACGGAAAATCGGGTTCTTGATGCCGTACTTGGCCATGCCGCCCTTCAGCAGCGAGACCTTCAGGTGCACCCAGCCGGCCATCTCGATGGCGCCGCAGAAGGTGATCTCGCCATCGCCCTGGCTAAAGTGAAGATCGCCCATGGAAAGGCCGGCACCGTCGACATAGACCGGGAAGTAGACCTTGGATCCGCGCGACAGGTCCTTGATGTCGCAGTTGCCGCCGTGCTCGCGCGGCGGCACGGTGCGCGCGCCCTCGGCGGCGGCCTTGTCGCGCGCCTCGCCGGTGAGCGTCCCCATGTGGGCGGTGTCGGCGTAGGGCAGCGTCGCCAGCGCCGGGACGCGGTCCGGATCGGTGTCGAACAGGGCCTTCTCGCGGGTGTTCCAGGTGTTCAGGAGATCGTGCGACGGCAGGCAGCCGATGAGGCCCGGGTGGATGAGGCCCGCATAGCGCACGCCCGGCACGTGGCGCGACTTGGTGAACATGCCCTCGATGTCCCAGATCGACTTCTGCGCCTCCGGGAAGTGGTCGGTCAGGAAGCCGCCGCCGTTCTGCTTGGAAAAGAAGCCGTTGAAGCCCCAAAGCGAGTCCTGCTTGGCGCCGATGTCGAGGATCTCGACCACCAGCAGGTCGCCGGGCTCGGCACCCTTGACGCCGACCGGGCCGCTGAGGAAGTGCACCTGGCTGAGGTCGACATCGCGCACGTCGGCCGCGTCGTCATCATTAGCGATCTGCCCGCCGGTCCAGTCGTAGGTTTCGATGACGAAGTCGTCGCCCGGCTTCACCCAGCAGGCCATCGGGATGTCCGGGTGCCAGCGGTTGTGCACCTTCTCATTCTCGTAGGGCGAGGTCGTGAGATCGACCTCGATCAGGGTGTTGGAGCGCGCGGCACTCTTGCTGGGAACCAGTGTATCGGGCATGGCTGCATCCTCTCTTATTGGGTTGCGTTCGGAAGCTTCCGTGCTAGACGGACAGGAAGCGGGCGACCTTGGCCTCGTCGACGCCGGCGCGCGGCGCCTCGTGGACGATGCGGCCGTTTTCCAGCACCAGGACGCGGTCGGCGACGTCGAGGGCGAAACTCAGAACCTGCTCGGAAACCACGATAGACAGGCCGCGTTCGTCGCGGATGCGCCGCAGGGTGCGCGCCATCTCGCGGATGATCGAGGGCTGAATGCCCTCGGTCGGCTCGTCGAGCAGCAGCACCTTGGGCTTGGAGGCCAGCGCGCGGGCGATGGCGAGCTGCTGCTGCTGGCCGCCGGAGAGGTTGCCGCCGCGCCGGCTCTTCATCTCCAGCAACACAGGAAACAGCTCGTAGATGTCGCCCGGCACCTTGCGCTCGCCGGTCACCGTCAGGCCGGTTTCGACGTTCTCCTCCACCGTCATGGTCGAGAAGATCATGCGCCCCTGGGGCACGTAGGCGACGCCCCTGGCCACGCGCTGATGGCTCTTCAGCCCGGTGATCTCCGACTCGCCGATGCGAATGGCGCCCTGGGACGAGGGCACCAGGCCGATCAGCGACTTCATCAGTGTGGTTTTTCCCATGCCGTTGCGGCCCATGACCGCGACGATCTCGTTGGGCTGTACTTCGAAGTCGAGGCCATGAAGCACCTCCGACTCGCCGTAGGCGACATGCAGATCGGAAACCGCCAGCATCGTCATTTCCCCGCTTTCGCTCAGTGACCGAGATAGACTTCGACGACCTTGGGATCGGCCTTGACCGTCGCCATGGAACCTTCCGAGAGGATGCGCCCCTGGTGCAGCACCGTAACCTTGTGAGCGATGTCCTCCACGAAGCCCATATCGTGCTCGATGACGATGACCGAACGGTCCTGGATGATCCGCTGCAGCAGCTCGGCGGTCTTCTTGCGCTCGGCCACCGACATGCCGGCGACCGGCTCGTCCAGCATCAGCAGCTCAGGGTCCTGAATCAGCAGCATGCCGATCTCCAGCCATTGCTTCTGGCCGTGGCTGAGGACCGCTGCGCGCTCGTCGAGCTGGTTCTCAAGGAAGATCATCTGGGCGATCTCCTCGACCCGCTCGATCACCCGGGCGTCGCGCTTGAAGGCCAGCGCGCCGACCACGGTGCGGCCCTTGGGATAGGAGAGCTCCAGGTTCTCGAAGACCGTCAGGTCCTCGTAGATCGAGGGGTTCTGAAACTTGCGTCCGATTCCAGCGTGGACGATCTCGTGCTCGCGTAGGCGGGTCAGTTCCGTGCCCTTGAACTTGATCGAACCGTCACTCGCCCTGGTGCGTCCGCAGATGAGGTCGAGAACCGTCGTCTTGCCGGCGCCGTTGGGACCGATGATGACGCGAATCTCGTTCTCGTCCACGTAGAAGGAAAGGTCGTCGACCGCCTTGAAACCGTCAAAGGACACGGTGAGACCCTCGACCGCGAGGAGGAAGTCGGTGACGCTGCCGGTAACGCTGTTCATCTGCCGTTTCTCCTGGGGGGCGCTATTCAGCGGGCGTGTTCTGGGGCGCGGGCTTGGCCACCCCTTCCCGCAGGGCCGGTATTCGGCGCAGCAGCGGTTCGACATAGGTCACGTAGAGCCCGGCGAGACCGTTCGGGAAAGCCAGCACCACGCCGATGAAGAGCGCGCCCATGGCGAAGAGCCAGAGCTCTGGGAAGCTCTCCGAGAAGGTCGTCTTGGCCCAGTTCACCAGCAGCGTTCCGTAGACCGCGCCAAGGATGGAAAGACGCCCGCCGACAGCGCAGAAGATCACCATCTCGATGGAGGGCACGATGCCGACAAAGCTGGGCGACATGAAGCCCACCTGCAGGGTGAACATGGCCCCGCCGACCGCCGCCATGGCGGCGCCGAGGCAGAACACGAAAATCTTGAAGTTGGAGACGTCGTAGCCCGAGAAGCGAACCCGGTCCTCCTGGTCGCGGATGGCGACCAGCAAGCGACCGGCCTTGGAGCGGCGCACGAACTGCGCGGCGAAGAGGCAGGCGAACAGCAGTACGCCGTTCACGTAGTAGAGGATGAACTTCGCCTCGTCGGTACGGATATCCCAGCCCAGGAGGGTGCGCAGGTCGGTAATGCCGTTGACGCCGCCGGTGTAGCCCTGCTGCCCGATGATGAGGATGGTGAGGATGGCGGCGACCGCCTGGGTAATGATCGCGAAGTAGACGCCGCCGACCCGCCGCTTGAACATCGCGACACCGACAATGAAGGCAAAGATCGACGGGACCAGAATGACAGCGACGATGGTGAAGGTTAGGCTGTGAAAGGGTTCCCACCACCACGGCAAGGCCGTGATCTGGTTCCAGTCCATGAAGTCCGGGATGCCGGGCGTCGACTGGATCGCCGTCGCCTCCGGCGTCGAGGCCTCCAGCTTCAGGAACATCGCCATGCAGTACCCCCCGAGACCGAAGAATACCCCCTGTCCGAGGCTGAGGATGCCGCCGGCACCCCAGCAGAGCACCAGGCCGATGGCGACGAAGGCATAGGTCAGGTACTTGCCCACCAGGTTAAGACGGAAGGTATCGAGGACGACAGGGAGGACGATCAGAATGAGCACCGCCAGAATGATGAAGCCGATGATCTCTCTGCGGTTCATGAAGGTCGTGCGCATGGACGGGGTTCCTCAGCGACGGATCTTGAGGGCGAAGAGGCCTTGCGGGCGCAACATCAGGATGCCGACGACGGTCAGCAGCGTGAGCACCTTGGCCATGGAGCCGGAGAGGAAGAACTCCATGACGGACTGTGCCTGGCTAATGGAGAGCGCCGAGGCGATGGTGCCCAGCAGACTGGCGGCGCCGCCGAAGACAACGACCAGGAAGGTGTCGACGATGTAGAGCTGGCCGGCGGTCGGGCCGGTGGAGCCGATCATGGTGAAGGCGGCTCCGGCGACCCCGGCGACACCGCAACCGATGCCGAAGGTCAGACGGTCGGTGCGCTCCGTATCGATGCCGACGGCACCGGCCATGGAGCGGTTCTGCATCACGGCGCGCACCTGCTTGCCCCAGGTCGAGCGGAACATCATGAGGTAGACGCCGCCGGCGATCAGCATGGCCAGCGCCATGACGACGATCCCGTTGATCGGCACCTCGATCATATCGGTCAGCGGCAGCGAGCCCATCATCCAGTCGGGCAACTGCACGCCGACCTCGCGGGCGCCGAAGACCGAGCGGTAGAGCTGCTGGAGAATGAGGCTGAGGCCCCAGGTGGCCAGAAGGGTATCGAGCGGGCGACGGTAGAGATGGCGGATGAGGCCCCATTCGACCAGCATCCCCAGGGCCCCGGCGGCGATGAAGGCCAGGACGATGGAGACGAAGAAGGAGATCGCGAAGAGGCCCGGCAAGTAGGCGGAGAAGAGGTTCGAGCAGAGATAGGTGACGTAGGCGCCGAGGATCATGAACTCGCCGTGGGCCATGTTGATGACGCCCATCTGGCCGAAGATGATCGCCAGGCCGAGAGCCATCAGCACGAAGACGGAAAAGAGAATCAGCCCGGCAAAGCCTTGCATCGCGAAGATCGCGCCCAGTTCGCTCATGGAATAGCCGTCGAACATGCATCAGCACCTTTCTAAGGACTGCTCTTAAGGGACCGCTCGGTAATCCCCCGCGCGGGGAGCCGGTTCGGAAGGGAAGGTGGCGGGCGGCGGGGTGCCTACGGGGAGAAGGCAGGACCCCACCGCCTCACGCCCGGCGCCTATTGGTAGCCCTCAGGGAAGGGATCGGGCTCCATCAACTCCGCGGTTTCGAACACCACCTCGTACTGGCCGTCGGCCTTGGCGTGGCCGATGCGGGTCTTCGACCAGAGGTGATGGTTCTCGTGCACGCGCACGTAGCCTTCCGGCGCCGTCGTCAGTTCGATGCCGGGGCTCGCCGCGCGCACCTTATCGACGTCGAAGGAGCCGGCCTTCTCGACCGCCGCCTTCCACAGCCAGGGGCCGAGATAGGCGGCCTGGGTGACGTCGCCGATCACCATGTCGTCGCCCCACATCTTCTTGAACTCGGCAACGAAGGTCTCGTTGTTGGCGTTGTTGAGGCTCTGGAAATACTTCATCGAGGCATAGGCGCCCTCGATGTTCTCGCCGCCGATGCCGCGGATCTCATCCTCGGTGACGGAGATGGTCAGCAGCAGCGGCTTTTCCTTGGTCATGTCGACGCCGGCAGCCTTCAGCTGCTTGTAGAAGGCGACGTTGGAGCCGCCGACCACGATGGCGTAGATGACGTCAGGCTTCCTGAGCTTGATCTTGTTGATCACGGAGTTGAACTGGGTGTGGCCCAGCGGGTAGTACTCCTCGCCGACCACCTGGAGGCCAAGCTTCTCGATGTGCTTGCGGGCGATCTTGTTGGAGGTGCGCGGCCAGATGTAGTCGGAGCCGAGCAGGTAGAAGCTCTTGGCGCCCTTCTCCCTGACCACCCAGTCGATGCCGGCGAGAATCTGTTGGGTTGCCTCCTGGCCGGTGTAGATGACGTTCGGCGATTCCTCGAGGCCCTCGTAGAAGGTGGGGTAGTAGAGGAAGCCATTGTACTGCTCGAAGACCGGCAGCACCGCCTTGCGCGAGGCTGAGGTCCAGCAGCCCATGACCGAGGCGACCTTGTCGTTGACCAGCAGCTTGCGGGCCTTCTCGGCAAAGGTCGGCCAGTCCGAGGCACCGTCTTCCTGGATGTACTCGATCTTGCGGCCCAGCACGCCGCCCATGGCGTTGATCTGTTCGATGGCCAACTTTTCCGCCTGCACGGAGCCGGTCTCGGAGATCGCCATGGTGCCGGTGATGGAGTGCAGGATGCCGATGGTCACGGTGTCGTCGGTGACGGCCAGGCCGGTGGTGTTGACCTCGGCGGTCGGGTAGTCGGCGGCCTTGAGCGCCTTGGGCAGGAAAAGTGCCGCCGTCAGGGCCGAGGCGCCCAGCAGGACCCCACGGCGCGATACGGAAAATCCGCCGCTCGCGGTCTTTCCATCCCCCTTCTTTCCATCCCTGGTCATGATGCCTCCTTCGCGTGTTCTGCGTTGATCGGTGTTCGTGTCGGGTCGGGCGCCGCCCTCGACAGGCCCCCACTCAACGCGATTGGGGTCCGTACAGGGACGCGTCCATGGCCGAAACGCTAGGGGCGATTGTGCGCTGCACAAATACGTCAAAAGACGTATGGGCCTGGGCTCAATAGCGGTTACACTGCCTGAAACAGGGAGCTTCGGCGCCAAGCAAAAGCCAGCTAACAAACTGGTATAAAAAACTTTCCTGACTTAGAAGCCTCGTCACAGAGGCCGGTCGGGCGACAGCGCGAGGCCCCTGACGGGGGATCCGACCTGGACAACGAGCAACCGCAGCCTTTCGCGGCTGCAATACGGCTGCGCGGGACAGGGATGGCGTAACGGCGATGGCACAGGGACGGGCGATAGCGCGGGTCCGCCGGCAGTACAACCAGTGGGTCGCCGACGAGACGCTGGAGGATTACGCGTTGCGTTTCACCGCGCGACGCGCCCGCCGCTGGTCGCACGCCCGCGTCGCCAACACGGCGCTCGGCTCGATTTCCTTCCTGGCGCTGGAGGCGATCGGCGGGGCGATCACCGTCAGTTACGGTTTCGACAACGCCGTTCTGGCGATTCTTGTGGTCGCCGTCCTCATCTTCGCCACCAGCCTGCCGATCAGCTACTACGCGGCCAAGTACGGCGTCGACATCGACCTGCTGACCCGCGGCGCCGGCTTCGGCTACATCGGCTCGACCATCACCTCGCTGATCTACGCTTCCTTCACCTTCATCTTCTTCGCCCTTGAAGCGGCGATCATGTCCTTCGCACTGGAGCTGTGCTTCGGTATCCCGCTGGAACTCGGCTATCTGCTGAATGCCCTGGTCGTCATCCCGCTGGTCACCCACGGCATCACCAAGATCAGCCGCTTCCAGCTGTGGACGCAGCCCTTGTGGATCGTGCTGCACATCCTGCCTTTCGCCTTCCTGCTGATCGCCGGCGGCCTGCAGCCGGAACGCTGGATGGAGTTCCAGGGCCGCTTCCAGAGCGCGCCGGGCGCCGACCTCCTGATGTTCGGCGCCGCCGCGTCGGTCGCCCTCTCGCTGATGGCGCAGATCGGCGAGCAGGTCGACTTCCTGCGCTTCCTGCCGCGCGACCGCCGCGGCGGTGCGCGTTCGGGGGGAAGCCGGCGCGCCTGGTGGATAGCCCTGATCCTCGCGGGTCCCGGGTGGATCGTGCTCGGCGCCCTCAAGATGCTGGCGGGCTCCTACCTGGCCGTCATGCTGATCGACAGCGGCGTCGCGCCAGGCATCGCCATCGAGCCGACCCACATGTATCTCGGCAGCTTCAGCCGTGTCATCGCCTCACCGGAGGGCGCCCTGGCGCTAACCGGCCTGTTCGTCATCATCTCGCAACTGAAGATTAACGTCACCAACGCCTACGCCGGCTCCATCGCGTGGTCGAACTTCTTCGCGCGGCTGACACACAGCCATCCCGGCCGCGTGGTCTGGCTGGCCTTCAACGTGGTCATAGCGCTTCTGCTGATGGAATTCGGCGTGTTCCATGCCCTGGAGCAGACCCTCGGGCTCTACGCCAACGTCGCCGTCGCCTGGATCGGCGCCCTGACCGCCGACCTCGTGGTCAACAAGCCGCTGGGCCTCAGCCCACGCCACATCGAGTTCAAGCGCGCACACCTCTACGACATCAATCCGGTCGGCGTCGGCGCCATGCTGATCGCCTCTACACTCTCGATCGCCGCGTACACCGGCCTCTTCGGCGAGCTGGCGCGTGCCTTCGCTCCCTTTATCGCGCTGATCACCGCCTTCGTTTCGGCCGTTGCCATCGCCGTGGCGACACGCGGGCGCTATTACCTGGCGCGCGCCAACGAAACCTGGCAGCCGGAAGAGATCAGCGCGCAGGAGACCATCCGCTGCTGCATCTGCGAGCATGACTTCGAGCCCGAGGACATGACGCGCTGTCCGGTCTACGCCGGGCCAATTTGCTCGCTGTGCTGCTCCCTCGACGTGCGCTGCTTCGATGCCTGCAAGTCGCGCTCGCGCATCGCCGAACAGGCGGCCGATATCGTTGATCGCCTGCTGCCGGCCGCCATAGCGCGCCGCCTGAAGTCACGGCTCGGCCACTTCGGCGTGCTCATGTTGCTGATGGGTGCCGCCATCGGCCTGGCGCTGCTGCTGGTCTATCACCAGACGGCGGTCGGCGATCCCGACCTGCGGGTCATGGTCGCCAAGGCCTTCTGGGCGGCCTACGGAATGCTGATGATCATGGCGGGCGTCACCGTGTGGCTGTTCGTGCTGGCCGACGAAAGCCGACGCGTCGCCCAAGAGGAGTCGACCCGGCAGACCAACCTGCTGCTCCGCGAGGTCCGCGCCCACGAACGGACCGACGCCGAACTTCAGCGCGCCAAGGAAGCCGCCGAGGCCGCCAACCAGGCCAAGAGCCGCTATGTCGTCGGCATCAGCCACGAGCTGCGCACGCCCCTGAACGCCATGCTGGGCTACGCGCAGCTGTTGGACGGCGACCCGGCGATCCCCAAGCGGCGGCGCGAGGCGGTGCGCATCATCCGCCACAGCGGCGAGCACCTGGCCGGGCTCATCGAAGGCCTGCTGGATATCTCCAAGATCGAGGCCGGCCGGCTGGACCTCAACCGCGACGAAGTGTTTCTGCCTGACTTCCTCAATCAGCTGATCGGCATCTTCCGCATGCAGGCGGAGGCCAAGGGGCTGCACTTCAACGTCATCGTCGCCGAGGGCCTGCCGCGCGTCGTGCGCACCGACGAAAAACGGCTGCGCCAGATTCTCGTCAACCTGCTGTCCAACGCGGTGAAGTGCACCGAGCGCGGCAGTGTCACCCTCAGCGTCGCGTTCCGCAGCGAGGTCGCGCACTTCGTCATCGAAGACACCGGCTGGGGCATCGAGCCCGAGAACCTGGAGCGCATCTTCATGCCGTTTGAGCGCATTGCACCACCGGGCCGCCCGCCCGTGCCGGGCACGGGTCTCGGCCTCACCATCACCAAGCTGCTGATCGAGATCCTGGGCGGCGAGATCACTGTCGTGAGTGAGATTGGAAAGGGCAGCCGCTTCGCGGTCCGCATCATGTTGCCGAGTTCCGCCGCCGGTGTCATCGCCACCGACGCCATCCGCCGCGTGCACGGCTATCGCGGACGGCGCCGAACGGTGCTGGCGGTCGATGACAATCCGGACCACCTGCGCCTGATCGAGGACACCTTGGCGCCGCTGGGGTTCTTGCTGCACTTCGCCGAGAACGCCGAAACCGCGATGGCCGTCGCGCGCGAGGCTGTGCCTGACCTCTTCCTGCTGGACGTCTCCATGCCGGGGACCGACGGCTGGACGTTGGCCCAACAGCTGCGCGGGGAGTTCGGCCCCCAGCCGCCCATCGTCATGATCTCCGCCAACGCCGGCGACGAGAAGCGGCGCGGTCCCAGCGGCCTGCACCATGACGAATTCATCGCCAAGCCGATCAATCTGCAGGACCTGTTGAGCCGGCTGGAGCGGCTGTTGAAGCTGGAGTGGATCTATGCCCCGGAGGGAACCGAGTCCTTGGGAAGCCCAGGCACGCCGCTGTCGCGCGATCAGATTACGCGCCTGCGCGAACTGGCGCAGCTCGGCTACGTGCGCGGCCTCAACGAAGCGCTGGAGGAGATCGGCCGTGACAATCCCGAGGTGGCCGGCCAGCTGTCTGAAATGTCGGCGCTGATCCGCGCCTTCGACCTGCCGCGCCTGCAGACCGTCTTGGAGGAGCTCGAAGATGCGCCTAGCTGACCGTGACCGCGACCACGACCGCGACATCGCCCTGGTGGTCGACGATTCACCGGAAACGCTGAGCTTCATGACCGACGCTCTGGAGGAATCCGGCATCTCGGTGCTGGTCGCGCGCGACGCCGGTACGGCACTGACCCTGCTGGGCCGGGTGACGCCCGACGTCATCCTGCTGGATGCCGTCATGCCCGGTCTCAACGGCTTCGAGACCTGCCGCCGCCTGAAGCAGGACCACCGGCTGTCGCAGATCCCCGTCATTTTCATGACGGGCTTGAGCGATACCGAGAACGTGGTGAAGGGTCTGCGCGCCGGTGGCGTCGACTACCTGACGAAACCGATCGCGCCCGACGAACTGCTGGCGCGAGTAGGCGTTCACATCGCCAACGCACGCATCACCCAAAGCGCGCGCGACGCGCTGGACGTTACCGGACGCTCGGTCATCGCGGTAGCCAGCGACGGCAGCGTGGTCTGGAGCACGCCGCACGCCGCCGCGCTGCTCGGTCCTGCCGGCGGCGCGCGCGACGGCGACGTAGTGCTGGATCCGGCCATGCGGCAATGGATGGTGGCTTGCGCCGAGCGGGCGCTCTCCGCCGTGCAGCCCCGGCGCTTCGAACGGCCGGCCCGCGGCGCCGTGGAGCTCAGCTATCTCGGTCGCCACGGCCTGGGCGAACTGTTGTTCCGGGTCAGCGACGGTGCCGCCGCCTCCCCGGCCCAGCGGCTGCAGACCCGGCTGCAGCTCACCGCCCGCGAGGCCGAGGTGCTCAACTGGCTGGCACAGGGCAAGTCGAACCGCGACATCGGCGCCATCCTCTCGCTCAGCCCGCGTACGGTGAACAAGCACCTGGAGCAGATCTACGTGAAGCTGGAAGTGGAAAACCGGACCGCGGCCGCCGTGCTGGCGATCCGCACCATCGAGGGCGCATAAAGCCGGAGACCGGCCCCATAAACGCCCTCACTCGCAATCGAAGCGCCGGACGAAACTCTCAAGCATCTGGTGGGCAAAGCGGGCCGCGGCTACCGGAAGGGTGCGTCCGCGCAGTTGACCGAAGTAGAGCACCCCCGGCGGCACGTCGCGCACGTCGACCGGGCAGCTGACCACCTCCGCGCGCTGACCGTTTGCCGGCAGGCCGATGGGAATCTGAAAAGAGACAAGATTCTCCGACGCGGCGTGATAACGCAGGAACTCGAAACTGTCCGACTCCACGACCGGGTCCAGGTCCAAGGACGTGCGGCGGACCGCCAGCTCCAGCAGGTGGCGCACGCCATAGGCCGCCGCCGGCAGAGCAATGGGAAAACTGAGGCAGTCTCGCAGCCGTAGCGATGCTGCGCCGGCCAGCGGATGATCATGGGCCATCACCGCGTGGACCGGCTGGCGGATGGTCAGCAGGTTCTGGAACTCGCTGAAGCGCACCGGCTCGAAAACCAGCGCGAGGTCGGCCGTGAGGTCGATCAGGGCCTGCTCGGCGGCGGTGCGGTCGCGCAGCAGCACGCTGAAGGTCACCGCCCGATGGACGCTCCGGTAGGTGGAAATCTGCTCGGGCAGGAAATAGGGCAGCAAAGCCTGGCTGCAGGCGATGGCGACATGGCCACGCCGCGCGCCCGAGAGATCGGCGATCTGGCTCTTCACCCGTTCGATGTCGCTGAGCTGAGAACGGATGTGGTGGATCAGCACCTCGCCGGCCGCCGACAGGCGCACCCCGCGCGCGAAGCGCTCGAAGATCGGCACCCCCAATTCTTCTTCCATCGCCAGGATGCGCCGGTTCAGCGCCGTCGATGTGATGTTCAAGGTCTCCGCCGCCTTGCGGATGGAACCCGCTTTGGCGACGGCATCGATATAGCGCAGGGGCAGCAGGTGCCTCATGGGAGCGGCTCCCTCGCCGGTGCAGAATGGCGCCCATGGTGCTGCAATTTTTGCAGCGGTCTGAGCTTAAACTAGCAGTATTCCGACACACTGCCAACTGCTCTAGTGGGGCCAAGCTTCTCCCTAGAGCCGGAAAATGTTGAAAAACCAAGCTTTTCATATCCCTGCCCTGCACGAGGCCTACGCTGGCGGAACGAGCCCGGTTGCCGTGATTGCCGAAGCCTACCGGCGGCTGGAAGCGGTCAACGATCCGGGAATTTTCCTGCATCTCGTGGATCGCGAGGCCGCCCTGGCCGAGGCCGCCGCCCTGGGGGCCTTCGATCCCTTGGCCAAACCGCTGTGGGGCATCCCCTTCGCCGTGAAAGACAATATCGACCTGGCCGGCAGCCCGACCACGGCCGCCTGCCCGGACTACGCCTACCAGGCCGCAGAGGACGCCTTCGTCGTCGCAGCGCTGCGCCGAGCCGGGGCCATCGCCATCGGCAAGACCAACCTGGACCAGTTTGCCACCGGCCTGGTCGGTCTGCGCACGCCTTACCCGGCACCGCTGAACGCCCTGGACCCGACGATCGTACCGGGTGGATCCAGCGCCGGATCCGCGGTGGCCGTCGCACAAGGCATCGTCAGTTTCTCCCTGGGCACCGACACAGCGGGTTCCGGGCGTGTGCCGGCCGCTCTCAACGGCATCGTCGGCCTGAAGCCGAGCCTGGGCGCGCTTTCCAACAGCGGCGCGGTGCCAGCCTGCCGCACCCTCGACACCATTTCCATCTTCGCCCTGACCGTCGACGACGCCTTTCGGGCCTTCCGCTGCGCGGCGATCTACGACCCGGCCGATGCCTATGCACGACCGTTCACGGCCCCCCAAATCGCCTCGCTGTCGCCGCGCCTCACCATCGGCGTGCCCGACGCAAGGACGCGGCGTTTCTTCGGCGACGAGGTGCAGTCCGCCTCGTTCGCCGCCGCCGTCGAGGATCTCGCTGCCTTGGGTGGTGAGATCGCCGAACTGGATTTCACGCCCTTCTACGAGGTCGCGCAGATGCTCTACGAGGGCGCCTGGCTGGCCGAGCGCTTCACCGTCATCGAGGAACTTCTGCACCACAGCCCGGAGGTGATTCATCCGGTGACTCGCCGCGTTATCGAGCCGGGCGGCAACCTCTCAGCGGCCGATGCCTTCCGCGGCTTCTACCGGCTGCAGGAACTGAAGCGGCAGGTCGCGCCGCTGCTGGCCGGCGTCAACCTCCTCGCCGTGCCGACCATCCCCACCTTCTACCGGGTCGACGAGCTCGCCGCCGATCCCCTGGGGCCGAACGCGCGTCTCGGCACCTACACAAACTTCGTGAATCTCTTGGATCTCTGCGCCCTGGCGGTTCCGGTCAGGCCGCGCACCGACGGTCGGCCCGGCAGTATCACCTTGCTGGCTCCGGCGGGGCAGGATGGCACCGTCGCCGCACTCGGCCGGGCGCTGCAGTCGCGGACTGCCGCCCCTCTCGGAGCCACCGGCTGGTCCCTGCCCCCGTTGCCGCCCGAAGCGGCTGGACCGACAGATGACGACATCGCCATTGCTGTCGTCGGCGCCCACATGTCGGGCCTGCCATTGAATCACGAGTTGACCCGCCTGGGCGCGCGCTTTCTGCGACGTGCGCGCACCGCGCCCTGCTATCGGCTGTTCAGCCTGCCTGGCGGGACCGTCGCGCGGCCGGGGCTGCTGCGCGGCACCGCGGGATCATCCATCGACTTGGAAGTCTGGGCGCTGCCCCGGGCGCGCTTCGGCGACTTCATGCAAGGCATCCCGAGCCCGCTCGGCATCGGCACTCTGAAGTTGGAGGACGGCCAGGAGGTGAAGGGCTTCCTTTGCGAAGCCTGCGCCACCGACGGGGCCGATGACGTAACCGATTTCGGCGGCTGGCGCGCCTTTCTCGATGCGCAAACCACCTCGCAACAGCGTAACAAGGAGAGCGATCATGCAGCGACGTGACTTTCTGAAAACCATGGGGGTCGCGACCGGCGCCTCCATCCTGCCATTCCTGCGTCACCTGCCGGCCGAAGCCGCCGGCGGCAGCGACACCCTGGTGGTGGTCGTCGGCGACGGCATCAACAGTCTGGACCTGCATCGCCAGGGAACCAACCGGCCCAGCTACCAGGTCTCGATCAACATCTATGACCGCCTGGTCCGCTTCGGCGTGAAGACGCTGGAGGACGGTACGCTGTCCTACGATTCAACAAAGATTGAGCCGGAAGCCGCGGAGTCCTGGTCGGTGTCCGAGGACGGCAAGTCAATCACGTTCAAAATCAGCCCCATGGCGAAGTTCTGGGACGGCACGCCGATGACCGCCCACGACGTGAAATGGTCCTTCGACCGCGCCGTCACCCTGGGCGGCTTCCCCGGCGTACAGATGAAGGCCGGTTCGATGAGCTCGCCCGACCAGTTCGTGGTGGTCGATGATATGACCTTCCGCGTTGACCTGCCGATACCCTCCAAGCTGGCCCTGCCGGATCTGGCGGTGCCTGTGCCGCTGATCATCAATTCCAAGGTCGCCAAGCAGCACGCCACCGAAAGCGATCCCTGGGCCACCGAGTATCTGCATCAGACGCCCGCCGGTTCCGGCGCCTACAAGCTGGCGCGCTGGGATGCCGGTCAGCAGTTCATCTACGAGCGCAATGACGACTGGGCGTTGGGGCCAAAGCCGGGTATCAAGCGCGTCATCGTGCGCGAGGTGCCCTCAGCCGCGAATCGTCGTGCCCTCACCGAGCGCGGCGACGCCGATCTCTACATGGACGTACCCGCCAAGGATGCCAAGGAACTGCGTGAGGGCGGCAAGGTCGCCGTCGCCGGCGCGCCGATCGACAACTGCCTGCATGTGCTGGGCCTCAACGTCGCGCACAAGCCCTTCGACAACCTGAAAGTCCGCCAGGCAATCGCCTACGCTTTGCCCTATGAGGAAATCATGGCGGCTGCCGCCTACGGCCGCGGCAAGGCGATGTTCGGCGGCAGCGAGGCGACGCCATCATCGACCGAGTGGCCGCAGCCCTTTCCCTACCAGCGCGACAGCGATAAGGCGGAGTCTCTGCTGGCCGAGGCAGGCTTCGCCGGAGGCTTCGAGACGACGCTGTCCTACAACCTGGGCCTTGCCGACTGGCAGGAACCGACCGCCCTGCTGATCCAGGAAGCGCTCGGCAAGATCGGCATCAAAGTCACCCTGGACAAGATTCCGGGAGCCAACTGGCGCACCGCGGCCCTGGTGGAAAAGCGCCTGCCGATGCATCTGGAGAACTTCGGCGGCTGGCTGAACTATCCCGACTACTACTTCTTCTGGGCCTACAAGAAAGGCCACCTCTTCAACTCGTCCAACTATGAAAATCCGGAAATCGAAGCCCTTGTCGACGAAACGCTTCATATGCCGGTGGAAGATCCGAACTATGCCGAGAATGTGAAGCGGATGATCTCCATCGCCTTCACCGACGTTCCGCGCATCCCCCTCTACCAGCCCTACCTTGACGCGGCGATGCAGAAGAACGTCACCGGCTACGCCGCGTGGTTCCACCGGCAGCTCGACTGCCGATCCATCGGCAAGGCCTGAGACGCCCACGCCATGCGGACCAAAACCATACAGATCGGCCAGCGCCTCTTGCAGGCCCTGCCGTCTGTACTCGGCATCGTCATCATCTCCTTCGTGCTGACCCGGGCGCTGCCCGGCGACCCGGCGGTCTACTTCGCCGGCATGATGGCGGATGAGCAGTCGATCGCCGAGGTTCGCAAGGCTCTGGGGCTGGACCGCAGCTGGATCGAGCAGTTCTTCATCTACACCGGTAACCTGCTGAGCGGCAATCTCGGGATGTCGCTCAGCACCGGCCGCCCGGTTCTGGTGGAGCTGCTCACCCGCTTGCCAGCCTCCCTGGAACTCACCTTCGCCGGGCTGGGTCTGGCAATCCTCGTCGCAGTGCCGCTGGGCGTGCTGGCGGCGACGCGCCCCGGCAGCTGGATCGACCATCTCTGCCGCCTGCTGGTGACGGCTGGGGTGTCACTGCCGACATTCTTCACCGGGCTTTTTCTTATGTATCTCTTCTACTACCTGTTGGGCTGGGCGCCCTCGCCGCTCGGACGCATTGATTTTCTCTCTATTCCGCCGCCGCATGTAAGTGGACTGTTCCTGGTCGACAGCCTCTTGGATGGCGATCTGGAGACATTCTGGGCCAGCCTGAAGCAATTGATTCTGCCGGCTGCGACCCTTGGTCTCTTCGCTCTCGCGCCCATTGCACGCATGACCCGCGCGGCCATGTTGAACGCGCTGTCCAGCGACTATGTGCGCACGGCGCGCGCCAACGGCCTGGCGCGCTCGACCGTCCTCGGCACCTATGCCTTCCGCAACGCCGCGCTGCCTGTCCTCACCACCCTCGGCATGGTGTTCTCCTTCCTGCTGGGCGCCAACGTGCTGGTCGAGAAAGTGTTCTCCTGGCCCGGCATCGGCTCCTTTGCGATTGAGGCACTGGTTGCCTCCGACTACGCCGCAGTCCAGGGCTTCGTCCTCGCCATGGCACTGCTCTTCGTGGTCGTGAACCTGACCATCGACGTGCTGCTTACGGTGATCGACCCCCGCGTGGCGTTGGAGGCCTGAGAACATGACCGTCATGACCCTTTCGCTGCGACACTTCGGCTATGTCATGGGAGAGAACCCCGTGACCGCCGGCGCCTTCGCGCTCTTTGCCATCATCGTCCTGCTGGCGCTGTTCGGGCCCTGGCTGGCGCCCTACGATCCTCTGGCAACCAACGCAGTAAACGCGCTACAGCCGCCTTCCCTCGCGCATCCATTCGGGACCGATCATCTGGGACGCGATGTACTGAGCCGAGTCATCGTCGCTACCCGCCTGGATCTCGGCATTGCCGTCTCCGCCGTCGCGCTTTCCTTTTTCATCGGCAGCGCCCTCGGCTGCGCCGCCGGCTTCTGGGGTGGTTGGACCGACCGCGTCGTCGGGCGGGTCACCGACACCATCATGGCCTTCCCTCTCTTTGTCCTCGCCATGGGTGTGGTCGCCGCACTGGGAAACTCGGTCGAAAACATCATCTACGCAACCGCGGTCATCAACCTGCCCTTCTATGCCCGCGTCGCCCGATCAGAAACCTCCTTGCGGCGAAACGCCGGATTTGTCCAGGCCGCGCGCCTCTGCGGCAATTCCGACCTGCGCATCCTGGCAACGCAGATCTTTCCCAACATCCTGCCGCCGATGATGGTTCAGATCTCTCTCAACATGGGCTGGGCAATCCTCAACGCAGCCGGGCTTTCCTTCATCGGTCTCGGTGTGCGGCCGCCGGACGCGGAGTGGGGCATTATGGTCGCCGAAGGCGCTACCTACGTGATCTCCGGCGAGTGGTGGCTGGCGCTCTTTCCTGGCGGGGCGCTGATGCTCGCGGTGTTCTGTTTCAATCTGCTTGGCGACGGGCTGCGTGATCTGGTCGATCCGCTGCGACGCACCTGAGGAGTCGGCATGACCGCCCATCCCATCCTTTCGGTCGACGGCCTTTCGGTCGACTTCCGCACTCGCAACGGCACGGTGAAGGCGCTCGACGCGGTATCTCTCAGTGTCGCAAAGGGTGAGGTTCTGGGCATCGTCGGCGAAAGCGGCTCCGGCAAGTCCGTAACCGCTTACACGGTGATTGGCCTGCTCGACACCGCCGGCAAGCCGGTTGCCGGCAGCGCCAGCTATGACGGCATGGACCTTCTAGGCGCGCGTGAACGCGACCTCAGCGACCTGCGGGGGCGCGAGATCTCGATGATCTTTCAGAATCCCCGGGCCGCGCTCAATCCGATTCGCCCGGTCGGCAAGCAGATCGAGGACGTGCTGCTGCGCCACAATCAGGCAACCCGCCAGGACGCACGCCAGAAAGCGATCGGAATGTTGGAGAAGGTGAAGATACTGGAGCCGGAGCAGCGTTACTGGTCCTATCCGTTCGAGCTGTCCGGCGGCATGTGCCAGCGCGTCATGATCGCCATCGCTCTCGCGTGCAACCCGCGGCTGCTCATCGCCGACGAGCCGACCACCGGCCTGGACGTGACGACACAGAAAGCCACCATGAACCTGATACGCGATCTGACCCGGGCGCGCGGCATGGCGGTGGTGCTGATTACGCATGACCTCGGCATGGCCGCCGCTTACTGCGATCGCATCGTTGTCATGCAGAAGGGCAAAATCGTCGAGGCCGCACCGGTCGCCGAACTGTTTAAGCGCCCGCAGCATCCCTACACGAAAAAGCTGATCGCCGCTTCGCCCGGACCCGACTCGCAGCTCTATGAGCTGACAGCTATGCCCGATGAATTGCAAAGCACGGCTGGCGCAGCAGCAAGACCGAACGGACAAGGTGGAAAGCCCGCCACGCCCGCATCCAACGAAGTCCTACTGGAGGTGAAAGGTCTGGTAAAGACCTATCCCCGGCGCAACGGTGCCGCCGCCGGCTGGCCCTGGAGCAAGGCGAGGAAGGGTGCCGATGATTTCATCGCAGTCGACGGCATTTCCTTCTCACTGGGGCACGGCGAAAGCCTGGGGCTGGTGGGCGAATCCGGCTGTGGCAAGTCGACCACTTCCAGCATCGTGACACGGCTGCTCGACCCGACCGCTGGACAGGTCATCCTCGCGGGCGAGGACATTACCGTCCACAAGGCCGCGCGCTTCGCCCGCATGCCGCAGCGGACCAGGATTCAGATGGTCTTCCAGGATCCGACGGAGAGCCTCAATCCGCGCTTCTCCGCCGCCGATTCCATTGCGGACCCGCTGAAACGCCTGAAAGGCATGAAGGGCGCCAAGCCGATCGCCGCCAAGGTCGCCGAATTAGCGGACATGGTCGGCCTGCCGCAGCATCTGCTGACCCGCTTTCCGCACCAGCTGTCGGGCGGTCAGAAGGCCCGCGTCGGGATTGCCCGCGCCATTGCCGTCGAGCCCTTGCTGCTGGTGCTCGACGAGCCGACATCCGCCCTCGACGTCTCGGTACAGGCGGTGGTCCTGCAGTTGCTCGATCGATTGAAGCGCGAACTGGGGATGAGTTACATCTTCGTCTCGCACGACCTCAATGTTGTCCGCCTGTTGTGCGAGCGCGTGATCGTCATGAACAAGGGGCGCATCGTCGAGAGCGGCACGGCCGAGGCGGTGCTGAAGAATCCGCAGGATCCCTATACCCGGCGACTGATTGCCGCCATCCCGCACTTCGAGCCGGCCAAGATGTAGCTCAGCGCGCCGCCACCGCCCCGTCACTGCGCGGGTCACTGGCACCTTCCAGCAGTCCGTCGGGGTGGCTGACGACGGCGCCGGCATGCCCCATCATCTCACTGAAGGCGGCCGCCACTTCGACGTCGTGCCCAGCCTCGCGCAGGCGCTCTATCACCTCGGGTGACAGGTTTTCCTCGATCTTCAGATTGGTCGTCGCCGCCCCCCAGGTCCGCCCCAAAAGCCAGCGCGGCGCCGTCACCGCCGCCTGCAGGTCCATGCCGTGCAGCACATGACGTGCAAAGACCATCGCCTGGGTCTGCGGCTGGCCCTCGCCGCCCATAGTGCCGTAGGCCATCAGCCGCCCGTCGCTGAGTTGGGCCATGGCCGGCTGGATCGTATGGAAAGGCAGCCGGCCCGGCTCCAGCGCATTGATGTGCGCCGAGTCGAGGCTGAAGCTGGTGCCGCGGTTCTGCCAGGTGATGCCGCTGCCGGGCAGCACGACACCGGAGCCGAATTCCCAGTAGACGCTCTGGATGAAGCTGACGCAGAGCCCGTCCTTATCGGCGGCACCCAGCCAGACGGTATCGCCCTGCTGCGATTGTCGCGGCCACGGTGAGGCGCCCGCCAAGGAAACGTCTTTCGCCAGGCGCGCCAGGCTTTCCGGTGCCAGGAAGTCCGCTGCCGGACGCGTCATGTAGGCGGGATCGGTGATGTAGCGGTCGCGCACGACAAAGGCCACCTTGGTGCATTCGACAAGGCGGTGGACGAAGTCGAAGCCGTCCGCCTCCGACGCCTGCAAGCGCCCGTAAAGCGCAAGAAGCAGCAACGAGGCAAGCCCCTGGGTCGGTGGCGGCATGTTGAAGACCTGGTGGCCACCGACACCGGTAGCGAGCGGTTCGACCTCTTCGGCGCGATGCGCCTCCAGGTCACCGAGGCGCAGCGGCGAGCCTGCGTCCTCCAGCTCGCGCGCGAGGCCGCGGGCGAGTTCGCCGCGGTAGAAATCGTCGAGGCCCGCCGACGCCAGATGATCGAGCGTGTCCGCCACGCGGGGCTGCAGCAGCCGGCTGGCCAGCGCCTTCGGTTCGCCGCCATCAAGATAGGTCTCGGGAAAACCGGGCACAGGTGCCAACTCCGCGAGCTTGGCCAGACTGTTCGCCCGCAGCGTGCCGCTGACGGCGACTCCCTCGCGGGCATGGCGGATAGCGCTTTCCAGCAGGCGTGTCAGCGGCAGCCGGCCGCCGAAGCGTTCGCGGCTGAAGCGCTGCGCCAGGTTCCACCCGTCCACCGTTCCGGCCACGGTGAGCGCGGCCAGCGGGCCGCGCGCGGGTATCGCCGCACAGCCCTGCTCACGGTACCAGTCCTGCGAGGCCAGTTTCGCCGCCCGGCCACAAGCCTGGATCCCTGTTACCGGCCCGCCGCGGCGGCCAATCAGCCAGAAACCGTCACCGCCCAGCCCGTTCATGTGGGGATAGACGACGGCAATGGTGGAGGCGGCGGCGAGCATCGCTTCGATGGCATTGCCGCCGTCGCGCAGCACCTCCAGGCCCGCCTGCGCGGCCAGATGATGCGGCGCGGTGACCATACCGCCGTAGCTGCGCGTCGTCTGTAACATCGCCTGCTCCTACCCCAGTGACGCTGCCGCCGCAAGCCGCGGCAGCAGAGAGTGATCAGGCGGCGATGGCATCGGGGATGAAGGGGGAGTCGGCATGGATCACCTCCCCGCCGCGCAAACAAAGGACCGGTCGCACCAGATGCTCGCTGATCACCTCGACGCCGCTGTTGTCGGAAAGCTTGAAGCGCCCCGTTTCGATCTTCAAGACGCTGATGTCGGCGTCGCGGCCGGGCTGCAGGCTGCCGATCTCGTCTTCCATGCGGATCATTTTGGCGGGATTCGCCGTGACCATGGCGACCACCTGCTCAAGCGGGACGCCGAGGTACAGAAGTTCGGTCATGGCAATGGTGAGATTGAAGGGCGCCACGCCGAAGAAAGGATTGGCGCTGCGCGCCTCGTTGGTGCCGTGGTTGATGGGGACCTGCACGTTATAGCCATGCATGTCCGCACCCAGGGTATAGGGAACGATGCCGGCATCCAGCACCTTCCTGGCGACGTCGAAGCTGAAGTGCGAGCCGTGGCCTACGTCGACCAGCAGGCCGCGCTGATGCACGGCCTCCAGCAGTATCGGGTGGATTTCGCCGGTGCCGGACACGAAGCCGCCGGGATGGCGGGTGAAGGGGTGAGCAAGGATGTCACCTTCCTCCATGATGGGCAGCAGTTCGCGGATCAACTCGTCGGCATCGGGGATCGGCGCGGAATCGGCGGTCGGCCAGAGCTGACCCAGGTGAATGTAGAGCGGCAGGCCCGTGGCACGCGAGATATCCTTGCCGATGCGGATGACGTCCAGGCCCCAGCGCGATTGGCCGCCGATCTCGGCATGGGCCTTGATACCCTTGACGATGTCGAGATTCTCCTGTGCCACGCGGGTGGTGTGCTCTGCATTGACGCCGATCGGGCCGTAGAGATCAGGATAGAGATGACCCTCCAGGCCACCGACCAGATAGCAGGAGATGAAGCACAGGGTCCGCGTGCGCGCGGGCCCGCTGACGTAGTGGCGGAAACCGCCCAGGGTCATGCAGCTGGGGCCACCCTGATCGATCAGCGTGGTGACGCCCGAGCGCACACCTACCAAGTCGGGCGCCAGGCCGAACTTGCCGGTCACGTATTGATAGACATGGGCATGGGTATCGATCATGCCGGGGATCACCAGCTGGCCTGCGGCGTCGATGCGGCTGGCTGCCGCGGCGGCGGAAAGGTCCGGTGCGACGGCGGCAATCTTGCCGTCCTTCACGGCGACATCGAAACGGCCGTTGCGCCCCATCGCCGGATCGATCAGCGTTCCCTTTTCGATGATCGTATCGAACTGCCCCATGCCTGCCACCCGGTGCTCTCCCTCGTCTGCTGCGTGCCTGCCAACCGCCTCTCGGAAACCCGCTGTTCAGGCCCGTTCGCGGGTCGGCAGGAAAACAGTTGTAACGCCGACCATTGCGGTTACACTCATTCAAAATGCTGTGGCTTGGACAGGGCCTTGTCAAGCTGAAACGGCAGCCGGAATAGCGCATTCCCACGCCATTTCGGAGAGTGAGCGAGGTAACAGGGAATTGACGACAAAGGACCGGATTCCGAGGCTCCGCCGGTGACGCATGCACCCGCAGACAGCCCGCCGAAAAGAGGCGTCGGCGCCCGCCTGGCGCGGCGCGAGGACGACCGCTACCTGCGCGGGCGCGGCCGTTTCATCGCCGACATCCGGCTACCGGGCATGCTCGACATGGCCTTCGTGCGCAGCCCCCATGCCCACGCACGCCTGCTTTCGGTAACCAAGCCCGAAGGGGCCGGCGAACAGGTCTTCACCGCCGCCGACCTGACCGGCGTCTCCGGCATCCGCGCCGATTCCGGCCTGCCGGGATTTCGCAGTTCGGTGCAGCCAATTCTTGCGGTCGACAAGGTCCGCCACGTCGGCGAGCCACTGGCGGTCTGCCTCGCGGAAACCCGTGCAGCGGCGGAGGATCTGGCGGAACTGGTCGAGGCCGAGTTCGAGGAACTGCCGGCGGTGCACGACATGCTGCGTGCTCGCGACCCCCAAATGCCGTTGCTGCACGAACATTGGGACGAGAACGTTTTCCTGGAGACGGCGGTGGACACCGGCTTCGACCAGGCCGCGGCAAAGGCCGCTGTGACGGTGAAGCGCAGCCTGCGCACCGCGCGCCAGTGCATGGCACCGATCGAAGGGCGCGGCGTGGTGGCCGTGTGGGACCGTAACCTCGAACAATTGACGGTCCATTCCGCCACCCAGATGCCGCACATCGTGCGCACGGGCCTCGCCGGCTGCCTCGGCCTCGACCACGGCCAGGTCCGCGTCGTCGCGCCCGACGTCGGCGGTGGCTTCGGCTACAAGGGCATCCTGCTGGCCGAGGAAGTCTGCGCCGGCTGGCTGGCGATGAAGCTGGACCGCCCGGTACGCTGGATCGAGGACCGCCGCGAGCACCTGACCGTCGGCGCCAACTGTCGCGAACACGCCTACGAGATCACCGCCTACGCGGCGGCCGACGGCGAGCTGCTCGCGATCGACTGCGAGGCCATCGTGGATTCCGGCGCCTATTCCAGCTACCCCTTTTCCGCTTGCCTGGAGGCCGCGCAGGTTGCCAGCATCCTGCCCGGCCCCTACCGCATGCAGGGCTACCGCTGCCGCACCTGGTCGGTCGCCACCAACAAACCGCCGATCCTGCCGTTCCGCGGCGTCGCGCGCACCGGCGTGTGCTTTGCTCTCGAACTGATTCTGGACGCGGTGGCGCGCGAACTGAAGATGGCGCCGGAGGCTATCCGCAGGCGCAACCTGGTGACGCCCGAGGAGATGCCCTTCAGCAACATCACGAAGAAGGACTTCGACAGCGGCGATTACCCGGAAGCCCTGCGCCGCGCGGTAGAAGCGATCGACGTCGCCGGCTTTCGCGAACGGCAGCAGCGCGAGCAGAGCGGACGCAAGCGCCTGGGCCTCGGCCTTTCCATCTTCTGCGAGCAGGGCGCCCACGGTACCTCGGTCTATCACGGCTGGGGCATTCCCATGGTGCCGGGCTTCGAGCAGGCGACCGCGCGGCTGACACCCGACGGCGGGCTGGAGCTGCGGGTCGGCGTACAGAGCCACGGCCAGAGCCTGGAAACCACCCTGGCGCAGATTGCCTACGAAGAGACCGGCATCGACCCGGCGAAGGTGAAGCTGGTACACGGTGACACCGCCTACACACCCTATTCCACCGGTACCTGGGGCTCGCGCTGCATCGTCATGGCCGGCGGCGCGGTGGCCGCCGCCAGCGCGACTCTCGCCGGACGCATTAAGACCATCGCCGGCCACCTGCTACAGGCCGATCCGGAATCCGTGGTGCTGGCGGACGGCGAAGCCCGCGCCGGCGGCAGTGCGGTCAGCATCGAGGAAGTCGCGCGCACCTGGTACCTGAAGCCGCAGCTGCTGCCGGACGACGTGGATCCGCGCGGCCTGGAGGCAACTGAAGGCTACAAGACGGTGAAGGACACCGGCACCTTCTCTTACGCCTGCCACGCCGTTACCGTCAGCGTCGACCTCGACCTCGGCCACATCGAACTGCTGGACTACGTGATCGTCGAGGACGCCGGCACCATGATTAACCCCATGGTGGTGGACGGCCAGGTTCTGGGCGGTGCGGCCCAGGGGATCGGTACCGCCCTCTACGAAGAGATGCCGTTCGACAGCGCCGGACAGCCTCTCGCCTCGACCCTGGCCGACTACCACCTGCCGGTCGCAGCGGACATCCCGGCGATCCGTATCCTGCACATGGAAACCCCCTCGCCACTCAGCCGCTTCGGCCAGAAGGGCATCGGCGAGAGCGGCGCCATCGGTCCGCCCGCCGCTATCGCCAATGCAGTGAACGATGCCCTGGCCCCGCTGGGTATCGAGGTCACCGAAGTGCCGTTGACGCCCGAACGCGTGCTGCGGGCGATCCATGCTGGCGATGTCAAGGAAGCGCAGGCATGAAGCCGGCCCCCTTTGACTACGCTGTTGCTGGCGACCTCAGCGACGTCACAAGTCAGCTCGCACAAGCCGCCGGGGATACCAAGCCGGTCGCCGGCAACCAGTCACTGGGCCCGATGATGAACCTGCGGCTTGCCCGACCGGGCCGGCTGATCGACATCACCAGCCTGGCGCCGCTGCGTGCCGTCGAAGACACGCCGGACTTTGTCCGTCTTGGCGCAGCCATCACCCATGCAGAGATCGAGGACGGCGAGGTGGCGGACCCGACAAGCGGCTGGCTGCGCGCCGCCGCTGCCGGCATCGCTTACCGCGCGGTGCGCAACCGCGGGACGCTGGGCGGCAGCTTGTGCCACGCGGATCCGGCCGCCGACTGGGTGATCGTGATGACCGGGCTCTGCGCCACCGCCCTTGTCGCGGGTCCAGAGGGAGAAAGGCGGCTGGCGCTGGAAGATTTCATCACCGGGCCCTTCAAGACAGCCCTGCACGCAGGTGAGATCCTTACCGCGGTGGAGGTGCCGCGCCCGGGCGCCGGCGCACGCTGGGGCTACTGGAAGTTCGCACCACAGGTCGGCGAGTTCGCTAAGGCCTCTGCCACTGTGCTGATCGACGAGGCACGCGGACGGCTGCGCTGTGCCATCGGCGCACTGGGCCGCCGGCCGCTGATCCTCGACAGCGCCCAATCCCTGATCGACGGCAGCCTGGCCCCGGCTGAGGCGCTGCGCGCAGCCCTGCCCGACCGCGCGAGCGAATCGCTCGCACTGCACGCCGCGGCACTGCAGCGAGCGCTCGATCTGGCCCTCGAAACGGAGACTCCGCCGGGATGACCACGACGCATGTCAGCTTGACCGTCAATGGGCGCCCGGTCGGCGCCGCCGCCGAGCCGCGCCGTCACTTGGCCGACTTCCTGCGCGAAGATCTGCTGCTGACCGGCACGCACATCGGTTGCGAGCAAGGCGTCTGCGGGGCCTGCACCCTCTTCGTCGACGGGCGGCCGATCCGATCCTGCATCACCCCCGCGGTGGCCTGCCAGAACACAGAGGTACGTACCGTCGAGGGTTTTGATGACGACGCGCTGATGCAGCGTCTCCGCGCCGCCTTCACCCGCCACCACGGCTTGCAATGCGGCTTCTGCACGCCGGGCATGCTGGCGACCGCCTACGATATCGTACGGCGCCTGCCCGACGCCGACGCGGCGCGCATCCGCCGTGAACTGTCGGGCAACCTCTGCCGCTGCACGGGCTATGCCGGCATCGTCGCCGCGATCGAAGACGTGCTGGCGAACGAACCGCCAGCGCCTGCGGTCGTGCCGCTGCCCCGCCGAACTCGGCAGCCGGACAATGCCGCCCTCCAGCAGCATCGGTACACCGTTGCGTCGGACCGCGAGGCGGCACCGGTACAGGCAAGTTCGCGCGACACGCTGGAAGCCCTTGCCCAGGCTGGCGGCCCAGCGGGCGGAGTCATCTTGAAGCGAAGCCTGCATCTTGACGCGCCGGCAGAGTCGGTCTGGCGGGTGCTGAGCGACGTGCCAGCGGTGGTCTCCTGCATCCCGGGCGCCAGCCTGGAAGGCACGCCCCAGGGCGAGCTGCTGCAGGGCCGCTGCATCGTCGCGGCCGGACCGATGCGCGCGACCTTCCGTGGCTCCGCGCTGCTGAGGCTCGATCCCCGCCAGCACAGCGGGCGCCTTGCCGGCCAGGGCCGCGACCGCCTCACCCGTTCGGAACTGACCGGCACTCTCGACTTCAGGCTAGCCGAGGTCGCGCAAGGCGGCGCTCAACTGGATTTGTCGATGGTCTACCGCTTGAAGGGGCCATTGGCCCAGTTCGGCCGACCGGCCCTGGTCGAGGAAATCGCAGACCAGTTGCTGGCGGAGGTGACGACCAACATCGCCCAGAAAGCCAAGGGAGCGGCCGTCACATCGGGTGCGCCGCTCTCCGCCTTAGATCTGGTCGCAAAAGCGTTGACTCGGCTATTCAGTAGGCTGCTGCGCTTGCGCTAGAATGGCGACCGACATCCTATGGACAGCCCCGAGTCGAGAAATCGATCAATGATGAAAACCAAAGCGATTGACCACAACGACCCGGCGGCGCCCTGGCGCAAGGATCCGCTGCAGCGGCGCCCCGGATTCCTGATCCGCCGGCTGCACCAGATTCATACCGCCCTCTTCGCCGAGGAGTGCGGCGAGGAGAAGGTCACCCCGATCATGTACTCGGTGCTGTCCTCCCTGGCCCAGAGCGGGCCGGTGGATCAGACCACGCTGGCCAACGCCGTGGCGATCGACAAAACCAACATGACCGATATCCTGGACCGCCTGAAGAAGCGCGGCCTGGTGCGCCGCCGGGTGGCACCGAAAGACCGCCGTGTGCGGCTGGCGGCGCTGACCGATGAAGGCCGCGACCTGCTGGACCGCATCGATGAAAAAGCACACCGCGCCCACCTGCGCACCATCGAGGATCTTTCGCCTGCCGACCAGCAGCGCCTGATGGACTTGATGAGCCAGGTTATCGATGCCAAGGAGGCGACGCTGCCGCGCAAGGAATCAGTATCGTGAGCTGCCGCGCATGAAACCGCGCGGGTCCGCGACGCAACGCTCCTTCGAACAGCTGCTCGCCGTGCAGCCGGTCCTGAGCCGTATCGCGCCGCTCGCTGACCTGGTACCGAACCTGCCGGCGCGCACCCTGCTTCACGCTGGACCGCCCTTCGCTGCCCTTGGGGACCTGCCAAAGCCATTGGCCAACAGCGTGGCGGCCGCCGCTCTGCTGGAAGGCTGGATCGAAGATGCCGCGCAGGTCGGCGCAGCGCTCGCCGCCGGCGATATCCGGCTGTCACCTGCTCAGGACTTCGGTCTCGTGACGCCGCTGGCCTTTGTCGCCGGGCCCAGCGTCTTCTGTCTGGAGGTCGCGGACGCCGAAGCACCGGACCGCCACAAGCTGTCGCCGCTGAACGATGGGCCGCTGCCGGATGCGCTACGCCTCGGGACCGGCCGCGCTGCCGGTATCGCCCTCGTGCGCGGTCTGATCGACGGCATCGGCGCGGACCTTGCCGCACATCTGCGCGCGCCACTGCCGCTGCTACCGCTGCTGGCCAAGGGCCTTGCCGGCGGCGACGATCTGCATGGGCGTCTCGACTCCGCCCAGGCGGAGGTCCTCACCTTTTTCGACGGCCCGCTGCAACGGGCGACGGCGGACTATCTCGCCAGGACCAATCAGTTCGTACTCAACGTCGTGATGGCGGCCGCCGCGCTGATGCTCGCCGCCGGCGCCGGCGTCGCGGAAAGCAGAATGGTGGTGGCCTGCGGCGGCAACGGCCGCGCTATCGGCTACAAGCTGGCGGGCAACCCTGACCACTGGATTACTCTGCCGGCGACCCGTCCCATCGGCCCGCGCCTACCCGGCCACACGCACGCGATACCCTTGCCGGCCATCGGTGACAGTGCCGTGATCGACGCTTTGGGGCTCGGCGCCGCCTGCCTACGCTTCGCTCCGGCCCTGGCGGAGAGCGTGAAATCGCACATCGACTCCGCCTACATGACCGAGGCGGCCCATGACGCCTTCATCGGGCCGCATCCGGCGTTGCCGCTGCCCGGACTGAAAGTCGGCCTGGACCTCACGCGCCCGCGGACCTGCCTCGGCATCATGCTCGGCATGGTAGGGGAAGAAGGCAGCGAGGGCCTGGTCGGACGCGGCGTCGCGCCCTGGCCACAATCATAGTTCGGGCTATTCCAACGAGACCAGCGGAGCGGGAAGCAGCACCTTGCCCTTGTCGATCTTCACAGCAAAACGCTTCAGCGGAGGTAACACCCAACCCCGCCCGCAACTTCCGTCGTCGAGAGAGAAACGCGCTTGGTGCCGTGGGCACTGCAGCCAGCCGTCATCCAGCCGACCCTCGGCGAGGCGCGCGAACTGGTGCGGACAGAATCCTTGGAAAGCCACGACGCTGTCGCCACGGCGCACCAGCAGAACAAGCTGCCTCCCGATTTCGACCTCACCCATGCCGGGCGCCGGCAAGTCGTCGAGCGCCGCCACCACCTGCCAACCGTCCTGCACCGCCGTCATCCCGCGTTCACTCCCGAAACCCTGGCGAAATCATGCCTGAATCCCCCTCCGAACGCACCGAGTCCGACGGCGACTTCACAAAGCCGACCACGGCCTTCTGGCAGGAGATCCTGCCGCGGGACCATGCGGTGGGCCAAGCGAGCGCACCCTATCGCTTCGGTTTTCCTGCCCGGCTGCCGGACGGCCGCATCCTGGAACTGCCGCTGCGCCGGCTTCCGACGGAAGATCGCACCGGCGTCGCCCGCGCCGTCGCTTCGTTGATCGCGAACCAAGCAAGCTTTGCGGTCTGTGAGACGCTGTCCGGGTTCATGGCCGTGGAGGCCCGTGCCGCCGGTGCCGAGGTGATCGTCGGCATGCCGACCCTGGGGCTGGTCTTCGCGCCCCGGGTAGCGGAAATGCTCGGCCAACCCAACTACCTTCCGCTCGGCTACTCGCGCAAGTTCTGGTATCGCGACGAACTCTCCGAGCCGGTTCATTCGATCACCAGCCCCGGCCGTGCCAAGTCGGTGTTCATCGACCCCAACATGCTGCCCCGCCTCGCAGGACGCCGTGTCGTGGTGGTCGATGACGCGGTTTCCAGCGGCACGACACTGATCTCCGTCATCACCCTGCTTGAGCGCCTCGATTGCACGCTGGCGGGCATCGTCGTCGCCATGCGCCAGGGCAACAGCTGGCGCGAAAGACTGAGCGAACGCTCGGCGGAACTCCCCCGCCTGGTGCGCGGCGCCTTCGACTCACCGATTTTCGAGCGCGTCGAGGGCGGCTGGCAACCCATCGAGGCCACCGCCTATAGTCCCATGTAGGCTTCGCGAATCCTCGGGTCGTCGCCCAGCTTCTCCGTGGTGCCCGCCATGGCGATGCGGCCGATCTCGATGACGTAGGCATGGCGCGCCACCTCGAAGGCGGTCATCACGTCCTGCTCGACCAGCAGAATGGTCAGGCCGGTGCGGTTGATCTCCAAAAGCGCCTCGCTCAGCCGCTCCACCAGGCGCGGGGCGAGGCCGAGTGACAGCTCGTCGATCATCAGCAGCCGCGGCCTGGACATGATGCCCCGTGCGATGGCGCACATCTGCTGCTCGCCGCCGGACATGGTCGTGGCGTCCTGCGACTGCCGCTCCTTGAGGATCGGAAACAGGTCGAAGACGAAATCGAGGTCGCGCTGGATACCGTCGCGGTCGCGACGCAGGTACGCGCCCAACAGCAGGTTGTCACGCACCGAAAGCCCCTTGAAGAGACGACGGCCTTCCGGCACGTGGACGACGCCTTGTGCCAGCACCGCGTCGGCGCTGAGGCCACCGATCTCCTTGCCAGCAAACTTGACCCCACCGGAGATGGGCTTGATGAGGCCCGATATGGTGCGCAGCAGGGTCGTCTTGCCAGCTCCGTTGGAGCCCACGATACAGGCAAGCTCGCCCTCCTCCACGACCAGGGAAATGTCCCAAAGGACCTGGACGTCGCCGTAGCCGGATTGCAGGCCGGTAATCTCGAGCAGAGGCTCAGACATGCAGACCTTCCTTGCGCATGCGGGCGGCGAACTTGGCGCCGAGATAGGCTTCCACCACGCGCTCATCCTCCAAAACCGCGCGCGGCGCTCCCTCGGCGATGAGCTCGCCGTGATGCAGCACCAGAATGCGCTCGGAAATGGAGAGCACCACCTTCATCAAGTGCTCGATCAGGAGGATCGTGACGCCGCGTTCGGCGATCTTGCGGATGAGGGTCAGGGCACCATCGATCTCGGCCGTGTTGAGGCCGGCGTTGACCTCGTCCAGCAGCAGGACTTTCGGCTTCATGGCGAGACTCTTGGCCAGCTCCAAACGCTTGCGGCCCGGTAGCGTGAGCGACGACGCCGGGCTATCGGCCAGTCGGTCGAGCCCGACGAAGGCGAGTTCGCGGCGCGCCTCCGCCTCAGCCTCGCGTCTGCTGCCGAGTTCCCCACCGAACAGCGCGCCGGCGGCGACGTTTTCCATAACCGACATCTCGGGGAAAGGCTGGACGATCTGGAATGTTCGGGCGAGACCGCGGCGGGCGGCCTGAAAGGCCTTCTGCCGCGTGACCTCCTCGCCTGCAAAGAACACCTTCCCCTCGGTCAAGGGCAGCACGCCGGTAATGAGATTCACCAGCGTCGTCTTGCCGGCACCGTTCGGACCGATGAGGGCAACGATCTGCCCCTCTTTCAGTCCGAAGCTGACATCGTTCACGGCTTTGATACCACCGAAGGCCTTACTGACCTTCTCCAGGCGCAGGATCTCGCTCATGTCGCTGTCTTCCTTTCCCGCTGGGCATCAACGGCACGGCGGAACAGGCGGCGATAGCTGATCTTCAGCAATCCGCCTGGCAGGAAGAAAATGAGGAACACAATAATGCCGCCCAGGATAGCCCGATTCCACTGCAGGAAGTTGGCCCAGAAGAACTCCTCCAGCAGCACGAAAGCGCCGGCCCCCAGCACCGGACCGAGCGCGGTTCCCGGCCCACCAAGCAGCACCATCACCGGCACCTTGATCGTCAACAGGATAGAGAAGCTGTCGGTTGGATCGATGTAGCCGACCCAAGAAGCATAGACGGCACCCACGGCGCCGCAGAACAGCGCGGACAGTGTATAGGCCGCAATCTTGTAGCGCGTGGTATCGACACCGACCATGTCGGCGGCATCCTCGTTCTGGTGGATGCAGCGCAGTCCGAAGCCGAGTCGCCCGTGCTCGACCAGAAGCGTCACCACGAAGACGGTCATCATGATGGCCAGCATGATGTAAAGGACCAGCGACGCGACCTCGGTAGGCGCGCCGCGCAGCAGCGGCACGTTGAGACCGTCGCCCCCGCCGGTCATGCCGCCCCAAGAGGAGACGACAAGCCGTGTCAGCTCGACGATGGCGATGGAGCCAATGGCAAAGTAGTGACCCTTGAGGCGCAGGATGATGGCCCCTAGGGCTGCCGCGAAGAGCGCGACGAAAAGTGTCGCCAGCATCCAGGCCAGCACCAGTGGCACGCCGCTGCGCTGCGCGATGGCACCGACGTAGCAGCCGATGCCGAAGAAAGCGGCCGTGGAGAAGGACGGATAGCCGGTAAGGCCGCCGATGAAGTTCCACGACAGCGCCATGGCGGTGAACATGGCGATGGAAATGGCAATACGGACCGCGTAGGCATCGTCCAGCAAGGGTGTAAATGCAAGGCAGGCGACCCATAGGGCCAGCAGGATGAAGCCTAGTCTGCCGCTTCTTATCAGGGACATCATTCGTACCCCTTCACGCCGACCAAGCCCGTTGGGCGCACGACCAGCAGAATCAGCATCAGCAGGAAACCGACGGTAATGGCGTGTTGCGGCCCCAGGATATAGCCGGCGAAGCTCTCGATGATGCCCAGTGCCAGCCCGCCGACCAGGGCGCCCGGCACGCTGCCCAAGCCGCCAATGACGCAGATCACGAAAGCCTTGCCCAGAAAGGTGCCGGTCAGGTTGGTGGTCACCGGAAAGACCATGGCGAAGACCGCGCCGGCGGCGCCGGCCATGAGGGCACCGATACCGAAGGTGATAGCATAGATCCGATTGACCCGGATGCCCATCAGCGCGGCAGCCTGGCGGTCCATGCGCACCGCGACGATGGCGCGGCCGATGGAGGAGCCGCGCATGACGAGATAGAGCAAGGCGGTCAGCAGCAGCGCGAGCCCCATGCCGATGAGGCGGTCCCCCGGCATCACCACACCGGCGATATCGACGCTACCGATATCCAGGGTCACGCGGCGCGGGGTCGCTGTGAAGAACACGGTCATCAGATTGTAGAGAATCATGTCGAGACCGAAGGTCAGTGTCAGCGTCGTCAGCACCGGTGCCGTCACCACCTTGTTGATGAATACGTACTGAACCACGAACCCGAGCGCATAGAGCAGCAGCGCGACGGCCGGCAGGGTGATGACGGGGTGCAGACCCAGGTAGAACCAGGCGAAGTAGGTGAGATAGCCGCCGAGAATGATGAACGACCCGTGAAGCATGTTGATCACGTTCAGCACGCCCCATACCAGCGAGAAGCCGACGGCGATGCAGGCATAGAGCGCCCCGAGCACGATGCCGTTCGCCAGAATCTGAGAGATATCCATGCGCTGCCTTCCCCTTGTTCCCCACTGCCGCCTGCGGACGACGGCCCGACGGGGCGACGGCCCGCGCCGCCACCCCGGTGGGGCCGCCGCCGGCTGCGCCGGTCAGTCGATCAGCTTGAGCTCGCTATTGGCGATCGCGGCGGGATAGAGCACCTTGATGTCCTCACCCACCACCTGGATGATCGGCATCTCGCGCCCCTGGTTCATGCCGTTGTCCCCGAAGTCAATCGGACCGTAGAAGGTCTGCAGGTCGGTGGCGGCCAGCGCGTCGCGGACAGCCTGCTTGTCGGTCGAGCCGGCGCGCTGCACAGCGTCGACCAGCACGTCGGCGGCCGCCGCGCAGGAGGCGTGGACATAGTCGGGATCGGATTTGAACGCTGCGACGAAGTCCTCGTAGAAAGCTGCGGTGGAGTCCCAGGCACCGGCGGTGTTGGTATAGGCCGTTGCGTGGTGCCACCAGGTGGAACTGGAGACGCCGTCGGCCAGGTCGCCAAGGCCTTCGGTGAACTCACGGTAGGCCGGGCCAGTCACCATGGTGATGATCGGTGCCTTGACGCCCAGGTCGGCCATCTGCTTGCGGCCCAGGATCAGATCCTGGGTATAGCCGGTCATGTAGACCCAGTCCGGCTCGGCCGCCTTGATGGCCGAGATTGCGGCGGAATGGTCCATGGTCCCGACGGCATAGAGCTCGTTGTAGACAACGTCCAGGCCACCGCTTGCGGCAGAGTCCGCCAGAGCCGTCGCCATGGACTTGGGGAAGACATCGTCGCGCCCGTAGACCGCAACCTTCTTTACCGACGGCATCTTCTCCTTGAAGTAGGCCACCATGGATTCCGTCATGCCGGTATTGGGTGCCAGGGTACCGAAGAGATACTTGAAGCCCTGGTCGTAAACTGAAACCGACGAGGCAACGCAGGCCAGCATCGGCACCTGATAGCGCTCAGCCACCGCGGCGATAATTTTCGTGTGGCCCGAACCGAAGGGGGCCATCAGAACGTCAACACCGTCGTCGGTGATCAGCTTTTCCGCCAGCTGGCCGGCGCGCTTGCCGTCAGTCTGGTAGTCGTACTCGACGAATTCGACCTTCATCTTCTTGCCGGCGACCTCGATGCCACCCTTGGCATTGATCTTGTCGAGCCAAAGGCTCCAGACCGCCTGCTGCTTCTTGCCTTCATCGGCAAGGCCGCCGGTCAGCGCCAGAGGCGCGCCGATGCGCAGAACGCCGTCCTCGGCCCAGGCCGAGGATGCGGATACCGCCGCCGCAACTCCCAGTGCGGCAAATCCGGCGGCTGTGACTTTCCAGTATCTCGTGAACATGATGCCACCCCATTTTCGATTTTGTTTCGCCATGGCGGGCAGCCTGTTCCCCTATCCCCGGCCGACCAAAACCGCGGCGCTTGCGTGCCGCGCGGCTACCGAATGGACAGACCTACCCAGCCTTCCGTGTAGCAAGGCTTGTGCCAAAAGACGTAACCCCAACCATTATATGTACTACCACCTACGGGAACGAAGCGATGGAGCCAACTTTGGCTAATCTCTGTGCGGCTTAAAGGGCAGACTGATCGAAGTTTGTGCAGCAGCGGCTTACATGACCGCGTAGGGCAGCATCATGCAGAGCTCCAGGCGGGAGGCTATGTCCAGCAGGGTCCGGTCGGAGCCGGCCGACCCAAGCAGCGAGAGGCCCACCGGCGCGCCGGCGATCTGACCGGCCGGAATTGTCAGCTGGGGCAGGCCGCCGAGACCGGCAGGACAGAGTAGCTGCAAGGCCGCAGCGCGATAGGCTTCTAGGGTCGGCGCATCCGCATCCCGCCGTGGCGCCGGGCCCGGGCAAGTCGGCAGGATCACCACAGCGTCGTCACCCAGCAGGCCGCACAGGCGTTGCCGCACCACTTCGCGCCGTGCTTGGGCGGCAACATCCTCCTCCCTGGTAATGCGGCTCGCGGCCGCGAAGCGCTCGGACACACCCGGGCCAAAGACCGGCGTGTTGGCGGTGATCCATTCACCGTGAACCCGCCAGGCTTCGGCGGCCTGGCAGACGCGGAAAACCTCGCGCCAGTCGGCAAGAGAAGAGTCGGCCAGTTGCAGGGGCTCGGCCGGCCCCAGTATCTCGGCCAGACGGTCGACCGCCGGACGCAGAGCGGCACGGGTTGAGGCATCGGCGAGCGCCCAGGCATCTTCGGCATAGAACAAGCGCGGGCGCGGTATCGCAGGCGGCGCGGCGGAATCCAGCACTTCGGCAACCGCGGCCATCACCCAGGTGTTGACGGCGAACCAGCCGACCACGTCGAAGCTGGGTGCCAAGGGGACCATGCCCTCCACGGGCACACGGCCGTGCGTCGTGCGCAGGCCGTAGAGACCGCAGAAAGAGCCCGGCACCCTGACCGAGCCCCCCGTATCACTGCCCAGGGCGAAGGTGACGGACCCGGCGGCCGTCGCGGCGGCCGATCCCGAAGAAGAGCCGCCCGGCAGGCGGTCCGGCGCCGCCGGATTGCGTGGCGTTCCGTAGTGGCTGTTGGCCCCCATGAGGCTGTACGCCAGTTCGTCGGTGTGGGTTTTACCCCTGAGCAGGGCGCCGGCCTTGAGACAGGCGGCGACCGCAGCCGCATGGCCGCTGGCCGCTTTCTGAGTCGCCGCCCAATCCGGATTGCCGCAGCCGGTGCGGCGGCCGGCCACATCGAAGATGTCCTTGGCGCCGAAGGTCAGCCCCGCGAGGGGACCTTCGGTCGCACCTTCCAGGTCGAAGGCCTCGACGAAGGCGCCGGCCTGGTCCGACAGCGCGCCTCCGGGGCCGCCCCGCAGCTTTCGCAGGAGGCTTTTGACCGGTGTCATGGCTGCGTCACGCCGGCACTGACGTGCGCGGCCACGATACGCCAGCCTTCCGGCAGGCGCGCCCAAGTCTGGCTGACCCGACCTTCCGCCCCCGACTTGTGACGGCGATATTCTGCATTTGCCGTCGCGAAGTCGCGGCCAAAGGTGGTGACCACCTGTCGAGTGAGCGAGCGATCCAGGTCACCGGAAGGGCGTTCCGCGCGGAAGGACCGGATCGCGTCGATGCCGTAGAGGTTCTCCCCCAGGCCATACCGCAGCACGAACCCACTTTCCCAGAAGAAGTCGTTAAGCGCCGGCAGGTCGTTCGTCACCAGAGCTCTCTCATAAGCTTCAAAGCACGCGGTGACTTCCGCCAGGGTTTCGGGATTGTTGATCTCCATGTTCTCTCCGATCGGCGGCACCAGAATGACTCGCGCGTCCGGCTATCCAAGGAGAGACGGAACCCCTCCGGGTGACCGCCGGACTCATTCCATGCGCTTCCGCAAAGTGCGTGCCATCCATATGGCAGGAGCATTTATTCGTAATGCCAACTATTTAAGCAATGTTCGTTAGTACGCTGCCGACCGTTCTGTTGACAGTGTTTTGGGCAGCCGCAGATCCGGTCTGCCGGAATGAAGAGCAGAGTGCCGCAGGGGCCGATGATCGCGGGATGGGCGGCCGCGCGCGGCAAAGCCTTCGCTGGAGAGGCCAACAAAGAAGCCCTGGAGTCTATCGGGAAAACAATCACGCAGGTGGAAGCGACACTCCGCCGGCGCTCCCGCTGCTTCGCTTCCGCGCGCACGCCAGCGAGCTACTTCCGCGGCGCGATGCCCGCCTTGCTGAGCGCCGCCGCCATGGCATTGTCGGGAACCGTGGCGCCCCCACCCTTAGGCTTGTCCGTCATGTGTTGGCGGTCGCGCTGTGACAATGGCCGGTCGCCGGATTTCATGCCCTTGCCCGGTGCGCGCCCGCCGGCCTCGTCGCTGAGGCGCATGGTTAGGGAGATGCGCTTGCGCGTCAAATCGATCTCCACCACCTTGACCTTCACGATGTCGCCGGGCTTCACGACTTCGCGAGGATCCTTCACGAAGCGGTCGGCCAGGGCGGAGACATGCACCAGCCCGTCCTGGTGGACGCCGATGTCGACGAAGGCGCCGAAGTTGGCCACGTTCGTCACCACGCCTTCCAGCAGCATGCCAGGCGTGAGGTCTTTCATTTCCTCGACGCCGTCCTTGAAGGTCGCCGCCTTGAAACCCGGTCGCGGGTCACGGCCGGGTTTTTCCAGCTCTTTCAGGATATCGGCCACTGTCGGCACGCCCACCTGCTCGTCGGCGAATTGCTCGGGTCTGAGGTCGCGCAGCACGCCGGTATCGCCAATCACCGCCCGGATGTCCGACTTCAGGTGAGCGAGGATGCGCCGCACCACGGGATAGCTTTCCGGATGGACGGCCGAAGAATCCAGCGGGTCGTCACCGTCCCGGATACGCAGGAAACCGGCGCATTGCTCAAAGGCTTTGGGACCGAGGCGCGGCACCTTCATCAGATCCCGGCGCGACAGGAACGGACCGTGTTGGTCGCGATGACCGACGACGTTCTCGGCAAGCCCCTCGTTGAGACCCGACACCCGTTCCAGCAGCTTGGCCGAGGCCAGGTTCACATCGACACCGACCGCATTCACACAGTCCTCCACCACGCCGTCGAGCGCCCGGGACAGCTGATGCTGATTGACGTCGTGCTGGTACTGGCCGACGCCGATCGACTTCGGGTCGATCTTGACCAACTCAGCCAGCGGGTCCTGCAGCCGCCGCGCGATCGAGACTGCGCCGCGCAGTGTGACGTCCAGCGACGGCAGTTCCCGGGAGGCGTACTCCGAGGCCGAATAGACCGATGCGCCGGCTTCGGAAACGACGATCTTGATCAGCTTCAGTTGCGGATGCAGGCGGATCAATTCGGTGGCCAGCCGGTCGGTCTCACGCGAGGCCGTGCCGTTGCCGATGGCGATCAGCTCGACATCGTGGCGCGCCGCCAGCGCGACCAGCGTAGCGATGGAGTCGTCCCAACGTCGCCGAGGCTCGTGCGGGAAGATCGTCGCGGTTTCCAGCACCTTGCCGGTGGCGGCAAGCACGGCGACCTTCACACCGGTCCGAAAGCCCGGATCGAGACCGATGGTGGCCCGGCCGCCGGCGGGCGCCGCCATGAGGATGTCCTTCAGGTTCGCGGCGAAGACGCGCACCGCCTCGGTCTCCGCCTGCTGACGCAGCTGCATCATCAGCTCGATGTCGATGTGCACGCGCAGCTTCACGCGCCAGGTCCAGCGCACGACGTCCCGCAGCCAGGCGTCCGCCGGCCGGCCGCTGTCGACGATTCCGAAGCGCGCCGCGATCTGCCTTTCGCAAGGGCCCAGCTGCTTTCCCTGCGGCTCGTCTTCCAGTGTCAGGGCAAGCGACAGCACCTCCTCGTTGCGGCCCCGCAGCATTGCGAGGGCACGGTGCGACGGCACCTTCGCGATCGGCTCCGACGCATCGAAGTAATCGGAAAACTTCGCGCCCACCTCTGCCTTGCCCTCCACCAGCTTGGAGGTGAGGCGGCCGTGACTCCAGACATAGTCGCGCAGTGCACCGACCAGATCGGCGTCCTCGGCAAAGCGTTCCATCAGGATCTGCATGGCGCCGTCCAGCGCGGCCTTTGCGTCGGCAACGCCGTTTTCCGTATTGACGAAGGCCAGCGCCTCCTCTTCCGGAACGCGCAGCGGATCGCTGAGAAGCAGATCGGCAAGAGGTTCCAGCCCTGCCTCGCGGGCGATTTGCGCCTTCGTGCGGCGCTTGGGCTTGAACGGCAGATAGAGATCCTCCAGGCGCGCCTTGGACTCGGCGGCGTCGATCTGCTCGCGCAGCGCCGGCGTCAGCTTGCCTTGCTCATCGATGCTCTTGAGGATCGCACCGCGACGATCTTCCAGCTCGCGCAGGTACTTGAGGCGCTCGTCGAGCGTGCGCAACTGGGTGTCGTCGAGCCCGCCGGTCGCCTCTTTGCGGTAGCGCGCGACGAAGGGCACCGTCGATCCGCCGTCGAACAGGTCGACGGCGGCGGCGACCTGCGCCTCGCGCACATTCAATTCCTGCGCGATACGCGCGGCGATGGAGAGAGTCGGCAATGGAGCACCTTCTCGGCAGCGAAAAGCGGTGGCTCTTCTAGCTTGGGTCCGGCCGGCCGGGCAAGGTCAAAGAAAGCTTGAATTTGCCCGCGTCTCCTATAGCCGCGGCGTAAGAGGACGGACTCCATAGGACCGGCCGGAGCCGTTCAACCCTGGTTCAGGCCCAGTTCCTTCTGCAGCTTCTTCGTGAGGCCCAGAGAAACCAAGCGGTGGGACTCCTGGAAATACTCGCGCAGCGCCTCATCGTCGAGGCCAGGTGCTTCGTAGTGCTGGATCCACTTCATGCCCCGCGAGGCCAGGTAGGGCGCGGGGCGGAGACCCGGCTGATCCTTCAGGATATCGTAGGACAGCGGCGAGACCTTGAAAGTGAAGCGTGGTTGCCCGTCGTCGCCGTCCCAGCCGCCGATAGCGAAGACCTTGCCGCCGACCTTCCAGACGTCGGAGCCGCCCCATTGCACCACATGGCTGGTGGCCGGCAGAGCGGCGCAGAAGGCGTTAAATTCCTCGTATGTCATGCCGCGAAGAATAAGCGGCGCTCCGTCAGAAATAAATCTTGAAGGCGGCGCGCACCGCCGCGTCGATCGCCGGGTCGATGTGGGGCGCCTGCGACTCCGACAGGATGCGCTGTTTTCGGGCAATGGCCTGTTGCAGCAGGTCGGGCTTGCCGGCCTCTTCCCAACCCTTGGGGCTCGTGCGGTCGGCAACCGCTGGATAGATGTACTCGCTCTGCATGAGTCCCAGGGTCTGCGAGTGGCCCAGATAGTGGCCGGGTCCTTCCAGGCAGACCGAGCGCATGGACTCCAGGCTGACGCTGTCCTCGGTCACCTCAATGCCGCGCACGCAGCGCAGCACCTGGCCCAGCAGGTCGTCGCCCAGCACCAGGGATTCCATGCAGAAGCCGAGCAGAGAGGCATGCATGCCAACGGCCTCGTAGACCATGTTGAGACCGCTCAAGCCCGCCATGACGTTGGAGATCGCCTGCTCCCAGCCCGCCTGCATATCCGGCAGCTTGGAATCGGCGATGCCGGCGGCCGCGCCGCCCGGCAGGCCGTAGAACTGATGCATCTGCGCACAGCCGGCGGTGAGCAGCGCCTGCTCGCCGGAGCCGCCGGACATGGCGCCGGTCCTCAAGTCCGAGACGAAGGGCCAGGTGCCGAAGATCGCCGGGTGGCCGGGCGCGATGGCGTTCACGTAGACCACGCCGGCCAGGCATTCGGCCACCGCCTGCACGATGGCGAGCGCGAGCGGCGCCGGCGCGGTGGCACCCGCCTGCCCCGCCGAAAGCAGCAGCATCGGCATGCCGGCGCGGATACACGCCTCCATGGTGATGCAGCTCTCCGTCGCGAACTTCATCGGCGGCACGACGAAGCAGTTGGAATTGGACACGAAGGGCCGCGCGCGCCAGGCTTCTTCGCCGCCGGCGATCATGTGGATAAGGTCAAAGCAGCCAGCGACGTGCGTCGGGTCGGAAAAGCTGGTGCCGACGTGCTTGGCCGTGCCCGAACAACAGGCATAGAGAGTGTTGATGTCCATCTCGTAGTTGTCGGCGATGTCGCGGCAGACCATCGCGCGCTGGAAGAAGTGGACGTTGTCAAGGGCGTGGGTGATGCGCGCGGCGTCGTAAAGGTCCCTAGCCGTCGACTCGCGGTACTCGCGCTTCTCGACATCGACCACGTGGACCGCCGCGCCGGCAGTACCGAAGTGTACGCGCGCACCGGAAAGATCGAGATCATAGCGCGGGTCGCGGCCATGCAGCGTGATGTTGCGCGCGGCAATGGCCAGCATGTCCTCGACCAGGGCGCGCGGGAAACGCAGGCGGCCGTCGTCGCCCTCGATGGCACCGGCCTCGGTCATGATCCGCACGCCGGAAGGCGGCGCGTCGGCGAGCCCGATCTGCTCCAACGCATCGAGGGCGGCCTCGTGGATACGCATGACACCCGCTTCGGTCAGCGGCCTGTACTGGCCGCCGGGCAGTCCCGCCCGCACCGGGCGCAGGTCCTGCGCCAGCGGCGCCGAGCGCAGCGCCTGCCGCGCGGCGCGGCCGCCGGCGCGGCGGCTGGCCCGTCCCTCGTTGGACACTTCCGTGGCACTCATGACTTGAGCCTTTCATTGCGGGGGTCCCACAGCGGGCCCTCCGGCTGCACAATGGCGGCGTAGCGCGCGCCGAAAATCTCGACCTCGAGGGGCGTGCCCGGCTCCGCGAGGTCGCGGCGCGCGACGCCCAAAGCAATGGACTTGCCGATGCGGTGGCCCCAGGCGCCGGAGGTGGTCTCGCCCACCACTTCACCGTCGTGCCACAAGGTCGACATGTAAGGCGCATCAAACCCGTCCGCCTCGACCAGCAGGCTGACGAAGCGCTTCGTCGGCCCCTGCTGGCGTTCCGACAGCAGCGCCGCCTTGCCGATGAAATCCGGCTTGTCCCACTTCACGAAGCGGTCGAGCCCCGCCTGCAGCATCGTGTAGTCGGTGGAGAGATCGCCCTTCCAGGCGCGGTAGCCCTTCTCGATGCGCAGGCTGTTGAGGGCGAACATGCCGAACGGCTTCAGACCGTGCGGCTGGCCCGCCTCGACGATCCCCGCGTGGATCTCCGGCATATCGTCGACGGCAGCATGGATTTCCCAACCCAGTTCGCCGGCAAAGGAGACACGGATGAGCCGCACCGGCTTGTCCGCGATCGCCGTCGTTTGGTGGGTCAGCCAGGGCAAGGCGAGATCGGCGTCGCAGACAGCCGCGAGAATTGCCCGTGAACTCGGGCCGCTGAGAATCAGCGTGTCGTAGGCCTCGGTCTCGTCGACGAGCGAGAGGCCCTTGGGCAGACGCTTTTTCAGCAGTTCGTAGTCGTGTCCCTGGGCGGCAGCGGCGGTAATGAGGGTGAGCCGATCCTCGGCGTGGCGCACCAGCGACATCTCGGTGACGACGCGCCCGGCCTTGTCGGCGAAATAACCCAGGCCGATGCGCCCGGGCTTCGGCACCGCGCCGGTGATCTGCCGCGAGAGCCAGTCCGCAGCGCCGGGCCCTTCGAGATTGAAACGGGAGAAGCCCGGCAGGTCGAGCAGCCCTGCGGCGTCGCGCACGGCGAGGCATTCCTCGTGCACCGCGTCGAACCAGGGCCCCTCGCGGCGGAAGGTCTGGGTGCCTTCCTCGCTGGTGTCGTCGCCCGGCCGCGCGAACCAATTGGCGCGCTCCCAGCCGTTGTAGGCGCCGAACTGCGCGCCTGCCGCCTTCATGCGCTCGTGAAGCGGCGACAGCTTCCTGTCGCGCCCCGCCGGCCAGGCGTGGTGCGGAAAATGAATGGCGTATTCGTGGCCGTAGATCTCCATGCCCTTGGCGACGCAGTAGTCCTGGTCGCAGAAGGCGGTGAAGCGGCGCGGGTCGCAGGACCACATGTCCCACTCGGTCTCGCCCTCGGTCACCCACTCGGCCAGCACCTTGCCGGCGCCGCCGCCCTGGCAGATGCCGAAGGTGAAGACGCAGGCCTCGAAGGCGTTGGGCACGCCGGGCATCGGCCCGATCAGCGGGTTGCCGTCGGGCGCGTAGGGGATCGGCCCGTTGATGATCTTGGAAAGCCCGGCGGTCCCGAGGATCGGCACCCGCGCCATGGCATCGTTCACGTACCATTCCAGGCGGTCGAGATCATCGGGGAACAGCTGGAAGGAGAAATCCTCCGGCATGGGATCGTCGGCGCTGGCCCAGTGCGCCCGGCAGTTGCGCTCGTAGGGGCCGAGGTTCATGCCGTGCTTTTCCTGGCGCAGGTAGTAGGAACTGTCGACGTCGCGCAGCAGCGGCAGTTTGTGGCCGACCTCGGCACTCCAGGCGGCCAGTTCCGGAATGGTGTCGAACAGCAGGTACTGGTGGCTCATCACCATCATCGGCACGTCGCGGCCAAACCATTTGCCGACCTCCCGGGCGTAGTAGCCGGCGGCGTTCACCACGATCTCACAGCGGATCTCGCCCTTGGGCGTCGCGATCACCCATTCGTCCGCGTCGCGTCGCGCACCGGTCGCCGGGCAGAAGCGCAGGATGGTCGCGCCGAGGTCCCGCGCACCCTTGGCCAAAGCCTGCGTGAGCTGTGCCGGGTCGATGTCGCCGTCATAAGGGTCGTAGAGCGCGCCGGTCAGGGCGTGGGTCTCGGCGAAGGGATAGCGCGCGCGAATCTCGTCCGGCGACAGGATATCGAGGTCCATCCCCTGGTAGCGGCCCATGCCGACCACGCGCTTGAACTCCCGCAGGCGCTCGGCGGTGTGGCCGAGGCGCAGCGAACCGGTCACGTGGTAGTTCATCGGGTAGTCGACCGCTTCGGCGAGCCCGCGGTAGAGCGTCGCCGAATAGCGCTGCATGTTCATGATCGACCAGGACGACGAGAAAGTTGGCACGTTGCCCGCCGCGTGCCAGGTCGAGCCCGCCGTCAACTCGTTCTTCTCCAGCAGGACGCAGTCTGTCCAGCCGGCCTTGGCCAGGTGATAGAGCGCGGAGACGCCGACGACCCCACCGCCGATGATCACGACCCGCGCGTGGCCCGGAATCTCAGTCAAACCAACGCCCCCTGCCTCAAAGCCCTAGAGTTTCCAGGAGTATCCGGCGGCTTTGCCGCGGCTTCAATTCGGCGCTTTCAGGTTTATTGATCGGAAAATTCGATTAGATTGGTCGAAATGGCCTGTTAAGGGCGACCCCATGCAGATCGAGCTTCTGGACACCTTCCTCGACCTCGTCGAGACCAACAGTTTCAACCGAACCGCCGAGCGCCTGGGCCTTACCCAGTCGACGGTGTCGAGCCGGGTGAAGGCGCTGGAGACGGCCCTCGGCAAGCCCCTCTTCACCCGCAGCCGGGCAGGCACCCGGCCGACCGCCGCCGGGCTGCGGCTGGTCGACCACGCCCGCGCCATGCGGCGGGAGTGGAACCAAGCGCGCCGCGGGGTGAAGCGCGGCAGCGACTTCACCCAGTCGCTGCGCATCGGCATCCAGAACGACCTCGCCGCCAGCCACATCGGCGACTGGGTGGCGGAGTTCCGCCGGGCGCTGCCGCGGACGGCCTTCTACATCGAGCTGGACTATTCGGCGCAGATGAGCGCCGACGTGCTGGCCGGCGAGTTGGATCTCGCGCTGCTGTTCACCCCCCGGCACATGCCCGATCTGCTCTACGAAACCGTCGGCGAGGTCACCTATCGCCTGATCAGCAGCGAGGCGCCGCGCCGTGCCGACTTGGCGCCGGAGCGCCACATCCGCGCCAACTACTCGCCCGCTTTCGCCAAGGCACAGCAGGAACTGCTGCCGGATTTCCCGGATTCAGCCGTCGCCAGCGGGCAGAACGCGGCGGTCTGCGGCCTCATCGCCGCGCTGGGCGGGTCGGCCTTCGTCCTGGAAGAGTCGGCCCTCGACCTTGCCGCCGCGGGCCAGTTCCACCTCGTCGAAGATGTTCCGCCGATCGCCCAGAGGGTCTACCTCGCCGTCCACCTGCGCCAACGCCACGCCCACGCGCAGAGGAAGCTGCTGGCCATCGTGCGGCAATACTTCTCAAAGCCACGCTAGGCCTCGGCCTCTCGATTCGACGCGAGCCGGCGAGTTCCAACGGGGCCAAGGCCAGGCTACGTCGGGGCGCATTGTCCGGTTGTGCAGACCCGGCCCAGCCGCTAGAACTAATTAAGAATCATTCTCATTCAAGGGCGGCAGAGGTGGCCGGGCCGCCCGGAAATCACGCGCCGGGGGATCACGCAAGGTGGGGCAGAACGAGAGCGCGCTCGCGGCCTTCGCCGCCAACCGGGCGGCGCTGGTGGACTATGCGGCGCGCATCGTGGGCAGCCGGGAAGGCGCCGAGGATGTGGTACAGGAAGCCTGGCTGCGCCTCGACGGGGCCGCGGTGCAGCCGATCGACCACCCCCTCGCCTATCTTTACCGCATCGTGCGCAATCTCGCCTTCGACCTGGCCCGCCGCCGCAGCTTCGAGCGCCAGCACTTCCCCGGCGAGTTCCAGGCCGAAGAGCTCTCCGTGCCGCGCCCGACGCCGGAGGACGAAGCCCTGCACCGCGAGGAACTGGCGATCGTCGTTGAGGCCCTGGCCGAGCTGCCCGCGCGCACCCGCCGCGCCGTCGAGATGCATCGCTTCCAGGGCCTGACGCTGAAGGAGATCGCCGCGGCGCTCGGCATCTCCGTCGCCCTCGCCCACAGCCTGGTCTACGACGGGCTCGATCACTGCCGATCGCGTCTGCGCCGCGGCGCCCGGCTCCGGAATCCCTGATCGGCTGCCGGATCCGGGTTATCTCTGAACTTTGCCGCCGCTCACCCGTCCTATGACAAAAGCCGCCCGCCAACACCGCAAGAGCCCGCATGCCCCTACCCCCCGGCATACCTAGCGACGATCCCGACAAGGCGGCGCTTCACTGGCTGATCGCCCTGGAGGACCGCGAAGGCGGGCCGGAAGCCGACAGCCGGCGCGCGGCCTTCGAGGGCTGGCTCGCGGCCAGCCCGGCGCATCGCGCCGCCTGGGAGGAGGCTCACAAGGTCTGGCACCTGCTGGGCGACGCGGCACCCTCGGACGGCTCGCGGCCGCGCCAAACTACGCGCTCTGCCCGGGCGCGGCATTCCCAGTTGCAGCGTCCCCGGCGGCGGCTCGCCCTTGCCACGGCGGCAGCGGCACTGGCGGCCTGCCTGCTGGCCCTCGTGCTGCCGGTTGTCACGCTGCAGCTCGAAGCCGACGTGGTGACGGCAGTGGGCGAAACCCGCGACATCATCCTGACCGACGGCAGCCGCCTGCACCTCGGCGCCGACAGCGCGGTGACGATCGACTACAGCGCAGCAGCGCGGCGCATCAGCCTGCTGGCCGGCACGATCTTCGTCGAGGTCGAGCCGGATCCGGCGCGCCGTTTCACCGTTGCCGCGGGCAATCTGGAGAGTTCGGCCCTCGGCACCGCCTACGAGGTGCGCCGCCTGGACAGCGGCACCCTGGTCGCGGTCGCCCACGGCAGCGTCGCGGCCGAGGACAGTCCAGCCCGGTTGGCGGAACGTCTGGAGGCCGGCGACTGGCTGCATGTCGCCCGCGACGGCACCACCGCGCGGCGCGGCACCTCGGCGCCGGCCGAAATCGCCGCCTGGCGCGACGGGCGCCTGGCCGTGAAGGACTGGCCGCTTGGCGATGTGGTGGCGGCGCTGCGCCACCACTTCCACGGCGCCATCATCGTCCTGGGGGACCCCGTGGCCGCACAGCGTGTTACCGGCGTCTATGACCTCGCCAATCCCGAGGCGGCCCTGCGCGCCGCCGTCTACCCCGCGGGCGCCCAGGTCCGGGCGGTCACACCCTGGCTGCTGGTCGTCTCACCCAGCTAAGCGCTCCGGCGGAGCCTTCACCGGCCGATTCTTTTTCTGAAACCCCGGCGTCCCCATCCGTCTAGCCATCAGAAAAGCAAATGCGTCGCAATCGCATTTATCTGCAGGCATGCAATCAAAAAGGGGCATGAGATGGGGACCGTTACCACCACAAGGCGCGGCAACGCGGCCTCGGCGTCATTGCTGCGGCGGCTTGCCGCCGGCACGGCGCTGGGCCTGATCTTCGCCGGCGGCCCGGCGGCCGCGGGCCAGGCCGAGATGAACAGCCTGGCCGGGGCCGCACGCGCCGCGGCCGCGCCCGCCGCCCGGAGCAGTCAGATCGCCCAGAGCGACCGGAGCGGCCAGATCGCCCAGAGCGGCGACCTGCGCGCCTTCGACATTTCCGCCCAGCCGCTGGCCGATGCCCTCACCGCCTTCGGCCGCCAGGCCGGCCTGCAGGTGACGCTGGACGCCGGCATCGTCGAAGGACTGGCCGCGCCGGCCTTGGCCGGCACCATGGCGCCGGAAGAAGCGCTGAGACGGCTGCTCAGCGGCAGCGGCATTACCTGGCACTTCCCCGACGACAAGACGGTGGCGTTGGAGAAAGTCGCCGCGGACAACGGCACCGTGGTGCTGGATCCGCTGCAGATCGAGGCGACCGCCCCCGCCCCCGCGACCGCGACCATCGGCACCCTGCCGGAGGTCTACGCCGGCGGGCAGGTGGCGCGCGGCGGCAACGTCGGCGTGCTGGGCAACCAGGACATCATGGACACGCCCTTCAGCATCACCAGCTACACCGAGCAGACCATCCGCACCCAGCAGGCCGAGACGATTGCCGATGTGGTCGAGAACGACCCCGGCGTGCGCAGCGGCTATGGCTTCGGCAATTTCCAGGAGGTTTTCGTCATCCGCGGTTTCCCGCTGAGTGGCGAAGACATCGCGATCGACGGCCTTTACGGCAACGCGCCGCGCGAAATCGTCGCGATGGAGATGTTCGAGCGCGTCGAGGTGTTCAAGGGCGCCAACGCCTTCCTGAACGGTGCCGCACCCGGCAGCTCGGGCGTCGGCGGCGCGATCAATCTGGTACCCAAACGCGCAGGCGACGATCCGCTGACTCGCGTGACCGGCAGCTATGCGCAAGACACCCGCTTTGGCGGCCACGTCGATTTCTCCCGCCGCTTCGGCCGCGACGACATGTTCGGGCTGCGCGTCAACGCGGCGATCCGCGACGGCGAGACGGCGATCGACAATGAGGAGCGCTATACGCACCTAGGCTCCGTCGCCTTCGATTTCCGCGGTGACGATACGCGGGCCACCCTCGATATCGGCAGCCAGCGCCACCGGATCGACCAGGGACGCCCGGTGGTCTTCGTCGAGGCGGCATCCGTGCCCGATGCGCCGGATGCGAGCGATAACTACGCACGCTCCTTCAGCTACAGCGAGATGACCGACACCTTCGTTCAGGCGAAGATCGAGCACGACATCCTGGACAATCTGACGGCTTACGCCGCCGTCGGCCTGCGCTACATGGAAGAGGAAGGCGACTTTTCCTCCGTCACCGTGACCGACAGCGACACCGGCGACGGCACCTCCGGCCGCCTCTACGTGCCGCGCGAGGACACCAACAAGAGCGGCCAGCTCGGCCTGCGTGGCGAGGTCGAGACCGGCCCGGTCCTGCATCGCTTCAACGTCGGCCTCTCCGCCCTGCGCACCACCAACAACAACGCCTACATCTTCGGCGCCGACTCGGCGACCAACCTCTACGATCCGGTCGACGCACCGCTGCCGGCGACACTGTTCGCCGCCGGCGACCTCGGCAACCCGCCGAAGGTGAGCCAAGCGACGTTGCAGAGCGTCTTCGCCTCCGACACTCTGGCCTTCTTCGACGAGCGTGTTCTGCTCACCCTCGGCCTGCGCGGCCAGAAGGTCCTGGTCGACGAGTTCGACCGCACGAGCGGCGACAAGACGGCCGCCTACGACGAGTCCGCCGTCACACCGGTCGTCGGCATCGTGGTGAAGCCGACCCCCGAGCTGTCGCTCTACGCCAACCGCATCGAGGGCCTGGCCCAGGGCCCCTCGGCGCCGGCTGCCGCGGTCAATGCCGGCGAAATTTTCCCGCCCTTCAAGTCGACCCAGTACGAGGTGGGCGCGAAACTGGACCTCGGCGCCTTCGGCGTCGGCCTCGCATTCTACCAGCTCACCCAGCCCAGCGGCATCACCGACCCGGCAACCAACCTGTTCGACGTGGACGGCGAGCAGCGCAACCGCGGCATCGAGCTGACGGTCTTCGGCGAGCCGGTGGAAGGTCTGCGCCTGCTGGGCGGCGCCACGCTGAACGACGCGATCCTGACCGATACCGAGGAAGGCACCAACGACGGCAACGATGCCGTCGGCGTGCCGCGCTACCAGGCCAATCTCGGTGTCGAGTGGGACCTGCCCTTCCTGGACCGCGCCACCGTCTCCGGCCGCGTGGTGCACACCGGCACCCAGTTCCTCGATGAAGCCAACAGCCTGAAGGTGCCGAGCTGGACGCGCTTCGACCTCGGCGCGCGGCTGACGCGCAAGATCGGCAAGCAGGACGTCGCCTTCATCCTGAACGTCGAAAACGTCGCCGACCTCGACTACTGGGCCTCGGCCCAGGGCGGCTACCTGACCCAGGGCCAGCCGCTGACGGCGAAGTTCTCGGTCTCGATGGATTTCTGAGGGCGGCACCATGGGCAGCGGCACCATCAAGGCCTGGGCCTTCGTGCACAAGTGGACGAGCCTGGTCTGCACGGTCTTCATGCTGCTGTTGTGCCTGACCGGGCTGCCGCTGATCTTCCACGACGAGATCGATACGCTCACCGAGGGCGAAGCGGCGCTGCCGGGCGACGGCCATGCCGGTCCGCTACAAAGCCTCGACGACGCCGTCGCCGCGGCCGTCGCCCTCTATCCCGGCGAACAGCCGCTTTACATGAGCTTTGACGAGGACCGTCCGGTGGTGAACGTCACCACCGGTCCGAGCGTCAAGGCGACGCGCGAAGAGATGCACCTGACCGCCATCGACCTGCGCACCGCCGAGGTGGTCGGACCGCTGGTCGAGGAAGGCTTCATGCATGTCATGCTGCGCCTTCACGTGGATCTCTTCGCCGGCCTGCCCGGCGAACTCTTCCTCGGGTCCATGGGCTTCCTGCTGTTCCTCTCCCTCGTCTCCGGCGTGGTTGTCTATGCCCCATTCATGCGCCGCCTCAGCTTCGGCACCCTGCGCGACAGCCGCGGCCCCCGCGCGCGCTGGCTCGACTGGCACAACCTGGTGGGCATCGTCACGCTCATGTGGCTATCGGCGGTCGGGCTCACCGGTGTCATCAACACCCTGAGCACACCGCTGGTCATGATTTGGCGCGCGGACCAGCTGGCCGAGATCACCGCCGGAAGCGGCGCTGGACTGCCGCGTCACTACGTGGGTGTTCAGGCCGCCGTCGACACGGCCCTGACAGCCGCGGCCGGCACACGCCCACAGTTCGTCGCCTTTCCCGGCGTCACGTTCAGCAGCGACGGCGACTATGCGGTCTGGCTGCACGGCGCGACGCCGGCGACCGAGCGGCTGCTGACCCCCGCGTTCGTCGATGCCGAAACCGCCAGCCTCACGGCCATGCGCTCGATGCCGTGGTACATGACGATGCTGAAGCTGTCGCAGCCGCTGCACTTCGGCGATTACGGAGGGCTGCCGCTGAAGCTGCTTTGGGCGCTGCTTGATATCGCCGCCATCGTCATCCTGGGCAGCGGGCTCTACCTCTGGCTGGCCCGCCGCAAGCCGGCAGCGCGCCGCCACGCGGACGGAAACTCACAGCCGGCCCTCTCCCGGTGACCCGGCGCCGCGTCCTGCCGCTGCGGCGCGTGTTCGGCGTGCCGCTGGCCATTGCCTTCGTCACCCTTGCCGGACTGGTGGCCGCCCTGCTGGGCGACGGACTGCTGAACGCGCTGTCGTGGACCGGGCTTACGGTTCCCCTGGCGGTGATCCTCTGGGCCTGGCTGTACCGGCGCCAGTAGGTGGCCCGACAGGCGGCAGAGCAACAGTCTAGGGTGCGACGGTCGAAGACGCGACAAAGCCGCGGCCGGTCTCTATCAGGGCACAGATCGTCTCGTAGAACAGCCGCGCCGTCGGCGACAGATGGCGGTCGGCCCGGGCGATGAGAGCATAGGGCGGAATCTCGATGCGCTCGTCCAGGTCGAGTGCTGTCACCGCCTGGCTCATGCCGCCTTCGGCCACCAACAGCCGCGCGGCCTCCACAGCGACCGGCGCGATGGCGTCGGAGCGCCAGATCATCGACAGCAGCACCAGGAAAGAGGTTGAGATCAGCGAGATGCGTGGCAGCGCCAGCCCGTGGCTGGCAAAGCTGTATTCCATGGCGCGGCGCAGCGGCGTGCCGGGCGGCTGCATCACCCACTCGTAGTCGATCAGCGAGGACAGCGGCAGGCGGCGCTCACGCGCCAGCGGATGCCCGGCGCGCACCAGCAGGCTGACCACCTCGGGCTGCACCGGCCGGATGTCGAAATCGGCGATGTCCATGTGTACCGGCACGCGGCCGATGACGAAGTCGAGCTGACCTTCCAGCAGGCGCGGCACCAGCATGTCGGAAGTGCCGACCTCGACATGGGCCTCGATCGTCGGATGCGCCGACTTCAGGCGCTGCAGCGCGGGCACCACCAGGTTGATGGCCGGCGCGGTCACCGCGCCGATGTAGGCGGTGCCGGCCTTGCCGGCGCTGATCTCCACCACGTCGCGCCCGGCCTCCGACAGCTCGGTGAGGATGCGGCGCGCCCGCTCGGCCAGCGCAAGGCCGGTCTCCGAGAGTTCCACACCCTTGGGCCCGCGCACGCAGACCGGCGCGCCGAGCAGGCGTTCCATCTCCGCCAGCATGCGCGAGGCCGCCGGCTGGGCCATGTTGAGGGCCCGCGCGGCGGCGGAGATCTGTCCGGTATTGGCCAGCGCCAAGGCGAGCCGCAGGTGGGGCAGTTTCAGGCGGCGGGCGATGCGCTCGGCGGGGTCGGACAAGGGCTTGGTTTCCTTCCGCAAACTCCCCGCGCCGGCGCACCCGGTCCGGGGACTATAATATACCATAAAAGTCATAGGAAACTGCGAAAAGATGATTTGATTGGTATGCGATTAACCCCCACCCTGCGGTTGTCGGGCCGCGTCCATTGCGCCCGGCTCCTCGCGGTCGCCTTCGGGTCTCAATCCCGGCGATGCGGCTGCGACAACGAAATACAAAAGGCCCTGCCAAGATCAGGGCCGACAGGGCAAGGAAGGAATGCACTCAATGAAACGGATCACATCCGTCCTGGCGTCGCTCGCCATCGTCGCGGCGGCGGCAACGGCCACCCTGGGCTCCGGCCCGGCCCTCGCGCAGGACAAGGGCACCATCGGCATTGCCATGCCGACGAAGTCCTCCGCACGCTGGATCTCCGACGGCAACTCCATGGTCAAGCAGTTCGAGGCGGCGGGCTACGAGACAGACCTGCAGTACGCCGAGGACGACATCCCCAACCAGCTGGCGCAGATCGAGAACATGATCGTGAAGGGCGTCGACGTGCTGGTGATCGCCGCCATCGACGGCACCACCCTCTCCAACGCGCTGCAGCAGGCCGCCGACAGCGGCATCAAGGTCATCGCCTACGACCGCCTGATCCGCGAGAGCCCGAACGTCGACTACTACGCGACCTTCGACAACTTCAAGGTCGGCGTGCAACAGGCAACCTCCATCGTCAAGGCGCTGGGGCTGCCTGACGCGTCCGGGCCGTTCAACATCGAGCTGTTCGGCGGCTCGCCCGACGACAACAACGCCTATTTCTTTTACAACGGCGCCATGAGCGTGCTGCAGCCGCTGATCGATGAAGGCAAGCTGGTGGTACGCTCCGGCCAAATGGGCATGGACACCGTCGGCACCCTGCGCTGGGACGGCGCCGTCGCCCAGGCACGCATGGACAACCTGCTGTCGGCCTACTACAGCGACGCCAGGGTCGACGCGGTGCTGTCGCCCTACGACGGTCTCTCGATCGGCATCCTCTCCTCGCTGAAGGGCGTCGGCTACGGCTCGGCGAACCAGCCGATGCCGGTGGTCTCCGGCCAGGATGCCGAGGTCCCCTCGGTGAAGTCGATCCTCGCCGGCGAGCAGCACTCCACCATCTTCAAGGACACCCGCGAGCTGGCGCGTGTCACCGTCGGCATGGTCGACGCCCTGCTGCAGGGCGGCAAGCCGGAGATCAACGACACCTCCACCTATGACAACGGCGTCAAGGTGGTGCCTTCCTATCTGCTGGAGCCCGTCGCCGTAGACGAGACCAACTGGGAAAAGGTCCTGATCGATTCCGGCTACTACACCATCGACCAGATCAAGTCTTAAGCGTTAAAGTCCTGGCGTAAGGCGGCCCGTCCCTCTCCTCCCGGGGGACGGGCCCGCCGATCTGCCGCAGCCAAAGACCGGAACGGATCCCATGGACAGCATTCTGGAGATGCGCGGGATCACCAAGACCTTCCCAGGGGTCAGGGCGCTCGACAACGTGAGCCTGAAGGTGACGCGCGGCGAGATCCACGCCCTGGTCGGCGAAAACGGTGCCGGCAAGTCGACCCTCATGAAGGTGCTCAGCGGCGTCTATCCGCACGGCTCCTACGACGGCGACATCCTTTACGACGGCGAGGTCCAGCGCTTCCGCGGCATCGCCGACAGTGAAGCCGCCGGCATCATCATCATCCACCAGGAGCTGGCGCTGGTGCCGCTGCTGTCGATCGCCGAGAACATCTTCCTTGGCAACGAGGTGCAGCGCTACGGGACCATCGACTGGCCGGCGACTTACGCACGCGCCGACGAACTGCTGCGCAAGGTCGGCCTGAAGGAACCGTCTTCCACCCTGGTCACCAACATCGGCGTCGGCAAGCAACAACTGGTCGAGATCGCCAAGGCGCTGTCCAAACGGGTGAAGCTGCTGATCCTCGACGAGCCGACCGCCAGCCTGCAGGAGAACGACAGCCAGAAGCTGCTGGATCTGCTGCTTGAGTTCAAGGCGCAGGGGATCACCTCGATCCTCATCTCCCACAAGCTGAACGAGGTCAGCCGCGTCGCCGATTCGATCACCGTGCTGCGCGACGGCGCAGCGGTCTCCACCCTGGACTGCCGCCCCGGACGCAGCGCCGGCGAGCGCATCGACGAGGCGCGCATCATCAAGGACATGGTCGGCCGCGACATGGCGCACCGCTATCCCGAACGCAGGCCGCGCATCGGCGCGGTGCTGTTGGAGGTGAAGGGCTGGACCGCCCACCATCCGCAGCACCCGGAGCGCCGGGTGGTCAAGGACGTCGACTTAACGGTGCGGCGCGGCGAGGTGGTTGGCATCGCTGGCCTCATGGGTGCCGGGCGCACCGAGCTGGCGATGAGCCTCTTCGGGCGCAGCTACGGCCAGAACATCTCCGGCAGCGTGGCCATGAACGGCGAGGTGGTCGACGTCTCCACCGTCGGACGCACCATCCGGGCCGGCATCGCTTACGTGACCGAGGATCGCAAGGCGCTTGGCCTGGTGCTCGACGAGCCGGTGGCCAAGAACGTCACCCTGTCGAACCTGGAGGGCGTCTCCGCGCGCGGCGTCATCGACGAGAGCGAGGAGCGCCGCGTCGCGCTGGAGTTCCGCGACAAGCTGAAGATCCGCACCCCCAGCGTGTTTCAGAAGGTCGGCAACCTCTCCGGCGGCAACCAGCAGAAAGTGGTGCTGTCCAAGGCGCTGTTCGCCGGACCTCAGGTTCTGATCCTCGACGAGCCGACGCGCGGCATCGACGTCGGCGCCAAGTTCGAAATCTACACCATCATCAATCAACTGGCCGCGGAAGGAAAAGGCGTCGTCATGATATCTTCGGAGATGCCGGAGCTGCTCGGCATGTGCGACCGCATCTACGTGATGAACGAGGGCGCCTTCGTCGGCGAGCTCGCTGCGGCCGAGGCCAGCCAGGAGAAGATCATGTCGATGATCGTCAGGGGTCACCAGGGGAGGCGACAAGCGTCGCTTCAGGAAGGCGCGCCGGCATGACCACGGTTTCCAGCGAAGTTGCCGAGGGCGGACGCAGCCGTACCTCGGTAGGCGACTACCTGAAGCACCACATCCGCGACTACGGCATGTTGGTTGCCCTGGTGGTCATCATGGGGTTCTTCCAGATCTGGACCGACGGCGTGCTGATGAAGCCGCTGAACCTCACCAACCTGTTCCTGCAGAACAGCTACATCATCATCATGGCGCTGGGCATGCTGCTGGTCATCGTCTGCGGCCACATCGATCTCAGCGTCGGCTCGGTGGTCGGCTTCATCGGCGCGCTCGCAGCGGTCATGATGGTCAGCTACGACCTGCCGGTCCTCGTCGCCGTGCCCGCCTGCCTGATCACCGGCGCCCTCATCGGGGCCGCCCAGGGCTACTGGATCGCCTATTGGAAGATCCCCTCCTTCGTCGTCACCCTTGCCGGCATGCTGGTGTTCCGCGGGCTGACCCTGGCGCTGCTCGAGGGCCAGTCGATCGGGCCCTTCCCCAAGTCATTCCAGGCGCTCTCCTCCGGCTTCATTCCCGACCCCTTCGGCCTCGACTTCCGTCTGCTCTCGCTGCTGCTCGGTATCGCGGTGGGTGCCGGGATGATCGTCTTCGGGCTGCGCGCCAGAGCCAAGCAGGCGCGCTTCTCCCACGTCGAGGAGCCGCTGGGTTTCTTTCTCGCCAAGAACGGCATAATCGCCGCGGCGATCGTCTACATCACCTACCTGCTGGCGACCTACAACGGCCTGCCCAACGTGCTGATCACCATGGCGGTGCTGATCGCCGGCTATTCCTTCTTCACCACCAAGTCGGTGCCGGGCCGCCGCATCTACGCCATCGGCGGCAACGAGAAGGCGGCCAAGCTGTCGGGCATCAAGACCGAGCGCCTGACCTTCCTGACCTTCGCCAACATGGGCATGCTGGCGGCACTGGCCGGACTCATCTTCGCCGCCCGCCTCAATACGGCAACGCCCAAGGCCGGCGTCGCCTTCGAGCTTGACGTCATCGCCGCCGTCTTCATCGGCGGCGCCTCGATGTCCGGCGGCGTCGGCCGGATCATGGGCGCGGTCATCGGCGCTTTCATCATGGGCGTGATGAACAACGGCATGTCGATCATGGGTGTCGGCATCGACTGGCAACAGGTGATCAAGGGCCTGGTGCTGCTGGCCGCCGTGATCTTCGACGTCTACAACAAGTCGAAGGGCGACAGCTGAGCGCCATCCAGCTCACCGGACCTGTGAATCAAATGAACGATCGAGCCCCTTGCGGATCAGAAAACCGCCTTGGTGGCGGCATCGATCAGCGCGGCGGCGCCGAAGGCGAGCAACGAGACCTCAAGCACGGCGGAGAGCTGGGCCGCCATGTCGCCCCGCAGCAACAGCGGCACGGGTTCGTGCCGAAAGGCGTAGTGCAGGTAGCGCAGCAGCAGTAAGGCAGCCGCAAGGAAAGCAAAGCCGACGGCAATCTCGGTGTAATAGGACCCGAACATCTCTTCGACCCCTAAGAAACGGGTTAGCCCGGCCAAGCGGGCAACGTCGGCGCAAGCATGTGATCCGACGATGGCCCTTAGGCAAGAGGATTCAATTCAGAGATGCCTTGCAAAAATTCGATGGCCGGCCGAAGGGCCGGCGCCGGCGGCGGGCGCCGCTACGACGCCCGCACCTTGGCCAGGAAGTTGCGCATCTCGGCCTGCAATTCTTCGGTCTGGGCGTTGAGCGCCCCGGCCGCCGCGGCGACCTGGCCGACCCCGGCGCTGGATGCCGCGGCGTCGCTGCGCACCTGTTCGATGCCGCCGGAGACGAGCTCGGTTCCGCTGGCCGTTTCCTGGGCGTTGCGGGCGATTTCCTGGGTCGCCGCCGACTGCTCCTCGACCGCCGAAGCGATCGAGGCAGTTACCTCGCCGATCTGCTGGATCCGCTTGGCGACCGAGGCGATCGCGTCGGCCGCCCCGCCGGTGGCCGCCTGCATGGCGGCGATCTGGCCCGAGATATCCTCCGTCGCCTTGCCGGTCTGGGTCGCCAGGGTCTTCACCTCACTGGCCACGACCGCGAAGCCCTTGCCGGCTTCGCCCGCCCGCGCCGCCTCGATGGTCGCGTTCAAGGCCAGCAGGTTGGTCTGCTCAGCGATGTCCTGGATCAGCTTCACCACGTCGCCGATTTTCTCGGCAGCCTCGGTCATGCCCTTCACGGTGCCGTCGGTGGCCGCGGCCTCTTCCACGGCCTGACGCGAGACCTCGTTGGCACGGGTCACCTGGCCGGAGATCTCGGCGATGGAGGCACTCAGTTCCTCGGCCGCCGAAGCAACGGTCTGCACGCTGCTGCTGGCGCCCTGGCAGGTGCTTTTCACCTCCGCCGTGCGCTGATCGGTGCGCTGGGCGATGACCGCCAGTTCCTGCGCGGTCCGCTCCATCGCGCCGGCGCTGGTCGAGACCTGCCCGGCGATGCGGCCGACCGAGGCCTCGAAGCCGTCGGCGAGTTCGTTGAGAGCCCGCTTCTTTTCTTCCGTCGCGCGCTTCTCGGCAGCGCGCTGCTCTTCCTCCAGGCGAAGCTTCTCGATGGCATTGTCCTTGAAGACCTGCACCGCCTCGGCCATGGCACCCAGTTCGTCGCGGCGCTGGCGGCCCGGAATCTCCACCGCCGTGTCACCCCCGGCCAGACGTCGCATGACCTCGGTAATGCGCTGCACAGGCTTGGCGATGGAGCCATTCATCACCCAGGCGATCACCAGCGAAGCGGCGAGCGCCACCAGGCCGATGGCAATGGAAAGAGTGCGGCCATCGGCCAGCTTGGAATCGATGGCGGTGCGGTCGAAAGCGATAGCAGCGACGCCGATCACCTGGCCGCTGAAGTCCTCGATCGGGGTCAGCAGGGTGGCATGAGCGATGCCGTCGATATCGATGCGCGGCATGATGGTTGGTTTGGCCGCCGCGGCGGCGGCACGCAGCGCCGCATCGTCGAAGGCGACGCCCTGAGGGAAGGTGGTCGCGAAGGCCTCGATACCCTCCTCGCGCAGCACGTAAAGGGCGGCGAAGGCGGATGCGCGCTCGGTGAAGCCATCGAAGAAGGCCTGGCCGAAGGAAAGCCCGAATTCGACCGAGCCGATCTGCTGGCCGTTGTGGTGCACCGGCACCACCCCGCGCATGCCGAGGCCGGCCACGCCGCGCTCCAGGCCCGAAATCGGCTGGCCGGTCCTGTTCACCTCGACCACCGTGAAGCGGAAAGAGGAGAGATCGTCGCCGAACTTCTCCGGCTTGTGCACGCGCAGGAAAGAGGTCGCGGGGGCCAGGTGGAACTGGAACTGCCGGGCGCCGTGCTCCTTGTCCATCTTCTCGTACTGCGGCACGAAATAGGAGGCCAGGCGGTCACGATCACGCGCGGCGAAGGCCTCCTGCACGGCGGTGGTCTCCGCCACGGTGGTGGCCATGGAGAGGGCGCGCTTGGCCTCGGCATCGATCGCGTCGACCAGTTGGGCCCGCAAGCCGCTCAGCTTTTGCTCGAAGGCCTGCTCGCTCATACCGCCGGCCACCCACATGTTGGCCGTCGTCGTGACCGCGACCGCGAGCAGCGCCGTCAGCGCCAGGGCCAGGGCCAGCCGCGGCCCGATTTTTCCCATCCCGAACATGCGGAACATCGACACTTCTCCATAACCCCTTGCGATTTCCGACAAGCTATACATTGTAAGTTTAGCATGTGTTAATTCGGCTCAGGGTTGAGGCGGACGAGCCTGGCCAAGCTGGCGCCACTCTGGCTATTCCACGCGCAAGCTGCACAGTTTATGTTCTGATTTGCCCGCCGTCCGGCGGGCCAAGAGGCCGGGAACGACCCCGCCGCGGCATTGTCGCGGTGGCACGGGGATTGCTCACTGGACGGGCTAGAGGCTTGACCGCACCGGAACTGGGAGAACATCAAAACATGCCTTCGCTGACGACCTTGCGCACCGCCGCACTCGCCGCCGTCCTGGCGCTCGCCGCTTTGCAGGCCCCCACCCAGGCCCTGGCCGAGACCGACATCAGGTTCACCCTGGATTGGAAGTACCAGGGGCCGACCGCGGCCTTCCTGGTCGCCGCCGACAAGGGTTTCTACGCCGAGGAGGGCCTCGACGTGACGATTGACAGCGGCAACGGCTCGGCCGGCGCGGTGACCCGCGTGGCCAGCGGCGCCTACCAGATGGGCTTTGCCGACATCAATGCCCTGGTCGACTTCAACGTGCAGAACCCTGGCCAGTCGGTGAAGGCCGTGATGATGGCTTACGACGCGGCGCCCTTTTCCATCTTCACCCTGAAGAAGAACAACATCGAGAAGGTCGAGGACCTGGCCGGGCGCAAGCTGGGGGCGCCGGTGTTCGACGCCTCTTACAAGCTGTTCCCCGCCTTCGCCCACGAGACCGGCATCGACGACAAGTCGGTCGAGCGGGTGAACATGGACCCCGCCTTGCGCGAGACCATGCTGGTCCAGGGCCAGGTCGACTTCATCTCCGGGCACTTCTTCTCGTCCATGCTGGACCTCAAGTCCAAGGGCGTTAAGGAGGAGGACATCACGTACTTCCTCTATGCCGACTACGGCATGGACTTCTACGGCAACGCGGTGATCGCCTCTGGCAGCTTCATCGCCGAGCATCCCGACGCCATCGCCGGCTTCCTGCGCGCCACCCTGCGCGGCTGGAAGGACATCATCGCCGACCCTGAAGGCGCCATCGAGATCGTGGCCAAGTTCGATCCGCTAATCGACAAGGCGCTGGAGCTGGAACGCCTGCAGTTGGCGCTCAAGGTCAACGTCCTGACGCCCCACGTGCAGCAGAACGGCATCGGCGACGTCGAGCAAGCGCGCCTGACCAATTCCATCGCCCAGCTCGCCCTGGCCTACGGCCTGAAGGAGACGCCGGAGGCCGCGGCGATCTGGACCTCCGAGTTCCTGCCGCCCGCCGAGGAGCGGAAGCTGTCGCAGTGATCCTTTTCTCGTTCGGTATCCCTGCCCGGCGGCCACAGCCGTGACCGCCTTCATCGAGCTGGACCACGTCACCATGAGCTATGGGGACGCGGGCAGCGCCGTGCCGGCGGTGGCCGACGCCACCCTGACGATCGGCCGTGGCGAGTTCGTCGCTTTGGTCGGCCCCTCCGGCTGCGGCAAGTCCTCGCTGCTCAAGATCGTCTCCGGACTCGCCAGGGCCAACAGCGGCGTCGCGCGGATCGACGGCCGGGCGATTGCTGGTTCGCAGGCCTCGGTCGGCATGGCGTTCCAGAACGCCACCCTGCTGCCCTGGCGGACCACGCTGGAGAACGTGCTGCTGCCACTGGAGGTCAGCCGCGACCACCGCGCGAGCTTCCGGCGCAAGAAGGCCGAGCACGTCGCGGCGGCGCGCCAGCTCTTGCAGGTCGTGGGTCTGGAGGGCTACGAGAACCATGCGCCCTACGAGCTGTCCGGCGGCATGCAGCAGCGGGCCTCGCTGTGCCGGGCTCTCATCCACGGCCCCGAACTGCTGCTGCTCGACGAACCTTTCGCCGCCCTCGACGCCTTCACCCGCGAGGAGCTGTGGGAGGTCTTGCAGCAGCTCTGGCTGCAGCAGAAGTTCACCGTGATTCTCGTGACCCACGATCTCCGCGAGGCGGTCTACCTCGCCGACCGGGTCTACGTCATGAGCAAACGCCCGGGCCGCATCGTCTACGAGCGCCCCGTCGCTCTCGCGCGGCCGCGCACGCTGGAGTCCACCTTCGACGAAGACTTCGTTGCCTTGGTGCATGCCCTGCGCGACCATATCGGGGAGGTGCGCGCGGCATGATCTCATCCGTCAAGCTGGCGCCCTGGCTGGCGACCATCGGCCTCTTTGTGGTCTGGGAGGGCGCCTGCCGCCTCTTCGCCATCCCCGAGTTCGTGTTGCCGGCGCCCAGCCAGGCGGTGGCAGCGCTCATCGAGTACTGGCCGGCGATCTGGCAGAACGCCTTCTATACCTTCTGGGTGACGCTTGTCGGCTTCGCCCTCGCGGTCGCATTCGGCCTCGCCCTGGGCATCGTCACCGGCGCCTCCGCGTTGGTCTATGCGGCAGTCTACCCGCTGCTGGTCGGCTTCAACAGTATCCCCAAGGTCGCCATCGTGCCGGTGCTGGTGGTCTGGTTCGGCATCGGGACCGTGCCGGCGGTGCTCACCGCCTTCACCATCTCGTTCTTTCCCATCGTGGTGAACGTGGCGACCGGCCTTGCCACCCTGGAGCCCGAACTGCGCGACGTGCTGCGCGCGCTCGGCGCCCGAAAGTTGGACATCCTGCTGAAGGTCGGCGTGCCGCGCTCGATGCCCTACTTCTTCGCATCGCTGAAGGTGGCGGTGACTCTGGCCTTTGTCGGCACGGTGATCTCCGAGACCGTGGCGGGCAACGCCGGCATGGGCCACTTGATGCTGACCGCCGCCTCCAGCTTCCGCGTGCCGCTGGTCTTCGCCGGCCTGCTGGTGATTGCCGCGATGGGGGTGGGCATGTACGCCTTGTTCGCGGTCGTCGAACGGCGGGTCGTCGGCTGGGCCTTCCGCGGCGCGCAAGGCGGCTGAGTCCGTCACCGCCGGCACCGCCGGCCTGAACAGCGTACCGGTCAAGATCGTCGATTTCCGCCCCTTTAGCCTCACCGCTTGCGGCGGCGGCGGCAAGGTGCTTCAAATCCCGCCGGCATCTATCGCTTGGGAGAGAGAGGGTGACCCTCGCGCAAGACCGCGAAAGCTACGGCGGCATGGCGGTGGTCCGCCGCGTTGCCAACCTGCGTCAACAGGTTGCCGGCTGGCGGCGCGCCGGCGAGCGGGTCGGCGTGGTGCCGACGATGGGTGCCTTGCACGCCGGCCACATGTCGCTGGTCGAGGCGGCGCGGCGCGACTGCGCGCGGGTGATCGCCACCATTTTCGTGAACCCCAAGCAGTTCAACCGGCCCGACGACCTCACCGGCTACCCGCGCGACGAGGCGGGCGATGCCGACAAGCTGGCGGCGGCCGGGGTCGACGTGCTGTTCGCCCCGCCGGTGGAGGAGGTCTACCCGCCGGGCTTCCAGACCAGGGTCTCGGTGCCGGAGTTGTCCAACTGCCTCTGCGGCCTGACCCGCCCCGGCCATATGGACGGCGTCGCCACCGTCGTTACCAAGCTGTTCCTGATGACCGGTGCCGAGCGTGCCTACTTCGGCGAAAAGGATTTCCAGCAGCTGCTCATCGTGAAGCGCCTGGCCCGCGACCTCGATGTCCCGGTCGAGGTCGTGCCGGTGGAAACCGTGCGCGACGGCGACGGCCTGGCGCTGTCGTCGCGCAACGCCCTCCTCACACCGTCGCAGCGCGCCGAGGCGCCGGTGATCTACCGCACCCTCACCGCCATGGCCGCAAAGCTGGCGGCGGCGGACAGCGACGCCGCAGCGGTACTCGGCTGGGGTCGGAGCGAACTGCTGGCCGCCGGCATCGAGAAGCTCGACTACCTGGAACTGCGCGCGGCGGACGACCTTCAGGAACTGCCCCGCCCCGACCGACCGGCGCGCCTCTTCGTCGCCGGCTGGATGGGCGGCGTCCGCCTGATCGACAACGTCGCGGTGCCGCTCGGCCGCTAGGCCTGCGGTGCCGCCGCGCGCGATCCTTGCGGCGCCGGGCGTCCGGGCGTAGGTCTCTCCCATGGAATCGATCCTCAACGCCGCCGGCGGCCTCGGCATCTTCCTGCTGGCGATGACCATGATGACCGCGGGCCTCAAGGTCTTCGGCGGCGATCGCCTGAAGCGCCACCTGGAGCAATGGACCTCCACGCCGCTGCGCGGGGTCGCCACCGGCGCGCTGGTGACCGCCCTGGTGCAGTCGTCCAGCGCCGTCACCGTGGCCACCATCGGCTTCGTCAACGCCGGGATCCTGTCGCTCGGCCACGCCCTCGGCGTCATCTTCGGCGCCAATCTCGGCACCACCATGACCGGCTGGCTGGTCAGCGTCACCGGCTTCGGTTTCAGGATCGAGGCTGTCGCGCTGCCGATCATCGCGCTGGGCGTCGGCCTGCGGGTCGCCATGCAGAACAAGCGCCTGCGCGGCCTCGGCGAGGCCTTAACCGGCTTCGGCCTGTTCTTCCTCGGCCTGGCGATCCTCAAGGAGGCCTTCTCCGAGGTATCGGCCACCTTCGGCACCGCCACCCTGGCGGCAGCCGGCACCGGCGCCACCGGCGTCGCGCTCTTCGCCGTCATCGGCCTAGTGGCGACAATCCTTACCCAGTCGTCCAGTGCGGCTGTCGCTCTGATCCTCACCGCGGCCAGCCAGTCGGCGCTCGGCCTCGGCGCCGCCGCAGCGGCCATTATCGGCGCCAATCTGGGCACCACCTCGACCGCCGCCCTCGCGGTGATCGGCGCCACCCCCAATGCCAAGCGCGTCGCCGCCGGCCACATCCTGTTCAACCTGCTGACCGGTCTGGTCGCGCTGGCCATCCTGCCGGCGCTCTTATGGGCGACGCGGGAGCTCGGCGAGTTGCTCGGTCTGTCCAACCAGCCGGCCATCGTGCTCGCTCTCTTCCATACAGTGTTCAACGTCACTGGTGTGGTGCTGTTGCTGCCCTTCATCAGACCCCTCACCGCCTTCCTACAACGCCGCTTCACCACCGCCGAGGAAAGCATGAGCCGGCCGCGCCATCTCGATCGCACCGTCGCGGCGACGCCTGCCTTCGCCGTGCCGGCGCTGGAGCAGGAACTGCGCCACATGCAGGATCTCGTGTGCGGCACCGGCCTGGCTGCTGTCGCCGGGCAGCAAGACCGAAGCGCGGCAATCGAACGCCGTGCCGTCGCCATCTACCAGCTCGGCCAGGCAGCAGCCGCCTTCGCCGTCGAGGTGCGCATGGAGGACATGACCCGGGAGGATGCCGAGGCCCTGGTCCGCCTGCTGCGCATCGCGCGCTACCTGGAAGAAGCGACCAACCTGCTGCCGCAGCTGCATGCCACCGGCCTGGACGGCCACCGCCTCACGTCCGAGATGACCAAGGCGAGCGTTCTCGACCTGCTGGCGGCAGCGCAGACCTGCCTGACGGTCTGCGGGGAGAACACGGACGATCCGCAGTGGCGCGGTCGGTTGGAAAGCGCGCGCGATCGCTTCGAGACACTTTACCAAGACGCCAAGGCGGCGGTGCTGCGCGCGGCGGCCACACACCTGCTCTCCATCGACCACACCGACAGCCTGCTCGATGCCATGAGCAGCACGCGCCGCATGATCGAGCAGACGGTGAAGGCCACTCTGATGCTGCTGGAAGAAGTCGAAAGTCGGCGCGGCCTGAACGCGCCCCGGGCGACAGCCAGACCCGATCTGACAGCGGACAGCGCGAAGGGTGGGCCGCCACCGGCCGGCTGAGCCGGCCTAGCGCTTTTCGCTGTCGTCGTCTTCAAGGGCACGCATCACTCGCCGCAGGATCACGCCGCGCGCCTTGTCGTCCGCCGCACCTTCGAGCTTCGCCCGCAGATCGAGGGAAAACTCGGCGAGGTCGTTGTGCCAGTCGCGCCCGCGCAGGGATTCCTGCCCCAGGCGGTGCGGCACCGGGCGGAACTGCAGCTTGCTTTCGCCGGCCAGCAGGTCGACGACATCGTCGAGCTGCGGGATGATGATGCGTTCTCCGGGAACACCGCTCTCCTGCAGGCCGGCGCGCATGGCCTCCAGCGCTTCTTCCTCGCCGTGGGTCAGGAAGATCGCCGACTTCACCGGCAGACGCGCGCGCACCCAGGACAGCAGTTGATCGCCGTCGGCGTGACCGGAATAGACGTCGATCTGCCGGATCGCCGCGTTGACCCGCACGTCCTCGCCCTGGATCTTCACCGCTGAGACGCCGCGCTGCAGCAGCGAGCCCAGCGTGCCGGGCGCCTGGTAGCCGACCAGCAGGACGGTGGCATTGTTGCGCCACAGATTTTGCTTCAGGTGATGGCGGATGCGCCCGGCGTCGCACATGCCGCTGCCGGCCATGATGATGGCGCCGCCGGTAAAGCGCGCGATGACCTTGCTTTCCGCCACCGATTCGGTGAAGCGGATGTTGGGCCGGCGGAACAGGTCCGGCACTTTCGCGGTGTCCTCCAGCATATCGGCGTTCTTCAAAAACACCTTGGTCGCCTTGATGGCGAGCGGCGAATCGAGGAACACCGGCACCTTGGGCAGCTCACCCCTGTCGAACAGGACCGAGAGGTCGAGCAGCAGTTCCTGCGTGCGCTCGACGGCGAAGACCGGGATCAGCAGGTTGCCGCCTCGCTGCAGCGCCGTCTTTACCTCGTGAGCGAGGATCTGGCGCCGCTTCTCGGGCGAGACGTCGCCGCGCTTCCTGCCACCGTAGGTCGATTCGCAGCAGACGAAGTCGAAATTGTCCGGCGCATCGGGATCGGGATGGAACAGCTTGTGCTCGGGACCGATGTCGCCGGAGAACAGCAGGCGCAGGACGCGGGGGCTGCGCTGGCCGGTCGCGATTTCCACCTCGATGGAGGCGGCCCCGAGGATATGCCCGGCGTTCCAGAAGCGTGCCCGCACGCCGTCGCCGACCTCACGCCAGCTTTCATAGGCGACGTTGGAGAAGGCCTGCAGTGCCGTGTCGACGTCGTCGCGGGTATACATCGGCTCGACCGCCGGGCGGCCGCGCTGCACGTTGCGGCGGTTCAGCCGCTCGACCTCGGTCTCCTGGATGTAGGCGCTGTCGGGCAGCATGTAGGACAGCAGGTCGAAACTGCCCTCGGTGGCGAAGATCGTTCCCTTGAAGCCCTGCTTCACCAGCTTGGGGAGGAGACCTGAGTGGTCGATGTGGGCATGCGTCAGAAGGACGAAGTCGATCTTGGCCGGGTCGAAGGGAAAGGCGCCGTAGTTCAGCTCCTTCAGGGTCTTGGAGCCCTGGAACATGCCGCAGTCGACGAGAAACTGGCAGCGCTCGGTCTGCATCCAGTAGCAGGAGCCGGTGACCGTGCCGGCCGCCCCGCAGAAACTCAACAGCATGTGGCAATCCTGAAACGCGAAGCTACCCGCATCTGGCTTAGCCCCATCGCGCCCCTAAGTCAAAGCATGGCGGCAGCGCTCATTCGGCGGTGACGAAGTTGGGCTCCGGCAATTCGACGGTGGCGCCTCCTTCGGCCTTCACCGTCTCGGCCAAGACGATCCACTTCCTGAGGTCGAAGTGTGCCGGTTTGGCACCGAAGCAGTCCTGCTTCACCTTTGCGAAGAGTTCCAGCGCGGCGTCCAGGCGTTCGGCGCGGCCTTCCCACTCCAGGGTCCGGAAACGCATGTCATCGGTAACCGCCGACAGCAGGGCTACCAGCGCGCCCTCGTAGGGATGCATCAGCGGCATCACCCGCGGCACCGACACCGGCCAGTCGGCGGGGATCGCCGGCGCGTCCTGCTGCCAGGCCCAGATCGCCCGCAGCAGGCGCCAGTCGGCCTCGGCCGCCACGTAGTCGCCGACGGCATGGTGAAGGCGCGCGCGCATGTAGTGGTAGGGCACCTCGACCAGGCGGTCCATCGCCGCCAGCTCGATCGCCGAGGTCAGCAGGTGGATGGCGCCGGCCAGCGCCTCCTGGTGCTCCGCGGCGGTGGTGCGCCGGCGCAGCAGGTCGCCCTGGGCATCACGCGGTCGAGACAGAGCCAGCCGCGCCCAGAGATAGCGCCCCAGGGACTCCTCCCAATGGCGCCGGCCCTCCTTCTCGTAATGAGCGACGCGACGCAGACCGCGATCAGCGATCGGATTGAGCTCGAAGCCCTGCCAGTCGACCTGCCAACCAATGTAGCTGCTGTGCGGGCTGGGCAGGCGGTCGCCGGTGGTCATCCACACCTCGTCGCGCCACGGCCGTCGCTTGGGATCGGCGCGCACGATGCTGCCGAGCTGGCCGTAGACCTTGCGCGGCACGCGGCCGTAGGCGCGTTCGGCCGCCAGCGCGTCCGGCGGCGCTGGCAGGGCGGTGCGGATTCTCTCCAGCATGCCGTCGCGGCTGGACGACAGCCAGTCGATCGCCCAGTCGACGTCGATACGCTGATGGCCCGCGTCGGCCTTCAGCGCGGCGGAGATCGACTCGAAGCGCGCGTGGGTCTCCAGCCACTTGCCGAAGGTCGGCGTGAAGTGATTGTCCTCCGCGCCGAAGTGCCGCTCTGCCATATCGGGATGCAGGAAATGGTTGGTTTGAGCCACGGCTTCGCCCGCGTGCACGGTAACGCGCACGCGCTCGCCGTTTACCTCGATGCGCCGCGCCGCGCCGGTCTTGGCGTCGGAGACGAAGAAGGTCCAGGCGGCAAAGTGGCGCGTCGACTTGGCAATGTCGACCGCGTCGTCGACGCTGGCCGCCTCGCGCAGCATGCGCTGCTGCACGAAGGGCGCGATGTCGCCGTGGTCGAACAGGAAGCCGCTCTCGACCTCCGTGGTCGACATCTGGTGGAGGGCGACGGCGAGGCCGACATCGTTGAGGCCGCTGATGCCTCCGGGATAGATGAGGCCGGCGGTGCCGAAGGCGGCGTACCTGTGCCAGGCAGGATTTTCCTCGGTCTCGTCGATGAGCGAGAGCACCGGCGCGTTGTTCCAGTTGTAGAGATCGGCATCGAGATTGCGCGCGTGCAGGTGCAGGCCGTCGGCGGCGAGGTCCGCCGGTACGGCAAAGCCGGTACAGGCGAAGTCCATGCGGGTGTTGGTGCCGGCCAGGGCCTGCAGTGCGGCGCCGACCTCCTGCTGCCTGGCGGGATCGTCCTTGGCCGCTTCCAGGTAGTTCCTGGTTTCCGCGTCGCTGAGGCGAGAGGCGACCAGGGCCAGCACGCCCGGGGCCTTGCGCGCGCGCAGGCCCGGGATGGTGAAGGCATGCAGCGTCCCGTCGACGACGTTTCCGACCTCGATGGCGATGATGGCGTCGCGCACCTCCAGGTCGGAGAACTGGGGAGCGCCGGCACCGGCCCGGTAGCCCTCGCCGAGCGCCTTCACGGCGTCGCGGAACTCGTTGCTGCAGTGCTCCAGAACGCGGTCGCTGTAGGCACGGTAGAGCGCCGCGGCAATCTTGCTGAAGGTCTTGCTCTCCAGGTTCACGCCGCGCGCGATGGTGGCGACGATTTCCGGGAACGCGCCGGCCTCCATCTCGCGCGCCAGCAGCCGGCCATGGTCGTAGGCAATGTCGGCAAAACGGCCGCGCTGCTTCAGCACGAAGAAGGGCTGGCCGGCGACGGTCAGGCGCCGGAGGCTGCTCTGCGCCCGCCCCTCTCCCGGCGCCAAGGTGTGTACCTTGTCGAGGCCCTTGATCTCCTGCGCCATGCTGCCCTCCCCTGCTTGCGGCTGCAGCATAGCAAAGAGCCCGATGGGCCGCCTTGGCGCAGTGGGGGAAGTCACAATTCGCTCGCCCCGGCGCCGATTTGACGTCGATCAATGCCCGTCCCGGCAAAAGCGGGTCTGCTCGGCCACTATCCGCGTCCGAGTCCCCCTACTGACTTTGCCAACCAGAAAGAGCGTTGCCCGATGACCCATGTCCCCCACGAGTTGCACGACGAGTTTCCCGAGGCCGGCGAGGCCCTGCATCGGCTGAAGATCGAGAATGCCCACTTCGCCAAGCTGGCCGACGAATACCACGAGGTTAATCGGGAGATTCACCGGATCGAGGCCGACGTGGAAGCCGCCTCCGATGAGCGCGCCGAGGCGCTGAAGAAGCGCCGCCTGGTCTTGAAGGACGAGATCGCCGGGATCCTGCGCGCCGCCGTCTGACCCGATGCCTCTCTAGCAGACGGCGGCCCGGTCGGCCGCCAGTTCTGCCGGCTCGGCCGGCTGCAGCAGTTCCGCCTCCCCCGGCGTCGTGGTGAAGAACTGTCCCGCCAGCACCATGTCCACCTGGCCGTCGCCGTTACGCGACAACGGCAGGTGCAGGCGCTTGGTCCAATGGAATTCCTTGTCGACCCAGCGGAAGTGACCTTCCGAATAAACCGGCACGGTGCGGTTCACCACCATGCCGTAGAGCCGACGGGTGAAAGTCAGGGTGGCACCACTGGTCAGCCGGTCGACGCTCCAGCCGGTGTAGTCGAAACCGTGAGCGGCGACGATCGCGGTGCCGACGACCCGGTAGCGGATCTCGCGGCCGCCGGCGCCTACCTCCGCGAGGATGAGGTTCTTCAGCAGGCCCGGCATGTCGGCCGGCTCGAAGGCCGCCCGTGGCATCGCCGTCAAGGCGTCACTGCGCGTCAGCCAGTAGTCGTAGAGAGACCGCAGCTGCGGATGCGCAATCCGTCGGCGAAAAGATGGCTCGGTCGATTCAGGTCGATCCAGCAGGCTGCATCCTCCAAAGGGGTACGGCAGGCAGTGCCTATCGCGGCGGCCTGCGACCGCTGGGCCCAGCCCGACAATTGTAAAGGCCGGCCAAAGGCTTTGTCAGGAATTCATTGCGTAACTTTATGGCGTTCAGCAAGGGATAAAACTCGCGTTAAGCGCGCCGCGGGCCGCCTAGAAGCGGTCGATCACCGTGAAGCCCAGGGTATCGAAACGCCCCATTGAAGCCAGGACGCCGCCCGCATCCTCGAGGGCAACCGTCCGAGTCACCAGGCGGCCGGGATCCAGTCGCCCGGCAGCGACCAGGCGAAGCATCCCTGCGAAGTGATGCGCCGGCATCCCTTTGCTGCCATAGATCTCAAGCTCTCCACCGATCACGTCGTCGATCGGCACCTGAAGCTTGCCCCCCGCCTGTCCTGAGGTCATGCCGATCTGCAGGTGCCGGCCGCGCTTTGCCAGACTGCGGACGGCGTTTTCGCAGGTCTGCTGGATACCCAGGGCATCGACCGAGACCTGTGCCCCGCCGCCGGTCAGTTCCCGCACGGCCGACACCGGATCGTCGACTTCTGAGGCGTTGACGGTGGCTACCGCCCCCAGTTCCCTGGCGAGATCCAGCTTCTCCACGCCAATGTCGACCGCGATGACCTGGGCGCCCAGGCAGTTGGCGATTTCGACGACCGACAGCCCGATACCGCCGCAGCCGTAGACCACGATCCATTCCCCGGCACCTAAGTGCACCCTGTCGGTCAGGCCGTGGAATGCGGTCATGAAGCGACACCCCATACCGGCGCCGGCCAAAAAGCTGACCTCCTCGGGCAGGACGACGAGATTCAGGTCGGCCTTGTCGACGGCGACATATTCCGCGAAACCACCCCAGGAGCGGAAACCCGGCATGACCGGACTGTCGCAGAGGTGAGAAAGGCCGCCATGGCACCGGGGACAGCTGCCGTCACCGCCGCTGAAGGGGACGATGACACGCTGGCCCGGGACGAAGCGGCTCACCTCCGGCCCGATGGCTTCGACGACACCGCACATCTCGTGCCCCAGAACATGCGGAAGCCTGAGGAAACCGGGCCAGTGCTCGGCCCAGGCATGCCAGTCGCTGCGGCATATACCATTTGCCGCCACTTTGATGACGGCGCCCGCCCTGGATGGGTCGGGCGTGGGGACGTCCCTCACAACAAGGGGGGCATTGTAGGATTCGAGGACCGCAGCCTTCATTGCGCGACAAACTCCAGCAGGAGAACTTCCTGAATCATTGCGGCCTGTCGCTCATCTCGAGATGCAGTGCCTCGCCTTCGTAGGGATGGGCGCGCGCTACTTCTTCGTCGATCTCGACGCCGAGGCCAGGGGCGTCGGGGGGAATCACATAGCCTGCTTCCCAACGGATCGGGCTTTTCAGAAGCTCCGCATGGAATCCGCCCCAGGTCTTGATGGACTCCAGGATCAGGAAGTTTGGGCTGCAGGTGCTGATCTGAATGTTCGCCGCCCCGACAACAGGGCCACAGTAGAGATGCGGTGCGATCTGGGCATAGTGGGTCTCCGCCATACCGGCGATCTTCTTGGCCTCCAGGATTCCGCCGACCCGACCCAGGTTCATTTGCAGAATGGCCGCGGCCCGCGACTGCAGAAGCGCCGCGAACTCGTACTTCGTGGTGAGGCGCTCGCCGCTGGCCACCGGGATCGACGTCGCCCGGGCGACCTGCCCCATGGCGCCCGGCATCTCCGGCGGCGTCGGCTCTTCGAACCACAAGGGATCGTAGGGCTCGATGCGGCGCGCCAGCCTGATCGCCCCCGCCGGAGTCATCTGTCCGTGGGTGCCAAACAGCAGATCGCAGGCGGAGCCCACGGCTTCCCGCAGGCGCTTCATGAACAACTCGCTGCAATCCAGCGCCGCGAGCGACAGCTGCCGCGGGTCGAATGCGCTATAGGGCCCGGCGGGATCGAATTTTACGGCGGTGAACCCCAGTGCCAGGTATTCGCTGGCGCGCTGCGCCGCCAGATCGGGATCGCTGTAGACGCGGTCACCTTCGCCAGGCTCGGGATAGAGATAGGTGTAGCTGCGCAGCCGATCATGCACCTTGCCGCCCAGCAGGTCGTAAACGGGCCGACCCAGTTCCTTCCCGATGATGTCCCAGCAGGCCATCTCGATGCCGCTCAGTACTGCCAGCAGGGAGGTATCCGGTCGCTGGGTGTAGCCGCTACTGTAAATGCGGCGCCACAGCTGTTCGATCCGGAAGGGGTCAGCGCCGATCACCATCCGCTCGCAGACATCCGCGATCATGCGCTCGACGACCCGAGGGTGGAACGGAACCGAGTAGATTTCGCCGACACCCTCAACGCCGCCATCGGTCGTCAGCTTCACAAACACCCAGTAACGCCCGCCGAAGTGCGGCGGCGGTGTGCCGACGACAAAGACCTCGAAGCTGCTCACCTTCATGGACGGGCCCCTCAACGCTCGCTGGCCCCGACGGCGGTGCCAGGGAGATGGAAGGTCAATCGATTACGCGACCGCAGGACAATTCCCGTCAAGACGGGAAATTGAATGCGACCCGCAGAAAGCCGCTGGACAGCGCCAAGCGCAGAGCTTCTCCTGGCGCAGGGAGACACAGGAAGTGGAGAGACCGGCATGAGAATCGCATTCGTAGGCCTTGGCAATGTGGGCTTCCCGCTGGCGCAGAACCTGCTGCGAGCCGGCCATGAGATGACGGTCTTCGATCTTGACGCAAGTCGTGCAGCGCCCCTGGTCGGGCAGGGGGCGATCCTGGCGCCGTCTCTTCCTGCCGCCGCCGCAGGCGCGGAGGTTGCCATAACCTCGCTGCCAAATCCGGCAGCGGTGGCCGCCGTTGTGCCCGGCGACCAGGGCCTGCTCTCTGCGCTTTCGGCGGGTAGCCTCTGGATCGAGATGAGCACCACCGATGCCGAGGACATGCGGCGCTACGCGGCAGAGGCGGCAAAGCGAGACATCGACGCGCTGGAAGCGCCGGTCACCGGCGGCGTAAACCGCGCCTGGACCGGCGAGATATCTATCCTGGTGGGGGGAGACGAAGGAGTCTTTGCACGCTACCGGCCCCTGCTCGCGGCGATGGGTGGCGAGATCGAGCACATGGGACCGATCGGCGCCGCTTCTATCGTGAAGGTGATCACCAACGTGCTGGCCTTCGCCCACCTCTGGGCCAGCGGCGAGGCCTTGATGCTGGCCAAGCGGGCCGGCGTCGACCTCGCCAAGGCCTATCACGGCATCCGTATCTCGTCGGGCAATTCCTTCGCCCATGAAACGGAGGGGCAACTGGTCCTCAATGGGTCCTACAACTGCGCCTTCACCATGGCTCTGGCGATGAAGGACTACAACCTAGCCCTGACCCTTGCGCGCGATACCGGGACGCCGCTGCCGATGGCAGAACTGGTGCATGAGATTTTCACCAAAGCCAGCGACACCTATGGCGAACAGGCATGGTCGACAATGGCGGTGAAACTGCTGGAAGACCAACTGGAAGAGCCGCTCCGGGCGCCGGGCTTCCCCGCAGTGCTGCCGGGCACCGGCGACCGCTAGCCGGCTCTGCACTCCGGCAGAATGATTCAATCCGGTCCCGAAAGGCTCTGGTTCGCGCGGGCGTCGTAGGGGCCGCCGGGGGTCAGCGACAGGCCGGTGAGCCGGCGGTCCAGATGGCGGCTGCGCCAGGCCAGCAGCTTCTCGGCCATCTCCACCCGCACGGCCAAGTGCGCCGGATCGCCGGCCAGGTTGTGCAATTCGGCCGGATCTTCCTCAAGGTCGAACAGCAGGGGCGGTAGCCCGGCGAAGTGGACGTACTTATAGCGCTCGCCCCGGATGGCCGCGAGAGAGCAGTCGTCGAGATCGACGCCCAGCGCGCGTTGCGGCACGCCCGACGCCACCTCGCGGAAATCGAACTCCCAATGCGCCTCGCGGCGCCAGTCCGCCGGCCGTTCGCCGCGGAGAAAGGGCGTCAGCGCGCGCCCGTCGGCCGGGCCATCACGCCGCGCGCCGGCCGCTTCCAGGATGGTCGGCATCACGTCAACCGCCTCGGTGAAGGCCGTGACCTTGCCGCCAAAGCCTTCCGGGAGGCGCGGGTCGCGGATGACGAGTGGGACGTGGTAGGCCTGATCGAAATAGCCAAACTTGCCCAGCGTCCAGTGGTCGCCCATCATCTCGCCGTGGTCCGAGGTCAACGCGATGACGGTATTGTCCCAGGTGCCGGCCGCCTTCAGCCCTTCGACGAGGCGGCCGATCTGGCGGTCGACCTCCGAAATCATGCCCCAGTAGGTGGCGCGCACGCGACGGAAGGCTTCTTCCGGCCAGTCGGCCACCCGGCGCTCACCGTCGGCAAGGAGGCAGAAAGAGGACCCCTTGGTCGTGTCCAGCCAGTAACGCAGGTAGGGATGCTGCGTTGCCTCGGCATCCGTGTCCGCCGCCTTGTTGAAGGCCGGACCGTCGGCCGGGTCATACATCGTGTTGAAGGGCTCCGGCACCACGAAAGGGGGGTGCGGACGCAGAAAGGAGACATGTGCGCACCAGGGCGCGTTCTTCGGCTGGATCGCCAACCAGTCCAGGAAGGCGCCGGTGAGGAAGGCGGTTTCCGTTTCGTCCTGGCTGAAGCGCGGCGGCGCACCGTTCGGCAGCGCTGGGCGCCCGGACTCCGGCCAGAACAATGCCCAGCGACTGTCGTCCGCCGGTACCGCGTGGCCGCGCCCCTGCATCCAGGCGAACCACGCGCCGTTGTCCTCCGGCAGCTTCACGCCGACATCGAACCCTGGCAGCACCTCCTCATAGGTGACGAGGCGCGGATCGTCCGGCGCGGCGGTGCGTGGATCGACCGCCTGGTCGGTGTAGCCGAAGAGGGTCGGCCGGTAGCCCTTGCGGCGCAGCGCCTTGGCGATGTTGTCGTGGCGCGCGTCCAGCGGGGTGCCGTTGCGCAGCACCCGGTGGTTCATCTGGTAGAGGCCGGTATAGAGCGAAGCGCGGCCCGGGGAGCACGGCGCCGCCTGAGAGAAATGGCGCAGAAACGCGACTCCCTCGGCCGCCAGGGCGTCGATCGCCGGCGTGCGCAGCACCGGATGCCCCGCCAGGCCCAGGCAGTCGCCGCGCCACTGGTCGGCGGTAATCAGCAGGATGTTCGGCGTCATGACCCGCAGCGGCTCCCAAGATGAGAAATCACTCGCGCGATTCACCACGCTTCGCGGCGCAAGGCAACTGCAGACGCATGCCCCGGGACAACCGGTGTCCGCCGCCGCCTTCTGCTTGGCCGCCGGCGCCCTCGCCACTTGCCAGGATCGGCAGCGCCGCCTATGCCTTGTCGGAGGACGATCACGGCAAGGCAGACGAGGCGGGGAGGAATGAAGGATTCGACACGAGCCTGGCAGCGCATGCTCTCCGGGCGCCGGCTCGACCTGCTCGACCCCTCGCCGCTCGACATCGAGATCGAGGACATCGCCCACGGCCTTGCTCGCGTCGCCCGCTGGAACGGCCAGACCTCCGGCGACACCGCCTTTTCGGTTGCCCAGCACAGCCTGCTGGTCGACGACATCGTCGCCGGCCTGCGCCCCAGGCTGGGTGCCGCCGGCCATCTCTCCGCCGTCCTCCATGACGCTGCCGAATACGTCATCGGCGATCTCATCACGCCTTTTAAGTCCGCCGTCGGGCCCGGCTACAAAGGACTGGAGCATCGGCTGATGACCGCGATCCGCCTGCGCTTTGGCCTGCCACCGGAAGAATCCGAGGACCTCAAGACGCTCATCAAGCGCGCCGACCGCATCGCCGCCTACCTGGAGGCCACCCAGCTGGCCGGCTTTTCGCCCAGCGAAGCGCGCCGGCTGTTCGGCCATCACAAGCGATTCGACGGCATTACGCTGGCGCCCTGGCCCGCCGCCAAGGCGAAGCACCTTTTCATTGAACGCTACACCGCCCTCGCAAAAGGCTTATAATCAATTCGACAAAGTGCTAACCTTTGCGCGGGGAAGGGCGGGGGCTCTTCTTCCGTTAGTGGTATTATTTTTTAAGTATTTACGTCCGCTGCCTGCCCTGCCCGGGCCGGGCAGCACGGGGGGCGCGAGATATGAATTTTGTCGATTCTCTGGACGAGCCCTTGCTCGCCGAGCTCTACCGATATTGGTCGCAGTGCCGGGGGGAACGCTTTGCGCCGGCACGCAACAATATCGATCCCGTCGATATTCCGCACCTGCTGCCCCATGTCGCCCTTTGCGAAATCGTCAGCGACGGCAATGGGCCGGGGCGGCGCTTCCGCTACCGCCTCGCCGGCACGCAGATCGAGGAACGCTTCGGCTGCACACTGACAAACCGTTACCTGGACGAAGTGAAACACGGCCCTTACCTGGACTACATCGTCGGTCTCTACGAGCGCATCATCGCCGAAAGAATGCCGGTCTACTCGGAAGGCTGCTTCCGCGATGGCGATCAGAACACCCTCTGGGCCAAGCGCCTCATGCTTCCGCTCAGCGAGGACGGCGCCGAGGTGACCATGGTGCTGGCGGGAATCGTCTACGTGACCAGCGATCCGGGCTTCCGCACCACCATTCTGCGCGTTCAGAACGGCTTCCACCCTTCGGGCCCGGAGGCCCGCTGACTCTGGCGGGGACCTGCGCGATACCGCCATGCCCCGCCGCGCAGGCGAGCCGTCACGGCCGGTGGGCCCAAAACTGTCCCAGACGTTGCATTGGTTCCGTTAATGCCATCATGCTATCGAGATGACAGCGCAGCACGAGACCGCCAGTCCAGGCAGCGCCACCCTGCGGAAGACCGGGTCAGGCCATCATGGTGCAGTTGATTGCGGATAGGGATCGAGGCCGTCCGGTCGGGCCGGTCGTGGCGAATGGATTCGCGTTTTTGTCGCCGGTCCTGACAGACGCGCTGGGCTACTGGGAGTCGATCAGGGGCGAAGCGGCCTTTCCGCGCCGCGACGCCATGGCGCCGGAGGAAATCGTAGCCCTTTGGCCCCATCTCCTGATGGTCGATGTCATCGACGGGGGCGCCGACTACTACATTCGCCTTTTCGGCCAGAATCTGGTGAATACCTACGGTGAGCAGACCGGCAGGCGCCACTCCGAAGCCAAGGTGCCTGACGTGATACGCGACCGTTCCAGGCAGCTGTTCGACTTTTGCCGCGAGCACACGGCGCCCGCCTATGCTTACTGGCCCGAATCGCCTTCCGGGCGGCGGCCCTTCATCGACGTCGAGGCGCTCTGCCTGCCGCTGTCCAGCGACGGCGTAACGCTCGACCGGCTGATGTCGCTGAACGTGAACACCCGCCACCCGCGCTAGCCGGCAGGACCCTTGCGCTGCACTAAAAACCTGCCGATAAGGGGCAGCCATTCCGCACCGTCTCCAAGGACCGCGCCCCGCCTTGTCCTCCGTGCCGCTCGCCCTCGCCCTGCTATCGCTGCTGATCTGGGTCTACCTGCTGACCCTGCGCGGCGGTTTCTGGCGCTCCGCCGAACGGCTCGACCAGCCGGCGCCGGCGCGGGACAACGCACCGTCGGTCGCCGCCGTGGTGCCGGCCCGCAACGAAGCCGACGTCATAGGCGATAGCCTCGGCTCCCTGCTGGCGCAGGACTATCCCGGGCGGCTGTCGGTGATCCTGGTCGACGACCACAGCGAGGACGGCACCGCCGCCGTCGCCGAGGCCGCCGCCGCAGCGAGCGGCCAAGCCGGGCGCTTCACCCTGTTGTGCGCCGCGCCGCTGCCCCAGGGCTGGACCGGCAAGCTGTGGGCGCTGCACCAGGGCAGCGAGGCCGCCGCGCCCGACAGCGATTACCTGTGGTTCAGCGATGCCGACATCCGCCAGCCACCCGACGCACTGCGTCGCCTCGTCGCCAAGGCGGAGACAGAGCAGCGCGACCTTGTCTCGCTGATGGTGGCGCTCAGTTGCAGCGGCTTCTGGGAGCGCCTGCTGATCCCGCCCTTCATCTACTTCTTCCAGAAGCTCTACCCCTTCGCCTGGGTGAAGGACCCGAAGAAGGCGACCGCGGCGGCGGCCGGCGGCTGCGTCCTGATCCGCCGCGCGGCACTGGCGCGGATCGGCGGCGTTGCGGCCATCCGCCATGCCCTGATCGACGATTGCACCCTGGCCGGCGCGGTGAAGCAGAGCCGCCCGGCCGAGAGCGGCGGCATCTGGCTGGGCCTCGCCACCGAGGCGCGATCCATCCGCCCCTACAGCGGCCTTGGCGTCATCTGGGACATGGTCGCGCGCAGCGCCTACAACCAGCTGCGCCACTCGCCGCTGCTGCTCGCTGGCACCCTGGTCGGCATGGTGGTGACCTACCTTGTGCCGCCGCTGCTGCTGCTCGCCTGGCCCTGGCACCAGGACGGCGCGGCGGCGCTGCTCGGTGCGCTGACCTGGCTGCTCATGGCGTTCTCCCTGCTGCCGACGCTGAAACTCTATCGCCAGCCGGCCTGGCTGGCGCCCCTGCTGCCGCTGGCCGCTGCCCTCTACAGCGCGATGACATTCGATTCCGCGCTGCGCCACTGGCGCGGCCGGGGCGGCCAGTGGAAGGGCCGCGTGCAGGACCACCATGTGGGTTAGCCCCGCCCGCCCAGGCCGTTTATGATCGGGACCGATGACTGACACCCATGTCAAAAACGCCGCCGTGAAAAGCGCTGCCGTCGAAACACCGTCCGGTAAAGGGGCGGCGGACGAGAACTTCCCGGTCGGCTCCTGGCTGCTGCCGGCGGCGCTGCGGCCGCACGTAGCGGTTTACTACGCCTTCGCGCGTGCCATCGACGACATCGCCGACAACCCGGCGCTGGCACCCGACGATAAGATCGAACGGCTCTCGGCCTTCGAAGCGGCACTGCAAGACGCCGACGCCGATCGTCCTGGACTCGAGAAAGCCAGCCGCCTGCGCGCGAGCCTCGCCGCCACCGGCTTGCCAACCGCGCGCGGCACCGACCTCATTGCCGCCTTCAAGCAGGATGCGGTGAAGACGCGCTACGCCGACTGGGGCGAGCTCATCGACTACTGCCGACTCTCCGCCAATCCGGTCGGTCGCTACCTTCTGGACCTGCACGGCGAGGACCCGGCGGGCTACGGCGCCTCCGACGCCCTGTGCACCGTGCTGCAGATCCTTAACCACCTGCAGGACTGCCAGGACGACTACCACGTACTGGACCGCGTTTATCTGCCGGGCGATTGGCTGGCCGCCGAAGGCCTGGACGTGACGGTGCTGGACCAGCATGTGAGTCCGCCCGGCTTCCGCCGCGTGCTCGACCGCTGCCTCGACGGCGTCGGGCGTCTGCTGGCGGAGGCCGAAACGCTGCCCGGCCAGCTGCGCTCCACGCGTCTCGCCATGGAATCCGCCGTCATCGTCCGGCTCGCCCAGCGGCTGACGGCATTGCTGCGCAAAGGCGATCCGCTGGCCAGGCGAGTCGCCCTGGGCAAGCCTGATTTCGTACTCTGCGGCATGAAAGGCGTCGTCTCCGTGCAAGCTGTCCGCCTGTTCGGGCAGCGGCGACCTGCGGAGCTGCGGCGATGACCGACACGGCGGCGATGGGCGAAACCGCGGAAGCCCATGTGCGCAGCGTCGCGACGCGCTCCGGCTCCTCCTTTCTCTGGGGCATGCGCCTGCTGCCACGCCCGCGCCGCGCCGCGATGTACGCGATCTACGCCTTCTGCCGCGAGGTCGACGACATCGCCGATGAAGGCGGCACGCCGGAACAGAAGCAGCGCGACCTCGCCGCCTGGCGCGAGGAGATCGAGCGCCTCTATGCCGGCCGCCCGACTTGCCCGACCACCCGGGCGCTGCTCCACCCGATCAAGGTCTACAATCTGCCGAAAGAGGAGTTCCTCGCCGTGATCGACGGCATGGAAATGGACGCCCGCGAAGACATACGCGCACCCAGCCTCGAGGACTTCCGCCTCTACTGCCGCCGCGTCGCCGGCGCGGTCGGTGTGCTGTCCGTTCACGCCTTCGGTGCCAACGAACCGGAAGCGCGCGATCTTGCCTTGGCCGAAGGCGACGCCCTGCAGTTCACCAACATCCTGCGCGACGTCGCCGAGGACGCCGAGCGCGGCCGCCTCTATCTTCCGCGCGAACTGCTGCGGCGCCATGGTATCGAGTCCGACGATCCCATGACGGTACTGCACGACCCGCGCCTGCCCGCCGTCTGCCGCGACCTCGCCGCCCTGGCCGAGGAACGCTTCACCGAGGCCGAGCGCCTGATGGCACGCTGCCGGCGCGGGCCGATGCGTCCGGCGCGCATCATGCTGGCGGTCTACCGCCGCCTGCTGCACCGCCTGCGGCAGGACGACTGGCAAGACGTGACGGCGCGCGTCAGCCTGCCCAAGGCCGAGAAGCTTTGGATCGCGCTGAGGAGTTGCTTCTGAGCCATGGGTGAGACCGCCGCCCATCGCCGTGCCCATGTCGTCGGCGCCGGCATTGCCGGACTCTCGGCGGCACTGCGACTCGCCAAGGCCGGCTGGCGCGTCACGCTCTACGAAGCGGCGGCACAGGCGGGCGGGCGCTGCCGTTCCTATGTCGATGCCAAGCTGGAGCGCAGCATCGACAACGGCAACCACATGCTACTGGCCGCCAACACGGCGGCGCTGGGTTTCGTCGCGGAGATCGGCGCATCCGACCGCCTGACCCGGCCGACCGAGGCGGCTTTCCCCTTTCTCGACCTCGCCAGCGGCGAAAGCTGGACGCTGACCCCCGGCAAAGGACCGATCCCCTGGTGGATCTTCGACAAGGCGCGCCGCATCCCCGGCACCGGCGCCGGCGACTACTTCGGCGCCTGGAAGCTCGCTTTCGCGGGTGCGGACGACACCGTCGCCGACTGTCTGGCCCGGAAGGGAGGCGACCGCGGCGTGTTGTGGCGGCGTTTCTGGGTGCCGCTGACCGTCGCCGCGCTGAACACCCACCCGCGCGAGGCCTCGGCGCGCCTCCTCTGGCTGGTGGTGCGCGAGTCCTTCGCCAAGGGTGCCGAGGCCTGCCGTCCCTTCGTCGCGCGGCGCGGCCTCAGCGACGTCTTCGTCAACCCGGCGCTCGACGTGATCCACGGCCTCGGCGGCGAAATCGGCTTCAACCACCGCCTGCGCGCCGTCATCCATGACGACGCCCGCGTCACCGCCCTCGACTTCGGCGACCACAAGGTCGAGGTGCCCCCGGGCGATGGCGTGGTGCTGGCCCTGCCGCCCGGCGCCACCGGCGATCTGGTTCCCGGTCTCGCCGTGCCGCGCGACGCCCGGCCCATCGTGAACGCCCATATCCGCCTGCCGGAGGGCGTTCGTCCGGCCCGCTCCCTCGCACCGGATCTCCCCATCCTGGGCCTGGTCGGCGGGTCTGCCGACTGGCTGTTCCTGCGCGACGACGTGGTCAGCCTGACGGTCAGCGCGGCGGAAGACCTGGCCGAACAGCCGGCCGAGACCATCGCCGGCCTCATGTGGCGCGACACCGCCAGGGCCCTCGGCCTCGACCCGGCCTCAGCGGCCTCAGCTCAGCCCGTCATCCGGATCATCAAGGAGAAGCGGGCGACCCTGGCCCAGACGCCGGCGGCTCTGAAGTTGCGTCCCGGGCCGCGCACCCGCTGGGCCAACCTGGCACTGGCCGGCGACTGGACCGATACCGGCTACCCGGCGACCATCGACTCGGCGGTGCGTTCTGGAGCCGCGGCGGCCGCCATCGTCGCAAAACCCTGAAGAAATTATGGATTTTGCCCTTTCGGGCGGTCCGCCGGCGCCCGAGCAGGCTTGCCAGGGCCTTTCCGTATGGTCAAAATCCCGTCAAGAACCGCTGATTCGCAACGGCGGGTCGGGGGAAAGCAGACAGGCCGGAGGAAGTCGCCCAGCGGAAGTCACCGGGGACTTCGACTTTCATTGCATGAGGCCGATTGGGCTTAACACCACGATGACCAGCAGTATCGTAGCCAAAGACCGCGACGCTTCTTCCATACCACCCGCCGCCCCGCTTCCGGACATCGACGCCGTCGATGCCCTGGTGGAAGAGATGCGTGCGGCCTTGAAGGTTGAGCAGCGGCCGGACGGCCATTGGCTGTTCGAGCTGGAGGCGGACGCCACCATCCCCGCCGAGTACATCTTCCTGCAGCACTTCCTCGGCCAGGTCGACACCGCGAAATTCCAGGACCTCGAACCCAGGCTCGCCGCCCATCTGCGCGCCATCCAGGGCGCCCACGGCGGCTGGCCGCTGTTCCACAACGGCGACCTGGACGTCAGCGCCAGCGTGAAGGCGTACTTCGCGTTGAAGCTGGCCGGCGACCACCCCGACGCGCCGCACATGGTGCGCGCCCGCGAGGCGATCCTCGCCGCCGGCGGCGCCGCGCAGTCCAACGTCTTCACCCGCATCGCGCTCGCCCTCTTCGGCCAGGTGCCGTGGCGGGCGGTGCCGGAGATGCCGGTGGAGATCATGCTGCTGCCGCGCTGGTTCCCCTTCCACCTCTCCAAGGTGTCGTACTGGTCGCGCACGGTGATCGCGCCGCTGCTGGTGGTCATGGACAAGAAGCCGCGGGCGGCCAACCCGCGCGGTGTCTCCATCCGTGAACTGTTCCTGGAGGACCCGGCGCGCTCGGTCTACCAGATGAATGCCACCGGCAGCCCGCTGGGCGCCATTTTCGCCGGCATCGACCGGGTGCTGCGGCTCAGCGATCCGCTGCGGCCGCGCGCCAAGCGACAGAAGGCGATCAACGCGGCGATGGAGTTCGTGAAGGAGCGCCTGAACGGCGAAGACGGCCTGGGCGGTATCTTCCCCGCCATGGCCAATGCCGCCATGGCCTTCCACGTGCTCGGCTACGACTGGGAGGACCCCGACTACCGCCTGACGCGCGAGGCGATCGACCGCCTGCTGTTCTACCGCGCCGACGGCACCGTCACCTGCCAACCTTGCCTGTCGCCGATCTGGGATACCTGCCTCGCCGCCCACGCCATGCTGGAAGCCGGCGAGCCGGGTGACAGCGACACCTTCACCCGCGCATTCGACTGGCTGCTGGAGCGCGAGATCACCGAGGTGCGCGGCGACTGGGCCTGGCGGCGCGCCGAGGCGCCGGTCGGCGGCTGGCCGTTCCAGTACAACAATGCCCACTATCCGGACGTCGACGACACCGCAGTGGTGGTGATGGCGATGGACCGCGCCGGTTCCGAGGCCAGCAAGCCGGCCATGGAGCGCGCGGCCAAGTGGGTCATCGCCATGCAGAGCAAAAACGGCGGCTGGGGCGCCTTCGATGCCGACAACGAGTTCCAATACCTGAACCACATCCCCTTCGCTGACCATGGCGCTCTGCTGGACCCGCCGACGGTCGACGTCTCTGCGCGCTGCCTCTCCATGCTGGCGCAGCTGGGCTACGGGCGCGACAACACCGTGGTGCGCCGCGGCATCGACTACGTAAAGCGCGAGCAGGAGGAAGACGGCTCCTGGTACGGCCGCTGGGGCGTGAACTACGTCTACGGGACCTGGTCGGTGCTCTGCGCCCTCAACGCCTGCGACGAGGACATGCAGGCGCCCTACATCCGCAAAGCCGTCGCCTGGCTGGAAAGCCGGCAGCAGCCCGACGGCGGCTGGGGCGAAGACTGCGCCACCTACTGGCCCGAGCGGCGCGACGAAGCCAAGGGCTCGACCGCCTCGCAGACCGCCTGGGCGCTGTTGGGCCTGATGGCCGCCGGCGAGGTCGACAGCGACGCCGTGCGCCGCGGCATCGCCTACCTGCAGACGCTGCCGCGCCAAGCGTCGCGCTGGGCCGAGGACTATTGGACAGGCAACGGCTTCCCGCGCGTGTTCTATCTGAAATACCACGGCTACAGCGCCTATTTCCCGCTGTGGGCCCTGGCGCGCTACCGCAACCTGGTGCGCAGCAACCAGCGCCGTGTCAGCCACGGCATGTAGCCAGTGGTACCGGCCGCGCAGCAAAGCTCCTTCCGCAAGATCGGTGTCGTCACCGGGCTCGCCTCAGAGGCGGTGGTCGCCAATGCGCTGCTCGGCAACAGTGAGGCGCCCGTGGCGATCGCCTGCGCCGGCGCCAGCACCGATCGAGCCGCGGCGCGCGCGCGCCAGTTGGTCGAGAACGGCGTCGAGGCGCTGCTCAGCTTCGGCATCGCCGGCGCCCTCTCGCCTGATCCCGCCTGTGGCGACCTGGTGATCGCCGACAGCGTTCGCGGTGCCGACGGCAGCACGTACCGTTGCGATTCCGCATGGTGCCGCACACTCGGTGCCGAGCTGGATTCCAACGTTCTGCCGCACCGCGTAGGAGCGTTGCTGGCCAGCCCTCGGACGCTGCTGCACGCCGCCGACAAGCAGAAGGCCTATCTGGAAAGCGGCTGCCTCGCCGTCGACATGGAATCCGGTGCCGTCGCCGCGGTGGCGGCGGAAGCGGCATTGCCTTTCCTCGCCGTGCGCGCCATCGCCGATACGGCACGAGACGATCTGCCGGCGTTGGTGGAAAACGCGGTGCGGCCCGACGGCATGCCGGCGATCGGCCGTGCAGTGGCCGGCCTCATCCGGCGGCCCTGGGAACTTCGGGCGGTGCTCAGGCTCGCACGCCAGAGCGAACTGGCGCTCGCCCGCCTCAGGATGCTGGAATCGGTAAAGAGCGCGCTATTCGGCGGCTTCTGAGGGGGAACCGGCTTTGGCGGGCTTGCCCTTGCCTGATTCTTTCAGAGCTTCTTCGACGAAATCCTCGAAGGCATAGACCGCCGGCCGCTGCTTGGAGAAATCGAGCTCCGGAGCCATCTCTCCCTCGGTGCTGACTCCCTGGAGCGCCACTTTCAGCGCCTTCAGCGGATTGGCCACGGTGTCGGCGACGGCAGTGCCTTCGTAGCCGCAGTGGACCATGCAGTTGGCGCACTTCTCGTAGTTACCGGTGCCGTACTGCTCCCAGGCCGTCTCTTCCATCAGCGCCTTGAAGCTCGGGGCATAGCCCTCGTTCACCAGGTAGCAGGGCCGCTGCCAGCCGAACACGTTGCGCGTCGGGTTGCTCCACGGCGTGCACTCGTAGGTCTGGTTGCCGGCGAGGAAATCGAGGAACAGGCTGGACTGCGAGAAGCGCCACTTGCGCCCCTTGCCGCGCCGGAAAACGTCGCGGAACAGCTCCTTGGTCTGGCGCCGGCTGAGGAAATGCGCCTGGTCCGGCGCGCGCTCGTAGGCATACCCCGGCGAGATGGTGACACCCTCGACGCCGAGGTCGCGGGCGAAATCCATGAATTCGGCGACCTCGTCGGCCTTGGCGTTGTTGAACAGCGTGCAGTTCACGTTCACGCGAAACCCGCGGTCGCGCGCCAGCTCGATCGCCTTCACCGCGCGCTTGAAGACGCCCTTCTGGTCGACCGCGCGGTCGTGCTCCTCCTCCAGGCCGTCGAGGTGGATGGAGAAGGTCAGGTACTTACTGGGTTTGTACTCGTCGATCTTCTTGGCCAGCAGCAGCGCGTTCGTGCAGAGGTAAACGAAGCGCTTGCGCTTCACCAGTTCCGCAACGATCTCCGGCATCTCCTTGTGGATCAGCGGCTCGCCGCCGGGAATGGAGACGATCGGCGCGCCGCTCTCCTCCACCGCCTCGATGCACTCGGCGACCGACAGGCGCCGGTTCAGAATTTCGTCGGGATAGTCGATCTTGCCGCAGCCCGGACAGGCAAGGTTGCAGCGGAACAGCGGCTCCAGCATGAGGACCAGCGGATAGCGGTCGTTGCCCGTGAGGCGCTGCTTCATGATGTAGGCGCCGACGCGCAACTGCTGAATAAGGGGGACGGCCAAAAGATGCCTCTCCAAGCGGGTGGGCGGGGAACGTGTCGTGTAGGAAGGCCCCCCTGTCCGGCGCCAGTCTACCGATTTTGCGGCGCAACACCACCCCATTTGGACTAGGGATTTAGAGGCAGAGGGGGCCGCTGCGGGCGGTTTTTGGCCTCGGATACGGCTTCGGCACCTAGCCCAAGTAGCCCTCGCGCTCAAACCATGTGACGGCATCGCGGATCGCCTCGGCCGCCGGTCGGGGGGTGTAGCCGAAGGCCCGCCCGGCCTTGGCATGGGAGAAATACATCGGCTTGGCGGCCATCTTCAGGCCATCGACCGTCAGCATCGGCTCGCGCCCGCCGCGCACCCTCGCCCAGCCCTCCGAGGCATAGGCCAGCGGAAAAAGCGGCCGGCGCGGCAGCCGCAGGCGTGGAGCCCTGAGGCCGCGCAGCTCCGCCACCTGGCCCAGGATCGCCGCCAGGCCGAGGTCCTCGCCACCCAGCACGTAGCGCTCCCCTTCCTTACCCTGGTCGAAAGCCAGCAGGTGGCCGGCGGCGACGTCGTCGACATGCACCACGTTGAGGCCGGTTTCCACGAAGGCCGGCATGCGCCCGGCCGCAGCGGTCAACACCAGGCGCCCCGTCGGAGTCGGCTTCACGTCGCCCGGGCCGACGGGGGTCGAAGGGTTCACGATGACCACCGGCAGGCCCTCCTCGCGCTGCAGCTTGCGCACCGCCTCCTCGGCCAGGAACTTGCTGCGCTTGTAGCAGCCGATCATGTCGCCCAGGCAGACCGCCGTCGCTTCGTCGCCCGGGGTGCCGTCGGCCGTCTTGCCCAGCACCGCGACGGAGGAAGTGTAGACCACCCGCTCCACGCCCTGCCGCAGCGCCGCCTCCATCAGGCGGCGCGTTCCCTCGACATTCACCCGGTCCATGTCGGCGGGCCGGCGCACCCAGATGCGGTAGTCTGCGGCGACGTGGTAGAGTCCGCGGCAGCCCTGCAAGGCGGCAGCCAGCGACTCAGCGTCGGTCAGGTCACCTTCGACCAATTCGACGTCAAGGCCGGTGAGATTGCGCCGATCGCTGCCGCCGCGCACAAGACAGCGTGGCCGTTCGCCCCGGGCGACCAGCGCCCGGACGACAGCCGAACCGACGAAGCCGGTGCCTCCGGTGACGAGAACGCTCATGAGGGACAGTTTGCGCCTCCGGCGGTGACGCGACAAACGACAAATTTCTTGCAGCGAGGGTTCCACGCCATACATCTGGAGGACCCGAGAGTGAAGGATCGCGATGACGACAAATTGGCTGAGAGCCTTGCTGCTCACCCTGCTGCTGCTCGGCGTTCCGGCGGGCACGCCCGCAACGGTCCAGGCTGCGGAGACTCCTACGGCCACCGTCGAGCGGCTGAACGCGGCCCTGCTGGAGGCCATGAAGCAAGCCGAGACGCTGGGCTACCAGGGCCGCTATGACAAGCTGGCGCCGGTTCTGAAGGATAGTTTCGACTTTCCGGCCATGGCGCGCATCGCCCTGGGCGGCCACTGGAGCAGCATCAGCACCGCCCAGCAGGAAGCCTTCACCGAAGCCTTTGCCGATTACAGCATCGGCGTCTTCGCGGACCGCTTCGACGGCTACGGCGGAGAGACCTTTGAGGTCCTCGGCGAGCAGGAGGCTCGACGGGGCGCCGTCCTGGTCCAGAACCAGATCGTAAAGAGCGATGGCGAGGCGGTGGCGATCAACTATCTGACGAGACCGGAGGACGGCGGCGCCGACTGGCGCATTGTCGACACGATCCTGGGCGGCACCGCCTCCGAACTGGCCAGCCGCCGCGCCGAATACGACAGCGTCATCCAGAAGATCGGCATCGTCGCCCTCATCGATGCGCTGAAGGACAAGACCGCCGGCTTCGCGGCCCAGTAAGGGGAGACCGGATGAGGGAACGAGGCATGCCCGAGCGGAGCGTCAGAACCCTCGCCATTGTCACCGGTGACCACCATGTCCAGGACCCGACCAAGCTGGGCGCCGCCTACGGCCCGGAAGACCTGAAGGCGCATGCCGCCATGGTCGAGGCCATCGCGAGCCTGGGCCGCTTCGACATCACCGTCTACAACGATCACCGCCGGCTGTTCGAACGCCTGGCGGAACAGCGCCCGGACCTGGTGGTGAACTTCTGCGACACCGGCGTCGGCAACCGACCGACCCGCGAGTTGAACCTGCCGGCCTGGCTGGAACTGCACGACATTCCCTACACCGGTGCCACCCCGCAGGCCATGGTGCTGTGCTTCGACAAGCAGATCGTGCGTCTGGTGGCAGAGGCGCTGGGAGTCGCGGTGCCCGGCGAGGTCTTCCTGCCAGCCGGCATGCCGCGCGAGACGCTGCCCGATCTCTATCCAGCGCTCTTGAAGCCCAATGCCGCCGACGGCAGCGTCGGCATCACCAAGGACGCCGTGGTGCGCGATCAAACGGAGGCGCGCGCCTATCTCGCCTTCCTCGACCGCGAACTGCCGGGTCGCGACATCCTCTGGCAGGAGTACCTGCCGGGGCCGGAATACGGCCTGGGGCTGATCGGCAACCCAGACGCGGAGTTGGTGGCCCTGCCGCCGCTGGAGGTCGACTTCTCCCGCCTGCCGAAAGGCGCCAATCCCATCCTCTCCTTCGAGTCCAAGGCCGACCCGGCTTCGCCCTACTGGACCGAGATCAAGTTCCGCCAGGCGCGCCTCGACGACGACACCAGGGACCGCATGGAAAGCTGGGCCCGGCTGCTGTTCCGCCGCTTCGGCCTGCAGGATTACGGCCGCTTCGACTTCCGCTGCGCCGCCGACGGCGAGCCGAGGCTGATGGAGATCAATCCCAATCCCGCCTGGGCCAACGACGGCAAGCTCGCCTTCATGGCCGGCTTCGCTAAGATTCCCTATCCGCGCATGCTGGAGATGGTGATCGACGCCGCAATCCGGCGCATCGCGGTTAGCGGCTAAAGCAGCTTCCTGGGAATCGACAGCGTCCAACGGCGGTGGGCGAAGGGAGCATCATTCTCGAAAGCCTCCAGGTCGCCGGTGAACTGGAAGGTCTCGGCGGTGGCCGTCAGGCGGGTGCGGCAGTCGAGGCGCACGGACCAGCCGTCGCGGCGCAGCACCGCGCTCTGCGTGAACTCGGTCTGCGCCGAGAGCGGATCGTCCTCCAGGATGCGGTAGCGCTTCATCTGGGTGTAGCCGAGGTCGAGGTCGATTTCTTCGATGCGCGCCAGTGACGCGCCGGGAAACTCACCGGCCTCCAGGGTGTAGATCATCTCGTTGGTGGTGAGATCGATCCCGATGGTCCGCGTGAAATCGAGGTGCTGCAGCTTGCGGTGCTTGGTGCCGGGCGCGGCCAGCGGCGGTTCGAAGGCCAGCAGTGCGGCGTCTTCATCGCGCGGCGGTCGCAGCGGCAGGTCGAGGGTGCCCGTGCCGCTGCGCACCGTCAGCGTCACCGCCTCCGGCGTCGGCCAGATCATCGGCCAGTAGCCGGTGGAAAGCCCCAGGCGCAGGCGGTGGCCGGCCGGAATCACCTGGCCGAGATCGTCGAGTTGCAGCGTCACCCGGTACCACCGGCCGGGCTGCAGCGGTTCAGGCCTTTCGTGGCCGTCGCGGTGGCAGAGGTTGAGGATGCCGTAAGAGACGCGCGAGGACTTGCCGTCCGGGTGGACATCGCAGAGCCGCGCCACCAGGAAGGCGACGGGCTTGTCGGCCTTCACCTCCAGCGTCAGAACCGGCGCGCCGAGCAACTCCATCGCCTGGTCGAGGGCGTCGCTGTCGAACACCAGAGAGCCGCCGTCGTCGGCGCGCTGGTCGCGCGGCGCTTCACCGTCGGCGCCGAAGCCGCACCACTCGCCGGCGCGCACCCCGAGGGTCTGCGGCGACGAGAACGCCATCTCATGGCGCGCCGGCGACGGCGTCTCGGCGAGCGAGCCCCAGTCGAGGTACAGGCGGTGGGCCCGGATACGCGGCGACGGCCAGGACTCCTCCGCCACCCAGCGGCCGGGGCGCTCGTCGTACTGTGGTTGCGGCGCCACGCTGTCCTGCAGCCAGACGCGCAGCATCGGCTCCGCCATGATGCCGGTATCGGCGCCCTTCAGCCAGTGGTCCCACCAGCGCAGCGCCTCCTGCAGGTAGCCGATCTCCGGCCCCGGGCGGGCATCGTGCGGGAAGTTATGCGCCCAAGGCCCGATCAGGCCCTTGCGCGGCACGCTCAGGTGCTCCAACAGGCGCGGCACCGCGTTGGTGTAGCCGTCGGCCCAACCACCGATGGCATAGACCGGACAACGGATCGCACCATAGTCCTCGTTCACCGAGCCATGCTTCCAGAAATCGTCGCGCCAGGGATGACGCATCCACACTGCCGGATAGGGCTGGTTCTCCTCGATGCGTTGACGCCACAGCGCGCGCCAGCCCTCGCCGGCAATCTTGGGGTCGGGCGGCAACGCGTTATAGAGCGTCAGGATCGAGCCCCACTGCATGTTCTCATTGAGGAGACAGCCACCCTTGTAATGGGCGTCGTCGCCGTAACGGTCGTCGGCCGCACAGAGCGTGATGATGGCCTTCAAAGCCGGCGGGTTCAGCGCCGCAACCTGCAGCGCGTTGAAGCCGCCCCAGGAGATGCCGGTCATGCCGACGGCACCGCTGCACCACGGCTGCCCGGCCAGCCAGGCGATGATCGCCTGCGCATCACTTAACTCGCGCGGCGAATACTCGTCGTCCAGCACGCCGTCGGAATCGCCGCTGCCGCGTACGTCGACACGTACGGAGGCATAGCCGTGCAGGGCATAGAAGCGGTGCATCGGCTCGTCCCGGGCGCGCATGAAGTCACGCTTGCGGTAGGGAATGAACTCCAGGATCGCCGGCACCGGCACCGTGCGGGCACTGCGTGGCAGCCACAGACGCGCTGCCAGCCGCGCCCCGTCGGGCATCGGGATCCAGGCGTTCTCGATCTCCTCGATGGCACTGAGGTCGGAAAGGTCGGCGACTTCAGTCATTGGCCCCCGCGACCCCGACTCCCCCGGCCGTCTTGCGGCGGCGTCCCGGGCGCAGCTGCTGGGTCGACCAGAAGCTCAATGCCAGCCTCTCGCGCGCACGGCGGCCGGCTTCCAGGTCCCAGCAGTTCACGATGGCGAGGCGAAAACCGCCAGGCGGCATGGCGTGCTGCGCCGGCGGGCGGTCTTCGTGGAAGGTGACCTGAACCGAGGTCACCTCCGGCATTGCCCGTACCTCCTGGACCAGATCCTCGGGCGGGTGGCGATACTGCAGGCCGTGACCGCCGAACAGCACGACGCTGTAGCCCTCGCGCCGCCGGCTGTCGTCGAAGTCCCAGACGCCGTCCTTGTAGAGTCGGATCAGCGCCTCGACCCAGGGCCGGCCGCCGTAAAGGTCCGGCCACTGATCAGCGAAGCGCAGATGGGCCTCGATGATCTTCGCCCCGATGGTTTCGAAGTTCACCATGCCGGTGTAGCCGGCCAGGTTCTTCGCCAGCCAGTCGCCGCAATAGGCCTCGACCTCCGGCCTCGCCTCGGCCTGCACCACCCAATAGTCGAACATGCCGCCCTCCAGCGGCAGGCCGTAGGTGTGGCGCCACCACTTGGCCTCGCCGTTCACCACCGCGGCGTCGGAGGAGATGTGCTCGCCCTCCAACAGCGGCATCCAGATGTGGCCGGGGCGCTGGTTGGCCTTGTATTCGGCGGCGCTGCGCAGCACGCGGCTGCCGATGCCCATGCCGCGCATGTTGAAGACCGGCTTGGAGAACACCGGGAAGGCGGGCGGCATCAGGCCGTGCGGCCCGCAGGCAAAGCCCTGGCTCTCGGCCACCGAGAGCTTGTTATAGACCCATTTATATTGGGGATACCACGACCAGGCGTCGCCGTCCTCGGTGGGAACGCGAACGTCGTCGGGACAGTCCACGCCCTCGAAGTATTGCATCCGCCACGGGTCGGCTTCGCAGATGGGCATACCCTAGCCTAAGCCGCCGGCAGCCAGAATCAAAGGGCCAAGCCGGCTAGATCTCGATCACCAGCTTGCCGAAGTGGCCGGCCGCCTTCATCGCCCGATAGGCCGCCGGCGCCTCGTCGAAGCCGAAGGAACGGTCGATCACCGGGCGCAGGCCGGCCGCCGCGATGGCCTTGTTCATGTCGCGGAAGAGGTTGCGCGACCCGACGTAGATGCCCTGCAGGGTGATCGACTTGCGCATGACCAGTGCGGGGTTGACCTGGCCGCCCGTCAGGACGCCGATCATCCCGATGGTGCCGGCGATACGCGTCGCGGCGATCGACTTCTCCAGGGTGCCGGCGCCGCCGACCTCCACCGTCAGGTCGACGCCGCGCCCCTCGGTCATCTCCAGCACCGGATTTTCCCAAGCCGGCATGCGGCGGTAGTTCACCGTCTGCCAGGCGCCCAGTGCCCTGGCGCGCTCCAGCTTCTCGTCGCTGGAAGAAGTGATGATGACCCGGGCGCCCATCAGGGTGGCGAACTGCAGGGCAAAGATGGAGACGCCGCCGGTGCCGAGCAGCAGCACGGTATCTCCGGCCTTCAGCTTGCCAACCGGCACAAGGGCGCGCCAGGCGGTCAAGGCCGCGCAAGGCAGAGTCGCCGCTTCGGCGTAGCTCAGGTGATCCGGGATCTTCACCAGGCCGTCGGCCTTTAGATTGGCCTCCTCGGTCAATACGCCGTCGATCTCGCCGCCCATGGCCGATGCCATGGCGTCCGCCGTGCAGGGGCCGTCGATCCAGTTCTGGAAGAAGCAGCCGGCCACCCGGTCGCCCGGGGCGAAGGCCGTGACACCCGGACCGGCCGCCAGCACCTCGCCGGCGCCGTCGGAGTTGGGAATGCGCGGCAAGGCGATGCGGCGGGCCGCCGGATCGCTGATCACGGAAAGGTCACGGTAGTTGATCGCGTTGGCCCTGAGCCGTACCCGCACCTCGCCCGCACCTGGGTCGGGCAGCGACAGCGCCGCCTGCTTCAGGCCTTCGATTCCCTCGGATGTCTGAACCTGCCATGCTTTCATCGTCGCTTTACCCTCCTCTGCGGCAGCCACGATCATAGGGAGGCGACCCGCCCCATTGGAAGCCCGGAAGACAATGCAAGCGGCAAGCCAGGAGTGTTTTGGGGCCACGCCGGGCCGGCCCCGCAAAAAAGCGCTTGAAAAGGATGCGGACCTGATCAAATAAATTTGCGTCTGCGGTGCGGTGTCAGAATCGACGATATTCGCGCGACGACCCCCGCAGCGTATGGATTGACCAAAAGATGGACGATCTTCAGGCTCCCGCCACGGAGCCTCCCGGTTCGGGTTCCGAACCGACTGCGAATTCCCTCACGTCGAAATTGCTGATCTCTCCGGCCTCCTGGTCGCCCCAACTGCGTCCGCTTGACGGGGCGCGTCCGGGCGACGGCCTGCTGTCCCGACCGCTTGTGCCCCGGCAGCGTGGCGAGCGCTTTCCGAGCGGACCGGACAGCCGGACGTTCCGGCGCCGCTTCTTTCCCGAAGCCTCGACCGAGGAGTGGAACGACTGGCGCTGGCAACTGAGGAGCCGCATCCGCTCCCTTGCCCAGCTCGAGAAGATCTTTCAGCTGTCGGCCGACGAGCACGCCGCCATCGCTCGCCACAAGGGCTCCCTGCCGGTCGGCATCACGCCCTACTACGCCAGCCTGATGAGTCGCGACGACGCGGAGGAACCTCTGCGCCGCACCCACATCCCCGTCGGCCAGGAGTACCTGCGCACGGCGGGCGAGGCGGACGACCCCCTGGGCGAGGACCACGACACCAAGACCCCCGGGCTGGTCCACCGCTACCCGGACCGGGTGCTGTTCCTCACCACCGGCTTCTGCTCGACCTACTGCCGCTACTGTACGCGCTCGCGCATGGTTGGCGAGGCGGGCGGTGAGTACCAGTTTTCCACCCGCCAGTGGGAGCAGGCCCTCACCTATATCGAGGCACATCCGGAGATCCGCGACGTACTGCTGTCCGGCGGCGATCCACTGACCATCGCCGACGAGAAGCTCGACTACCTGCTGGGCCGCCTGCGCCAGATCCGGCACGTCGAGTTCATCCGCCTCGGCACCAAGGTGCCGACGGTGCTGCCGATGCGTGTCACCAAGTCGCTGACCCGCATGCTGAGGAAGCACCATCCGGTGTGGATGAGCATCCACGTGACACACCCCAAGGAGCTGACGCCGGAGGTGACCGAAGCCTACGCGCGCCTTGCCGACGCCGGCATCCCCTTGGGCAGCCAGACCGTGCTGCTGAAAGGCATCAACGATTCCGTCGACATCATGAAGGCGATGATGCATGGCCTGCTGATGCGCCGGGTGAAGCCCTACTACCTCTATCAGTGCGACCCGATCACCGGCTCTTCGCACTTCCGCACCCCGGTCGAGAAGGGCATCGAGATCATCGAAGGCCTGCGCGGCCACACCACCGGCTACGCCGTGCCGCAGTACGTGATCGACGCGCCCAACGGCGGCGGCAAGATCCCGCTGTTGCCTGACTATATCGTCGGGCGCGATGGCGACGATCTGCTGCTGCGCAATTTCGAGGGCGGCGTCTACCGCTACCCCGATCCCGGCGGCAGCATCGGTGCCGACAAGATGAAGAAGAGGGCCTGCTGATGCGTGTGGGATTGACCTACGACCTGCGCGACGACTACCGCGCCCTCGGTGGCTTCTCGGAGACCGCGCTCGCCGAGTTCGACTCGCCGGAGACCATCGACGCCTTGGCCGGGGCGCTCGCCGCCAACGGTTGCACGGTCGAGCGCATCGGCCACATCCGCAGCCTGACGCAGCGGCTGGTCGCCGGCGAGCGCTGGGATCTGGTGTTCAACATCTGCGAGGGCATCGCCGGGCGCAACCGCGAGGCCCAGGTGCCGGCGCTGCTGGAAGCCTACGGCATTCCCTACGTGTTCTCCGACCCGCTGACGCTGTCGGTGACCCTGGACAAGGCGGTCGCCAAGCGTCTGGTGCGCGAGGCCGGCCTACCGACGGCGCCTTTCGCGGTCATCGAGTCCGACGCCGACGCGCGCAACTGCACCCTGCCCTTTCCGGTCTTCGTGAAGCCGCTGGCCGAGGGCACCGGCAAGGGCTGCGAGCGCGCCTCCAAGGCGAACGACCGCAAGGCTCTGGTCGCCGCGGCGCGTTCCCTGCGCGCGCGCTTCAACCAGCCGGCCATTGCCGAGACCTTTCTGCCGGGTCGCGAGTTCACCGTCGGCATCGTCGGCAACGGCGCCGCCGCGCGCATCGTCGCGGTGATGGAGATCCTGCTCCTGCAGAACGCCGAGCCGGAAGTCTATTCCTTCGAGAACAAGGAACTCTGTGAGTCGCGGGTGGAGTACCGCCTGGCCGACGACGCCGAAGCGCGGGCGGCCGGCGACATCGCGCTTGCCGCCTACCGCACCCTCGGCTGCCGCGACGGCGGCCGCCTCGACCTGCGCTCGGACGCCAACGCCGTGCCGCAGTTCCTCGAGGTCAACCCGCTGGCGGGGCTGCACCCGACCCACTCCGACCTGCCGATCCTGGCCGGCCTCGCCGGCATGGATTACCAGAGCCTGATCGGCGAGATCCTGCAGGCGGCGAAGCTGCGCACCGGCGTCGCCGCGCAGGCCCGGCGGCGGCGGCGCATCCCGGCATGACCGCCACTCCCTATCTGCCGGTCCTGCACGGGGCCGCGGCAGATCGCCCCGACGAGGCGGACACCATCGTCACGGCCAAAGCCGTCGCCGCTTGCTTGCGGCGGCTCGGCTACCGCAGCGAGGTGGTGAAGCTGGGGCTGGATCTCGGCATGATCGGCCGCCTCGCCGCCAAGCGCCCCCTCATGGTGTTCAACCTGGTTGAGGCTCTTGATGGCGACAGCGCCCTGGCCCACTTGGCGCCGGCGATGTTCGACCATCTCGGCCTCGCCTACAGCGGCGCCGGCACCGAGGCGCACCACCTGACGCTCACCAAAACCGCCGCCAAACGCCTGCTGGCGAGCGCCGGCCTGCCGACGCCGGAATGGTCGATGGACGGCAGCGGCTTTCCGCGCGGCAGCCGCGTGATCGTGAAATCACTGACCGAGCACGCCTCGCTGGGCATCGATGCCGGCTCCGTGGTGCCCGCCGCCCAGGCACACCAGGAGATCCTGGCCCGCGAACAGCGCTTCGGCGGCCGCTTCTTCGCCGAGGCCTTCGTCGAAGGCCGCGAGTTCAACCTCTCGGTTCTGGAGACGCCGGAGGGCCCGCGCGTGCTGCCCGTGGCCGAGATCCTCTTCCTCGACTTCCCGCCGGATCGCCCGCGCATCGTCGATTACGAAGCCAAGTGGGACTGCGCGGCCACGGCCTACCTGAACACGCCGCGTCGCTTCGACTTTCCGCCCGAGGACGCCATGCTCATCGCCGCTCTGCAGGACCTCGCGCTGAAGACCTGGCATCTCTTCGGCCTCGGCGGCTACGCCCGCGTCGACTTCCGCGTCGACGGCGCCGGGCGGCCGACCATCCTGGAAATCAACGTCAACCCCTGCCTGGCGCCAGACGCCGGTTTTGTCGCCGCCGCCGAGCGGGCGGGCCTCGGCTACGACGCCGTCGTCGGCAGCATCGTCGCCGCCGCGGTAAAGGGACGCCGGCAAGAAGCCGCCTGATGCCCCACGCTTAGCCATGCTGCGCATCCGCAAGATCTCCGACAGCCACACGCCGGCCAACCGCTCGGCGGTGGAAGAGGCGCAGACGATTATCCGCGCCCAGTTCCCCGGCATGCCGGGCAGCGAGATCGACAAGCTGCCGGATCAACTCGACAATCCCTTCAAATATCGCTTCGTCGCCAAGCTGCTGGTCGCCGAGGACGCCCGTGGCCATGTGAAAGCGGTCGCCCTGCTGCTGCACGATCCAGCCTTTGCTTTTTCCTACCTGGAGGTCATCACGGTGGCACCGGGCGGGCGCTCGGGGACGGGCATTGGCGGCGCGCTCTATGACCGCGTCCGCGAAGAGGCCGAGGATCTCGGCGCCACCGGGCTCTTCTTCGAGTGCCTGCCGGACGACCCGGCGAAGAGCCCGGACCCCAAGGTGCGTCGACAGAATGCCCAGCGCCTGAAGTTCTACGAGCGCTACGGCGCCTTCCCGATCGAGGGCATCGCCTACGACCTGCCGATCAATCCCGGCGACAGCGACATGCCCTACCTGGTATTCGACGGGCTGGCGCGCCACGCGCTGCCGCCGGCCGCGCGCCTGAAGCGGATCATCCGCGCGATCCTGGAGCGCAAGTACGCCGACATCTGCCCGCCCGACTACGTCGACAAAGTCGTGGCCTCGGTAAAGCAGGGTGGCTACCGCCTGCGGACGCCACGCTATCTGAAAGCCGAGGAGATCGCCGCGCCCCTGCCCGGCGCCGCCGTCAGGCCGCAGATCGCCCTGGTGGTGAACGACAAGCACGACATCCACCACGTGCGCGACCGCGGCTATGTCGAGGCGCCGGTGCGCGTCGCCGCCATCCTCGGCGAGCTGTCCAAGACCGACCTCTTCCGCCGCCTGCCGGCGCGCAAATTTCCCGACCGTTTCATCCGCGAAGTGCACGACGCCGGCCTGGTCGACTACATCCAGCGCGCCTGCGAAGAGGCGCCGCTCAAGCGATCGATCTACCCTTACGTCTTCCCGCTGCGCAATCCCGAGCGCAAGCCGAAGGAGCGATCGGTGCTGGCCGGCTATTGGTGCATCGACACCTTCACGCCACTGAACCGCAATGCCTTTCCGGCCGCGCGCCAGGCGGTGGACTGCGCCCTGACCGCCGCCGATGAGGTGCTGAACGGTTCGCCGCTGGCCTATGCCCTGGTGCGCCCGCCCGGCCACCACGCGGAGAAGCGCAGCTTCGGCGGCTTCTGCTACTTCAGCAACGCCGCCATTGCCGCCAACTATCTGTCGCACTATGGCAAGGTCGCCATGCTGGACGTCGACTACCACCACGGCAACGGCCAGCAGGACATCTTCTACGAGCGCGACGACGTGCTGACCGTCTCGATCCATGGCGCGCCCGCCTTCGCCTATCCCTACTTCACCGGTTTCCGCAACGAGACCGGGCGCGGCAAGGGCGCCGGCTACAACGTGAATATTCCACTGCCCGAGACCATCACGCCCGAGCAGCACCTGGAGGCGCTGCAGACGGCGCTGAAACGCATCGAGCGTCACGAGCCCGCGACCCTGGTGGTCGCCCTCGGCCTCGATACCGCGCGCGGCGATCCGACCGGCACCTGGTCGAACCGCGCCGGCGATTTCCATCGGATGGGCCAACTCATCGGTGCGGCGGGCTATCCGACCGTGGTGATTCAGGAAGGCGGCTACCGCATCCGCACCCTGGGCGTGAACGCGCGCCACTTCTTCACCGGCCTGGTCGAGGGCGTCGAGGCGTCGCGGCAGCGGCCGCGCGCGGCCAAGCCCGTCGGCCGGCCTGGCACAAAGGGCCAGCTGTGGCGCGAAGCGGTGAAGCCGGAGGATGCCGAGCGGGTGCGTTCGCTGGTCGCCACGACAGGCATGTTCTCCGCCGAGGAGATCGCCATCGCCGAGGAACTGGTACAGGAGCGCGTCGCCAGGGGCCGGGCATCGGGCTACGAGTTCGTGCTGCTGGAGGAGGACGGCACCCTGGTTGGCTACGCCTGCTACGGGCCGATCCCCGGCTCGGCGACCAGCCACGATCTCTACTGGATCGCTGTGCACCCGGACCGCCAGGGCCGCGGCTTCGGCCAGCAGATCCTCGCCCGCGCCGAGGCCGCCATGAAGCGCGCCGGTGCCCAGCGCATCTACATCGACACCTCGACCAGCGAACCCTACGCGCCGACCCGCGCCTTCTATCTGCGCGCCGGCTTTGAGCTCACCGCCGAACTGCCCGACTTCTACCGCCCTGGCGACGGCAAGGCGATCTTCTCCAAGGCCCTGTAGCGGACCTCGCCCTTCGCGAGGGTACTGCAGCTTCGCCTCAGCGTGCGGCAGGAGGCTTTGTCCCCTTGGCCCCTCATTGCGAATACTGTTAGCTTTCCTCCAGGGGTAAAATCCACCGGGGAGAGAAGTTGCGTGCCGCTGCTGACCACTACCATCGGGGCCTATCCAAAGCCCTCCAGCGTGCGGATCCCGGACTGGTTCGATCCCGGTGCGATGGATTCCAGCACCGCCACCCGCGAATACCTGCAGGCCATTACCAGGCTGGGCGCCGAGGCGGCGGAGATCATCGCCGGCGGCGTCAGGCAGGTGATCGAGGACCAGGTCGCCTGCGGCATCGATATCCCGACCGACGGCGAGGTGAAGCGCGAGAACTACGTGCACTATCACTGCCGCCACCTCGACGGCTTCGACTTCGACAATCTCACCCACCGGGTACTGCGCGGCGGCGCCTACGAGACCGATCTGCCTACGGTGCGCGGGCCGGTGCTGGCGCGCGCGCCCTTCCTGCCTGCGGACTGGAAATTGGCGCAGTCCTTCACCGAGCGGCCGGTGAAGATCACCCTGCCCGGCCCGATGACCATCGCCGACACCACGGCCGACGCATTTTACCACGACCCCGAGGCGCTCGGTCACGACCTCGCCGTGGCGCTCAACAAGGAGGTGCTCGCCCTGGCCGCGGCCGGTTGCCGTCACATCCAGATCGACGAGCCGCTCTTCGCGCGCAAACCCAGGGAGGCCTTAGCCTACGGCATCGCCCACATCGAGCGCTGCTGGCAGGACGTGCCCGATGCTGTCACGAAGACCATGCACATGTGCTGCGGCTATCCCAACCGTCTCGACGACGAGCGCTACGCAAAGGCGGATCCCCGGGCCTATTTCGATCTGGCCGAGGCGGTCAACGCCTCTGTGGTCGATGCCGTCTCTCTCGAGGACGCGCACCGGCACAACGACCTTTCCCTGCTCGACCGGTTCACCGAAACCACGGTCATCTTCGGCGTCGTCGCCATCGCGCGCAGCCGCGTCGAGACGGTGGAGGAAGTCAGCGAGCGTCTCGAGGCCGCGCTGAAGCATCTGCCGCCCGAACGCCTCATGGCCGCGCCCGACTGCGGCCTCGGGCATCTGGGCCGCGACCTCGCAATGAAGAAGCTGAAGGTGCTATCCCAGGCGGCCAAGAGCGTGTAAGCACTCTCTCCGAATGACCCAGTCCATCGACCCATCGACTGACCCCACACACCAGAGCGCCGACCAGGATGCCCATCCGCTCGGCCCCTGGCTGGTCTTCGCCTCGGCCTTCATATGGAGTCTCGGCGGCATCCTGGCGCGTCTCGCCGAGGTCGAGAACCCGTGGACCACGATCTTCTGGCGCGCCGGCACCGCGACGGTGTTCCTCATCGCCTTCATGCTGGTGCGCGACGGCCGGGCCGGCACCACGCAGCTCTTCGCCCGAATGGGCACACCAGGCCTTGCCGTCGCCCTCTGCTTCGCCGTCGCCTCGACGGCCTTCGTCGTGGCCCTGCAGTTCACCACCGTCGCCAACATCCTGCTGATGCAGGCCGGCGTGCCTCTCATCGCGGCCCTCATCTCCCGCGTGCTGTTCGCAGAGCCGCTGCGTCTTGTCACCGGGATTGCCATTGCGGGCGTCATCGCCGGCGTCGCGGTCATGGTTTCCGACTCGCTGACCGGGCGGGTGTCGCCGGTCGGCGACGGCCTCTCCCTGCTGATCGCGTTCTCCTTCGCCACCGCCACGGTGATCACGCGGCGCAAGGCAGGCATCCGCATGACCCCGGCGGTCTGCACCGGTGCGGCCGCGAGCTGCGTTGTCGCCCTGGCAATGAGTCTTTCGACGACCGGCGGCGTCGCGGTGGCCGGCTGGCAGTTGCCCATACTCGGCCTCTTCGGGATCAGCCTCGGTCTTGGCCTGGCCCTGTTCACCCAGGGTGCCAGGCTAATTCCCTCAGCCTTCGCCGCGCTGCTCGGCACCGCCGAGACCATTCTCGGCCCGCTCTGGGTGTGGTTGTTCCTCGCCGAAACGCCGACACCGCGCACCATCGTCGGCGGTGTCATCGTGCTGACCGCCATCGTCGCCTACCTGGTCTGGCAGCTCGCCCACCAGCGCCGTATCCGCCAACTGGCACCGCCGGCGCTGTGACTTTCATCGGGTAACGCGGCGATCCGCCGCCTGTAGCGGGAAGAGTTCACGGCCGCGCCCGTCAATCGTCGAGATGTGTTTTCCCCTGAAGTATCTTGCCCCGACCCCCCGCCATCGGGTCGGGGTCGTCGCCTTCCTGCTGCTGGCCGTAGGCGCCTGTTCGACGTCGAACGAGAGCCAGCCGGCCCGCACGGCAACGGAACAGCTCCTGTTCTCCACCGCAGCCGATCGTGTCTGTGAAAAGCTGGCGCTGCAGATTCCCGAGAACAGCAAGGTCTTCGTCGAGGCCGGCTATGTCGAGGGGACCGACAGCAAATATCTCTTGGCAGCCCTGCGCGATCGCATTCTGCGTGCCGGTGGCCGGCTGGTCGCCACGCGCGGCCAAGCCGACCTGGTGTTCGAGCCGCGGGTCGGCGCGCTGTCGGTCGACCGCAAGCGCAGCCTCGTCGGCCTGCCCAGCATTCCCATTCCCATCCCGCTGGCCGGCGACCTGACCATTCCGGAGCTGGCGCTTTACAAACGCGACCGCCAGCAGGGCGTTGTGAAACTGGCGCTCACCACCTACGACGCTCAGACCGGCGCCCTACGCCAGTCGATCGACCCGGTGTACGGCTTCTCCCAGAAAACCGACTGGGTGGCGCTACTGGTTGTCGATTGGCACACCAACGACCTGATGCCAGACCCGGACAACGACGAATGGGTCGGCGAGGGCTCTTATGAGATCACCCGGCGGGAGCTGCGCTTCGGACACTGACGGGACGCTGGCGGGAGCCGGCTTACGCCGCCAGCGCCTGCTCCAGGTCTTCGATGAGATCAGCGGCGTCTTCCAGACCGACGGAAAGGCGCAGCAGGCCATCGCCGATACCGAGCTCAGCGCGCGCTTCCGGAGAGAGACGCTGGTGCGTGGTGGTCGCAGGATGGGTGATCAGGCTCTTCGAATCGCCGAGGTTATTGGAGATGTCGATGAGCCTCAGCGCGTTCATAAAGCGAAAAGCGCGCGCTTTTCCGCCCTCCAGCTCGAAGGCGACGAGCGTGCTGCCGCCCTGCATCTGGCGCTTGGCGAGCGCGGCCTGCGGATGGCTGGGAAGGCCCGGATAAAGCGTCTTCGCCACGCCCTTTCGGCCTTCCAGAAATTCGGCGACCGCCAGCGCGTTGGCGCAGTGGCGCTGCACGCGCAGGTCCAGTGTTTCCAGACCCTTCAGCATGACCCAGGCATTGAACGGGCTCATGGAAGGGCCGGTGTGGCGGTAGAAGTTCTGCAGATGGTCCTGGATAAAGGACTCGCTGCACAGGATGGCGCCCCCCAGGGTGCGGCCCTGGCCGTCGACGTGCTTGGTGGTGGAGTAGACCACGACGTCGGCGCCCAACGCCAGCGGGCGCTGCAGCAGCGGCGTGGCGAAAACGTTGTCGACCACCACCTTGGCCCCCACGGCGTGGGCACGCTCGCTGACCGCCTTGATGTCGATGACTTCCAGCGTCGGATTGGAGGGCGTCTCCAGGAAGACCGCCTGCGCGCCCTTGGCCAGCGCCTGCTCCCAGGCGTCGAGATCCCTGCCGTCGATGAGTTGCGTCTCGACGCCGAAGCGCGGCAGCAATTCCGCGATGATGTACTGGCAGGAGCCGAACAGCGCGCGCGACGCAACCACGCGGTCACCCGCCTTCAGCTGCGCCATGAGAGCGGCGAAGACCGCCGCCATGCCGCTGGCGGTGGCGCGGCAGGCCTCGGCGCCTTCCAGCAGGCGCAGGCGCTCCTCGAACATCGACACCGTCGGGTTGGCATAGCGCGAATAGACGAAGCGCAGGCGGTCGCCCTTGAACGCGGCCTCGGCCTCCTCGGCGGAGCCGTAAACATAGCCGGAGGTGAGGTAGAGCGCCTCGCTGGTTTCCTCGAAGGGGCTGCGCGCCAGGCCGCCGCGCACCAGTTCGGTCTGCGGGCGCCAGCGGCGCGTTGTCTCGTTGTCCTTTGGCATGGTGCCGATCTTTCTCTAACCCGCCCGAGTCCGCATTAGCCTTGGGCCCAGGGCAGGCCCGCCACCTTCCAGCCGCCGACGCTGCCGCGGTGCAGCGCACCATCGCGGTCGCCCTCGAAGCCTTCGGCCACATTGTAGCACGGTCCGAAGCCGGCCTCGGTGAGTGCGATAGCCGCCGCGCGCGAGCGCGCGCCGGAGCGGCACAGCAGCAGCACCGGCTGGTCCTTGGCCACCCCGCGTGCCGCCACCTCGGCGACAAAGTTCTCGTTGCGCGCCATGTCAGGAAAACTCTGCCAGGAAATGCAAAGCGTCTCCTTGCCCAGGCCGTCGAGGCGCGGCACGCCGACGAAGCCCCATTCCGGCACGGTGCGCACGTCGACCAGCACCGCCTTGGGGTCCTTTTCCAGCAGCGCCCAGGCTTCCGCCGGGCGCAGGTCACCTGCGTAGTTCTCGTTCATCGCTTGACCTCCATCGCCCAGATCCCTTCACCCCGCTGGGGCCCGAATAACGGACCCTTTAGGGCTGGCGAGTTTATGCCGCGGGGGCGGAGACGCAACACCCTAATTCACAGCCTGGATGCCAGATTTATGCTTAATTCCCCCTCAGCTCATGAGGAAATAGTCCTCGGCGAACAGCAGGGTGGTGGGGTGCAGCCGGAAACCGCCGACCCGCCGCGACATCACCGTGACCACCGAAAGCCAGGCCGGCTGCACCACCGGTCCGCGCTCCTGCATGATCGCCTCGATCCGCGCCATCAGCGGACGCCGGGCAGCAACCTCGACTTCGGCTTCCACCCGGTCGAGTAGGGCATCCAGTTCCGGATCGGCAAAGCCGGTGGCGTTCCACGGCACCCCCGAGCGCATGGTGAGATCCAGCAGCATGAAGCCCAACGGCCGCGGGGCCCATTCGACAAAGGCCAGCGGCACCTTGTCCCACACCTCCCAAAACTGCGCCGGCGGCAGCATTTCGATGCTGCAGCGGATGCCGGCGGCGGCGTACTGCTCGACCATAGCCTCCACGGCATGCAGTTCCCATTGCGGCCAGGACTTGCAGGTTATGGTGAGATCGAGTCCCCCGGGATAGCCGGCCTCGGCGAGCAGGCTGCGGGCCTCCTGCGGATTGCAGCGCAGCGGCGGGAGCGGCACGTAGCAAGGATGCACCGGCGCCACCAGGTGATGCTCGGCCGGCTCGCCGAAGCCGCGCAGGGCGAGGCGCGTGACCGCCTCGACGTCGACCGCCAGACGCAGAGCGCGGCGCACCCGTGGATCGTCGAAAGGCCGCTGGTCGACTTTCATCTGCAGCATGGCGGTCGCCGCGGTGCGCGTATGGTGGACCTGCAGTTCCGCATGGTTGGCGAGTCCCTCGGCAACGGCATAATCGCAGCGCACCAGGCCGTCGACCTGGCCTGACACCAGCGCGCCCGCCGCTGCCGAGCCTTCGTCGCCGAGGTCGAGCAGCAGCAATTCGTCCAGCAGCGGATGCCGGCCGCCGGCCCCGGCGTCGCTTCTTGCGCGCAACAGCGCCCGCGCGCCGACTTGGTACTCTTCCAGGCTGAAGGCCCCGGTGCCGTTGCTGCCGACCCCGAAGCGGCCGCCTTCCTCCGGGTCCATCATCACGTTGGTGTAGTGGAACAGGTGCTCGGGAACCGCGACTTGCGGGCTCTTGAGATTGAGGCGCACATGGAAGTCGTCGACTTTCTCGATGGCGCCGGCGTCCCACAGCCGCGGCACCGCCACTGTCCCCTGCTGCCCGCTCTGCATCTTGTCGGCCAGCATGTAGCCGCGCATCAGCCCCAGCGCTGAAGAACCGGTCGCCGGGTCGAGCAGGCGGCGCAGATTCCACACCACGTCGTCGGCGACGAAGCGGCGGCCGCTGCGCCAGGTGACGTCGTCGCGCAGGTAGAGATCCCAGGCCTTGAGATCAGGCGCGGCGCGCCAGCCGCGCAGCAGATGTGGCCGCGTGATGTTGTCAAAGCCGGTGCGCGTCAGCGGTTCGCAGACCTGGTGCACGATGTTGGCCGGCGCCAGCCAGGCAAGAGCGTGAGGATCATTGAGCGGCTGCACCTGCGCGCCAAGGACGAGCCGACCGCCGCGCCCGCGCACTCCCGCCTCGGCGCGCTGTGCAGCAGCGATGCCCGCCATCGACGCGGCACTCGCGGCCGATACACCGAGCAGCGTCGCCAGACGCAGGAAATCGCGACGCGCCAGGCAGCCAGCGGCCAGCTGCGCGCGCAGCCCCGCAATCATCGGATGCTGGTTCCCGTCTCCCATGCCGGCCCCGTGCGCATGTTCGGCAGGGGTCGGCGCCGTCGGCACGGTCGATGCCAACGTCCGCGCGCCCTGCGCCATCGGCCGGCCCCTCCGGCCGGTGGTCACCCCTAACCCTTGACGGCATGATAGGCGCTACCATGCATAAGTCTACAGGACAGCGAAGTCGGCCCAGGTCATGCCGGCGGTGCGGAGCGATCCGATTTATCTTTTGATTCCGTGACCTTGGCCCCCTGGGCGGGATCGGCGAAGTGGACCACGTGCTGCGGGAAGGGAATTTCGATGCCCGCGTCGCGGAAGGCCTTGTCAATCGCGAAGCGAAGGTCGCTCGAGATCGACAACCGGTAGCTGACTTCGTTGGTAAAGCAACGCAGTTCGAAATCCAGGCTGCTGGCGCCGAAGTTCATGAACAGCACCTGCGGCTCCGGCGAAGTCAGCACCTGTTCGTGCTTCTGCGCGCAATCGAGCAGCACCGCGCGTACCTTTTCGACGTCGGAGCCGTAGGCGACGCCGACCGCCACCTCGATGCGCCCGTAGTGGTCCTTGTGAGTCCAGTTGATCACCGACGTCGAGATGAAGTCCGAGTTCGGAATGATCACCGAGGCGCGCTGAAAGGTTTGCAGCTCCGTCGAACGCACGGTGATCTGCTTAACGGTCCCCTCGTTGCCGCCGACCATCACCCAGTCACCGACCTTGATCGGCCGCTCGATGAGCAGAATGATGCCGGAGACGAAGTTGCTGACGACGGTCTGCAGACCGAAGCCGATACCGACCGACAGCGCGCCGGCGATCAGCGCGATGTTGGAGAGGTCGACGCCCAGGGCCGAAATGCCGAAGACTACCGCCAGGATGACGCCGATGTAGCCGAAGCCCGCGGAGAGCGAATTCTGCACGCCGGAATCGAATCCGGTCTGCGGCAGCACCCGGCTCCTGAGCACCCTCTGGAAAAGGCGCGTCAACAGCAGAATGGCGGCGAAGATGACCAGGGCCACCAGCATATCGGAAAAGGAGATCGTAACGCCGCCGATGGTGACGCCCGACAGCAGGCGGCGAGCCTCGGTCCAGAACTCGCCGAAGGGCGAGAACCAGATCGAGGCGATGATCACCGTCCCGAAGACGATCAGCACCACGTCCAGCAGCGCGCGCACCCAGAACTTGATGCGGTTACGCGCGACATGACGGATCTCAAGCGCCTCGCGCATGAAACCGGAGCGCAGCCAGGCACCGATCACCTCACGCATCAGGCCGCGCAGGATGGCGAGCCCGCTGAGGGTGACGAGGCTGATGAGCAGGTTTTGCACCAGGAAGGCGGCGAGATCCGCATAGCCCACGAGCGAGGCGAGAATGCTGAAGAAGGCGGCCAGCGCAATCAGGCGGCGGACAGCCCGCCAGAAGGTGGACTCCAGCGTGTTGTCGTCCTCGTCTTCGCCTGCCTCCTCTTCCTCTGCAGCCCCGGAGCGGTCGCGTAGCCAATAGCGCGGGCGCGAGGTGTCGATTAGCAGCAGCGCGGGCAGCAGGTTGAGCAGGAAAGTGGAAAGCGAGAAGTAGGCGTCGCTGACGCCAATCTCGCGCTGCGCTTCAGCCATGAAAATCTGCACGGCAAAGAGCGCCGCCAGCAGGATCAAGCGGCGACCGAGGATACGCGCGTTGTCCGGAGAAACCGGCAGCAGACGCCACTGCGGCAGGTCCGGCGACAGCACCGCGTAGGGCAGCGCCCAGGCCAGGCTGAAGAACGCCATGACCGCGAAGAGCAGCATCAGGAGCGTCCAGAACAGGGTCTCCTCGGCCCCGTGGTTGCTCCAGACCATGTAGAACAGGCCGGCGAACACCAGGGCGGGAACGATGCCGCGCGCCGCCGCGCTGGCAATGGCGGCGACCAGGCGCGTGCCGTAGTGCGGTTCGGCGACAGCCGGGTCGCGGCCAAAGCGCCGGATCAGCCAGTAGCGCAGCACGCCGCCGCCCAGCAGCGCCAGGGTCAGCAGCACGGCGATCCTCGCCGAGAGCGCCTGATGGCGCTCGTCGCCCGACACGCTGTCCCACCACTCGACCGGCGAGCGCGCCATCTCTTCCACGATGGCGAAGAATTCGGGCACACCCTCACGCCAGGTCTCCGGCGCCCAGGGGAAGGGATAGCTGCGGAACAGCGCCTCGAAGCGCTTGCGTTGCGACAGCGAGCCGATCAGGGCGTCCAACTCGTCGGCGCGCACCATCGCCAGCTTGGCCTGGGTGATCTGCCCGTTCACCTGCTGCAGTTCCTCGCGCAGCTTGGCACGCTGCTGGGCCACCTGCGGCGCCTCGCTCTCCTCGCCCTCACCCGGCGGCGGCCCCAGGGCGTCAAGGCGGCGCTGCACGCTGTCCACCCGTGGCTGCATCGCCGCGATAGCCGCGGCGGCTTCCTGGCGGACCTCGGCCGTCACTTCGAAGAAACGGGTGGCGCTCTCGGCGGTGGTGTCGACCCGGCTGAGCTGCTGGTCGACCAGATCAAGGCTGCGCTGCCAGGCTTCGAAAGAAACCGCTACGCCCTGCGCGCCCGCGGCCTGGCCGCCCGCGGTCTGGCCGGGGGTCTGCGCCGCCGACGGCGCCGGGACCCACAGTATCGCCGGGGCCGCGAGACCCAGGCAGACGATCAGCAACCGGAGCAGGTGACGGAGACGGCGGGGCACGGCGGATACCTCTCAGGAAGGCCGGTCGGGAAGGCCGGCCCCTACCTAGCACGCGGCACGCCGGCCGCGAAAGCCGCCTGAGCCGTTGTCGGCTGCCCCCTTGCCAGCCCGTGCGCAGACACTAGTCTGGCATCGGTAGTTCCATCCTCCAGCTGACGAGACATCATGAGCGAAAGCACCCTGGCCAACGGCGGCCGCATCCTGGTCGATCAACTGGTAGCCGAAGGCGTCGACCGCATCTTCGGCGTGCCCGGCGAGAGCTACCTGGCGGTGCTCGACGCGCTCTACGACACCCCGGAGGTCACCTATCACCTCTGCCGCCAGGAAGGCGGCGCGGCGATGATGGCCGATGCCTACGGCAAGCTGACCGGACGGCCCGGCATCTGCTTTGTGACGCGCGGGCCGGGCGCGACCAGCGCCAGCGCCGGGGTGCACATTGCGTTCCAGGATTCCACGCCGATGATCCTCTTCATCGGTCAGGTTGGCCGCGGCATGACCGAGCGCGAGGCGTTCCAGGAGATCGACTACCGCCGCATGTATGGCGAGATGGCAAAGTGGGTGGCGCAGATCGACGACGCCGCGCGCATCCCGGAAATGGTGAGTCGCGCCTTCCATACAGCGACTTCCGGCCGCCCGGGACCGGTGGTGCTGGCGCTGCCTGAAGACATGCTGTCAGCGCCGGTGCCGGCGCCGCTGCTGGCGCGGCCCTACCACGCCAGCGCCGGCGCCCCCGAGCCGCACCTGATGGCAGAGCTCTGGCGCCGCCTGCAGCGCGCCAGGCGACCGCTGGTCATCGTCGGCGGCGGCGGCTGGAGCGCCGAGGCCAAGGCCGAGCTGGAGTCTTTCGCGGCGGCGAACAGCCTGCCGGTCGCCGCGTCCTTCCGCTGCCAGGACTACTTCGACAATACCCATCCCTGCTACGTCGGCCAGGTCGGCATCGCCATCGACCCCCGGTTGGCCGCACGGGTGCGCGAGACCGACCTCTTGATTCTCCTGGGCTCGCGCTTTGGCGAGATGACCAGCGGCGGCTACAGCCTGATGAAGATACCCAACCCGGACCAGCCGCTGGTGCACGTCTACCCCGACGCCGAAGAATTGGGCCGTGTCTACCGCCCAGAGCTGGCGATCCACGCAGGCAGCGCCGCCTTCGTGCGCGCGGCCAATGCAATGCCGGCGCTCGACGGCAGCGTTTGGCAGGACTGGACCGCGGCGGCGCACGCCGACTATCTGGCGCACAACACGCCGACCACGATTCCCGGCAGGCTGCAGATGGGCAAGGTAATGGACTGGCTGCGCGAAACGTTGCCTCCGGAAGCCATCATCACCAACGGCGCGGGCAACTACACCGGTTGGGTGCATCGCTTCTACCGCTTCCGCCACTTCCGCAGCCAGCTGGCGCCGACCTCCGGCTCCATGGGCTATGGCCTGCCGGCGGCGGTGGCGGCCAAGGCGGTGCATCCCGACCGCCCGGTCGTTTGCTTTGCCGGCGACGGCTGCTTCATGATGCACGGCCAGGAGCTGGCGACCGCCGTGCAGTACGGCCTCAACATCATCGTCATCGTGGTGAACAACGCCAGCCTGGGCACCATCCGCATGCACCAGGAGAACCACTATCCGGCACGGGTCAGCGCCACCGATCTGGTGAATCCCGATTTCGCGGCGCTGGCGCGCGCCTACGGCGCCCACGGCGAGCTGGTGGAAGACGACGCCGACTTCGCCGCGGCCTTCCAGCGCGCCCAGGCCTCCGGGAAACCGGCCCTCCTGGAGCTGCGCATCGATCCGGAGGCGATCACCCCCAGCGCCACCCTCTCCGGCCTGCGCGCCAAGGCGCTCGCGAAGTAAGCAGCCACCTCGGCTGCCATTCGCAAATCACGGATAGTCGCAGCGGTCGGCGGTGACGGTAAGGAAACCGCGCGCGCCGGGCAGCACGGTAAAGCGGTATTCGTCGTCGCCGGCGACGACCGAGTGATGCAGCGGCAGGGCGCCTTCGGCGGTCACCGTCTTGCCGCCCAGCTGGGTGAAGGTGATGTTGATCGGCTTCTGCGGATCGAACCAGGCTTCCAGGTTGCCGTTGGCGTTGCGCGCCGCCTCGCCTACCGCGGTCACGGTGATCGCGCGCTCGCCGAAGCTGACGGCATCGTTGGCGCCGCCGGTCTGCAGCTCGGTGGTGACGATGAAGCGCTTGGTCTCCGGCTGGCCGTCGCAGCTGCGCGGCTTGTCCGCTGCCGAGACGAGGAAGGCCAGCCGTTCTTCGTCGGCACCGGCTTGCAGCTTCTGCTGCACCAGCGCCATCATCTCGCGCACGAAGCCGGTCGGCACCTCGCGCTCGTAGCGGGCCTGCCAAGCGGTGATGGTCTCGCGGGCCTTGGCGAGGTCGGTGGCCAGCCCGGCGCTCTGCTCCTGCAGGCCGGAAACCTCCATCTCCAGCTCGGCGATGCGCTCCTCTGCCACGGCCACCTTGTGCTCGGCGAGCTCGGTTCCGAAGCGATAAGAATAGACACCCGCAGCAAGCACCAGGACCAGCGCCGCGGTCCACTTTGTGACACCCCACCAGAAGCGGCGGCGGCGGCGCTGACGGTTTTCATGAAGGCCTAGCGACATATCCGGCTGAAGTCCTTGAAACTACAGGTCGAAACGAACAAGGAGGCTGGTGGCGAGGGGAGCCCAGGCTCCGGCGCGCATGAGCGTTCGCCGCCCGCCCCAATCTAACTAATTGAAATTTCGATAACTTTATTTGCTGCGGCAACTTTTTCTACCACCGCTCCCGGCACCAGGCAAGCCGCAGCCGGCACCCTGGTCCCGGTTCTTCCGCGCCATGGCATGCCGTGCCGGCCTCCCGGCGCGGCCGGTCCGGCGCGCGAAAGCCGTTAACCGGAGCTTACCGCTTGTGCCTTTAGGGTGGCATAACTGCCGCGGGTGACAAAATTGAGGCCCTGCGGGACAAAACCGCCAACCGAGGACAGGTGCTCGCCGATGGCTGACAACGCCGACGATGCCCGCCGCACGCTGCTGCGCCAGCTGGCCCAGCTGCGCGGGCGTATCAACCCGGATGCCCTCAATCATCTGCTGACCAAGATGAACGGCTGGGAGCCCTACGACCGTGAGTCGGCAGGCGAGGCGGTGCGCCGGTTCCTGGCGACGCGCACCGACGGCGGCAAGTTCCAGGACCGCCTGCGTCAAGAGCTGAAAAGCAAGAAATCCGACGGCAACTAGGCCATGACTTCCCGGCCAGGGACACGGAGTCCTCGATTGACTTTCATAAAAGACACCTCGCCTCTTGACCTTCCAGTAGGTGGAGGCCCCAGATAGCGATTTCTGGTGGTGGGTTAGATCGACGGGTGGAGATGAGACTGGGACTGAGCATAGCCAAGCGGTGGCGGGCTGCCGCCCGAATGTTGGCCCTGGTCGCAGCTATCGCGCTCGCCTTTGGCATCCATCCCCCGCACGCTGAGGCCACACAGGCTGACGATCACCAAAATTCCAGCCACCAGAGCATCGCCAGTCACAGCCATTTCGGCGCCTCCTGCCTGCAGGCTGAACTCGACAAGCCGCAGGCCGAAAGCAATGGTGCGCTGCCACCCGGCCACGCCGACTGCAGCCAAGTCTTCACGCCCCTGCTCCGGCCGCTCACTGCCGCCGCTCCAGCCTATATCGTCGTCGCTGTCACGGCGCCGCACCACCTCCCCTTTCGGCAGCTCACGACTTCTTTCGATCCGCCGCCGCCGCGCCGCGGCTGACCGGTTGAAACCGCCGGAAGCGCTCGCTTGAACGCGCTGGCGGTGTTTGCCCCGGATCTTATTTCGCCTTTCCGACAACTGTCTGTTCCGCTTCGCGCCGCGGGCGCGCGAGCCCTTCGGCTCTGGCGTAGCAGGCCCGGTACAATTGGAGTCGTTTCAATGCCTGTTCAGCTTTCCAAGTCCCTTGCCTTCGCCCTTGCTTTCTCAACCATTGCCGGTGCCGGCGTAGCACTTGCCGCCGGTTCGCATAGTGGCGGCCACGGCCACGGCCCCGCCATCGGCGAGCCGGGCGATGGCGCGGCCGCCGACCGCACCATCGAGGTCGTCATGAGCGACAACTACTTCGAGCCGGAGCACCTGACCATCGCCGCCGGAGAGACCGTGCGCTTCGTGGTGAAGAACGACGGCGAATTCCTCCATGAATTCAATCTCGGCACCGCTGCCATGCATGCCACCCATCAGAAGGAAATGGCGACCATGATGGAGCACGGCATGATCACGCCGACCGGCATCGACCACGAGAAGATGCAGATGGACCACGGCGGCCACGGCATGGAGCACGACGATGCCAACAGCGTGCTGGTCGAGCCCGGCGCCACCAAGGAACTGGTGTGGAGGTTCACCGCCGACACCCACCTCGAGTTCGCCTGCAACATCCCCGGGCACTACGAGGCGGGTATGATGGGCGAGATCGACGTCACCAAGCCGGCCGGCAGCGGCAGCTGAGCGGCGTCGAGGAACGGAGGACACCAATATGAAAACCTGGCTGAATGCCCGCAACAGCCGGGCGGCCCGTAACACCCGGGCGGCCTTTGCCGCCGTCGGCGTGGTCACGGCGCTGCTCGGCGTGCCGCCCGCCCTGGCCGGCACCTATGACCTCACCATCGGCGAGACCACCATCAACGTCTCCGGAAGCGACCGGACCGCCCTTGCCATCAATGGCACGGTGCCGGGTCCGACCCTGCGCTTCAAGGAAGGCGAGGACCTGGTCATCAACGTGACCAATACCCTCGATGAGGACACCTCGATCCACTGGCACGGGCTCATCGTGCCGACTTCGCAGGACGGCGTCCCGGGACTGAGCTTCGACGGCATCAAGCCGGGCACCACCCACACCTACCGCTTTCCCGCGCAGCAGAGCGGCACCTACTGGTTCCACAGCCACTCCGGCCTGCAGGAGCAGTCGGGCGTCTACGGCTCCATCGTCATCGAGCCGCAGGGCCGCGAGCCCTTCCGCTACGACCGCGAGTACGTGGTGGTGCTGTCCGACTGGCATGACACCAAGCCGGAGAAGATCCTCGCCAACCTGAAAAAGCAGTCAGACTACTACAACTACAACCAGCGCACCCTGCTGTCGCTCTTCGACGAGGCGGAGGAAAAGGGCTTCGACGCGGCCCTCGCCGATCGCCTCGACTGGGGCGGAATGCGCATGACGCCCACCGACATTGCCGACATCAGCGGCTACACCTTCCTGGTGAACGGCAAGAACCCGGAGCAGAACTGGACCGGCCTCTTCGCCCCCGGCGAGCGGGTGCGTCTGCGCTTTATCAACGCCGCCGCCATGACCTACTTCGACGTCCGTATCCCCGGCCTCGAAATGACCGTGGTGCAGGCCGACGGCAACAATGTGCAGCCAGTCAAGGTCGACGAGTTCCGCATCGCGGTGGCGGAGACCTACGATGTCATCGTGCGGCCGATGGAGGATCAGGCCTATACCCTCGTCGCCGAGCCGCTGGAACGTGGCGGCCTGGCCCGCGGCACCCTGGCGCCGCGCGATGGGATGACGGCGGAGGTTCCCGGGCTGCGCCCACGTCCCCTGCTGACCATGGCCGACATGAGCCATGGGGATATGGAAGGGATGGATCACGCAGCCATGGGCCATTCCATGCCGGCGGCCGAAGCCCCGGGAGCGGTCGAGCCGCCAATGTCGGGTATGGATCACGCGGCCATGGGGCACGGCACCATGCCGCAGGCCGATGGACCCCCGGCGCAACAGCCTATGAGCGGCATGGACCACGCCGCGATGGGGCACGCGATGCCGCCGGCTTCGGCGGATGCAGATCCCTTCTATGCCCCCGGTAGCGGCCTTACGCCCAAGGCCGCCAACGGCGGCAAGTTCCTCTCCTACGCCGACCTCAAGGCGCAGCGCCCGCTCTACGAGGTCCGTGAGCCCACGCGGGAGATCGAGATCCGTCTTACCGGCAACATGGAGCGCTATTTCTGGTCGATCAACGACAAGAAGTACTCCGAGGCCGAGCCGATCCGGCTAACCTACGGCGAGCGCGTGCGCTTCAAGTTCGTCAACGAGACTATGATGACCCATCCCATGCACCTGCACGGCATGTGGACCATCCTCGATAACGGCAACGGTAAGTGGAACCCGGTGAAGCACGTGGTCAGCATCGCGCCGGGCACCACCGTCCTGGCAGAGGTTGAGGTCGATGCGCCCGGGCGCTGGGCCTTCCACTGCCACCTCATGTACCACATGGCGACCGGCATGTTCCGCGAAGTCATCGTTGAGGGCGGCCCCCAAGCCGCCGCCTTGAATTAGGGAGAGGGCGATGACATTGCTTTCGAAGCAGGCCCGCCTCCCGGCGGCCCTGGCCGGGGCGCTCGCCCTGACCTTTCTTGCCCTGCCCGCAGAGGCGGCCGAGATGGACGACCAGATCTACACCTTCTTCCAGCTCGACCAGAACGAGTACCGCCTGAACGATGAGGGTGAGGATCTCTATGCCTGGGATGCCCAGGGCTGGATCGGCACCGACTACGACAAGCTGTTTCTCAAGTCCGAGGGCGAGTACGCCCTGGACGGTGAATGGGAAAAGGCGGAAGTACAGGTTCTCTATAGCCGGCTGATCTCGGACTTCTTCGACGTCCAGGCCGGCGTGCGCTACGACTTCGAGCCGGACCCGGAGCGGGCCTACGGCGTCATCGGCCTGCAGGGTCTGGCGCCGCAGTTCTTCGAGGTCGATGCCGCCCTCTTCGTGAGTAACAAAGGCGATGTATCCGCCCGCTTCGAGGCGGAGTACGAACTGCTGATCACCCAACGGCTGGTGCTGCAGCCCTCGGCGGAACTGGACGTTGCAGTGCAGGAGGTGGATGAACTGGGGATCGGCTCGGGGCCAAGCGGCATCGAACTCGGCCTGCGCCTGCGCTACGAGATCACCCGGGAGATCGCCCCCTACATCGGCGTTCACTACGAGAGCGACCTCTTCGATACCGCCGACTTCACCCGGGACGAAGGCGGCGAGGTTGATGCCGTGTCTTTCGTGGCGGGAGTGCGCCTGTTCTTTTAGAGACAGCCGGCGGCGATGGCGTTCCAATGCATCGGGGCTGCGCCATCGCCGTACCGCGCACTCGCCGGCCTATTGCGTAGAAACCTGCGCGGGATCGAGCGGCGCCAGGTCGGCGGCGTCCGGCGGCGGCGGATTCTGCTCGAGCTCGGCAATCAGCCGTTCCATCTCGGCGATCTCGCTGACCTGGGCCTCGATGATCTGGTCCGCCAGCTCGCGGACCCGCGGATCGCGGATGTGCGCCCGCTCACTGGTCATAATTGCAATCGAGTGATGCGGGATCATCGCCTTCATGAAGGAAACATCATCCACCGTGTCTTGGCTGCGTACCAGCCACAAGGCGCCGGCAAAGACCACGATGCCGCCCAGGAAGATCGCGGCGTTGGCCACCTTGCTGCGGTACATCGCCAGCATGAAGGACAGCATGACGATTGCCATGGTCGCCCCCATGACGAAGGCCATCCACATCCGTGTCTGACTGAACCAGACGTGATCCAGGGCATAGCTGTTGAGGTACATCAGGCCGAACATCACCAGGGTCGACGTTACGATCATCGCACCAAAGCGAACATAACTCATCATTCTCTCCTCACCGGCCGAGCATGTTGGAGACAGCCCTCCTCTCTAGATGCTTCTTGAAAACGGGGGGCCGGCGGTTTGGTTCCAAAAACGTCGCCCAGTCAGGGCACCGGATGAGCGGAAGCTGATTGCCCAGGCCCCATTGGAGGTCTTATGCTCTGCGGCCAGTTCTCTGGGTTTTCGTGGAAGGTGGCGCCGTCTTGGAAATCACCGCTCTGCTGATCTTCGCCGGCGCCCTGCTGGTCGCAGCCGGCTCGCCCGGCCCCAGCATTGCCGCCCTGGTGGCGCGCGTGCTCGCCGGCGGCTGGCGCGGCGTGCTGCCCTTCATCGCCGCCATGTGGATCGGCGAGGCGATCTGGCTTACGCTCGCGGTCTGGGGACTCGCCGCCATCGCCGAGAGTCTCCAACTGCTGTTCACCATCATCAAGTACCTCGGCGTCGCCTACCTCGCCTACCTCGCCTGGCGCATGTGGACGGCGCCGGTAGCGGTGGACGCCGAGATCCTGCCTAAGGCGCGCTCGGCATGGCGGATGTTTGCCGCCGGCATGGCGGTCACCCTCGGCAACCCGAAGATCATGGTGTTCTACCTCGCCCTGCTGCCGGCGATCATCGACCTCAAGGGTGTGACCGTGGTCGGCTGGCTGGAGCTGACCGCGACCATGGTCGTGGTGCTCGCCGCCATCGACCTCGCCTGGGCCGGGCTTGCCGCCCAGGCGCGCCGGGTGCTGCGCTCGCCACGCGCGGTGCGCGCCGCCAACCGGGTGAGCGCCGGCGTCATGGCTGGCGCCGCCGCCGCCATCGCCACGCGCTAGAAGCGTTTCTCCCGGCCCGGTGTCCCGCGATTTCCTCAAGGCCATGGGCTGGGCCGTCCTCGGCAGCTTCCTCTTCGCGCTGATGTTCTGCCTGCCCAAGCTGACCAGCGAGGCGGTTCCGCCGGTCGAGATCGCCTTCCTGCGCTACTTCGCCGGCTTCCTCACCATCCTGCCGTTCTTTCTCCAGCGTTACGGCGCGTCCCAGGCGGTGCCGGAACTCCTCGGCACGGCCAAGCGGCGGCTCAACCTGCTGCACATGCTGCGCGCCGGCTGCGGCGTCGCCAGCGTCGCCTTCGGCAGTTACGCCGTGCTGAACATCCCGGTCGCCAATGCCCAGGCCATCGCCATGACCAACGGCGTCTTCGCCGTGGCGCTGGCCGCCGTGTTCCTGCGCGAACGCGTGGCCTCCCGGGACTTCGTCGCCGGTGCCGTCTGCCTCACCGGCGCCATTGTCGTGGCGAGACCCGATCCCGACGCGCCGGGCTGGATCTCCCTGGGCGCGGCCGCCGCCCTCGTGCAGGCCTTGGCCTGGGGCAGCGAAGTGGTGCTGCTGCGCTTTGCCGCGGTGAACGATACGCCGCAGCGCACCCTCACCATCGTGAACGGCAGCGCCGCGCTCGGGCTCGCGGTCTTCACCGCCTGGGCCTGGGACCGCCTGCCGCTCCCCGACCTGCTGATCCTGCTGGCCATGGGCCCGATCGCCATCTTCGGCCAGTACTGCAACATCCTCGCCTACAGGGCGGCGGAAACCGCCAAGCTGGTGCCGATCAAATACAGCGGCCTGGTCTTCGCCGCACTGCTGGGACTGCTTTTCTTCGGCGAGTCGCCGCGCCCGGCCGCCATCCTCGGCGCTGCGATGATCGTCGGCGGCGCGCTCTTCCTCGCCCGCCACAAGCCGGTGCAGACGGCGGCCGCGCTCAGGCCCTAGCACGCAGCGGTCGATCCGACTAAACTCCGCCGCGAGCCATCTTCTCCAAGCACCATCAGGTACTCCCCATGGACATGCGCAAGCTGGGCCGCAGCGGCCTTACCGTCTCGCCGATCTGCCTCGGCACCATGATGTTCGGCGACCAGACCGACGAGAAAGAGGCCAAGCGGATTATCGATCACGCGCGCGATGCCGGGGTGAACTTCATCGACACCGCCGACCAGTACGGCAAGGGCAAGTCGGAGGAAATCGTCGGCCGCGCCATCGCCAAGGACCGCGACGCCTGGGTGCTGGCGACCAAGGCCGGCAATCCGGTGAACGACACCCACGCCAACAACCAGGGCCTCAGCCGCAAGTGGCTGTTGAAGGCGATAGACGACAGCCTTTCCCGCCTGAAGCTCGATCACGTCGACATCTGGTATCTGCATCTCGACGACTACTCGACGCCGCTGGAAGAGGCGGTCAGTGCCGTCGCCGACGTGCTGGGCCAGGGCAAGGCGCTTTACTGGGGCGTCAGCAACTTCCGCGCCTGGCGCATTGCCGAGCTGGTGCACCTGGCCGAGGCCGCCGGCATCGACAGACCGGTGGTCTGCCAGCCCTACTACAACGCCATGAACCGCATGCCGGAGGTCGAGATCCTGCCCGCCTGCGAGTACCACGGCCTGGGCGTGGTGCCCTACAGCCCGCTGGCCCGCGGCGTGCTGACCGGCAAGTACGCGCCCGGCAAGGCAGCGCCCAAGGGCAGCCGCGCCGGCCGCAAGGACGTGCGTATGCTGGAGAGCGAGTTCCGCGAGGAATCCCTCGTCATCGCGCAGAAGATCAAGGCGCACGCCGAGAAGAAGGGCATGACGGCGGCCGATTTCGCGGTGAACTGGGTGCTGGCCAATCCCATCATCACCTCGGTGCTGGCCGGCCCGCGCACCCTGGAGCAGTGGAAGGGTTATCTCGGTGCCCTCGACCACGGCTTCGATGAAGACGACGAACGCCTCCTCGACTCCCTGGTCGCGCCCGGCCACCCCTCGACGCCGGGCTACAGCGACCCGCGCTATCCGCTCACCGGCCGCCCGGTGTGGTGAGCCAACGAGCTAAAGCCGCGTTCAATCCCCCACCGCGCGCTTGAACACGGTCTCCAGGTCGTCGATGGGAACGAACTCCGTTACCTGCTGGCTCATGGAAACAGTGTCGAAATCGACCAGGGCGTCGCGGGCGGTGGCGCCGATGATGCCGTCGGCGGTCACGCCGTCGCTCGAGAGCGGCAGGGCCAAGCGCTCGCCCATGGCGATGCGGTCGGCGCAGCGGTAGACCGGGCCGGAGGCCAGCAGCGCCACCTGCTCGCCGATCACCTTCAGGAAGTTACGCTGGGTCGCGACGTACCGGTCGCCGACGACGAAGTCGGACAGGAGGCGCCCGGCGACCGAGCCGCCGAAGATCTCGTTCACCTCCTCGCCCGCCAGGCGGTAGCGGAAGCTGCCGGAGGCCGGATCGTAGGTATTCACCCAGATGATCGGCAGCACAGGGCCGAGGCGCGTCGCGTCGATGTCGCGCCGTGCGGGCATGCGCTTGCCGCCGCGCACTTCGAGATAGTGCTCCAGCAGCAGCCGCAGACGCGGATTTCTAATCGCTAACGGCATGGCGTCCCACTCTGCCCTGCGTGAGGGGGCGGCACCCCCTGACCGATCAGCCAGATATAGCACGGATGTCCTTAAGGATTGATACCCCAGAGCGGACAAAAACGCCGGCCGGCTGGACCTTTTCCGGCGGCCCTGCCAGGATGCCGGCCATCATCGGTCCTCCCGTTCGCCCCATGCTGGAAACCGCCCTCGTCGCCACCACCACGTTCTTCGCGACCATCGGCCCGCTCGACGTGGCGGCGCTGTTTGCCGCGCTGACGCCCAACAACACGACGCGCGAGCGCCGTGCCATCGCCCTGAAGGGCACGCTGATCGCGCTCTGCATCCTGCTGCTCTTCGCCCTCTTCGGCGATGCCCTGCTGCACCTCTTCGGGATCTCCCTGCCGGCGCTCAGGACAGCCGGCGGCATCCTGCTGCTGCTGATTGCCATCGACATGGTCTTCGCGCGGCCCTCCGGGGGCGTCACCACCACCGAGGACGAAAACCGCGAGGCCACGGCCAAACAGGACATCTCGGTCTTTCCGCTGGCAACACCGCTGCTCGCCGGTCCCGGCGCCATGGGCGCGACCATCCTGCTGGTGGCTGATGCGGAAGGCGACCCGGCGACCGTCGCCATCGTGGTGGGCTGCCTGACAGCCATGCTGCTGGCCACCTTCATCCTCATGCTCATCGCCGTCCAGATCCAGCGCCTGCTGGGCGTCACCGGCCTGCACGTGGTCTCCCGCGTGTTCGGCGTACTGCTGGCGGCGCTGGCAGTGCAGTTCGTCTTCGACGGCATCGCCTCGAGCGGCCTCCTGAAATGACGGGACTCAGGCGGCGCTGATCCCGCCGTTCACCGAGATCGCCTGCCCGGTGATCTTCGCCGCCGCCGGGCCGGCCAGGAAAACGATCAGCTCGGCCAGGTCCTCCGCCGTGGTCGGGCCGAGGGCGGCCAGGCCACGGGCCTTCTCGAATAGCTTCTGCGAGAAACTGCCCTCGGCCATCAGCCGCCCCGTCAGCGCCGCTCCCTCGACCAGCGAGGGCGTCACCGCGTTGGCGCGAATGCCATTGCGCCGCCCCTCGATGGCCAGCGTGCGGGTGAACTGCACGATGCCGGCCATGACCGCGCCGATGACGCTCTCGCCCGGCGTCGCCACCTTGGCGGCGTCCGAGGCGACGGTGACGATACAGCCGCCGCCTTGTTTCATCATCACCGGCAGCACAGCGCGGCAGGCGTTCAGCGTCGGCGCCAGGTCCTGCAGCAGGGTCTGGTTGATCTGCCCGATGGGCTGGCGGAACAGCAGCTCCGGTAGGTTGTTGCCGCCGGGCGAGCAGACCAGCAGGTCGATGCCGCTCATCGCTGCGGCCGCCTGCTTCACCATGCGCTCGACCGCCGCGCCGTCGCTGCAGTCGCAGGGCAAAGCGCCGATGTCCGCCTCAGCGTAGACGCGGGCGAGCTCGTCGACGGCGACGGCCGCGCGGTGGCGATCGCGCCCGACCAGCCTGAGCCGCGGCACCCCCTTATGAAGCAACGCCGTCGCCGCTGCAAAGCCGATGCCCGAAGTGCCACCGACAATCACCGCCGCCATTTCCGAGAATTGCTTGGGCGCCACAGTCATGCTCTGCCTCCTGCCGGAATCCCTGCCCGCAAAGGACCAGTTTCCGCGCCGCCGCGCAAGAAGCGGATAGAGGGCGGTACGCGGCTCCTGCTTTCCTGCCGCCAGCCGCATAGAATCCGGAGTTCTTCCATGTCCAGCCTGCGTTTCATCGCCCTCGACAGCGACCTTGTCCAAGCCTGGCGCGCCGGCGCCGCCGACGCCAACGGCCAGGCCCCGGAGCGCCAGGTCTCCGACGGCGGCGGCAACCCCTGCCGGCACTGTCTCAACGACATCGCCGAGGGCGCGCCCATGCTGGTGCTGGCGCACCGCCCCTTCCCGGCGCCACAGCCCTATGCGGAACTCGGCCCCATCTTCGTCCATGCCGAGGACTGCCCGCGTTACCGCGAAACCGCGCCTGTGCCGGCGATTTTCACCCGACGCGAGGCCATTCTCATGCGCGGCTACGGCGCCGACGACCGCATCGTCTACGGCACCGGGAAGGTGATTCCGACCGAGGAGATCGGATCGCGCGCCGCTTTCCTGTTCCAGCGCCCGGAGATCGCCTACCTCCACCTGCGCTCGGCCAGCAACAACTGCTACCAGTGCCGCATCGAGCGGGGATGAGGAAAGCCCCTCACCCTCCCGCTGAGACGAGCCCCTCCCTCTCCCTCGAAAGGGAGAGAGCCAAAAGACAAACCCTCTCCCCCGGTGGGAGAGGGTTGCGCAGGCTTGGCAAGCGAAGCGAGCCTAGCCGAAGCTGGGTGAGGGGGAAGCGGCGCCCCTAAAACGCCGCTTCCTTCATCGCCATCAGTGGGGCCTTGCCGGCCATGATGGCGGAGAAGTGGCCGGAGCTCTTCGGCAGGAGGCGCTGGAAGAAGAAGCGCGCGGTCGCCAGCTTCGCCTCATGGAAGCCCGTCGGGTCATCGTCCAGCTTTGCCAGGCTGACCTCGGCCATGCGGGCCCAGAGGTAGGCCAGTGCCGTATAGGCAAAGAGATTCAGATAGTCCGTCGCCGCGGCGCCCGCCTCCTCCGGATCCCTCATGCCCTGCTGACCGATCCACAGGGTCGACTGCTGCAGGCGGCTGAGCGACTTCGCCAGAGGTGCGACGAACTCGGCCAGCTCCGGCTTCTCCATGCCCTGTTCGATGTAAGCTTGAACAGGGTGGAAGAAGCGGCGCAGCAGACGGCCCATGTTCTGGCCCAGCTTGCGGCCGACCAGGTCGAGCGCCTGGATGCCGTTGGCACCCTCGTAGATCTGCGCGATACGCGCGTCGCGCACCAGCTGCTCCATACCGTACTCGCGGATGTAGCCGTGGCCGCCGAAGACCTGCATGCCGATGTTGGTCACCTCAAAGCCGGCATCCGTAAAGAAGGACTTGATGATCGGCGTCATCAGCGCGACGAGATCGTCGGCCTCCTGCCGTGCCGCTGCGTCGGGATGCTTCTCGGCCACGTCGACGGCGATGGCGACCCACAGAGCGAGTGCCCTTGCGCCCTCGTTGAGCGCACGCATGGTCAGCAGGTTCTTGCGCACGTCGGGGTGCACGATGATCGGGTCGGCGGGCTTCTCCGGATAGGCCGGCCCGGACAGCGCACGGCCTTGCAGGCGTTCCTTCGCATAGGCCGCTGCCGACTGGTAGGCGGTTTCGGCGAGCCCCAAGCCCTGAATGCCAACGTCGAGGCGGGCGACGTTCATCATGGTGAACATCTTGGCCATGCCGCTGTGCGGTTCGCCGACCAGGTAGCCTTCCGCCTGATCGAAGTTCATCACGCAGGTCGAGGAAGCCTTGATGCCCATCTTGTGTTCGATGGAGCCGCAGGCAACGCCGTTGCGCGCGCCCAGGCTGCCGTCCTCCTTTACCAGGGACTTCGGCACGATGAACAGCGAGATTCCCTTGGAGCCTTCCGGCGCATCGGGCAGCTTGGCAAGCACCAGGTGAACGATGTTCTCGCTCATGTCGTGCTCGCCGGCGGAGATAAAAATCTTGGTGCCGGTGATCCTGTACTTTCCGTCACCGGCGGGTTCCGCCTTAGTGCGGATGAGGCCCAGGTCGGTGCCGCAGTGCGGCTCGGTGAGGCACATGGTGCCCGACCAGCGGCCGTGAATCATGTTGGGCAGGAAGGTCTTCTTCTGATCCTCGCTGCCGTGCAGCTCCAGGGCGTTGCAGGCGCCGTGGGTCAGGCCCGGATACATCCCGAAGGAGATGTTGGAGGAGCAGATCAGCTCGGTCATGACGAACTGCAGGGTCTTGGGCAGGCCCTGGCCGCCGTGCTCGGGCGGCAGCGAGAGGCCGTTCCAGCCGGCCTCGCAGAAGGCCTCGTAGAGGTCCTTGAAGCCCTGGGGCGTGCGCACCACGCCGTTCTCGAAGGTGCAGCCTTCCTCATCGCCGGAGCGGTTCAGCGGCAGGAGCTCGTTCTCGCAGAACTTCGCGCCTTCCTCCAAAACGGCGTCGACCAGCTCGCGGTTCGCCTCCTCATAGCCGGGCAACGCCGCCACCCGTCCCTCATAGTCGAAGAGGCCATAGAGCAGGTAGCGGATGTCGTCGAGCGGCGCCTTGTAACTCACCATCGTCCTGTCCTCAGTTCCGCAGCGGCTTGCCGGTTTCCAGCATGTGCTCCACACGTGCCAGGGTGCCCGGCGTCTTCACCAGGCGCATAAAGGCGGCGCGCTCCATCTTCAGGATGGCGTCCTCGCTCGTCGGCTCGGTGAAGTCTGCCTTCGCCCCCCCGGTCAGCACCTCGGCCAGCGTCGTCGCCACCACCATGTCGTGCTCGGTCGCCTGGCCCTTGGCGTGAAGATCGCGCAGGGCAAAGGCGAGCGAGGCCTTGCCCGAGGGGCCTGGCAGGAAGAGATCCACCGGCGCCGGGGGCTGGTAGCCCTCCACCAGTTCCAGCGCGCGCTGCTTGGCGTCGGCCAAAAGGCGCTCGCGGTTGAAGGTGATCTGGTCGCCGGCGCGCAGGAACCCCAGTTCCTTCGCCTCGTAGGCGGACTTCGCCACCTTGGCGAGGCCGATGGTCTCGAAGGCCGCGGCGACCGGCGGCATCGGCCCCTTGGGCCGCCGCGGGTCGGCGGCGTAACGGGCCAGCAGCTCCTTGCAGCCGCCCCACGCCGGCACCACGCCGACGCCGGCCTCGACCAGGCCGATGTAGCTTTCGGCGTGAGCTTGCACGGCGTCGGAGGCCAGCAGGATCTCGCAGCCGCCACCCAGCGCCAGACCCGAGGGCGCGGCCACCACCGGAAAGGGCGCGCGCTTCAGCGCGGTGTAGACCTTCTGGCCCTCGGCCACCATGTCCTCGATGGTCGGCCAGGCGCCGACGTTGGCGGCGAACATGGCGAGGCCCAGGTTGGCACCGGCGGAGAAGTGCGTTCCCTCGTTGTAGACGACCAGCGCCTTATGGCCCTTCGGCACGATCTCCAGCGCCTTGGCCATGATCTTGAACACCTCGGGGTCCATGGTGTTCATCTTGGTGTGGACCTCCAGGCAGACGACGCCGTCACCGATGTCCCACAGCGAGGCGGAGCCGTTCTTCGCCAGCGGCGCGCCTTGCAGCTTCACGTCGGACAGCAGCAGCACACCCTCGGCGCGCTCGACGTTCGCGTACCCGCCGTCAACCGTCAGGTATTGCAGCCGGCCGTCCTTGACCCGGTAGAAGCCTTCCGTCTCGGCTGCTTTCTGCAGCAGCGGCGGGACATCGCGGCCCTCGTCGGTCAGGCGCTGGGCCACGTCCTTCGCACCCAGCTTGTCGAGCAGTTCGAAGGGGCCGAATTTCCAGTTGTAGCCGGTGCGCAAGGCGCGATCGACCGCGGGAATGTCGTCGGCGATTTCCGGCACCAGGGAAGCGGCGTAGGCCAGCACCTGCGACATCACCGCCCAGGCGTAGAGCCCCCCTCTATCGCCGTGCGCCACCAGCGCCTTGGCGCCGCCGTGCCGGGCGGCGGAGACCGATCCCAGCGAGACCTTGGCCGCCGGCGCATAGTCGCCCGTCTTCAGGTCGACGGCTTCCTTCACCTTGCCGCCGTCCGCGCGGTTCAGGCGGTAGAAGCCGCCCTTGCCCTTCCTGCCCGTGTAACCCTCGGCGATCAGCTTATCCAGCAGCGGAAAAGGCCGGCGCAGGGCGTGGTAGGCATCGTCCGGCGGCAGCGTCGCCGCCAGCGAGGCATCGACCTTCGGCATCAGATCCAGACCGACAAGATCCAAAAGGCCGAAGACACCGGTCTTGGGAATGCCGAGCGGGCGACCGAGAACGGCATCGGCGTCCTCCACCGTAATGCCGCGCTCCAGGGCTTCGACGGCTGCGCACTGCAGCCAGAAGGAGCCGATGCGATTGGCGACGAAGCCCGGCGTGTCCTTGCAGTGCACGATCGCCTTGCCCAGCACGCGGTCACCGAAGGCGGCGATCTCCGCCACCGCCTCGGGCCTGGTCTTCTCACCGGCGACCAGTTCCAGCAGCGCCATGTAGCGCGGCGGATTGAAAAAGTGAGTGATGAGAAAATCCCTCGCGAATCGCTCGGGCAGGCCCTCGGTCAGCAGCTTCAGCGGCAGGGTCGAGGTGTTGGAGGAAACGACGGAGCCATCCTTGCGCACCTTCTCCAGGCGCTGGTAGAGATCGCGCTTCACCTTCGGATCTTCCAGCACCGCCTCGACGATCCAGTCGCAGCCGGCGAGCTTGTCGAAATCGTCTTCCAGGTTGCCGGGCGTCACGAGGTTCGCCGCGCGCTTCCACATGAAGGGCGCCGGGTCGGCTTTCAGCATTCTTGCAATGGCACCCCTGGCCAGCGCGCTGCGGTCATCAGCACCCCCGGGAGCCCCGGGCGGCACGATGTCGAGCAGCAGCACCGGCACCCCGGCGTTGGCAAGATGCGCGGCGATGCCGGCGCCCATGACGCCGGCGCCGATCACGGCCGCCTGGTTGATGGCCATCTACGCGGCCTCCAGGATGGTGGCGATGCCCTGGCCGCCGCCGATGCACTGGGTTGCGAGGGCGAACTGCTTGCCCTCGCGCTGCAGCAGCGCCGCGGCCTTACCGGTGATGCGCGCGCCGGTGGCGCCCAGCGGATGGCCGAGCGCGAGGGCCCCGCCGTCCAGGTTGGCCTTTTCCAGATCAAGGCCCAGTTCGTCGGCGCAGGCCAGCGCCTGGGCGGCGAAGGCCTCGTTCAGCTCGACGATGTCGAGATCTTTCACGGTGAGGCCGGCGCGCTTCAGCGCCTTGTTGGTCGCCGCCACCGGGCCCATGCCCATGACGTCGGGATCGCAGCCGGCGACGGCGATGGACCTGATGCGGGCCAGCGGCTTGAGGCCGTGCGCCTTGGCGTAGTCCTCCGAGGTCACCAGCACCGCCGAGGCGCCGTCGGTGAGCGGCGAGGAGGTCGCCGCCGTGACGCTGCCATCGGTGGCGAAAGCGGGCTTCAGTCCGGCCAGTGCCTCCAGCGAGGTGTCGGCGCGGATGCAGCCGTCGGCATCGACTGTAGCGCCGTTCAGCTGCATCGCCACGATCTCGTCCTTCAGCTTGCCGGCACCCTGCGCCGCGGCCGCCTTGCGGTGGCTCTCGACGGCGAGCTCTTCCTGGCGCGCCCGGGTGATCTGGTGGCGCCGCGCCACGTTCTCCGCCGTCTCGCCCATGGAAATGTAGGCGGCCGGGAAGCGCTCGGCGAGGCCAGGATGCAGCAGCGGATTGAAACCGGCCATGGGCACGCGGCTCATGGACTCGATGCCGGCGCAGAGGAAGGCCTCGCCGGCGTCCATCTGGATGCTGCCGGCGGCCATGTGGATCGCCTGCATCGAGGAGCCGCAGAAGCGATTCACCGTGGTACCCGCGACGGCGATCGGCAGTTCCGCGAGAAAGCCAATGAGGCGCGCGACGTTCAGGCCCTGCTCGCCTTCGGGAAAGGCGCAGCCGACGATGAGGTCCTCGACGTCCTTGGGATCAACGCCGCTGCGCTCCAGCAGGCCGCGCACCACCTGCGCCGCCATCTCGTCAGGGCGCAGCTTCACCATCTCGCCCTTGTGCGCGAAGGTGAAGGGCGAGCGGGCATAGCCGGCGATCACAACGTTTCTCTGCATCATCAAAGACCTTTCGTCTTTTCCAGCGGCGGCGGGTCGCCCGCCGGGCCTTTCTCACTCTCTGCCTCAGGACTTTGACCGAGAGCCGCGTGCTTTGCACGCTCCTCGGCGATGAGTTCCTTCTTGGACAGCTTGCCGATGATGGTTTTCGGCAGCGCGTCGCGGAACTCCACCTGGCGCGGCATCTCCATCGGCGAGAGCTTGTCGGCAAGAAAGGTGTGCAGCGCCTCGACCGTCAACTCTTCGCCGTCCTTCAGGCAAACGAAGGCCTTGGGCACCTCGCCGCGGTAGCTGTCGGGCACACCGCAGACCGTCACCTCGGCAACGGCCGGGTGGCGGTGAATGGCTTCCTCAATGTGGCGTGGATACACCTTGTAGCCGCCGGTGACGATGACTTCCTTCAGGCGGTCGATCAGGTAGGTGTAGCCGTCCTCGCCCATGAAGCCGACGTCGCCTGTATGCAGCCAGCCGTCGCGCAACGTCTCGGCGGTGGCTTCCGGACGCTGCCAGTAACCGGCCATAACCTGCGGGCCTCTGAGACAGATCTCGCCCTTCTCGCCCAGCGGCACCTCGCTATTGCGGTCGTCCAGCGATCGGATGACGATCTCGGTGCCCGGCAGCGGCAAGCCGATCGAGCCCGGCTTGCCCATGCGCGTGATGGGATTGCAGGTCACCACCGGCGAGGCTTCCGATAGCCCATAGCCCTCGAAGAGGCGCCCGCCGGTCAGATTCTCGAAGCCGACGCGTACCGGCAGCGGCAGCCCGGCGCCGCCGGAAATGCTGTTCTCGATACAGGAGAGGTCGTAGCGCTCCAGCTTCGGGTAGTGCAGCAGGGCGTTGAACAGCGTCGGCACGCCGGGGAAGAAGGTCGGCTGCTTGCGCGCGATGGTCTTCAGCAGGGTCTCGATTTCGAAGCGCGGCAGCAGAATGATCTCCGCGGCGATGCGGATCGCCAGGTGCATGTTCACCGTCATGGCGAAGACGTGGAACAGCGGCAGCACCGCGAGCACCCGCTGCTCGCCGGAGCGCACGCCGATGAACCAGCGGTGCAACTGGCTGGCGTTGGCGGAGATCGACCCGTGCGTCAGCATGGCGCCCTTGGGCGAGCCGGTGGTGCCGCCGGTGTACTGTAGAACCGCCACGTCGCCGATGGTCACCTCCGCAGGCGTGAAGGCGCCGTCGTTGTCGATCAGCTGCGCGAAACGGAAGAAGCGCTCGTCGCCCGGCGGTATCTTCGCCAGTTCGCCGCGCTTGGCGATGGCGAAAAGCTGGCGCGTCGGGAAGCGCAGGATCTCGCCCATGGTGCCGACGATGACTTTCCTGAGCGCGCTCTGCTTCTTCGCGCCGGACCCCAATGCCGAGACCAGCTTGGGCAGAAGGAGTTTCAGGTCGAGCGTGACGGCGAACTCGGCGCCGGAGTCGGCCAGCAGTTCGTGGACCTCCTCCTCGGCGTAGAGCGGGTTCACGTTCACCACGATGCCGCCCAGCTTCATGACGGCGAAATAGCAGATGACGTAATAGGGCGTGTTGGGCAGGAACAGCGCCACCCTTGTGCCCTTCATCACCCCCAAGTCCTCCAGCCCCTTGGCGGCGCGGGCGACGAGGTCGCCGACGTCCGTATAGCTGTAGGATCGCCCGAGGAAATCGAGGCAGGGCCGCGGGCCGTAGTCGGCCACCGCGCGGTCGAGGGCTGAGAACAGCGGTTCCTGCAGCACCGGCTCGGCCCAAGAGAGCTCCGCTGGATAGCTGCGCTCCCAGGGATGCTGGTCCGCCTGCCGGACGCCCGCTTGGCCGTCCGCCCTACCCCCGCCGTCTAAACCGCTGACTTCAGGCCCCAAGGTCAAGGCGCCCTCTCATAAGGTTCCCGCCTCCCATGCGGACGGCACCATCGGCCGCGGCCCGCCGGGAGGCGCAGCAGGCCGCTTACGTCCTAACGCAAGAGTAGCGCCGAACTCCCTTAAGTTCGGTAAGCACCCTTGCCCTGGGGGCACATCCTGGCGCCCGCAAGGTAAAGCAGCCGTTAACCATAAAGGTCGGCTGTTTTCGACCCCGTTTCAAGGGCGTAGCGATGTGATCCCTCGCCTCCGGAAATAGGGAGAGGGGCAACAACTCGGCTCGGGACTTCCCCTCACGGCCGTAGCGCCGCCGCCCCCCGCAGGCAGCCCCGGCGCAGGTCGTCGAGCGCGCGGTTGGCCGCGGCCAGCGGCAAAGCCGGCGTCGCGGCCGCGACGCGGACCACGTCAGCGATAAATCAGCGTCGGCAGGAACATGGAGAGCTGCGGGATGAAGGTGACCAGCAGCAGCACCGCAACCAGCGGGATGAGGAAGGGCGCCGTTGCCGTCACGCAGCGCTCGAAGGGCACGCCGGAGACCCGCGACAGCACGTAGATCACCATGCCGACCGGCGGCGTCAGCAGGCCGATCATCAGGTTCAGCACCATGATGACGCCGAAGTGCACCGGGTCGATGCCCAGCTTCACCACGATGGGCAGCAGAACCGGCACCAGGATGGTGATCGCCGCGATGGTCTCCATGAAGCAGCCGACCACCAGCAGGATGACATTGATCATCAGCAGGATCAGAACCGGGTTCTCGGTGATGGTGAGGATCAGCGCGGCGAACTGCTCGGTCACGCGGTTGCTGGTGAGGATCCAGGCGAAGATCGACGCGGCGGCGACGATGAACATCACCACCGCCGTGGTCTCGATGGTGTCGAAGCTGACGCGCAGCAGGCGCCGGAGGGTCAGCGTGCGGTAGACCGCGACGCCGAGGAAGAGGGCATAGGCCGATGCGGCGATGGCCGCCTCGGTCGGCGTGAAGATGCCGCCCAGGATGCCGCCGACGATAATGATCGGAGTCAGCAGCGACAGGAAGGCGCGCTGGAAGCTGCCCCACAGCACGGCGAGCGAAAAGCGCGCGTCGCGCGGGTAGTTCCGCGCGCGGGCGTACCAGGCGACCATGATCATCAGCGAGGCCGCCATCATCAGGCCGGGGATGAAACCGGCGGCGAAAAGCTGGCCGATGGAGGACGAAGCCACCACGCCGTAGATCACCATGGGCAGCGAGGGCGGGATGATCGGGCCGATGGTCGACGACGCTGCGGTGACACCGACCGAGAAGTCGGGGTCGTAGCCGGCATCGCGCATCGCCTTGATCTCGATGGTGCCAAGGCCGCCGGCATCGGCCACCGCGGCGCCCGACATGCCGGCGAAGACGACGCTGGCGCCGATGTTCACGTGGCCCAAGCCGCCGCGCATCCAGCCGACGCAGGCCTTGGCGAAGTCAAAGATGCGGTTGGTGATGCCGGCGGTGTTCATCAGGTTGCCGGCTAGGATGAAGAAGGGCACCGCCAGCAGCGGAAAAGAGTTCACCCCGTTGATCATGCGGTGCATGACCACGAGGTCCGGCACCTGGCCTGCAAGCAGGATGAAGGCCAGCGAGGAGAGTGCGAGCGCGATGGCGACCGGCACGCCGAAGATCAGCAGCCCGAAGACCATGACGAAGAGCAGTGCCAGCAGCATGCGGGGAGGCTTCCGTTCAGTCGATGAGCTGGCGTTCGGCGGGGCGCGTCAGGACGCTGTAGCCCTGGCGCCAGTGCCGCCAGGCCAGCCGCAGAGCATAGAACGTCATTGCCACGAACGCGGCGAAGACGATCCAGTAGATGACGTCCTTGCCCATCTCCAGCGAGGTCATCTTCTGGTTTGTCTTGAGCGCCAGTTTCGCGGTGATCCAGGCGGCGGCGAAGAAGAAGCCGATGCGCAGCAGGTCGACCAGCGTCGAGCACACACGTCCGCCGGCGCCGGGCAGATAGCGGTAGAAGAACTCGACGGCGATGTGGGTGTTCTTGCGCACCGCGAGCGCGGCGCCGACGAAGGTCACCAGCACCAGCAGATAGCGCGCGATCTCCTCGGTCCAGCCGATGGAGTCATTCATCACGTAGCGGGAGAAAAACTGCAGGAAGACGACCCCGGCCAGCGCCCAGAACAGCACGAGCACGATGCTGTCCTCCGGACGGATGTCGGAGAGGTCGACGGGTTCGTCCTCAGCCTGCGGAAAATGGGGAGGCGCCTTAGGCGCCTCCCCGCCATAGTCTTTTCCAGGGCCGTCCGTACTTTGGGCCATGCGACGGTCTTTGGAGTCCGGGAGGTTACTGGATGGCCTGCAGCTTGTCGTAGGTCGCCTGGTCCCAGGTCGCGGCCGGGCCGTTGTGCAGCGGCACCACCGCCTCGCGGAAGACGGCACGGTCAACCTCGTTCACCGTCTTGCCCTGGTCGCGGAACCACGCCACCAGGTCCTGCTCGGCCTTGACGATATCGTTGGTGCAGTTCTCAGCCGCTTCCCGCAGCACGTCGCCCAGCACCTTCTTCTCGTCATCGGAAAGGCTGCTCAGGGTCGAGCCGGAAACGATCGTCATCAGCGCGTCGGTGATGTGGCCGGTGAGCGTGATGTAGTCCTGGACCTCGTAAAACTTCTTGAACTGGATGGTCGGCAGCGGGTTCTCCTGCGCGTCGACCACACCCTGCTGCAGGGCGAGATAGACCTCGGCAAAGGCGATCGGCGTCGGATTGGCGCCGACGGCTTCCGGGAACATCTTGTAGAGCGGCGCGTTGGGCACGCGGATCTTCAGGTTCTTCATATCGTCCGGCGTGGCGATCTCCTTGTTCGAGGTCACGTGGCGCTGGCCGTAGTAGGTCAGGGTGACGACCTCGTTGCCGGTTTCGTCGCGGTAGCCGCTGGCCATGTCGCGGAACAGGTCGCTGTCGCGGTAGGCCGCCCAGTGCTTGAAATCGCGGAACATGTAGGGCGACCCGCCGATGGCGATCGGCCCGTAGGAGCGCCCGGCGAACAGCTGGCCGGTATAGATGATGTCGACGGTGCCGAGGGTCAGGCCCTCATTGATGTCGACCTCGTTGCCCAGCGAGGAGGCCGGGAAGACCTCCATCTCCAGCGCGCCGTCCGAGCGCTTCTTCAACTCTTCGGCGGCCCACTCGGCCCAGGTGTGATAGGGCGAGGCAGTCTCGTAGACATGCGCCCACTTCAGGGTGCGCGCCGCGGCATCGCCGCCGGCGCCGAAAATCACGCCGGCCGCCAGGGTGGCGGCGGCAACGGCCAAAACGGAAGACTTCAGGGAAATCCGCATGCTTTCCTCCCAATTTAGGGCGCCGGCAGAGCGGCGCGGGCCGCCTTTTGCGGCGGTTTTCATTGCTTCTGTCGGCGATTTCTGCGGCCCGGGCAAATTGGCCTGACCACCTGACAGCTTGACCTTTCTAACAGACCTCATCACCTTATGGCGAGAGGAAATCGCGCTTCCGGTCGCTTGACCGCAGGCCAGGACAGTCGGGGTACGCGGCCGCCATGCCGGTCGAGATGATACAAACCAAGAGACTTTTCCAACAGGTCTACGAACAACTCGCCGGGCTCATCGCCGGAGGCGAGTTTCCCCTGGGCGAGCGCCTGCCGGCCGAGCGCGACCTCGCGCGCCAGCTGGGTGTCAGCCGCGCCACGGTGCGCGAGGCGATGATCGCGCTGGAACTTTCCGGCCTGGTCGAGGTGCGCGTCGGCGCCGGCATCTTCGTAGCACGCGACAAGCCGCTGACCCGCGGCAGCGCCGACGAGGAAGAGATCGGCCTCGGCCCCTTTGAGATCCTGGAGGCGCGCCGCACCATCGAGTGCGCGGTCGCCTACTTCGCCGCCCAGCAGATCCAGGACAGCGACATCGCCGAGCTGGAAGCCGCGCTGGCGGTGATGGAGGAAGAACACCGCACCGGCTTCAAGACCGAGAACGGCGACCGCAGCTTCCACGTCGGCATCGCGCGGGCGACGCGCAACAGCGCCCTGGTGCGCACTGTCGAGTCGCTGTGGGATCTGAAATATCGCGCGCCGATGTGGGCCAAGCTCCACGAGCGGGTGCGCGCCGCCCTGCTGCGCCCGGCCCTCCTCAGCGACCACTGGCAGATCCTGGAGGCGTTGCGCCGCCGCGATCCCGTGGCCGCACGCGACGCCATGGACGCCCACCTGGTGCAGGTGGCCGAGGACCTGCTGCGCATCTCCGAGGCGGAATTCATCGGCGAGGTCGCCGACGAAGACCGCCAGCGCGGCCGCCGCGCCGTCGGGCGCTGAAGCGACACAGAATGCCGGCATTACCGGCCAAACGAAGAACCTAAGGACTCAAGGAAGATGACAGGGCCGACAACAGGGCCGAAGACCGCCAGCCTCACGATCCGGCTGGCCCCCAGCGACAACGTGGTGGTGGCACGCGCCGATCTGCTGGAAGGCACCACCGTTGGCGGCGAAGGTGTCTCCGTGCGTGGACGGGTGCCGACCGGCCACAAGCTGGCGACCCGCACCATCGCCGTGGGCGAGGCGGTCGTGAAGTACGACCAGGTGATCGGCTTTGCGACGCAGGCCATCCAGCCCGGCGACCATGTCCACGTGCACAACTGCGGCATGGCGGAGTTCGACCGCGATTACGCCTTTTGCGAGGGCGCCAAGCCGACGGCGATGGTGCCGGAGGATGAGCGCGCCACTTTTCAGGGCTACCGCCGCGCCGACGGGCGCTGCGGCACGCGCAACTACATCGGCATCCTCACTTCGGTGAACTGCTCGGCCACCGTCGCGCGCTACATCGCCGAGGCCTTCAACAGGACCGGCATCCTGGCCGACTACCCGAACATCGACGGCGTCGCCGCCTTCGTGCACTCGACCGGCTGCGGCATGGCCGACAGCGGTGACGGCTATGAGGCGCTGCAGCGCACCCTCTGGGGCTACGCGCGGCATCCCAACTTCGCCGGCATCCTGATGGTCGGCCTCGGCTGCGAGGTGAACCAGATCCCCTTCTTGCTCGACGCCTACGGCCTCACGCGCGGCGAACGCTTCCAGACCCTGACGATCCAGGAGACCGGCGGCACCCGCCGCACCGTCGACGCGGCCATCGAGCGCATCACGGCGATGCTGCCGGCGGCCAATGCGGCTGTGCGCGAGACCTGCCCGGCCAGCGAACTGACCCTCGCGCTGCAGTGCGGCGGCTCCGACGGCTACTCGGGCATCACCGCCAACCCGGCGCTGGGTGCCGCCGCCGACCTGCTGGTGCGCCACGGCGGCACCGCCATCCTCAGCGAGACGCCGGAGATCTATGGCGCCGAGCATCTCCTGACCCGCCGCGCGGTCAGCCGCGAGGTCGGCGAGAAGCTCATCCAGCGTATCCGCTGGTGGGAGGACTACACGAAGCGAAACGGCGGCGAGATGAACAACAATCCCTCGCCCGGCAACAAGGCCGGCGGGCTCACCACAATCCTGGAGAAATCGCTCGGCGCCGCCGCCAAGGGCGGCACCACCAACCTGGCGGGTGTCTACAAATACGCCGAGCCGGTAACAGCCAAGGGCTTCGTGTTCATGGACAGCCCCGGCTACGACCCCTGCTCGGTCACCGGCCAGGTCGCCTCCGGCGCCAACGTGGTGTGCTTCACCACCGGGCGCGGCTCGGTCTTCGGCTTCAAGCCCTCGCCCTCCATCAAGCTCGCCACCAACACCCCGATGTATGCGCGCATGAGCGAGGACATGGACATCAACTGCGGCGGCATTGCCGACGGCGACAAGAGCGTCGAGCAGGTCGGCCGCGAGATCTTCGACAAAGTGCTGGAAGTCGCCGGCGGCACGCCCTCGAAGTCCGAGGCTTTGGGCTTCGGCGATGCCGAGTTCATCCCCTGGCAGATCGGAGCGGTGATGTGAGCGAGGCGCGTGTGAGCAGCGCGGCGCCGGCCACTGCCGCAAACGAGGGCGACGGCTATGTCGCCGCGCGCGTCGAGACCGGCGATCTCTCGCGCTTCGTCGTCGCGGTGCTGCAGGCGGCCGGCGCCGACGCGCCCTCGGCGGAGAACACCGCGCGCGCCCTAGTCGGCGCCTCGCTGCGCGGCGTCGACAGCCACGGCGTGCGCCTGCTGCCGCACTACGTGAAAGTGTTGGAAGGCGGCCGCGTGAAGGGCCGGCCGGCGATGCGCTTCGAAAAGCGCGCCGCGGCGGTCGGCCGCCTGGATGCCGACCACGCGCTGGGCACCGCCGCGGGCTACCGTGCCATGGAGGAGGCAATTGTACTGGCCGAGGAAGCCGGCGTCGGCGCGGTCAGTGTCTTCAACTCCTCGCACTTCGGCGCCGCCGGCGCCTACAGCCTGGCGGCCGCCGAGGCCGGCTACATCGGCATGGCCTTCTGCAACGCCAACGATGCGGTGCTGCCGCACAGCGGCCGCGAGGCCTTCCACGGCACCAACCCGATCAGCTTTGCGGTGCCGGTCGACGGCGAGCGGCCCTACCTCATCGACATGGCGACCAGTTCGATCCCCTATAACCGCATCCTGCAGTACCGCGCGCTGGACCGCGAGTTGCCGGATGACGTGGTGGTCGACGGCGCCGGCCGCGTCACCCGCGATCCGCAGGCGGCGGAATCGCTGCTGCCGCTGGGCGGCGCCGGCTATGGCTACAAAGGCGCCGCGCTGGCCGGCATGGTCGAGATCCTCTCTGCCGTCCTCAGCGGCATGCGCCTCGACCACGAGATGGCCGACATGTTCAATTCCAGCTGGTCGGAGCCGCGCTGCCTCGGCCAGTTCTTCCTCGCCATGAAGCCCTCGGCCTTCATCGACGCGGCGACCTTCCAGGCACAGATGCGTCGCTACCTCGGCGCCCTGCGCGGCCAGGACGCCCTGCCCGGCACGCGCGTGATGGCGGCCGGCGACCGCGAGTGGGCGGTGGAGCGCGCGCGCGGCGCCGACGGCGTTCCGCTCGACACCCACAACTGGCAGGTCTTCGGAGAACTCTCCACCCGCTTCGCCGTCCCGCCGCTCAGCGCGCTGTAGCCGACGGCGGCGGCATCATTCGAATTTGAGCACCGTCCTGGCGTGGGCGGCGCGCAGGCGGCGCAGCAGGAACCCGAGGAACAGCAGCACGCCGGCAAACTCCAACGTCTCTTCCAGGGTGGTCAGCATCCGGTAGTGCAGCGTGGCGATGCCGCCGGTCTCTGCTTCGGCGCCGCCCAGCATCTCCATCCCGATGGCTCCGGACAGAAATACGATCGCGGAGCTGACCAGCAACACGCGGTCGAACCCCTTGAAGCTGAGGATGAAGGGCACGAAGCAGATCAGCCCGGCGACGCAGACGATCAGCGCCGGAACGGTCCAGGCGAAGTAGAAGAGACCACTGTTGTCCATCCGCGCGCTCAGCAAAGCCGACAGCCCCTCGTGCAACGTTGCGATCTCGTCGAGCGAAAGTACCGCGAAGATTGCCGTCAGGATGAACCACGGCAGGGCCTTGAGGCGGCTTTGGCTGTTCACCTGCAGCCCGATGAGCAGCAGCAGCAGTGCACAGAGCGACAGCAGGCTGGTCGAATACCAGGTCGGCAGGCTGGCTTCGGTGTCGACGTCGAGCCGGTAGATCCGGTCGCTGAAGCCGGCCTCCGGCGCCAGAAAGATCAGCAGGTCTTGCACCAGGCTCAGCAGTACGATCAACGCGGCGGCAGCCCAGAGGATTCCCATGATGGGGCCGAGGCGGATGGTCACGCCCTGGCGCCCTTGGCCCAGTTCGGCGGCCATGCGCCGGGCTTCTGCCGGCAGGCGGTCCCGTTCGGCGCCGGCGGGATCTACGAGAGAAGAGTCGGTCAGGGAGAGCGCGGGCTGTGGCATTTGGGGGAGCTCCTTGCGAAGTCGCATCGATGCCTCACCTGGCAGTCTGCGTCACCGAAGCGTCATCGATTTGTAATAATCCTGTGTCCAGCGAAAGCACCAGACCGTCTGCGCGCGAACAATCGCGCGCAGAGTCCCCTTCATGACGAGGGCTTGTGCGGTGCTAAAGATCCGGCTTCGCGCAGGCCCCTCGTGGAAACCACGCGCCCGCCGCAGGGGCCGGCAGCGCCGCCGCGGTCGGCTTGCGCGCGGCAAAGCGGCGCCAAGCCTGTTCGTGGAAGAAGAAGACTACCGTGTTCACCGCCGGCTCAATCAGGGCGACCCCGGTCGAGATGGCGACGGAGCCGGTCAGCAGGTAGGTGACAGTGAAGCCAACGCTGAAGTGCAGCACGGCGAAGGTCACCGTTTTCACCAGGTCCAGGCTCATTTCCGGTCTCCTCGTGGGCGACCCCGGGCGCCGGATGTGGGACGGTTTCCGGCAGGGCGCGATTACCATGTAGCACGATTGCGAATTATTCGCAATTGGAATCATTCCAAAATATGTGCTATTGAACTGCTTTCAAGGGGTGCCTCCCCCAGACTTTGAAGAGCGGCTGAGCGGCCGGATTGCCGTTCGCCGGCGTTTCCCGGCGGCAGCATTCTTGCCGCCTGCCCCGGCACTTGCTTTGATGGGCGGGGGCAGAGCCAACCGACCGGGGCGCGGCGGCGAAGCTGGAAGCGCCAGCAGCGTGGGGCAAGCCTGCGTGTAACAAGGGGACGAACAATCATGCGGAAGATGACGGTCATCGTGGCGGCACTTGCTGCCGGCCTGTTGGCGTGGGCCGCTCCGGCGGCGGCGCAGGTCTCGACGCTGACCAAGGTTTTGGAATCGGGCAAGCTGCGCGTCGGCACCACCGGCGACTGGAATCCGATGTCGATGAAGGACCCGGCGACCGGCGACTACGCCGGCTTCGACATCGACGTGATGACGGAACTCGCCCGGGACCTCGGGGTCGAAATCGAATTCGTGCCGACCGAATGGAAGACGCTGGTGCCCGGCATCGTCGCCGACAAGTACGACATCTCCACCAGCGCCTCGATGACGACCCAGCGCATCCGCAGCGTCGGCTTCACCAGCGCCTACTACACCCTGGGTACCGTACCGATGACCCAGAAGAAGAATGCCGATCGCTTCACCACCTGGGAGGACATCAACCAGGAAGGCATCGTCGTCGCGGTGACCCTGGGCACCAGCCAGGAGCAGCAGGTGAAGACACTGTTCCCCAAGGCGACCATCCGCGCCATCGAAGCCCCGGCGCGCGATTTCCAAGAGGTGCTGGCCGGACGTGCCGACGTCTCGGTGACCAGTACCGTCGAGGCCTCCAAGCTGGTCGAGGTGCACGACGTGCTGATGATCGTGCCTGTCGAGGAACCGGCGGCCCCCACCGACATCGCCTTCCTCGTCGACCAGGACGACCAAGTGTGGCTGAACTACCTGAACCACTGGATCCGCATCAAGGAGAACGAAGGCTTCTTCGACAGCCTGCTCGAGAAGTGGATGCCGCTCAATTGATCGCCGCGTGAGCCGCCGGGCCCGCGCGGTGATCTCTCCCTCACTCCCTCTCCGGACGAGCCTGGCGCTCGCAGCCGCGCTGCTGCTGCTCACCGGCTGCGGCAGCGGCTGGGGCTGGTACGAGGTGTTGCCGACGACGCCGCGCGGGCGCGACAACTTCCTCTTCATGCTCAGCGGTTTCTGGCTGACCATTGCGATCTCCGGCACGGCGATCATGTTCTCCGTGCTCATCGGTCTCTTGGTCGCCCTGCCCGGCCTCGCCCGGGACAAGCGCCTGCGCTGGTTCAATCGCGTCTACGTCGAGATCTTCCGCGCCATCCCGATTCTGGTGATGCTGCTGTGGACCTACTACGGCCTGCCAATCCTGCTCGGCCTCTCGATGACCCCCTTCGTCGCCGGCGTGGTCGCCCTGGCGCTCTGCGACAGCGCCTTCGAGGCGGAGATCTTCCGCGCCGGAATCCAGTCCATCGAACGCGGCCAGATCGACGGCGCCGACTCTCTCGGCCTCAGCTACGTGCAGAAGATGCGCTTCGTGGTGCTGCCGCAGGCGATCCGCCGCATCCTGCCGGCGCTCGGCAACCAGTTCGTTTACATGCTGAAAATGTCGTCACTGGTCTATGTGCTGGGCCTGCCGGAGCTGACCCGCCGCGCCAACGAGCTCTCGGTCACCGTCTATCGCCCGCTGGAGATCTACTCCGTGCTGGTGCTGGAATACCTGGTGCTGATCCTGGTCGTCTCCTGGCTGGTCCGCCGCCTGGAGAAACGCCTGGGTGCCAATGTGCTACATGCGGGTGGCTGAGATGGCAGGGAAAAAGCCCGACATCGAAGCCGAGATCCGTTTTCTTTCCGTCAAAGAAAGCGGCGGTCCCGGCCCCTACCGCAGCGGCTTGCGGACAACGCACGACCTCGGCCACGGGGGCGCCTTGAGCGATGCGATGCACGTCTTCCAGGACAATGACCAGGTAAGCCCGGGCGGGACGGTGCTTTCACGGATGTCGTTCCTCGTCCCTGAAGTGGAGCAGGGCCGGCTCTACAACGGCTTCGCCTTCACGGTGCGGGAGGGCAACCGCATCATCGGCCACGGCCGCGTCACCAAGGTCCTGAATCAGGATCTGCAGCGGCGCTGACTCCTCACACCGCCGGCAGCACCCTTACCGCCTCGGCGCTGGCGAGGTAGAGGTGGTAGAGGCTAGAGGACGGCATGCCGTCGCGGATAACCTTGCCGCCGCGGTCCACCTGCTCGCGCCAGTCGGGCCGGTCGAGGCCGGCGAAGGTGGTGAACAGCGCTCCCAACAGCTTGCCCGCGCGCTCCAGCGCCTCCGCGTTGCCAAATCGTTCGTGTACGGCCAGACAGGCCTTCGCCGCCTCGGTCTGCGGCCACAATCTCTTGCTGCCGCCGTTCAGCACTCGTCCTTCCGCATCCAGCACCTCGAAGACAACACCATCGCTGTCGACTCCTCTGTCCCAGGCCCAATCGTAGAGCGGGCGCATCGCCCCGGCCGCGCTGTCGTCACCGGCCAGCGTTGCGTAGCGGTGCAGCAGCCAGGTCCACTCGAAGAAGTGGCCGGGCTCGCGCAGGCGCGTTCCTTCCTGCGGCATCTCCCGCCAGTCGCGGTCGAAGAACTCGATGAGTTGTCCAGCCTCGGCATCGAAGAAATGACGATTGAACAGCGCGTACATCTGCCGTGCATGATCGAGCCACAAAGCATCCCCGGAGACTTCGTGCAGCGCGAGAAAGGCTTCCAGCATGTGCATGTGCGGGTTCTGGCGCCGCGGCAGCGGCGCCCACCCGCCGGGCGAGACCTGGTGTTCGGCATAGCCGTTGAAGACGCCGCCATAGCGGCGCGCCAGCGCCTGCTCCAGAAAGGCGGCGGTCTGATGTGCACGCCGCAGCACCGCCGGCTCACCGGTGGCCCGGTAGAGCCAAGCCATGGCGAGCAGCAGGAAGGCGTGATCGTAGCTGTCTTTCATCGGATCCAGCACACCGCCGCCGCACCGCAAGCGGTGAAACCAGCCGCCCTCGGCGCGGTCCCAGGCGTGCTCTTCCAAGAAGGCGAAGGCGCGCCGCGCCGCGGCCAAGCCGACATCGCTGATCCCGGTCGCCGCGGCATGGCTGAACACGTAGATCTGCCGCGCCTGCACGCGCACCCGCGTGTAATCCTCCTGCGTCGGCAACCCAGGGGATTTGGAATCCGACGGTTCAAATTTTTCGACGAAGGCCCCGTGAGCGGCGTCGAAACCCTGCACGGCCCAGAACGGCAGCAGAATCTCACTGAGCCAGTGCCGCAACCGGACCCCGGAAAAATCGGGCGCAGAGATCGGGTCGGGCTGTGGCATTTTTGGACCGAACGTTTTCCTGCTGGGGCGGTCTGGGGTGCCGCCTGCATACTGCGATGTGAAAGCCAAGGCAAGCGAACGAGCCCCAGGCACTTCAGGCAGCAGGCACTTCCGATAGCAGATGCCAGCAGCCGGTTGCATCCTAGAGGCCGGTAGGTAGTATTGCGCAGGCTCTGGATAACCCGCCCGGCCATCCTGCCCCATTGGGAGGGACGCCGGCAAAGCTTGGGGGCTTTGCAGCGGCGGTGACTCTTCTTCAGGCTTTGTACCGTTTTCAACGGCTTGGCGCAGATTGTCCCACCGGTCCGGGGCGCTGCGCCGCCGAACGGGATGAGTGGGGGTGATGACGGCCAATCAAAAGGTTTCGGGCGGCACAGGCTACGCGCTGGAGCGTATCGGAATTTTCCGCGACCTCGATGCGCGTGAGATCGAACGCCTGACCCAGCGGGTCAACTGGCGAAACTACAAAGCCCACCAGCAGATCATCGGCCACCAGGACGCCTCCACCGACGTCTATTTCATGGTCTCCGGCACCGTGCGCGTCATCCTCTTTTCCAGCGCCGGGAAGGAAGTGGCATTCCGCGACATCCAGGCCGGTGAGTGCTTCGGCGAATTTGCCGCCATCGACGGCGCGCCGCGCTCGGCCAACGTCATTGCGCTGACCGACGTGATGATCGGCACGGTTTCGGCGGAGACCTTCCGCTCGATCCTGCAGGAATACCCGGCCGTCTCCATGGCCATGCTGACCTACCTGACCAAGATGGTGCGCTCCCTCAGCGAACGCATCTTCGAGTTCAGCACCTTGGCAGTGAAGAACCGCATCCATTCGGAACTGCTGCGCCTGGCACGCGAGGGAGAGCGCGACGGCAACACCGCGCGCATCTCGCCGGCGCCGACCCATGCCGACATCGCCGCGCGCATCAGCACCCATCGCGAGGCGGTGACCCGCGAGCTGAACGATCTGACCAAGAGCGGCCTTATCAGCCGTGACGGCCGGACGCTGATCATCAGCGACCTGGAGGAGCTGGAGCGCCTGGTCCACGAAGTGGCGGGGGATTGAGGTCCGCGAGGGACCGGCGGCTATGCTCTGCGCGCTTCCGGCAGACCTCAAAAGGAAAGCCCCGTCCGATGGGCGGCGGACGGGGCCTTGGGGCTCGTTCGATTAGCTCCGTCATCGTGGCTTGAGGGAGGACCTCCACGACGACGCCCCGAAGGTAGCGCCGCGGGCCCGGCCCCACTGTGGGGATTGTCACAGGCCCGGTGGATTTCCCGCCCGGCCACCCCACGCCGCATACCCCCTCGGTAGTACTATGCCTGAGCCGGTCCCGTTCCAGCGGTAGCCCATGCTAGGCTTTGGCCTCATGCGGCGCCTGTGCCGCGCCCGGCAGCCGGCGCAATGGCCGCGCCGAACAGGTAGGAGGTTTCCCCCAAGATGACCGAACAGCCGATAAAAGAGACCGGCCCGTCCAAAGATGCCCGCGACCGGCGTTGCGCCGTAGTGGCGGCCGGAATCGAGCCCGGCCCTCTTTTGGATGCTTTGCGCCGCGTGCCGCATACCCGCGTTGGGGATATCTGCATCTTTCCGTCCAACGGACGCGGCGAGCCGGATGCCGATTACCTGATTCTGGCGGCCAACGACAGCAGCCGTTTCCACAGCCTGGAGGACCAGGTCGAACGCTGGTCCGGCAAGCGCACCCGGGTCCTGCTGGCGGTGCCGGAATCCAAATGCGCCATGATGGGCGAGCTGCCCTGCCGCGCCGACGGCCTGATCCTGCTGGGCCACGGCCTGAAGTACCTGGAAGCCAGCCTGAAGCTGGCCGAGGACGGCTATTCGATCATGCCTTCGGCCCGCGCCGAAGGAGTCGAGGGGGCCATCTACCTGGACCTGCTGTCACGACTGGGCGATGGCGAGCGCGCCATCCTGCGCCTGCTGGCCGAGGGCGACAGCAATCGCAGCATTGCCGAAACGCTGGGCGAAAGCGAGGCGCGAGTGAAATCCATGGTTCGCGCCATCCTCATCAAGCTGGACTGCCGCAACCGCACCGAAGCCGCGGTGCTCGCCGCCACCGTTCTGCTGCCGCTGCTCGACAGCCTGCCGGAGAATCCGGAGAACATGGAAGACGACGACGAGGAGGTCACCGGCAACGCTTGAGCCATCCCCTTTCCTCCGCGACGCACCGCCGGCCGCCGGCGAATCCCGGCGGCGTGGCAGCAGGGGAGACGGGGGCTAGGCGCCGTGCCTAGCCCATCATCTGCGACAGCACCATCTCCTTGGCCTGCGGGGCGCGGCGCGGTGCCTCGCCTGCCTGGCCGAACGGCAGGCCTGGTGCCAGCCCGTGGTTCAGCGCCCAGATCGCCGCCTGGGTGCGGTTGCCTGCCTTGATCTTGCGCAGGAGGCTCTTCATGTGGACCTTCACCGTCGCCTCGGTGATTTCCAGGCGGTTGGCGATCACCTTGTTGGCGTCGCCGTTGACCAGGCAGCGCAGGATCTCCAGCTCGCGGTCGGACAGGCCGTAGCTCTCGATCCCCTTGCCGTCGACCGGTTGCACGCCGGCCGCGCCGTTGATCAGCGCCACCGCCAGATCCGTTGGCATGACCTTCTGGCCCAGCATCGCCAACTTCAGAGAGTGGATCAGCGCTTCCAGTGAGATGTCCTTTCCCAGAAAGGCCGCCGCACCGGCGTTCAGGCAGGCCGCCAAAGTGCGCGGATCGCGCTCGTCGGTCAGCACGACCACAGGCACCGACGGCAGGGTGTCCCGCAGCTGCTGCAGGTCCAGCACCAGATCGGCGACGTCGCCGCGCAGTTCGACGAGAACCAGTTCGGGGGTGTCACCGTCGTCGGTGTCATCCAGATCGCCGGCGCAACTCGCTTCACCCGTGACATCGAAGGAGCTGCCGCGCAGCAGGCTCTTCAATCCTTCCAGAAACAGCCGGTTCCGGCCGATCAGGAGTGTGTTTGTCTCAGACATGATTTCTTGCTCTCCCTTTCCCCAAAGTCTCCACCAAACCTCTCGCATACCCAGGTCCCCGAACCGGCTTCTGCCCCCTTTTTGGGGAAGCGGGCAAGCGACGCCCGGCGGCCTGTTGTGAAAGAAGATTACGTACGGAACGGGGAGGGTGCTGTGCGGATTACCACAGAAGAGCACGCTTCAATTTTTTGTTGCTGAAGCAACGATTTATACAGCCGGACGGCACCCACGCGGTCCTGCGGGGGCAGACAAGCCCCCCAAAAAGCCTCGTTACAAGCCACAAAAGTAGCACAGATCGTGCCCGAATTCCCACTGGGCTCCGGGTCCCAATTGTTTCAGGAGGGCCGGCACAGCCGTCTGACGGCCGATTCCAGGATCACAAGAACGTGAGGTCGGCGGGCTGACGGGCGTCAGAGCGGTCCGGCGGGAGCCAGCGAGCCCCAGAAGAGCCCGGCGCCGATCAGCAGCAGCAGGCCGGCGCCGAGGAAGGCGAGACCTCGGTAGGCGGCCTCGACCCAGCCGGTCCGCGCCCCGGCGCCGACCAGGGCCAACGCCAGACGCTTGGAATAGAGCGTGAGGACGGCCAGCAGAGAGACCGTTACGGCAGTGCCGAACGACATGGCGAAGGTCGCCGCGATTCCGGCCAGCAGCACCCCCTGGGCGAGGGCGAAGAGCAGCACCAGCACCGCCCCGCTGCACGGGCGGATACCGACCGCCAGCACCAGACCGGCAGCCTTGGAGAACACGCCCCCGCCGCCGGCGCGCAGCGCCGGGTCCGGCGCCGGATTGTGGCCGCAGGCCGCGTCATGGTGATGGTGATGGTGATGGTGATGGTGATGGCCATGGTCGTGGCCATGATGATGGTGGCGGCCCCCGCCGCGCAGCAGTGACAGCAGCATCCAGGCGCCGACCAGGGCGACCAGCGCATAGCTGGCGGATTCCAGAATCGCGGCCGACTCCCTGACCTTCACGCCGGCGACGTCGAGCAGCACGGCAAGCACGCCGACCAGCAGGATCGCTGAAATCCCCTGCACCAGGGAGGCCAGGAAGGCGAGCTGGATACCGCGCCTGACCGCGCGCTCGTTGGCCAGCAGGTAGGCGGAGATCACCGCCTTGCCGTGGCCGGGCCCCACGGCGTGAAAGACGCCGTAGAGCAGCGAGATCGCCATCAGAGACAGTGTGGCGACGCCGCTGCCTGCGTCGTTCACCGCGCGCACGGCGGCGGCCAGCCGGCGGTGCAGGTCTCGCTGGACCTGGTGCACGCGGCCCAGGGTCTGCTGCCACAGGCTGCCGGGCTGCGCGGCCGGAGCGGACCCGCCACCCGGTGGCACGAGAGGTGTCTGTGCCCCCGCCGGCACCGCAAAGGCGAGACCGAAGCACAACAGGACGGCGGCGAAGAGAGGCCGCAGCAGCGGCAGCCCGGCCAGGGATCCGCTCACTGAATGGCCCCGCTCGTGTCGCAGACGATGGCGATGGCGGTGGCGTAGAGCGCGCCGATGCTTTCGCTCTTGGCAGGGTCCAGGAAATCCGCCTCGGAGAGGTTGAGCGTCTCGCCGTCCTGGCCCTCCTGCACCACGGCGCGGCACGCTGGCGGCGGCGATCCAGCGAAGCGCACCGGGTCCTGCAGGGACGGCTCGACCGCGATGTAGAAGGTCGGGTCATAGCTCTTGAATGTCACCTGGGCGCGCCGCGGATCGACCGGGGCCTCCAGCGGAATGACGAACTCCAGGCTGAGGATGCCGTCCTCGAAGCGGGAGGCGTACTCGCTAACCGGGCCGTAGGGCACCTCGACGCCGTCGGCCGTCACATAGGTGAAATAGCGGTACTCCTCCAGCGAGGTGACATTCAGTTCGGCCAGCGGCTGCAGTTCGGCTTCCGACACCGTGCCGTCGCCGTCGGTATCGAGACCCTCGATGGCGAAGAGGCTGTAGAACTCGTCGAAGCGCCAGGAAACCCGCAGCGCCGCCATGCGCTGCTGGTCGTCGAAGATGACCGTATTGCGGGCGTCGATCCAGACATGGGGGTGCGCCCGAACCTCGGCGGGGACGGCGCCTGCCAGGACGGCGGCCGCAAGGACAGCCAGCAACCAGGTCTTCAACGCACGCAAGACTGCCTCCTCGGATGCCGCGGCAAATGCCGCTCGCCCTTTGTGCCGGGCCGACTCGAAAAAAGGGTTAACGCGCGCCAAACCATAGAACCCAGCGCGCCGCAGGGCCAGGGCCCCGCACTGTTTCACCCGCTTTGTTTCAAATGTTTCAGCGAGCGAGGGGCGACCTGCGAACAATTGATACCCAAACCCCGGCGCCGCGACATCAACAAGAAACAGCCGGCGCCTATACCGGCACCCGAAACCGATGGGGGTGCCGCTGGAGGACAATGGCGGGCCACCGTTGGTCTGGGCGAGCGATCAATTGAACCGAGACAACCGAATAACGTGGTGATGTGACATGAGCGATTCCAACGTTTTCGGCTCGCCGATGATCCTGACGGGCACGAGGCCCGCCAGCCCCTTCGGCGCAGCCAGCTATGCAATTTCCAGCGAAACGCCCGTGGCCAAGACCGGCCGGCGGCTGCTGAAGGCGCTGCAGACTCTCTTTGCCGTGAGCGCGCGCGACCGGCGCATTCACCAGACCGTCGAGGCGCTTTCGCAACTCGACGACCGCACCCTGCGTGACATCGGCTTGAACCGCGCGGCCATCATCAGTGCCGCCCAGCAGTCGGCCCGCGACAGCCTGGACGCCGGGCACCGCCGTGCCGGGCGTTATCGCATGTAACCAGTAACCCGCCGGGCCGGCTGCCTTGGGGAAGGCACCGGCCCGGTCGTTCACTCGGGGCGGGGCAAGGGATGGGAGAACCCTCGAAGAGCGCAAAGACGAGTCCGCCGCAAACCACCGGTTTAGCGGCCGGCTCGCGTATCGCGCAGTCCGCTTTTCTCTGGTGCGCCCCTCGGCTAATCTGCATCGCACCTTCGGCAACGACCCTGCCCGTGCGCCCGGCTCCGTCCGTGACGTCGGCCAAGACCGAAGAAACGCAGGGGCGCGCGAAACCGATGCAAACGTTCAAGGGCCACAAGTCCGGAAGCCGAAAAGCCGGGGGTCGGCAGCCCCAGGGCGGTGATTCCGCCCGCGGCAGCGACCCCGATGCTGCCGGCGACGACTTCCTCGCCCTGCTGCAGGCCAGGCTGCCGGCAGTGTTCTACCGCGGCCGGCTGAACGCCGGCTCCCTCACCCTCGACCAGGCCACCGGCCGCCCCGAAGCGCTGACCGGGCTGGACGCCGCCACACTCTGCGCCGGCAGCGATGGCTTTTTCGAGCGGATCCATCCCGACGACCGCACCGCCTACCGCCAGGGCCTGGCCGCAGCCGCAGCGTCAGGCGGGGCGACCCTGGAATACCGCCTGTTGCATCCCGACGGGGCGCATGTCTGGTGCCGCGATGAGATCGTGCTGGCCGGCGAGGCGGTGACGGGCGTGCTGCTGGATATCAGCGCCGAGCGGCACGCCCGGCCGAACGACGAGGAGATCGTGCGCCAGCGCCGCGCCATCATCGAGCAGGCCTCCCACCCGATCTTCCTGTCGGACGGTGACGGCCGCCTGGCCGCCTGCAACCGCGCCGCGCAGGCCCTGTTCGGCATCAGCTGCGAGGCGGTGCGGGGCCAGGACTTCGCAGCAACGCTGCTGCAGGACGACGGCGGGGCGCTCTACCGCGACGTCGTTGCCCAGCTTCTGGCGCGCCCGGAGGAGCAGGCCGCGCCGACGCCGCTGCGCCTCACCGCGCGGCACCGCGACGGCAGAATCCTGCCGGTGGAGGTGATGGCCAGCGTGCTGACCCTGGGCGATGCGCGTGTGGTCGTGACCGAACTGCACGACGTCAGCGAAAGGGTCAACGCCGAGGCGGAACTGAACCGGGTCTGGCGTCTGCTGCGCGACGCAGTCGAGAACATTCCCAACGGTTTCGCCATCTACGGCGAGGACCAGCGGCTGATTCTCTGCAATGCGTCCTATGCGGCGCTCTACGACGCAGGCCCGGATCAGATGGTCGGCACCCTGACCACCGACAACTACATGAGGGGCCGCGCCAAGATGAAGGTCTTCGACGGCCGGCCGGTGGAGCCCGGCGCGGCGGAGGACGACGACAGCCTTTGGCTGCAGAAGGTGATCTCGGCCGAGCAGGAGCCGGTGGAGTTCCAGTTGCACGACGGCACCTGGCTGCAGACCTCGACCCACCCGGTCCACGGCGGCGGGCGGGTCTACGTGCGCACCGACATCACCAAGCTGAAGCGCATCGAGGAATCGCTGCGTGACAGCGAGCTGAAGTTCCGGACCCTGGTCGAGAACAACCCCCTGCCCCTGTGGCTGACAGATACCTACAGCGGCGTGGTGCTGTACCACAGCCCGGCGGCCGCCGAGCTGCTTGGCTACAGCTGGCCGGTCACCGAGCATTACCTGTCCGTCCGCTCCTTCGCTACGCCAGAGGAGCGCGCGGCCTGCACCAACGAGCTGGTTGAAAAGGGTCGCCTGGACGGCCGCGTGACGCGCCTGAAGAAGGCCGACGGCACCGAATTCTGGGGTGCCGTCTCGTCACGCCTGGCCAGGATCGGCGAGCGCACCTACTCGATCGGCACCGTGGTCGACCTGAGCGACCAGATGGCGAAGGAAGCGGAACTGCGCGAGGCGCGCGAGATGCTGCAGGACGCGGTGGAATCGCTGACCGAGGGCTTCGCGCTTTACGACGCCCAGGACCGCCTGGTGATGTGCAACCAGCGCTACCGCGAGTTCAACTTCATGAGCGCCGACATGCTGCAGCCCGGCATGCCGTGGCTCGACTTCATCCGCACTGGTGCCGAGCGCGGCCAGTACGCCGGTACCGACGACCGCGTCGATGCATGGCTCGAGGAGCGCAAGGCGCTGCGCCGCAAGTTCTGCACCGACATGGAGTTCCAGCAGAGCGACGGGCGCTGGTTCCAGTTCTCAAATCAGCCGACGCGACAGGGCGGCATCGTCGTCACGCGCACCGACATCACCAACCGCAAGGAGATGGAGCGGGCGCTGCGCGAGAGCGAGAGCCTGGTGCGCTCGATCCTGGAGGCCTCGCCGGTCCCCGTCGTCATGGTGCGCGCCGAGGACGGCCTGGTCATCTACGAGAGCCCGGCCTCGCGGCGGATCTTCGGCCAGATGCAGCAGTCCGGCGAGCCCTCCTATGTCTCCGACCTCTACGTAAACCCCGAAGATCGCGACCGCTACCTTGCCTTGCTGCGCAAGAAGGGCACTGTCGAGGGCTATGAGGTGCTGCTGCGGCGCGCCGACGGCCAGCCGATCTGGGTATCGCTGACCGCCAGTCTGATCGAGTATCAGGGCGAGGAGATGATCGTCGCCAGCGCCTACGACCTGACCGAGCGCCGCGCCGTCGAGGAACAGATGAATCGCCAGCGCGCGGCGCTCTATCAGAGCGAAAAGCTGAGCGCTCTGGGCTCACTCCTGGCCGGTGTCGCCCACGAGCTGAACAATCCGCTCTCCGTCGTGGTCGGCCACGCCCAACTGCTGAAGGAGACCGCCGCCGACCAGCGCACCATCGAGCGCGCCACCAAGATCGGCAACGCCGCCGACCGCTGTTCGCGCATCGTGAAGTCGTTCCTGGCGATGGCCCGCCAGCGCCCGCCGGAGCGCCGCGCTGTCGATCTGCGCGACATCGTGCAGGCGACCCTCGACGTCACGGCCTATTCCCTGCGCACCGCCAACATCGAGACCCGGCTGGAGATGGACCCGGCGGTGCCGCCCGTCTGGGGCGATTCCGACCAGCTGAACCAGGTCGTCACCAACATCATCGTCAACGCCCAGCAGGCGATGATGGATGTATCCGGTACGCGCGTGCTGACCGTTCGCGACGCCTTCGACGCGGCAAAGGGCCAGGTAGCGCTGACTATCGCCGACAGCGGCCCCGGCATCCCGGACGAGATTCAGAGCCGCATCTTCGAGCCCTTCTTCACCACCAAGGACATCGGCGAGGGCACCGGCGTCGGCCTGGCAGTCAGCCACCGCATCGTCGAGGCCCACGACGGGCGCATCGAGGTCGACAGCACGCTGGGCAAGGGAACGGTCTTCACCGTCACCCTGCCTGTCAGTACGGCCCTCAGCGAGGCGGCCCCGGCGGCGCGCCCACAGGGAGCCTGCGGTCCGGCGGCGGCCATCCTCATCATCGACGATGAACCGGACGTGGCGCAGATGCTGAGCGACATCCTGACTGCCCAGGGCCACCGCGTGGTCACCGCCGCCTCCGGCCAGAAGGCACTGCGGCTGATGGAAGGCCAGAGCTTCGACGTGATCCTCAGCGACGTACGGATGCCGGAGCTGGACGGCCCCAGCCTCTACGCCACTCTGGAGCGCACCCGGCCCGCGATGCTGAGGCGCACCGCTTTCGTCTCCGGCGACACCTTGAGCCCTTCCGCCCGGGTCTTCCTGCAGCGCGTGAAGCGCCCTTTCATCGAGAAACCTTTTACCCTGGAGGAAGTGCGCAATCTGGTTGCGCGCATCCTCGACGAGGCCCGCCCGCAGCCGCCGGGCGGCCATGACGGCTAGCGGCGCATCATCATGGAAAGCGTAGTAAAGGAACAATCGGGTATGCAGGGTCAAAAGCACATTGTCGTGGTCGACGACGAGCCGGGCATCCGTGAGACCATTCAGGAATACCTGGAGCTGCACGACTACCGCGTGACTGCCGTCGGCGGCGGCGAGGCACTGCGCGAGACGGTCGGCAGCCATGATGTCGACCTGGTGCTGCTCGACATCCGCATGCCCGGCGAAGACGGCCTCTCGCTCGCCCGCTTTCTGCGTGCGGAAAAGGAGGTCGGCATCATCATGTTGACGGCGGCCGGTGAGGTGGTCGACCGCATCGTCGGCCTGGAGATGGGCGCCGACGACTATCTCGCCAAGCCGGTCGATCTGCGTGAGCTGCTGGCCCGGATCAAGGCGGTGCTGCGGCGCACCGAGCGCCGGGCGATGGGCGATAGCGAGGTTCCGCTGGACGACAGCGCGCGGCTTGCCCGCTTCGGCCGCTTCACCCTCAACCTCGATTCCCACAAGCTGTTCGACGCCACGGGTGGCGAGATCCCGCTGACCGGTATGGAGTTCGACCTGCTGAAAGCCTTCGCCGACAATCCCAACCGGGTGCTGACCCGCGACCAGCTGCTGAACCTCGCGCACAACCGCGACTGGGAGCCCTTCGACCGCAGCATCGACATCCGCATCGCCCGCATCCGCCGCAAGATCGAGAGCGACCCCGCCAAGCCGCAGGTCATCAAGACCGTACGCGGCGCCGGCTACATCTATTCCACCGCGAAGGCTTAGCGACTCTGCTGTCGCCACGCCCCCTGCCGGCGTCCAGGGCTCAAGTCCCGGGAACGCCGTCCCATCCTCTCAAAGAAACTGACCCAGAAGCGTGACTGCCGCGTCACATTAGAGTCATCGCCGCAGGTTTAGACTCTTCCGCGTTGAACAAAGAATCCTCCGCGCGACACGGCGGCCGGCGGCAAACCGCCCCGCCGGCGCGGAATGCCCGGTGGGTGTTCATCCGCAGGGGTGTTCGGCGACGTCCGTCCGCGATGCAGGACGCAGCCCGGAACAGCTCAAGTCGTCTAGACAACCGGATGTCGTTGTCGCAGCCCTGGGTGGAGGCCCGGGAAGTCGGCCAAAAAAAACAACGGCCAGCAGGTGGAGAGCGATCATGTTGCAGATTCAAAACCTGACCAAGACCTTCGGCACCGTGCGTGCCGTGAGCCAGGTGAGCCTGGACATCCCCGAGGGCCAGATGGTCGGCATCATCGGGCGCTCAGGCGCCGGAAAATCGACGCTGCTGCGCCTCGTCAACCGCCTTATCGAACCGAGCCAGGGCAGCATCCACTTCAACGGCAAGGTAGTCACTCGCCTGAAGGGGCGCGAGTTGCTGGCCTGGCGCGCCGACTGCGCCATGATCTTCCAGCAGTTCAACCTGGTGAATCGCCTGGACGTGCTGACCAACGTGCTGATCGGCCGCATCAACCGGCACGGGCCGCTCTCTTCCCTCGCCAAGCGCTTTAGCCCCGCGGAACGCGCGCTGGCGATTGCCGCGCTCGACCGCCTCGACCTCGCCGACCAGGCGCTGCAGCGTGCCGATACCCTCTCGGGCGGCCAGCAGCAGCGTGTCGCCATCGCCCGCGCCATCCTGCAGGATCCCAAGGTGATCCTCGCCGACGAGCCCATCGCCTCGCTCGATCCGCGCAACGCCGCCAAGGTGATGGACGCCCTGGCCGCCATCAATCGCGAGGAAGGTCTCACCGTGCTGTGCAACCTGCACACCCTGGATACCGCGCGCCACTATTGTGACCGCATCATCGGCATGGCCGCCGGCGAGGTGGTCTTCGACGGCACTCCGGAGCGCCTGACCAAGGCGGCGGTGCAGCACCTCTACGGCGCCGCCGATTCCCAGGAAGAATGTGGAGAGGAGATTGCCGAAGCGATCACCTCGACCAGCCTGCCGGCCTTCGAGGAGGGGCGGCGCCGCGCCGCGGCGCAGATGGCCCTTACCGCCTGAGTTCCCACCCGGCGCCCGGGGGACCCGCCATGGCGCCAGCATCCACCCAGAAGGGAGTAGTCAGATGCACCGCAGAGCTTTTCTTGGCACGGCGCTGACCGCCGCCGTCTTTGTCACCGCCTTGCATGGCCCAGCCGCGGCCGAGGACTGGAAGTCGAAGGTCGATACGATCCGCTTCGGCATCCTCTCCAGCGAGAACGAGAAGGACCACACTCAGCGCTACAGCGCCTTCAAGGACTATCTCGAAAAGAACCTGGGCGTCGAGATCGAGACTTATACCGCCTCTTCCTACGACGGCGTCATCCAGGCGCTGGCCGCCGACCAGATCGAGTTCGCCTTCCTAGGCTCCTCGGCTTATGCCGCGGCTTGGACCGAAACCGACGGCGGCGTCGAGCCGTTAGTCTCGCGGCTGCAGGACGACGGCAGCACCGGCTACTACTCCGTGGTCGCCGTGCGCTGCGACAGCCCTTACAAGTCGGTCGACGACCTGCAGGGCAAGACCCTCGCCTTTGCCGACCCGGATTCGACCTCCGGCTACGCTGTTCCCTACTTCAACCTGCTGAAGCAGGGCTATAATCCGGAGACCTACTTCGGCGCCACCCCTTTCTCCGGAAGCCACGAGACCGGCGTGCTGGGCGTCGTCAACGGCCAGTTCGATGCCGCCGCCACCTACATCACCAACGACATAGCGGGCATACCGCAGCGCATGGTGGAGAAGGGCATGATCAAGGCGGGCGAGGTCTGCTGGATCTGGACCTCGCCGGAGATCACCTCCGGCCCACTGACCGCGCGCAAGAATCTGCCCGACGACCTGAAGCGCACGATGCAGAAGCTCGTCATGGAGGTGCCGCAGAAGGATCCCGAGGCTTTCGCCCAGATGACCGGCAATCCCAAGCAGGTCGGCTGGATCGAGGTCGATCACGATCGCTACGCCTGGATCGTCGAGATGCGCGAGGAGATCCGCAAGATCCGCCGCAACCGCGGCAGCTGATCGGCGGCGCGCGGTGAGGGCCGGCGCCAGGCAGGCGCCGGCCTTCGCTCTTCTCCTCCCCAGATTCCCGGAGCTGTACGCGTGTCCGAAAGCTTCGCAGGCGTTCCCCTTCTCTCGACTCCCGGCGATGCCGCGCCCACCGGTGCAAATGCGGCGGTAACGCGCTTCCATGCCCGCTATGCGGCAATGGCCAAGCGCAAGCGGCGCAACGATATTTGCTTCGCCCTCGGCTTCGCCGCCTGCCTCGCCGCCAGTATGGTGATCGGCGACTTCGACCCGGTGAAGATCTGGAACGGCCTGCCGCGCCTGCACGAGTTCATCGTGAAGATCCTCCCGGTGCTGCGCTGGGACAGCCTGGGTGCCGATTTCGCCGAATGGTTCCTGCCGGCGAAACTGTGGCTGAAGCTGCTGATCGAGACGGTGCTAATCGCCTTCCTCGCCACCGTCTTCGGTGTCTGCGGCGCCTTCGCCTTGAGCTTCCCCGCCTCACGCAACCTGGTGCGCAACCGGTCGATCCTCTTCCTGAGCCGACGCGCGCTGGAGATCGCCCGCACGGTGCCGGATCTGGTCTACGCGCTCATCTTCGTGTTCTGCTTCGGCATCGGCCCGCTCGCCGGCGTGCTGGCGATCGCCGTGCACACCATGGGCGCTCTCGGCAAGCTCTACTCCGAGGTCAACGAGAACATCGACATGAAGCCCGTCGAGGGGCTCACCGCGGCCGGCGCCAACTGGCTGCAGCGGATACGCTACGCCGTGGTGCCGCAGGTGCTGCCCAACTTCGTGAGCTATACCCTGCTGCGCTTCGAGATCAACGTGCGCTCCTCCTCCATCATCGGCTTCGTCGGCGCCGGCGGCCTGGGCCAGGAGATCCGCACCGCCATCTCGTTCCAGTACTACACAGACATCTCGGCACTGTTCCTCATCATCCTGGCGACCGTCGCCGTCATCGACCTGGTCTGCGAGCGCATTCGCCACCACTTCATCGGACACGAGAAACTGGCATGAGACAGCCAAGCGACCTCAGCGCGGCGGAGATCGCCGCCGCCCGCGCCCGCCTGCCCCAGGCTTTCTCCGCCGGCCCGCGCGAGAGCCTTCTGAAAGCGGGCGCCTGGCTCCTCTTCGCCGCCCTGGTGCTCTACGCCCTCATCGAGTTCAACTTTTCCCCCACACGGCTCTGGGAGGGCCTCGGCAAACTGGGCTTCGTGCTCGGCTTCATGCTGCCGCCCTACGTCTGGCCCAGTTGGGAGCTGTTCATGGAGCCGGTAGCCGCCATCGGCGAGACACTCGCCATGGCCTTCCTCGGCACCCTCCTAGCCGCCCTGGCCGCGCTGCCACTGTCGTTCCTCGGCGCCAAGAACATCCTGCGCGTGGAATGGATGCGCTTCGGCGTCCGCCGCGGCTTCGACACCCTGCGCGCCTTCGAGCAGCTGGTGCTCGCCCTCATCTTCATCCGCGCCTTCGGCCTCGGACCACTGGCCGGCATCTTCGCCATCGCGATCTCGGATATCGGCGTGCTCTCGAAGCTGTTCTCTGAGGCCATCGAGAACATCGACCAGAAACAGGTGGAGGGTGTCAGGGCAAGTGGCGGCGGCCCGCTGCAGGTGATCCGCCTCGCCATCCTGCCCCAGGTACTGCCGGTGATGCTGTCGAACGTTCTTTATCAGCTTGAATCCAACACCCGCAGCGCCACCATCCTGGGCATAGTCGGTGCCGGCGGCATCGGTCAGCTGCTCTACGACCGCATCGGCGCCAACAACTGGGACGAGGTCATGTCCATCGTGCTGCTGATTCTGGTGACGGTCTACGCCATCGACAGCCTTTCCGGCTGGCTGCGCGGCCGCATCATCGGCAAGAACGAATACCGTCCGTGAGAGGATATCGACCATAAGCGAAGCCACAGTGCTGCCGGTTGCCACAGCCAAGAAGATACTGGGCGAGACGCCGCTGATCCACGAGAGCGCCGCCGTCATCGACTGCGACCTCGGCGTCTACACCGAGGTCGGCGCGCGCACCCAGATGAGCCACAGCCGCTTCGGCGACTACAGCTACATCACCTGGGACTGCCACGTGACCGGCAGCGACATCGGCAAGTTCTGCTCCATCGCCGCCCAGGTGCGCATCAACCCGGGCAACCACCCGGTCTGGCGTGCCAGCCAGCACCACTTTTCCTACCGCAGCCGCCAATACGGCCTGGGCGAAGAAGACGATCCGGAGGTCTTCGGCTGGCGCCAGGCCAACGCCGTGAAGCTGGGGCATGACATCTGGCTCGGCCACGGCGTTACCGTGCTGGCCGGCGTCACCATCGGCAGCGGCGCCGCGGTCGGCGCCGGCGCGGTGGTGTCCAAGGACGTAGCGCCCTACGACATCGTCGCCGGCGTGCCGGCGCGGCCGATCAAGCAGCGATTTCCGCCAAGGATCGCCGAGCGCCTGCAGGCACTCGCCTGGTGGGACTGGCCCCACGCGAGACTGCGCGACGCCCTGCCCGACTTCCGCACCCTGGAAATAGAATCCTTCCTCGAGAAGCACGGCGGCTGACGACCCTTTCCTCTCCCCTCCGTGGGAGAGGGATGCGCAGCCTTGGCGAGCGTGAGCGAGCTTAGGCGAAGCTGGGTGAGGGGAATGCGGCCACCCGCCTACTGGATCCCCAGGATCTCCTTGGCCTGGGCCAGGGCGTCGACCGAGGCCTGGTGCTGGCCGGTCTGGTGCAGGCGTTCGCCTTCCTCGCGCAGTTGCATGACCTCGGCCTTCTGTGCATCGCTGAGGCTGGCAGTCTCAAGGGCGGCGTCGATCTTGACCATGTCCATCGGGCACTGGAAGGCCAAGGCCGGCCCCGCCAGGGTGAAGGCAAGGGCCGCGGCGGCCAGAAGCGCTTTCATCTCGAAACCTCCTCAAAATGGGTTGCGGGTCGAGCAGAGCGGCGGCCCCAGTGAAACGCGGCGGACGGGTGACGGGCCAGGGCGAAGTGCCGGCGCGGGGCTGGAAAGCGATCACATCCCCGTGAGCATGGCCCGTGAGCCCGCCTAGGTGTCACCCATTGCGGCGTTCAGCCAGACGACTCTGGCGCGCGCCTCGCGCAGCGCCGCATCCTCGCTGTCGAAAACCCGGTCGCTGAAGAAGCCGACGGCGAACCAGCCCCGCGCGTCCTCAGCGTCGCGGCGGTATTCCTCGAAACCAAAGGTCCCGTCCGGCCGCCGGAAGACATCGACGCAGCGGCTTTCGCCCGATGCATAAGAACTGGGCGCGTTGATCGAGCGCAGTACCTTGTTCTTACCCGACACGGGCCGGCGCCAGCTCCAGCGTCATGAAGGCGCTGAAGGGGTCGAGCCTGTAGTCGGCAAAGGGTTCGCAAGACGTGAAGCCGAAGCCGGCATAGAGCCCGCGCGCGGGGGCGAAATCCTCCGTCGAGCCGGTCTCCAGGCTGAGCCGCCGGTAGCCGCGGGCCCGCGCCTCGGCCAGGATGTGCGCCACCAAACGCCGCGCCACGCCCTTGCCCCGCGCCGCCGCGGCCGTGTGCATGGACTTTATCTCGCCGTGGGCAGGATCGAGCTCCTTCAGCGCGCCGCAGCCGAGCAGGACCGCTCCGTCCCAGACGGTCCAGAAGGTGACCTCCGGTGCCCGCAAGGCCTCCAGGTCCAGCGCATGCACGCTCTCCGGCGGCGAGATCGACCGCATGAGATCGAGGTGGGCTTCCAATAGGGCCGCAATCTCGGGCCCGCTGAGGTCGTCTTGACGGATGAGCATGGATGGCAGTGCCGTATCAGTCGGTGTTCTGCCGCCGAATTTGCCTCAGCCCGTGGGCACCGGGCAAGCCGGCAACGTTGCCCCCACCTCTCAAACCGTCACCCTCGGGCTTGACCCGAGGGTCCATACGCCGGCTTGGCCGCCCCGCCCAACAATGGATGCTCGGGTCAAGCCCGACCATGACAATGAGGATAAACCCTAAGCCACCCGCTTGCCCGCGGCATAGACTGTCCTCACCACCGGATGCGCATCGACCTTGCGCACGCGAATGAAGTCGGCGCGCTTGCCGATTGCGATCTCCCCGCGGTCGTCGAGGCCGGCGGCCCTCGCGGCGTTGAGGCTGGCGATCTTCACCGCTTCGGGCAGGGTCATGCCAACGTCGGGTTCGGTGAGACGCAACGTCGCCGCCAGCATGGAGATCGGCACGTAGTCGGAGGCCAGCACATCCAGCAGGCCCGCCTTGGCGAGTTCCAATGCCGAGAGATTGCCGGACTGCGAACCGCCCTTCACCACATTGGGTGCGCCCATGATGGTCAGCATCCCGCGCTCGCGCGCCGCTTCGGCGGCCAGCAGGGTGGTCGGGAACTCGGACATCGTCATGCCGAGGCGCGCGGCCTCTTCGACGTGCTCCAGGGTCTCGTCGTCGTGGGCGGCGACGGGGATGCCGCGCTCCTTCGCCATGCGGCAGACCGCCTCGCGGTACGTCGGCGCGAAGGTGCGCGAGGCCTCGGCGTCGCGCCGGAAGCGCTCCTCCACCTGGTCCTCCGGCACATGGAAGAGCTTCGTGAGCACTTCCTTGTACTTTTCGGCGTCGGGGAACTGGCGCTGGCCGACGGTGTGCTCCATGACCGAAACCAGCTGCAGCAGCGGATGGTCCATGTGCGGGGCGATCTGGTCCAGCAGGGTCGGGTCCGTCACCTCGCAGCGCAGGTGCAGCAGGTGCTGGCTGCGGAACAGACCGAGCGCCTCGCCCTTCTCCACCGCCGCCATGATGGCACCCAGCAGGTCGCGGCGCGTCTGGTCGGCGTCGCGCAGGCCCACCACCAGGGAATCGAAGACCGTGGTAATGCCTGACGCCGCCACCTGGGCGTCGTGGGCGATGGCCGCCTGCAGCGGGTCCCAGTGCACGCCGGGGCGCGGCACCGCGTGGCGCTCGCAGTGGTCGGTATGGAGGTCGACAAGGCCGGGCAGCAGCAGTTCGCCGGCGCAGTCGATGGCGCCGGCCGGCACCTTGCCGCCCTCCTCCACCGCGACGATGACACCATCGACCGCCGTCACACTGCCACGGAAGCTGGCGTCCGCGGTCACCACCTGGGCGTTGGCAAGGCGCAGCGGAATTCCCGCTTCAGCGGCCGCCTGTCGATCGAGAAGGTCTTCCTGCAACATCACATCACCCGTTTCGCGTCACGCCAGACTGTCTTCAAGAAGGGTTGCCCCTCGATCGCCGAGACCCTCAGCAGATCGGCTTTGAGCCCTGGGGCGATGCGCCCGCGGTCGCCGAGACCGGCCGTATCGGCGGGATTGGCGCTCACCGTCGCCACCGCTTGCGGCAGCGCGATGCCGTGTTCGGCCTCCGTCAGGCGGAACGCCGCCTGCAGCAAGCTCGCCGGCACGTAGTCGGAGGCCAGATTGTCGAGCAATCCTTCGGCGGCAAGTTCCGCCGCGGAGACATTACCCGAGTGGGAGCCGCCGCGCATTAGGTTCGGCGCCCCCATGATGATTTTCATGCCATTGTCACGCGCCGCCCTGGCCGCTGCCAGGGTGGTTGGGAATTCGGTCACCGTGATCCCCAGCGCCGCCGCGTCGGCGATGTGCTGCGGCGTCTCGTCATCGTGGCTGGCGATGGCGAGGCCGCGCGCCTTGCCGCGCTCGGCCAATTCCATCCGATTCTTCGGCACCAGGTATTCCTGCGTCCCCAGCAGGCGCTCGATATGCGCATCGGCTTCCGCCTCGCTCAAGCTCATGTTCTTCATGGTGCGCGCGCGAAAGTGCGTGATGTCGGGATACTGCCGGTGGCCCGGCGCGTGGTCCATCAGAGACATCATGCCGACAGCGGCGTGGTCGGCCACCGCGTCGAAGAGGTCCACCACGCTTTCGTCGGTCACCTCGCAGCGCAGATGGACGATGTGGTCGACGCGCAGCACATCCTTGGCAACGGCGTCGCGTACCGCGTCGATCATGGGGCGGTAGAACTCGCGCCGCTCCGGGTGCTTGATGCTGACGCCGACGCAAACGCAGTCGAAGGTGGTGGTGATGCCGCCCGCGGCCATCTGGGCATCGTGCGCCATGACGGCGGCAAGCATGTTCCAGCGCACGCGGGGGCGGGGAATAACATGCTTTTCGAAGTGGTCGGTGTGCAGGTCGATGAGGCCGGGCAGCAGGTAGTCACCCTCCATGTCCTCGGCCCCCGGCACCGCCGTGCCACCGGTGGCGATTTCGGCAATGCGGCCGTCGCGCAAATGCAGCGTTCCTTCGATGACCTCGTCGGCCAGCACGATGCGCGCATTGGAGAGAACGGTATCGGCCATCACGCGGCTGCCCTTTGCTTGGAGAGATCGAAAATGTGATCGGCCACAGCCTCGCGCACCTCGTCGTCGTGGAAAATGCCGACGACGGCGGCGCCCCGCGCCTTGGCTTCCTTGATGAGGTCGACCACCACAGCCCGGTTGCCGGCATCCAGCGAGGCGGTGGGCTCGTCGAGCAGCAGGATGGGATAGTCGACCGCGAAGCCGCGCGCGATGTTCACGCGCTGCTGCTCGCCGCCGGAGAAGGTCGCCGGTGCCAGGTCCCACATGGCCGCGGGGATGTTCAGCCGCGACAGCAGGTTCTCCGCCTTGGCGCGCGCCTCCTCCAACGGTACGCCGAGCGCGTGCAGCGGCTCGGCGACGATGTCGCGCGACGGCACGCGCGGGATGACACGCAGGAACTGGCTGACGTAACCCACCGTCCTGCGGCGCACTTCCAAAACCCGGTGCGGCGCGGCGCCGGCCATGTCGACCCACTCGTCCTCATGCCTCACCCAGACGTGGCCGCTGCCCGGCTTGTAGTTGGCATAAAGCGACCGCAGCAGGGTCGATTTGCCGGTCCCCGAGGGACCGTAGAGGGCGACGCAGGCGCCGGGCGCCACCTCCAGGCTGAGGTTGGCGAAGACCGGCAGCCGCGCACCGCCCTGCACGTGCAGCACAAAGGTCTTGGAGAGGTTCTCGACCCGGATCGCCGGAGTCTCTTTTTGCTGCGCCATGCTCACACCTGCAATACCGAGGAAACCAGAAGCTGCGTATAGGGGTGGTGCGGATCGTCCAGCACCTGATCGGTAAGGCCCGTCTCCACCACCTTGCCGTCCTTCATCACCATCAGGCGATCGGCCAGGAGGCGCGCGACCGCGAGGTCGTGGGTGACGATGATGGCCGAGAGCCGCAGTTCACGCACCAGCCCGCGCAGCAGGTCGAGCAGGCGCGCCTGCACGGAGACGTCGAGGCCGCCGGTCGGCTCGTCCATGAAGACCAGGCGCGGCTTGGTCACCAGGTTGCGGGCGATCTGCAGGCGCTGCTGCATGCCGCCGGAGAAATGCTTCGGCTTGTCGTCCATGCGCCCGAGGTCGAGCTCCACCTTCTGCAGCCAATCCTCGGCCTCGTGGCGGATGGCGCCGTAGTGGCGCGCACCGACAGCCATCAGCCGCTCTCCCACGTTGCCGCCGGCGCTGACGTCCATGCGCAGGCCGTCGCGCGGGTTCTGCATGACGACGCCCCAGTCGGTGCGCAGCAGCAGGCGACGCTCCGGCTCCGACAGCGCATAGATGTCGGTCAGTCCCTTCGTGCGCAGGTCGTATTCGACGACGCCGTTGGTCGGGGCGAGGCGCGCCGAGATGCAGTTCAGCAGCGTGGTCTTGCCGGAGCCCGACTCGCCGACGATGCCCAGCACCTCGCCGCCGTGCAGCTCGAAGGAGACGTCGGAGCAGGCCAGCACATGCCCGAAAGCGTGGGTCAGGTTGCGCACGCGCAGCAGGGGGGTGTTCGCGTTCATGCTCACGCCCCCACCTTGTCGTTCTGCGCCTTGTCGTTCTGCGCCTTGTCGTTCTGCGCCTTGTCGTCCGACGCCTGTCCGGCCGCCGCGCCCACCGCCCGGGCGTAGGCCCGCGCCGCGCTCTCGGACAGAGTGCCCGTGTGGCCTTCGGCGCGCCGCCGGGCGCAGTAGTGCGAATCGGAACAGACGTACATCTTGCCGCCCTGGTCGTCGAGGATGACTTCGTCGAGGAAGGTTTCCTCGGCGCCGCAGAGGGCGCAGTCCTCCTCCCACTGCTGCACCTCGAAGGGATGGTCGTCGAAGTCCAGGCTCTTCACCGTGGTGTAAGGCGGGATGGCGTAGATGCGCTTCTCGCGCCCGGCGCCGAACAGCTGCAGGGCCGGGAAGTCGTCCATTTTCGGGTTGTCGAACTTGGGAATCGGCGTCGGCGACATCAGGTAGCGGTCGTTCACCATGACCGGATAGGAGTACGACGTCGCGATCTCGCCGAAGCGCGCGATATCCTCGTAGAGCGAGACCTGCATCAGGCCGTACTCCTTGTAGGCATGCATCTTGCGGCACTCGATCTCGCGCGGCTCCAGCTTGCGCAGCGGCTCGGGCTGCGGCACCTGGTAGACGATGATCTGGCCCTCGGCCAGGGGATCTTCTGGCACCCGGTGGCGGGTCTGGATGATGGTCGCCTCGTCGGTCGCCTCGGTGGTCGGCATCTCGGCCACGCGGGCGAAGAAGCGGCGGATGTTCACGGCGTTGGTGGTGTCGTCGGCGCCCTGGTCGATCACCTTCAGGGTGTCGTCGCGGCCGATGATGCTGGCGGTCACCTGCATGCCGCCGGTGCCCCAGCCGTAGGGCAGCGGCATCTCGCGCCCGCCGAAGGGCACCTGGTAACCGGGCACCGCCACGGCTTTCAGGATGCAGCGGCGGATCATCCGCTTGGTCTGCTCGTCCAGGTAGGCGAAGTTGTAGCCTTCCTCGACGGCACTGGTTTGTTGCTGTGCGGCTGTCATCACTCGGCCGCCTCCATGCGGTCCTGCTTGTGGCGTTTGCGCAGGGAGCGCACGAGTTGCAGCTCCGACTGGAAGTCGACGTAGTGCGGCAGCTTCAGGTGCTGCACGAAGCCGGAGGCCTCCACGTTGTCGGAGTGGTACAGCACGAACTCCTCGTCCTGCGCGGGATATACGATGCTCTCGTCCAGCTCGCGCGCACGCAGCGCACGGTCGACCAGGGCCATGGACATGGTCTTGCGCTCGCAGTGGCCGAAGGAGAGGCCGTAGCCGCGGGTGAACTGCGGCGGCCGCTCGGCCGAGCCGGCGAACTGGTTGATCATCTGGCACTCGGTGACGGTGATCTCGCCGATCTCGATGGCAAAGCCCAATTCCTCAGGCACAAACTCGACGGCCACCTCGCCCAGGCGGATCTCCCCGGCGAAGGGGTGATTGCCGCCGTAGCCGCGCTGGGTCGAGTAGCCGAGCGCCAGGAGAAAACCCTCGTCGCCGCGCGCCAGGTTCTGCAGGCGCAGGTCGCGCTCGGCGGGAAAGCGCAGCGGCTCGCGCGTCAGGTCGGCGACCGACCCTTCGTCGTCGTCCAGTGCGATCTCCTCTTCGATAAGGCCCTCGTGGTTCAGAATGTCGGTGACCCGCGGGATGCTGTCGTCGACGCCGTCCTCCGCGGCGGCTGCCTGGGGCTCGCCGACACCGCCCTCCGCCGCCAGGGCGAAGTCGAGCAGGCGGTGGGTATAGTCGTAGCTCGGTCCCAGTACCTGGCCGCCCGGCAGGTCTTTGTAGGCGGCGGAGATGCGCCGGCGTACCGCCATATCGGCGGTGTCGATCGGCTCGCTCTCGCCGAAGCGGGTCAGCGTCGTGCGGTAGGCGCGCAGCAGGAAGATCGCCTCCATGAGGTCGCCCTGCGCCTGCTTGATGGCCAGCGCCGCCAGGTCGCGGTCGTAGAGCGAACCTTCCGTCATCACCCGGTCGACGGCCAGCTGCATCTGCTGCTTGATCTGCGCCAGGCTGAGTTCCGGTACCGCCGGGTCGCCGCGGCGCTCTTCCGCAATCAGCTTGTGCGAGTTGAGGATCGCCTGCTCGCCGCCCTTCACTGCCACGTACATGGTCTCAACCCTCCGCCAGGATGCTGCGCGGCAGGCCGACGACGCTGCTGCCACAGGTAAAGAAGATGTCGACGCCGAGCGGAAACTGCGCGGCGTTGAGGCGCCAGTCGTTCCAGAACCAGTCCGGCAGGCCGGCGGGCGCCACCGTCACGCGGTCCCGGATGCCGGGCCCGCGGAGCGTCACAGCCGGGCCGCCTTCCAGGCTGGGCACCTGCAGCAGCAAGGTCGCCGCGCCATCCGGGTACTGGTCGACCCCCTGGGCGAAGAGCGCCAGGCGCGGCATGTTCACCGGATCGGTGACCAGGCCGAAGCCGGCATCCTGGCTGCGCTCGACGATGGGACAGCCGCAGTGGAACTTCAGGTAGGCGCGCACCGGCGGTGTATCGGCGATCCAGTCGATCCACAGCGGCGTGTCGTAGTCCAGCAGGGTCAGCGCCGCCGCCGCGGTCGCCGGGTCGAGCGGCACCGGCCCCTCGACCGCGTCGGGCCCCGTAACGTTCAGGTCGACCGTGCGGCCCGGATGGGCCAGGGCGGTCAGCAGGCCGCGGAACAGGCGCTGGGCGCCGTGCACCGGGTCGGCGAGGCCCGGCTTCAGACTCGCCGTATCGATGCCGGCGGCACCGGAGAGCGCTTGCGTCATTTATCGTTCTCCCCGCGAACCAGAGTGAAGAAGTTCACCTTGGTCGAATTGGCCTTGCGGCTGCGCGCGTCGCGCCGTTCGGCATGGGCGGCCTCCAGCGGCGCGATGACGCGGCCTTCCAGCATCCCCCGGCGCGCCTCGTCCTGCAGCAGCGCGTCGAATACGGCGGCCAACTCGGCGTGGCGTTTGCTGCGCCCCTGCACGTAGCCCAGACCGACGATGCCGACCTCCGTGTCACCGTCGGCCCCGCTCTCCAGCAGCCGCAGGGCGCAGCGCGTCACCGTCATCTGGCCCAGGTTGAAGCGGCCGCCGGTGCCGCCGGCGCGGGCGCGCACCATCACCATGCCGATCTCCGGCTGGCGCAGCCAGCCGTAGGCCGGTTTTTCCGGCAGGTCGTCCCAGGCACTTTCCAGCTCGGCGGTTTCCGCCTTGGCGAGGACGGACATCCAGCGCCGGCGCGACACTTCCGCCGCCGCAGGTTCCGCCGCGAAGTTCGAGGCCGTATCCATTAGACAAGTCCCATATTTGTCTAGACGTCTGTATCTTTTGAAGATAAAAGGGGGGCCGAAGAGATGTAAAGCAGAACTTCGTGAAACTTGGATGACGGATCCGCGAAGAGAGGATGGCGGTCATGACCTTACAGCGCCGCGACGGGGTGGCTCTCTGGCGCCAGATCGTCGAGACCCTGGAAAGCGACATCAAGGCTCAGGTCTTCGCACCGGGTAAGCAACTGCCGACGGAGGCGGAACTGGCCGAGCGCTTTTCGGTGAACCGCCATACCGTGCGTCGCGGCATCGCCTTCCTGGAGCAGGAGGGCCTGCTGCGCGTCGAGCAGGGCCGCGGCACCTTCGTGCAGGAGCGCATGGTCGACTACAAGCTGGGCAAGCGCACCCGCTTCACCGAAAACATCCAGACCCAGTCGCGCATCCCTTCGGGCGACCTGGTGCGCGCCGTGACGCTTTCCGCCGACCAGGCGCTGGCCAAGAACCTGCACATCCGCAAAGGCGCCCCGGTGGTGCTGATCGAAAGCATTGGCAAGGTCGACGGGCGACCGATTTCCCTCGTCGCTCACCACTTTCCCGCCAAGCGTTTTCCCGATTTCATCGCGGTCTACAAGCAGACCCGCTCGGTGACCAAGGCGCTCGCCCACTACGGCATCGACGACTATACCCGCAAGGAGACCCGCATCACCGCGCGGCTGCCCAACGGCAATGAATGCCGCCTGCTGGAGTTGCCGCGCAGCCAGCCGGTGCTGGTCACCGAGTCGATCAACATCGACTCCGACGGCCGCGTCATCGAATACGGCTGGGGCCGCATGGCCGCCGAACGCGCACAACTGGTGGTGCAGCCTTAAAAGCGGCTTCCTTCGCCGCAAGGAGAGGCCTCACTGCAAGCGCCCCTCGACAACCCGCCCCTTTCATCCAGCAGATGTAACCGCGGTGTCATAACCGCATCATTCTGGCGTCACCGCGCTTGTCTTGGATGGCAAACGGGATGGACGGCCTGCCGTGTCGTCCCCTTCAGCCGAACCAAAAAAAGGGACGCGCCAAGATGCTACGGAAACTTTTCGCCGCCGCCGGCCTCGCCGCCGGCCTCAGCCTCTCCGCCACGGCAGGAAGCGCCAGCGCCGCCGACACGATCCGCTTCGCGGTCACCGACATCGAGGGCTTGGAGTCCCTGCAGCGCGAGTTCAAGCCCTTCGCCGATCTGCTGGCCGAGGCCAGCGGCCTGGAGGTCCAGCTCTTCGCGGTGACCAGCCGCAACGCAGCCGCCGAGGCGCTGCGCGCAGAGAAGGTCGACTTCGTGCTGACCGGCCCGGCCGAATACGTCGTCATGCAAAAGATGGCCAAGGTCACCCCGGTGGTCGGCTTCGGCCGCCCCGACTACTTCTCCGCGATTATCGTCATGGCCGACAGCGGCATCAACGGTCCGGCCGACCTCAAGGGCAAGACCGTCGCCTTCGACGACATCGGCTCGACCTCCGGCCACCTCGGCCCCATGCAGCTGCTGGCCGACTACGGCCTCGATCCGCGTAACGACGTGAAGTCGATGCACGTGCACCGCAACGTCGCGCACGAAGCGCTGAAGCGCGGCGACGTCGCGGCCATCGGTGTGAACTACCGCAGCTGGACCGACCGCAACCGCGCCAAGGACACCGAGACCGAGCCCGGCGCCTTCAAGGTCATCGCCCGCGGCCCCGACCTGCCGAACGACATCCTGGTCGCCGGCGCCCACGTCGACAAGGCGGTGGTCGCAAAACTGCGCGACGCCATCTCCGAGAACTCGGCGCAGCTCATCGCCGCGGTGCTGCAGGGAGAGGACAATCAGAAGTTCCGTGGCATGAAGTTCCTGCCCGGCGTGCAGGACGCCGACTACCAGTACATCCGCGACGCCTACGCCACCATCGGCTATCCCCAGTACGCCGACTTCGTCGGCAATTGAAGTACGCCGACTTCGTCGGCAATTGAAGTACGCCGGCTTCGTCGGCAACTGAAGTATCCCGGCTTCGTCGGCAACTGAGGAAGAGTCCCATGGCGATCGCGGCAGCCTATCCTTCCCCCCGCAGCGACGCCCTTCCGGCGGCGGCCTCCACAAAGGCCGCCGCCGGCGCCTGCCATCTCGCCGTTACCGGGCTGCGCAAGTCCTTCGGCAAGGTAGAGGTGCTGAAAGGCGTCGACGTCGCGGTCGCCGCGGGCGAGGCGGTCGCCCTGATCGGCGCCAACGGCTGCGGCAAGTCGACCCTGCTGCGCTGCTGCCTGCGCCTGGTCGAGCCGGACGGCGGCAGCGTCAGCCTGCTGGGCCAGCAGATCGGCGCGCTGAACGGCGCGGCGCTGCGCCGCCTGCGCGCCCAGGTCGGCTTCGTCTTCCAACGCCACAACTTGGTGCCGCGCCTCTCTGCGCTCTCCAACGTGCTGCACGGCCTGCAGGCGCGCCGCGGTGGCCCGCAAAGCTGGTTCCACCCCCTCGCCCGCCGGGTCGACCGCGATGAGGCGATGCATTGTCTCGAGCGGGTCGGCCTCGCCGACCAGGCGGCCAAGCGCGCCGACACCCTTTCCGGCGGCCAGTCGCAACGCGTTGCCATCGCCCGCGCCCTGATGCAGCGCCCACGCCTGGTCTTTGCCGACGAGCCGGTCGCCAGCCTCGACCCCGCCGCCGGCGAGGAAGTCATGCAACTGTTCATCGATCTGATGCGCGACGAGGGCGTCACCCTGCTGTTCACCTCGCACCACCTGCGTCATGCCCTCGACTACGGCGACCGCCTGGTCGCGCTCAGCGCCGGCCGCAAGGTGCTCGACACCCCGACTGCGGGGCAGAGCCTCGATGCCCTGAAATCGGTCTACGCTTGAGCCAGATGTCCCGATGATCAATCCGCACAGCGCGCCCCGTTCACCCACCCCCGCCCCCGGCTGGGCCGCGCCGCCGCGCTTCCAGCGCCCGGGCGTCCTCAGCTTCCTGGCCTACCTGGTGGCGCTGGCTTTCCTGGTGCTGGCCCTGGAGGGCTCGCAGATCTCGGTCACTGGGTTCTTCGAGGGCCTGCCTCACATGGCCGACCTGCTGGCACGCATGGTGCCGCCGGACGTCAGCCGCCTCGCACCGATCGGCCGCGCGCTGCTGGAGACCTTCCAGATGGCCCTGGTCGGCACCGTCTTGGGCGTGCTGTTCAGCCTGCCGCTGGCGGTCTGGGCGACGCGCCGGCTGACGCCGCACCCCGTCGTCTACTACGCGGCACGCGGCCTGATCTCCTGGTTTCGCACCGTGCCGGATCTCATCTGGGCGCTGTTCTTCGTGGTGACCGTGGGCCTCGGCCCCTTCGCGGGCACCCTCGCTCTCATGGTCGACACCATGGGCTTCTGCGGCAAGTTCTTCGCCGAGGCGATGGAAGAGACGGAAAGCGGCCCGCAGGAGGCGCTGACCGCACTGGGTGCCGGACGCAGCGGCATCATCTGCTCGGCGGTCATGCCCGCCGCGCTGCCCTCCTTCATCAACACGTCGCTGTTCAGCCTGGAGAAGGCGACGCGCTCGTCCGTCGTTCTGGGGCTGGTCGGCGCCGGCGGCATCGGCATAGAGTTGAAGGTCGCGATGGACCTCTTCGAATATCCGACCGCCGCCACGATCATCCTCTGCATCTTCGCGCTGGTCCTGGCGGTCGAACGGCTGAGCAGCAGCCTGCGCCAGCGGATCCTCTAAGTGAACCCCTCGGGAGTGAAACGACTATGAGCATGCAAGACCGGGCCCAGATGGAAACCGCCTACCAGGCCTGGAACGACCGCTGGCAGAGCGAGACCGGCCGCGCCGACTGGCTGGCCCCCGACCCCGACGTGGCTGGGGCGGTGCCGCTGCTGCGCGGCCGCGGTGCTCGCGCGGTGCTCGACCTCGGCTGCGGCGTCGGCCGCCATGCCTGCTTCCTGGCCGATGCGGGCTTCCAGGTCCAGGCCATGGACGCCAGCGCCTCCGGCCTCGATTTCGCCCGCCGCCAGGCGCGCGAACACGGGCTCGACATCGCCTTCAGCGACGGCCTGATGACCGATTTGCCCTACGCCGACGCCAGCTTCGACTACGTCCTGTCGTTCAACGTGATCTATCACGGCGACGGCGGCGTGGTGGCCCGCGCCATCAACGAAATCCACCGCGTTCTGAAGCCTGGCGGGCTGTTTCACGGCACCATGCTGTCGAAGCGCAACCACACCTACGGCGTCGGCAAGGAGATCGCTCCCAACACCTTCGTCATCGCCGGCGCCGAGGGCGACAAGGTTCATCCGCACTTCTACTGCAACGCCGCGGAACTGGTGAAACTGTTCGAGGACTTCGAGCTGCTGAGCCTCTTCGACCGCGAGCACGAGAAGCCCGGCCACTTCCACTGGCACCTGCTGGCCGAGCGGGGTTAAGACCCGCAAACGGGGAGGACGTACCGCTCTCGCTACCGCAACATCTGTAACGCTCGCGTGCAGGGTGTTCGCAAGCCCGCTTACCTGCTCAGTCTGTCATCCCGGCCAAGGGAGCAATCGCGACCGCGAGCCGGGATCACGGCGCCGCTTGGCGCCCGGCCCCGAGATGGATCCCGGATCGCACTCGCTGACGCTCGTTTGTCCGGGATGACAAGCAAAGTGAGGGGCGGGAAGCGGCGAAAGACTTCAACCCCGCGGATGACTGGCCGGCACCGCCAGCCGCTCCACCCCCGCATAAGCCACCGCGATCTCTGCCGCGAGGCGGGCATTGTTCAAGACCAGGGCGATGTTGGCCTCCAGGCTGGCGCCGCCGGTGAGCTGCTCCAGGCGCGCCAGCAGGAAAGGCGTCACCGCCTTGCCCTGGATCCCCTGCGCGGCCGCCTCGGCCAGCGCGGCGTCGATGTGGGTGGCGATCGCCGCCGCCGGGATGTCGTGTCCTTCAGGCACCGGGTTGGCGATCACCAGGCCGCCGCCCAGCCCGAGCTCCCACTTCGCCGCCATGACGGCCGCGATCGCCGCCGCCGTATCGCGGCGCAGCGGCGCCTTGAGGCCGCAGGAACGGCTGTAGAAGGCCGGCAGGTCGTCGGTGCCGTAGCCGATCACCGGAACGCCGAGCGTCTCCAGCACCTCCAGGGTCTTGGGCAGATCGAGGATCGCCTTGGCGCCGGCGCAGACCACGGCGACCGGCGTGCGCCCGAGTTCCTGGAGGTCGGCGGAAACGTCGAAGGACTGATCGGCGCCGCGGTGAACGCCGCCGATGCCGCCGGTGGCGAAGACGCGGATGCCGGCGAGATCGGCGCAGATCATGGTGGCGGCCACGGTGGTCGAGCCGGCGCCGCCGCCGGCGAGCACCGCCGGCAGGTCGGCGCGGCTCACCTTGGCCACGTCCTGCTCAGCGGCGAGGCGCTCCAGGTCCTCCGCGTCGAGGCCGACGGAGATGCGCCCGTCGAGGATCGCGATGGTGGCCGGCGCGGCGCCGCCGTCACGCACCGCCGCCTCCACCGCGCGCGCGGTCTCCAGGTTGCGCGGCGCCGGCATGCCGTGGGTGATGATGGTGGACTCCAGCGCGACCACCGGCTCGCCCGCCGCGAGTGCCTCGCGCACCTCCGGCAGCATCCTCAGTCGCGCCTTCATGCCGTCACCAGCCGGTCGAGGGCGGCGGGCGACAGCGCCGGATTGACGCTCTCCTCGCAGGCGACGGTCAAGTGGGCGGCAGCGAGCGCGCGGCGCCCAGCCGCCGCGGGCGGCACGCCGCGCAGGCGCGCCTCCAGGTAGGCCGCCGCCAGCGCATCGCCGGCGCCGGTGATATCCACCACTCTGTTGTCGAGGTTCTCCAGCATCAGCGTTTCCTTCTCCGTGGCGACGCACAGCCCCTCGCCGCCCAGGGTCATCGCGACTTCACCCGCGCCGGCCCGCCGCAGCGCGGCGGCCGCCGCCGCGGGATCGAGTTCCTCGACCTTCACACCCAGCAACGCCGCCGCCTCGCCGCGATTCACGAACAACAGGTCGCAGGCCGCGAGGGAGGGGCCGAGCCGCACCGCCTTGGCCGGCGAAACGCCGTTCACGGCAAGCCTTCGCGACTCGCCCCGCAGGGCGGCGAGAAAGCCTAGCGTCTCCGCCGGCAGATTGCAGTCGGCGAAGATCGCATCGACGTCCCAAAGTCCCGCCGGCAAGCCGCGCAGAACAGCGGGCGTGATCTCGTCGTAGATCCGCATGTCGGCCACGGCGACCAGCATCTCGCCGTCCGGCTGCAGGGCGATGAGGTGGAAGGCCGTCGGCGCGTCCGCCGAGCGGCTGACGCCCGTCAGATCGATGGCGGGCAGGTCGGGCGGCAAGCCGCGCAGACCCGCCATCAGGGTGTCGCCTTCCGGATCGTTGCCCAGGCGCGTCACCAGGCGGACATCGGCGCCGAGGCGGCAGAGGTTTTCCGCCACGTTGCGCGCCACGCCGCCGGGGCAGCCGCCGAGCACCACCGGGTTGGAGGCGCCGACGGCAAAGGGCGCCGCCGCACGCGCCTTGCGGTCCAGGTGGCAGGCACCCACCGCGGCGATCCGCGGTTTTGCCGCCCCTCTTGCCTCTGTGTCCACGCGGCCTCCCCTGTCTGCGGCCTGTCGGAGCCCTGGCCTGCGGCTTTTTCGCCGCATTTCGGCCTGAAAAACAAGGGACAATCGGCGCCGGGCACTTCATCATGGAGTGCTTGAACAGGGCGGGTTATATCCCTCATTCGATGAACTTTGAGTTGAATCCAGACCGCCGCCGGCCCCTGGGGAGCCGGCAGCAGAGGGCCAGGAACGGCCGGCAGGGCACCGCAGGCGTCCTGCGGCGCGCTTGGCTGCCCCTCTGGCTGCGCCCTATCGTGGCTGGCCTGCTGCTGGCGACCGTCCTCACCGCCGGCCTCACCGCCGCCCTCATCGCCGGCCCGCAGCGGGTCGCCGCCCAGGCGCCCGGCTATGGCGACGCGGAGATCCAGGACGCCCGCGACCGCGTGCTGGGCGACAGCCGCTACCAGACCGAACGGCCGGAGACGGAGAAGCTGCCCGACATCGAGCCCTGGACCCTGCCGCCGTGGCTCGCCGAGGCGCTGTTCTGGCTGCTCGTCGCCGCCGTCGTCGCGATGGTGCTGTTCTTCCTCTACTCCCTGCTGAGCGACCTGCTGCAAAACCGCGACGCCTTCCGGCGCAACCGCGAGAACAAAGCGGCCGGGCCTGCACGCATCAAAACTCCGACCATCGAGCGCCGCACGGTGGATCGGCGCAGCCTCGCCGAGGCCGACCGCCTGGCCGCCGAGGGGCGCTTCAGCGAGGCCATCCACCTGCTGCTGCTGGTCGCCATGGACCGCCTGCACCGCGAGCTTGGGCCCCGCGTCGCCCCGGCGATGACCGGCCGCGAGGTGCTGCGCCTGCCGGCCCTGCCGGAAGCCACCGTGGCGCCGCTGACGCGCATGGTCCAGGTGTCGGAGATCAACCACTTCGGCGGGCGGGCCGCGGCGGCACCGGACTACCAGAGCTGCCGCGACGCGTTCCTGCGCTTTAACGGTGCCGCGCCGGTGGCGGCATGAACCAGGCGGAGGGCGCATTCTCGTTCCGGGCCGTCGGCTTGCTGATCGGCGTCGGCCTCCTGTCCTTCGTGGCGGCGGCACTGGTCGCCGTCTTCGCCGACCCGCAGACCGAGGGCACCTTCGGCGCGAACGCCTATTCCTACTCGGCGATCGGCCACAAGGCCTGGACCGAGGTTCTGGAGGATCTCGGCGTCCCCGTCGTGCTCAGCCGCAACGACTCGGCGGTGAAGGCCTATGAAAGCGACGGCCTGCTGGTCTTCGCGCAGCCGGACGGCGACGCCGACGCCCTGGAGTTCCTCGAGCAGTACCAGGAAACCGACCGCGTCCTGGTGGTGCTGCCGCGCTGGACCGGCTATCCCACCTTCGGCAACCGGCGCTGGATCGGCACCATCGGCGAGCGGCAGCCGGCCGAGATCGAAAAGATCCTGCGGGTCTTCGACGCCGAAGCGGACGTGGTGCGCAGCACTGGCGCGCAGGCCTGGCAGGCCCAGGACTGGGACATCCTGCCGACCCTGGCTGACCCGCAGCTCATTCAGTCCGACAGCATCACGCCCATCGTCTACAGCGAGGCCGGCGTGCTGCTGGGCGAATACAGGCTGGACGGCGTCACCGTTTGGGTGCTTGCCGACCCCGGCATCGTCATGAACGCCGGGATCGGTGAGGGTGACAATGCCGTCTTCGCCGTCGCCCTGGTGGACGCGCTGCTGCCGGGCGGCAGCGCCGCGGTGTTCGACGAGACGGTCCACGGCTTCGCCCTCTCGCCCGATCTCTGGAAGGCGCTGCTGAGCTTCCCGCTGAACCTCGCGGTGCTGGCCTCCGTGCTGGCCATCGCCGTGCTGGTCTGGGGTGCCGCCGGACGCTTCGGTGCGCCGCTGCCGCCGCGCCCGCGCCTCAAGGCCGGCAAGGCGGTACTGATCGCCAACACCGCCAGCCTCTTTCAGTACGCCGGCAACCTCGGCGACATCCTGCGCCGCTATCGCGAGGCCCTGCTGCGCGACCTCGCCCAGCGCCTGCACATCCCGCGCGACATTCCCCGCGAGCCCGACGCGCGCGCTCTGGTGCACTGGCTGAACCAGGTCGGCGACGCACGCGGCACCACGCAGCGCTACAGCGAAGTGAACAGCGAGGTCGCCGCGGCGATCAACGGGCCCGCCACGGCGGTGCCCGCCCTCTTGCGCGCCGCCGTGCGCCTTTACCGATGGAAACAGGAGATCATTCATGGACATCGAGCCGATCCGGACGGTCTGCGACCAGGTCAGGGAACAGGTCCGCAAGACGGTGGTCGGACAGGACGCGGCGCTTGACCTGATGCTGGTGGCCCTGCTGTCGGAGGGCCACGTTCTGCTGGAAGGCGTGCCGGGCACTGCCAAGACGCTGCTGGCGCAGTCCTTCGCGCGCGCCCTCAGCCTGGATTTCGGGCGCATCCAGTTCACCCCCGACCTCATGCCGGGCGACGTCCTGGGCACCAACCTCTTCAACTTCCAGACCAGCGACTTCAAGCTGACCAAGGGGCCGATCTTCACCCAGGTCCTGCTGGCCGACGAGATCAACCGCACACCGCCCAAGACCCAGGCGGCGCTCTTGCAGGCGATGCACGAGCGCCACGTCACCATCGACGGCGCCACCCACGACCTGGGCGACGACTTCATGGTCATCGCGACCCAGAACCCCATCGAGCAGCAGGGCACCTATCCGCTGCCGGAAGCGCAGCTCGACCGCTTCCTCTTCAAGCATGTGCTCGACTACCCGAGCCGCGAGGAGGAGCGCGCCATCGTCGCCCGCCACGGCCACCGCACGGTGATGCCGGACCTCGCCGACTTTGGCCTGGCGGCGGTCGCCGACGCCGCCGCCCTGGCCGCCGCGCGCCGGACCATTGCCGGCCTGCGCCTGTCCGGCGAGATCATCGACTACATCGTCGACATCGTGCGGGCGACGCGCGAGCACGAGTCGCTGGAGTTCGGCGCCTCGCCCCGCTCGGCCAACATGATCGCTACCGCCGCGCGCGCCTATGCCGCCCTGCAGGGGCGCGACTACGTGATCCCCGACGACGTGAAGTTCATCGCCCTGCCCGCGCTGCGCCACCGCATCGTCCTGGCCCCGGGCGCCGAGATCGAGGGCCTGCAGCCCGACGCCGTCATCCAGCAGATCCTCGAACAGATTCCGGCACCAAGATGAGGGCAGCCGAATTGCGCTCAGTCGTCGCCACTCTGAAGGCTGTCGTCCCGGCACTTGATGCCGGGACCCATTGCCCTGTCGGCCCGATGGTTGGTTGGCAAGGACGCGAGCGTGATAGGGCGGCGTCCTTCAGCAACGCCAATGGGTCCCGGGGTCAAGCCCCGGGACGACAGTGGAGCGTGTACGTCTCGGACGAAGCTCTTGTGGGCGCAATGGGAAGCCCCCAATGATCCGCCCGACACCACGCGCCATCGTCCTCTTCGCCGCCGGCATTCCGCTCGCCTTCGCGATCCTGCTGGCCGACCCGGACGCCTGGCCTTTCGTGCCGGCCTACCTGTTCCTCGCCTGCTTCGCGCTGCTGCTGGACACCGCGCTCTCGCTGACACCCGGGCGCCTCAACGTGCAGGTCAACCCGCCGCCGGTGCTCTATATCGGCCGCCCCGAAACCTTTCTGGTCTACCTGCGTGCGCATACCGGACGCCGCCCGGAAATCGAGCTGCTGTGCGACGTGGACGACACCCTGGAGCGCCCGCGGCGCGTCATCGCTATGCTGAACGAGGACGGCGAGGCCATCGTCCCCATCGGGCTCAGCGCCCGGCACCGCGGCAAGGCCCGGATCGAGCGGCTATGGCTGCGCTGGCGCGGCCCGCTCGGTCTCGTCCATCGCCTGCGCATCGTGCCGGTCGACAGCGAGATCGCCGTCACCCCTGACGTGAAAGCGGTGCGCCAGACCGCCCTGGCCTTCGCCGACCCGAGCGCACTCTACGGCGTCAAGCCGCAGTTTCAGCAGGGCGAAGGCTCCGAGTTCGAATCTCTGCGCGACTACGTGCCCGGCCTCGACCCGCGCTCCATAGACTGGAAGCACTCGGCGCGCCATATGAACCTCTTGTGCAAGGAGTTCCGCAGCGAGCGCAACCATCAGATCGTGCTGGCCTTCGACACCGGCCATCTGATGCGCGAGCCGCTGGCCGGCATCGCCAAGCTGGACCACGCCGTCAACGCCGGACTGCAGCTTGGCTACGTCTCGCTGCGCGCCGGCGACCGCATCGGTGTCTTCGGCTTCGATTCCAAGGTCCGCGTGGTGAGCCAGCCGATCGGCGGCATCGCCTCCTTCTGGCGCGTGCAGCGCGCCGCCACCGAGCTCGACTACAGCCCAGACGAAACCAACTTCACCCTCGGCCTGTCGTCACTGGCCGCGCGGCTCGACCGCCGGTCTCTGATCATCCTGCAGACCGAGTTCGTCGACACCATCACCGCCGAACTCATGCTTGAGAACGTCGAGCGTCTTGCCGGACGCCACGTGGTGCTCTTCGTCTGTCTGCGCGACCCGCTGCTGGTCGAGACCGTGGACAGGGCGCCCGACAGCCTGGGCACGCTCGCCCGTTCAGTCATCGCCGACGAGTTCCTGCGCGAGCGGCGCGTGGTGCTGGAGCGCCTGCGCCGCCGCGGCGTACACTGCCTGGACGTGCGCGCCGACCAGATCGGGCCGGCGCTCATCAACCGCTACCTCGAAATCAAGCGCCGGGAGCTGATATGAGGGAGGCTTCGCTCATGCCGCATCCAATACTGTCGTCCCGGCACTTGTTGCCGGGACCCATTGCCCGCGCCGCTTCACCTCTGGCTGAAAGGAGAATGCGCAGGCCTACCCTCAGGCAACGAGACGACAATCCTGAGGAAATGCCACGCGCTAATGCCAATGGGTCCCGGGGTCAAGCCCCGGGACGACAGAGACAATTTTGTGCAAGAGTCGCGAAAGCGACCATGGACTCCACCCCGACATGACCGCCGCCCTCAAAAGCCCCCTCAAGAGCTACGAGTTCCGCCGCGAGCGCGAGAAGACGTGGCACGAGCTGGAGGCGCTGGTGAGCCGCGCCGAGAAGCGCGGACTCAAAGCGCTGCCGGCGGACGACCTGCTGCGCCTGCCGACGCTTTACCGCGCCACGCTGTCCTCGCTCTCCGTCGCGCGCTCGATCTCGCTGGACCAGAACGTGCTGACCTACCTGGAGAGCCTCAGCGCGCGCGCCTATTTCCAGGTCTATGGCGCGCGCTCCAGCCTCTTCGAGGGCATCGCCCATTTCCTGAAGCACGGCTTTCCCGCCGCGGTGCGCGCCGCGCTGTGGCCGAACCTCATCGCCGCGCTGTGGATGACGCTGGGCACGGTGATCGCCTTCTTCCTGGTCCAGGCCAATGCCGACTGGTACTACACCTTCGCCGGCGACATGGCCCAGGGGCGTACCCCGGCCGCCTCTACCGAGTTCCTGCGCGCAGGTCTCTACGACGGCCGCGACGACCCGTTGGAAAGCCTCTATCTTTTCGCCACCTTTCTATTCTCCCACAATGCGACCATCGGCATGTTCGCCTTCGCGCTGGGCATTGCTCTCGGCATCCCCACCGTGCTGCTGATGTTCTACAACGGGCTGCTGCTGGGGGCGATGCTCTCGCTCTATGCGTCGCGCGGCCTCGCCTGGGACTTGGTGGGCTGGCTCTCGGTGCACGGCACCACGGAGCTGCTGGCCATCGTGCTGTGCGGCGGCGGCGGGCTGGTGCTGGCGCGCGCCATCGTCTTCCCTGACCGCGAAACGCGTCTGGAGAGCCTGGCGCGCCGCGGCCGCGCCGCCGGCACGCTCATCATGGGCGCGGTGCTGATGCTGTTCGTCGCCGGCCTGCTGGAGGGTTTCGCGCGTCAGCTGCTGACCGACATCACAGGGCGCTACCTCATCGGCGGCCTCATGCTGGCGTTCTGGCTCACCTACTTCGCCCTCGGCGGGCGGGATCGACGCCACGACCGGAGCGAGCCGCATGACGACGACTGAGGCCGCCGCGCCCGCCACTGCGCCGCGGCAGCGCGGCGAACGCCGCCTGCTGACGCCGGAGGGCGTGCCGCTGATCTTTCAGCTGGCCGAGCGCGGCGGGCGCGCCGCCGCCGTGCTGATCGACATCGCCCTCATGTTCGTGGCCATCGCCGTCTTCGCGCTGGCGATCGTGTTCGGCGCCCTGGCGCTTGGCATCGACGGCGCCGGTGCCGCCCTCTTCGGCGGCCTCGTTATCCTGATCTCCTTCTTCATCCGCAGCTTCTACTTCATCTATTTCGAGCTGCGCTGGCAGGGCCAGACCCCCGGCAAGCGCCTGCTCGGCATCCGCGTCATCGACCGCAAGGGCGGCTACCTGACGCCCGACGCCGTTTTCGCCCGCAACCTGCTGCGCGAGGTGGAGCTGTTCCTGCCGATCACGCTGCTGACCGCGCCCAGCCAGGGCAGCGGCGCCTGGGTGAACCTGCTGACGCTGCTGTGGGTCGGCATCTTTCTTTTCCTGCCGTTCTTCAACAAAGACCGCCTGCGCGCCGGCGATCTGGTCGCCGGCACCTGGGTGATCGCGGCGCCCAAGGCGATGCTGCTGGGCGACGTGGCGGCGGAAGCGACGCCCCCGAAGCGCGGCGGCGTGGCGGCGGACCCCGAGTTCCCCTTCACCCGCAGCCAGCTGGAGATCTACGGCATCTACGAGCTGCAGACCCTGGAAGAGGTGCTGCGCCACAAAGGCCCGCAGAGCGAGGAAACCCAGCGCGAGGTCGCCCGGCGCATCCAGCAGAAGATCGCCTGGACGGGAGAGGCCGAGGTCGATACCGAACGCTTCCTTAAAGCCTTTTATGCCGCCCTGCGCGGCCACCTGGAGGCGCGCATGCTGTTCGGCGAGCGCCGCGAGAACAAGTATGCCGGTAAAGAAGGGGGCACGCCGCCGCCCGGCGGCACCGCGAAGAAGTAATGGGCGCCTGATCCCTCAACCCGCAGACTGTCGTCCCGGGACCCATTGCCCTCACCGTCTGCTCAATCGTCTAGAGAGAGCTTTGTGCTCTTGCGGCTGGCAGAGACCCAAACATCACAACGCATCACCACGCCCTGACGCCAATGGGCCCCGGGGTCAAGCCCCGGGGCGACAATGGAGGGGACGGCGATACCTCAGTCGAACACCGCCGCGAGCTGCGCCGTCGAGACGCCTTCCTTGGCGACGCGCAGGTCGTGGTAGAGCACCGCGATGACCACCGACATCAGGGCGCCGGAGAAAGACTGGACGACATAGTTGACGATGAGGACAGGGATCAGGCTGTCGAGGGAAATCACGACGACGCCGGCGAAGACACCGACAAGCAGACTCAAGCCGACCACGATGACCAGCAAAATCAGCAGGGCTCCCAGCACCCGCCAGCGGTAGCCCTTGGTGAGCTGCCAGCTGCGCGAGAAGGCGCCGAAGATACCGGGGCGCTCCACCACCGAAGCCGGGATGGCCACCGACCAGACAACGGCCAAGAACACGCCAGGGATAATCAGCAGGGCAAAGCCGATGCCGAAGGCGATCGAGAAAAGGATAGCGATGATGATGACCGGGATGACGCGCGAAAGGCCGCGGCTGATGAGTTCGCCAACGCCGGCCTTATGGCCGTTCAGATGCTGCACCGTGCCGTAGACCAGGGCGCCGACCAGCACGTAAGTCAGGATCGCGGACAGCACCATCACGGCGATTTCGGTCGGCCCGTAGCCGGGCACCGCGCCGGTGTCGACACTCACACCCGCGTTGATGTTGAAGCTGGCTGCCGAGTATCCGAAGATCAGCGACGGCAGGTAGAGGATCAAGGCCAGGACGCTGAAAGAAACGAAGTTCGCAAAGTAGGTACTGAACGCGCGCTTGATCACGCCGCCGACGGAAAACGCGCCGCTGACCGGCGCCGGCTGCGTCGCTGAAAAATCACTCATCAATGAAAGCTCCCCGAGTTGGAAATACGCCCCCGCAGAGCGACGGCCGCTCCCCACGACGGCACGCCCGACCCCCACCGCGCAACTATAGCGCCGGCACAATCTGAGGTCGATCCTTTACCGCCCTGCTAGTCTATATGGGTAGTTCCGGCGATCTGCCTTCTCAGCCTGCCCCCGCTAGGCTTCGAGGCCCGCCACGATGTGCCGGGTGAAGGCCTTGGTGCCCAATTTGCCGCCGAGATCCGCCGTGCGGGTCTCCGGCTTGGCCAGCGCCGCGTCGATGGTGTCGTTGATCGCCTGCGCCGCCGCGGCGAAGTTTTCCAGGCCGCGCTTCTCGGCGATCCACTCCAGCAGCATCGCCGCCGAGAGGATCAGCGAACAGGGATTGGCCTTGTCCTGGCCCGCGATGGTCGGCGCCGAGCCGTGCTGGGCCTGGGCGCAGCAGAGATCGTCGCCGGCATTGGTCGAGCCGGCGAGGCCCAGGCTGCCCGACAGCTCCGAGGCGAGGTCGGAAAGGATGTCGGCGTGGAAGTTGGTGGCGCAGATGACGTCGTACTGCTCGGGATGGCGCACCAGCAGCGCGGCCATGGCATCGACGATGGCCTCGTCGGTCTCCACCTCGGGAAAATCTTTGGCGACGTCGTAGCAGGCCTCCAGAAACAGGCCGTCGCTCAGACGGAAGGTATTGGCCTTGTGGATCAGCGTCACCTTCCGGCGCCGCTTCATCGCCAGTTCGTAGGAACGCCGCGCGATGCGTTCGGAAGCCTTGCGGGAGATCTTGCGCAGGGTCAGCGCGGTGTCCGGATCGGGCATGAACTCGGCGCGTCCCATGAACATGTTGCGGTCGGGATAGAAGCCCTCGGTCGCCTCGCGCATGATCACCAGGTCGAAGACGCCGCCCTTGGCCGGCAACCCGGCTCTGGTCCGGGCGGGCCGCACGTTGGCGTAGAGATCCAGCTGCGTGCGCACCACGCCGGAGATGTTCACGCCGCCCTTGTCCGGATCGGGATAGTCGCGGTGGGAGATCGGGCCGAGGATGATACCGTCGCTGGCGCGCGCCCGCTCCAGCACGCCGTCGGGCAGCGTCGTGCCGTGCCGGGCCAGCGCCTTCAGCCCGATCTCGGCCTCCTCGAATTCGAGGCCGAGGTCGAAGCGCTTGTCCGCCGCCGCAAGGACCGCGAGCGTCGCCGCGGTAATCTCCTCACCGATCCCGTCGCCCGCCATGACCACAAACTTCACTGCTGCCCACCTTTCCGCTGGTTCGAAATCCGGGCGGCACTATAAGGGCTTAGCAGCGAGAGCCCTAGTCGAAAACCGTGGCAAGCGTACCGGCATCGGCGCCTTCCTTCATTGCCACCAGCGCCTCGTGAATCACGACGATAAGGGCGCTGAAGTAGACGACGATCGCCGCACCGAAGAGCCAGAACCCCAGCGCCGGGAAGCCTCCCAAGAAGACCGTATCCCGGAACAGCCAGACCACGACCCCGACGGCGAGAAAGAGCGGCAGAAAGAAGACGACGGAGATGCTGAACAGGCGCCCGCGTGATCCTTCGGTCAATGCAGCACTGCGCCTGAAGGCGTTGATGACGCCGGCATCGCCGACAGCCGCACAAGGGATGGCGACGCAGAAGACGAGATAGAGAATGAATAGGAGCGCCAGGAAGGGGAAGAAGAAGATGATCCCGGCGACTGAGCCGATGAAATCGCCGAGGAACACGCCCCCCGCCCCGACCAATGTCTCGGCCAGCTTGATAGTGAGGCTGACGGCGATGACCGTTGGCAGGCGCGGCGCCGCCTCGGCAAGGCTCGGCAGCACGGCCCGAGCTTGGCCTCTGCGGTCACGCCGCAGCGTATGCACCATAATAGCCACCATGATGCCGAGCAGCACGGCCTCGACCGCGGGAACCGCCAGATCCGTCTCCCACCACGGGCGCGGCAGGAGTGCCTCGTGCGACCCTCCCGGCAAATTCAGCGTCTGCCTCTGCCGCGGCACAAAGCTGTGCAGGTAGGTCGGCAAGCCCACCACCATTCCGAGAAGATAGAAAGGCACGGCATGGTGCAGGCTGAATCTCAACGCTTCGGCAATAGTGCTGGCGATCTTGAGCTGCATCGGCGGGCGCGTCCTTGGCGTGGCAACGGAGCCGACAGCCTGCCAGCGAGGGGTTAACAAACCGCAACCGGGAGTAGATGGGATTTTAGGGGGCTTCGCCCTGCTGGCGCCCTAGACCGCCTTGCTGTAGCGCGCGCCGGCGCCGCCGGGCGCGGCGAGGTAGGCATCGAAGCAGGAGGCGATGAGGCGCACGGCGCGCCGGCCTTCCTCGGTGACGCGCACCTTCGATCCCTCGATCGTCGCCAGCCCGTCGTCGGCCAGCGGCGCGAGACGTTCCAGCGCCTCGGAGAAATCGAAGCCCGGCCGGTCGTGCGCCACGGCCTGGGCGCGCAGGTCGACGGCGAAACCGCACATGAGGGCCTGGATGATGTCGCGGCGCAGGCGGTCCTCGGAGGTCAGCGCGATGCCGCGCACCACCGGCAGGCGCCCTTCGGCGAGCGCCCTGGCATAGCCGACCGCGTCCTTGTCGTTCTGCGCATAGCCCTGCGGCAGGGTGCCGATCGAGGAAACGCCGATGCCCAGCAACACCCCGGCCTGATCGGTGGTGTAGCCCTGGAAGTTGCGCCGCAGCCTGCCTTCGTCGGCGTAGCGGAACAGCGGATCGTCGGGCAGCGCGAAGTGATCCATGCCGACGGCGCGGTAGCCGCGCAGCAGCAGGATGCGCTCGACCGCCTCGGCCTGGGCCAGGCGTTCCTCGGCGCCGGGCAGCGCCGCGGTGTCGATCATCTGCTGGTGCTTCTTCATCCACGGCACGTGGGCGTAGCCAAAGACCGAGATGCGTTGCGGATGCAGATCGGCGGCCAGCGCAGCCGTTTGCTTCACATCCGCCAGGCTCTGGTGCGGCAGACCGTACATGAGGTCGAAGTTCAGCGCCTCGATGCCGGCCGCGCGCAGCTGTCGCGCGGCCTCCGCAGTTTTCTCGAAGGACTGCACCCGGTTGATCGCTTCCTGCACATGCGGGTTGAAGTCCTGCACACCCAGGCTCGCGCGGTTGATGCCCGCCGCCGCCAGCGCGGCCGCCTTCTCCGCCGTAAGATGGCGCGGGTCGATCTCGATGGCGAGCTCGGCGCCAGGCTGGAAGGCGAAGGCCCGATGCAGATCGCCTATCACGGCGGTGAAATCGCCGGCCGAGAGGATCGAGGGCGTGCCGCCGCCCCAGTGCAGGCCGGTCACCGGCCGCCCCCCCGACTCATTGGCCCCCAGGGCCTCGGCCAGCAGGGCAATCTCCTGACGCAGCAACCCGACATAGGCGCCGATGCGCTGGTAGCCGTTGGCGACGCCCGTGTGACAGCCGCAGTACCAGCAGAGCTGGTGGCAGAACGGCACGTGGAGATAAAGCGACAGCGGCGCCTCTGCCGGCAGTTCGCGCAGCCATTCGCGGTAGACCGTCCCGTCCACGCTCGCATTGAAATGCGGCGCGGTGGGATAGCTGGTGTAGCGCGGGGCCTGGGCCTCGGCGAGGCGGATGGGGATCGCGGTCATGGTCGGAAATCTAGCCGCCGGACCCGAGCGGTACATTGACCGATGTCAATTGCGGAAGACGGGAAAAAACGGCGGATTTCCGCCGGTTTTCTTGTCCCTCTCCCCTCTCTTCTTCCCCTCTCCCCTGGCGGGAGAGGGATGCGCAGCCTTAGCGAACGACGTGAGCTTAGGCGCAGCTGGGTGAGGGGGACGTCGGTGCCGCCTTGAGACCGAACGCCACCGCCTCCCCTCCCTCCCCCATCCAGGGGGAGGGGGAACCAACGGTCGTCCGCGCCGCAAACAAATCCCCTCCCCCCTTGATGGGGGGAGGCTGGGAGGGGGGTGGGGCCAGCTGCCAGGTCTCGGTGTACCGCCCCACCCTCTCCCGCTATAGTTGACCAACCATGACGGACAAAACTCATAGCTTTTCCGACGACGGCGCTTCCCGTGAAGGACACCCGGAAGCGCCATCCCGTTTTGTCACGGTCGGCGGACTCGTCGACCGGGCACGGGTGAGTCTCTCCATTCACGGCGATGACCTGATCCCTGAGGAGGTTTCAAAGATCCTACGGGTCACCCCAACCAAGGCTCACCGCAAAGGCGAGCTTATGGTATCTCCGACAACAGGCCCCATGGGCACGCGTCGCGCCGATGCTTGGATACTCGAGTCGCCCTGCAAGCACTCGCAAGACCCCGCGACGCTCACCATCGCCCTACTCGATCTCCTGCCCGAAGACGAAACGATCTGGGCTGAGTTGGCTGCGCGCGCCAGGATTATGCTGAGGTATGGTCTCTTCCTTGCAGACTGGAACCGTGGCTTCACGCTGCCTCCCGAGCTGGTAACCCGCATTGCCCGAATGCGCGCAAGCCTGGACATCGATATCTACTTCGAACTCGAAGACGAACCCAACTGAGGCGACGCTCAGGCGCCTACCCGGCGATCCTCCAGCACCATGGCCGCCGCCTTCTCGCCGATCATGACGGTGGGCGAGTTGGTGTTGCCGGAGGTGATGGTCGGCATCACCGAGGCGTCGGCGATCCTGAGGCCCTGCAACCCGTGCACCCTGAGCCGTGCATCGACCACCGCCTGGGAGTCGCCACCCATCTTGCAGGTGCCCACCGGGTGGAAGATCGTCGTGCCGATGTCGCCGGCGGCCTGGGCCAGCGCCTCGTCGCCGTCGATCGCGGCACCGGGTTTGTATTCCTCCGGTTTGAAGCGGGCCAGCGCCGGCGCCGCGCAGATGCGCCGCGTCAGACGGATCGCCTGGGCCGCCACCTGGCGATCGCCGGGCGCGCTCAGGTAGGCCGGCTTGATGAGCGGCGGGTCGCGGAAGTCGGCGCTGCGGATATGGATCGAGCCGCGGCTCTCGGGCCGCAGGTTGCACACCGAGGCGGTGATCGCCGGGAAGGCGTGCAGCGGGTCGCCGAACTTGTCGAGGCTCAGGGGCTGCACGTGGTACTGCAGGTTCGGCGTCTCGCGCGCCGGGTCGGACCTCGCGAAAGCGCCGAGCTGGCTGGGCGCCATGGAGAGCGGCCCACGGCGGAACAGCAGGTATTCGAGGCCCATCATCCCCTTGCCGATGAGGGACCCGGCGCGCTGGTTCAGTGTCACGCAGCCTTCGACCTTGAAGATCATGCGCATCTGCAGGTGGTCCTGCAGGTTCTCGCCGACGCCGGGCAAGGCATGCACGACGTCGATGCCGTGTTCGCCCAACACCGTCGGGTTGCCGATGCCGGAAAGCTCCAGCAGCTGCACCGAGCCGACGGAGCCGGCGGCGAGAATCACCTCGCCGCGCGCGCGGATCCGCTTCGGCGCATCGCCTTGCAGAAAATCGACGCCGGTCACGCGCTTGCCGTCCAGCACCAGGCGCTGCGCCTGGGCCTCGGTCAGTACGGTGAGGTTGGGCCGCTTCAACGCGGGGCGCAGGAAGGCCTTGGCGCTCGACCAGCGCACGCCGCGCTTCTGGTTTACCTGGAAATAGCCGCAGCCTTCGTTGTCGCCGCGATTGAAGTCGTCGGTCGGCGGGATGCCGCACTCCGCCGCCGCCTTGCGGAAGGCATCGAGGATATCCCACCTGAGGCGCTGCTCTTCCACGCGCCACTCGCCGCCGCCGCCATGGAAATCGTCATCGCCCTTGTAGTGCCCCTCGGATCGCTTGAAGTAGGGCAGCACGTCGTCCCAGCTCCAGCCGGCGTTGCCGAGCTGGCGCCAGTGATCGTAGTCGCGCGCCTGGCCGCGCATGTAGATCATGCCGTTGATGGAGGAGCTGCCGCCCAGCACGCGCCCGCGCGGATAGTTCAGCGCCCGCCCGTTGAGGCCCGGCTCCGCCTCGGTCTTGTAGCACCAGTCGGTGCGCGGCGTGTTCTGGGTATAGAGGTAGCCGACGGGAACGTGGATCCAGAACCAGTTGTCCCGGCCGCCGGCCTCCAGCAGCGCCACCGACACGGCAGGATCGGCCGAGAGGCGATTGGCGAGACAGCATCCCGCCGAGCCGGCACCCACGATCACGTAGTCGAATACGCCGGCGTCCGCCCTCTGGGCGTCCTGCCGGCCCGTTTCCTCCGCCATTCCCTCTTCCCCGTCCGCTTTACCCGCGATTCTTCTGTCGGGAGAACTATAGCAAGTCGCTTCGGCGGGCGGAAAGCTTCAGTCGAGGACGGCTTCTTCGAGCAGGACCGCCAGGCCGGCGCCGTGCATGTCGCGGTCCTCGCGGCTGCCCTGCACCACCGGGCGCGGCAGGCTGAACTTCACCACGTTCAAATCGGCGATGTCGAAGCGCTTGATGGTCTGCAGCGGCGCCTTGTAGAGCGCGGCGACCCGCTCCGTCGAGAGCTTCGCGCTCACTTCCTCGAAGGCCGGCTTGGAGCCGCAGAAGATGTCGATGGTCACCCAGAACGGCCCGGCGTTCTTGGAGCGGACCTTGAGAACCTTTTCGGACAGGCTCGACTTAGACGAGTTCGGCATGGCCGATCTCCTCGACTTCCAGGCGGAAGGCCGCCATGGGATCGTCCAGCGCCAGGACGTGGTTCAGCGCGAACTCGTAGAGCGCGCCGCGGTCGGTCGTCGCCGGCGAATAGGGGAAGGAGAAGGTCGGCAGCTCTTCGTCCTCGGTCAGCGGGTAGTGCAGCACGAAGGGATTGATCAGCTTGCCGATCTCCGCGGCCGACTCCTGGGTCTCGGCGGTGACGATGCCCAGCACGCCGACCTCGGCCGGCAGGCCCTGGCGGTTCTCCAGCACGCCCAGCGCCGAGTCGAGCCCGATGAGGCGGAAGTCGAGGTGGTAGTCGCCGGGCTTCAGTTCCATGCGCGAGGCGATCTCACCTTCCAGGTATGTCGAGAGCTTCGCCACCCATTCGCGCGCGTGCGCCACATAGTGGCCGTTGCGCAGAATCGCCAGGATGGTGGTCTGATAGCCGGCGATGCGCGCGCCTTCCAGCTTCACCGTGTAGGGCCCAGGAATCCACTGCGAGCCCTCGACGCGCACGCGCCGTTCGTCCAGCGCGCGATAGGCCGCGCCGCGCACGTCGAGGCGGCCGCCCGGCTCGTAGAGCACGAAGGGATCGGTATTCTCGTAGAGCATGTGTGCGGAGACCGAGTGCGGCGTGCAGCGCGCGCTGGCGGCCAGCGGCTCGACCGTGAAGCCGGTTTCGTCGAAGTCGACCAGGATGACGCCGGAGGTCGGGTTGGTGGAGCAGAGCGCGCCGCATTCGGCGATCTTGGCGCCGTGCCAGGCGCCGCCGGCATGGTCGCCGCGCGCGAGCGGCAGGGCGGCGATGGTCGCGGTATCGGTGGTGCGCCCGCAGATGACGATGTCGGCGCCGGTGGCGAGCGCCGCCTGCACCTGCTCGGCGCCGGCCAGCGCCACGATGTTGGTCATCTCCAGCACGACGGCGGGGGAGACCTCCGGCGCCGCCTCCAGCGGCGTGATGCGGCCGTCGCGCAGTGCCGTGGCGATGGCTTCGCGCGGCTGGCTGGAATAGAGCTTGGCGACCTTCACCGTCTGGCCCAGCTCCTTGGCCAGCTCGCGGGTGATCGCCACCATCCAGTCGACCGTGGCATCGGAGCCGCAGGTGCCGGCGGTGCCGAGCACCAAAGGCACGCCGGCTTCCGCGCGCGCCTTCATGAGCTGGCGCCATTCCGACTTGGTTGCGGCGCGCGAGTACTTCGAGACGCCTTCGCCGAGGCTGAAGGGGCCGCTGTCGGTCGAGCCCCCGTCGATGGCGATGATGTCGGGCCTGGCGGCGACGCCGCGCGCCAGGGCCGCGCGGTCGAAACCGAGGCCGAGCACGCCGGAAGGCACAAGCACGCGGGTCGGCATCAGGGATACTCCTCAAATGTTCTTATCGGTTCACCGCCGTCAGTCCGTGTCGGCGGGCAGGCCGGTGGCCGGCTGCGGCGGGCGCTTCAGCAGGCCGCGCATGAACATCGGTGCGACGAAGCCGAGGATGGCGGCGACCCACAGGCCGATGGCGATGGGCGTGGAGAACAGGAAGGTCCAGTCGCCGTCCGAGATCACCATCGCCCGACGCAGGTTCTCTTCCATCGAGCTGCCCAGCAGGATGCCCAGGATCACCGGTACCGTGGGGATGTCCAGCTTGCGGAGAAAATAGCCCAACACGCCGAAGCCCACCATCATAACCAGGTCAAAGTAGGATCCGCTTAAGGAATAAATACCTACAAACGAGACCATGGTGACGCCCGGCAGCAGGATCCAACTCGGCACGCTCAAGACCTTCACGAAGACCTTCACCAGCGGCACGTTCATCACCAGCAGGACGAAGTTGGCGATGAACAGCGAGGCGATGAGGCCCCAGACCACGTCGGGCCGCTCGGCGAACAGCATCGGGCCGGGGGTGATGTTGAGGGTCATCAGCAGCGCCAGCAGCACCGCCGTGGTGCCCGATCCGGGCACGCCTAGGGTCAGCATGGGCACCAGCGCGCCGCCGGCGGCGGCATTGTTGCCGGCCTCGGGGGCGGCGACACCGCGGGGGTTGCCCTTGCCGAAACTGTCCTTGTCGCGCGCTATGCCCTTTTCCGCGATGTAAGCCAGGAAGGAGCCAAGCGAGGCGCCGGCGCCGGGCAGGATGCCGGCGATGAAGCCGATCACCGTCGAGCGCAGCATGGTCCAGCCGGAATTGAGGATGTCGCGGTACGGGATCGTCACCTTGCCCAGCTTTACGCCGATGGCACTGTCCTTGCCGTGGCTTTCGATGAAGAAGAAGACCTCGGCGATGGCGAAGAGGCCGACGATGGCCACCAGGAAGTCGACGCCGTCCATCAGGTGCAGGTTGCCGAAGGTGAAGCGCGGCATGCCGGTGGTGTGGTCCATGCCAACCACCGCGAAGGCAAGGCCGAGGCAGGAGGCCAGCGCCGCCTTGGCTTGGTTCTTCGACGCAAGACCGCCCAGGGTGCAGAAGGCCAGCAGGTAGAGTGCGAAATACTCCGCCGGGCCGAAGAGGTAGGCGACGCGCGCCAGCACCGGCGACAGCAGCATCAGGCCGACGGTGGCCAGGAAGGCACCCACGAAGGAGGCGACGCCGGAGATCACCAGCGCGTCGCCGGCTCGGCCCTGCTTGGCCATGGGGTAGCCGTCCAGCGTGGTCATCATGGCCGGCTCGTCGCCGGGGATATTGAGCAGAATCGACGAGATGCGGCCGCCGTACATGGCCCCATAGTAGACGCTGGTCAGCAGCACCAGGGCCGCGGTGGCGTCGAGGCCGAAGGTGAAGGCCAGCGGAATCAGGATGGCGACGCCGTTGGCCGGCCCGAGCCCCGGCAGCGCGCCGATGATGGTGCCGACGAAGGCGCCGCCGACGGCGAGAGCCAATGTCCAGGGGGACAGCGCGATGGAAAAGCCGAGCGCGAGATTGTCCAGGAGTTCCATATCACTTTCCCGTAAGCGTCAGAACCAGCCCCACGGCCGCGGAAACGCGAAGAGGCTGAGGCCGAGCACAAATCTGAAGAGCACGAAGAGGCCGACCGAAAGGCCGATGCCCGCGACGATCGCCGGGAGCGGGCGCGGGCGGATCTGGAAGCTGAGCACCACGCCCAGCACCGCCGTCGGGACCAGGAAGCCGAAGGGCTTCAGAGCATAGGCGTAGAGCACCAGCACCACCGTCGCGATGCTGAGCGACAGCCAGGTCTTGAGGGCCGGCCACTCGGGATCCGCATCGGGACGGAAAAGAAAGACGAGCCCGCACAGCAGAGCCACGCCGCCGATGCCGTAAGGAAACAGCTTCGGGCCGACCGGGTCGGAGAGAAAGCTCGTCTGAATTTGTGCGGCGCTTGCGAGGTACGCAAGCGCCGCGACAACGGTGACCAGACCAAGGATCCGGTCCGAACGCATTACTGGATCACTCCGATCTCGCGGGACAGCTCCTCGGTCTCGGCGATCACGTTGTCCACCCAATTCTGGAAGTCACCGCCGACCTTGGTGAAGGGGGCGAGACCGTTGGCGGTCATGGCCTGCTCCCACGCATCGCTCTCGGCCACCGTCTTCAGGCGGGCCGCCCACTCGTCGAAGCGCTCGTCGGAGATGCCCTTGGGCACATAGAGGCCGCGCCAGTTCACGGCGACGACGTCGTAGCCTTGCTCGCGCGCGGTCGGGATATCCTCGAAGCCCGGCACCCGCTCTTCGGTCAGCACCGCCAGGGCGCGCACCTCTCCGGACCGGATGAAGCCGACGATCTCGGACATGTCGCCGGTCATCGCCTGGGTGAAACCGCCGACGGTCTGGGTGATGGCATCGGCGCCGCCGTCGACGCCGATGTACTTCACCTTGCGGATATCGGTGAACCCGGCTTTCTTGAGGATCTGCAGCGGTTTCATGTGGTCGAAGCCGCCGGCCGCGGAGCCGCCGGCGAAAGTGACGGAGCTTGGGTCCGCCTTGATGGCCTCGACCAGGTCCTTGAGATTCTTGAAGGGGCTGTCCTTGGCGACGACGATGACGCCTGGGTCGGCGCCGATCGCGCCGACGAAGCGCACCTGGTCGGCGGTGGCACCACCGAAGGCGTTCTGCGCCAGGCGGGTGGAGGTCGCGGAGGAAGCCGCCACGATCAGGTCCGCGTCGTTGTTGCGCTCGTTGACGACGTAGGCGTAGGCCACGCCGCCGCCGGCGCCCGCCATGTTGGTCACCTGGACCGGCTGGTCGACCAGCTTCAGGTCGTAGAGGATCTTGCCGATCTGGCGACAGGTGAAGTCCCAGCCGCCGCCGGGATTCGCCGGGGCGATGCATTCGGCCGCCGAGGCGGGCGCCGCGACGGCAACGGACAGAAGGGCGCCCGCCGCCAGGCGGGTCAGGTAGTTCTTCATGAGGTTCCTCCCTAATAGGCCTTGGCCAAACAGGCCTCGGTTCGTCTTGGTTCGACTTGGTTCGACTTGGTTCGACTTGGTCTTTGCCGACCTGGCCGCCGAATTCCTGCCGGTGGGTCGGCAGATCTCCGCTGGTTTTCTTCAGGGGAGAATACCGCCCCGCCGACAAAGGTTGTCAAACGGTTCTTCGGTCAAGCAAATCATGGAGATCGCGAGGGCGGCGTGCCCGCACGTTGGCGGCAATGCCGGCTGGCGCCAGGGCACCCGGCCGTGCTGCGCCCGGCGCCAAGGGCGCGCGGGTAAGGTCGCATAAGGTCCTCCCTGTACTTTACGAGTACATTATTATCGGGCATTCGCCCTTGCTTGCTGGCGCCGACCATAGCCCGTAAACCTGTCGCCAGCCTGTCGCGCCGAGGGTGACGGCCGATGGGGACGAGAGGAGGCCCCGCGATGGCTCCCCTCGTGACGACTGCCTGTAACGAGAGGTCGAAACGGCGGCAATGCGCCTACTGCTGGTAGAGGACAACGAGGACCTGGGCGACGCCCTGGAGCGCCACTTCCGCGCCGACGGCCACGCGGTGGACTGGGCCCGCACGGCGCCGGAGGCCGGCGACTATCTGCACGTCGCCAGCAGCGGCGGCAGCGGCGGCGCCACCGGCTACGACCTGGTCGTGCTCGACATCATGCTGCCCGGTGGCGACGGGCGGCAGATCCTGCAGCAGATCCGCAGCGGCCAGAGCGACCTGCCGGTGCTGGTGCTGACCGCGCGCTCGCAGGTCGCCGACCGCGTACACCTGCTCGACCTCGGCGCGGACGACTACATGACCAAGCCCTTCGACGTCGCCGAACTCGACGCACGCTGCCGCGCGGTGGTGCGGCGGCGCCACGGCAAGGCCCAGAGCGTCGCCCAGCTGGGCGGCCTGCAGTTCGACGCCGCCGCCTCCACCGTCACCGTCGCCGGCCAGCCGCTCGACCTGCGCAGCCGCGAGCTGCGCCTGCTTGAGGTGCTGATCGCCGCGCCCGGCCAGGTGTTCAGCAAGGCGCAGCTGATGGACAAGCTGTTCGGCCTTGCCGACGACGCCAGCGAGAACGCCATCGAGGTCTACATCGGCCGCCTGCGCCGCAAGATCCTGAACAGCGGCGTGGCCATCGAAACCGTGCGCGGCCTCGGCTACCGCCTGCGCGAATCGACGCCGACGGACGCAAGGGCGGACGGCGAGGAAGGCGCATGAGCGCCCTCCCCAGGAAAACCGCCCCATGAACGCGACCTGGTCGCTGCGCCGCCGCCTCCTGGGCCAACTGCTGCTGGTCTTCGCGGGGCTTGCGGTGCTGCTCTATCTCTCGGTGCAGGCTGTCGCCGGGCGCGCCGCCGACTCGACACAGGACACCATCCTCGGTGCCTCCGCCATCGCCATCGCCGAGCAGGTGCGCGTCGGCGAGGCGGGCCTGACCGTCGATCTGCCTTACGCTGCGCTGGAGATGCTTGGGCTTTCCGGCGAGGACCGCGTGTTCTACCGCATCGCCACCAGCGCCGGGCGGCTCGTCACCGGCTACGAGGACCTGCCGAGCGGCGCACTGCCGCAGGAAGAGGACGTGCCGCGCTTCTTCACCACCCGCTACCGCGGCGACACCGTGCGGGTGGCGACGGCACGCACCACCATCCTAACCAGCGACCAGCGCGAGACGGTGCTCATCAGCGTGGCACAGACCCGCGAGTCCTTCGGCACGCTGGCCACCAACATCGCGCTCTCCGCCGCCGGCGTCGGCCTCGGCTTCCTCGCGCTGGCCGCGCTGCTCACGTGGATCGCCATCGCCCGCGCCTTGAAGCCCGTGCAGCAGATCGGCCGCGTGCTGGCCGAACGCGCGAGCGACGACTTCACGCCCATCGAGACGGCGGCGCCGCGCGAGATCGCGCCGCTGATCGATGCGATCAACGATTTCATCGATCGTCTGCGCCTCACCCTCGACACCAGCCAGCAGTTCATCGCCGAGGCGGCGCACCGTATCCGCACGCCGCTCGCCGCCCTGAAGGCGCAGGCCGAGGTCGCCTTGAAGGCCGGCGAAAAGAAGGGCGGCGACGCGGCCGATGTCGAAAGCCTGCGCCGCATGCGCCGCGCCGCCGACGAGACCTCGCAGCTGACCACCCAGTTGCTCACCCAGGCCATGGTGGCCTACCGTGCCGAACGCGCCGAGCGCCAGCGCCTGTCGCTTGCCGCGCTGGCGCGGACGGCGGCGCGCGACCTGGAGGTGGCGGCCGAGATGCGCGGCATCGACTTCCGCCTCCAGCTCGACGAGAGTGCCGTGATCATGGGCGACGAGATCGCCCTGCTGGAGGCCATTCGCAACGTGCTGGACAACGCCCTGAAGTACGGCCCGCCCGACGACTTCGTCGCCATCACCGTCACCGGCGGCCCCGGCACAGGTAACAAGGCCCCGGAGCTGGTGGTCGCCGACCACGGCCCGGGCATTCCGCGCCAGGAACGCGATCTGGTGTTCGAGCGCTTCCGCCGCGGCGGCACGGCGGAAAAAACCATGGGCTCCGGCCTCGGCCTCTCCATCGTGCGCCAGGTCATGCTGGCGCACCGCGGACGGGTGCGGCTGGAAGACAACGACCCCCAGGGCCTGCGCCTGCGCCTCGTGTTCCCGGCGCCGAGGCAACAATGATGATGCAGCCCGCAACCTTGCAAAAACGGCGTCTGCGATGGGGCCTTTTCATCCTTGCGCTGCTGGCGCCGCTGCAGGCCGCGGCTATCGAGTCGGCCGTCGAGATCGAGGCACGCCGCGCCTATCCGGCGCGCGACGACGACGCCGCCAGCACCCTGCACATCATCGGCACCACCGAGGCGTCGGTGATGGACGGTCTCGTTCAGGCCTATCGCGCGCGCTATCCCAAGGTCGCCGTCATCTACGACCAGGCAACCAGCCGCGCCGTCTTCGACGCCGTCGAGGGCAACGTAGACGTCGACGGCAGCACCTACGATCTCGCCATCTCCTCGGCGATGGACCTGCAGATCAAGCTGGTGAACGACGGCCGCGCGCGCGAGCACCGCTCGGTCGCCACGGCGCGGCTGCCGCGCTGGGCGACCTGGCGGGACCGCATCTTCGGCTTCACAAGGGAGCCGGCGGTGATCATCTACAACACCGAGGCTTTCCGCGACATTCCCGTACCGCAGTCGCGCTTCGAACTGGCCAACCTGCTGCGCCGCGCCCCGGAGCTCTTCGAGCGGCGCATCGCCACCTACGATCCCGAGGTCTCCGGCCTCGGCTACCTCTTCGCCACCCAGGACAGCCTGCAGTCGGACACCTACTGGCGCCTCATGGAGATCTTCGGCAACCTCTCGGCGCGCATGTCCTGCTGCTCCTCGGAAATGCTGGACCAGGTCGCCAGCGGCGAGATCGCGCTCGCCTACAACGTGCTGGGTTCCTACGCGCAGGTGTGGCGCGACGGCGGAGCGCCGATCGGCATCGTGCTGCCGCGCGACTACACCTTGTTGATGCTGCGCACGGCGCTCATTCCCCTGGCCAGCGACAACGTCGGCGCTGCCGGCGACTTCATCGATTTCCTGGTCTCCGAGGACGGCGCCCGGGTGATCCGGCACGAAGCCTACCTCAGCCCGGTACTGCCGGAAGGCGACGACGGCACCCTCCTCCCGGTGCGCCTCGGCCCCGGCCTCCTGGTCTTCCTCGACGCCCTGAAGCGCCGCGCCTTCCTCTCCGAGTGGGCCAGCGCGGTCGCCGAACGGCGCTGAAAAGGTTCGAACGGCGCTGAGCGGCCCGGCAGGGGTGACACAGCGTTCATTTGGCGCCGGACCGCCGGCGTCCTAGATTAACAGCAACGATTAACCGGGAGAGACCACCCCCTATGTCCGCCCGCTTTCCTCTCACCCGCCGCTGCCTGCTCAAAAGCGGCATGGCGCTCAACCTGGCCGCGCTTGGCTTGCCGCTGGCGCGCGCCTGGGCCCAAAGCACGGAGGAACCGCGCCTCCTCACCGCAGGGCCCGGCGAAGCGCTGCTGCTGCCGGCCGGCCAGCCGCCGACGCGCACCTGGCTCTATGACGGCGTTTCGCCCGGGCCGACCATCCGCGCGCGCCAGGGCGAAGAGGTGGCCGTGCGCCTGGTGAACAACCTGCCGCAGCCGACCACCCTCCACTGGCATGGCATCCGCATCGACAATGCCATGGACGGCGTGCCGCACCTGACCCAGGAGGCCGTGCCGCCGGGTGGGACCTTCGACTACCGCTTCACCGTGCCCGACGCCGGAACTTTCTGGTACCACCCGCACGACCGCTCCTGGGAGCAGGTGGCGCGCGGCCTCTACGGGCTGCTGGTCGTCGAGGAACCGGAGCCGGCCGAGGGCATCCGCGACTTCTCCATCGTTGCCGACGACTGGCGCCTCGGCGAGGATGGCCAGATCGACGAGGCCTCCTTCGGGCACATGATGGACTGGAGCCATGCCGGGCGCCTCGGCAACACCCTGACGCTGAACGGGCAGGATCTGCTGGAAGTGCTCATCCGGCACAACGCCTACATGCGCCTGCGCCTCTGCAACACCTGCAACGCCCGGGTCCTGCAGTTGCGCATCGAACATCCCGGCATCCAGCTCGTCGCCCTGGACGGGCAGCCGGTCGCGCCGCGGCCGCTGGCCGACGGCTACATCCGCCTGGCGCCGGGTGAGCGCGCCGATCTGCTCATCCATTTCTACCTGGAGCCGGGCGACACGGCCGCGATCACCGAGGTCAGCGGCGGCCAGCGCCTGGAGGTCGGCCGCTTCGTCTACCACCCCACCGATCGCGTCCTCCACCGCTCCGAGCCTCGCCTCGAGCTCCCCGCCAATCCGCTGTCGACAGACCTCGACCTCGCCAACGCCCTGGCTGTCGAGCTGCTGATGGAAGGCGGCGCCATGGGCAACATGGCCCAGGCGATGCATCACGGACAGATGATGGACATGCGCGGCCTGGTGGGCAAAGGCATGGCTTGGTCGCTGAATGGCACGGCGGGCATGACCGACACGCCGCTGTTCACCGCACCGCGCGGGCGCACCGTCACCGTCGACCTGCGCAACGAGACGGTCTGGCCGCACGCCATGCACTTCCACGGCCATCATTTCAAGGTGCTGGAACGCAACGGCCAGGCGACGGAAGACGACGCCTGGAAGGACACCGTCCTCGTCGATGTGCGGGAGAGCGCAAAGATCGCCTTCGTCGCCGACAACCCCGGCAAGTGGATGATCCACTGCCACATGCTGGAGCATCAGGCCGCCGGCATGACCACCTGGTTCCAGGTGGAGGCCTGAGCGCCATGGCCGCCAAGGGCAACGGCCGCAAGCGCGTCAATCTCGCCCTGCAGGGCGGCGGTGCCCACGGCGCCTTCACCTGGGGCGTGCTCGACCGCCTGCTCGAGGACGAGCGCCTGGAGATCGAGGCCATCAGCGGCACCTCCGCCGGGGCATTGAACGCCGTTGCCGTCGCCGAGGGCATGGTCACCGGCGGCCCGGAGGAAGCACGCGACTGTCTCGAGCGCTTCTGGCGCGGCGTCAGCGAGGCCGGCCGGCATAGCCTGCTGCGCCGCACGCCGCTCGACGTCTTCATGGGCAACTGGAACCTCGACACGTCGCCGATCTACCTGCTGCTGGACCTGCTGGGCCGCGTCGCCTCGCCCTACGAATTCAATCCGCTGAACCTCAATCCCCTGCGCGACCTGGTCGAAGAGCTGGTGGATTTCGAGCGCGTGCGCGCCTGCCGCCACATGCAGGTCTACGTCTCCGCCACCAACGTGGAGACGGGCCGCGTCAAGGTCTTCGAGCGGCACGAACTCAGCGCCGACGTGGTGATGGCCTCGGCCTGCCTGCCGCTGCTGTTCCAGGCGGTCGAGATCGACGGCGTGCCGTACTGGGACGGCGGCTACATGGGCAACCCGGCGCTCTTCCCCTTTTTCGATGCGTCGCGCTCGGACGACGTCATCATCGTGCAGATCAACCCGGTGTTCCGCGAGGGCGCGCCCAGGTCGGCGCGCGAGATCGTCAACCGCATGAACGAGATCACTTTCAACTCCAGCCTGCTGCGCGAGTTTCGCGCCATCGACTTCGTCACGCGCCTGCTCGAGGAAGGCAAACTGGACCGCGAGAGCTACAAGCAGGTCCTCGTACATCGCATCTCGGCGGAGGAGCACATCAATCCGCTGGGCGCCTCCAGCAAGATGAACGCCGAGTGGGCCTTCCTGCGCCATCTCTTCGACATCGGCCGCGCCGCGGCCGGCGCCTGGCTCGAGGAAAACTTCCGCCATCTCGGCAGACGCTCGACCCTCGATCTGCGCGCCATGTACCAGGGCGAGGAGCAGGAAATTCCGAACCCGGAGATGGCGGCCTCCGAATAGCCTGCACCGCGGATCAGGGCCAATGAAGATCCGCGGTGCAGTGAGGCAAGGGGATAGGGGGTGGGGGACCTTACTCCCCTGCCTCTTTCTATGGGCAGTGGCGTGAAAGTCGGGTTCAGCCGTTGTCGGGGCCGTGACCGCCCTGGCCGTGACCACCCTGGCCGGGGCAGCCCTGGCCGCCGGGGCCCTGCATCGGCATGCGCGGACCATCGCGCTGAAAATCCTCGCGGTCGATGACGCCGTCGCCGTTGCGGTCGCGGCGCTGCACCATCTTGGCGAAGGGCCGCTTGAACTCCTCGGCGGTCACCTTGGCGTCGCCGTCGGCGTCGAGGTCCTGGAAGCGGTCGACCATCACCTCGCGCATGGCGTCGAGCCACAGCTGCTCGTACTCCTGCAGGGTCAGCGCCTGGTCGGCGTCGCCGTCGAACCTGCCGAACCGCTCGCCACGGCTCTGGTCGATCTCCTCCTGGCTCAGCTTGCCGTCTTCGTTGGTATCGAAGGATTCCAGCATGCGGAACATGTGGCCGCCGCCGTGGTGGCCGCCGCCATGCATGCTCTGGCCGCCGTGGGCCTGCTGCATCATCGCGCCGTGATGCCCGTCGGGGCCGTCACCGCGGCCCTGCCAGCGGCTGTCCGCGTGGGCGGAAAGCGTGGCGCCGGCAACGCCGGCCAGGGCGACGAAAGCGACGGCGATCTTGGTCGTGGTCTTCATGGGGGAATACCTCTCGGTCTCGTGTCTGTCGATTGGGGATCCGATATCGATCTCTTGTCAGGGTTACGCGGCAGACCCCCGAAGTATCCCCGCGGCACCCCGGCGTTTTTCCTCCACGGCGTCCCGCGGGGGCGGCCGCCTGTCACAAAAGCTCAGCCGAAGCCCGCTAAACTGCAGGGAAATCCGCCCTTTCCACCACGCAACCTCACCGCTGGGACACCGCTGACCCATGACCAAGTCCGTCCTGCTGATCGTCGTCGACCAATGGCGCGGCGACACCCTCGAGCACCTCGGCCACCCGAACGTCAAGACGCCGAACGTGACGCGCCTGGCGCGCCGCGGCGTCACCTTTCGCAATCACTACTGCCAGGCGGTGCCCTGCGGCCCGGCGCGCGCCTCGCTGCTGACCGGCACCTACCAGATGACCCACCGGGTGACCCGCAACGGCACGCCGCTGGACGCCACGCTGGCCACCCTGCCGAAGGAGCTGCGGCGCGCCGGATACGATCCGGCCCTGACCGGCTACACTTCCACCACGCCGGACCCGCGCTTTGCCGCGCCCGCCGACCCGCGCTACGAGACCCACGGCGACCTCATGGAGGGCTGGCGCGCGCTGCACTCCTTCGCCCCCAACAAGCATCCCTACTTCTCCTGGCTGCGCACCCAGGGCTACGCCGTGCCGCAAGACCAGGAAGACCTCTGGAACCCGGAGCATCCGGCGGGAACCCGTGAGGGACGGCTCGACCTGCCCTCGCCGATCGCGGCTGCGCACAGCGATACCGCCTGGTTCACCGAAGCGGCGCTCGACTACCTGCGCCACCACGCAGGGCGTCCCTGGTTCCTGCACTACGGCGTCTACCGCCCCCACCCGCCGTTCTGCGCCCCCGCCGAATACCTCGGCCTCTACGACCCGGCGACGCTGGACACCCCGTTGCGCGCCGACTCGCCCGAGGAGGAGGTCGCCCAGCATCCCTTGCTGCGGATGCTGCTGGAGCGCATCGACCAGCAGAAGTTCATGGGCAACCGCCAGGGGCCCGCGGCCGAGATGAGCGACGGCGACCTGCGCCAGATGCGTGCCCACTACTACGGCCTCATCTCCGAGGCCGACCATCACCTCGGCCGCGTCCTCGACCAGCTGGAGGAAAGCGGCGACATCGACAACACCCTGATCGTCTTCACCTGCGACCACGGCGAGCAGCTTGGCAATCATCACCTGCTGGGCAAGACAGGCTACTTCCGCGACAGCTACCACATTCCGCTGATCGTCTGCGACCCCTCGGCAGAGGCCGACGCTGCCCGCGGCACGGTGGTCGAGGCCTTCACCGAGTCGGTCGACCTCATGCCGACCATCCTGCGCTGGCTCGGCCAGCCGGTGCCGCGCCAGTGCGACGGCCGCTCGCTGCTGCCGTTCTGCCACGGCACGGCGCCGGCCAGGTGGCGCGACGGCCTGTTCTACGAGTTCGACTTCCGCGAGGTGGTCGACCCCTCGGTGGAGCAGCGCTTCGGCATCGACATGGACGAATGCTGCCTTGCCGTCTACCAGACCGAGCGCTGGAAGTACGTCCACTTCGCCGCGCTGCCGCCGCTGCTGTTCGACCTGGAGAATGACCCGCACGAGTTCGACAACCTTGCCGGCGATCCCGCCTTCGCAGAGTTCCAGGCCGAGATGGCGCAGAAGCTGCTGTCCCGCCGCATGGCGCACGCCAACCGCAGCCTCACCGGCTATTTCGCGACCGGCGGCCTGCACCACCGCGTCGACGGCATCCCCACCCAGGTCACCGAGAGCGAACCTCTCGCCCGCGCGGCGGAATAGGGGGCTCCGCGCAGCGGCCTAAGGAGCCGGGCAGGGTCCTTCATCGGTGGCAGATCTGGTTCTAGTATCGGGGCACAAAAGCGCTATCGCACGTTGCGAGTCCCGGGAGCCCTGTTTGAGAGCCTTCATTGCAGATACCGTCGCACTCGTCCTTTTCTTCACTGTCCTAGGCGCTCTCAATGAACACTACGTGGCCGGCATGGCCTGGTCGGAGGTCGCCCGTTCCAGGGCGATCGGCGCGCCGCTGATGGTGCTGACGGCGCGCCCCTACGGTGTGTGGCGCGACTGGCTGATGCCGGGGTTGACCCCGCCCCTGCCCCGACTCGCCACGGACGCGCTGTCCCTCTTGATCTTTCAGGTTCCGATCTACGCGGCCATCCTCTGGCTGGGCGGGGCCTCCGGCGCCGGCATCCTGAAAGGCGCAGCGGTCTTTTCACTAATGATGATGGTGGTCGGACGCCCCTACGGCGTCTGGCTGGACTTCGTGCGCGCGCGTTTCGGGCTGGGCCCGGGCGGCATGAAGCCGATGACCCTCGGTGATTAAGGAGGCGATTGACCGCGAACCGCCTGCCGGACCCTACTGCAGCGTAGGGTCGAAGCGGTCGCGCAGCCAGTCGCCGACCAGGCTGATGGAGAGCGTGGTCAGGAAGATCACCACGCCCGGCACCACGGCGATCCACCAGGCGGTCAGCAGGTAGTCGCGCCCGAGGCCCAGCATGAGGCCCAGGCTGGTGCGCGGCGGCTGGATGCCGAAGCCGAGGAAGCTGAGGGTGGTTTCCATCAGGATCGTGTCGGGGATGTTCAGCGTCAGCAGCACGATGAGCGGACTCAGCACGTTGGGCAGGATGTGGCGGAAGTAGAGCCGAAAGCCGCCCGCGCCCAGCGAGCGCACCGCCAGCGCATAGCCCTGCTCCTGCGCCGAAAGCACCAGGCCGCGCGCCACGCGGGCGTACTTCTCCCAGCCGTAGATCCCCATCAGGGCGATGAACAGGACCAGGTTGTTGCCCATGAAGGCGAGCACCGCCAGCGCGATGATGAGGAAGGGCATGGCGGCCTGCCAGTCCACCAGCATCATCACCAGGTCCTCGACCCAGCCGCGGAAGCGCGCCGCGAGGAAGCCGAGGAAGGTGCCGAGCAGCGCACCGATCAGCGTGCCCAGCAGAGCGACCGCCATGGACGTGCGGATGGCAAAAAGCGTGCGGCTGAAGACGTCGCGCCCCAGTTCGTCGGCGCCCAGGATGTAACCGCCGCTGCCGCCCAGCCAGAACGGGGGCTGCAGACGACCCAGGAGGTTCTGCTGCTCATAGCTGAACGGCGCGATGACATCGGCAAAGACCGCGAAGATCATCATCAGCGCCAGCCAGCCCGCCGCGCAGCCGACCACGCCGGGAAAGCGCCAGAGGCCGAAGGTCGGAATCTTGAAGGCGACCTTGCGGAAGCGCCCACCCTCCCGCTTCAGGCGCTCGAGCGCTACCGTCATGCCCGGCTCTCCCCCAGGGCTTCCGACCGTGCCGTGCGGATGCGCGGGTCGAGCCAGCCGTAGGCCAGGTCGATCACCAGATTCACCGTCACCATCGAGATGGCGATCAGCACCACGATGCCCTGCACCACGGCGAGGTCGCGGTTCGCCACGGCGCCGACCAGCAGGCGGCCCATGCCCGGCCAGGCGAAAACGGTCTCGGTCACCACCGCGCCGCCGATCATTTCGCCCAGGCGCAGGCCCATCACGGTGACCACCGGGATCGCCGCGTTGGGCAGCGCGTGGAACACGATCTCGCGCCACGGCAGTGCGCCCTTGGCCCGCGCGGTGCGAATGAAGGGCTTGTTCAGCACCTCCAGCACCGAGGAGCGGGTGAAGCGCGCGAACATCGCCGCCGGCGTCGTGCCTAGAGTTAGCACCGGCATGATGAGGTGCCACCAGGTCGAACTGCCCGAGGAGGGCAGCCACCTGAGCTGCAGCGAGAACAGCAGGATCAGCAGGACGCCCATGAAGAAATAGGGCATGGCGTAGCCCAGCACGGCGAAGCCCATGGCCAGGCGATCGAACAGGGTGTTGCGCTTCAGCGCCGCGACCACGCCCAGCGGAATGCCGAACACGATGGCGAAGGCGAAGGAGAAGAGACCGAGCTCCAGCGTCGCCGGCAGGCGCTCCACAATCACCTCGAGCGCCGGACGGCGGTCGCGAAAGGAGATGCCGAAGCTGCCCTCCGCCGCCGACTCGAAATAGCTGACGTACTGCTCCCACAGCGGGCGATCGAGACCCCAGCGCTGCTGGTAGAGCTCGATGGTCTGCGGATCGATGTCGTCGGGCAGCAGCATCGTGGCGGGGTCGCCGGAGAGGCGCAGCACCACGAAGACGAAGGTCAGCACCAGCCAGACGGTCACCAGCGCGCGCAGCGCCTTCAGCGCCACATAGCTCAGGTTCATGCGCCGCCCTCGCCCCAACCGCCTTCACCCGGGCGCAGCGGACGCGGCGGCAGGTGCACCGTCGAGCCCTTGTCGAGAAACCAGTTGCGGAAGTCGTGCGAGACGAACATCGGCGGCTCGACCAGACGCGCGGTGAACTGCCGGCCGCTGAAGCGGTATTCCAGGTAGCCCGCACGGCGCACGGCCTTGGGCGCCGGCATGGCTTTCACGCTGCTGACAAAGGAGGTCCCCGGCGCCCAGATCATCCGCAGGCCACCCAGGCGCAGCGCGCGGTAGCAATGCAGGTGGCCGCTGGCGACGAACTTCACTTTGTGGGCGGTGCAGAAGGCGAGCAGCTTCGCACGGCCTTGAGGCATCAGCGCCGAGAGCGCCTGGTCCGTCTCGTCAGGGCGGCGCAGGTAGAGCGGCTTGTGGAGGAAGATCCCCAGTGCCCTGCCCGCGCGGCCTTCGGCGGCCGCATCGAGAAAGCGCCACTGCGCTTCCTCCGCCTCGAGGCCGGAATCGATGAGCTGCGCGTTGAGGCCGATGAAGCACCACGCGCCGAGGTCCTCGACCCAATAGTCGCAGCCGAAGTGCTCCAGCCAGATTTCGCGGCGTTCCGCCGTCAGCGGCTTGCCGAGGCGGACGTCGGGCGGCAGCTCGCCGGAATCGTGGTTGCCCGGCAGCGCCCGCCAGGGCACCGGCAGGCGGTCCAGCTGCTCGCGCGCGAAGGCGATGTCGTCGGGTTCGTTGGGCCCGTTCACGCAGAGGTCGCCGGTCACGTAGATGCGCCGAGGCGGATCGGCGCGCATCGCCTCGACGAAGACGTCCCAGTTGTCGAGGAAGTAGGCGCGCTTGCGCGACAAGTGGATGTCGGAGACCTGGACCAGGCGGAAATCGCTCATGCCGGCCCCTCGGCCAGCGTTTCGGCCAGATGGCAGGCGACGGCATGCCCCCCGCCGACAGCACGCAGCACCGGGTCCTCGTCGCGGCAACGCGCCTCGGCGTGCGGGCAGCGGGTGTGAAAGCGGCAACCCGGCGGCGGGGCGAAGGGGCTGGGCGGATCGCCGCGCAGGCTGTGCTGCGCGCGTCGCTTGCGCGGATCGGGGATCGGCACCGCGGCGATCAGGGCCCGCGTATAGGGATGCAAGGGACGCTCGAAAAGGGTCTCGCCGTCGGCCAGCTCGACCAGACGGCCCAGGTACATGACGCCGATGCGGTCGGCGCTGTGGCGCACGACGGAGAGGTCGTGGGAGATGAAGAGGTAGGTGAGGCCGTAGCGCGCCTGCATGTCCTGCAGCAGGTTGATGACCTGGGCCTGGATCGACACATCGAGCGCCGAGACCGGCTCGTCACAGACCACGAAGTCGGGTTTGAGCACCAGGGCGCGGGCGATCACCGCGCGCTGCTGCTGGCCGCCGGAGAGCTGATGCGGATAGCGGCCATGGAAGGCCGCGCCGAGGCCGACTTCCTCCAGCATGCGCGCCGCCTCGGCGTTGCGCTCCGCGCGCGGGCCGATATCGTGGATGTCGAGCGGCTCGCGCACCTGCGCCAGGACGCTGAGGCGCGGATCGAGGGCACCCAGGGAGTCCTGGAACACCAGCTGCGCGCGGCGGCGGAACGCGCGCTTTCCCCAGTCGCCCGGCGCGCGGCCGGCGAAGAGCAGCCGGCCGTCGCTGGGTGCCAGCAGGTCGAGGATCAGCTTGCCCAGGGTCGACTTCCCGCAGCCCGATTCGCCGACCAGGCCGAAGGTTTCGTGACGGTTGATGGTCAGCGTGACGCCGTCGACCGCGCGGCATTCCAGGCGCTGCCCGAAGCCGAAGCGCCCCAGGCCGAAACGGTGGCCGCTGCGGAACACTCGCCGCAGGTTCACCACTTCGACGAGGGGTTGCGCAATCGGCGGCTCAGCGGCGGCGGTGCCGGTCATGATGCCCGCAGTTCCTGCGCTTCCGGCAGGGTGGCGAGGCGGGCGATGCGGCGGTCGAGCCGCGGCACCGCACCCAACAGCGCGCGGGTATAAGGATGTTGTGGCGCATGGAAGGTGGCGTCGACGCTGCCGGTCTCCACCACCTTGCCGTGGCGCATGACGGCGACGCGCTCGGCCATCTGCGCCACCACGCCGAGGTCGTGGGTGATCAGCAACAGCGCCATGTCGAGTTCGCGGCGCAGGTCGTCCAGCAGGTCGAGGATCTGCGCCTGGATGGTGACGTCCAGTGCCGTCGTCGGCTCGTCGGCGATGAGCAGCTTGGGTCTGGCGGCGATGGCGATGGCGATCATCACGCGCTGGTTCATGCCGCCCGACATCTGGTGCGGATAGCTCTTTGCCCGCCGCCGCGGCTCCGGGATGCCGACACGCGCCATCAGATCCACTGCGCCCGCGCGCGCCTGGCGCGCACTGAGGCCCTGGTTCAGCATCAGCGCTTCGGCGATCTGCCAGCCGACCGTATGGACCGGGTTCAAGGCGCCCAAGGGGTCCTGGAACACCATGGCGATCTCGCGTCCGCGCAGGGCGGCGCGGGCGCGCGGCTCGAGGTCGAAGAGTCGCTTGCCGTCGAACACCGCCGCGCCGCCGCGGACCTGCGCACGGGGCGGCAGCAGACCCATGAGCGAGAGGCAGGTAACGCTCTTGCCCGAGCCGGACTCGCCGACCAGGCCGAGGCACTCGCCGGCGCCGAGCGTGAAGGAGACGCCGTCCACGGCGGCGGCGCCGTCGCCGAAGCCGACAACCAGGTCCGTCAGCGACAGGAGCGGTTGCCGGATGCGCGCGGCGGACAGCGAGAAGGTCTCGCCGCCCGCCGGGCCGTCGTGTTCCACAACAGACATCACTTGAAGGTCAGGTTGTCCGGGCGGAAGTCCATGTAGTAGAGCGCGTAGGGCAGCCAGTCGATGCTCGATTTCACCCCGTAGGTCTCCAGCGGATTGTACAGCAGCGTGCCCGGCGCCTCGGCCTCCCAGATGTCGAGGGCCTGCTTGTAGGCCTGCTTGCGCTCGTCCCAGTTCGCGCTGCTCTGAATGATGCCGTCCAGCTTGTTGAACTCGGACGGCGGCTGCCAGTTGGCCGCCGTGGGGCTCTGGATGCCGCTGAGGGGGCCCCACTGCGGCACGAAGGAGCCGACGGGGTCCGGCAGGCGGTGGGTGTTGGACCAGGGATAGATGTCCCAGCCCTCGGCGCGCACCTGCTTGAAGTTCTCGACCGGCTCCAGCTTCACGTTGACGCCGATCTCCTTCCACATCTGCTGCAGGGCCTGAGCGGCCGGCAGGCCGTTCAGGTAGTACTCGGGGATGAGGCGGTAGACCAGCTCCTCGCCGTTGTACTTGGACTGCTTGACCAGCGCCTTGGCCTGCTCGATGTCGTAGGCCAGCGCCGGACGCTCGGCGTCGTACATGATGTAGGATGCGAGCTGGTGGCCGTTGGGCGTGTAGTTCCTGTCGAGCCACAGCGCCTTGCGCAGCAGGGCGCGGTCGATCGCCAGGTTCATCGCCTGGCGCAGCGGCTTGTCCAGCGCCGGGTTGTTGGTGTTGTAGACGACGACGTGGCTGTTATCGAGCACGATGGAGCGCGGCTCGACGCCGTCGTAGCGCTCGAGCGTGCCGATCTGGTCGGGCGGCACGTTGACGATGATGTCGTACTCGCCCGACACCAGGCCGGCGATGCGCGCGGACAGCTCGGGCACCACCTTGAAGGTGATGGTCTTCGCCGTCGGCGTGCCGCCGAAATAGTCGTCGAAGGCCTCCAGCTTCACGTAGTCGCCGTCGCGCCACTCGACGAACTTGAAGGGGCCGGTGCCGACCGGGTTGCGCGCGAAACTGTCCTTGCCGCGAGTCAGGTATTCCTTGGCGTTGACGATCCAGCTGGCGTAGCCGGCCAGGCGCTGCTCCAGCATGACGTCCGGCACCTTGGCGATGAAGCGCACGGTGTAGGGATCGACCACCTGCACCCGGTCCAGCGTCGACCAGTAGCTGCGGCCTTCCGGCATCAGCGGCTCGGCACCGATGAGGCGCGCGCGCGAGAACGAGAAGGCGACGTCCTCGGCGGTCATCTCCTCGCCGTTGTGGAACTTCACGCCTTGGCGCAGCTTCAACTCGATGGTGTGGTCGTCGATGCGGGTCCAGCTCTCCGCCAGGCTCGGCACCAGCTCCGACGAGGCGCCCTGGCCGTCGGCTCGGAAGTCGCGGCGGATCAGGCTGTCGAAGAGGTTGTAGGTGACGCGCACGTCGACGTTGCCCATCTCCTCGGCGGATTCGAGGCTGCGCGGCAGCGCGTTGACAGCGACGACGAGATCGGGCCGGTCGTCGGCGCGCGCGGCCCCGGGCGCGCCGGTCAGGCCCAGCGCCACCAGTGCGGCGGCGGCAGCGCCTCTCAGAAACTTGGCAAGCATGACGGTTACCCCTTCAGGTCAAGGATCCTCCGTCACCTTTGCCAGGGAGTCGTGACCGTTAGATGTCAGTCTCTTGGCGCTTTCATCATGCTGGGGTGACGCTTCGTCCCGGCGCGCGCACCCGGTCCCGGCTCTACAACCAGCGGGACAGGCGCCTGTGGACAGAGCGCCCGCCGGCGCGGCACACTCGATATCATGTATGACGCGTCCAAAGATCCCCTGCTGCAACCCTACCGGCTGAAGCACCTGACCCTGCGCAACCGGATCCTCTCGACCGCGCACGAGCCCGCCTATTCCGAGGACGGCCTGCCGAAGCAGCGCTACCGCCTCTACCACGCCGAGAAGGCCAAGGGCGGCATTGCCCTCACCATGACCGCCGGCTCTGCCGTGGTGTCGCGCGACAGCCCGCAGGCCTTTGGCAATTTGCACGCCTACAAGGACGAGATCGTGCCCTGGCTGCGGGAGCTGAGCGAGGCCTGCCACGAACACGGGGCCGCGGTGATGATGCAGATCACGCATCTCGGCCGGCGCACCAATTGGAACAAGGCCGACTGGTTGCCGGTGCTGGCGCCCTCCCCTGTACGTGAACCCGCGCACCGCGCTTTCCCCAAGGCGGCGGAGGACTGGGACCTGGAGCGCATCATTGCCGACTACGCCGATGCCGCCGAGCGCATGCAGGCCGGCGGCCTGGACGGCATCGAGCTTGAAGCCTACGGCCACCTGATGGACCAGTTCTGGTCGCCGGCCACCAACCGGCGCGAGGACGGCTGGAACGGCACCCTCGACAACCGGCTGAAATTCACCTTCCGGGTGCTGGACGCCATCCGGCAGAGAGTCGGCCCCGCATTCATCGTCGGCATCCGCATGGTGGCCGACGAGGACTGGGACCAGGGCCTCTCGCGCGCCGAGGGTGTCGAGATCGCGCAGCGCCTGGTCGCCGCCGGCCAGATCGACTTTCTGAACCTGATCCGCGGCCACATCGACACCGACGCCGCGCTCTCCAAAGTCATCCCGGTGCAGGGCATGGCCTCCGGCCCGCACCTCGACTTCTGCGGCGAAGTGCGCGCGGAAACGAAGTTCCCGGTATTCCACGCCGCGCGCATCGCCGACGTGGCGACGGCGCGCCACGCGGTCGCCGAGGGCAAGCTCGACATGGTCGGCATGACCCGCGCCCACATCGCCGACCCGCACATCGTGATGAAGATCGCCGCCGGCAAGGAACACGAGATCCGCCCCTGCGTCGGTGCCACCTACTGCCTCGATCGCATCTACGAGGGCCATGAGGCGCTCTGCATTCACAACCCGGCGACCGGGCGCGAGGCGACCATGCCCCACGTGCTGCGTCCGGCCACGCAGAAGAAGCGCGCGGTGGTGATCGGCGCCGGTCCGGCCGGGCTCGAGGCCGCCCGCGTGCTCTCCGCCCGGGGCCATGCCGTGGTGCTGTTCGAAGCCGCCGACCAGCCGGGCGGCCAGCTCCGCCTCGCCGCGCGCCTGCGCCGCCGCTCCGAGCTCATCGGAATCATCGACTGGCGCATGGCGCGCTGCACCGCCGCCGGCGTCGACCTGCGCTTCAACAGCTACGTCGGCGCCGAGGAGGTGCTGGCCGAGAGTCCCGAGGTGGTGGTCGTGGCCACCGGCGGTCTGCCGAACACCGAGATCCTCGCCGGCAGCGCGCTCGCGGTCAGCTCCTGGGACATCCTCTCCGGCGATGCCCCCATCGCCGAGAGCGTGCTGCTCTACGACGACAATGCCGCGCACCCGGGCCTCACCGCCGCCGAGATGATCGCCGAAAAGGGCGCCCAGCTGGAAATCGTGACGCCGGAGCGCTTCTTCGCCGTCGATGTCGGCGGCCTCAACCACGTCGCCTACGCGCGCTGCTTCGACGAACACGGCACCCGCCTCACCATCAACAAGCGCGTGCTCGCCGCCGAGCGCAGCGGCAACCGCATCAAGGTCACGCTGGGCTCCGACTACTCGGAGAGGACAGAGACCCGCGAGGTCGATCAGCTGGTGGTCGAGCACGGCACCCTGCCGCTCGACGAGCTCTATTTCGCGCTGAAGCCGCTCAGCGCCAACCTCGGCGCCGTCGACTATCCGGCAATAATCGCCGGCCGCCCGCAGGAGACCGAGGCGAATCCGGACGGCGCCTTTCGCCTGTATCGCATCGGCGATGCCGTCGCCAGCCGCAACGTCCACGCCGCCATCTACGATGCCCTGCGTCTGTGCAAGGATGTCTAGCCGATCCCCCAGAACGCTGAAGTTCGCGACCTGGAACATCCATTCCGGCATCGGCGGCGACCGTCACTTCGACATGGGCCGCATCGCCGCCGTCCTGGCGGAGATCGATGCCGACGTCGTCGGCCTGCAGGAGGTCGGCTGGCACCGCCGCACCCACCACCGCGTCGACCAGTTCGCCTGGCTGCGCGAGAACACCGGCTACACGGTCATCGAGGGCCTCGTGCGCGATCCGCTGCGCGCGCAGTTCGGCAACGCGCTGCTGACGCGGTTGCCCGCCGAAAAGAAACAGTGGGTCGACCTCAAGGTCCGCGGCCACGTGCCGCGTGCCGCCGTGGTGGCCGAGGTGCAGGCGGACAACGCCCCGCTGCAGCTCGCCGTACTGCACCTGGGCCTCACGGTGTGGGAGCGCGACCGCCAGACCCGCCGCCTGCTGCACGCGCTGGAGCCCGACGCCGGCCTTCCGGGTGTCCTGCTGGGCGACTTCAACATGCTGCGGCGGCGGACCAGGGCCTCGGAGATCCTCGCCGGGCGCTTCCCGACCTGCGTGCGCATGCCGACCTACCCCGCCCGTAAGCCGCGCCTCAGCCTCGACCGCATCTACCTCTCGGCGGAATGGGAAGTGATCGAAGCGGGCGTCTTCGACAGCGAACTGACCCTGCACGCCTCCGACCATCTGCCCCTGGTCGCCAAGGCCCGCCTCGCCGCCTGAGGCCGCTACGGGGCGGGCATCCCGCCCCCCGCCTCCGCCATCACCCAGTCCCTGAACGCGCGCACGCGAGGGTCGCTCAGGCGCTCCTTACGGTAAACGAGGTAGTAACCCTTGCCGGTCGGCACCCAGGGCTCGAAGGGCTGCACCAGCAGCCCGGCCGCCAGCTCCGCGTCGACGTAGCCGGAATAGCCCAGCAGCAGGCCCTGCCCGCCGATCGCCGCGGCCAGCGCCATCAGATAGTCGTAGAACCGCAGCCGGCGCGCCGGGGCAACGCTGTCGATGCCGGCAGCGGCCAGCCAGAGCGGCCAGTCGTCGTAGTCCTCGCGGATCAGCACCTGGCTGTCCAGCGCCTGCTGCAGCGGCAGACCGGCCATGGCGTCGCGCACGGCGGGCGCGCAGACCGGAGTCACCCGGAACGCCAGCAGGCTTTCGACCTCCCCGTCGTCCCAGTCGCCGTCGCCGTAGCGCAGGGCGAGATCGGCCTCGCCCGCCTTCAGGTCGACCACCTGGTAGGAACTGAGCAGCGCCGTGTCAATCTCCGGATGCCGCTCGCGGAAGCGGTGAAAGCGCGGCATCAGCCACCGCAGGCCGATTTCTGTGGTGAGGCTGACCGTCAGGGGCCGGGAGAGATCCGGGCCCAGCAGTTCGGCGGTCGCCTGGGCGAGGCCGGCGAAGGCCGCCTCCACCGCGCCCCGGTAGCGCCGACCGGCGGCGGTCAGCACCAGTCCCTTGGGTGCCCGCTGCAGCAGATCGATGCCGAGTTCCTGTTCCAGGCCGCGCAGACGATGGCTGACGGCACTGACGGTGATGCCGAGGTAGTCCGCCGCCGCGGCCAGACTGCCGAGCCGCGCCACGGCCTCGAAGGCCTGGATCCCGCGCAAGGATGGAAGCTGCCGCAAGGCGCCACCTCTCTATTGAGAAATTCTCAAGAGCTCTCGCGATCTTCGCGTTTGAAAGTCGCCCTTCATGCAGCCAATCCTAACCCATGATTAGAGAATTTCTCAAACGTATCCGGATCGCCGGCACGGCGCCGGGGACGCCGCCGGGCCGACCGGCCCAGGGTTTGGCGCGGGATCTGTTGAAGCTGCAGATGGGCGGGCCGCCGGGGGCCGGCGATCAGGCGCTCGGCATCCTGCTGCTGCGCGACCCGCCCCAACAACAAAAATCCCCGGGGCCGCGGCGGGCCCCGGGGACTGGCGAAAAGCGTCCGTTAAGCCGCGGGGTCTGCCCCGGCCGAAAGCGCGAGGCTTAATCCGCCGCGTCGGCCTTGCGGGCACGGTCGACGATGGGATTCTCCAGCGCGCCGATACCGCCGATCTCGCAGCGCACGCTGTCGCCGTGGCTCATGTAGCGCGGCGGCTTGAAGCCGATGCCCACGCCCGCCGGCGTGCCGGTGGCGATGACGTCACCGGGCAACAAGGTGATGCCGGCCGACAGCGTCTCGATGATGGTCGGCACGTCGAAAATGAGGAGCCCGGTGTTGGAGTCCTGGCGCTTCTCGCCGTTCACGAAGGTCTTCACCGTCGTGTCGGCCAGGTCGATCTCGTCGGCGGTCACCGCCCAGGGACCCATCGGGCAGAAGGTGTCCTGCGACTTGCCGATCAGCCACTGGCTGTGGCGGCCCTGCAGGTCGCGCGCCGTCACGTCGTTCACGATGGTGTATCCCCAGACGTGCTTCAGCGCGTCGGCCTTCTTGATGCCGCGCCCGCCCTTGCCGATGATGACGGTGAGTTCCACCTCGTAATCCAGCGAGGCATCGACGCTGGAATCCATCACGATGGCTTCGCCCGCCGCGATCACCGATTCCGGTACCTTGGAGAAGATGATCGGCACCTTCGGCACGGCACCGGCGGCCGCGGAAGAGTCGAAACCCGACGACGCGAATTCCTGGGCGTGATCGTGGTAGTTCTTGCCGACGCAAAAGACGTTGCGGCGCGGGCGGGGGATCGGCGCTTCAAGTTGGATGTCGGACAGCGCGACGGGCGCGCCCAGTTCCGGCAGCGGCAGGCCTTCGGCCGCGAGCCGCGCCAGCGCCTCGACACCGCGCTCGGCGGCGGCGCGCTCCAGCGCGAAGGGCCGCACATGACCCGCGGCCTCGTCCAGCACACCGACCTTGCGTTCGCCGTCGACGCGGAATGTTCCTACTTTCACGATTTTCCTCCCGTATTTTCTTGGTCTTGAAGACTGGCTCTTGAAGTCCCCGGGCCTCAGCCGCCGGGCGGCCCCGTTAGGGTGCATTCCAGGTTGCGCAGGCGGCCGTCCTGCAGACCATAGCAGAGGCCGTGCACCACCAGCCCCTGGCCGCGGCTCCAGGCGTCCAGCACGATGGGCGTCTCGGCCACACGGCTGACCTGGGCGATGACGTTCAACTCGCAGAGCCGGTCGAGGCGCCGGTGGTGATCCGTGAGCTTCTCCAGTTCCGCCTCGCAGCGCCGGGCGGTGTCTCGGATCGGCTGCAGCCAGTGGTCGATGAGGCCGTGGCGCTCGCCGTCGACGGCGGCGGCGATGCCGCCGCAGCCGTAGTGGCCGGTGACGATGATCTCGCGCACCTTCAACTGCTCGACGGCGAACTGCAGCACCGAGAGGCAGTTGAGGTCGCCCGGATTGACCAGGTTGGCGACATTGCGGTGGACGAAGACCTCGCCCGGCTCCAGACCGGCGATGACGTTGGCGGGCACGCGGCTGTCGGAACAGCCGATCCAGAAGTAATGCGGCCGCTGGATGTCAGCCAAGCGCTTGAAATAGTTCGGATCCTGGGCGACTCGCTCGGCCGCCCACGCGACATTGCGCTGAAGCAACTCTTTCAACACGGACACCCCTTCCTTACAGGCTGCTCGGACGGTCCTGTCTTAGCGGACTGCGGGCAGCGGGGCCAGTGTTGAAGTGGGCAGGGCGGCAGGGGCGCCGGCACCGGTATTCCCGGCGCACCACTGCCGCCGCGCCGCCGGAGCCGGCACCGCGGCTCCAGGGGCCTCGGAAAGGCGGGAAGCTCAGAAGAGACGTTGCTTCAGCGCGGCGGCGACCCGCGCCCGGTCGAGCCCGATATCCTCCAGCAGGTTGTCGGGCAGGTCCATCAGGGTCCGGTAGTCTTCCTGACGGCGCCAGTGGTCCCTGAGAGCAAGGAAGAAACCCGCCAGGGACGGCACGCCCAGGGCGCCCGCCTGCAGGCCGCGGCGAACACGGAAATCGTGATTGAAGATCGCAAAGTCGCTGAATGACATTTCTTTGTATCCTTGGATGAAATAGGCCGCTTCCCCGCAAGAGGGTACGGTCGCTACAGAGCCTGCAGGATCGGAATGACCGGCACTTCGGCCTCCCGGCTCTCGCCGCCGCACAGTTCGGCGAGCGAGGCCTGCAGCGAGGCATCGCAGGTCAGCAGGTAGGAGAAGCCGCGGCCGCGCAGGAAGGCGTCGACCGAGCGCAAGGCACCGCAGATCCGCATCTCGCCTTGTGCGGTGTCCATCAGCATGGCGGCGACGATGAGCCCTCGCATGCCCGCGCGCGTCATGAGGTGAACGCCCGAGAGGTCGACGATCAGCTTCTTGGTGCCGTCGGCGATGCATCGCACGAGGGCATCGCTCAGCTGTCCGGCGGCGTGGCTGTCCGCGGCCCCCGACACGCTGAGAACCACGACACCGTCGATGGTCTTCAATGAAATCTGCATCGTTGTTCCAATTCGTACTTTGCCGGTCCGCCTTGTCGAACGGAGCAGTGACAACCGAGCTACGAGAATCCGGCGGATACGGTTTCAGCGCACGCGCAACGGCATTGGCGTGATCCGGCGGATGCCGCCGAAACCACTGAGCAGCGGCGGCTCGTCCATCTCGATCGCGTCGACGGCCGAAATCAGGGCCGCCAGCCCCTCCTGCATCTCCAGCCGCGCCAGCATCTCGCCGATGCAGCGGTGCGGACCGGTACCGAACACCGGATGCAGGCGCGGGTGATCGCTGCGGCGGATGTCGAAGCGGTCGGGATCGGCGTAGAGGTCAGGATCACGCAGTGCAGACAGCAGGCTGACGCGCAGCACCACCCCCGCCGGCAGCGTCACATCGCCGATCGCAACCGGTGCCGTGGTGACACGGGCGATCGAACCCACCGAGGGTTCGTAGCGCAGCGCCTCGGCGACGGCACCGGGAATGAGACGGGGATCGGCCTTTACCGCCGCCCAGGCCGCGGGATGCTCCGCCAACAGGGCGACGAGCGCGGCGAAACCGACGCGGGTGGTGTCGATGCCGCCGACGATGAGGCCCAGCACCTGGTGGACCAGGCTCGTAAAGGAAATCGTTGGGTGCGTCTGCCAATCGGCGACCAGCGTCGACAACAGGTCGCCGTGCGGCATTCCCAGCCGCATCAGCAGATGGTTCTCGACATAGGCGAAGAGGCGGATCGCCGCGCTCTCGATCTCGGTATGGTCCGCCTGCGGATAGACCGGCGAAACCGCCCGCGCGATGGTCTGCACGTGGCGTGTGAAGTAAGGCACTTCGAAGCGCGGCAGCCCGAGAATTGCAGCGATCATTTCGCCCGGCAGGCGCGCGGCCATGCACGCGACGAAGTCGATGGTCTCGTCGCGCGGCAGTTCGGCGACGATGGCATCGGCGACGGCGCGGATCCGCGGCTGCACCGCCTCAAGCGCGCGCGGCGCGAAGGCGCCGGCAAAGAGGCGGCGCTTGGTCTTGTGCGCCTCCCCGTTGTCGAAGAGGAAGAAATCCCGCAGGAAGCGGGCGGTGGCGCCTTCCGGGATGCCATTCAGCGCCACATAGTCGGCCCCCTCGATCTGGATCGTCCGCGGATCGGTCAGCATGGCGATGACGTCCGCGCCCCGCAGCGCCATGTACTGCCGCTCGCCCAGCCGGACGACGGGGTGCGCCCGGCGCAGCGCGGCCAGGACCGCGTGCGGCTGCGCCTCCAGATCCCGAGGGTCGATGAAAGGAGCCGTGCCGGCTTTCGCGGCGACTTGTTCGTACACTGCCTTAATCCCGCACAGAAAAATCGGCGCACGCCGCCAGACCGCACCGCTGCCCTGTCGAGGCGGGAGCGGTCGGTTGGCGGAGCACTCTCCGCAGGACGCAATCTGACGGCGGGCCGTTGTTGTCAGCGTTGTAGCCAGGGTGGTATTGGTGCCGCCGGACCGTTGTTTTTCGCCGCCGCCCGGAGGGACGCTTGCCCCTGGATCTTCAGATCTCGTTGCTGGGCGAGTTGCGTGTCAGCGCGGCGGGCGCGGAACTGCCGCTGCCGGCATCGCGCAAGGCCCGCGCGCTGCTGGCCTTTCTCGCCGCAACCGGCCGCCCGCACCGCCGCGAACGCCTCTGCGAGCTGTTGTGGGACCTGCCGGACGACCCCAAGGCGGCGCTGCGCTGGTCGCTCAGCAAGCTGCGCCGTGTGGTGGACGCGCCCGACCGGCCGCGCATCGTCGCCGACCGCGAGCGGGTCCACTTCGACACCCAAAACGTCGAGATCGACATCCGCGACATTCACGCCGCGCTGCGCCAGGACGGCGACAGCCTCACCCCCGCCGCGTTGGAGATCATGGCCGAACGGCTGGACCGCGTGCTCCTGGACGGTCTCGATGGGGCCGGCGACGCCGCCTTCGACGCCTGGCTGACGTCGGAGCGGGAGGACGCCCAGGCGGCGCGCGCTGCGGTGCTGCGCCGGCTCGCCACCCATCCCGAGATCGCGCCGGCCGCGGCGAAGAAGTGGCAGCGGCTGTGGCGCGACGCCGACCCGGCGGATGCCGCGGCCCACGCGGCGGCGGCTCCTGCTACTGCTCCTGCACAGCAGGACCCTGCCTTCTCGGCCAAGGGCCCTCGAGCCGCCGCGCCGGCCTCCCACGAAAGCACGAGGCACCCCGGACCGGGCGATGCCCGCGGCCGTGCCTTGCGCGCGCAGCGCATCGGCTTCTGCGAGGTCTCCGACGGCACCAAGATCGCCTATGCCAGCGTCGGCTCGGGGCCGCCGCTGCTGAAGGCGGCCAACTGGCTCAATCATCTGGAGTTCGACTGGGCGAGCCCGATCTGGGGACGCAGCTTTGCGGCGATCGCCCGCGGCCGCACCTTCATCCGCTACGACGAGCGCGGCTGCGGCCTCTCGGACTGGGACGTCGACGATCTGAGCTTCGAGGCCTTCGTCGAGGACCTCGAGGCCGTCGCCGACAAGCTGGAACTGGAGCGCTTCCCGCTGTTGGGCATCTCGCAGGGCTGCGCGGTCTCCATCGAATACGCCGTGCGCCACCCGCAGCGGGTCTCCGGCCTGGTGCTGCTCGGCGGCTATGCGGCCGGCTGGCGCCATCTCGCGACACCGGAAGAGCAGGCGCGCCGCGAGGCGGTGCTGACCCTGACAGAAGTCGGCTGGGGCACAGACAACCCGGCCTACCGGCACATTTTCTCGCAGACCTTCATGCCGGAGGCGAGCGCCGAGGATCTCGCCTGGTTCGACGAGTTCCAGCGTCTCACCTGCTCACCCAGGAACGCAGCGCGCTTCCAGGATGCTTTCGGCTACATCGACGTGCGCGACCGCCTCGCCCAGGTGCAGGCGCCGGCCCTCGTGCTGCACTCCAAGTACGACCAGCGCATCCCGCTGGAACTCGGCCGCGCGGTCGCCTCCGGCATCCCCAACGCGCACTTCGTGCCGCTGGAAAGCCGCAACCACATCCTGGTCGACTACGAACCGGCCTGGCAGGACTGCGTCGAGGCCGTCGGCCGCTTCCTGGCGGAGCAGGGGATCTAGGGGGGCCTGGCGGCGCCGGAACCCGACCCTCCCTCGGTCGTTGACGGGAGGAGACGAAAGGGTGACCGATGGGCGTGCTCTCCGCTTACGAAGCCAAGCGAAACTTCTCCCGGACCCGCGAGCCGAAAGGCAGGCGGCAGGCGGGCGTCGACGGCACCTTCGTGGTCCAGAAGCATGCCGCCCGTCGGCTGCACTATGATTTCCGCCTGGGCATCGGCGGTGTGCTCGTCAGCTGGGCGGTGACCAAGGGTCCGAGCCTCGATCCGCGGGACAAGCGCCTGGCGGTGCGCACCGAGGACCATCCGGCCGACTACGCCGATTTCGAGGGCACCATTCCCAAGGGCGAATATGGCGGCGGCACCGTCATGCTGTGGGACCGCGGCACCTTCACGCCCGAGGGCGACCCGGCCAAGGGGCTGAAGGCCGGCAAGCTGAAGCTCACTCTTTCGGGCAGCCGCCTCAAAGGCGGTTTCACCCTGGTGCGCATGGGCGGCAAGGCGGCCAAGGAAAAGCGTGAGAACTGGTTGCTCATCAAGGAGCGCGACGGCCTGGCCGACGGCGACGGCGACGGCGACGGCGCGCTCGGCGACGAGGACGACCGCAGCGTCAAGTCCGGTCGCACCATGCAGCAGATCGGTGACAACACCCCTGCCCGGCGCGGGCAGCGCCCGAAGGAAACCGCTGCAGCGGCCACCGCGCCGAAAAGCAGGCTCACCAAGGGCGACATGTTCATGAAGCCCCAGCTCGCGACGCTGGTCGACGACCCGCCGCGGGGCGACGACTGGATCTTCGAGACCAAGTTCGACGGCTATCGGCTCATCGTCGCCTGCGACGGCCAGGCGGTGCGCTGCTTCACCCGCTCCGGCAAGGACTGGACCGATCGCATGCCGGTGATCGCCGATGCTCTCGGCGGCCTCGGCCTGAAGGATACCGTGCTGGACGGCGAACTGGTGGTGACGAACGCGGACGGCGTCAGCGACTTCGGCGCCCTGCAGGCGGCGCTGAAGCAGGCGCCGCAAAGACTGAGCCTCGTCCTCTTCGACATCCTGCGCCAAGGCGGCAAGGACCTGCGTAAGCTGCCGCTCAAGCAGCGCAAGAAGCGCCTGGAAAAGGCTTTGGGCAAGCCCCGCCGCCCCCTCCACCTGGCCGACTACACGGCGGGCAGCGGCAGCCGCATTGCCGCGGCCGCCTGCCGCCAGGGCCTGGAAGGCATCATCGCCAAGCGCGCCGATGCCGCCTACAAGGCACGCCGCACCCGCGACTGGCTGAAGATCAAGTGCGTGCGCCAGCAGGAGTTCGTCATCAGCGGCTGGTCGCCCTCCGGTCGCAATCGCCCCTTCGCCTCTCTGCTGCTCGGCGTTTACGAGGACGGCGCGCTGCGCTACGCGGGGCGCGTGGGTAGTGGCTTCGACACGGCCCAGCTCGACGAGATCGCCGCCCTGTTGAAGCGGCGCCGGCGCAAGACGCCGCCCTTCGAGAGCGTGCCCGCGGACATCGCCCGCAATGCCCGCTGGGCGACGCCGGATCTCGTCGCGCAGGTGCGCTTCACCGAGATGACCCGCGACGGCGCGGTGCGTCATGCCGTCTTCGACGGACTGCGAGAGGACAAGGCGGCCGAAGAGGTGGCGCGCGAGACTCCCCGGAACGCGGACAATACATCCAAGCGCGAGAGGAACACCAAGGTGGCAAAGCAATCCGGAGAGACGGAGGTCGCCGGCGTCCGCCTGACCCATCCCGACAAGCCCCTCTACCCCGCGATGGGCGTCACCAAGCATCAGCTGGCCGAGTACTTCGCGGCCATCGCGCCGGCCATGCTGCCGGATGTGAAGCAGCGCCCGATTTCGCTGCTGCGCTGCCCCGATGGGCGCGGAGAGTCCTGTTTCTTCCAGAAGCATGCCGGCAGCGGCGTGCCCGACGCCATCAAGAAGGTCGCGGTGAAAGAAAGCAGTGGTGCCAGCAAGGACTACCTGCTGGTCGAGTCGAAACAGGCCCTCGTCGCCTGCGCACAGATCGGCGCCCTGGAACTGCACCTCTGGGGCAGCCGTACGGACAGGCTGGAGCGCCCCGACCGCGTCGTCTTCGATCTCGATCCCGGCGAGGGCGTCGACTTCGACGCCGTGCGCCAGGCGGCCTTCGATCTGCGCGACGTCCTGGCGCAGGCCGACCTGCCCGCCTGGCCGCTGCTCACCGGTGGCAAGGGCATCCACCTGGTTCTGGCGCTGGAGCGGCGCTACGACTGGGACAGCGTCGGCGATTTCGCCAAGGGCTTTGCCGAGAAGATGGCCGAGCTCGATCCCAAGCGCTTCGTCGCCACCATGTCGAAGGCCAAGCGCCAGGGCCGCATCTTCATCGACCACTTCCGCAACCGTCGCGGCTCGACCGCCATCGCGCCCTTCTCGCCACGCGCCCGCGAAGGCGCCCCCGTCGCCGTGCCGGTGTCTTGGAAAGAGCTCACCTCGACCGAGCGGTCGAGCGCCTTTTCCCTCGCCGATCCGGTAAAGAAACTACAGGCGCGCGCCAAGGCCTGGCCCGGCGAAGCCGAGCGCCGCACCCGCCTCAGCGACACCGCGCTGCAGCGCCTCGGGCTGTGACTGCCGGAACTTCGAAAGAAGATGCCGGACCACCTGCGGCCCATCCTTCGAGACGGCTGCTGCGCAGCCTCCTCAGGATGAGGTCGGAGTTGTCTTAGCATTGACCTCATCCTGAGGAGCCGCCGCAAGGCGGCGTCTCGAAGGATGGGCCACGGGTCAGGTCCCTTTTTTAACGGCCTGCTACGCGGCCGCATCACTCCTGCTGTGGTTCCTCCACGCCGAGCTGCCGCAGCGTGTCGGCGGTCGGCCGGCCGTCGGACTGCAGGTCTTCACGGCGCTGGAAATCGGCCAGTGCCCCTGCCGTCGCGGGGCCCATGATGCCGTCGACCTGAATATCGAACCCCTCGTCCACCAGCGCCGACTGCACCCGTCGCACCGTGGCGGCGTCCAGCGGCGCCGGCGCCGGCGCCGTTTCATTCGGCGTCGGCGCGTCGTCATCGGCGCCGTTTGCGGGCTCCGCCGAGCCCTGTTCTTCGTCTCGCTGCGCCGCCGCCTTGGCCTGCTCCACGTCGAGCTCGCCTTCTTCCATCGCCGTTTCGAGGCTCTGGCGCAGGCTGTCGCAAGGAACGCTCTGCGCCTCGGCGTCTTCTTCGATCTCGCCGGAGAACAGCGGCATGAGCGGGGCGGCGAGCGCCTTCAGCGCTACCTTGCCCGCCGCTTCCAGGGGATTGGTCGTCACCTCCCGGGTCGCGAGGTTGCCGGTGATCTCGATGGAGGTCAGGTAGTTGAACAGGCTGAAGTCCTTGGGGTGGGGCTCCAGCTCGACATTGATCTGCTCGGATCCCAGGTCGACGTAGCCGTCTATGGTGACCAGCGCGTCGGTGGTGTCGAGAATCCAGGGCATCGCCTGAAAGCGCCCGGATTCGATCTGGGTCGGCATCGCCAGGCAGAGCACGTCGACCCGCGAGTTGTCGCCGGTCAGCCATTGGCCGGCGGCTTCCTGCAGGTCGAGGGCGATCAGCTCCAGCAGCAGGTTCTCGATCGTGCCGCCGGACATGACGAGCGCGCCCTCACCGTTCGCGCCGGCACCCAGCTCCCGCAGGGAACGTCCCCGCATTGCCAGCTCAAGGCGACCCTGCAGCAAGCCGCTGGCGGCATTCTCCTCGCCCAACAGGACCATCAGGGCATTGATGTCGAGGCCTTCGATCCTCACGTCCCCGGCCATTTCCGGAATTTCGCTGCGGCCGTCCAGCCGCAGGTCGGCGGCGATGCGCCCCTCGGCAAGGCCGAGTTCCAGCGGCGTCATGGTCAGGAGGCCGTCTTCCAGGGTCAGCTCCGTGGCGATGTCCTTCAGCTCCAGGGCGCCGGAGCGCACCGCCCGGCCCTCGAAGCTCAGCTTCGCATCCATGCGGCGCAGCTTCGGCAGAGAGAACGGCTCGTCGGGAAGAATGTGTTCGTCGTCCGGCGTCTCCGTCTCCTCGGCTGCGCCGCCGTCCTCCTCCCCAGCCCAGAAGCCGTCGATATCTTCCACCCGAAACGACTGCGACCGGAGATCGGCGGCGATGAGGGGGCGCTCGCGGTCGGTCTCCACCGCGATATCCCCATTCAGGTCGCTCTCGCCGAGCCGGCCCTCGAAGCCGGTCAGGGCCCAGCGCGCGCCCTCGCGCGTCAGCCGCCCCTTCAGCGCGTAAGGCGGCGATTCCGGCAGCGGCAGGGCCAGCAGGTCGAAGAGTTCGACCAGGGTGTCGCCCTCCAGCGTCACGCGTGCGTCGACCCCTGCCAGCTTCACCGGCTCGTCGAGCACGCCGTTCGCGGTGAAATGCGTCGCCCCGATCCGCGCGTCCAGGGTCAGGTCATAGGGCACGCCGGCCTCGCGAAAGCGCGCGAAGGAGGCGCCGTGAGCCTCGAGGGAGAAGTCCTGTTCCTGGTAGCGGCCTTCCGCCGAGAGGGCGACGGGCGCTTCGAACCCGCCCGCATCGATGCGCAGGCTCGACAGCGTGACCTCGATGGGGTCCTGCATGGCGCTGTCCTGAAAGTGGATCGTCGCGTCCTCGACCGCGACCTGTTTCAGCACCGGGAAGTCTTCGCGTTCCGTCGGCGCGGCGATATCGACCGCGACCTCGGAGGCTGTGTCGCCTCCGATGTCCCAGTTCGCGTCGTCGTCCCGGCGCTGCAAGCGGATCTGAGGCTTGTCCAACCGCAGTTCTTCGACCTCCAGCCGGCCGGCGAAGATCGGCAGCAGGCGGACCTTCAGGTACACCCTCTCGATGCGGACCATGTCTTCTTCCGCAGCCCAGTCGGCATTCGCGAAGGTCACGTCCTCTGCCACCACTTCCGGCGTCCACGACCACAGGTCGACATCGAGACTGCCCTCGATCCGGACGTCGCGGCCGCTGGCCGTGCTGGCCCGCTCATTGACCGTCGAGCGCAGCATGTTCCAATCGAAGAAGGCCAAGGCGACAGCGGCGAGCGCGACGATCCCAACAAGGCCGCCCAACAGCCAGGCCAGGATCTTCGCGGCGCGGCGCACGGCGGCCCGGCCCTAGCTCGCCTTGCGGCGGCTCGAGGCAGCGCGCGAGCCGCTCGAGCGACTCTTCTTTTTGTCGCCGACCGAGCGCTTCAGGGCCTCGACGAGGTCAATCACCTCGCCGCCGCCTTCCAGGCTGTCCTCGGAGACATGGACCGGCTTGCCCTTCTTCGCCTTCACCTCGATCAGCTCGCGCAGCGCTTCGGTGTAGCTGTCCTTGAAGGCCTCCGGCTTGAAGGCGGAGGCCTTCTTCTCGATCAGCTCCTCGGCGAGATCGAGCAGTTCCTGGTCCGGCTCGTCGTCGTCGACCTCGGCGAAATAGGGTGCCGACTCCCGCACCTCGTCGGCAAAGCGCAGCGTCTCCAGCATCAGGCCGTTGCCGCAGGGCTTCAGCGCGCCGATGTACTCTCGCCCGCGCATGACGAACTGGCCGAGGCCGACCCGTTGCGTCGCGCGCAGGGCGTCGCGCAGCACGCCGTAGGCTTCCTCGGCGTCGTCGCCGTCCGGCACCACGTAGTAGGGCCGGTCGTACCAGATCGGATGGATCTCGCCCTGCTTCACGAACTGCACGAGGTCCAGGGTGTGCTTGGCCTCGATCTTCACTTCTTCGATCTCATCGGGGTCCAGCAGCACGTAGTCGCCACCCTGCAATTCGAAGCCCTTGACGATTTCGTCGGTATCGACCGGCCCGATGTCCGGCACCACCTTCTGGTAGCGCACCCGCTTGCCCGAGGGCTCGTGAACCTGGTGGAAGGAAATGCGGGCGCCGCGGTCGGTGGCGGCGAAGAGCTTCACCGGCACCGTGACCAGGGCGAGCCGCAGGCTGCCGCTCCACAGCGGCCGCTGGCCGCTGACCGTCTCCTGTTTCCGGCTGTCGGACTTGCGGCTGGCAGTTTTCCGGCTGGCGGTTTTGCTGGAACGGCTCCGCTTGGCGGAAGAAGCGGCCTTCTTCGCGCCGGACTTGCGGGCTTTGCTGGACGTGCTTTGGCGGGCCATGCCTTGCGCCTCGGATCGGTCTGACTGACAGGGACCAACCCGCGAGCGGGGCCTTGGGTTCCGTGCGACAATGTTCCCCTGGCCCTTCAGGGCCCTTTTACCGTGCCGGCCGGCGCACCGCCCTCACCTTGGCGCTTTTGCCGCCGCCGCAGAAGTAGGTGTCGCCGCCGTCGGACTCGAGCCCCGATATCCCCATACCCGGCGGCATGGCGATGGTCTCCAGCACCTCGCCCGTTTGCGGATCGATCCGCCTGAGGTCGCTCTCGTCGCCGTCCCAGATCGCGTGCCACAGCTCGCCCTCGACCCAGGTCACGCCGGTGACCACGCGATCGGATTCGATGGTGCGCAGGACGGCGCCGGTTTCGGGATCGACCTGGTGGATCTTCTGGCCCCGGTACTCGCCGACCCACAACGAGCCTTCCGCCCAAGCCATCCCCGAATCGCCGCCGCCGCCGGGGGCCGGGATGGTCGAGAGCACGCGGCCGGTCGCCGGGTCGATCTTCTGGATGCGGTCCTCGGCAATCTGGAACAAGTGCGTGCCGTCGAAGGCCGTCCCCGCGTGCGCGGCGACATCGATCGAGCGCACGATCTCGCCGCTCTGCGGATCGAGGGCGTTCAGCTTGTCGCCGGAGGCGAACCACACGTGCCGGCCGTCGAAGGTGACGCCGGCCACCTCCTCGGCGCCCGGGAAGGGGCCGTATTCGCGGATGATTTCAGCGGAGGATGTTTTCATGGTTTTTCTCTTGCTGCTCGTGCCGTTGCTTGCATGCTTCAACCCTAATCGCCCGGCAGGGGGCCGGGGAGTAACAAGGTTGTCGTGATTCCGGGCAGCGGCGTGGTTGTCCAGCGGCGCGCCCTGCCGCGGCCGTAGGACTGCACCTTGCCCGCCTCGGCGAGAGACTCGAGGGCCCGCTGCACCGTGCGCGCGCTGGCCCCCAGCGCCAGCGCCAAGGCCGAACTCGACCACGCCTCGCCGTCGGCCAGCAGGGCGATCACCGCGGCGTGCCGGTCTTCGACAGGCGGCGCCAGCACGACGATCTCATCCGTGTCGCGCGGCGCCATGGCAAAGCCCTCCGGCGTGGCACTCACGCCGGCGAGCGGCCGCAGCGCGGCGCGCAGCCGCCCGATCTCCACGCGCAGGCGCGCGCGGTGCGATTCGTCGGCCTGCCGGGCCCGGAACGCCCGCTTGACCAGCACCGCGCGCGACAGGCCGCCGGGCCAGGCTTCGCCGAGCGCGCGGGCGAGCGCCAGCAGCACGGGACGTTTGGCGAGAGAAACCACGCGCTCGCCACCCACGCCCCGGCCCACCACTCCTCTGCAGGCATCGATCACCAGCGCGCCCGACGCCAGCACCGCTTCCACCTCCTGCAGCGGGATCAGCCGCTCCGCGCCCCGTCCGATCAGGCGCGCCGCCGGCGCCTCCAGCGCCCGGCGGGCGCCCTCCACCTCCGCCATCAGGGCGGGAACGCCCGACTGGTGGGCGGAGCGCGCGGCGCCGTCGAGCGCGTTTCGCGCCGCCCCGGTCCTGACGCGGCGCATGGCGATGCCCGCGGCGACCAGTTCGTAGGCGGCCCTCAAGGCCGGCGGAAACTGTCCGGGCGGAAAGGACAGGTTGAGCGCGGCCAGTGTGCGCTCAGCCTCGTCGAGGCGCCCGATCAGCAGCAGCCGGCGGATCTCCAGGTGCTGTGCGTGCGCGGCATTCACGCGGTCGCCGTGTTCTTCCAGGGTGGCCCGCGCCGCCGCCAGCGCCTTGGGCGGCCAGTTCAGATCGCGCGAAACCAGGGCGATCTCCGCCTCGGCGACGACGCAGCGCGCGCGGGCGACGGCCTCTGTGGGTCCGAAGGCGCGGGCCGCGCTCCGCAGCAGGACTTTCGCACGATCGTAGTCGCCGAGCTGCGCCATCGCGATGCCGCGCAGGGCCAGTGCAGGGGCGTCGTCGCGCAGGCCAACCCGCTTCAGGACGCCCAGCAGGTCCCCCGCGGCAAGCGCCCGTGCCGCGGCCGTGATCATCGAGTCCATTGGAATTCCGAAACTCCGAATCCCGACATCCCGAATCCCGACATCATTGTCACTCCCACCCCCGCGCGGCGCGGCCCTAAGTCTCTCCTGCGGCGGATGATGCCGACGTCGACACCGGCGCCGCGCCAAAGTGAAGCGATCCCTGTATAGCCAAAACAAGGAGTGAAGGCGATGACGACGCAGACAAGCGCCACCCCGGCGGTGTCCCCGGAAAGCACCGAAAACCACCGCGTGGTCTCCCGCGCCGAGTGGCTGGCCAAGCGCAAGGCGCTGCTGGCCAAGGAAAAGGAACTGACCCGCCTCGGCGACAGCCTCGCCGCCGAGCGCCGCGCGCTGCCCTGGGTGCGCATCGATAAGGACTACGTCTTCGACGCACCCGGCGGGCGTCGCAGCCTTGCCGACCTCTTCGCGGGCCGCCGGCAACTGCTGGTGCAGCACTTCATGCTCGGCCCAGGCTGGAAGCAGGGCTGCCCCAGCTGCTCCTTCATGGCCGATCACGTCGACGGCATGACCGCGCACCTGGCCGCCCGCGACGTCACGCTGGTGACCGTCTCGCGCGCGCCGCTGGACGAGATCGAGCGCTTCCGCAAGCGCATGGGCTGGCAGTTCACCTGGGTGTCCTCCAACGGCAGCGACTTCAACTACGACTTCGGCGTCAGCTTCACGCCGGAGGCGCTTGCCAAGGGTGAGATCCACTACAACTACGGCCGCTGGCCCTACGCCCACGAGGAATGGCCCGGCGTCAGCGCGTTCTACAAGAACGAAGCGGACGAGGTCTTCCACAGCTACTCGACCTACGGGCGCGGCGTGGAGGTGATGATGGGCACCTACAGGATGCTCGACCTCGCGCCCAAGGGCCGCGACGAGCGCGAGGTGGAGCACAAGATGGAATGGGTGCGCCACCACGACCGCTACGAGTCCGTCCCGCCGACGCAAGCGGCCGGTTCGGTCGACGCGCTGTTCGATACTTTCAAGACGTGAGCACGCAGGAAAGGGTCGCGTGCCGAATCCGGCGCGCGGCCCCTTCCCTGTCAGCGGAGGCACGACATGAGTGAAATCCGCATGCGCCAGGGCAGCAGCAGCGGCACCGGCACTTGCATCCTCTGGCTCCGACTCGCGGCCGCGCCGACCTTCGCCGCCATGGCGCTGCTTTCCGGCCTATCCGGCGACGGCCCGGCGGAGATCCTCTGCCTGACGGCGGACCACGCTTCGCCGCTGACCGGCATGACCGCGATGTACGCCCTGATGTGCGCCTTCCACCTGCCGCCTTGGCTGACGCTCAGACAACGCGGCGGCATCCGCCGCTAGCGCGTCCGGTCCGCGGCGGGACCTGATTTCTGCTCGACAGTGGGGACGTCGCGGGGTGATCTGCGGGTTAAGGCCGCGGCGCGGGGTCCAGGCTTTGCAGCGGCCATTGCACCGCGACGGTGGTGCCTTCGCCGGGCGTGCTGTCGACCGAAAGAGTGCCGCCCAACAGCTTCACCAGCTTGGTGCAGATGTAGAAGCCGAGTCCGGTACCCCTTTCGCCGCGCAGCGCCGTGGCGCTGCCGTCGGCGATGAACGGCTCGCCGATCTTGGCGACCAGCTCCGCCGGCATGCCGGCGCCGTCGTCGGTCACCGAGAATTCCAGGCGCCCGCCGTCCGTCCGATCCTTCGTCAGACGCCAGCGCAGATCGATGGCGCCGCCGGTGTCGGTGTGCTTGCAGGCGTTGGAGACCAGGTTGTTCATGACCTGGATCAGGGCGCGGCGGTCGGTGACGACGGTCGGCACTGCCTCGGGCGGTGCCGTGACGGTGATCCGCAGGTTCTTGTCCCGGGCGATCGGGGTAAAGGTCGCCAGCACTTCCTGCGTCACTTCGATTGGGTCGAAGCGTTCGGGCCTCAGGCAGTACTTGCCGCTGTCCAGCTTGGCGGTATCAAGAATGTCGTTCACGATGGACAGCAGCAGCTGGCCGCCTTTGTGGATGTTCTGCAGGTATCCCCGGTAGGTCTCGTTTTCGAAAGGACCGCTGACCTCGCCCAGAACCATCTCCGAGAAGCCGAGAATCGCGTTCAGCGGCGTCCGGAGGTCGTGGCTGATGTTGGCCAGGAACTCCGACTTGCTCCGCGCCGCGGCTTCGGCCTGCTCCATGGCCTTGCGGAAGACCTCTTCGTTGCGCTTGATCTCCGTGATGTCGACCTGGACGCTGACGAAGCCGCCGCCGCTCATCGGCCGGTCGGTGGTCTTCAGCCAGCGGCCGTCCTTCAGTTCCACGATGAAGGAGCCTTCCAGCTTGCGCCGGTATTCGGCCTTGCGCTGCAGGTAGTCGTCGCCGCCGCCGTACTCGTCGCCGACCACCACGTGGCCGCGGGCGACGTCGATCTGTCCCAGTTCGGCGAAATGAACGCCCGGCCGCGCTTCCTCTTCGCTGTAGCCGTAGAGTTCGCGGAAGTTGCGGTTGCAGGTGACCAGACGCCCGTCGGCGTCGTAGATCACGATCGCCTCCGAGACGGCCTCCAGCGCCTCGGCGAAGATCGCGCCGTCGTGGGCCGCATCGAGCTGCTTGCGCAAGGCCCGGCATTCGGCACGCAGGTCTTCCAGCCTGCGGGCGTCGGTCGCGCGCGCATCGACGCTGCCGGGACTTGTCCGGCTGCCGTCCTCGTCCCGGGCAGCCGCGCCGGACATCTCCTGCGAAGGGAAAGCCGCCATACGCTTCGGTCGCCGCCTCATTCTGTCTGCACCGGCGGCCGCCTGCAGCCGGTTTTCGCGAATATCCTTTAATTAAATGCAGCTAAGCGGTGAAGGAAGCGTTAAATCCGCACCTATGTGGCGAAGCGGGTCTGCGGCCTCAATCAGCAATGCCACTACCCCTTTTGCCCCAGGCGGTCGAGCAATCGCAGCAGTTCGCGCTGTTCCTTCTCGCTGAGGCCTTCCAGGGTCTCGCTGGAGATGCTCGGGCCGATCGCAACCAGTTGGCGGGCCAGTTCGTGGCCGTCGTGGGTCAGCTGCACCAGGCGGCGCCGGCCGTCGTCAGGATCGGTGCGCACCGCGACAAGACCGCGCTGGGCGAGACGCTGGACCACGCCCAGGACCGTCGCCGGGTCCATCGCGACGAGGCCGCCCAGGCGCGTCTGCGCGATCTCGCGCTGCTCCAGCAGAGTGACCAGCACGGAGAATTGCTGCGGCGTCAGGTTGCGGTCGCCGATCTTCGACTGGAACACTTCGGAGGCATACTGGTGCGCGCGGCGCAGCAGAAAGCCGATCTGCCGATTCAGGCGATAGTCCAGGGTCCCGGCTTCCGCTGCCGGCAGCCCGTCGGGGAGGTCGTCGCGCGGATCGCCGATGCTCACGCGACGCCCGCCTCAGTTACTTCCGCCAGGGTTTGCGCCGGCGGCGTGTTGCGCGAGCGGCCGCAGCGCACGATGCCGTCGATGATGACCATGGAGACGCCCGGCAGGTCGCCCATCCGCACCGATTCCAGCAGATCCTTGCCCGCCGTGTGCTGGGCGCGGTCCATGATGACGAAGTCTGCCGCCCGCCCCACCTCGATGAGGCCGCAGTCGAGCGCGCGCATGCGCGCGGTGTTGCCGGTGGCAAAGCAGAACGCCGTCTCCGCCGGCACCTCGCCGATGGAAGACAAGAGCGAGATGACGCGCAGGATGCCCAACGGCTGCACGCCGGAGCCCGCCGGCGAGTCGGTGCCGAGGATGATGCGCTCGGGCTGGCCCAGCTCCATCGCGGTGCGCATGGCATAGAGCGCCGCCAATTCGTTACCGTTGTGGACGATCTCGACGGCGCGCAGACAGCCCTCACAGAGGCAGCGGATCTGGGAGAGCGGCAGCGCCGTGTGGCCGCCGTTGATGTGGCCGATGACGTCGGCGTCGGCTTCCAGCACCACGTCGGCGTCGATCAGGCCGGAGCCGGGGATCGAGGGGCCGCCGGTGTGGATGGTGCTCTGGATGCCGTACTTGCGCGCCCAGGCGACCATCTTCTTGGCCTCCTCGCCCTGCTTCACGCCGCCGAGACCCACCTCGCCCAGCAGCTTCACGCCGGCCTCGGCCAGGTCCTTGAAGTCCTCTTCCTCCATGCCTTTTTCGATGACCGGCGCGCCGGCGTGCAGCTTCACGCCGCCGAAGCGCATGTTGGAAAAGGCGCGCTGGGCGGTGATCGCCAGCGCCTTCAGGCCGACGATGTCCTTGGGGCGGCCCGGCAGGTGCACCTCGCCGGCGGAGATCATCGTGGTGACGCCGCCGTTCAGGAAGGAGTCGATCCAGCCGGACTGATTCTGCCGCGGCGTCCAGTCGCCGAACACCGGATGCACGTGGCTGTCGATCAGGCCCGGCGCCACGGTGGTGCCCTTGGCGTCCACCGTCTTCGCGGCACCGGATGTGTCCACCGCCTTGGCCTTGCCGACTTCGGCGATCCGCCCGTCCACCGCGACGATGGTGTCGGCATCCAGGATCGGCTGCTTGAGGTCGCCCGACAGCATGAGCCCGATGTTCTTGATGACCAGCTTTTCGCTCATCGCGTTTCTCCCCTAAACTCACACCTCATCCTGAGGAGGCCGCGAAGCGGCCGTCTCGAAGGATGTGCCGCAAAACTCCTGCGCCCGACGGCACCCTTAAACCGCCAGATACTGCTGGCGGACGTCGTCGTTGGCCTCCAGCTCCGCCATGGCGCCTTCGTAGCGGATGCGCCCGGTCTCGATGACGTAGGCGCGGTCGCTGACCAGCGCGGCGAAGTAGAGGTTCTGCTCCGACAGCAGGACGGGAATGCCCTGCGCCTTGATCTCCTTCACCACCTTGATGATCTGCTCCACCACCACCGGCGCCAGGCCCTCGGAAGGCTCGTCCAGCAGGATGCAGCCGGGGTTGCCCATCAGGGTGCGCGCGATGGTCAGCATCTGCTGCTCGCCGCCGCTCAGGGTGCCGGCCAGGCGGTGGCGCGCCTCGGCCAGGTTGGGAAACAGGTCGAACATGTCGTCCGCCGTCCAGGTTCGCGTGCCCTCCCGGGCCGGCTGGCGGCCGCAGTCGAGGTTTTCCTGCACGCTGAGGCGGGTGAAGATGCGGCGCTCCTCCGGCACGTAGCCGAGGCCGCGCCGGGCGATGCGGTTGGGCGGCTCGCCCAGGATCTCGGTGCCCTCGTAAGCGATGCTGCCTTCGGTGACGCGCACCATGCCCATGATCGACTTGATGGTGGTCGACTTGCCGGCACCATTGCGGCCCACCAGCACGACGATCTCACCCTTGGCCAGCGTCAGCGACACGTCGGACAGAATATGCGCCTGACCGTAGTAGCTGTGGATGCCTCTTATTTCCAGCATCGCCCTACTCCTTCCGCCCATAGACCTGGCCTTCGCCGAGATAGGTCTTCAGCACCAGGGGATTGCTGCGGATCTCGTCGGCGTTGCCCTCGGCGATCAGTTCGCCGCGGCTCAGCACGATGATGCGGTCGGCGTGGCTGAACACGATGTCCATGTCGTGCTCGGTGAACAGCACCGCGACGCCCAGCTCGTGCGCCAGGCGTGCGGCCAGCCCCATCAGCGCGACGCGCTCGCGCGGCGCCATGCCGGCGGTCGGCTCGTCCATCAGCAGCACCCGCGGCTCGTTGCCCAGCGCCACCGCCAGCTCGACCCGCTTCAGGTCGCCGTAGGCGAGGAACCCGCAGGGGCGGTCGGCCTGCTGCGCCATGCCGACCATGTCCAGCAGCGCGATGGCCTTGTCGCGGTGGCGGTTCACCGCCCGCTTGGTGAAGGAGAACAGTTCGCGCTTCTGGCTCATCAGCACCATGGCGACGTTCTCCGCCACGGTCATCGACGGGAAAGTCGCGGTGATCTGGAAGGTGCGCCCGACGCCGCGGCGCCAGATCTGCGCCGGGCTGCGGCCGACCAGCTCCTCGCCGGAGAGCTTCACGCTGCCCCGGTCCGGGCGGATCTGGCCGTTCAGCATGTTGAAGCAGGTCGACTTGCCGGCACCGTTGGGGCCGATCAGCGCCAGCAATTCGCCCTCGGCGACCGCGAAGGAAACATCCTTCACCGCCTGCACGCCGCCGAAGGCCTTGCTGAGGCCGCTCACCTCGAGGCTCGGCAGCACGGCCGCTTCCGGAGACACGGCGCTCATGCCCGCTGCTCCCCCTTGGGATCGCCAGGTGCCGGTGACGTGCCATGCAGCGCGCCCGGCGAGGCTTCCAGTTTCAGGTAACGGCCAAGGTGGTGGCGCGCGGCGCCGCCCAGGCCCTGCGGGAACAGCAGCACCAGGGCGACGATGACGACCCCCAGCAGCAGGCGCCAGTACTCGAAGGTGATCAGCTCGTCGTGCAGCCAGGTGAAGGCGGCGGCGCCGACCACCGGGCCGGAAAGCGACTCGATGCCGCCCAGCAGCACCATCAGCAAGGCGTCGAAGCTGCGCGGGATCGACATCTCATCGGGGAACACGGAACCTTTGGAGAAGGTGAAGAGCCCGCCGGCGAGGCCCGCCATGGCACCGGCGAAGACGAAGGCGGCCAGCTGCTGGCGCTTGATGTCGATGCCGATGGCCGCGGCGCGCAGGCCTGAGTCCCGGGTCGCGCGGAGTCCGTAGCCGAAGGGCGCGAAGACCACGTGGCGGATGAGGATGATGCCGCCCGCCGCGACGGCCAGCGCGACGTAGTAGAAGGCGACGCTGCCGGAGGCCCAGGCCGCCGGCCAGATGCCGAGCAGGCCGTCGTCGCCGTTGGTGACGTCCGACCACTGGAAGACGATCGACCAGGCGACCTGCGCGAAAGCCAGGGTCAGCATGGCGAAGTAGACGCCGGAGAGGCGCACGCAGAACCAGCCGATGACCAGCGCCAGCAGCCCCGCCCCGAAGGGCGCCAGCAGCAAGGCCAGCTCGAAACGCGTGTTCGCATAGGTGACCAGCAGCGCCGCTGCGTAGGCGCCGCCGCCGTAGAAAGCGGCATGGCCGAAGGACACCAGGCCGCCGGTCGACATGAGGAAGTGCAGGCTGGTGGCAAAGAGCGCCAGCACCAGGATGTCGGTAAACAGCACCAGGACGAAGTCGTCGACGGCGAGCGGCGCCAGCACCAGCAGCACGGCGAGCAGCGCGACGAAGATCTTGTAGTGCGGGCCCGCCGGCAGCACCACCTGCACGGCGCGGGTCTCGCTCTTGTGGCCGACGCTCTCCGGCCGGCCCAGCAGGCCGGTCGGGCGGACCACCAGGATGACCGCCATGAGGATGAACATGAGGACCAGGGTGCCGTTCGGCCACACCAGGATGCCGAAGGTGTTGAGCTCGGAGATCAGCACGGCGGCGAGGAAGGCGCCGAAGATGGAGCCCATGCCGCCGACCACGGTGACGACGAAGACCTCGGCCAGGATGCCGAAGTCCATCAGCAGGTTGGCGTCGCCCTTGGGCAACTGCACCGCACCGCCGAGGCCCGCCAGCATGGAGCCGAGCACGAAGACGCCGGTGAACAGCAGCGACTGGTTCACGCCCAAGGCGCCGACCATCTCGCGGTCCTCCGTCGCCGCGCGCACCAGAATTCCCCAGCGGGTACGGTTGAACAGCAGCCACAAGGCAAGAAGGACGAGCGGCCCGATGGCGATCAGCGCCAGATCGTAGGTCGGCATCGGCACATCGAAGATGCGCACGATGCCGGTCAGGCCCGGTGCGCGCGGGCCCAGCAGGTTCTCCGCGCCCCAGGCCCAGAACACCGCGTCCTGCACGATGAGGATGACGCCGAAGGTGGCGATCAGCTGGAACAACTCCGGTGCCTTGTAGAGGCGGCGCAGGATGATCGTCTCGACCAGCAAGCCGACCAGGCCGACGGCGATCGAGGCGAGCAGCAGCGCGACCCAGAATCCGAGCGCGCCGCCACCCAGCTTGTGGACCAGCGAATAGCCGAAGTAGGCGCCCAGCATGTAGAAGGAGCCGTGCGAGAAATTCACCACGCGGGTCACGCCGAAGATGATCGACAGACCCGAGGCGGCGAGGAACAGCGCCGAAGCGCTCGCCAGCCCGGAAAGGAACTGAACCAGGTAGACACCCATCAGGCGGTCTCGATCATCCCGTTAGAGGTTCGCGTGGCGAAGGAAACGGGGCGGGGCGGCGCCATCCTGGCTGCCGTCCCGCCCCACCCAGACAAGACTCAGCCGCCCGACGCCGGCCGCAGCTTCTTCACCACCTCGTCGGAGGGCATGTAGTCTTCGCCCTTCTCGTAGGTCCAGTCGACCATCACGCCCTTGCCGTCCTTGACCGCCGTCTTGCCGACCCAGGCGCCCAGCGTGGACTGGTGGTCGATCTCGCGGAAGGTGATCGGCCCGGCGGGGGTATCGAGCTCGAGGCCTTCGAAGGCGTCGACCATCGCTTCGGTGTCGGTGGAGCCTGCCTTCTCGATGGCCGCGGCGATGGAGAGGATGGTGTTGTAGCCGACCAGAGAGCCGAGGCGCGGATAGTCGTTGAACTTGGCCTGGTAGGCCTTCACGTAGGCCGTGTGCTCCGGCGTGTCGATCTGCTCCCAGGGGTAGCCGGTGACGATCCAGCCTTCCGGCGCCTCGGCGCCCAGCGGGTCGAGGTATTCCGGCTCGCCGGTCAGCAGGCCCAGCACCGTGCGGTCCTTGAAGGTCTCGCGCAGGCTGCCTTCGCGCACGAACTTGGCGAGGTCGCTGCCGAAGGTGACGTTATAGATGCCGTCGGGCTTCAGTGCTTCCAGTGCCTGCACCTCGGCGGCGGCGTCGATCTTGCCCAGTGCCGGCCACTGCTCGCCGACGAACTCGACGCCCGGCACCTTGGCGCTCAGCACCTCCTTGAAGGCGGCCACGGCATCCTTGCCGTAGGCATAGTTCGGCGCGATGGTCGCCCAGCGCTTGGCGCCGGTCTTGGCCGCTTCCTCGGCCATCATCGAGGCCTGCACATAGGTGCTGGGGCGCAGGCGGAAGGTGTAGCGGTTGCCGTCCTGCCAGACCAGGGAGTCGGCCAGCGGCTCGGCCGCCAGGTAGAGCTGCTTCTTCTGGCCGGCATAGGAGGCCAGCGCCAGGCCGACGTGGGAGAAGAAGGAGCCGGTGATCATCACCACCTCTTCCTTGGCGAACAGCTCTTCGGCGTAGCGCACCGCCTCGCCCGGCTTGCCCTGGTCGTCGCGCGAGATGACCTCCAGCGGCCGGCCCAGCACGCCGCCCTTGGCGTTGATCTCCTCGACCGCCAGGTCGACGCCCTGCTTGTAGGGAATCGTGAAGGCCGGCAGGCCCTTGTAGCTGTTGATGTCGCCGATCTTGATGGCTTCCTGGGCGCCGGCCGTGCCGGTGACCGCAAAGGCCGCCGCCAGCGCGGCCGCACCCAATACCTTACGCATCCCCATTTTCTTGCCTCCTGTTTTCGTGTTGCTGCAGCTTATCGCTCGATGCTTACCACAGATTGGATTGTCACCCTCGGGCCTGACCCGAGGGTCCATGCCCGCAACCACTGCTCTACCCCGCCGCCTGCACAGCTTCGCGCGGCGCCTCTTCCGCCGCCATCTCGGCGATGATGCGGCGCAGAAAGTTGGGCCCGCGGTCGATGGCGATGCGCACCGGCTTGCGTGCCGGCGGCTTGCGCTCGCGCTGCTGAATCGCCTCCATGATCGCCTTGTCCTCGGCGAAGGCGATGCGGAACTGCTCGTTCATGCGCGCACCCATCTCCTCGTCGTCGAGGCCGATGTTGCGCAGGTGCATCCAGTGGTCGACGGTGCGCGTCTCGGAGACCGGGGTCAGGAAGTGCAGCGCGAACAGCCGCACGCCGCGGTCACGCTCGTCCTCGCCGATGGCATCCTCCGCCGCGGCACTGCCGAAGTCGATCACCGCCACGTTGGGCGCGTGCATATAGTAGTAGTGCCAGCGGTCGACGTTGCCGCCGAAATTGCCGAAGGCCTTGAAGAAACCGACCGGCGGCGCGTCCTTGATCCAGCGCGAGGTGATCACCGTGCGGCCCTGCCGCTCGCACTGAATGGGCACGTCCTCGCTGGCCGCGCTGCCCAGTGTCGTCGGGTGCACGAAGCTGACGTGCGCCGGATCGCAGAGGTTGTCGGCAACCGGCAGGTAGTGGCTTTCCAGTTGCAGCGCGTCGCCGTAGTGCGGCGCCCAGCGCGGATCGTCGAACTCGGGCATGTCGAAGGCCAGCGCCGGATCCGCTTTCTCGGCCTCGCCCATCCAGATCCAGACGATGCCGCGCGCCTCGTGCAGCGGGTAGCTGCGCACCCAGGCAGAGGACGGTAGGTTGCTCTGTCCCGGCACCCGCAGGCATTTGCCGTCGCAGCCGAAGGTGAGGCCGTGGTAGCCGCATTCCACCGCGTCGCCCTTCAGCTTGCCCATGGAAAGCGGCAGGCGCTTGTGCGGACACTCGTCGGTCAGCGCCACCGCGCGGCCGGCCTCGGTGCGATAGACGACGATGTCCTCGTCCATGATGGTCAGCGGCGTCAGGCTGCGCCCAAAATCCCGGGACCAGCCGGCGACGTACCAGGCATTGCGGATGAAGGTCATCGGCGCGCTCCTCCAGTCAATCCTTGCTCGATCCCGATACCCGTCAGTCCCAATCCGGGGCCACGGTGACTTCCAGGCCGTCCAGTTCCGGCGTCAGCAGCACCTGGCAGGAGAGCCGCGAGTTGGTCTCCACCTCGAAGGCCTCATCCAGCATGGCGATCTCCTCGTCGCTCGGCGCCGGCAGCTTGGCGAACCACTCCGGCGCGATGTAGACGTGGCAGGTGGCGCAGGCGCAGCAGCCGCCGCATTCGGCACGCACGCCCAGGTCCTCGTCGGTCAGTACCACCATCAGCGTGTCGCCCTGGTGGAAGGTCAGCTCGTGCTTGCCGCCGTCGCGATCCGTTACCTTTACCTTCATGCCACCTTCAGCCTCTGCTGCAGTTCGCTGGAAGAGGTCGTGTACTGGAAGCGCAGCTTCTTGTCCGGGTGGACGTAGTGGAAGGCCTGCTGCGCCATCAGCGCCGCCTCGTGGAAGCCGGAGAGTATCAGCTTCAGCTTGCCGGGATAGCTGTTGATGTCGCCGATGGCGAAAATCTGCGGCACCGAGGTCTCGAACTTCTCGGTGTCCACGGCGATGAGGTTCTCGGTGAGGTTCAGCCCGAAGTTGGCGATCGGCCCCAGCTTCATGGTGAGGCCGTAGAACGGCAGCAGGGTGTCGCAGGGCTCGACCCACTCGCCCTGCTCCGGCGACTTCAGCTTCACCCCGCTGAGCTTGCCGTCCGCGCCTTCCAGACCGGCGATCTGCGCGACCTGGAACTTCACCTTCCCGGCGTCGGCCAGCGCGTGCATCTTCTCCACCGAATCCGGCGCGGCGCGGAAGTCCGGGCGACGGTGCACCAGGGTGACGCTGGCGGCGATGGGCTGCAGGTTCAGCGTCCAGTCCAGCGCGGAGTCGCCGCCGCCGGCGATCAGCAGGTGCTTGCCGCGGAAGGTCTCCATCTTGCGCACCGCGTAGTAGACCGATGAGTCTTCGTACGCCTCGATGCCGGCGATGGGCGGCTTCTTGGGCACGAAGCTGCCGCCGCCGGCCGCCACCACGATGACCGGCGCCTCCAGTTCCATGCCGAGGTCGGTGGTCAGCAGCCAGTGGCCGTTGTTCAGCTTCTCCAGCTTCTCGGCCATCTGACCCAGATGGAATTGCGGCTCGAAGGGCGCGGCCTGCTGCATCAGGCGGTCGACCAGCTCGCCGCCGGTGACGATGGGCAGCGCCGGAATGTCGTAGATCGGCTTTTCCGGGTAGAGCTCGGCGCACTGGCCGCCCGGCTTGTCGAGGATGTCCACCAGGTGGCACTTGAGGCCCAACAGGCCGAGCTCGAAGACGGCGAAGAGGCCGACCGGCCCGGCGCCGACGATCACCACGTCGGTGGTAAGGCGTTGCTCCGTCATGCCGCTCGTCCCCTTCCCAAAACCTTCGTTCGGCCCAATGGGCCGCTCAACGCAAACCGTCTTCGCCCTTGACCTCGGCGGTGGTGAGCCCGCCCACGCGCGGCAGCGGGCGGCCGGAATCGGTCACCGCGATGGCGACCACGATCTCGCCGCGGCGCGGCGCGTCCGGCACGCGCACTTCCATGCCGTCGAAGTGACTGCGCACGTAAGCGGCGTCCTTGTGGCCCAGCGGCACGTCGATGGCGCTGCCGATGCCGCCCATCTTCTTGGACGAGGGCACCAGGGCCGCGCCCTTTTCCACCGCCTGGCGCAGCGGCTTGCCCATGCGCGGGTGCAGCAGCGCGGCGGCATGTTCCAGCTCGCCACCCTCGCCGACGATGGCCGCCTTGCCGTAGCTCTCGATCTTGGAAGGCGCGACGCCGAGCGCCGCAACCGCCTTCTCGCCCAGCAGCCCGCCCAGCTCCTCGCCGATCTGCATGAGCACCTCCAGGTCGGCCTCGTAGCGGTCGGCGAAGGGATTGGCGATCACCGCCAGCGCTGCGGCGCGGCGCGTCGGCGGCGCGATCTCGCGCCCGGCTTCCTGCATCGTCTCCTCGACGACGGTCACGATCTTGCGAATTTTCACGGTCATCCCAACGTCCCCGTCCTACGAATTCTGCGCTTCTTGACCTACCATACACCGCTGTCGTCCCGGGGCTTGACCCCGGGACCCATTGGCGCTTGCCAAGGGCGACGCACCCGCCCTCTTTGCTCCCGTGCCAGCCGCACGCTCCGAAGCCACCTTCTCCAAGCCACACTTGACGGCGCGGGCATTGGGTCCCGGGATCAAGTCCCGGGACGACATCCCTTTTGCGGAGGGAGCAGCGAAGCAAACGGCAGTCCTCATCGGAGCCCGTCCTCCCCCTTGATGTCTTCGGCGCGCAGTCCGCCCATGCGGTCGTGCACGCGCCCGCCGGTGGTCATCGCCAGGATGAGCACCAGCTCGTCGGCCTCCGGCGCGCCGGGCACGCCCACTTCGATGGCGTTGAAGTGCCCGCGCACATAGGAAGCGTTGATGTGGGTGATCGGCACGTCGATGCGCGCGCCGAGGCCGCCGACCTTCTTCGCCGAGGGCACGATGGCTTTGGCGTCGCCCAGCAGCTCGCGCATGGCATAGCCGCCGGGCACATGCCAGAGGGCGCCGTGCTCCAGCTCGCCGGCGCCGCCGACGATGGCGGCCTTGCCGAAACCCGAAACGGCATCACCCTCGGAACTCTTGGTGAGGGCGTCGATCAGCCGCCGCGCCAGGGTGAGACCCAGCGGATTCAACTCTTCCATGAAGGGCTGCAGCACTTTGACGTAGCGCCCGGCGAAGGGATTGGCGATCACCGCCGCGATGGCGCCGACCTTCAGCGGCTTCGACACCGGCGGGCCGCCTTCGTGGAAGATCTCCTCCACCGTGATCTGCACCTTGCGTACCTCTACCGCCACGAAGACATTCCTCTCTGGATCTAGGCTGCTGTCGGAAGCGGTGCCGGCAGCAGGCCGCTTCCCTCTCTATCGACCATCACCGCCTCGCCGCGCAGGAACAGTACCGCGGCCTCGATGAGCCCCGCCGCCTGCATTCGCCGCGCTTCGGCTTGCCCGCGCACCAGCGCCGCCGCGATCTCGTCGCGCGTCAGCGCACCGACGGAAACGGTGACCGGCCGCGCCCCCAGGTCGCTGTCGGGATCGAGCTCCGACGCCGGGCGGCGTTCGATGGCGGGATGTTCCGGCAGGTCGACCGCGTTGGCGATGAGGGTGGCCGCCACGTCGGCTTCGGCGGCCGCGCGCGCAAAGACCGTCACCGCGTCGGCAATGCCCAGCGAGAAGCTGCGCCCGCCGTCCTTGAGGGTGGCGCGGCCCGAGGTCGCGATGCCGCGCACCGGGATGTCATGGGAAATGACCGCCCTTCCGTTGAGCCGCGGATCGCGAACCTCCGCCACCAGCCCGCAGGCCAGCGTCTCCCCGGGCGCCAGATGAAGGGCGATGTCGCCGCCGTCGTTCACGTAGGCGCGGCTGAGGTCCGCCGCCGCTGTCATCGCCGCCAGCACGTGGTCGGCCACCGCACCGGCCACGGCCGCCATGGGCGTTACGAAAACGCTTTGGTGCGCCGCGCAAGCCGCCCCCATGCGGCGCGCCACCGGGCCCCGCAGCACCGCCGCGCCTACGGGCTTGCGCAAACCGTCCAGCTCGGCCACCAGTCCCGGCAGCACGTCATGGAAGCAGGTCGCCGCCGCGTCGTAGGCGCGGCGCCGCTCCGTGCGTTCCCCAAAGGCCTCGACGATGAGGTCGATGGGGCCTTCCTGCAGGTGCAGGCGGCCGTCCGGAAGGTCGCGGCGGAAGAGACTGGGCCTGGGACTGCTGTAGGGGGGCATCAGAAACCGGCCTTCTTGAGGGGCGACAGCGGCCAGGGGTTCTCCGCCTTCCAGTCGGTCATGCGGATACGCTCTCCGGTGCCACGCTCCTTCAGCACGACCTCCAGCGGTTTCACCGAAGCCATGTGGCCGCCCAGCTCGGCATAGATCTGATGCGGCATGGTGAACTCGATGGGCCCGACGATGGCCGGTGTCGGCACGTACCCAAACGCATTGTCCGGCATATCCAGCACGTCGACCATGATGGTGATGCCGCCGCCGGGCCAGACATAGGCCGGCGCGCCGCCGGCGGTGACCCGTGTCAGCGCATCCTTCACCGAGCGTGTCAGGCGCACCGGGTTCTCGGTCGCCCCGGCGCGCAGGCTGCCGCCGGCGCCGGCCATGAACAGCACGGAGGTCAGCGCCGGCTCGCAGTTCTCGCCGATGCGGTCGACGACCAGCTGCACCGCCGCCGGCATCGCCGCTTCCTGGGGCTTCAGGTCGTCGTCCAGCTCGAACCAGGCGGCATGCTCGCCGGTGGTGCTGACCATCAGCAAGCGCAGGCCCGGCCAGGCGGTCTTGGGGTCGACCTTCTCGATGATGGAAAGCGGATCGCTGATGTTGGTGCCGCCCCAGCCGGTGCCCGGCTCGGCGACCTGGAAGTAGCGGCCCGGCGTCGAACGCCGTCCGCGCACCCGGATACCGCTCGCCTTCATGTCGAGGAACTTGCCGGCCTGGTGCTCGGTCAGCACGCCGGTGATGTGGTCGTCCACCACGATCACCTCATCGACGTGGCCGACCCACTGCTGGGCGAAGATGCCGATGGTGGCCGAGCCGCAGCCGACGCGCATGCGCTCTTCGGTGATCCCGTTGATGACCGGCGCCTTGCCGGCCTGGATGGTGAGTTCCGCGCCGCCGTCGATGGTGAGTGCCACCGCCTGCTTGTTGCAGAGGTCCAGCATCATCTGGCAGGTGACGTTGCCTTCCTTCTTGCTGCCGCCGGTGAGATGGCGCACGCCGCCCAGCGCCAGCATCTGCGAGCCGTATTCCGCCGTCGTCACATGGCCGACCTGCTCACCCTCGCAGCGCACGGCGGCCTGCTCCGGGCCCAGGTGGCGGTCGGTGTCGATCTTCACCTTCACGCCGCAGTAGCTGAAGATGCCCTCGGTCACCACGGTGACCATGTCGACGCCTTCCACTTTGGACGAGACGATGAAGGGTGCCGGCTTGTAGTCGGGATAGGTGGTGCCCGCGCCGATGCCGGTGACGAAGGCTTCCGAACTCTGCACCAGGCTGCCGTCCCACTCGCTGCCCGCACCCTCGGTGGCGAGGAAAGGCACCATGTCCTGGGAGCGTTCCGCCGCCTGGCGCGCCAGCAGGAAGGGGTCCATCCGCACCAGGGCGTTCTCGACGTTGCCGTAGCGCCCGCAGGCGCCCGTCTTGCCGGGGCGGATGCGGCACAGCACCGGACAGGCATCGCAGACCACGATGTCGTCGCCGGCGCTCTTGCGTTCCTTCAGGTCCGCTTCGCTCATCGCCCTGCCGTCCTCAGCCCTGCCGTCCTCAATAGACACCATGCGCGCGCAGCGCCGCCAGCAGCCGCGCGGGCGTCGCCGGCGCGACCGTCGGGCGCACGCCCGTCGCCTGTTCGATGCCGCCGAAGATCGCCGGCGCCGTCGCGATCAGCGAGTGCTCGCCGACGCCCTTGGCGCCGTAGGGGCCCAGCGGCTCCGGGTCCTCGACCAGGATGGAGACGATCTCCGGCATGTCGCCGACGGTCGGGATCAGGTAGTCGTGCAGGTTCTCGGTGCGCCCGGGGAGGTACTCCTCCATCAGCGCCAAACCGAGGCCCTGCGCGATGCCGCCGTGGATCTGGCCCTCCACCAGCGTCGGATTCACCGCGCGGCCGACGTCGTGGGCCGCGGCCATGCGCAGCACCTTCACCGCGCCGAGGTCGAGGTCGACCTCCACTTCGGCGATCTGCGCGGCGAAGCCGTACGTTGCGTATGGGCTGCCTTGGCCGTTGGCGTCCAGCTTGCCGGTCGGCGGGTCGAAAGTGCCCGTCCCGCACAGCACGTCGCCGCGCGAATCTTCTTCCAGGGTGGCGAGATGGATCTCGTGCACCACCCCGCCGTCGCGCACCAAGAGCTTGCCGTCGTGAAGGTCAAGCCGCGCATCCTCGCCGGCGTTGGCGAGGCGCAGAATCTGCTGCCTGAGGTCGCGCCCGGCCAGCTCCGAGGCCTTGCCGGAAATGAAGGTCTGACGCGAGGCGGAGGTCTTGCCGGCATCGGCCGTCAGCGCCGTGTCGCCCATCACGATGGTCATGGCCTCCACCGGCAGGCCCAGCGCGTCGGCGGCGATCTGCGCCATCACCGTGTTGGAGCCCTGGCCGATGTCGACGGCGCCATTGTAGAGCGTCAGCTTGCCCGCGCGGTCCAGCGCAACCGACTGGGTCGAGGGGTTGGACATCGAGGTGTTGCCGCAGCCGTACCACACGCAGCCGATGCCGACGCCCCGCCGGCGACGCCGGCCACTTTCGTTGAAGTCCTGCGCCGCCTTGCGCCATGCCTGCCAATAGGGCCTGAGTTCGTCGAGGCACTGCGGCAGCCCGGCCGAATGCTCCAGCACCTGGCCCGTCGCCGTCGCGTCGCCGGCGCGGATCGCGTTCACCGCGCGGAACGCCAGCGGGTCCATGCCGAGCTGCGCGGCGAGATCGTCCATCAGCGCCTCGTGCGCCAGCGCCGACTGCGGCACGCCAAAGCCGCGGAAAGCGCCCGCCGGCGGCGCGTTGGTGAAGCGCCCGGCCGAGCGTGCCAGCACGTTCGGCACTTTATAAGGGCCGCTGCAGTGCACCGGCACGCGGTCGGCCACCGTCGGTCCCCAGGAGGCATAGGCGCCGGTGTCGAAGTCGCCGTCAAAGACGATGGCGGTGAGCTTGCCATCCGCGTCGCAGCCGGCGCGGGCGCGCACGCGCGAGGCATGGCGCTTGGTGGTCGAGGCCATGGACTCCGGGCGCGTGTACTCGCAGCGCACCGGGCGATCCAGAATCCAGGCCGCCAGCGCGATCAGCGGATGCAGCGAGAGGTCCAGCTTGCCGCCAAAGCCGCCGCCGCAGGCCGAGGGCACGATGCGCACCTTGTCCTTCGGCAGGCCCATGACCAGGGCCGTCTCGTCGCGATCCATGTAGGGCGACTGCGTCGTCACCCAGATCTCCAGCGAATCACCTTTCCGCTCCGCGTAGCCGGCTTCCGGCTCGATGTAGGCGTGCTCGATGAAGGGCGTCGCGCTCTCCGCCTCGGCCTTGACCGGGCTGGCGGCCAGCGCCGCCTCGGCGTCGCCCTTGTTCACGAAGCCGCGCGCCAGCAGGTTCGAGTCCTTGTCCTGTTGAACGAGGGGTCCGTCGTCACGGCCGAAGTCGGTGATCGCCTCTTCGGCGGTCCACGCAATCGGCAGATCGGCGTCGCTCACGGCCCAGACCGCCTGGCGGGTGCCGACCAGCGCCAGCACCGCCTCGCCGCGGTAGCGCACGACGCCGTCGGCCAGCACCGGCTGGTCCTTGATGTGGGGATAGACGCCGAAGCACTTGTTGCCCGGCACATCGGCGGCGGTGAGGATGCGCTCCAGGCCCGGGGTCCGGGCCACCACGGCGTCGAGGTCGCCGAGGGTGAAGCTTGCCCGCGCGTGAGGCGCGCGGATGACGCGCAGCCACAGCGCTTCGGCCGGCGCCTTGTCCGCGCCGTAGAGTTCGCCGCCCGTCACCTTGGCGTGGCCGTCGGTCTTGACGACGCGCGCGCCCACATAGGTGTCCGGCGGGAGGTCGGTAACGGCGGCGCCGGCACCGGCGGCCGCGCAGACCGCCTCGACGATCTTCTGGTAGCCGGTGCAGCGGCACAGCACGCCGCCGAGGGCATCCTGCACCTCCTCTTTCGTCGGCCGGGCGACCCGCTTCAGCAGCGACGTCGCCGCCATCAGCATGCCCGGCGTGCAGATGCCGCACTGGGCGGCGCCGTAATCGAGGAAAGCCTGCTGCAGGCGCTGCGTCTCAGCGTCGTCGGCAAGGCCTTCAACCGTGGTGATGTTGTGCCCGGCCGCCTGGGCGCAGGACATCAGGCAGGCACACATCTGCTCGCCGTCGACCAGCACCGTGCAGGCGCCGCAGTCGCCGGCATTGCAGCCGACCTTGGTGCCGGTGAAGCCGAGACCGTAGCGCAACGCATCGCTGAGGCGCTCCAGCGGATCGGCGGCCAGCGTCGCCGGCCTGCCGTTGAGGGTGAAGGCGATCTCCTGGCTTACCCCGCCGCCGCTCTTCAGGGCCCCATCCATTCAGGCACCTTCCTGTTGCAGCAGCAGCGCATCGAGGCCGCGGCGGATCAGCGCCACCGCCGCCTCGCGGCGGTAGCCCGCGGTGCCGCGGATGTCGTCGATCGGCGCCAGCGGATCCAACTGCTCCTCGCCGATGCGCGCGCGCAGGTCTTCGTCGAAGGGCTGGCCGGTCAGCGCCCCCTCCACCGCCGGCAGGCGGTGGGCGCGCGCGGCGCAGGAGCCGACGGCGACCCGCGCCTTCACCACGGTGCCGTCCTCGTCGAGATCGACCAGCAAGGCCACCATGACGATGGAGATGACGAGGTACTTGCGCGCGCCCAGCTTCAGAAAGGCGCTGCGCGATCGCGTCGAAAACGCCGGAATGTGGAGTGCCGTCAACAGCTCGTCGGCGCGCTTGGCGGTCTTGCGGTTGCCGAGGATGAAGTCGTCCAGCGCCAGGCGCCGGCTGCCGCCCTGCGACGTCAGCTCGACTTCGGCGTCCATCGCCAGCAGCGGCGGCACGCCGTCGGCCGCCGGCGAGGCGTTGCAGAGGTTGCCGGCCAGGGTGCCGGCGTTCTGGATCTGCACGCCGCCCACTTCGCGCGCCGCCTGCTTCAGCGCCGTGAACAGCGGCGGCAGCGGCGCGCGCAGCACGTCGCTCCAGGTGGTCAGCGCGCCGATGCGAAAACCCTCGGCGGTTTGCGTAATGCCGCGCAGGCCGTCCAGGGCGGTGATGTCGAGAATGCGGTCGTCGGCGGCGAGGCCCGGGGCGCGGCCGACGCGCGCGGGATAGAAGTCGGTGCCTCCGGCGAGGACCGTGCAGCGACCGTCCGCCAGCGCGGCGACGGCGTCTTCAAGCCCTTCTGGGCGAAGATAAGACCCCACCTGTCGAACTCCCCTGTCCTCATGAGTTCGTGTCTTTATTTTTGTTTAGTATGCAAGATAAAGCACCGCTGTCAATCGCCACCGGCGATGGCGAGCCGACAACATGCGTCGTAAGAGCACGTATTTTCTGGGGATAACGGGAGAATTTCGACCTGCCGCGCCCGCCACCGCGCCACCGCTACCGATTTACTTTGCATACAAAATTATTGTGGACGGAGGCCACACGCCGTCGTCGCAGGCCAACGACTTCGCACCCTTGAAAATGCCGCCTTCTGTGGCACCACGGTCCTCGTCCTTCGAGACGGCCGCTCCGCGGCCTCCTCAGGATGAGGACCTATTTTCTGTGGAAACAGCAGGGAAACCGCCGGCTTAAACTCAAGCCTCATCCTGAGGAGGGCCGCCAGGCCCGTCTCGAAGGACGAGGCGTCCGTCCACCCCCCAGGAAATCGCCACAAAAAGAATGCCCGGGGGCGAGGATGGCTTGGGGTCTCGCTCCCGGGCAGGCTTTTCGGATGGATAATGTTTTGGTCTGAAAAGGCTTTCTCGAAGAAAGTCCTTCACGGATCAGATGATGGCGTAGACCACCATGAGCACGGCCCAGACCGCGAGACCGGCAAGGAAGTGGTCTACCGTTACCCCTGAAGACGTCTCGTTGGTATCGCCAAACATGATCGCTTCCCTCTCGGTGGGCACCGGCCGTCCATACTGTCTGCGGCTGCGGTGGCTTTGCTCTCCTGAGAAAGAACATAGGATGGCCCCGCCGAAAGCGGTGTGCAGAACCCCACACTTCCAAGACAATAGCCGGCAACCCGTTGGAAACGCTCAGAAAGATTCTGCGGAATTTCGCGGTTTTGGGGGTTGCGGGGCCTTTTTCGGGCCGCGGGGGGTGCCCTCAAGGGGCTCCCGTCGAGGTCCCGGGGACCGCCTGGGGGGCCGTTGGCGAGGCCACCTTCGGGCGGCTGAACGGCCGTCCCCAGACGGCGCCCAGAAGGGTCAGGGCGATCGCCGCCCCAAGCGCGATTTCGGAGGGCACGATGGCGAGCACGGCGGCCGGCAGGTAAAGCGCCGCCGCCAGCCATCGGCTGTCGCGGATGCGCGTTCCGGCAAGCAGCAGCGAGGTGGCGAACACCAGCGTCGCCCCCGAGAGCACGGCCTCGGCAATCTGCCACGGGCTGCCCGACCACAGCATTCCCGGGTAGGAGAGGAACATGAAGGGAATGATGTAGGTGACGATGCCCAGGCGCACGGCGTTGACCGCGGCGGGCCACCAGTCGGTCTTGGCGATGGAGGCGGCCACGAAAACCGCGATGCAGACCGGCGGCGTGATCACCGAAATGGTCGCGTAGTAGAAGACGAACATGTGCGCGACCAGCGGCTCGACATCGATGGCGATGAGCGCCGGTGCCATGACGGCGGCCACCAGGACGTAGGCCGCGGTCGTGGGAATGCCCATGCCGAGCACCAGGCAGGCCAGCGCGACGATCAGTCCGACGAGGAAGAGATGCTCGCCGCCGACCGCGACGGTCAGCGAGGAGAGCGTGACCCCGACCCCGGTGAGGTTGATCAGCGAGACCAGGATCTGTGCGCCGGCCAGCATCAGGGCGATGATGACGATGCCGTTGCCGGCCTCGACCAGGCTGTCGAGCAGGGCGCGCAGGGTCGCCAGGGGCTTGCGGCGCGCGACGATGTCGCCGATCACGAAGGGCACCACCGCACAGACCACGCCGAAGGCGGCCGAGAAGGCCACCGAACGGCCGGCGATCAGCATCCACAGCAGGCCGCCCAGGCCGCCGATCACCGGCAGCAGGCGGACCGGATGCAGGGCGGTCTTCGCCGAGGGGATCTCCTCCGGCGGCACGAAGCCGATGTTCTTGCGCAGGGCGATGAGGTGGATGGTGGTGAAAAGCCCGGTGTAGAACAGCGCGGCCGGAATCAGCGCCGCCAGCGCGATGCGCAGGTATTCCGTGCCGATCATCTCCGACATGATGAAGGCGGCGGCGCCGAGGATGGGCGGCGTGATCTGCCCGCCGGTCGAGGCCACCGCCTCCACCGCCGCGGCGAAGGGCGCCGGATAGCCGATGCGCCTCATCAGCGGAATGGTCATGGTGCCGGTGGTCGCGACGTTGGCGACGGCGCTGCCGTTCACCGTGCCGAAGGAGGCCGAGGCGACGGTCGCCATCTTGGCGGCGCCGCCGACCGAGCGCCCCGAGACCAGCAGGGCTAGATCCATGAAGGTCTGGCCGCCGCCGGTGTGCAGCAGCACCGCGCCGAACAGCACGAAGGCGGCGATGATGGTGGCGGCGATGCCGGTGAGCGATCCCCAGACACCGATGTCGGTCAGCAGGATGGTCTCGGTCACGAACCAGATGTCGTAGCCGCGGTGGCCGAGACGCCCGGGAATCAGGTGGCCGAAGAAGACGTAAGCGAGGCCGATGGCGACGAGGATGGGAAAAGCGAGACCGACGGTGCGCCGCGCCAGTTCCAGCAGGGTGAAGACCAGCACGGCGGCCAGGGCGATGTCGATCGGCCCCGCCGTCGGCAGCGACGTCATGATGGTCTCGGCGTTGACCGCCACGTAGACGCAGGCCGCCGTCGTCGCGGCCCAGAGGCAGAGGTCGACGGCCAGGCCGAGCTTCGCGGCGGCGCCCGAGAGCTTCAGCGGATAGGCGAGAAAGCCCAGGGAGACGACGAGCGCCACCATGACGGAGCGCTGGATGAGGGCGTCGAAGGCCCCGGCCGCGGCCGTATAGAGAATGAACAGGCCGATCGCCAGGGCGACGGCCCGCCGCAGGTTGTCACGCATCACCACACACCTCTGCACGGCCCCATCGGCGGCCGGGTCGGCGGCCCGATCGGCGACCCAATCGGCGGCCGGGGCCGATCGCCCCCGGCCGCCGCCGGTTCACGGCTCAGCTGCTGGGCAGCAGGCGTTCCGGGATCTCGACGCCGATCTCCCGGTAGTAGCGCACCGCGCCCGGGTGCAGCGGGATGGTCGAGAGCTCCATGGTCATCGTGGGCAGGTCGCTTCCCTTGAGGCCGGAGAAGGCGGCCGCCTGCGCCGTCTGGTCTTCGACCACCGCCTTGGTGATCTGATAGGCGGCTTCTTCGTCGAGGTCCGCCTGGGCGACCGCCGCCACGCCGAAGGCCCAGGTCTTGTAGGCCGGATAGCCCTCACCGGCCTGGCCGTCGGCCACGTCGACCACCGAGAGATTGGGAAATTCCGCGCGCAGCTTGTCGGCCTGCGCGTCGCTCAGCCCGACGATGGAGATCGGCGTCAGGGTCGCGATGTCGATGCTGGAGGCGTCGAGGCGCTTGCCGGAGCCGCTCTTCACGTAGCCGATGACGCGGTTGTCCTTGATCTGGTTGACGACGTCGCCGGTCGATCCGCGCGCCCAGTCGGGCTCGATGCCGAGCAGCGAGAACACCTTTTCGGCCGTCGCCTCGGTGGCCGAGCCGCTGATGCCGGGATTGAACGTCTTGCCGGCGAGATCCTCCAGCGACGCGATGCCCGCGTCCTTGCGCACGACGACGTTCTGCGGCGCCGAGGCATAGACCCACAGCATCAGCGGCTGGTAGGCCTTGCCCTCGAACTCGCCGCGGCCGTTGAACACGTCGTAGGCAACATTGGTGGTGACGAGGCCGAGATCGACCTGGTCGCGCTGCAGGCGGCGCAGGTTGTCCAGTGTCGCGCCCGTCTCGACCACGTTGGCCTCGACGCCTTCGACCTTCTCGTTGATCAGCTTGGAGACGGCGACGAAATAGCCGTAGTGGCTCGACGACGCCGAGGTGGTGCCGATGGCGAGCTTCTGGGTCTGCGCGGCGGCCGGCGTGGCCAGCACCGCTGCCGCCAACAGGGCCGTTGCGATCTTCTTCATGTCAGTCCTCCCATTTTTTGCTTGGTTTGATGAAGGGCGCCCGCCGTCTCGCCCGGCCGTTCGGGCAGCAGTTCGGCGGGAACGTCGATTTCGAGGGAAAGCAGGCGGAACGAGGCGGTCTTGCCGTGGCTGTCGAGCGCCAGCGCCGCGTTGACGCCGCCTTCCAGCGCATCGTCCAGCACGAAGTTGAGCGCCATGAGCCTGGGCAGTTCGTAGCGTCGCACGGCGGTCACGCCGCGATGGCGGAACAGCGCGTGGACGCGCTCTTGCGTGACTTCGCGCAGGATCACGGGCCAGGCTTCCGGCCGGTAGGCGATCACGGAGATGTTCTGGCGATTGCCCTTGTCGCCCGAGCGCGCGTGGGCGATCCGGTGCAGGGCGGCCCGCACGAGGCCACTCATGCCGCGCGCCGCGCGCATCGCTGCCGCATGACGCCGGCACCCTGTTGCGGGCAACGCGTTCTCACGTCCATGGCTTTCCTCCCGTCCTCAACCTCGGAAAAATTATCGATAATGTCAACGATAATTGTATCGGGCATCGTTTCCGGCTAGATTGGCGTCATGAGCGGAGCAGCCAGATCATGACGAGAGCGATTGCCGGAAGCGGTGCCGCGGACGCAGAGGGCCGGCGCCAGCCGCAGGGCTGGAGCCAGGTCTACGAGGTCCTGCAGATGGACCTCATGCTGGGCCGCCTCCATCTGCGCGAACGCCTGGTGGAGGACGACCTCATCCTGCGCTTCGACGCCACGCGGCATGCCGTCCGGCGCGCGCTCGACGAGCTGGAAAAGGAAGGCCTTGTGCTTCGCCAGCCGAACCGCGGCGTGCGGGTGCGCGACTTCACCCAGGAAGAAGTCGAGAACCTCTACGAGATTCGCGATGCGCTGGAGACCCTGGCCGCCTCGCGCGTGACGCTGCCGGCGCCCCCCGGATTCGTCGAGGAGCTGAAAACGCTCGCCGCGGCGCATGAACAGGCGTCGAACGCACAGCGCTATGTCGAGGTCTTCCGGATGAACAACGCCTTTCACGAAAGGCTTTACGCCGGCGCGGGCAACCCGGAGCTGGCGGCCGCCATAAAGCACTATTCGCTGATGACCCAGCCGATCCGCAGCCGCGGATTCGCCGACGATCAGCTGCGCCAGATCGCGATCCGCGAGCACTGGCAGATGGTCGACGCCATCGAGCGGGGCGACTCCACGCGGCTCGTGGAGCTCTGCCGCGCCCATATCCGCTGGCCGAAGGAGTTCTACCTGCGCGCCAACAGCCCGGCCGATGCCGAGACCGGCGCCGCCCGCCGCGAGGCCTCCGTCCTATGACCTACCGCATCGGCTCCGGGGCCGGCTTCTCGGGCGACCGCATCGATGCGGGGCTGCCGGTGGTCGAAGCGATCGCCGCGGCCGGCAACGGCGGCGCCATCATCTTCGAGACCATCGGCGAGCGCACGCTGGCGCTCGGCCACCTGGCGCGCCGGCAGGATCCGGCGCTGGGCTACGAGCCGCTGCTCGCCGACTACCTGAGACCCATCCTCAGGATCTGCGCCGAGCACGACATCGTCATCGTCGGCAACTTCGGCTGCGCCAACCCGCGCGCCGCCGCGGCGGTGATCGCCGGGCTGGCCCGCGAGCTCGGCCTGCCGCCCCTGCGCATCGCCACCGTCGACGGCGACGACGTGCGCGACCGCATCAATCTGGCAACCGAGGATCTCTGGGACGGCGATGCCGGCCTGCCGCCGCCGGCGGGCGAAATCGTCTCCGCCAACGCCTATCTCGGCGCGGCGGCCATCGCGGAGGCTGTCACCGACGGCGCCCAGGTCGTGGTGACCGGCCGGGTCGCCGATCCGGCGCTGGCGCTCGGCCCCCTGGTCGCGCACTTCGGTTGGGCCTGGGATGATCTCGACCGCATTGCCGCCGGGACCCTGGTGGGCCATCTGCTGGAGTGCGGGTCGCAGGTCACCGGCGGCTACTTCGCCGACCCGGGCTTCAAGGACGTGCCGCGGCCCGAGGCCATCGGCTTTCCCATCGCCGAGGTCGAGGCCGACGGCAGCTTCGTCATCACCAAGCCGCCCGCCACCGGCGGCCTCGTCGATCTGCGCACGGTGAAGGAGCAGCTGCTCTACGAGATCCACGATCCCGCGGCCTATCTCACCCCGGACGTTACCCTCGACATTACCGGGGTGGAGATCGCCCAGGCGGGGCCCGACCGGGTGCGCGTCAGCGGCGCGCGCGGCCATGCGGCACCGGCGCGGCTGAAAGCGACCGTCGGCTTTCTGGGCGACTGGTTCGGCGAGAGCGAGATCTCCTATGCCGGCCCCAATGCCCTGGCGCGCGCCCGGCTCGCCGCCGAGGTGATCGGCAAACGCCTCGACCTGCGCGGCCTCGACCTGCGCCGGCGCATCGACCTCATCGGCCTCAGCAGCGCCTTCGACGACGACGCCGGCAGCCTGCGCGACAGCCCCCAACCCCACGCGCCCGATGCGGCCCAGGACCTGCGGCTGCGCCTCGCGGTCGCCGGGCCGGACAAGGCCGCGGTGGAAGGCGCGCTGCAGGAAGTGCTGGCGCTCTACTGCTGCGGGCCCGCCGGCGGCGGCGGCCAGCGCAGCCGCGTCACCCGCCGCATCGAGACGCGCTCCTACCTCGTCCCGCGCGAAGCCGTCGAGACAACCTACAGCCTCACATAGAGAGCCGTCCGGCATCGAGCATGCGGGGCGGGGGCGGGCCGGCTTCACGCCGGCAAGCCCGCCTTCTTCAAGCCATCTTCCAGAGTTGCCAGATCCTCCGGGCGGCGCAGCAGAACCCAATGCTTGAGATTGGAGACGCGCCGTGCGGGATCGAGCTGGCGCAGGTGGTGCAGCGCCCGCTGCGCCTCCGCCGTCCGGCCTGCGAGCCCGTGGCTGGCGGCGAGGATGCCGGCAGCCAACGAAAAGGACGGCAGGTCCCGGAAAGCCTTCTCCGCCCACGAGACGGCAGCGTCGAAGCGACCGGCCAGCAGATGGGCCATGGCCGTGCCGGTCTGCATGCGGACCATCTCCGGATCCAGCGGGCTCAGGCGCATGGCGCGCGCGAAGCGCGCGATGGCATCGTCATGGTCGCCCCGGGCGATTCGCTGGAAGCCGCTCAGGTACCAGGCGGCAGAGAGGTTGGGGTCGAGCACCAGCGCCCTGTCCAGGAGGGCGATGCAGGCATCCAGATCACCGCCGAAATGGCCAAGCGCGTGCCCGCCTCTCGTGAGCGCGACCGCGTCGTTCCTGCCGAGTTCCACGGCCCGGCGAGCCAGCCTCGCCCCTTCCGCGGCCTCCTCCTGGCCGTCGGCCATCCAGCCGTTGAGCTTACGCCAGAAGTGGCACCACGCGGCCATCCCGTAGGCCGCCGCGAAATCGCTATCCAGGTCGACCGCCTTGTGGAACTGGACCAGGGCTTCTTCGACCTCTTCCCGGATTCCCTTGTGGAAGTGCGCCATGCCGCGCAGGTAGTAGTCGTAGGCGCCGAGGTTTTCGGTCTGCTTGCGCTGAGCGCGCTCGATCTCGGCGCGCTCCAGTTGCGGTGCGATCGCGCCGACGATGCTCGCGGCCATCTGGTCCTGCAGGTCAAAGATATCTTCGAGCGTGCCCTCGAAGCGCTCCGCCCAGATATGGGCGCCGGTCGTCGCATCGATCAGCTGTCCCGTGATGCGCACGCGCTTTTCAGCCTTGCGCATGCTGCCTTCCAGCACGTAGCGCACGCCAAGCTCGCGGCCCACCTGTTTCACGTCGACCGCACGGCCCTTGTAGGTGAAGCTGGAGTTGCGGGCGATGACGAACAGCCAGTGAATGCGGGACAAGGCCGCGATGATGTCCTCGACCACGCCGTCGATGAAGTAATCCTGCGTCGCGTCACCGCTGAGGTTCACGAGAGGCATGACGGCAAGCGAAGGCTTGTCGGGCAGCGCCGGCGCGTGGCGCTCTGCGGCCTCGGCAGAACCAGCCACGGGGCCGCTGGCCGTAGCGGGATCCGCCGGCCGCTCTTCCCGGACGTCGCCGACGAAGCGGAAGCCCTTGCGGGCGATGGTCCGGATCAGCCGCTGGTGCTGGCCGTTGTCGCCGATCGCCTTGCGTGCCGCGTTTATGTGGCTGGTCAGCGTCGATTCCGAGACGATCCGCCCCGCCCACACCGCATCGAGCAAGTCATCCTTGCTGACGACGTGCTCGCGATTGCGCACCAGGAAGAGCAGCAGGTCGAAGACCTGCGGCCCGACCGCGATCCCCTCGGCGCCGCGCGTGAGTTCCCGCCGTTCCGGATCGAGGCGGTAATCCTCGAATGCGTAGATCATTTGGACCCTCCCGCTTCGCCCCCGCAGGCCGCCGCCACACCAGCGCAGCAGGTGGACGCAGCCTGACTGTACAGGGCCGGGTTGTCTTGGACGATCATGACGCGGCGGCAGCAGCCCGAGTGGACTTCTTGGACAGATAATCAGGCGAAACTCCTTCGCATTTCAAGGCCGGTGCAAGGACGTCCGGTCACCCCTGCGCCATCCTCCGCCCCAGCGAACACCGCAGTGGTTGGAGAAACAGAGATGAAAATCGTCGTCATCGGCGGCAGCGGCCTCATCGGAACCAAGCTCGTGAACAACCTTCGCGGGAAGGGGCACGACGTGGTGGCCGCGTCGCCCAACACCGGCGTGAACACCTTCACCGGGGAAGGTCTGGCCGCGGCGCTGATGGACACCCAGGTCGTCGTCGACGTGGCGAACGCGCCTTCCTTCGAGGACGAGGCGGTCATGACGTTCTTCAGGACCGCCGGCCGCAACCTGCTCGCGGCGGAGGCGGCCGCCGGCGTCGCGCACCACCTCGCCCTTTCGGTCGTCGGCACGGAGCGCCTGCTCGAGAGCGGCTATTTCCGGGCGAAGATGGCCCAGGAGGACCTGATCAAGGCCGCAGGGGTCCCCTACACGATCCTGCGCTCGACGCAGTTCTTCGAATTCGTCGACGGCATCGTCAAAGCGGGCACCGAGGGCGACGCGATCCGCCTGTCGCCGGCGCTCATCCAGCCGATCGCCTCCGACGACGTCGCCGCCGCCCTGGCCGAACTCACCGTCGCAGAACCATTGAACGCGACCGTCGAGGTGGCCGGCCCCGAGGCCTGCCCGCTCGACAGCTTCGCGCGCCAGTTCCTGGCCGCGCGCGGGGACGCGCGCAAGGTGATCGCCGACGTGCACGCCCGCTATTTCGGGGCGGCGCTGAACGACCGCTCGCTGACGCCCGGGGACAGCCCCCGCCTGGGCTCAATCCGCTTCGCCGACTGGCTCGGCCATGCCGTGTCCTAGGCCCATCGCCAGAACAGGGAGAAAGCTCATGACGACCTTCGAAAGCAACCGCGCGGCCCGTGCCGTCATCCTCCTCATGGTCGCGTTCAACGGCCTGCTCCTCTCCTTGAACGGCCTCTTCATGCTGATCGCGCCGCTGACCTGGTACGAGCTGGTGCCGGGGGTGACCGACACCGGCTTCTTCAACCAGCACTTCGTGCGCGACATCGGCATCATCCAGCTGATGCTGGGCGCCGCCTTCATCGTCGGCCTGGCGAAGCCGGAGCGCCGCATCGGCCTCTGGGCCGCCGCCACCCTGTGGCTCTCGGCGCACGCCCTCTTCCACTTCTGGGAAGTCGCTGCCGGCATCTGCGCGCCCTCTGCCATCCCGCGTGATTTCCCCGCCGTCACCCTGCCCGCGCTCATCGGCATCGCGCTCACCCTCTGGGCGATCCGCCGCGCCCGCGCCGGCCGGACCGCCTTCGCCTGAGATCCACCCGCCCCCTCCCTTCAAGCCACAGGAGAACGATCATGACCAAGCAGCAGAACGCCCTCGCCCGAAAGAATGAAAGCATGAACCCGGATCCCGCCGCCCAGCCCGGCCGGCCGGCGCCCGCCGGAGCGATGTTTGAGGAGCTGGTTCCGTCGCGCTATGCGCTGCGGATCGGCGAGATCGACGTGCTGGTGGTCAGCGACGGGGTGTTGCCCCTGCCGACCGCGACGCTGGCCACCAATGCCGACCCGGCCGTCCGGGCGGCCTGGTTCGCGGATATGTTCCTGCCGGCGGACGCCTTCGACTGGCCGCTGAACGTGCTGGTGCTGCGCAGCGGCGACCGCACCATCCTGGTCGATGCCGGACTGGGGGGCGAGTACCCGGGCTTCCCGCGCGCCGGGCAGTTCCCCCAGCGGCTGGAGGCCGCCGGCATCGACCTTGCGTCCGTGACCGACGTGGTGCTGACCCACATGCACATGGATCATGTCGGCGGGCTGCTGGTCGCCGGGATGAAGGACCGGCTGCGTGCGGACCTGCGCATTCACGTGGCGGCCGCCGAAGTCGAATTCTGGGCGGCGCCCGACTTCTCCCACACCGACATGCCGTCGCCGGTGCCGCCCGTGCTGCGCTCTGTCGCCAAGCGGTTCCTGAACACCTACTACAGCCATCTGCGCACCTTCGAGGAAGCGTTCGAGGTCGCGCCGGGGGTGGTCGTCTGCCGCACCGGCGGCCACACCCCCGGGCACAGCGTGGTCCACGTGGCCTCCGGCGGCGACCGGCTGACCTTTGCCGGCGACGCCATCTTCCCGGTCGGCTTCGACCATCCCGACTGGCACAACGGCTTCGAACACGACCCCGAGGAGTCGGTGCGCGTCCGCGTCGATCTGCTGCGCGAGGCGGCGGCGACCGGCGCGCTGCTGGTGGCCACGCATCTGCCGTTCCCCTCCGTCGGGCGGGTGGCGGTCGACGGCGACGCCTTCCGCTGGGTCGCGGCCTTCTGGGACTACTGACCGCCCTCACCCTTTCCTTCAAGCCACAGGAGACAACCATGACCACGCGCCTGAATTTCCTCGCCCGCAAGAACGGCGGCGTCGAGGCTCTCGTCGGCCTCGAGACCTGGCTGGCGGCCAACACCGACCCCAGGCTGCTCGCGCTGGTGCGCACGCGCGCCTCGCAGATCAACGGCTGCGCCTTCTGCCTGCACATGCACCGCGAAGAGGCCGTGAAGCTGGGCGAAACGGACAGCCGCCTGCTGCTGCTGGACGCCTGGCGGGAGTCCGGGCTCTACACCCCGCGCGAGCGGGCGGCACTGGCCTGGACCGAGGCCCTGACCCTGGTCACGCAGGACCACGCGCCGGACGCGGTCTACGAGAAAGCGCGCGCCGCCTTCACCGACGACGAGCTCATCGCGCTGTCTCTCGCCATCGGGGCGATCAACGTCTGGAACCGCCTGTCCATCGGCTTTCGCAACGAGCATCCGAAGGACCGCAGCCGGGCGGCGTGACCGCTCCCGCAATCTCACAACCCATGGCAGCATCAGGAAGATCATGTCCCCCCCTCTGAAAAACCCCACGTTCAAAGACCCCGGGTTCAAAGACCCCGCGTTCAAAGATAGGGTCGTCATCGTCACCGGCGGCAGTCCCGGCATCGGCCGGGCTGCCGCGCGGCACTTCGCCGCGGCGGGCGCGCGGGTCGTCATCACCGGCCGCCGCGCGGCCGCCCTCCACGAGGCCGCCGGCGATCATCCCAACATCGCCGCCGTCGTCGCCGACGCCGCGTCGCCGGAAGATGCCGCGCGCACCGTTGCCCAAGCCGTGGGGGCCGTCGAGGCCCACGGCGGCCTGGATGTGCTGGTGAACAACGCCGGGGCGGGCGCCCTCCTGCCGCTGGCCGATGCCACGGCCGGGCGGATCGAGAGCATCTTCGCCGTGAACGTGGTCGGGCCGAGCCTGCTCGCCACCGCCGCGCTGCCCCACCTGGTGAAATCAAAGGGCGCGATCGTCAACGTCTCCAGCACCTACGGCCGCAAGCCGGCGGCGGGACTGTCGCACTACGCGGCCAGCAAGGCGGCGCTGGAGCACCTGACCCGCTGCTGGGCCCTGGAGCTGGCGCCGCAGGGGGTGCGGGTGAACGCCGTCGCGGCGGGGCCGACGGAGTCCGGCGCCCTGACCGGCATGATGGGCCTCACGGCAGAGCAGGCCGCGGCCGTCGAGGCGCAGGAGCGCGAGGCGATACCGCTGAAGCGCCGCGGCAAGCCGGACGACGTGGCCCGCTGGATCCTCGCCCTGGCCGACCCGGCCGCCGACTGGATCACCGGCCAGATCATCGCCGCCGACGGCGGCCTGGGGCTGGCCTGACGGTCTGGCGAAGAGGGGAGTCCGATCCGCGGCAAGCCTCACCCCGCCCTCAGTGCCCTAGCCACTGCTTGCGGGTCTCCTTGCACTCGGCGCAGCGGCCGTGCAGTTCCACGATCGCGCTGTTGATCGTGAAGCCCTTGCTGTCGGCCTTGGCGTTCAGGCTGCTGTCGCGCGGCAGGGTGAATTCCCAGATCGTGCGGCAGTCGTCGCAGATGGCGAAGGCGACGATCTCGCTGTGATCGCCGTGGCGGCAGGCGACGAAGGCGTTGAGGCTCTCGATGCGGTGGATCAGGTCGCGCCGGGCCAGAACGCTCAGCGCGCGGTAGATCTGCGCCGGCGCGCGCAGCCCGGTGTCGCGCAGCTCGTCGAGCAGCTGGTAGGCGGTCATCGCCCGCCCCGCCTCGATGAGGCAATCGAGCACGATCGCCTGGTTGTGGGTCAGGTCCTCCGGCATCGCGATCGTCATGATGTCTCTCCGCCCCGCGCCTGCGCGCCCTTGTGGACGTTGCGCTGTGGCGCGCCGCCGCCCGGCCGCTGCCAGGCGAGGCCGGCGAGGCTCAGCAGGAACAGCAGCAGCGCCGCCACCACCACCGAGGGGCCTGACGGCGTGTCGAGCTCCAGCGAGCCGAAGAGGCCGAGCGCCACCGCGAGCGCGCCGATGCCGGCGGCGAGGAAGGCCATCCGCTCCGGCCCGCCGGCAAAGCGCCGCGCCGTCGCCGCCGGGATGACCAGCAGCGAGGTGATCAGCAGGATGCCGACGATCTTCATGGCGATGGCGATGACCCCGGCCATCAGCAGCATGAAGATGAGGCGCGCGCGCTCGGGCCGCAGCGCCTCGGCGGCGGCCAGCTCCTCGCTGACCGTCGAGGCCAGCAGCGGGCGCCAGACGGCGGCGAGGATCGCCAGCACCGCCGCGCCGCCGCCGTAGATGAGCGCGATGTCGACGCGCGAGACCGCCAGCAGGTCGCCGAAGAGATAGCTGAGCAGGTCGATGCGCACCCAGGCCATGAAGGCGACCAGCACCAGCCCCAGGGCCAGGGTCGAGTGCGAGAGGATGCCGAGCAGCGCGTCGGTGGGCAGCGCGCGCTGGCGCTGCAAGAGGAGGAGCGCGAAGGCGACCGCCGCGGTGATGGCGAAGACGCCCGCCGTGATGTGGATCTCCAGCAGCAGCGCCAGCGCCACGCCCAGCAGCGCCGAGTGCGCCATGGTGTCGCCGAAGTAGGCCATGCGCCGCCACACGATGAAGCAGCCCAGCGGCCCGGCCACCAGCGCCACGCCGATGCCGCCGACCAGCGCGCGGGTGAAGAAATCGTCAAGCATGGCAATCATCCGGCATGGAAGTCGTCAGGCATGGAAGTCATTCCGCATCGCCGGCCTTGTCCTGTGGGTGATGATGGTGGTGGTGGTGGTGATCTTGCACGACGGTGCCATCCTCAAGATGCACATGGTCGTGGTGGTGGCGGTAGATCGCCAGGGCGGCGGCCGCCTGTGCGCCGAACAGCTTGCGATAGGCCGGACTCTCGGTCACCGCCTGGGGCGTGCCGGAGCAGCAGACGTGGCCGTTGAGGCAGACCACGGTGTCGGTCTTGCCCATGACGATGTGGAGGTCGTGGGAGATCATCAGGATGCCGCAGCCCAGGCGCTCGCGGATGTCGTGGATCAGCTCGTAGAGCGCGATCTCGCCGGCGAAGTCGACGCCCTGCACCGGCTCGTCGAGCACCAGCAGGGCCGGGCGGCGGATGAGGGCGCGCGCCAGCAGGGCGCGCTGGAACTCGCCGCCGGAGAGCTGCTGCACCGGCGCTTGCGCCAGGTGCGCGATGCCGACCTCGCCAAGCGCGGCGTCGATCGCCGCCTTGCCGTGGCGCCCGGTCAGCGTCATCAGGCGGGTCACCGTCAGCGGCATGGTCCAGTCGACGGTCAGGCGCTGCGGCACGTAGCCGATGGTGAGGCCCGGGCGGCGCATCACCCGGCCCTCGCTGGCCGCCAGGATGCCCAGCAGCGCCTTCACCGTGGTGCTCTTGCCGCTGCCGTTGGGGCCGATCAGGGTGACGATCTCGCGCGGGCGGATCGCCAGGTCGACGCCGCGCACCAGCCAGTGGCCGCCACGCCACACGCCGATGTTGCTGGCCTCGATGAGCGGGGCCTCGAGGAGGGGTGCCTCGGTCGGCGGTGCCGCCGCGCCGGGCGCCCCCGCGCCGGGCGCCCCCGCCCGATCGGACAGGTTCAGAGCCACGTCAAAAACACTCTTGCCGTTAGGACCGTTACTTTATAACATCTGTTATAATATCACGCTCAATTGCTGCTCACCAGTTTTTCGCGCCCACCAGTTTCTTGAAAGGTCTGCCGATGCGTCGAGTCCTGCTTTCGTCCTGCCTCTTCGCCGCCGCCGGCCTTGCCCTGGCCGTAGCGGCCCCGGGCGCCCTGGCGGCGGAGGTGACCGTGGTCGCCTCGATCAAGCCGGTGCATTCGCTGGTCGCCGCCGTCATGCAGGGCGCCGGCACGCCGCATCTCATCGTCCAGGGCGGCGCCTCGCCGCACAGCTACAGCCTGAAGCCCTCCGACGCCGCGGCGATGCAGCGCGCCGCCGTGGTGGTCTGGATCGGCGAGGGGCTGGAGGCCTTCCTCGAGCCCGCCATCGAGACGCTCTCCGGCAACGCGCGCGTCGTCGAGCTGGCCGAGGCGCCGGGTCTTCGCACCCTGGATTACCGCGAAGGCGGCGCGTGGGACGCGCACGAGGACGAAGAGCACGAGGAGCACGAGGAGCACGAGGAGCACGAAGAGCACGCGCAGGAGGAACACGAACACGAGCATGGCGACATCGACATGCACCTGTGGCTCGACCCCGACAACGCCAAGGCGATGGTCGAGGCCGTCGCCGCCGCGCTGATCGCGGCCGACCCCGGCAACAGCGGAATCTACATGGCCAACGCCGACAGCATGGCGCAACGCCTCGACCAGTTGAGCCAGGAGATCGAACGCGACCTGGCGCCGGTGAAGGACGTGCCCTTCGTCGTCTTCCACGACGCCTTCCAGTATCTCGACACCCGCTTCGGTCTCGCCAACGTCGGCTCGATCACCGTGAACCCGGAGAACAAGCCGGGCGCGGCGCGCCTGAAGGAGATCCATGCCAAGATCGAGGAATTGGACGCGCGCTGCGTCTTCGCCGAGCCGCAGTTCGAGCCGCGCCTGGTGCAGGTCGCCATCGAGGGCAGCAATGCCAAAACCGGCACCCTCGACCCGCTGGGCGCCGACCTGGCGGACGGCCCCGAGCTCTACTTCGAGCTGATGCGCCGTAACGCCGCCGAACTGAAGGCCTGCCTGGGCGAGGCGAGCTGAGGGGGCGGCGTCCCCCTCACCCAGCTTCATCTAAACTCGCTTCGCTCGTTAAGATTTCGCAACCCTCTCCCGCGATGGGGAGAGGGTTTGCGTTTTCGGCTCAGACCGTGGCGGCGGCCTGCAGCTGCCCGTTGTCGATCAGCGACTGGATGATGCCCGCCTGGTCGACACCGCCGCCCGTGAGATCGACACCCTCGCAGACGATGGTGACGTCGCTGTAGTCGCTGCCGCCATCCACGTCGATGGCGATCGTCGTGTTGCTGCCATCGAAGGTAATGTTCAGATAGGCCTGGAGTTCGGCACCGCCGTCGGTCGGGTCGGTGCCCTGCAGCAATTCGGAAAGGTCCAGCCTATCGCCGCCGACGCCGTTGAAGTCGGTGATGGTATCGGTTTCGCCGGCGATGAACTGGTCGGTCCAGACGAAGGTGTCCTCGTCCGCTCCGCCGGTCATGGTGTCGTCGCCGGTCCCGCCGATGATGACGTCCTCTCCGGCCCCGCCGTCGATGAGGTCGTCACCCTCCTGGCCGAAGATTATGTCCGCCCCGGCACCGCCGCTGATGGTGTCGTCACCGCCCTCGCGTCCGACGCCCTCACTGTTCACCGACTCGCGCCCGAACTCGTAGGCCCGTTCGCGCAGAAGAGCCATGATCTCTGCGTTGCTGGTTAGGGTGCCGTCGTCGATGAGTGCTTCGATCACGTCCCAACCGGCCCCGAGCGGCAGGGAGACTCCCTCCTCACCCGCCAGGATATCGGTGAAGACGGCATCGCCGAAGATGAGGTCGCCGCCAGCGTTGCCGATGATGACGTCATCGCCGACCGCGGCAAGCTGCGTCACCTGGGAGAGGCCGTCCAGGGCGTCGGCCAGCTGTTCGCCCAGCACGATGCTGTCTGCATCGTCCTGATCCACCTGGCTCAGCACGGCAACGCCCTGGCCATCGACATTGATGCCGATGGCATCGACCGTGCCGTTCACGCCCTTGAAATTTCCGAGCAGGGCGTCGTACTCGCTGAAAGTGTCGTCCTTGGTATTGTCGACCGCATCGAACTGGCCCAGCACATGGTCCAAAGCTCTCTGGCTGTCGTTCGTAAAGTTCGGCGTCGTTCCATTGCCGGTGTAGAAATTATTCGGCAAACCATCGGAGACGAAGATCGTTTTGTTGAAGTCCGGGTCATCGAGCGTTGCGGCGGGATCGCTAAGCCACTCGTAGGCCGCGTTGAATCCGGCTTCGTAGTTCGTTTCGCCGGAGGCAGCCGTGGCCGGCGCTTCAAGGTCAGCCAGGATGAAATCCTTGGCCGCCTGCAACGCGTCGGGATCGACCACGCCGTTTTCGATGATATCGAAGGTGGCGTCCTCTTTCACGTCGGTAGAGAAGCTCACCATGTGCAGACGCACCGTGAGCCCCGCTGTGCTGGTCAGCTTGTCGAGCAGGCTCTCGACCGCCTTATCGAGGGCCTCGATGCGGGTCATCGGCTCGCCGTTGAAGGTGGTCAGCGTCTCCATGCTGTCGGAGGTATCGAGCACCAGCACCAGGTTCATCGTCTTGCCGTCCAGCGCGCCGCCGCCGACGTCGCCGATCAGCACGTCGTCGCCGCCGTTGCCGACGATCTCGCCGGCGACCGGATCTTCGCTGGTCTCGTCAACCCGGTGAGGCGTTTGCTCGGTCGCGATGTCGTCGACGTTCTCGCCGACCACCAGCACCGGCGCCGGCTCTACCGTCGGGTTGACCGTCACGGTGAACTCGTAGGTGTCCTCGTCGACGTTGTTGCCGTCGGCACACTCCTGGCCGGAGGCGCCATTGGGCCCGGCTTCCGTCGCCGCCTCCGCCGTGGTCGTCGTGACGGTCACGTCGATATCGCCGTTGAAATCCTCCGGCGGCGTGACGCTCAGGCTGGCGACCAGGTCCTGCACATCGGCGAGGTCCGCACCCGAGGTCTCGAAGGTCCAGGTCCCGTCAGGACCTTCGGTCGGGGCCGCGATCGCGGCGGGCAGATCCCACATCAAGGTGCCGACCGACAGCATCACCACCAGCCTGGTCACCGACTCCGAGCCGTCCTTGTCCGTGCCGCCCTGGGACTCGCCCGGGCCCGTGGTGCTGTCGCCGCCAAGATCGATCGCAAGGTTCAGCGCGATCTCGGTGTCCTCATCGCCCACCGCCGGCGCCGTCTGCTCGACCTCGGAGCCGTCGACCACCGCGTCGACAGGGATATCGAGCGTGCCGTCACCGGAGGCCGTCAGGCCCGGATCGGCCGGATCGACCACGGTCGCCGTGGCGGTAATCGTCGGGTGATCGACGTCGGAGTCTGCCGGCGGCTGCACGTCGAAGCTGCCGTTGTAGGTGCCGCTGCTGCCGGGCGAGAAGGTGATGGTCACCGTGCCGTCACCGGCGATGTTGTCGGTGATCACCACGCCGTCGCCCAGACCGTCGGTATCCAGACCAGTCAGATCGTATTCCCAGTCCGGCTGGAAGCCGCTGAGCACGATCTCCGTCAGCAGGTCATCGCCGTCCGGCGTGACGGTGACGGTCACCTCGTTGTTGGAGTCGCCCAGGCTGCTGTCTTCCTCGATGCAGTCGGCGCCGCCGTAGAGGGCCAGCGCCACATCGGGCGGCGTGATGCCCGCCACCGTGGCGGCCGCATCGGTCGTCACCGTCGCCACATTGTCCGCGTCGGAGGGATCGCACTCCACATCGCCGGTGCTGGTTTCCACCGCCGTCGCCGTGGCGGTGAACGACGCCTCGCCGTCGGACGCGTCGACGTTGGTCACCTCGAAGGTGACCTCCAACGTACCGACGCCGTCCAGGCCGTCGCCGTCCTGGGAATCCACCGAGAGGACCAGCGTAGTGCCGTCATTGCTGAGGATCGACACACCCGGCGGCAGGTCGCCGACCACATCGCCGATGGTGAAGCCTTCCGGCGCGGCAACCGTCACCGTGTGGGTTTCCGAGCCGTCCTGGAAGTCGTCGAAGGTCGCGGAAACCGTCACGGTCCCCGTCTCTCCCACCTGGAAGGTCGTGTTGTCGTCGCCGGCGCTATCGGCCACCGAAAGCGCGACAGAGAGGTGCACGCCGTCAAAGTCGTCGCCCGCCGAGCCCTCACCGCCGTCGGCATTGGCATCGACAGGGATATCGAGGGTGCCGTCACCGGAGGCCGTCAGGCCCGGGTCGGCCGGATCGACCACGGTCGCCGTCGCGGTAATCGTCGGATGGTCGACATCGGAGTCCGCCGGCGGCTGCACGTCGAAGCTGCCCTCGTAGGTGCCGCTGCTGCCGGGCGAGAAGGTGATGGTCACCGTGCCGTCGACGGCGATGTTGTCGGTGATCACCACGCCGTCGCCGAGACCGTCGGTATCCAGACCCGTCAGATCGTATTCCCAGTCCGGCTGGAAGCCGCTGAGCACGATCTCGGTCAGCAGGTCGTCGCCGTCCGGCGTGACGGTGACCGTCACCTCGTTGTTGGAGTCGCCCAGGCTGCTGTCTTCCTCGATGCAGTCGGCGCCGCCGTAGAGGGCCAGCGCCACCTCGGGCGGCGTGATGCCCGCCACCGTGGCGGTCGCATCGGTCGTCACCGTCGCGACGTTGTCCGCGTCGGAGGGATCGCACTCCACGTCGCCCGTGCTGGTCTCCACCGCCGTCGCCGTGGCGGTGAACGACGCTTCGCCGTCGGATGCGTCGACGTTGGTCACCTCGAAGGTGACCTCCAACGTACCGACGCCATCCAGGCCGTCGCCGTCCTGGGAATCCACCAAGAGGACCAGGGTGCTGCCGTCATTGCTCTGCACCGAAACGCCCGGCGGCAGATCGCCGACCACATCGCCGATTTCGAAGCCATCCGGTGCCGTAACCGTCACGGTGTGGGTTTCCGAACCGTCCTGGAAGTCATCGAAGGTCGCGGAGACCGTCACGGTCCCCGTCTCTCCCACCTGGAAGGTCTCTCCCTCGTCGCCGGCGCTATCGGCCACCGAAAGCGTCACCGACAAATGCACGCCGTCAAAGTCGTCGCCGGCCGAGCCTTCACCGCCATCCGCATTAGCATCGACAGGGATATCGAGCGAGCCGTCGCCGGAGGCCGTCAGGCCCGGATCGGCCGGATCGACCACGGTCGCCGTGGCGGTGATGGTCGGGTGGTCGACGTCGGAGTCCGCCGGCGGCTGCACGTCGAAGCTGCCGTTGTAGCTGCCGCTGATGCCGGGCGAGAAGGTGATGGTCACCGTGCCGTCGCCGGCGATGTTGTCGGTCACCACCACGCCGTCGCCGGCGCCGTCGCTATCCAGACCCGTCAGATCGTATTCCCAGTCCGGCTGGAAGCCGCTGAGCACGATCTCGGTCAGCAGGTCGTCGCCGTCCGGCGTGACGGTGACCGTCACCTCGTTATTGAAGTCGCCCAGGCTGCTGTCTTCCTCGATGCAGTCGGCACCGCCGTAGAGGGCCAGCGCCACATCGGGCGGGGTCACGTCGCGGGGAAGGGTGATCACTACCGGGGCGGTGGCGACGTTGCCGGCCTCGTCTGTCACGCTGTAGTCGAACTCGACGTTCGGCAGGAACTCCGGCGCGCCCTCCGACGAGAGGAAGTCTTCAATATCCTCGGTGGTCGCGAACCACCAGACGGTGTCAGTACTGGAGAAGGTGTCGCCGACACTCAGGAACGAAGCCGTGCCGCCGGAGTCCACCACAATGAGCTGACCGAAGGTCGGCGCGCTCTGCAGCGTGAACACGAGATCTTCGAGCGCCGTCTCGGCGTCGGAACCGCCGAAGTCGGCGACCACGCCGCTGTCATCATCGCCAATAGCGCCGTCCACGACGATCTGCTTGAAGAAGACGATCTCCGCGCCATCTTCGCCGCCACCCGGCGCTGTTGAGATGAAGCCCTGGAATTCGCCTTCCGACGGGTCGACCAAGAAACTGCCGTCAACGACTTCCGCGTGGCCGATGGATTCCCAGCCGGCCAGAGTGCCGCTTTCGAATCCTTCGGTAATTCCGTTGATCTGCAGATTGTCGATCAGAAGGCCGGAATCGAAGCTCGAGTCTATTCGGTCGAAGACTACGACTGCAAAAGTGTAAATGCCGTCGCCGGGCAGATTGCCGCTGATCGTCGTGTAGCCGGTTTCTTCGCTGAAGACGCTGGGGGACCCGAAGAAGGTCGCGTTGGTATCGGCCAGCAACTGCATGTGAACCACAGAGCCGCCCTCAAGGACAAACAAATAAGCAGAGTCGTTGAAAACGGTCGGCGTCTGCTCATTGGTGACGAAGTTCCAGTCGAAGGAAACGGGGTCGCCTTCCCCGCCGTCGATGGAGAATTTCATGGCCGAGCCTTCGGTGGCCCCCAATCCCGAGAGAGTTCCGGGCGCCACACCAAGGAAGGTATCAAGGGCGGAGGCCGAGACTGAATCACCCACGGCAGCGAGGGACACAGCAGCCGTGAGGGAGGGCGATCCGCCGCCGCTTAGTTGGTCCAGCGCGTCCAGCAGCTCCGGCGGCACGCCACCGCCCTCGCCGCCGTCCGCCTGGATCGCCGGGGTCAGGACCGAATCGGCTTCGGGTGGCGTGTCCTCCGCTGCCAGCGCCAGATCGTCTTCCTCCAGAAGGATCTCGTCGTCGATATCGATGAGGCCGAACTGGAGTTCCGTCGGCGGGATCACGTCCTCGGCGTCCAAGAGATTGATGATGTCGCCCAGGTTGTCGCTGTATGCGCTGGTACCGCCACCCACCGCGCCCGGACCGGCAGCCACCTCGTCCAGCGGGGCCTCGCCCTGGCCCGCCAGCGCCAGCGCCTGGCCCAGCAGCACGTCGGCGCCGATGTCGTTACCGGCGATCTGGAAGGTCGGCGCATCGCCGGCCTCAACCACGCTCGCGAGATCGAGGAACACGATCTGGCTGTCCGGCGTCCCGTCGCCGTTGTCATCGAAGGCAAGGACGAAGTTATCGCCCTCGACCAGGACCTGCGCGTCACCCGGCGCGAAGTTCAGGACGTAGGTCTGTCCGGCAACAGTCTGGATCTCGACGGTCTGGCCGGGGGCCGGGCGGTCGACCACGATGGCCTCGCCTGCCTGGCCGACCACGATGGCGCTGGCCTCGCCACCCGTCTCGCGCGCAGCCTCCTGATCGGCCGGCAGGCCGGTGGCTCCGTGCAGCGATTCGTCAGCCACCGTCCCCTCGCGGAAGAGATCTTCAGACATGTTCCCAGCCTCCAGTTGTTCTCTTGGGTTGTGCGGTCGGGCTTTCGTTTACCGACCGTTAACCATCGACATCACAGGCTGTTGATAAATTGAGTCAGATTCAAGAGAAGAGCCGATAAAAACCATGTAGATATGTATGATTATCACCTGAGATTGCCCCATTCCGCCCTCTACACCTCTCGCGTTTAGCCTCTGCGCGAAATATCAATGATCTATTTCGCGTATCACGACGGTGGAAATGCGGGCGCACCTCATCACCCACAAGGCAAACGGGGTGGAGGATGCCGATCCGGGAGACGACGCGGCGGCGATGAGGGAGTCAGGACGTCCGGCGGGCGCCGGATCTCAGAAGGCTTCCTGCAACAGCGCGAGATACTCCGCCTCGCTGGCAAGGCGGGGATTGGTGGCGTGGCAGTGGTCCTTCAAGGCCGCCGCGGCGACCGCCGGCAGGGCCGCGGCGCCGACACCCATCCCGGAGAGCCCGGCCGGCAGGCCGAGGTCGGCATTCAGCCGCGCAATGACGCTATCCGGGTCGCCGCCCAGCAGCACGGCCAGACGATCCCACTTGCCGCCGATGGCCGCGCGGTTGAAGCGCAGCACCGCCGGCAGCAGCACGGCATTCAGCGTGCCATGGTGCAGCGTGAGCCCCTTCAGGGCGCCCAGCGGGTGCGACAGCGCGTGCACGGCACCCAGGCCCTTCTGGAACGCCATGGCGCCTTCCATCGCCGCCATCATCATGTCCCAGCGCGCCTGGCGGTCGCGGCCATCGGCGACCGCCCTGCGGATCGCGCCGAGCCCGCGCGCGAGCCCCTCCAGCGCGATGGCATCGGCCGGCGGGTTCACCGCCGGCGACATGAAGGTCTCCAGGCAGTGGGCCAGCGCGTCCATGCCGGTCGCCGCCGTCAGCATCGGCGGCAGGCCGAAGGTGAGCTCCGGATCGCAGACCGCGATGCTGGGCAGCAGCAGCGGCGACAGCACGCCCAGCTTGCGCCCGTCCTGCATGATGATGACGGCGCCGCGGCCGACCTCCGAGCCGGTGCCGGCGGTGGTCGGCACCGCGACCATCGGCGGCAGCGGCCCCTTGATGCGGGCGACGCCGCCTTCGACGGCGGCATAGCGCGCGAGCGGCGGCTCGTGCGCCGCCAGGATGCGCACCGCCTTGCCGAGATCGAGGGAGGAGCCGCCGCCCACCGCGAGGATGCCGTCGCAGCCCTCCTGCCGGTAGACGGCGAGGGCCGCCATCACCGCCGCCTCGGTCGGGTTGGCCGGCGTGCCGTCGTAGACTGGTGGGGCCGCCTCGAAGAGCCCGGCGATGCGCGCGGTGAGGCCCAGCGCCGTCAGTCCCGCGTCGGTCACCAGCAGCGGGCGCCGCAGGCCGAGCCCGGCACAGTAATCGGGCAGCTTCGCCGTCTCGCCCTCGCCGAACTCGATGCGGGTCAGATAGGTGATCGTCGCCATTGCCGCCGGTCTCCGGATTGCCTCGTCCCCGCCCCTTCTATCACGCAGGGCAGCGTCATGCAGTGACGCCAATGGGTCCCGGGGTCAAGCCCCGGGACGACAGTTACGCATGAAATGCCAACCAGGGGTGCATCTGCGTTGATCAGATCGCCCGCCTCCGGAGGCTTCTTTCCGAATACTTATATCGTGTGCAGCGGTCTTTCGGTGGTTGTGCAATTATCATTGTCGTCCCGGGGCTTGACCCCGGGACCCATTGCCCTATCCGTTCAATCGGTCATAGAGGTCTTCCCACTCGGGATTGCCGCGCTCGATCAGTTGGATCTTCCAGGCGCGGCTCCACTCCTTCAATGTCTTCTCCCGCTGGATCGCGCGTTCGATCTCCTCAAATGTCTCAAGATGCACGAGGCGCGTGACGCGGTACTTCTGGACAAAGCGGGAGCCGCGGCCCTGACGGTGCTCCCAAACCCGCCGGGCAATGTCATTCGTCACGCCGACGTAGAGCGTCCCGTTCTTGCGGCTGGCAAGGATGTAAACGGTGTAAGGCATCGCCGTGCAGTGACGCCAATGGGTCCCGGGGTCAAGCCCCGGGACGACAGCGTTGGATTTGCTCGCGTGTGCGATAGCCCGGCGAGATGTGCGAACGCCATAGGGTCACGCGCCGGGGCGACAGGCGTGCCTACCCCAGCACCGAGAACGTGCTGTTCTGGTTGATCTCGCGCAGGCGCGAGAAGGTCGCGGTGTCGATGGCGTGGTCGAGGTGCTTCAGCTTGAACTTCATCGGCTTGGCGTCCTGGTCGCCGCCGCCTTCCACGTAGTCGATCATCGCCGCCATCATGCGGCCGGCGACCGGCGCGTTCTTGAACTGGTTGCCGCTGGAGCCGCAGGCCATGTAGAAGCCGCCGACGCAGGACCGGTCGTAGATCGGGATCCAGTCCTCGGTGACGTCGTAGAGGTCGACCACGCCCTTGGGGCTCTGCGAGACCTTCAGCGTCGGCAGGCGCTGTGCCTGCCGATAGGCCTGCGTCACCGCCTGCTCGGTGAGGTCGCGGTTGAAGTCGTCGGGGTCGACCACCTGGTAGGCGTCGCACTCCGGGTCCTCGCTGCCGATGAGGATGTGATTGCCGGTCTCCGGGCGGACGTAGACGGCGATGTCGCTGTCCGAGACCACGATGCCGGTCTTCTCGAAGTCGAGGCCTTCCGGCGCATCGACGTGCACCACCTCTTGGCGCAGCGGCTTGGTGGTGATGCGCATGTCGGCATCGGCCCCGGCCATGCGGTTGATGATCGAGGAATGCGGCCCGGCGACGTTGACCACCACCGGCGCGGCGATCGTCGTGCCGTCGTCCAGCACCACGCCGGTGACGCGTCCGTTCTCAACCGGGATCTCCACCACCTTCTTCTTGAAGAGGAAGGTGGCGCCGGCCGCCTCCGCCGCGCGCTGGATATTGTGGGTGGCGAGCTGCGGGTCGCTGATGTAGCCGCCGGTCGGGAAGAACACGCCGCCTTTCAGATGCGCGCCGTTGGACTCGCCGAACTGCGGGTCGCTCATGACGCGCGCGGGGGCGAAGCTTTCCAGGTTGTAGCCGGGAATGGCCGCCTGAATGCGCAATGGGTCCCAGTGCTCGTAAGGGATGCCGAGGGCGTCGACATGGCGCAGCACCAGGGAGAGGTCCTTGTTGTGCGGCGTCTTGAACACCAGGGTGCCGGTGTCGTGAAAGGCGGCGTGGCCGCGCTCGTCGTCTGCGGCCAGGTAATCGGCCCAGCCCTTCCAGTCGTGGTAGCCGTCATAGGCCATGGCGCAGCCGTCGAGGGTGGAATAGTAGACCCGGATGATGGCGCAGGAATTGGAGGTCGAGCCGTAGCCGGCCGCCGGCAGCGCGTCTACGTTCAGCACCTTGCGCCCGCCGCGCGCCAGCTCCAGCCCCACCGCGGCGCCGATCACCCCGGCGCCGATGACCACTGCGTCGTAACTCTCGCTCATGCCCTGCTCGCTTCCTGCTTGTGACGGATTTCGTTCCCTGTCCCGTGCCACGGAGCAAGGCAGCGGGTCAATCGCAGGAGCGACGGGAAATAGCCAAGGGCGCACCGTCCGGCGCCCCAGCGGATGTGCGAATACCGCCGGGTCAAGCCCCGGGGGTGACGGGAGGGAATGATTGAGCTAACAATGGATGAGCGGTGTTCCCCCTCACCCCCCGTTTCGCGGGCCTCCCTCTCTCCCCGGCGGAGAGAGGGTGACGCAGCCTCGGTGCGCGGAGGCGCGCCCTGGCAACGTCGGGGGACCGGTTCGGAGGAGACTTTATGGACTTTCGCGCGCTGAACGGCGTCGTGCTGCACCTGCAGGACCTGGGCGAGGCGGATAAGCCCGCGCTGGTGTTCGCGAATTCGCTGGGCACCGACTTTCGCATCTGGGACGACGTGGTGGCGCGCCTGGCCGAGTCTTTCCGCATCGTGCTCTACGACAAGCGCGGCCACGGCCTCTCCGAGCTGGGCGACCCGCCCTACAGCCTGGACGACCACGTCGGCGACCTCGCCGCGCTGCTGGACGACCTCGCCATTGGCGACGCCACCGGGCGCGCCGTCGTCTGCGGGCTTTCGGTCGGCGGGCTGATCGCCCAGGGGCTCACCATGGCGCGGCCCGATCTCGTCGCCGGCCTCGTCCTCGCGGACACCGCGCACAAGATCGGCACGGCCGAGATGTGGGGCCAGCGCATGGCCGCCATCGAGGACGGCGGCATCGCGAGCATCGCCGATGGGATCCTGGAGCGCTGGTTCACCGAAGACTTCCGCGAGAGCGATCCCATCGCGCTGACCGGGTGGCACGCCATGCTGACGCGCACCCCCAAGGCCGGCTACCTCGGCACCTGCGCGGCGCTGCGCGACAGCGACCTGACCGAGCAGGCCAGGGAGATCGCGGTGCCGACGCTCTGCGTGGTGGGCGAGGAAGACGGCGCGACGCCGCCCGCGCTGGTGAAGCAGCTGGCCGATCTCATCCCCGGCGCGCGCTACGAAGTGATCGCGGGCGCCGGCCACCTGCCCTGCATCGAGCAGCCCGACGTGCTGGCCGATCTGATTCTGGACTTCGCGCGGGAGAACGACCTTGTCTGACGACGCCCGCCGCGCCGCCGGCCGCAAGACCCGCACCGAGGTGCTGGGCGAAGCCTACGTCGCGCGCTCCGACAAAAACAGAAACGACTTCAACGCCGACTTCCTGGACTTCATCACCGAGGGCGCCTGGGGCTCGGTGTGGTCGCGCCCGGGGCTGACGCGGCGCGAGCGCAGCCTCATCACCATCGCGCTGCTCGCCGCCCTGGGCCACGACGAGGAAGTCGCCATGCACGTGCGCGCGACGGCCAACACCGGGGCGACGCCGGAGGACATCAAGGAGGCGCTGCTGCACGTCGCCGTCTACGCCGGCGTGCCGGCCGCCAACCAGGCCTTCAAGACGGCCAAGAAGACGCTGGACGAAATGGGTGGGGACAACGAAGAGGAGCAGGAGGGCAGGCCATGACCGATTCGCCCAAACCCTACGCGCCACGCGACTGGGGCGCGCATCCCCCGGTCATCCATCCCGACTACAAGTCGACGCGCCTGCGCGGCGCCACCAAGCCGCTGATCCCGCTGAAGCAGACGCTCTCCGAACTGACCGGCCCGGTGTTCGGCCACGACTGCCTCGGCGTGCTCGACAACGACCTCACCAGGAACGGCCGCAGGGACGGCGACCCCCCCGGGGAGCCCCTGGGCGAGCGCATCGTCGTCTCCGGCAAAGTGGTCGACGAGAGGGGCCGCCCGCAGCCCGACATGCTGGTCGAGGTGTGGCAGGCCAACGCCGCCGGGCGCTACGTCCACAAGGTGGACCAGCACAACGCGCCGCTGGACCCCAACTTCTTCGGCGGCGGGCGCTGCGTCACCGATGCCGAGGGCGTCTACCGCTTCACCACCATCAAGCCGGGCGCCTATCCCTGGGGCAATCACCCCAATGCCTGGCGGCCCAACCACATCCACTTCTCGCTGTTCGGCCCCAGCATCGCGACGCGCCTGGTGACGCAGATGTACTTCCCGGGCGACCCGCTGCTCGACCTCGACCCGATCTTCCTCGGCACGCCGGAAAAGGCGCGCGACCGCCTGGTCGCGGCCTTCGACCTCACGCTGACGGAGCCGGAGTTCGCCCTCGGCTACCGCTTCGACGTGGTCCTGCGCGGCGCCCAGGAAACGCCGATGGAGACGGGCCGATGAAAAAGGGCCAGACCCCCTCGCAGACCGTCGGCCCCTACTTCGCCTACGGCCTGACGCCGGAGCAGTACGGCTACCCGTCGCTGACTTCCATCGCTTCCGCAGATCTGCGCACGCCGGACGTCGAGGGACAGCGGATCCGCATCGAGGGCCGCGTCTTCGACGGCAACGGCGCGGCGGTGAACGACGCCATGATCGAGATCTGGCAGGCCGACCCCGAGGGCCGCTACGCCCACCCGGCCGATGCCCGCGGCGGCAACATCGCCTTCAAGGGCTTCGGGCGCTGCGGCACCGGCACCGACCCGGAACACCGCTTCATCTTCGACAGCGTGAAGCCGGGCGCGGTGGACGCCGCGCAGGCGCCGCACGTGAACGTCATCGTCTTCATGCGCGGACTCCTCAGCCACCTCTACACCCGGCTCTACTTCGCCGACGAAGCCGAGGCCAATGCGAAGGACCCCGTTCTGCAAAGCGTCCCGGCCGAGCGGCGCGACACCCTCATCGCACAGCATGAAGAAGCCGGCGGCGTCGCCGTCTACCGCTTCGACATCCACATGCAGGGCGCGCGGGAAACCGTGTTCTTCGACGTGTGATGGACCTTTCATGAGTATCCTCCCCTTCGACAGCGCCTTCCTGGGCCCCCTGCTCTCCGATGCCGAGCTGGCGGGCCTGCTGGACGACCGCGCGCAGCTGCGCGCCATGCTGGACTTCGAGGCGGCACTGGCACGCGCCGAAGGGCGCGTCGGCGTCATTCCCGCAGCCGCCGCCGAACGCATCTCGGAAGTCGCCGGCAGCCTGGAGATCGATCCCGCCAGCCTCGCGGAGGGCACCGCGCGTGACGGCATCCCGGTGCCGGCGCTGGTCGCCTGCCTGCGCAAGGCGGTGGGCGGCGAGGAAGCCGCCTATGTGCACTGGGGCGCCACCACACAGGACGTGATGGACAGCGGCCTGGTGCTGCGCCTCAAGCGCATCCTCGACATCCTCGAGGAGCGCCTGGGCGATCTCGGCGACACCCTGGCCGACCTGGCTGACGCCGAGCGGGCCACGGTCATGCTGGCGCGTACCCGCGGCCAGCAGGCGACGCCGACCTCCTTCGGCCTCAAGGTGGCCGGCTGGCTGGCGCCGCTCGACCGCCACCTCGATCGTCTCTATGAATTCGAAGACCGCTTCGGGGTGCTGAGCTTCGGCGGCGCGGCGGGCAATCTCTCCGCGCTCGGCGTGGACGGGCCGGCCGTCGAGGCGGTGCTGGCCGAGGAGCTCGAACTCGCCGTGCCGCTGCTGCCCTGGCACAGCCAACGCGATTGCCTGGTCGAGCTTGCCAACTGGCTGGGCCTCGTCTCCGGCAGCCTCGGCAAGATGGCCGGCGATATCATGCTGCTGTGCCAGAACGAGGTCGGCGAACTGCGCGAGGGAGACTTTGACGGTCAACCGGGCGGCGGCTCCTCGACGCTGCCGCAGAAGCAGAACCCCGTGCGCTCGGAAGCGGTGCTGTCGCTGACGCGCCACGTCGCAGGGCTCGCCGGGCCGATGCAGCTGACCGCCTTTCACACCCACGAGCGCGACGGCGTGGCCTGGCAGCTGGAGTGGCTGACGCTGCCGCAGATGGTCGTCGCCACCGGTGCGGCACTGGCCCAGTCGCTGGCCCTCATCGGCGGACTGAAGGTCGACCGCGAAAGAATGCGCGTCAACATCGAGGCGACCAACGGCCTGGCGCTGGCCGAGGCCGCCAGCTTCGCGCTCTCCCGGCACCTGCCGCGCCCCGAGGCCCAGGCCCTGGTGAAGCAGGCCTGCCACGACGCACTGGACCAGGGCCGCTCCCTGATCGCGCTGCTGCAGGAACGCTGCGACGCCCGATTGGACTCACCGGGGGTCGATTGGCACGCCCTGGCGGATCCGGCGCACCACATCGGCTGCGCCGACACCTTCATCGACCGGGTACTGCAAGCGCGCGGAGAGTAACCGGCCCTGCAAGGCTACGGCACTCCCACACCTCATCGAGAAGAGTTCCGCCCCGCCAACCCGAAGGCTGTCGTCCCGGGACTTGATCCCGGGACCCAATGCCGTGGCCACCATAGAGGCCTTTCCCCTGCAGCAGGCGATCTTTGCGGCTGGTGGGATGCAAGCGTGGCGAAGGGAACGCCATGTGCTGATGCCAATGGGTCCCGGGGTCAAGCCCCGGGACGACAGTGGTGTGTGCGGGGGACTTCAGCGCGCCTCGCCTGCTACCACATCGTCTTGCGGGCGCGCTCCGGCCATTCGCGGTCGTAGGCTTCGCCGCCGACGCGCGCGTCGCTGGCCGAGGCGAGGATCTGGCCCGGCGTCGGCAGGCTCTTCGGATCCACGTGGTGTTCCGGGTTCCACAGGTCCGAGCGCACGATGGCGCGGGCGCACTGGAAGAACACCGTCTCCACCGCGATGACCATGACGCTGCGCGGCGCCTTGCCTTCGACCGCAAAGCGCGCCAGCAGCTGCGGGTCGATGCTGATCTGCGCGCGGCCGTTCACACGGATGGTGGAGCCGGAGCCCGGCACCAGGAACAACAGGGCGACGCGCGGGTCCTGCACCACGTTGCGCAGGGAATCGATGCGGTTGTTGCCGCGCCGGTCCGGCAGCATCAGCGTGCGCTCGTCCTCGATGTGCACGGTGCCCTTGAGCTCGCCGCGCGGCGAACAGTCGAGCCCCTCCGGCCCGCTGGTGGCAAGCGCCATGAAGGGCGAGACCTCGATGAAGCGGCGGTACTCCGGCGTGATGACATCGACCTCCTTGACCAGCGAAGCCTCGACCGGCTGACCGTAGAGCGCCTGCAACTCGGCGACGCTGGTGATGACGGACGGAGCGGAGTTCGGCGCGGTGTCGGGCATGGCGGCTTTCCTGGCGGCAATAGGGGCGGCGAAGCGGGCGGTAAAGACGTAAGCTGCGGGACCGAACCTAACGCAGCGACGCCCGCGCGCCGACATGAAGTTTTTGTGGCTGCGCGATGACCGCGGGGCCTCAGTGAATTTCGATATAGAAGGTCGCCCAGGGCCAGCGCAGTTCGTCCTCGGCGGTGAGCGCCCGCCCGTCAGGGTAGCTGTAGACCACCCAGAGCGGCCCGCGCTGGCCGAGTGCGAGCGGCTTTCCGTCCTGGCGGATGCCGACGATCCAATCGAGCGCCTGCAGCTCGTCCCAGGTGATCTCGCTGGCGTAGCCGTCGAGCGCCAGCAGCATGACGCCGCTGCCGCCTCCCTCCCTGGCCCCGCCGACGGCCGCGACCAGGTCTTTCAGATAGGGCCCTTCCAGGGTGACCGGCTCGGGCCAGTCTTCCAGCACGATCTCGGCCTTGTGCATGCCGAGAGCTTCCAGCATGGCGAGGTCGAATGCCGCCGCCTTGTCGAAGCCACGCTCGTGGTACTTCAGGAAGGGGTCCTTGGCCGCATCGAAGGGGCCGCGGTTGGTGTTTTGGATATTGCCGGCGACGGTGACCACCACCGCGCCCTCCGGGGTCGGCAATTCCGCCGCCACGGCGGGTGCCGCGGCCGCCAGCAGCCACACCAGGGCGGCGATCGTCCGTCTGAGCATCTGCATCATTCCTCTTCGATGAGTCTTCCGGGGGCCCGGATGAGTTGAACGCGCGATCTGTTGAACGAGATCAGTTGAAGGCGATCTGGGCCTTCATGACCTGGCTGCGGTCGCCGGCCAGCTCGAAGGCCTTCACCGCGTCGTCGAAGGCGATGGTGTGGGTGATCAGCGGCTTCACCTGGATGAGGCCCTTGGCGATCATCTCCACGGCCAGCGGGAACTCCTCGTGGAAGCGGAAGGAGCCGCGCAGCTCCAGTTCCTTGGCGGTCACCTGCGTCATCGGCAGGGTCATGTCGCCGCCGAGGCCGAGCTGCACGACAACCCCGCGCGGCCTGAGCGCGCCGAGGCCGGCGACCAGCGCCGGCTGCGCGCCGGACGCCTCGCAGAGCACATCGAAGTGGCCCTTGCCGGCGGCGTAGGCGGCGAGCGCATCGGCCTCCCTGGCGACGTTGCCAGCGACGTTGATAGTGCGGTCGGCGCCGGCCGCGGCGGCGTGCTCCAGCGGCCTGTCCTCGATGTCGGTGGCGACCACCTCCGCCGCGCCGGCGCGCCGGGCCGCCAGCACCGTGAGGACGCCGATCGGCCCGCAGCCGGTGACCAGCACGCGCTTGCCGAGCAGCGGCCCGGCGCGGCGGATCGCATGCAGGGCGACCGACAGCGGCTCGGCCATGGCCGCCTCGCCCGCCGTCACGCCGTCCGCCTTCACGCACTGCGCGGCGTCGACCAACAGGGCTTCGCGGAACGCACCCTGAATGTGCGGAAACGGCATCGCCGAACCATAGAAGCGCATGTCGAGGCAGTGGTTGGCCAGGCCTTCCAGGCAGTAGCGGCAGGCGCCGCAGGGCCGCGACGGGTTCACCGCCACCAGGTCGCCCACGGCAAGGCCCCCGGGAAACGTTTCGGCGACATCCGGGCCCAGCTCGGCGACGCGGCCGGAGACCTCGTGCCCCAGCACCATCGGCTGCTTCAGGCGCACCGCGCCGAAGCCCCCGTGGTGGTAATAGTGCAGGTCGGAGCCGCAGATGCCGCCGGCGGCGGTGCGCACCAGCACCTGCCCGGGCCCGGGCGCCGCCTCCTGCCAATCGTCGGCGCGGAGGTCCTTGGGGGCGTGAACGACGAGGGCGCGCATGGGGATCCTTTCGGTAGTGTTCCCGAGAGTGCCGAAACGGCAGGCGGCCGGCAAGAGCGTGACGCCTCCTTTTAACTGCCCGAGATCTGCAGCATAGTGCGCTCGGCCTCGGCCAGAATCCACTCCCGGAATGCCACGATACGCGGATCGTGCCGGGTGCCTTCGGGATAGACCAGTTGATAGGTGTAGTCCTCGCCAACTGCGAGGGAGAAATCGAACAGTCTCACCAACCGACCCCGGGCGATGTCATCCGCGATCATCGGCAAGTCGGCAAGGCCGATAGCGGCGCCGTCAAGCACCGCCTGGACGACATGGCCGGAATCAGAGAACGCAATGCAGCGGCTATCGTCGAAGTCGTCGATACCGGCCTCGGCCATCCACATGCGCCAGTTCGGCCAGATCAGGTCGCCGGTTTTCCAGTCCATGTAGCAGAGCGTTTCTCCGAAGAGGTCACGCGGCTGTTCAAAGCGGACGCCGGTTTCAAGGAGCCGCTTGCTGCAAATCGCCACGACGCGCGTGTCGAACAGCCTGTGTGAGCGCGCGCCTTCCGTCTGGCCGGCGCCGAAGCGAACGGCGAGGTCGATATCGTCGAGGTCAAAGCTGCGCAGCTGATCGGTAACGTCGAAGGTCAACTCGAAGGCCGGACAAGCCTGGCGCAAAAGCGAAAGTCTCGGCAGGAGCCAGTTGGCCGCAAAGCGTGCGCTTAGCGACAGGTGCAACTGGTTGGTGCCGCGCGCCACGCTGCGCGCACGGCCGACCGCGCGCTGCAGGCTGTCGAGCGCCTCGGCAGCCGCCTCGAACAGCACCGCGCCCGCAGGGGTAAACTGGATACTGCGGCTGCTGCGCGTGAACAGCTTCAGATCAAGCTGATCCTCAATCTCCTTGATCTGAAAACTGACCGCTGCCGGCGTCAAACCGACCTCCCGCGCCGCGCGCGTAAAATTCAAATGCCGTCCGGCGGCTTCGAAAGTCCGCAGGGCGCGCGCTCCGGGAAGGTTTCGACGCATTTTCGCTTCAAGTTTTTCTTACTAATACCTCAAGAAATATTCGATTCTCCAGCGCTCTTCAACATCCGATATCAAGTCGACTTTGATGAAATCGGCTGTCCAGGAGTAACCGGATGTCAAGCTCCCGAAATCCCTATGTCACGCAACACAACGGACGGACGGCGAGCGCCGAGGACCTCGCTCCCCTCGCCTTTGCCGGGTTCGCGCACTTCACCGCCATGCAAGTCCGCGGCGGGAAGATCCGCGGCCTCGACCTTCACCTGCAACGCTTGAGCTCCGCGTCGATGAGACTGTTTGGGCATGCGCCGCCCGACGAGCAAGTGCTGTCCCATCTGCGCGCCGCCCTGCGCGCCGGTCCTCCCAACCTCTCGCTCGTTGCGACGGTATATTCGCCGGCGGGAGAATTCACCACGGGAAGTCCGGGCGACGTACCGGAAATGCTGGTGCGCAGCGGCCCCGCGGCGTCGGGACCGTCAGGACCGCTGAGGCTTGCGGCGGTGCCCTACGAGCGCACGCTTCCAACGGTCAAGCACGTCGGCGAAGTCGCCAAGACGTACTTTCTGCGCCAGGCCGCCGCCCAGGGCTTCGATGACGCCGCCTTCGTCGACCGGCGCGGCCGGCTGAGCGAAGCGTCGATCTGGAACCTGGCATTCTGGGACGGCACTTCGGTGGTGTGGCCCGAGGCCGAGATGCTGCAAGGCACCACAATGGCGATCCTGCAACGGCAGCTGGACCGTCTGGGGGTGCCGCAGCGCAGCCAGGAAGTCACGCTTGCCGACCTGCCGACACTGACCGGTGCGGTGGTGATGAACTCCTGGACGCCGGGCGTGGCGGTGCGGGGGATCGGAGAGATGCCACTGCCCGCCGCCCCCGACCTGCTGGAGCTGCTGCACCGCGCCTTTCAGGCCGAGCCTCTCAGTTCCCCCTAGGGAACCTCGCGCGGTCCGGCGGCGGCGTGTTGACGATGACGGTGAACGGCAGCGCTGTGTGAGGGAGACGCTCCGGTGGTTGACGGACCCGCCTGCTTGACCCACAAAGACGGCCCGCCTCGCCGTCACCAGCAGGACTTCCGCCCATGGACTCGCTTTCCCTCTTCGACCTCACCGGCAGGCGCGCGCTGATCACCGGCTCCAGCCGCGGCATCGGCTTTGCCCTGGCGAAGGGGCTGGCCGGTGCCGGCGCCGAGGTGATTCTGAACGGCCGCGACGAAGCGCGCCTGACGGCCGCGGCCGAAGCGCTGAAGGCCGAGGGCGCCCCTGAGAACGTTGCCATTCACCTGCTGGGCTTCGACGCCACCGACCACGCGGCGGTGAAAGCGGCGGTCGATCGCTTCGAGCAGGACATCGGCGCCATCGACATCCTCATCAACAACGCCGGCATGCAGCACAGGACGCCGCTGGAGGATTTCGACCCCGCCGACTTCGCGCGGCTGATGGAGACCAACGTCACCACGGTGTTCAACGTCGGCCAGGCGGTGGCGCGCCACATGATCGCGCGCGGGCGCGGGCGCATCGTGAACATCTGTTCCGTGCAGTCGGCGCTCGCGCGGCCCGGCATCGCGCCCTACACCGCCTCCAAGGGCGCCGTCGCCAACCTGACCAAGGGCATGGCGACCGACTGGGCGAAACACGGCCTGCAGGTGAACGGCCTCGCGCCCGGCTACTTCGAGACCGAGCTGAACGCCGCACTGGTCGCCGACCCGGCGTTCTCCGCCTGGCTCGCCAAACGCACGCCCGCCGGCCGCTGGGGCAAGGTCGAGGAACTGGTCGGCGCGGCGATCTTCCTTGCGGGCGAGTCCGCCAGCTTCGTGAACGGCCACATCCTCTACGTCGACGGCGGCATCACCGCGAGCCTCTGATCCCGCCGCCACCGGCCAGCCTTCAGCCACCGCCGCCGCGGCCGCCGCCCGATATTCAACCAAATGGTTGACAATCGGGCGGCACCCCTCTATATTCAACCACATGGTTGAACTTGAAGCCGCCCGCCTAGATGCCATCTTTCACGCCCTCGGCGACGCGACGCGCCGGCAGATGCTGCGCGACCTCGCCGCCGGCGAGCGGACGGTCGGCCAGCTCGCCGAGCCCTTCGACATCTCGCTGGCGGCCGCCTCCAAGCACATCAAGGCGCTGGAGAACGCCGGACTGATCCGCCGCGAGGTGCGCGGGCGCACCCACCTTTGCCGCCTGGAGCCCGGACCGCTGGCCAGCGCCCACGAATGGCTGACCTTCTACAAGCGGTTCTGGAACGAGCGCCTGGACCTGCTGGAGCGTCTGCTGCGCCAGGAAGCGGGCCGAGCCTCCCCCCCGAAGAATGGAGACGACAAATGAACGACCTCGCCAGACTGGATCCCTACGGCGTGCTGACCGAGCCCGCCACCTTGAAAATCCAGCGCCTGCTGCCCGGCCCCATCGAGCGCGTCTGGGCCTTTCTCACGGAGAGCGACCTGCGGCGCCAGTGGTTGGCCGCGGGCGACATGGAACTGAGCGTCGGCGCGCCCTTCGAACTGACCTGGCGCAACGCCGAGCTGACCGATCCGCCGGGGCAGCAGCCGGAGGGCGTTTCCGGGGAGCACAGCATGGAGAGCCGCATCACCGAGCTCGATCCGCCGCGCAAGCTGACCTTCACCTGGACCAACAGCGGCGACGTCTCCTTCGAGCTGGAGCCGAGGGGCGACGACGTGCTGCTGACCGTCATTCATCGCCGCCTGCGCGACCGCTCGATGATGCTGATGGTCGGCCCCGGCTGGCACGCGCACCTCGATGTCCTGGAGGCGCGGATGCGGGGCAGGAAGCCGGTGCCCCACTGGGACAACTGGACCCGCCTGAAAAAGGAATACGCCGAGCGCATTCCGGTCTGACGGCCCCCCGGATTGGTTGCACCAAGGAGAGTGACGATGACCACGCACGTGACCGGTACGAGAGAAGAAGGGCTGGCGGCCCGCCTGGCGCTGCCGGCAGCCGAGAAGGACCTGACGCGGCGCAGCGACGAACTCGCGCGGCGCCGCCGGGAACTGCCTTGGGTCCGGGTCGACAAGGCCTACCGCTTCGACACCGACGACGGCGGCGCCTCGCTGGCGAAGCTCGGCAGGCGGCAGGCAGGCCGCTTGCGGCGCGGCGCAGGGGCTGTGCCGCGCCGCCGGCGAAGCGCCACGATCGGAAGAGCCGCGCAAATCTGCCTGGCCGTGTCGATCGTCGCGAGCGTGCTGACGGCGGGCGCGGGCCGGGCGGCCGAACCGGTCCTCGAGCGGATGCCCGCCGACCTCGAAGCCCGCTTTGCCTTGAGCGCCCTGCCCGCGGCGCTGCGCGAGGGTGCGGCCGTCTATCTGCTCGACCCGCAGCAGGGTTACCGGCTTTCCCGCGAGGGAACCAGCGGCCTGACCTGTCTTGTCGAACGCACTGTCTGGGAATGGGTCGACTTCCGCGACGACATCTACATTCCGCTCTGCTACGACGCCGCGGGCACGAAGGCCCACCTGAAAGTCATCATGGACGCGGCCGCGCTGCGCGCCGAGGGAATGGGCCCCGCCGCGTTGAAGGCCGAGATCGAACGCCGCTACAGAGACGGAATCTATCGCGCGCCGGAAAAGCCCGGCCTTTCCTACATGGTCGGTCCGGTCATGCGCGCCCTGGGGCCGCCCGACTTCAAGCTGCACACCATGGCGATGCCGCACCTGATGGTCTATGCGCCGCACGCCACGAACGAGGACATCGGCGCGCAGCCCGAGCTCGCCGATCGCGCGACCCTCGTCTATCCCTTCATCGACAGGCAGGGCAACGGCGAGCAGACCTACATCATCCAGATGCTGGGGGAGGCGGAAAAGGCGCAGATCCTGGCCGACGAGAAGACCCTGGTGGAAGACCTCTGCGCCTACCGCGACGTCCTCTGCCTGCCGGAGATGACGCACGCGCAGTGAACCCCGCGTCACGCTAGTCCCGGTACAGCACCAGGTCGATCTCGACGCGCGCGTCGCGGGCCAGCGCGGTGACGCCGACCGTAGTGCGGCCCGGCAGGCGGGCGTCGTCCGGGTAGTAGACCTTGTAGACCTCGTTCATGCCGGGAAAGTCGGTCTTGAAGTCGGTCAGGTAGACCCGCGCGAAGGCGGTGTCCGCCAGGCTATAGCCGGCGTGGGCGGCGATGCGCTCCAGGTTCTTGAACACCAGGTGCGTCTGCGCCCCGATGTCGGCCGGCAGCGGCGCGGCGAGGTCGTCCGGGTCGGCCGGCAGCTGGCCGGTGATGTAGAGGAACGGCCCGGCCTGGACCGCGTGGCTGTACCGGGCGCCGGGCGGCGCCGGCGCGGCATCGGGGGCATTCAGGTGCTTCAGGGGCATGGCTTTTCGGCTCTCTTTCTGCTCGGCAGGGCGACGACGCTCACATCCACTGTGCGATCATCTTGTGCTGCACGTTGGCCTGGGCGGCAACCCGATAGTACGCGATGAGCTCGCGCAGCGGATTCGAAAGGCGTTCGAAGCCGGAGATGAAGGCGACCACGACGCCGATGGTGGTCTCGCCCTCGATCACCATGAGGCCGCCGACCAGCAGCACGCTGAGCGGCGCGACGGCGCTCAGCAGGTTCATCAGCGCCTTCTGGCCGAACTTCCAGAGAAAGATGCGCATGCGGTTGTCGTAGATACGGTCGAGGGAGAGCGGCAGGCCGCTGTGGCTGAAATCGTCGTCGCCGCCCGGCAGCTCCGTCACCTGGTCGCCGAGGCTGCGCAGCATACCGACGCGCCGCTCCATCAGGCGGTTGATGCGTGCCTGCAGCAGGGGCATGAGGATGATCTGCGGCACGATGAAGATCAGGCTGATCGCCGCCACCAGCGGCTCGACATAGAGCATGTATCCGCCCATCGCCAGCAGCATGCCGCCGTTGATAACCGGCTGCGACAGGCCCTCGCCGACGAAACCGCCGAGGCGGTCGATCTCGGCGCCGATGATGGAGACGGCCTCGCCGCTGTGCTGCGCCGCACCGTCGCCGTTGTGCCGCTCGTAGAGGTGCGTGAGGTGCGCGCGGTTGTAGCGCACGGCGCTCTCGCTGAGCCAGCCCTGGTACATGTGCAGGGCATACTTGGTGATCCCCTGGACCAGCAAGACCGCCAGATAGATACCAGCCAGCAGCCACAGCAGGTCGAGTTCGCGGTCCTTCATCACCTCGTCGACGATGCGCCGCTGCAACTCCAGCGGGATGGCGGTGAGCCCGGCCGCCGCGGCGGCGAGCAGGCAGATCCAGACCTGGTGGCGGCCGCTCATGCGCCAGACGTAGCCGAACAGCGTGGTGGCAGGGCTGTCGTCGCCGGTTCGCCGGATGCGGCGCGGGTGGAACAGGAATTTTGACATGAAGAATCCTCTACAGATTGCCGACCGATCCGGACCGGCCGCGCTCCGGAATTTCGGCCGCCAGGGAGCGGAGGCAACCCCTTGCCTTCGAAAGGCCCCTCGTGGTCCAAGGGCGACAACGCCCGATCAACCGGCAGTGTTCCCGCGGGGCCCTCGTATGTCCGTGCGGCTTGCCGCTCCGCCGGGGCACTTGTATGCTTTTCCTCCGTCAGTCCGGAAAAAATGACAAATTACACATCCGGACGCTAAAATCTGCGTCTGCGCACGGCCGGGCGGGAGGGAGACTAAAAATGCAGGATTTCGGGGCGGCCTTCAGCCAGGCCTTTGCCCTCATTCTCTCCGGTGACGCCGATCTGCTGGAGATCATCGCACTCTCCCTGCGCGTCACCTTCTCGGCGGTTCTGCTGGCCTGCGCTATCGGCCTGCCGCTGGGCGCGGCGCTTGCCGTCGGCCGCTTTCCCGGCCGCGCCGCCGCGGTCACCGTCGTCAACGCGCTGATGGGCCTGCCGCCGGTGGTTGTCGGCCTGGCGGTCTACCTGATGCTCTCCGGCGCCGGCCCCCTGGGGCCGCTGCAACTGCTCTACACGCCGACGGCGATGATCATCGCCCAGACCATCCTGGTCACCCCCATCATCGCAGCGCTGACCCGCCAGGTGGTCGAGGACCTCAATGCCGAATACGACGAACTGCTGCGCTCCATGGGCGCGCGGCCCCTGGCCGTCGTCGCCACCCTGCTGTGGGACGCGCGCTACTCGCTGGTGACCGCCGCGCTGGCCGGGCTGGGCCGCGCGCTGGGCGAAGTCGGCGCCATCATCGTGGTCGGCGGCAACATCAACCACGTGACCCGGGTGATGACCACCACCATCGCGCTGGAGACCTCCAAGGGGAACCTCTCTCTGGCGCTGGGCCTCGGCGTCATCCTGGTCGGCCTCTCCATCCTGGTGAACGGCCTGGTCATGGGACTGCGCAGCAGCGCGGCACGCATGGCCTATGCATGATGTCGTGCGCAAGGTCGCGGCGGACGCGGCGACGCCGCCCCGCAACGCGGCGGCGGCCGGGCCCTCCGGCATCTGGCCGATCATGCTCGATGCGCTGCGCCTGGAAGCCGGCGGGAAGACGCTGATCGACGGCCTCTCGCTCGAGCTCGCGCCCGGCAGCCGCAGCGTCATCATGGGCCCCAACGGCGCCGGCAAGTCTCTGACGCTGCGCCTCATCGCCGGCCTCATCCGGCCGGGCGCCGGCAGCATCACCTACGGCGGCAAGACTGCCGATGCGGCCCTCCTGCGGCGCATCGCCGTGGTGTTCCAGCGGCCCGTGGTGCTGCGCCGCTCGGTCGCCGCCAACCTGAAGCACGCGCTGGCCACCTACGGGGTGCCGCGGGCCGCGCGCGCGCGGCGCATCGACGAACTGCTGGCCCTCGGGGGGCTGCAGACCCTGGCCGAGCGGCCGGCCCGCGTGCTCTCCGGCGGCGAGCAGCAGCGGCTTGCCATGGTGCGCGCGCTGGCCGCCGAACCGGACCTGCTGCTGCTCGACGAGCCGACGGCCAGCCTCGATCCGCAGGCGACCGCCGCCATCGAGACGCTGATCGGCCAGGCCGCCGCCGCAGGCGTGAAGATCGTCATGGTGACCCACGACCGCGGCCAGGCCCAGCGCCTCGCCGACGAGATCCTGTTCCTGCATCGCGGCCGCCTGACCGAGCGCAGCGCCGCCGATGCCTTCTTCAGCCGGCCGAATTCGGCGGCGGCGCAGGCCTACCTGGAAGGCCGGCTGCTGCTGTGAGACGTGAAGCCACAGTCAATCAAAGGGAGACGCTTATGTTCAGACGCTCATTCCTCATGCTCGCCGCGGCGGCGACCGCCGCCGGCGTCGCTTTCGCCGCACCGGCCAGCGCTGACGACAAGTTCATCATCGTGCAGTCGACCACCTCGACGCAGAACTCCGGCCTGTTCGACTACATGCTGCCGATCTTCACCGACAAGACGGGCATCGAAGTGCGCGTGGTCGCGGTCGGCACCGGCCAGGCGATCAAGAACGCGCAGAACTGCGACGGCGACGTGCTGTTCGTGCACGCCAAGCCCGCCGAGGAGAAGTTCGTCGCCGAAGGCTACGGCGTCGCGCGTTCCGACGTGATGTACAACGACTTCGTCATCGTCGGCCCGGCCGGCGATCCCGCCGGCGTCGCCGGCAGCAAGGACGTCACCGGCGCGCTCGCCAAGATCAAGGCGGCCAAGGCGCCCTTCGCCTCGCGCGGCGACGACTCCGGCACCCACAAGGCCGAACTGCGCCTGTGGCAGGCCGCCGGCATCGATCCCGCCGCCGACAGCGGTGGCTGGTACCGCGAGACCGGCTCGGGCATGGGCGCGACGCTGAACACCGCCGTGGGCATGAACGCCTATGCCATGACCGACCGCGCCACCTGGATCGCCTTCGGCAACAAGGGCGACTTCAAGGTCGCCGTCGAGGGCGACGAGCGCATGTTCAACCAGTACGGCATCATCCTGGTGAACAAGGAGAAGTGCCCCAGCGTGAAGGCCGACCTCGGCCAGACCTTCGTCGACTGGGTGCTCTCCGACGAAGGCCAGAAGGTCATCGCCGACTACAAGCAGAACGACCAGCAGCTGTTCTTCCCCAACGCCAACGGCAAGACCAGCTGACTTCGCAACCGTGCCTCGCCCTTCGAGACGGCGCTGCCGCGCCTCCTCAGGGTGAGGCACTCACTTGGGAAAAATCGTCCTCATGCTGAGGAGCGAGCGAAAGCGAGCGTCTCGAAGCACGAGGACGGTTTTTGGCCTATCCCGGCCGCCGCGCCGCGAAGCGGACGACCTCCGCCTCGCCGCGGTGGCGGGGGCCTTCTTCCAGGCGCACCCGCCCGGCCAGCGCCTCGACGACCGCCAGACCGGGGAGCGCGGCGTGCAGTTCCTTGAGATCGTAGAGCCGGTCGGGATCGTCCGGGCCCATGTCGGGGCGCGCGGCCTGCGCCTTCGCGAAGCCTTCCAGCACCAGCCAGCCGCCCGGCGCCAGCGCGGCCGCGCCGACGTCCAGCGCACGGCGTCTCAGCGCACCGGTGCCCTGCAGGTAGATGATGAACACCGCCTGCCACTGGCGCCCCGCCGGCGGCACCCAGGCGGTGAGGTCGGCGGTCACGCGCTCCACCGAGACGCCGCGCCGCGCGTCGAGCGCCAGCGCGCGCTCCGTCGCGACGCCCGAGACGTCGACCGCCGTCACCGCCAACCCCTGCTCCGCGAGCCAGGCGCCGTTGCGCCCGTCGCCGTCGGCCAGGCAGAGCGCGCTGGCCGCCGTGAAATCGGCGCGCGCCAGGATCATCCTGAGATAGTCGTTGGGCGCCTCGCCGAAGAGCGGCTGCGCCGCCGCGCGGTAGCGCTTGTCCCAGCGCGCCGCCGAGGACCCGGTCTCTTCCTTCATCCGCTCACCAGCCAGGGAGATGTTTCGTCATGCGTAAGCTCCTCTTCGCCGCCGCCGTCGCCACCGCACTGGGCTCCTGGGCCGCGCTCAGCATGACCGCCGCGCGCGCCGCTGACCAGTCCCTGCAACTTTTTGCCGCCGGCAGCCTGAAGGCGGCGCTGAGCGACGTCGCCGCCGACTACGAGAAGACGACCGGCACCAAGGTCGCCGCCACCTTCGGGCCCTCCGGCCTGCTGCGCGAGCGCATCGAGAAGGGCGAGGCCGCCCAGGTCTTCGCGTCGGCCAACATGAAGCACCCGGAGACCCTCATGGAGGCCGGACGCGGCGGCCCGGTCGCGCTCTTTGCCCGCAACAAGCTCTGCGCGCTCGCCCAGCCGGCGGTCGCTGTCACCACCGAGACGCTGCTCGACGTCCTGCTGGACCCGGCGCTGCGCCTCGGCACCTCGACACCCAGGGCCGACCCCTCCGGCGACTACGCCTGGGCGCTCTTTGCCAAGGCCGAGGCGGTGAAGCCCGGCGCCCAGGCGGCGCTGGAGGGCAAGGCGCTGCAGCTGACCGGCGGTCCCGACAGCCAGAAGGCACCGGACGGCCGCAACCCCTACGGCTGGGTGATGGAAAGCGGCCAGGCCGACCTGTTCCTCACCTACTGCACCAACGCGGTGCTGGCGCGCAAAGAGGTCCCCGGCCTGAAGATCGTCGCCGTGCCGCCGGCGCTGGCGGTCGGCGCCGACTACGGCCTCATCGTGCTGGACGGCGCGCCGGCCGAGGCCTGGCGCCTGGCGCTCCATATCCTCTCCCCGGCGGGACAGAAAATTCTCGCCGACTACGGCTTCGAAAGCGGCGCCCTGCCGGACGATTGAGGGACCGCAGAGCCGCGCACTCAGTCGGTCGCGAGCATCACCTCGGAGGCCTTGATCACCACGTGGATGTCCTTGCCGACGGCGACGCCCAGGTCGTTGGCGGCGTCGGTGGTGATCATCGAGGTGATGACGTTGCCGCCGCCGATGTCAACCTTCACCTGGCTGTTCACCGGACCGTTCTTCACCTCGGTGACCTTGCCGGAAAAGACGTTGCGGGCGGATATCTTCATCGCTGCCTCCTCAGTAAGAATGTTCCACACGTCTTCACGGCGCGTTCCATACGACGCGGCCGTGGCCGGAGAGATCGTAGCCGCCGAGTTCCGCCGCCTTGGCCTTGAACGCGGCGCCGGCGCAGAAGTTCATGAGGCGCTGGAACGGCGGCTCGAACCAGGCGTGACGGTCGACCACCAGGTCGAAGCGCTCCTCCACCGTCGGCAGGAAGCCGAGGCCGAACTGCCGCGCCATGGCGGCCAGGCCCGGCGCCGCCTCGGCCTGGCCGGAGGCGACGGCGGCCGCCGCCTCGGTCTCGGTGCGCGCGAGCTCCGTCACGAAGCGCACCTTGCCGTCGGCGAGGTCGGCCTCGGCGATGAGATGTTCGAGCAGCAGCCCGGCGCCGGCGGAGGCCTGGCGGCGCACGACGCGGCGCCCGGCGAGGTCGGCCACCGAGCGCACCTGCCCGTCCAGCGCCTCGGCCAGCAGCAGGCCCTGCTGGCGCTTCGCCCATTCGACCAGCACCACCGGCGCGCCGCCCAGCGCCGCCTCGACGTGATCCAGGTTCCAGTCGCCGCGCGCCGGCTCGAAGACGTGCAGGCCGGCGATCCCGGCCTCGCCGCGCGCCAGGCGGGCGAGACCGTCGAGGCTGCCGTCGAAGAAGGTGGCGAGGCCCGAGCCGGACTCGCGGATCGCCCAGTCGAGCAGCGGGTCGTGGCTGCCGGCCAAGATGTTGGCCGGCGCCGTCTCCGCCCGCCCGCGCGGCGCCGCGCCCGTCTCGCCGGCCAGCCAGACCTCGATCTCGGCGCGCGGGAACAGCAGCTTGCCGGTGACGCGGCGGCAGGGAATCTCCCCCGCGGCGGCGAGGTCGTAGACCTTGCGCTCCTTCACCCGCAGCAGTTCGGCGACCTCGCGGGTGGTAAGGAAAGGGGGTTGTGTGGATTCGGTAGTCATGATGACCTTTAGCTACCGTGGGCAGTTAACGAGCAGTGAGAAGCGAGCCATCTAAAGCTTAATCTTCCAGTAATCTAGAACAGCCCTAACCGACTCTCTAGGGTAGTGAGGCCCTGCGTGCTCAAGGTCTCTCTTGATAGCGGCCAGTCGGCGCTTGGCGGCTTTCTCAATGTCCGGATTTAGCGGCACAGCCCCTTGTGGCATCCTGCCGCCCGAAGAACGAGGCCAACTCTTGGGATAGTCGTCCCACAGATTCCATCTGTCTAGCGCCGCATTCGTCTCATCCAAGGCCTTGTGATCACACCGCCAGCCATAAAGATTGTGAGCGCACAAGCGCAGCATCGCTTTGACCTCCGGCATGGTGTCCGTGAACGCCTTCAGCGGCGTTGGCAGCAGCACCATATTCGCGACGCAGGAGTAGAAGCGCGGATCGGCAACAACATCATTCGATTGTTGATATCGTGGATCGTCTACGCCCCAGATATGACAACTCGACCAGTTGGGACGATTCTTCTGGCGCATTGCGAGTGCCAAGGTTAGCGCCTTGTTGGCACATGTATTTCCTTCCAACTTATCGACCGTGCGCTTCGTAGTACGGCTCGTATTCGTGCGAACTTCCGTCCACGTCGCGTTATAGAGATAACGCTTTCTTGCGTGTTCTGGGTACCAAACGGGCAACAACCGAAACGTCTCCGGTGCTACCCATCTCGCCGTTCTCTCAATAAGAGAAGCAACCTCTCTGGCCGTAAGCACTCCCCTCAGCACATCTAGGCCATCAACGATGCCGCTCATTCTCCCAATTCTCGTAGTTCACTCACCCCACACCTCGCCCGCCACTTCGACGCAGCGTTCCAGTTTCTTCCACTGATCGTCCTCGGCAAGCTCGTTGCCGTGCGCCGTCGAGGAGAAGCCGCACTGGTGGCTGAGACAGCACTGCTCCAGCGGCACGTACCGCGCGGCCTCGTCGATGCGCTGCTTCAGCGCGGCCTTCGTCTCCACCTCGGGGCGCTTGGAGCTCATCAGGCCCAGCACCACGCGCTTGCCCTTGGGCATGAAGCGCAGCGGCGCGAAGTCGCCGGAGCGCTCGTCGTCGTATTCCAGGAAGAAGCCGTCGATCGCCATCTCGTTGAAGAGGATCTCGGCGACCGGCTCGTAGCCGCCTTCGGCCACCCAGGCGCTCTTGAAGTTGCCGCGGCAGAGGTGGACGCAGACCGTCATGTCCTTCGGGCGATCGGCGATCGCCTCGTTCACCAGGCGGCAGTAAAGATGGGTCAGGCTGTCGGGGTCGTCGCCGCGCGCCTCGGTGCGCGCGCGGATCTTGGGATCGCAGAGATAGGCGAGGTTGGTGTCGTCCATCTGCAGGTAGCGGCAGCCGCGCCGGGCCAGGTCGTCGATCTCCGCCCGGTAGGCCGCGGCGAGGTCGGCGTAGAAATCCTCCAGGTCCGGATAGACGCGCTCGGAGATCGCCTGGCGGCCGCCGCGGAAGTGCAGCATGGAGGGCGCCGGGATGCAGACCTTCGGCGTCTTGGTGACGGCGCCGGCCAGGAAGTCGTAGTCGGCGCCCTGGATCGGCTGGACATGGCGGATCGGCTTTTCCACGTGCATGGTCGGCGGGCGGAAGCCGACCTCGCTGCCGTCGTCCTTGCGGAAGGCGGCGGTGAACTCGCCGTAGGTGACGCTGACGCCTGCCAGCTTTTCCAGAAAGTCGACATGGAAGAAGGTGCGGCGGAACTCGCCGTCGGTGATGCCCTTGAGGCCGACCGCCTCCTGCTTTTTTACGACTTCGCGGATGCAGTCGTCCTCGACCGCGCGCAGCCCGGCGTCGTCCAGCTTGCCCGCGGCATGCCGCTCGCGCGCCTCGGTGAGACGCGCCGGGCGCAGGAAACTGCCGACGTGGTCGGCGCGAAAGGGTCGGGTCTCGGTCATTGCAACGTCTCCTCTTACCTGCCCGGTTGCTCCCGGGACTCCGCGTTCGCCAGATGAGGTTCCCTCTTATACAGGCTCCGGCGCCGGTTACCGATACCGGGCTTGATCGCGGCAGGCAGAAGACCCAAGCTGGCGTTATGACAAGTCCGGCCGGGCAGCAGAAGCCGGACCCAATAAGGCGCCCTCCTGGCCTGACGCGCCGTCCTGGCCGGCCGGAGAGGCGTGAACAGGAGGTTACGCATGGTCCGTAACGTTGCCGCCGCGCTGGCGCTGGTCCTCTCGACCGCAGCAGCCTTTTGCCTGCCTTCACCGGCGCAGGCCCAGGAAGGCACGCCGCAAGTCACCCTGCGACTGCACCAGATGCTGCCGCCGCAGGCCGCCATCCCGGCGCGCGCTCTCATCCCCTGGATCGAGAAGGTGGAGCGCGAGTCGCAGGGTCGCATTAAAGTAGAACATTACCCGTCCATGCAACTGGGAGGTGCGCCGCCGTCGCTCTACGACCAGGCGCGCGACGGCGTCGTCGACCTGATCTGGACCGTCCTGGGCTACACCCCCGGACGCTTCCCGAAGTCTGAGGCCTTCGAACTGCCGTTCATGGTGACCACGGCGGAGGCGACCAGCCGCGCCTTCCACGAGTACGCGCTGGCCAACGCCATGGACGAGTTCAAGGACGTCCACCCTATCGCGCTGCACACCCACGGCCCCGGCCTGCTGCACGTGAAGGGCGAGGGCGTGCACTCCCTGGAGGACATGCAGGGCCTGAAGATCCGCACGCCGAACCGCGTCGCCTCGGGCATGCTGAGCACCTTCGGCGCCACCCCCATCGGCATGCCGGTGCCGGCGGTGCCGGAATCGCTCGCCAAGGGCGTCATCGACGGCGTCGCCATCCCCTGGGAGGTCACCCTGCCCCTGAAGATCGCCGAACTGGTCAACACCCATACGGCCTTCTCCGGCGATCACGGCCTCTACACCTCCACCTTCATCTTCGCCATGAACCGCGATTCCTACGAGCGCCTGCCGGCCGACCTGAAGCAGGTGATCGACGCCAACTCGGGGCCCGAGGTCGCCGCGCTGTTCGGCCGCGCGATGGACGAGGTCGACGTGATCGGCCGCGGCGTCGCCGAGAAGGCGGGCAACAGCCTGGTCACCCTCGATGCGGCGGAGACCGCGCGCTGGCAGGAAGCGGCGCGCAAGACCACCGAGGACTGGATCGTCGAGATGCGCGGCAAGGGCATCGACGGCGCCGGCCTGGTCGCCGACGCCCGCCGGCGCATAGAGAAGTACAGCGGTCAATAGCGCACCCGGCAGGGCGCACGGCAGGACACCCTGCCGCCCCGCCCGATGTTCGAATTGTCCAAAGATTTGTGCGAAATACCCCTTCCACCGTGAACGGTCCGGGGGCTGTAATGCGGGAAAAAACGCGCTAAGACTGGGCAGGCGCGGGGTTCCCGGAATCCCTAGGCAAGTCGGATTCGTCTTGGACGGGCCTCGCTGCTGCGGGCGCGGGCCGGATAGTTTCCGTCCCCGGCAGGGAAACGCAGCGCCCGCCGACGGAGTAACAACGAACGGAGCCTCGATCCTCCGACCAACGAACGAGACACCGCCAAACAGCCAAACAGCACGTCAGGCTTCTTCTTCTGGGGACCACCGACATGGCAACGGGGACGGGACGATCAGGCATTGATCGGGCCATAGAACGCATCGCCTTCTGGACGGCCATGGCGGGCGGCGCCGTGCTGATCGTCGTCCTCAGCCTGACCGTTATCAGCATCATCGGGCGCGCCCTCATCTTCGCCGGACTGGGGCCGATCCCGGGGGATTTCGAGCTGGTCGAGGCCGGCACCGCCTTTGCCGTGCTGTCCTTCCTGCCGCTGTGCCAGTTCCACCGCGGTCACGTCACCGTCGACCTTTTCCTGGCCCGCGCCGGGCGGCGGCCAAACGCGATGATCGACGTCGTGGCCAACCTGCTGATGACCGGCGCGGCCGGCGTCATCACCTGGCGTCTCTTCCTCGGCCTGCTCGACAAGCGCTCCTACGGCGAGACCACCTTCATCCTGCAGTTCCCGGTCTGGTGGAGCTATACCGCCGCTCTCCTCGGCGCCGCCGTCTTCACCCTGGTCTGTGCCTACACCGTATGGCGCAGCCTCGGCGACGTGCGCGAGGCCGCGCAACGATGAGTCACCTGGAACTCGGCCTGTGGTCCTTCCCGATCCTCCTGGGAATGATCTTCCTGCGCATCCCCATCGGCCTTGCCATGCTGATGGTCGGCTTCTTCGGCACCTGGCTGGTGACCGGCAGCTGGATCCCCATCCTGGCGCAGATGAAGTCGCTGACCTACGACACCTTCTCCAACTACTCGCTGTCGATCGTGCCGCTGTTCCTGCTCATGGGGCAGTTCGCCACCCGCGGCGGCATGTCCCAGGCGCTCTTCAAGGCGGCGGAGACCTGGCTCGGCCATCGCAAGGGCGGCGTCGCCATGGCCGCGGTCGGTGCCTGCGCCGGCTTCGGCGCGATCTGCGGCTCCTCGCTCGCCACCGCCGCCACCATGGGCCAGGTCGCCCTGCCGGAGCTGCGCCGCTACGGCTATTCCGGCGCGCTGGCGACCGGCTGCCTCGCCGCGGGCGGCACCCTGGGCATTCTCATTCCGCCTTCGGTGGTGCTGGTGATCTACGCCATCCTCACCGAGCAGAACATCATCAAGCTGTTCATGGCCGCCATGGTGCCGGGCGTGCTGGCCGCCCTCGGCTACATGCTCACCATCGCGGTCTACGTACGCCTGAAGCCGGGCTCGGCCGGCCTGCGTGAGCGCGCCGGCTACGGCGAGCGCTTCACCGCCATCGTCGCGGTCTGGCCGGTGCTGGTCATCTTCGCGGTGGTTATCGGCGGCATCTACCTCGGCTGGTTCACGCCGACCGAGGGCGCCGCCGTGGGCGCCGCCGGCACCGGCCTGGTCGCCCTCTTCAACGGCGGACTTTCCTGGCGCGGACTCGGCGAAGCCATCACCGGCACGGCGATCTCCACCGGCATGATCTTTTTCATCGTGCTGGGCGCCGCCGTCTACAACGGCTTCCTCGCTTTCTCCCAGCTGCCGCAGGAGGCGGCCAACACCGTCGCCTCCATGGGGGTCAGCCCCTGGCTGGTGCTGCTGGTGATCCTGCTCTGCTACCTGGTGTTCGGCTGCGTCATGGATTCCCTCTCCATGATCCTGCTGACCATCCCGATTTTCTTTCCCATCGTCTCGGTGCTCGACTTCGGCCTGCCGGCCGAGGAGATGGCGCTGTGGTTCGGCGTCATCGTGCTGATCGTGGTGGAGGTCGGCCTCATCACGCCGCCGGTCGGCATGAACCTCTTCGTCATTAACTCCATGGCGCCCGACGTGCCGCTGACGCGCACCTACGGCGGTGCCCTGCCCTTCGTGCTGAGCGACATCATCCGGGTGGCGATCCTCATCCTCTTTCCGACGATCACCCTGGGCCTGGTGCGGCTGCTCTACTGACGCGCCCCGATCGCGGAACCATCCCCGCCGCGCCGAGTTCTCTTTAAAAGGGCAACACGCGGACGGCGAGAGCGTCGGCGTGATCTGTCCTCTTTGCCTCAGCCATCCTGCCAGTCTCACCTGGGGGCAACCATGTCCGATCGACTCGTCAGCGATCCCGGCGGCAATCTCCTGACCCTCTGCGCCGCGGTGGGCGCGATCGTGGCCGCCTTCGCCTACTTCGACCCGGCAAGCGGCATCAACGGCACTCCCGGGGCCTTGCTGGTCATCGCCTCCAGCATCGCGATCTGCCTCGCCGGCCTCGTTGTCGTCGCCGCAGCGCTGCACCGGGGCCCGTTACACGCGACCCTCGTCGTGCTCCTGCTGCTCGGCATCCTCGGCACCGCATTGGCCGCAGCGATGCTGCACAGCACTCTGCTGCTCGCGATGATGGGGCTCTGCCTGCTCGGCTGGCTGGCGCATCTCTTCACCCGCAAGGGCGGCCGCCCGGCGGCCGCAGCCGAAGGAGCCGCACGATGATGCAGCCTTGCCCGCTTGCGCCTCGCAATCTTTTGCGCGGCAGCGCGCTCACCCTCACGCTGCTTTGTGCGGCGGCGGCCGACGCCGCGGAGCCCGGCGACTGGTCGACCTTCAACGGCGACCTCGCCGCGCAGAAGTACACGACGGCCGACCAGGTCACGCCGCAGAACGTCGGCGAGTTGGAGAAGGTCTGGGAGACCCACACCGGCGACGTCTCCGACGGCAGCGGTGACAGGCCGGCCTCGGTATGGTCGGCAACGCCCCTCTTCGTGAACGACACGCTCTATCTCGGCACGCCGTTCTACCGCATCTTCGCGCTGGAGCCCGACACCGGCGCGGTGAAGTGGACCTACGACAGCAAGTCCTCGCTCGAGGCCCTCACCCAGCCCGCCCTGAAGAACCGCGGCGTCGCCTACTGGCAGGCAGAGACGCCGGCCGCCGGCGAGCCCTGTCAGAAGCGCGTCTACATCGGCACCATGGATGCCAAGCTGCACGCGGTCGACGCCGACAGCGGCGCGCCCTGTGCCGATTTCGGCGAGGACGGTGTGCTGAACGTGAACCAGTGGAACACGCCGGAGGCGGAATGGCCGCTCTCCCTGCTGCAGCCGCCGACGGTCTACCAGGACACGCTGTTCATCGGCTGGGCCGGCAAGGACTGGGCGGCGAGCGCGACGCCGCCGGGCATGGTCTTTGCCGTCGATGCGCGCAGCGGCGCGCTGAAGTGGTCGTTCAACCCGCTGCCGGATGACTATCCGGGCATCACCGGCACCGCGAACGTCTGGGCCTCCATGTCGGTCGACGCCGAGCGCGGCATCCTCTACCTGCCGGTCAGCTCGCCCAGCCCCAACTTCTACGGCGGCAACCGCACGGCGCCGATCCCGCTGGCCACCTCGGTCACCGCGCTGGATACCGAGACCGGCGCGGTGATCTGGAGCCGCCAGCTGGTGCACCACGACATCTGGGACTACGACACCCCGGCACCGCCCACCCTTGTCGACATCCGCAAGGACGGGCGCACCATCCCCGCCCTGGTGCAGACCTCCAAGCAGGGCTTCCTCTATGTGCTGGACCGCACCACCGGCGAGCCGGTCTATCCGATCGAGGAGCGGGCGGTGCCGGCCTCCGACGTTGACGGCGAAGAGGCGGTGCCGACCCAGCCCTGGGTCGAGACGCCGCCGCCCGTCATCGACGTCGGCGACTGGCCCGGCGTGTTCTGGCTGGCCGACTGGACGAGCCTCGGCTACTGCAGCGAAACCGCCGAGGCGCTGCGCTACGAAGGACTCTTCACGCCGCCCAGCCAGGAGGGCACCCTGACCTACCCGGCGACCGTCGGCGGCGCCCAGTGGGGCGGCGGGGCTGTCGATCCGCGCAGCAACACCTTCATCGTCAACAGCTCCAGCGTCGTGCAGATCTACCGGCTGATCGCCCGCGAGCAGTACGAGAGAGAAGCGACGGGCGGCGGCAACGAGCAGGGCTATTCGCCCCAGGCCGGCGCGCCCTACGGCATGCACCTGACCAACTTCCTCAATCCCCTCGGCATGCCCTGCTGGAAGCCGCCCTACGGCACCCTGTCGGCCTACAACCTCGACAGCGGCGAACTGCTGTGGCGCAAGCCCTTCGGTCAGGTGCAGAAGTGGGGCTTCTACATGCCGGAGTCCTGGGGCTCGCCGACCATCGGCGGCCCGGTGGTGACGGCCAGCGGCCTGGTCTTCATCGGCGCCTCGATGGATTCGCACGTGCGCGCCATCGACGTGAACAGCGGCGAGGCGCTGTGGTCGGCGCAGGTCGACGCGCCGGCGGTCTCGCTGCCCGCGGTCTACACCTACCAGGGCCGGCAGTACGTGGTCTTCGCCGTCGGCGGCAATTCGATCCTGTCGCCGCGCGTCTCCGACCAGATCGTCGCCTTCGCCCTGCCGCAAGGGCGCGAGTGAGTTCCGGATTTTCCTGGGCCCAGATTTTTTCTGGACAGGCCGGCATAGTCCGCTATCTGGAGGGCATGGATCCCGACCGCGCCACCGATCCGCTCGACCTTGATCGCCGCACCGGCCTGCCCGCCGAGTGGTTCGCGCTGCTGCGCCGCCACCCGCGCGCGGACTGGCAGGGCAACGCGCGGTTGGGCATGACGGCGCGCTTCTGGCTCGACCGCCACGCCGCCTTCCGCGGCCTCGGCGACGCGCTGGACCAGACGACCCAGCGCTTTCTCGGCGGCGGCCTCCCGCCCGAGGACTTCCAGGCTTTCTTCGCGCCGCGCCTGCAGGTCCTGCTGGGCGAACTGAACGGCCACCACCAGGTCGAGGACCACCACTACTTCCCCGCCTTCCGCCAGGCCGAACCGGCCCTCGCCCCCGGCTTCGACCTGCTGGACCGCGATCACCAGGCGCTGCACGCCGATCTCTATGCGACCGCCGATGCCGCCAACGCGCTGCTGCAGGCGCTCGCCCGCACGCCCGACGCCGAAGGCCCGGCGGCCGCCTACGCCGAGACCAGCGCGCGCCTGCTGACGCGCATGCGCCGCCACCTCGACGACGAAGAGGACCTCGTCATTCCGCTGATGATCGAGCACGGGGAACTGGTCGGGTGAGCGCCCCGCGCGCCGCGCGCGCCCGGCGCGACCCGCGCATGGTTGCCGCGGCCTGTGCCGCCACGGTGATGTTCGGGCCGGCCGCGGCGGCGGACGACGGCGACATCGACACGGCGCGCGCCGTGCTGCAGGCGGCGCAAACGCTCTGCCCGGAGGGCATCCTCGATGCGCAGAGCATCGCCGCACGCCTCGATGGGCCGCTTTCCGGTTTCACGGTTTCAAATGTCGCGGACCGCGGCCCGCCCGACGCCTGGGCGTTTCGGGACCTTATATTGGAAGACCGCGCGCGGGGCCTGGCGCTGCTGATCCACGCGACGCGCGCGCCCGCCGGCCTGCGGCGCGTCGTCTTCGAGAGTCACGACCTGAGCACGGCACGGCCCGTCATGACGCTGCTCGCCGGCGGCGACTGCGCGCCGCAGCACGCCCGGGCGATCCGCTACGGCGACGACGGCACGGCACTGGAACTCGTGCTCTACGCTGCCGATCTCGCCACGGTGCAGGCGGTCGAGCCGCTGAACCCGCCAGTCCCGGACGGAACCGACCCCGGCGGCGTCACCGTCGCCCACATCGACAGCGGCGTGAACTACCGGCTGCCGCAGATCGCCGCGCGGCTGGCGCGCGATGATGAAGGCCGCTTTCTTGGCCGCGACCTGTGGGACGGCGATGGCCGGCCCTACGACGGCGACACCGGCCGCTCGCCGTTCTTTCCGATCCGCCACGGCACCCCGGTCGCCAGCCTGCTGATCGCAGAGGCCCCCGGCGTGCGCCTGCTGCCGATCCGCTATCCGCGGCCCGACATGACGCGCATGGCCGAGGTGGTCGCGATCGCGGCGGCCGCCGGCGCGCGCATCGTCGCCCTGCCGATGGGCAGTCGCGATCCGGACGACTGGGCCGCTTTCGCCGAGGCCGCCCAGGCGCACCAGGAGATTCTCTTCGTGGTCTCCGCCGGCAACGACGGGCGCGACATCGACGCGGCGCCGCTCTACCCGGCGAGCCTGTCGTTGGACAACATGGTGGTGGTGACCTCTGCCGACGCTTTCGGACGGCTGGCGCCGGGCTCCAACTGGGGACGCGCCAGTGTCGATCTCATGGTGCCGGCCGAAGGAATCGAGGTGACCGATTACCGCGGCGCGCGCGGCACGGCCTCGGGCTCCAGCTACGCGGTGCCGCGTGTCGTGGCATTGGCCGCGCGCCTGCTGGCGGAGAATCCCGACTGGGTCACGGCGACGCTGAAGCGCGCGCTCTTCGCCCGCGCGGCACCACCCATGGAGCGCGGCGCGCCGCGGGTCGCCGTGGGATGGATCCCCGATCCGGCGGACGACCTGTGACGGTTACTGCAACTTCGGCGGGCGCGGCGGCGGATTGTTGAGGAATTGCTCGGCGGCAGCGGCGCTCTGCGGGTTGACCTCTTTCAGCCGCGCCAGCGCGCGTTCGGCCAAATCCACATCACCGCCCCAGGCGCCGGCCTGGATCGCCAGCCGCAGCACCTGCAAGTCGTCGCCGACCAGGTCGTCGCCAGTGTGGTCCAGCAGCCAGGCGAGATGCGGCAGCGCCGCTTCGAAGTCGCGCGCCAGGTGGTAGGTGACGGCAAGGCCGATGCGCGTGTTGACGGCGTTGGGATCCTCGGCGAGGCCCTGCTGGAAGAGCGCGATGGCGGCTTGCGTGCGCCCGGCGCGCCCGAGCGTCTGGCCGGCCAGGTCGGAAAGCTGGCGGTTGCCCGAGCGCGTGCAGGATACCTCGATGGCCTTGGCCTGCTGATCCTCCAGGCGCCGCCCCGCGTCGCGGAAGTTGTCCAGCAGGGTCGTGCAGATGCGCACGGCCCCGCCGATCTCGGCGCTGGCATCGCTCACCGCCGCGCTGCCGCTGCGTTCGGCCAGTTCGGCGATCGCCGTGGCGGGGATCGCCTCGAACCGCCCCTCGCCGCCCGAGGCGACGATGCCGACCAGATCCCCCTTTTCATCGACCAGCGCGCCGCCGCCGTTGCCCGGCTGGCTGTAGGCACCGTGGTGCAGGCGGGCGAGCGGCTTGCCGGGCGGCGGGGCAAAGTGCAGGCGGCCCGGATCGTAGACGCGAATGCGTTGCCGGCCGACGTCGGCGCCGACGGTGTAGAGCGTGCTGTCGGGTGCAACGGGCGCCGGCGCCAGCACCGGACCGGGCGGCAGGCCCGCCACCTCCAACAGCACCAGGTCGCCGGGATAGTCGGTCAGCACCACCGTGGCCCGCAGAGGGCTGCCGTCGGCCAGGAACACCCGAACCGTGCGCATGTCGGCGACCACGTGGCGCGCCGTCACCAGCCTGGTCTCGCTGAGGCGCACGGCGCTGCCCACCGGATCGAAGCCCGAGATCGCGAAGACCGCGGCGCGGGCGTCGCAGACCGGCTGCGGCTGCGCGCAGGAATCGTCCTGCGCGCCGGCGGCGGCGGGCAGCAGCACGAGAAGCAGGACGGCGGCAGCGCGGCGGAGGGTCATGGCTCCAGTGTGCGCCGGTTGAGCGCGCGAATGCAAACGGCCGCGGCCCGGGCGGCGCCATCGCCCTGAAGCAACCGCCGCCCTGAAGGAACCACGGGCGGACCGCGCACGTTGTCGAAGCGCATCATGGCGACATCGGCTTCCCATCGCGGCGCCCGCGCCCCGCTTTTCGCCGGCCTGGTCTATGTCCAGCTTGCCGCCGGCATGATCCTCTTCGGTTCGGCGACGCCGGTTTCCAAGCTGGTGACCGACGCGATGCCGGTCTTCATCGGCGCCACCCTGCGCGTCGCGATCGGCGCCCTGGTGCTGGCGCCGCTGCTGCTGGTCTACCGCGGCGAGATCGCCAAGCTCGGCCGCCGCGACTGGCTGCTCACCGCGCTGATCGCCGTCTTCGGCATGTTCGGCTTCACCGTCTTCATGCTGGCGGGCATGAGTCTCGTCAGCGGCGTGACCGGCGCCGTCGTCATGTCGACCACCCCCGCCGTCACCGCCGGCGTCGCCATCCTGCTGCTCGGCGAGCAGGCCAACTGGCGCAAGCTCACCGCCATCGCGCTGGCGGTGGGCGGCGTGCTGCTGCTCTATGTGGGCGGCGGAACGGAGGGCGGTTCCGGCGGCGGCGGCGGCGGCGGGCCCCTCGTCGATCTCCTGCGCGATCTCGGCGGCGGGGCGCTGCTCGGCGGCCTGCTGGTCTTCGCCGCGGTCTGCTGCGAGGTCACCTACACCCTGCTGGGCCAGCGGGTCAGCCGCGACGCCAATCCGCTGGTCGTCGCCTTCCTCGCCGCCGCCCTGGCGATCCCGCTGTTCCTGCCGCTGGCCGCCTGGGAATGGCCGCGCTTCGATGCCGCCGCGGTGGCAACCGGCGGCTGGCTTGCCGCGCTGTGGTACGGCGCCGGCACCCTCGCGCTGGGCACCTGGTGCTGGTATTCCGGCATCGCCAAGACCGAGGGCACCGTCGCCGCCGCCTTCATGGGCCTCATGCCGGCCTCGGCGCTGGTACTCTCCTACCTGCTGCTCGGCGAGCGCTTCCAGTGGATCCACCTCGCCGGCTTCGGCATCGTTTTCGCCGGCGTGCTGCTGATGTCCTGGGAACACGCCCGCATGGCGCGCAAACGCTAGAGCGTCGTCCACTGCCCCAGGCCGGTGCCCGGCGTTCCAAGGCGGAACAGGCTCTACCTGCAGATGCATCGCGCCGCGATCTAAACGTCTTAACTATTCTTTTCTATGATACTTTCCTAATCACGCTGCTAGAGTTCATCATGGGGAAGGCCGAGAACGACCTGATGTTCCTTGCGTCACCGTTCCTAATTTTCTGACGACTTAAGTCGGCCGCCCCGTTCTGTGTCTGAGACCTGGGGGTGGCTATGGTCAAGACGACCTTTTCCGGCGAAGCGGGCAACGGCGACGTCGTCCGCACCATCGATTGTGCCGACCAATCCGAGATCGTTCTCGATGCAGGCCTCCTGTTCTCGGCGGATTTCGTCAGGCTGGGAGACGATCTTCTGCTGCAGGGGGCCGACGGCAGCGAAGTCCTGCTGCGCGACTACTTCACGCAGGTCCCGCCACCCCCGTTGGAGACGGCGGAAGGCGCGCGCCTGACGCCGGACACCGTCGAGAGCCTGGCCGGGCCGGCCGTGCCCCTGTCTTTCGCACAGCTCGGCGACGCGCCGCTGTCCGCACCGATCGGCGCGGTCAGTTCCCTCAACGGCATCGCCCGCGTGCAGAGGGCCGACGGCGTCCGCGACGACCTGCACGAAGGCGATCCGATCTTCCTGGGCGATGTCGTTTCGACCGGCGTCGGCTCGGACCTCGGCATCCTTTTCGTCGACGACACGGTGTTCTCGCTGTCCGCCAACGCGCGCATGGTGGTCGACGAGCTGATCTACAATCCCGGCGGCGCCGCCAACACCATGGGCGTCTCGCTGATCCAGGGCACCTTCGTCTTCGTCACCGGCAACATCGCGCCGAGCGGAGAGATGAACGTCGACACGCCCGCCGGCACCATCGGCATCCGCGGCACGACGGTCGGCGTGCGGATCGGCACGCTGGGCGGCGTGACGCGGATCGTCAACATCGAGAACCCCGAAACCGGCGAGGTCGGCCGCTTTACCTTCAGCAACTTCGGCGGATCCGCGCAGTTCACGCAGGCCAATCATTTTCTCGAGATCCGCAGCGCCGACATCATCCCCGGCCTGCCGGCCACCCTCTCCAGCGAGGCCCTCGGCAGCGTCTTCGGCCGCCCGCTGAACAACGCAACCGAGATCCAGCGCAACATCGAACAGAACCGCACGGAAGGCCCGCCGACGGGGCCGGACCAGCAGCAGGCCGCGGCGCAGCAGCCGCCCGACAACCCGGTCGATTTCCCCTTCGAGACGGCCGCGGGGCCGCAGCCGCTGGGCGGCGGCAGCAGCTTTGCCGCCGGACTGACACTCGGGGCGAACCAGGGCTTCGGGCTGGTCGCCAACAGCCTGCCGCGCAGCGACGTGCTGACCGGCGTGGATATCTCGGGCTTTGGGCCGCTGGGGACCGACAATCCCCAGCTCTTTCGCTTCTTTCCTTCCGTGCTCACGGCACCGCCTGAGGAAATTCCCCCGGCCATCAACGTCGTCTACCTGATCGACATCTCAGGGTCCATGTCACGCGGTGCCGATGGCCGCGCGCCGACGCCGTCTTCCCCAAGCCGGATCGACCTCGCCAAGCAGGCCGTGCTGGCGCTGAACCAGCAGCTCATCGACGCCGGCGTCGCCGACCGAGTCTCCATCAAGGTCATCGCCTTCCGCGCCCATACCGACATCGACCTCATCGAATCGCGAAGCGCCGAGTTCGACGGGCCCGACGACGCGGCGCTGATGCCTTTCATCGAAGGCCTGCAAACCGATGGCGGCACCGAGTACGAAGGGCCCCTGCAAGTGGCGGTGAACTGGCTGCACGAGGACATCGACCCCGGGACCGGGACCGGCACCGGCACCGGCACTGCCGAGCGCTACGAGGACGCGCTGAACTTCATCTACCTCTTCAGCGACGGCGGCGAGGAGTACCTGCCGGATGCGGCGCTCAGCGCCGAGCTGTACGACGACGGCAGCGGCGCGCCGATCCTCACCGATCTCACCATCCAGGCGTTCGCCATCGGCGCGCCCGGTGCCGACAACTTTTCCACCGATCAGCTGGGCAAGGTCGAGACCGGCAGCCTGGGCAACGGCGGCGAGGTCGACGTCATCTCCGATACCGACGACATCGCGGCGCTGTTCCCGGGCGCGCCGCCGCCTCCTGCGCCCGCCGCGCCGGCCCTGCAACTCGCCGCCCTGGTCGACGATCCCGGCGAAGACCTCGATGCGCTGCTCCCGGCCGGCGACTCCCCCGGAGACGCTGCGGCATCCGAGCCGAGCGGCAGCGGCGCCACCTCCGCGCTCTTCCTGGAAGGCGGCCCGCCGGTCAGTCTCAATCCCGAGGACTTCACCCCCCTAGCCTAGGCACGATATGGATGGCCTGAAGCCGCAAGCCGACAGTCCGCAGGCGGGGATGCAACCCTCGGCACGCGCCGGCAGCTTGGAGGGCGGCGGCTTGGAGGGCGGCAGCGTCGAGGGCGGGCGCGCGAAGGGTCCGGACCCGGCCGCTTCGCCATCAAAACGGCGCGGCGTCTTCGCCCGGGCGGACCTGCTGCGGATGCTGCGGCGCCTGGCCTTCAGCCGCCTGCTGGGGCTTTGCCTGCTGATTCCCCTGATCGCACTCAGGATCTGGGACCCGGCCCCGCTGGAAATCCTGCGCCTCAGGGTCTTCGACCTCTATCAGCTGGTCAATCCCCGCCAGCCGGCGGCCGAGCCCATCGTCATCGTCGACATCGACGAGGAAAGCCTTGCCGAGATCGGCCAATGGCCCTGGCCGCGCCTGGAGGTGGCGCGCATGATCGACCGCCTTCGGCTCGCCGGTGTCGTGGCCGTCGGTTTCGACATCACCTTTCCGGAACCGGACCGCACCTCGCCCGGCGTCTACGCGGACTCCCTCGCCGAGGTGGATCCCGCCATCGCCGAAGCCTTGCGCGTCCTGCCCAACAACGACGAGGTCCTGGCCGGCGCGCTCAGCCGGACGCGCGTGGTGCTCGGCCAGTCGGGTTACCACCGCGAGGTCCGCAACAGGCCGCCGCCGGCGCCGTCGGAGGTTCCGCTGGCGATCGTCGGTGCGGACCCCAAGCCCTATCTCTATCAATTTCCGTCCCTGGTGCGGAACACGCCGGTCCTGGAACAGGCGGCGGCCAGCCGCGCCGTCTTCAACCTCGTGCCCGGCAGCGACGGCGTGGTGCGCAACGTGCCCGCCTTCGTCATCGCCGAGGGCCGCATCGTGCCCAGCCTGGCCGTCGAACTGCTGCGGGTCGCCTCCGGCGGCAACGCCTTCGCCATCAAGACCGACCGCGCGGGCATTCGCTCCTTCGTCGTCGCGGGGGTCGACGTGCCGACGGACCGCCACGGCCGTCTGTGGATCCACTACGCGAAGCAGCGCCCCGGCCTCTACATCTCCGCCAAGGACCTGCTGGCCGGCGCGGTAGCGCCGGAGCGCCTGGCGGGCAAGCTGGCGCTGATCGGCACCTCGGCCGTCGGCCTGTTCGACATCAAGGCAACGCCACTGCAGGGCAACGTTCCCGGCGTGGAGGTGCATGCCCAGGTGCTGGAAATGATCATCACCGGGCAGCTTCTGCAGCGGCCGCACTACGCGCTGGGGGCGGAGGTGACGGCCCTGGCGATCGTCTCCCTGCTGATCATCGCCCTGGTGCCGGTGCTCGGCGCGGCGCTCACCATGCTGCTGGGCGCGCTCGTGGCGTCGTTCCTGCTCGCCACGTCGTGGTTCCTCTTCACCGGCGAGGGACTGCTGATCGATCCCGCCTATCCCTCGCTCGGCGCTTTTGCCGTCTTCGCCCTGCTGGTCTTCGCCAACTACCTGCGCGAGGAAGGCCGCCGCGAGGAAGTGCGCCGCGCCTTTCGCCACTACCTCTCGCCGGCCCTCGTCGATCAGCTGGCCGACGAGCCCGACCGGCTGGTGCTGGGCGGCGAGAGCCGCGAAATGACGATCCTCTTCAGCGACGTGCGCGGCTTCACCGCGATCGCGGAGCGCCTGCAACACGAGCCGCAGGTGCTGACCCGCCTGATGAACCGCCTGCTGACCTCGCTCTCCACCGAGATCATGGCCAACAACGGCACCATCGACAAATACATGGGCGACGCGGTCATGGCGTTCTGGAACGCGCCGCTCAGAGATGCCGATCACGCGCTCAACGCCTGCAACGCCGCCCGCGCGATGTGCGGCGCCCTCGACACGCTGAACGCGAAGATGCTGGCGGACGCCGCGGGCGGTACGGCGGAGACATCGGCGCTGCGCATCGGCCTGGGCATCAACACCGGGCTCTGCGTGGTCGGCAACATGGGCTCGGAACAGCGCTTCGACTATTCCGTGCTGGGCGATGCGGTCAATCTCGCGTCGCGCCTGGAAGGGCAGTCGCCCGTCTACGGCGCCGACATCGTCCTCGGCCAGGCCACCGCCGAGGCGCTCGGCGACCGGGCGAGCTATGTCGAGCTGGACCTGATCCGGGTGAAGGGCAAGCGCGAGCCCCAGCGCATCTTCGCCCTGCTGGGCGGACCAGAGCTCGCCGACGATGCCGACGTCCGCATGACCATGCGCCTCATGGACAACCTGCTGACCGCCTACCGCTTCCAGGCCTGGGACGCCGCGGCGCAGGCCGTCGACGCACTGGCGGGACGCCGCCTCGCCCACCTCGACCTCGAGATCTTCCGGCAGCTCTACCGCCGTCGCATCGAAGAGTTCCGCAACGATCCGCCGCCACCCGATTGGGACGGCGTCCACAGCGCCGAGGGGAAGTGAGGGACCGAGGTGACAGTTTGGAGAAAGCCGGTGTGACTTGCTCTCGCTACAGTCCCGCTGTCGTCCCGGCACTTGATGCCGGGACCCATTGGCCTGTCCGTTCGCCATAACGCCGATAGGGAGCCTCCAACGCCTGCGGCCGGCGAGGACGCCAATGCCGCAGGCCGTCACCACGCATCGACGCCAATGGGTCCCGGGGTCAAGCCCCGGGACGACAGCTGTGGCGTGGCTGGACAGAAACTCTTCGACGGGGGCAAGGGGCGAGCCCTCAACAGCAGGCATCGCGGTGCGCTGTCCCGGCGCGCGTGACGCCCCGCCAGACAGCCGCCGTCAGAGCGCCGTCATCCTGGCGCGAAACGCGCTCGGCGATTCGCCCGCTGCCTGGGCGAAGACGCGGGCGAAGTAGGCGGGGTCGCTGTAGCCCAGCATGTAGGCGATCTCGGCGACCTGCATGGAGGTGTAGGCGAGCGCGCGGCGTGCCTCCAGCAGGCGCCGCTCCAGGATCAGCTGCGAGGCCGGGGAGCCGGTCAGCGCGCGGGCGACGCGGCTGAGGTGCGTCGGCGTCACGCCCAGCGTCCCGGCGTAGTCGGAGAGCGCCCGCGGGCTGCGGTAGTCGCGCTCCACCAGCACCTGGAAGCGCGCCAGCAAGGCGGCCCCCGCCCGGGGCGGCGCGGTATCGCCGGCCGCCTGCGCCGCCAGGGCGCGGGCGAACCAGGCCGCCAGCAGCCCGGCCAGCGC
>NZ_JBBKAH010000012.1:0-244531 GCF_037652055.1 Pelagibius sp. 7325
CCGGTCCCGGCACCGGCCGTCGCCGTGCCGCCGGTCGCACTGTTGCCGCCAGCGCTGCCGGACCCTCCGGTACCGCCGCCGCCGTTGCCGGCATCGTCGCCGTCGCCGCCATTGGCATTGGCGTTGCCGCCATTGCCGGTGTTGGCGCCGGAATCGGCGCTGCCGGCCAGGCCAAGCGATGCACCGAGGCCGAGGCCACCGTCGGCGCCGCCGCCGCCGCCGTTGCCGTCGCCGCCGTCGGCCGCGCTGCCGGCCAAGGCGACCGAAGCACCGACGCCGAGGCCGCCGTCGCCGCCGTCGCCACCGTCGTTGCCGTCACCGCCGCCGCCGGCCAGGGCCACCGAGACTCCGACACCGAGATCGCCGTTGCCCCCCGCGGCTCCGGCACCGCCGGCGCCGCCAAGCCCACCGAAGACGGTGATCGCATCGCCATTCACGGTCTGGGACAGTTCCTGGACGGAGATCACTTCAATGTCCGAGTTGAACGACTCGGCATAGGCCGTCGCCGTGCCTCCGGCGCCTCCGACGCCCCCGGCACCCGCCGCGCCGGCGGTCCCGCCAGCCGCATCCGCCCCGTTGGCGTTCGCGTTGCCTCCGTCTCCTGCATTGCCGCCGTTGGCATTTGCGTCCGCCATGGCATCTGCAGTGGCCGTGTTGCCGTCACCGAACTTATTCTTCGGATTTGCAGATGCTTCCATGGCAAACGTAAGGACCAGGGCCAACGCAGAGGTGCTGATCAACAGTCCTCTCATCATAGCCTCTCTCCTTGTTCGCTCGACGCCGGCGGCAGAAGCGAACGATCTGACGGCTGGCGTCGATCATTGAGCAACATCGCTCAACCCCCATCTTTGAGAATGAGAGTGGCCGTGCCTTGAGATAAGCCCGGCTGACTAGGCACAGCAATTAGCGTGCCAACGATGTTCTAGTTGAGATATCAATGTTGTGGTTGAATTCGGCGCTGCCCGTTAACCATACTTGTAAAGCTTCAAGACGGTGCACCGCTAGGTTGTCGAATCATTCTCGCCTATCGAAAGTATTAGACAGTGGAAAGTTGTGAAATTTTTCAGGGCGTTCGGCGAAATCCATTAACGGGATGCAGGTGGAAGAAATTTTTACAGTCTACATGCCAAGGTTGTTAATTTTATATGCGTGCGCCCTAATGTAGAGAGGAATGAGCCAATAAGCAGAAGCGCGCCCAAGAAGCTCGGCTATAGGTAGTGCAGGGCCGCGGCCTATCCTGGATGCCGGCAAGTTTGGGGTAGGGCCTTGGGAGGGCGGGTGAGAGAGATCACCGCGGCGGCAGACCGCGCACGTCGGTGAGCACTGCGCCGTCGAAGACCGCACCCGTGAGGATCGCGCCGGTCAGGTCGGCACCGGTAAGATCGGCGCCGGCCAAATCCGCATGGGTAAGGTCGGCGCCGGTGAGCTTGGCATCGCGCAGCTTGGCGAACTTGAAATCGACGCGGCCGAGTTCGGCATTGGCGAGGTTGGCGCCGGTGAGGTCGGCGCTGGCGAATTCGGTGCGGATGAGGCCCATGGACTGGTTGCGCATGTCCGCCGAGGCGTGGAGGTTCGAGAGGTCGGTGCCGCGCAGGTCGGCGAAGTGGAAGCGCGCCGTCACCCGGGCGCCGGAAAGATTGGCGCCGGTGAGGCGCACCGCCTCGTCCGGTCGGATCTCCATGCTCTGCGATACCACGAGAGTCTCCAGGACGGCGCCGGAAAGGTTGGCGCCGGAAAAGTCCGCGCCCATGATCCAGGCGAGGTTCAGCCGGGCGCCGGAGAGATCGGCATCGACGAGCCGCGCACGGGCCAGCTTGGCGCGGCGCAGGTCGCAGTCGGAAAGATCGGCGCCGGAGAGATCCGATTGCGAGAAGTCCGCGCCGGAGAGATCGAGGCCGCTGAGGTCGAGGCCGGCCAGGACCTGTCCGGCGAAGTCGGCATTGCGGTCTTCCGCGCGGGCGGCAGCCAGTTCCCGTTCCACCGCATCGCGGGTGACCTCCGCAGCAAGGGCGGCGTCGAGGGCGGCGTCGAGGGCGGCGTCTAGGGCGGCAGGGCCCGCGAACGTCAGCAGCACGATGCAGAGAAGCCGCGCGGCGTGAACCATCCGTCCCTTCCTCGCGAGCCGTCGGTGGGATTGTCAGGATAGCGGCCCGGGGCCGGTCGCCTGAATGCGACCAAAGGCTAGGTTCTCATCACTTTTCCGGCAACGGCGGCGGTCGACAACGAAGGGCCGCCGCCGCATAGTGCGCGCGCGAAAGCATCGGCTGCACGGGAAGGCGGCATGAAGAAAGACGAAGAAAAGCTGCGCAAGGCCATCATCGACGCCTGCCGGACGATGAACGCCCTGGGCATCAACCAGGGGACCGCCGGCAACGTGAGCGCGCGCCACGGCGACACCCTGCTGATCACTCCCTCCGGGGTGCCCTACGAGGCCTTGGCGCCGGAGGACATCGTGGCGATGAGCCTGAGCGGCGACTACGGCAGTCATGAGGGCAAGCTGGCGCCGTCCTCGGAATGGCGGTTTCATCTCGACATCATGCTGGCGCGGCCGGAGGTCGGCGCGGTGGTTCATACCCACAGCCCCTACGCGACGGCGCTGGCGATCTGCGGGGTCGAGATCCCGGCGGTGCACTACATGATCGCCGCCGCCGGCGGACCGACGATCCGCGTCGCCCCCTATGCGACCTACGGCACCGAGGCACTCTCCAGGCACGCCCTTGCGGCGCTCGAGGGGCGCAGCGCCTGCCTGCTGGCCAACCACGGCGTCATCGCCACCGGTCCCTCGCTGCAGCGCGCGCTGTGGCTGGCCGGCGAGGTGGAGACCCTGGCCAGGCAGTACCACCTGGCCGCGACCTTCGGTAAGCCGCGCGTGCTGCCGGATGACGAGATCGCCGTGGTGGTCGAGAAGTTCAAGCGCTACGGCCCCCGGCAAATGGAGGCCGCGGGCGCAAAAGACGCGCAGAAGACCGCCAAGCCCGCACCGCGGCGCCAGCGGGCGGCGGCGGGCAAGGGGACCGGGCGCAAGCGCGGCGCCTCCAGTGGGCCCACGCCCAACGGAAGAGGCGGCAAGAAGCGCTGAGGGCAGATTTTCGTTCACCGGCGGCGCCGGATGGTTAGACTGCCGCTGACTTCGGTGGCACAGGCCCGACACCCCTGCTGGTGAGCAAGCGTCCATGAAAAAAAACCGCCCATGAAGAAACGGAGAGACGACGGCGACGGCCGCCTGGACGACGCGGCGCGCGCCGGCTGGCTGTACTACGTGGCCGGCAATACCCAGGACGAGATCGCCGCCAAGCTCGGCATCTCGCGCCAGTCGGCGCAGCGTCTCGTCTCGCTGGCGGTCTCCGAGGGGCTGGTGAAGGTGCGCCTCGACCACCCGCTGGCCAACTGCATGGAACTGGCCCAGCGCCTGCGCGCGCGCTTCGGGCTGGCGCTCTGCGAGGTGGTGCCGACGGACCCGGACTCTGAGTCGACGACCCTGGGCGTCGCCGACGCCGCGGCGGCGGAGATGGAGCGCCGGCTGAAGTCGTCGGAGATGAAGGTGATGGCGATCGGCACCGGGCGCACGCTGAAGGCCGCCGGCGAATTGCTGCCGCGCATCGAGGCGCCGGACAAAAAGATCGTTTCGCTGACCGGCAACTTCACGCCCGATGGCGCGGCCGCGTTCTACAGCGTCATCTTCACCCTCGCCGAGGGGGTGAACGCCCGGCACTATCCGCTGCCGATGCCGGTCATCGCCGCATCGCCCCAGGAACGCGACCTGCTGCACCAGCAGATCATCGTGCGCACCACCCTGGAACTGGCGGCCCAGGCCGACGTGACCTTCCTCGGCATCGGCGAATTGTCACCGCGGGCCCCACTGCAGGAAGACGGCTTCATCACCAAGGAAGAGTTGGCGGCTCTGAAGCAGGCCGGCGCGGTGGCGGAGATCCTGGGCTGGGCCTTCGATGCCGAGGGCTGCCTCATTCCCGGACTGACCAACGCCCGGGTCGCCTCGGCGCCGCTGCCGTCGCCGGAGCGTTCCCTCGTCATCGCCGTAGCGAAGGGGGCGGCCAAGCTGGCGGGAATCCGCGTCGCGGTCGGCCGGCCCCTGGTGAACGGCCTCATCACCGACGAGTGGACCGCCGGGCAGCTGCTCGGCAAGTAGGTCACAAAATTCCCTCATCCGTTGCGGCGCGGAAGCGCGACGATCCGCCGTTTCCTTGTGCGCTGCAGCAACGATTCCATCTTGACGCATCACGTCTGCCTATGAGTAATTGCTCTGAACGCAGGCAATTGCTCAAACAACGCCTCGGGGAGGAAACAATGAAATTCATGCCATTCCTCATGGGTACCTGTGCCGCGACGCTGCTCGCCGGCCAGGCCATGGCGGCCACGACCCTGACCATCGCCACCGTGAACAACGGTGACATGATCCGCATGCAGAAGCTGACCGACGACTTCAAGGCGAAGAATCCCGACATCGACGTCGAATGGGTGACGATGGAGGAGAACGTCCTGCGCCAGAAGGTGACCACGGACATCGCCACCAAGGGCGGCCAGTACGACATCATGACCATCGGCACCTACGAGGTGCCGATCTGGGCCAAGCAGGGCTGGCTGGTGCCGCTCGACGATCTCGGCGCCGGCTACGACGTCGACGACCTGCTGCCGGCGATCCGTGGCGGCCTGACCTACGAAGACAAGCTCTACGCCGCGCCGTTCTACGGTGAGAGCTCGATGGTGATGTACCGCACCGACCTGTTCGAGAAGGCGGGGCTGGAGATGCCCGACGCGCCGAGTTGGGACTTCATCGCCGAGGCGGCGCGCAAGATCACCGACAAGTCGAACGAGATCTACGGCATCTGCCTGCGCGGCAAGGCCGGCTGGGGCGAGAACATGGCCTTCCTGACGGCCACCGCCAACTCCTTCGGTGCGCGCTGGTTCGACCAGGACTGGGAGCCTCAGTTCGATACCGACCCCTGGAAGGAAACGCTGACCTTCTACATCGACCTGATGAAGGACGCCGGCCCTCCGGGTGCCTCCTCGAACGGCTTCAACGAGAACCTGGCGCTGTTCCAGACCGGCAAGTGCGGCATGTGGATCGACGCCACGGTCGCCGCCTCCTTCGTGACCAACCCCGAGGAGTCGCAGGTGGCCGACAAGGTCGGCTTCGCCCTGGCGCCGGACAACGGCCTGGGCAAGCGCGGCAACTGGCTGTGGGCTTGGTCGCTGGCGGTACCGGCGGGCTCGGAGAAGAGCGAGGCGGCGCAGAAGTTCATCGCCTGGGCGACCGGCAAGGACTACGCCAAGCTGGTGGCCGAGAAAGAGGGCTGGGCCAACGTACCGCCGGGCACCCGCAGCTCGCTCTACGCCAATGCCGACTACCAGGAAGCCGCGCCCTTTGCCGAGATGACGCTCGAATCCATCAAGGCGGCGGACCCGAATGACCCGACGGTCGACCCGGTTCCCTACGTCGGCGTGCAGTTCGTGGCGATCCCCGAGTTCCAGGGCATCGGCACCGCGGTCGGCCAGCAGTTCTCTGCCGCGCTGGCCGGCCAGATCTCGCCCGAGCAGGCGCTGCAGAACGCGCAGACCCTGACCGAGCGCGAGATGAAGCGCAGCGGCTACATCAAGTAGGCGTATCCTCCCGGCGGGCCGTCCGATCCACCCGAGCGTCGGGCGGCCCGCTCTTTTTCTTCGCTGCGCACCGCAGCTGGTTCTTCGCTGCGCACAGCAGCCGTGGTCACCCGGCCGCGGCCAGGGGGAGTGGATCCATGGCAACCCTGCACACCCAGACCACCGCCCGCTTCATGATGGGCCCCTCGGTCATCCTGCTGCTGGCCTGGATGCTGGTGCCGCTGGGCATGACGGTCTACTTCTCCTTCCTGCGCTACAATCTGCTGATGCCGGGAATGGAGGAGTTCACCGGCTTCGGCAATTACGAGTTCTTCCTCACCGATCCCGCTTTCTTCGAGGCGATCGCCAATACCCTGCTGCTGGTCGGCGGCGTGCTGCTGATCACCGTCATCGGCGGTACCTTCCTGGCGATCCTGCTGGACCAGCCGTTCTGGGGGCAGGGCATCGTGCGCCTGCTGGTCATCGCGCCGTTCTTCGTCATGCCCACGGTCTCGGCCCTGGTGTGGAAGAACATGATGATGCATCCGGTCAACGGCCTCTTTGCCTGGATCGCACGCAGCTTCGGCTTTCAGCCGGTCGACTGGCTGTCAACCATGCCGCTGTTCTCCATCATCATCATCGTCGCCTGGGGCTGGCTGCCCTTCGCCACGCTGATCACGCTCACGGCGCTGCAGTCGCTCGACCAGGAGCAGAAGGAAGCGGCGGAGATGGATGGCGCCGGGCCGGTCTCGATCTTCTTCCACATCACCCTGCCGCACCTGGCGCGGGCGCTGACCGTGGTGACCCTCATCGAGACGATCTTCCTGCTCTCGGTCTTCGCCGAGATCTACGTCACCACCGGCGGCGGCCCCGGCACCGCTAGCACCAACCTGCCGTTCCTCATCTACATCCAGGCCCTGCTGCAGTACGACGTCGGCAGCGCCTCGGCCGGCGGCGTGGTGGCGATCATCCTGGCGAACATCGTCGCGGTCTTCCTGATCCGCATGATCGGCAAGAACCTGGAGACCTGAGCCATGGCGCGCGCCGTCACCACCCAACGCAAGGTCGCCTTCACCGTCATCGCCTGGCTGATCGGCCTGACGCTGTTCTTTCCGGTGCTGTGGACCATCATCACCAGCTTCAAGACCGAGGGCGAGGCGATCGCCACGCCGCCGAGCTTCCTCTTCTTCGAGTGGACGCTGGAGAACTACGTCGAGGTGCAGGAGCGTTCCAACTACCTGCGCCATGCCATGAACTCGGTGATCATCTCCGTCGGTTCGACGCTGCTGGGGCTGCTGGTGGCGATCCCGGCGGCCTGGGCGATGGCCTTCTCGCCGACCAAGCACACCAAGGATGTGCTGATGTGGATGCTGTCGACGAAGATGCTGCCGGCCGTCGGCGTGCTGATGCCGATCTATCTCATGTGCCAGTGGATGGGCCTGCTGGACTCCCTGGTCGCGCTGGTGGCCATCCTCATGCTGATGAACCTGCCGATCATCGTCTGGATGCTCTACACCTACTTCAAGGAGATCCCCGGCGAGATCCTGGAGGCCGCGCGCATGGACGGCGCGTCCCTGGGCAAGGAGATCGTCTACGTGCTGACGCCGATGGCGGTGCCGGGCATAGCCTCGACGATGTTGCTCAACATCATCCTGGCCTGGAACGAAGCCTTCTGGACGCTGAACCTCACGTCCTCGCAGGCGGCGCCCTTGACCGCCTTCATCGCATCCTATTCCAGCCCCGAGGGACTCTTCTGGGCAAAACTGTCGGCGGCCTCGACGCTCGCCATCGCACCGATCCTCGTCATGGGCTGGTTCAGCCAGAAGCAGCTGGTCCGTGGTCTCACCTTTGGTGCCGTCAAATAGGGCGGCGCGGTGAGGTAAGGCGGCGCGGTCAACAAAAGGGGGAAATGCAATGGGTGCCATCACCCTGCAGAAGGTGACCAAGACCTTCAGCAACGTCACGGTGATCCCGGGCGTCGACCTGGAAATCGCCGACGGCGAGTTCGTCGTCTTCGTCGGACCGTCCGGCTGCGGCAAGTCGACCCTGCTGCGTCTCATCGCGGGCCTCGAGGACGTGACTTCCGGAAGTATCCTGATCGACGGCAAGGATGCCACCGGCATGCCGCCAGCCAAGCGCGGACTTGCCATGGTGTTCCAGTCCTACGCGCTCTATCCCCACATGAGCGTCTACAAGAACATCGCCTTCCCGCTGAAGATGGCCGGCATCGACGAAGCCGCCATCAAGCAGAAAGTCGAGGCAGCCGCCGCCACCCTTAACCTCACCAACTACCTCGACCGCCGGCCGGGCCAGCTCTCCGGCGGCCAGCGACAGCGCGTCGCCATCGGCCGCGCCATCGTGCGCGAGCCGTCGGCCTTCCTCTTCGACGAGCCGCTGTCGAACCTCGACGCCGCCTTGCGGGTGAACATGCGCCTGGAGATCAGCGAACTGCACCAGTCGCTGGAAACCACGATGATTTACGTGACCCACGACCAGGTCGAAGCCATGACCATGGCCGACAAGATCGTCGTGCTGCACGACGGCTACGTCGAGCAGGTCGGCTCACCGCTGGAGCTCTACCGCAATCCGGCCAACGTCTTCGTCGCGGGCTTCATCGGCTCGCCGAAGATGAACCTCATCGAGGGGGCGGCGGCCGGCAGGTACGGCGCCGCGACCATCGGCGTGCGTCCCGAGCACATCGCGCTGTCGAAGGAGAGCGGCGAGTGGGCCGGCGTGGTCGGCGTCGCCGAGCACCTCGGCTCCGACACCTTCCTGCACATCCAGGCCGAAGGCATCGGCCCGGTGACGGCACGCGTCAGCGGCGAGTTCGGCGTGCGCCACGGCGACCGCGTGTGGCTGACGCCGCCGGCCGACCGCATCCACCGCTTCGACCGGGAGGGCAAGGCAATCCAATGAAGCGCCTGGACGGCAGGACGGCGCTCGTGACCGGGGCGGCCCGCGGCATCGGCCTTTCCTTCGCGCAGGCCTATGCCGCCGAAGGCGCGACGGTGGCGCTGGGCGACATCGACCTGCCGCGCGCCGAGGCGGCGGCCGCCGCCATCGGCCCCCGGGCCTTCGCGGTGCATCTGGACGTCACCCGGCAGGAGTCCATCGATGCCGCCGTGGAGGCCGTGGTGGCGCGTGCCGGCGGCCTCGACATCCTGGTGAACAACGCCGCGCTGTTCGACCTGGCGCCGATCGCTGAGATCACCCGCGCCAGCTACGAGCGCGTCTTCTCGGTGAACGTCGCCGGCGTGCTCTTCACCCTGCAGGCGGCGGCGCGCGCCATGATCCGCCAGGGCAGGGGCGGCAAGATCATCAACATGGCCAGCCAGGCCGGGCGCCGCGGCGAGCCGCTGGTCGCCGTCTACTGCGCCTCCAAGGCGGCGGTCATCAGCCTGACCCAGTCGGCGGCGCTGAATCTGATCGAACACCGCATCAACGTGAACGCCATCGCCCCCGGCGTGGTCGAGGGCGAGCACTGGGAGGGGGTCGATGCCCTCTTCGCCAAATACGAAAAGCGCCCTCTGGGGGAGAAGAAGCGCTTGGTCGGGGAAGCCGTGCCTTATGGCCGAATGGGGCGCGCCGAGGATCTGACCGGTATGGCGGTCTTCCTGGCGGGCCCAGAGAGCGATTACGTCGTCGGCCAGACCTACAACGTCGACGGCGGCAACTGGTTGAGCTGAAAGGCCTGGTCACATGTATCTCGAAAGACTGAAACTGGATGGCCGTGTCGCCGTGGTAACCGGCGGCGGGCAGGGCATCGGCGCCGCCTGCGCCCAGGCGCTGGGCGAGGCGGGCGCCAAGGTGGTGATCGCCGAGCTGGTGCCGGCGCGCGCCAAGGAGATCGCCGAGCAGCTGGCGCGCCAGGGCATCGATGCCGAAGGTGTCGCCCTGGACGTCACCAAGTCCGCCGATGTCGACACCGTCGCGGCCAAGGTGCTGGACAAGTACGGCCGGGTCGACGTGCTGGTGAACAACGCCGGCGTCGCCAAGAGCGACGTGCGCGCCGAGGATACCAGCGACGAGCACTGGCGCTTCCACATGGACGTGAACGTCGACGGCCTGTTCTGGTGCTGCCGCGCCTTCGGACGGCAGATGCTGGAGCAGGGCAGCGGCTCGATCGTGAATATCGGCTCGATGTCCGGATTCATCGTCAACAAGCCGCAGCCGCAGTCGTTCTACAACGCCTCCAAGGCGGCGGTGCACCACCTGACCCGCTCTCTGGCGGCGGAGTGGGCGCCGCGCGGCGTGCGCGTGAACGCGGTGGCGCCGACCTACATCGAGACGCCGCTGACGTCCTTCGGCATCAAGGAGAACCCTGCGATGTACAAGGTGTGGCTGGAGATGACGCCGATGGGGCGTGTCGGCCAGCCCGAGGAGATCGCCTCGGTGGTCCACTTCCTGGCCTCCGACGCGGCGAGCCTGGTCACCGGCGCCATCGTGCAGGCGGACGGCGGCTACACCTGCTGGTGAAGGCAGGGTGATGACGGCAGCGTGGTGAAGGCAGCGTGACGACGCGGGCCAGGAGGGCCGCAGGCATGACGGGATCGTCTATCGAGCTGGTCATTTTCGACTGTGACGGCGTGCTGGTGGACAGCGAGCCGCTGTCGATTCGCGTGCTGCTGGCGCTGCTGGCCGAGCACGGGGTCACGATGGACGCGGAGGCCGCCTGCGAGGCCTTCCTGGGCCGCAGCCTCGCCTCGGTCTGCGACATCCTCAGCCGCGAGCACGGCCTGGCGGTGAGCGACGCCGCGCTGGCCCGCATGCGCCGTGATCTCAACGCCGCGATCTGCGACGAACTGCAGCCAATCCTGGGTATCCGCCAGGCCCTGGCACGCCTCGACAAGCCGGTCTGCGTGGCCTCATCCAGCCAGCTGGAGCGCATCCGCCTGTCGCTGGACGTCACCGGCCTCACCAGCTTCTTCCATGACCGCGTGTTCAGCGCCACCATGGTCGCGAACGGCAAGCCGGCGCCGGATCTCTTCCTCTTTGCCGCGCAGCAGATGCATGCGGCGCCCGAAGCCTGTATGGTGATCGAGGACAGTCCGGCCGGGATCAGCGCGGCGCTCGCGGCCGGCATGCGGGTGCTCGCCTTCACCGGCGGCAGTCATGCGCAGACGCCGTCCCATCGGGACCGGCTGGCGGCGCTCAGCCCGCACGGAATCTTCGACGACATGCGCGCGCTGCCCGCCCTGCTGCGGGACCTGGAGAAAGGCCGGAAGGTATCCTGATGGGCGAGTTGGTCGTGGGCGTGGATGTCGGCACCGGCAGTGCGCGGGCCGGGGTGCTCGACCGGCGCGGCACGCTGCTGGGGCGCGCCGAGACGCCGATCGACATGAACCAGCCGCAGACCAACCACCGCGAGCATGACTCCGAACAGATCTGGGCGGCGGTTTCGGCGGCGGTGCGCGGCGCGCTGACGGCGGCCGGGGCGGCGCCCAGCGATATCGCGGGCATCTCCTTCGACGCCACCTGCTCGCTGGTGGTGCGCGACCGCGAGGGGCGTCCGCTCAGCGTTTCCACCTCCGGCGAGGGGCGCTGGGACACCATCGTCTGGCTCGACCACCGGGCACTGGCCGAGGCGGAGGAGTGCACCGCTACGGGACACCGGGTGCTCGACTACATCGGCGGCGTCATGTCGCCGGAGATGGAAACCCCAAAGCTGATGTGGCTGAAGCGCCACCTGCCGCAGTGCTGGGAGGCCGCCGGTTACTTCTTCGATCTCGCCGACTTCCTGTCGTGGAAGGCCAGCGGCAGCCTCGCGCGCTCGCAGTGCACGCTGACCTGCAAGTGGACCTACCTGGGCCATGAGGGGCCCGGCTGGCAGCAGGACTTCTTCGAGCGGGTCGGCATTGCGGACATGACGCAGCGCGGCCGGCTGCCCGACACGGCGAGCCCGGTCGGCGCCGACCTCGGCCCGCTGACCGCAGAGGCCGCCGAGGCGCTGGGTCTCACGACCGCCTGCCGGGTGGGGGCGGGGCTCATCGACGCCCACGCCGGCGCCCTGGGCGTGCTGGGCGCCCATGCCGCCGACCGCGCCGCCATCGACCGCCACCTGGCGCTCATTGCCGGCACCTCGAGCTGCGTCATGGCGCTTTCCGCCGAGCCGCGGCCGACCCAGGGCGTCTGGGGCCCTTACTACGGCGCGGTGCTGCCGGACTGCTGGCTGAACGAGGGCGGCCAGTCGGCGACCGGCGCGCTGCTGGATCACATCATCCGCTGGCACGGCGCCGGCGGCGCGCCGGACGGCGCCATGCACCGCGCCATCGCCGAGCGGGTCATGGAACTGCGCCGCAAGGAGGGCCTCGACCTCGCCGGGCGGCTGCACGTGCTGCCGGACTTCCACGGCAACCGCTCGCCGCTCGCCGATCCCCATGCGGTGGGCGTCATCAGCGGCCTGACGCTGGACTCCTCTTTCGACAGCCTGTGCCGCCTGTACTGGCGCATGGCGGTCGGCATCGCGCTGGGGGTGCGCCACATCCTGGAGGCGCTGAACGCGCGCGGCTACGGCATCGACACGCTGCACGTCACCGGCGGCCACCTGAAGAATCCCCTTCTGATGGAGCTCTACGCCGACGCCGCCGGCTGCAAGGTCATCGAGCCTGCCGCCGAGGACGCCGTGCTGCTGGGCAGCGGCATGGTGGCGGCCACCGCCGCCGGCTTCTATCCCAGCCTGGTGGCGGCCGCCGGCGGCATGCAGCAGGGCGGGCGCGAGCGCCGGCCCAACCCGGCGGCGCGTCCGCGCTTCGACCGCGACTACGCGGTCTTCCTGAAAATGCACGAGCAGCGCCGCGAACTCGACGACCTCGGCGGCTGCTGAACCGCTGAAGAGGGCCCGGTCCGAGGCCCATCCTTCGAGACGCGCCACTGCGCGGCGCTCCTCAGGATGAGGCGACGGATGAACTGATTGACCTCATGCTGAGGAGCGAGCACCAGCGAGCGTCTCGAAGCACGAGGTCAATCAGGCCGGGCCTGACCCTCGCCGGTCCCTTCGTCATTCCGTTTGCCTTCATCTTGGGCATCGTTTGCGCGCTGCATATTTTATGGACAATAGCGCCTTATCATTTCTCTACGAACGTTCGTGTTCGTTGAATCGGTCAATCCCAGCAATTTCCCCCTTTTCCGTGTGAGCGACCGCGCGCCGCGCCGTGGCACGGCCCTTGCTCTTAGCTGAGTGCAGGGCGTCTAGGGTTCCGGCCGTCGAGAAGACGGTGCCTGGTCCGAGAGATGCACTCCGGGGCGCAAATTCGCTTCGGATACACGGCGGGCCAAAATCCCGGGAGATCACTGCAAGAGGTCTGAGGCCAGCTTCAGAAGTCCCTCTTTCAGGTGTTTCTGGGTCGGGCCCAAGGCCTCCAGTCGATAAGAACGAGATCGAACAGGAGGTTTGGGATGCTGCGATACGTTTCGAGAAGGGTTTTCACGACGGGCCTGGCCGCCGGCCTGGTGGCCGTATCGGCGCTGGCGGCTCAGCCGGCGCTGGCGGAGAAGAAGGAGAGCTTCCGCGTCGCCTGGTCGATCTACGTCGGTTGGATGCCGTGGGCCTATGCCGCCGAGAAAGGCATCGTCGACAAGTGGGCGGAGAAGTACGGCCTCTCCATCGAGGTCGTGCAGATCAACGACTACATCGAGTCCATCAACCAGTTCACCGCCGGGGCCTTCGACGGCTGCGTCATGACCAACATGGACGCGCTGTCCATTCCGGCTGGCGGCGGACTCGATTCCACCGCGCTCATCCTCGGCGACTTCTCCAACGGCAACGACGGCGTCGTCGTGAAAGGCGACGCAGGGCTCACAAGCCTCGCCGACCTGAAGGGCCGGAACGTCAACCTGGTGGAGCTCTCGGTCTCCCACTACCTGCTGGCCCGCGCGCTGGATTCCGCCGGCATCGCCGAACGCGACCTCACCGTGGTGAACACCTCCGACGCCGACATGGTCGCCGCCTTCAAGACCGCCGAGGTCGAGGCGGTGGTGACCTGGAACCCGCTGTTGAGCGAGATCGCCGCCGAGCCGGGCGCCAAGGTGCTCTACACCTCCGCCGACATTCCCGGCGAGATCATCGACATGCTGGTGGTGAACACGGAAACCCTGGCCGACAACCCCGACTTCGGCAAGGCGCTGGTCGGCGCCTGGTACGAGACCATGTCGATCATGATGAAGGACGACGCCGAGGGTAAGGCGGCACGGACCTACATGGGCGAGATGTCGGGCACCGACCTCGCCGGCTACGACGCCCAGCTCGCCACCACCAAGATGTTCTACGAACCGGCCGAGGCGGTCGCCTTCGCCAAGAGCGAGAAGCTCACCGAGACCATGGACGTGGTGCGCAACTTCCTGTTCGAGCACGGCATCCTGGGCGAGGGCGCGCCGAGCCCCGACTACGTCGGCATGGCCTTCCCCGGCGGCGGCACGCTGGGCGACACGGCGAACACCAAGCTGCGCTTCGATCTGGACTTCATGCAGATGGCGGCGGACGGCGCGCTCTGAGGCAAGCGGTGCAACGGCGAGGGGGGCGTCGGACGGCCATATGGGGAGGTTGATCAATCGGCGGTCGGGACGGTCGGGGCAGCTTCTGCTCGGGGCCTTGCCCTTCATCCTTCTGGCCGCCGCCTACCTGATGGCTTCCGACGCCCGCCTGGCGGTGAACCCGAACGACAAGCTGCTGCCTTCGCTCGAGAGCTTCGCCGACGCCATCAATCGCCTCGCCTTTGAGCCCGACCCGCGCAAGGGGACCTACATCCTATGGGACGACACGCTGGCCAGTCTGCTGCGTCTCGGCCTCGGCCTCTCGGTGGCGACGGGCATCGGCCTGGTTGCCGGGGTGGCCATCGGCCTGCTGCCGCTGGCGCGCTCGGCCTTCGCACCGGTGGTCGCGGTGCTCTCCGTGGTGCCGCCGCTGGCGGTGCTGCCGATCCTCTTCATCGTCTTCGGCCTCGGCGAACTGGCCAAGGTGACGCTGATCGTCATCGGGGTAACGCCTTTCATGGTGCGCGATCTCTCGATGTCGGTCGCCGGCCTGCCGCGCGAGCAGCTGGTGAAGGCGCAGACCTTGGGCGCCTCGACCTGGCAGATCGTGACCCGGGTGGTACTGCCGCAGACCCTGCCGCGCCTGGTCAGCGCGCTGCGACTCTCGTTGGGGCCGGCCTGGCTGTTCCTCATCTCCAGCGAGGCCATCGCGGCCACCGAAGGGCTCGGCTACCGCATCTTCCTGGTGCGCCGCTATCTCGCCATGGACGTGATCCTGCCCTACGTCGCCTGGATCACCCTGCTGGCCTTCGTCCTCGACTGGCTGCTGCGGCGCCTGTCGCGAAAGGCCTTTGCGTGGCAGGCGGGGGAGGTGTCGCTGTGAGCCTCCTCTCCCTGCGCAACGTCTCGCTGCGCTACGGCGACTTCGTCGTGCTGGAGCGGGTGAACCTCGAGGTCAAGGCGCAGGAGTTCTGCGCCATCGTCGGCGCCAGCGGCTGCGGCAAGTCGACCTTCCTACGTCTGCTGCTGAGCGAAGAGCGGCCGAGCGGCGGCGAGATCCGCCTGGACGGCGCGCCGCTGGCGGCGGAGCCGCAAGCGGACCGCGGCGTGGTGTTCCAGCGCTACTCGGTGTTTCCGCATCTGACCGTCATGGAGAACGTCATCCTGCCGATGGAGCTGGCGGGGTCGTGCCTCTCCGGGCGCGCCTGTGGCCGCTTCTTCGGCGCGCGCCGGCGCGCCGCCATGGCCGAGGCCGAGCACCTTCTGGAGCGCGTGGGACTGACGCATGTCCGCAACGCCTATCCGAAGACGCTCTCCGGCGGCATGCAGCAGCGCCTCGCCATCGCCCAGGCGCTCATCCCCAAGCCCAAGGTGCTGCTGCTCGACGAGCCCTTCGGCGCGCTCGATCCCGGCACCCGCCAGCGCATGCACGAGATCATCCTCACCCTCTGGGAGGAAGAGAAGATGACCATCTTCATGGTCACCCACGACCTGCAGGAGGGCTTCAAGCTGGGTACCCGCCTGCTGGTGTTCGACAAGTTGCGCTGGGACCCCCAGGCGCCCGAGGCCTACGGCGCCACCATCACCTACGACCTGCCGACCGACCGCCGCGGCCAGCTGCCGAACGAACTGGCAAGGAAAGCCGAGCTTTCCAAAAAAGAACCCACCCAAACGCCTTACCGGAACGAAGGACCCTTCAATGTTGTGCAGTGACATCAGCCGCCGCGTCAGCCGTGCCGCCGGAGGCGAAGCCGCCCCGCTGGAGCGTCGGCGCCGGCACCATCCGGACTTCGACAAGATGCAGCTGCAGGGCTGGCGCGCGGCGCAGAAGGAGAAGGACCTGCCGGAGGACGGCTGGCGCAAGGAACGCCAGTGGGCGGTGCGCGTCGGGCTTGCCGCCGCCGACAGCATCGAGGACCGCGGCATCTCCACGTTCGCGCGCGGCGAGCTGCCGCACTATGCCGGCATCAACACCTTCCTGAAGGCGCCCTACGTGGAGGACGTCGCCAAGGTCGGCGACTACGACGCAGCCGTGCTCGGCGTGCCTTTCGACGGCGGCACTACCTACCGCCCGGGTACCCGCTTCGGACCGCAAGGCATCCGCCGCATCTCGGCGCTCTACACGCCCTACAACTACGAGATGGGCGTCGATCTGCGCGAGCAGATGACGCTGTGTGATGTGGGCGACGTCTTCACCATACCGGCCAACATCGAGAAAACCTTCGACCAGATCTCGCGCGCCGTCGGGCACGTGTTCTCGTCCGGCGCCCTGCCGATGATCATGGGCGGCGACCACTCCATCGGTTTCGCCACGGTGCGCGGCATCGCCCAGTGCACCTCCAAGAAGATCGGCATCATCCACTTCGACCGCCATGCCGACATCCAGGAGAAGGACCTGGATGAGCGCATGCACACGACGCCGTGGTTCCACGCCACCAACCTGGACAACGTGCCGGCGAAGAACCTGGTGCAGATCGGCATCGGCGGCTGGCAGGTGCCGCGCGAGGCGGTGGTTGAGGCGCGCAAGCGCGATACCACCATCATCTCGATGTCGGACGTCGAGCGCCTGGGCATCGACAAGGTGGCGGAGATCGCGCTGGAGACCGCCTGGGATGGCGTCGACGCGGTCTACCTGAGCTTCGACATCGACAGCGTCGACTGCGGCTTCGTGCCGGGCACCGGCTGGCCGGAGCCGGGCGGCTTCCTGCCGCGCGAGGCGCTGGGGCTGGTCAGCAAGGTCGCCGCCGAAGGCATCTGCGGCATGGAGGTGGTCGAGGTCTCGCCGCCCTACGACACCTCCGACATCACCTCGCTGTTCGGCACCCGCGTCATGGTCGACGTGCTGGGCACCCTGGTGGCGCACGGCAAGCTGGGCGCCCACAAGGGGATCATCGACAAGCCGGTCGACTTCACGGGAGGCACCGCATGAGCGCCCCGAAACCCGACCCGGGCCACAACCATCCGCCGGATCACCGGCACCTGCACTCGCATCCCCATGCGGACCCGCAGGCGGCGGCGCCGGGGCAGGTGCGCGACGACGACGCCCTGCTGGCCGACGCGCTGATGGAGGGTTTCGACGCCGCCGAGGACAAACCGAGTTTCCTGCGCATGGCGCGCATTCCCGACCACCTGCACGGGGCCGAGGGCGAGGTGCTGCGGCTGGTCGACGTGGAGATGCGCTACGCCTACCAGGTCGGCACCGCCTCGCCGGCCTTCAACGCGGCCGAACTGGTCTACCTGCCGTTTCCGGCCAGCCTGGTGCGTGAGCGCGCCACGATGAACTTCGTCTACGTCTCGCTGCGCAGCCGGCGCGACGTCGATCTGAGGGAGATGGTTCTGATCTTGAGGGAGAGCGAACACGGAGGCCGGCCCGGGGGAGGGCACTAGCAAGCGCCTCTAGCGGACTGAAAAGAAACCCGCAGGCAAGGCATACGCGGCGGCCTTGGGAGCCGCCAACGCGCTTGAAGCGGTGGCCGCGACCGGATCGCGGTAGGGGAGGCCCGATGCATTTGCATTCGGGAGTAACGCGCAAGCAATGAGTCGCTCGCGCGACGAATACGTATTTGATCGTTACTGTAATTCCATAAGTATATCTGTGATTTTGTGACATTTTTATTTGTTTGGGTCTTGACAGATTGTATCCAATATTCGCAAACTTTTGCGGTGCAACATCAACGTCTAGCGGAGTTAGACAATGAAATCCGTAATCAGGGGGGCGATGGGCGCGGCGGCTTTTGCGGCTGCCCTCGCCACCGGCCCCATGGCCCAAGCGGCCGATACCATCAAGGTTGGCGTGCTGCATTCTCTGTCCGGCACGATGGCCATTTCCGAGACGACTCTGAAGGACACCGTCCTGATGATGGTCGACGATCTCAACAAGAAGGGCGGTCTGCTCGGCAAGCAGGTCGAGGCTGTGGTTGTCGATCCGGCTTCCGACTGGCCGCTGTTCGCCGAGAAGGCGCGCGAACTGATCGAGAAGGAAAAGGTCGACGTGGTCTTCGGCTGCTGGACCTCGGTCAGCCGCAAGTCGGTACTGCCGGTCTTCGAGGAGCTGAACGGGCTGCTGTTCTATCCGGTGCAGTACGAAGGCGAGGAGAGCTCGCGCAACGTCTTCTACACCGGCGCGGCGCCGAACCAGCAGGCGATCCCGGCGGTCGAGTATCTGATGAGCGAGGACGGCGGCAAGGCCGAGCGTTTCGTGCTGCTCGGCACCGATTACGTCTATCCGCGCACCACCAACAAGATCCTGCGCGCCTTCCTCAACGCCAAGGGCATCGACGATGCCGACATCATGGAAAACTACACGCCCTTCGGCCATTCCGACTGGCAGACCATCGTGTCCGAGGTGAAGACCTTCGCCTCGCAGGGCAAAAAGACCGCGGTGGTCTCCACCATCAACGGCGATGCCAACGTTCCCTTCTACAAGGAACTGGGCAACCAGGGCATCAAGGCCGAGGAAATCCCGGTCGTCGCCTTCTCCGTGGGTGAGGAGGAACTGGCCGGCCTCGATACCGGCCCGCTGGTCGGCCACCTCGCGGCCTGGAACTACTTCATGAGCGTCGAAGCCGACGTGAACGACGAGTTCATCACCGCCTGGCACGGCTTCATCGGCGACGAGAAGCGTGTGACCAACGATCCCATGGAGGCCACCTACATCGGCTTCAAGATGTGGACCCAGGCGGTCGAGCAGGCCGGCACCACCGAGGTCGACGCCGTGCGCCAGGCGATGTACGGCCAGACGGTGAAGAATCTGACCGGCGGCACCGCGGTGATGAACGTGAACCATCACCTCTCCAAGCCGGTGCTGATCGGCGAGATCCAGGACGACGGCATGATCGAGACCGTGTGGTCGACCGAGGGCGAAGTCGTCGGCGACGCCTGGAGCGACTTCATCCCGGAGAGCGCCAAGCTGACCGCCGACTGGACCTACCCGTGGGTCTGCGGCAACTGCGAAGCGCCGAAGTACGTGAAGTAATCTTCCCCGCTGGGGGCGGGCCGTTGCGGCCCGCCCCCGCATTTTTCGCCGACCTGTCTTCTCCCACTTGGTTTCTCCGACTTGGTGATGTCCTTGGCTGGTTCCGGATTTCCGCCGATGCCTTTTACCGCCTGCGTCCGCCGGTTGCGCTTCCTGGTTCTGCTGCTGGGGCTGCTGCTGCCCACGGCGGCTTTTGCCGATTTGGCCGAGGATCTGCAGGGCCTGCGCGCGGACTCCTACGACGACAAGGGCAAGGCGGTGGAGCAGATCGTCGCCGGCGGCGACGAGCGGGCGGTGCCGGTGCTGGAGGCCTTCCTCGACGGCCGGCTGTTCCTCACCGACGCGGACGACCGCATGGTGATCGGCGAGGACAGCGCCGGCGGCTACCGCATCTTCGACGCCCTGACCGGCGAGGCCTTGGGCGAGGTCGGCAAGCGCGACGTCTCCAAGATCAAGATCAACAACAAGCTGCGCCAGCTCGTCAAAGGCAGCCTCGGCGCGCTGACCCTGGGCAGCAAGGACCCGGCCGCCCGCATTCGCGCTGCCGACGCGCTGTTCCGCCGCCCGCAGGCAGAGATGACAGAGGCCCTTGCGGCCGCCGTCGAAAAGGAAAGCGAGGCGGCCGTAGAAGCCCGCCTGCGCCGCGCCCTGGCCGCGACCCGGCTGGCCACCGCTGACGACAAGGCCCTGCGCATCGCCGCCCTGGAAGAGCTGGCGGGCTTCACCGACCCCGAGGTGCGCGCCCTGGCGGGGGCGCTGCTGATTACCGACGGTGACGGCAAGCCGGTGGAGCCCGACGCCGAAGTGCGCGCGGCGGCCGAGGAGACCCTGGAGGCCATCGAAGACGGCCTCGCCTTCAACGGCTTCGTCGCCAACATCTTCCAGGGGATCAGCCTGGGATCGGTGCTGCTGCTGGCGGCCATCGGCCTCGCCATCACCTTCGGCGTCATGGGCGTTATCAACATGGCCCACGGCGAGATGGTCATGCTGGGCGCTTACACCACCTTCGTGGTGCAGGAGGTTTTCCGCACCACCATGCCCGGCGCCTTCGACTGGTCGCTGCTGGTCGCCGTGCCGGCGGCCTTCTTGGTGACCGGCGCCATCGGCATCGCCATCGAGCGCGGCATCATCCGCTTCCTCTACGGCCGCCCGCTGGAGACGCTGCTGGCGACCTGGGGCCTCAGCCTCATCCTGCAGCAGGCGGTGCGCACGATCTTCGGGCCGACCAACCGCGAGGTCGGCAACCCGGCCTGGATGAGCGGCGCCTGGGAGGTGGCCGGCGGCCTGACCCTGACCTACAACCGCATCTGGATCATCGTCTTCGCCCTGCTGGTCTTCGTGGCGCTGATGGCGCTGATCCGCCGCTCCAACTACGGTCTGCAGATGCGCGCGGTGACCCAGAACCGCCCCATGGCGTCTTCCATGGGCATCCGCACCGGCTGGGTCGATGCCATGACCTTCGGCCTCGGCTCCGGCATCGCCGGCATGGCGGGGGTGGCGCTCAGCCAGATCGACAACGTCAGCCCGAACCTCGGCCAGGGCTACATCATCGACAGCTTCATGGTGGTGGTCTTCGGCGGGGTGGGGAACCTTTGGGGCACCTTGGTCGGCGCCCTCTCACTGGGCCTGGTGAACAAGTTCCTGGAGCCCTATGCCGGCGCGGTGCTGGCCAAGATCTTCATCCTGGTCGCCATCATTCTGTTCATCCAGAAACGCCCGCGCGGCCTCTTCGCCCTGCGCGGTCGGTCGGTGGAATCCTGAACATGCTGGCCTCCGACGACCACAACAGGTTGCTCTCGCCGCTCGGCGCCAAAATCACCCTGGCGGTGTTGCTGGCCATCGCCGTGCTGGTGCCGCTGTCGAACCTGGCGCTGCCGCCGGGCTCCGCGTTTCACATTCCGACCTACCTGGTCAGCCTGCTCGGCAAGTATCTCTGCTTTGCGCTCCTGGCGCTCAGCGTCGATCTCATCTGGGGCTTCTGCGGCATCCTCTCGCTGGGCCACGGCGCCTTTTTCGCGCTGGGCGGCTATGCCATGGGCATGTACCTCATGCGCCAGATCGGCGACCGCGGCGTCTACGGCAACCCGGACCTGCCGGACTTCATGGTGTTCCTGAACTGGAAGGAACTGCCCTGGTACTGGTACGGCTTCGACTCTTTCCCTTTCGCGATGCTGATGGTGGTGCTGGTGCCCGGCGCCCTGGCGCTGGTCTTCGGCTGGTTCGCGTTCCGCTCGCGGGTGACCGGCGTCTATCTCTCGATCATCACCCAGGCGATGACCTTCGCCCTGCTGCTGGCCTTCTTCCGCAACGACATGGGCTTCGGCGGCAACAACGGCCTCACCGACTTCAAGGATCTGCTGGGCTTCGACCTGCAGAACGACCGCACCCGCGCCAGCCTCTTCGCCGCCACGGCCTTGTCCGTCGCGGGAGCCTACCTGCTGTGCCGCTGGATCATTTGCTCGAAGGTCGGCCGCGTGCTGACCGCCATCCGCGATGCCGAGAGCCGCACGCGTTTCCTCGGCTACCGGGTGGAGTACTACAAGCTCTTCGTGTTCACCGTCTCGGCCATGCTGGCGGGCCTCGCCGGCGCGCTCTACGTGCCGCAGGTCGGCATCATCAATCCCGGCGAGTTCTCGCCGGCCAACTCGATCGAGATCGTCATCTGGGTGGCGGTGGGCGGGCGCGGCTACCTGCACGGCGCCCTGCTGGGCGCTGTGCTGGTGAACTACGCCAAGACCTACCTGACCGGCGCGGCCCCGGATATCTGGCTGTTCTTCCTGGGCGGCCTCTTCATCGCCGTCACCGTGTTCCTGCCCAAGGGCATCGTCGGCTCGCTGGACCAGATACGCGGGCGGCTGCCCTGGCCGGTGGGGCCCAGGCAGAGAGCAGCGGCCCCTGCGGCGGCGCGCGCGCGGGAGGTGCCCGGTGAGTGAGGTGTTTTCCCAGCCGGTCCCACCGGTGAAGGCCCCGGAGCCCCCGCAGGCACCGAACCTCGCGGCGGCCGATACCATCCTCTACATGGACGGCGTGTCGGTCAGCTTCGACGGCTTCAAGGCACTGAACAACCTCAGCCTCTACGTCACCGAGGGCGAGCTGCGCGCCATCATCGGCCCTAACGGTGCCGGCAAGACCACCATGATGGACGTCATCACCGGCAAGACGCGGCCCGACAGCGGCCAGGTGTTCTTCAACGGGACGGTCGACCTCACCAGGTTGGACGAGGCGGCGATCGCGAACCTGGGCATCGGCCGCAAGTTCCAGAAGCCGACGGTGTTCGAGAGCCAGAGCGTCTTTGCCAACCTGGAGCTGGCGCAGAAGGGGCGGCGCGACGTCTTCAGCGGCCTCTTTGCCCGGCTGAGCGGCGAACAGCGCGACCACATCGACCGGGTGCTGGAGCGCATCGCGCTGAGCGACCACCAGCGGCGCCTGGCGGGCGATCTGTCGCATGGCCAGAAGCAGTGGCTGGAGATCGGCATGCTGCTGATGCAGGATCCCGAACTTCTCCTCGTCGACGAGCCGGCCGCCGGCATGACCGACGCCGAAACCGCCAAGACCGCCGAGATGCTGCGCGAGATCGCCCGCGACCACTCGGTTGTGGTGGTCGAGCACGACATGGAGTTCATCAAGGCGCTGAACTGCCACGTCACGGTGCTGCACGAAGGCTCGGTGCTGGCCGAGGGTTCGCTGGAAAGCGTGCAGAACAACCACGACGTCATCGAAGTCTATCTGGGCCGTTAGGGTAGGGGCGCTGATCCATGCTGCAGGTCCAGAACATCGATCTCTACTACGGCGCCAGCCAGGCGCTGCGCGGGGTCAGCCTCGCTGCCGCCAAGGGCGAAGTCACCTGCGTCATGGGCCGCAACGGCGTCGGCAAGACCAGCCTGCTGCGCGCCATCTGCGGCCAGCAGCCGGTCAGGTCGGGCGCCATTGTCTGGGAGGGCGATCCGCTGGACGGCCTGGCGCCGCACCAGCGCGCGCGCCGCGGCGTCGCCTTCGTGCCGCAGGGCCGCGAGATCTTCCCGCTGCTGACGGTGGAAGAGAACCTGCGCACCGGCTATGCCGCCATCCCGCGCGAGCAGCGCCACGTAGAGGCGGAGATCTTCGAGTTGTTCCCGGTGCTGAAGGACATGCTGAAGCGGCGCGGCGGCGACCTGTCCGGCGGCCAGCAGCAGCAGCTCGCCATCGCCCGCGCCCTGGTCATGCGGCCGCGCCTGCTGGTGCTGGACGAGCCGACCGAGGGCATCCAGCCCTCCATCATCAAGGACATCGAGCGGGTCATCCGCCTGCTCGCCGGCCGCGGCGACATGGCCATTGTTCTCGTCGAGCAGTATTTCGACTTCGCGCGAGACCTGGCAGACAGCTATGCTGTCATGGACCGCGGCGAGATCGTCCTCGCGGGCCGCGGCGAGGAGATGGTTGAAGCGGATGTCCGTCGCTACATCGCTGTCTGAAGCCGGCATCCCGAAGGCTGGAGCCAAGGTTGTCGCGCTGCGCCGCACGGCGGTGGCCGGGGAGGCGGTGCTGGAAGTACGCGCCTCCGGCGGCGTCACGCGGCTGGCGGACCTGTACCAGCGCGATCCCCTGAGTCTCCGCCTGCCGCGGCCGGGGCGCGGCGACATCTTCGAAGCGAGCCTCATCACCACCTCCGGCGGCATCGTCGGCGGCGACAAGCTGGACGTCGCGGTGCTGGCCGGCGAGGGCGCGCGGCTGCGCGTCTACCCGCAGGCGGCGGAGAAGGTCTACCGCTCGCTGGGCACTGACAGCCGCATCGCCGTCAACCTGAAGGCGGCTGCCGGTGCCTGGCTGGAGTGGCTGCCGCAGGAGACCATCCTGTTTGACGGCGCGCGGCTGCGCCGCGACACGCTGGTGACTCTGGTGCCCGGCGCCAGGGTGCTGGCCGGGGAATTCCTGGTCTTCGGGCGCCGTGCCTCGGGAGAGACCCTCAGCCATGGGCTCATCCACGACGGCTGGCGCGTGCACCGCGACGGCCGGCTGATCTGGGCCGACGCGCTGCATGCCGAGGGCGACCTCGCCGCGCCGCTCAATTCCATCGCCTGCCTGGGCGGCGTCACCGCCTACGCCAGCCTCCTCTATGCCGCCGACGATGCGCCGGCGAAACTGACCGCGCTGCGTGCCCTGTTGCCCGCCGAGGGACCGCAGGCGCGCGCGGCGCTGACCGCCGTGAACGGCCTCGTCATCGGGCGCTTCCTGGGCGAGGCGCGGGCGGTGCGCGACAGCTACAGCGCCTTCTGGGCGGCGGCGCGGGCGGAACTGGCCGGGCTGCCGCCGACGCTGCCCCGGCTGTGGCATGTCTGATGAGAAAGATGCAGGAAAGTAAGGGAGATACGGTGTGAACCTGACGCCCCGTGAGAAAGACAAGCTACTGGTCGCCATGGCGGCGATGGTGGCGCGCAACCGCCTGGCGCGTGGCTGCAAGCTGAACTACCCGGAGGCCATCGCGCTGATATCCGATTACGTCGTGGAGGGCGCACGCGACGGCCGTTCGGTGGCCGAGCTCATGCGCGCCGGCGGCACGGTGCTCACCCGCGACCAGGTGATGGAGGGCATTGCCGAGATGATCCACGAGATCCAGGTCGAGGCGACCTTCCCCGACGGCACCAAGCTGGTGACCGTCCATCAGCCCATCCGCTAAGGGAGTGCGACAATGATTCCCGGAGAGATCATGGTCGCCGACGGCGACATCGAGCTGAACGCGGGGCGCGAGGCTTTCGCCCTGGTGGTGGAGAACAGCGGCGACCGCCCGGTGCAGGTCGGCTCGCACTATCATTTCTACGAGACCAACGCGGCGCTGCGCTTCGACCGCGAGAAGGCGCGCGGCTGCCGCCTTGACATTCCCGCCGGCACCGCGGTGCGCTTCGAGCCGGGGCAGAGCCGCGAGGTGAAGCTGATCCCCTACGCCGGCGCGCGCGAGGTCTGGGGCTTCAACGCCAGGATCAACGGCAAGCTGGGGGCGTGAGGCGATGGCGATGAAACTGGACCGCGCCGCCTATGCGGCCATGTACGGCCCCACCGTCGGCGACCGGGTGCGCCTCGCCGACACCGACCTCGTCATCGAGGTGGAGCAGGACTACACCACCTACGGCGAGGAGGTGAAGTTCGGCGGCGGCAAGGTGATCCGCGACGGCATGGGCCAGTCCCAGGCCGGGCGCGGCGAGGGCGCCGTCGACACGGTGATCACCAACGCCCTCATCGTCGACCACTGGGGCATCGTGAAGGCCGACGTCGCCCTGAAGGACGGCAGGATCGCGGCCATCGGCAAGGCGGGCAATCCCGACGTGCAGCCGAACGTCGACATCGTAATCGGCCCCGGCACGGAGATCATCGCAGGCGAGGGGCGCATCCTGACAGCCGGCGGCATCGACGCGCATATCCACTGGATCTGTCCGCAGCAGATGGAGGATGCGCTTTATTCGGGCGTCACCACCATGCTGGGTGGCGGCACCGGCCCGGCGGAAGGCACCAGCGCGACCACGGCGACGCCGGGTCCCTGGCACATAGCCCGCATGCTGGAGGCCGCCGAGGGCTTCCCGATGAACCTCGGCTTCTTCGGCAAGGGCAACGCCTCCAAGCCGGAGGCGCTGCTGGAGATGGTGCACGCGGGAGCCTGCGCCCTGAAGCTGCACGAGGACTGGGGCACCACGCCCTCGGCCATCGATGTCTGCCTGGCGGTCGCCGAAGAGACCGACATCGGCGTCGCCATCCACACCGACACGCTGAACGAGTCCGGCTTCGTCGAGAACACCATCGCCGCTTTCAAGGGCCGCACCATCCACGCCTTCCACACCGAAGGTGCCGGCGGCGGCCACGCGCCGGATATCATCAAGGTCTGCGGCGAATTGAACGTGCTGCCGTCCTCGACCAATCCGACGCGGCCCTTCACGGTGAACACCGTGGACGAGCATCTCGACATGCTGATGGTCTGCCATCACCTGGACCCGCGCATCCCCGAGGACCTCGCCTTCGCCGAGAGCCGCATCCGCCGCGAGACCATCGCCGCCGAGGACATCCTGCATGACCTCGGCGCCTTCTCGATGATCGCCTCCGACAGCCAGGCCATGGGCCGGGTCGGCGAGGTGCTGATCCGCACCTGGCAGACCGCCGACAAGATGAAGAAGCAGCGCGGGCGGCTGCGCGAAGAGACGGGTGACAACGACAACTTCCGGGTCCGCCGCTACATCGCCAAGTACACCATCAACCCGGCGATCACCCACGGCATCGCCCACGCCGTGGGCTCCATCGAAGTCGGCAAGCTGGCCGATCTGGTGCTGTGGAAGCCGATGTTCTTCGGCGTGAAGCCGGACATCGTGCTGAAGTGCGGCACCATTGCCGCGGCCGCCATGGGTGACCCCAACGCCTCGATCCCGACGCCGCAGCCGGTGCACTACCGCCCGATGTTCGGCGGCTTCGGCAAGGCGATGACGTCCAGCGCCGTCACCTTCGTCTCCAAGGCCGCGGCGGAGGCCGACGTCGGCCGCCAGCTGGGCCTCAACCGCCAGGTGATGGCGGTCTCCGGCATCCGCAAAGTGACCAAGAAGGACATGGTGCTGAACGCCTACACGCCCAAGATCGAAGTCGACCCGGAGACCTACGAAGTGCGCGCCGACGGCCAGCTCTTGACCTGCGAACCGGCGGACGTGCTGCCGATGGCGCAGCGGTATTTTCTGTTCTGAGGAGCAGGCATGATGTCCAGGACGCAAGGCCTTGCTTCAACCCGGCTGGGGCCCCGGCATCAAGCCCCGGGACGACAGGGGGAGCTATGCTGCGCGCGACCGAAGTAAAGCCGGCCGGCAGTTGGGAAGCCGCAGCACCGCGTGACTGCGTGGTGCTGGACTTCGACGCCCGCCACCGCCGCCGCATCGTCATGCACGGCGAGGCGGGCCTCGACTTCCTGCTCGACCTGCCGGAGGCGGTGGCGCTGGCCGATGGCGACGCGCTGGCGCTGGAGGACGGCGGCGTCGTCGCGGTGAAGGCTGCGCCGGAGCGGCTCATCGAGGTGCGCGCGGGCGCGGGCCTGCCGCTGGTGCGCATCGCCTGGCACCTCGGCAACAGGCACCTGCCGACCGAGATCCTGGAGGATGCCCTGAGGATCCGCGAGGACCACGTGATCCTCGACATGCTGCAGAAGATGGGCGCGCGTAGCGAGCTCATCGAAGCGCCCTTTAACCCCGAAGGCGGCGCCTACGGCCACGGCAGGACGCAAGGTCATGAGCACGAACACGGCCATGGCCACCATGGGCACCACCACCATGACTGAGGGGCTCGTGGACAAGAGCTTGGGGGAAGCCGGGCTCTATCGCCTGATGACCTGGCTGTCGCCGGGCTATCCGGTCGGTGCCTTCAGCTATTCGCACGGCCTGGAGTACGCGGTGGAGGACGGCACGGTGACCGATGCCGCCGCGCTGCGGGTTTGGCTGGCCGATCTGCTGCGCTACGGTTCCGGCCGCAATGACGCGATCTTGTTCCGTCATGCCCACGATGCGGCAGGCGAGGCGGCCCTCCGTCCGGCGGCGTTGGCGGCAATCGCTGAACTGGCGGCTGCCTTCGCCGCGTCGTCGGAGCGGCACCTGGAAACCACGGCGCAGGGCCGCGCCTTTGCCGAGGCGACAATGGATGCCTGGCCCTGCGACGCGCTGGACCGTCTGCTGACAGCCTGGGACGGGCTGCTGGCCTATCCGGTGGTGGTGGCGGTGGCCGCCGCCGGCCACGGCCTCGCGCTGGCGCCCAGCCTCAACGCCTATCTGCACGGCTTCGCCGGCAATCTGGTCTCGGCGGGCGTCAGGCTCATTCCGCTTGGCCAGCGTGCCGGCCAGCAGGTGGTGGCGGCACTGGAGCCGGCGGTGGTCGAGACAGCCGCGGCGGCACTCGTCACGCCGTTGGAAGATCTCGGCGGCTCGGCGCTGCTGGCCGATCTCGCCGCCATGAAACACGAAACCCAGTACACGAGGCTGTTCCGCTCATGACTACTTCTGGACCGTCCACCTCAGGCCCCCTGCGCGTGGGCATCGGCGGGCCCGTCGGCTCCGGCAAGACGGCCCTCATGGACGCGCTCTGCAAGACGCTGGCGCCGCGCTACGATATCGCCGCGATCACCAATGACATCTACACCCGCGAGGATGCCGAGTTCCTGACCCGCTCGGGCGCCCTGCCGCCGGAGCGCATCATGGGCGTGGAGACCGGCGGCTGCCCGCATACGGCGATCCGCGAGGATGCGTCCATCAACCTTGCCGCCGTCGCCGAGATGCGTGAGCGTTTTCCGAAGCTGGACCTCGTGCTGATCGAAAGCGGCGGCGACAACCTCGCCGCAACCTTCAGCCCGGAGCTGGCCGACATCACCATCTACGTGATCGACGTTTCCGCCGGCGACAAGATCCCGCGCAAGGGCGGCCCCGGCATCACCCGCTCCGATCTGCTGGTCATCAACAAGACCGACCTCGCGCCCCTGGTGGGGGCAAGCCTGGAGGTGATGGACCGTGACGCGAAGAAGATGCGCGGCGAACGCCCCTTCGTCTTCGCGCAGGTGAAGGCGGGCAAGGGGGTGCCGGAGATCGCCGCCTTCATCGAGAAGACCGGCGGGTTGAGGCCGGCGGCAACGTCGGCGGCTTGAGCCTGGTGCCCATCCTTCGAGACGGCTGCTGCGCAGCCTCCTCAGGATGAATGCAGAGTGAGAAGGGCCTCACCCTGAGGAGGGCCGACAGGCCCGTCTCGAAGGGTGAGTCCCGTTTTCCGCGAATTAGAACGCCAGATCCGCCGCCACGGCCTCGATGCCGGCGCGGGCGCATTCGTCATCCATGTCGCCGCCGGGCGCGCCGGAGATGCCGACGGCACCGACCAGGCTGCCGTGCGCCTCGACCGGCACGCCGCCGCCCAGCATCAGCGCCTCGGTGATGAAGTTGGCGCCGTAGGCCTCGCTGCCCGGCGCGGTGGTGCCGCTGAGGGTCAGGGTATCGGTGCGGAAGCTGACGGCGGTCCAGGCCTTGCGGCGCGCGGTTTCCGGCGTGTGCGGCCCAGCGAAGCGGTCGCGCAGCATCATCTGCAGAACCCCGAAGCGGTCGACCACGGCGACGGCGACCTGCGCGCCCTTGCCGCGGCAATCCTCCATGGCGGCCTGCGCCAGCTTGACGGCGATCTCCGGCTTCATGACCTGGAAAGTTACCAGCGCCTCTTCCTGGGCGCTGGCGGTGCCACCACCGGTGGCGAGAAGGCCCAGGCTCAGGGCAGGGGCCAGGGCCAGCTGTCGGATGTTCTTCACGCGCGTTCTCCCTCTCGTATTTTCATTGCTGCGGCAGCGTCGCGCCGCCGTCCTTGGTTCCGCTGATCCCTTCCCGCGGCGCTGCCGCGAGGCCCCATGAACGTGTTACTCGGCCGACTTGTGATGGTGCAGGCGCAACACGCTCCACACCGAGCCCTCCAGCAGGTAGGCGAGGCCGAGCCGCGCGCCGAAGGCGATGGAGACCGCGACCACCGGCGCCGAGACCGCCAGCACCGAGGCGGCGCTGACGCCCTGGCCGATGGTGCAGCCCATGGCGAAGACGCCGCCGGTGCCCATCAGGAAAGCGCCGACAATGTGGCGGCCCAGCTCGCGCGCGTCGTCGCAGGCCTCCCAGCGCACGTCCTTCTTGCGCCAGGCGACCAGTGCGGCGCCGACGGCGACGCCGATGACCAGGCCGACGCCGTAGTCGGGCAGCACGCCGGTATAGGTGATCGCCTGCATCAGCGTGTCGCCGACGGGCACGACAAAGGAGCCGGCTTCCAGCTGCACCGGCTCGAAGGCATGGCGCGCACCCCAGAAGGTGACGATCCAGCCGACGGTGATGCCGAGGCCGATGACACAGGCGGTGGCGATATGGCCGACCTTGCGGCGGTAGGACGCAGAGGCGAAGACCCACAGCAGCAGCAGGCCGGCCACCAGCACGGCGACCGGCAGGCGCGCGTCGGCGCCGACCGCGGCGGAGACCAGGCTGCCGAGCGACTGGTCGCCGGCGAAGCCGAGGTCGAGGGCGAGGTTGTCGACGACCTCGACGCGGAGCTGCGCGATGACGCCGCGCTGGGCGGCCAGCGCCGAAAGGCCGAGTACGATGAGCACGATGAGAGAGCGCAGGCTGCCACCGCCCAGGCGCACCAGCGCGCCGAAGCCGCAGGTGCCGACCAATGCCATGCCGAAGCCGAAAGCGATGCCGCCGAGGATGGCGCCGGTCCAGCCGAAGTTGGGGCTGAGGTAGAAGGAGCGCTGCAGGTCGATCGCGCCGGTCAGCAACAGCGCCTGGGTGGCGATGATCGCCACCGTGGCGGCCAGCACCCAGCTGCGCAGGCCGCTGCTGTCGTTGGCGTACCAGTGGCGCTCCAGTGCGGCCAGCGTGCAGAAGCGGTCGGCCCGCGCCGCTGCGCCGATGGCAATGCCGGTCAATCCACCGGCGAGGGGCATCAGCCAGCCGATGTCTTCCATCGACTCCTCCCTTCGATCACGGGTCGCGAGGGTCGCGCCCGACTGCTTATGGGCCGCTTATGGTTTGCGGCTTGCCTCCAGTGCCGGCTTGCAGAAGAATTCGTAGAGCATCTCCACGAGCTGCTTCACTTCGTCGTTGGCGATCGAGTAGTAGACCATGCGGCCGTCGCGCCGCGTGGCGACCAGACGGTCGAAGCGCAGGCGCGCGAGCTGCTGGGACACCGCCGCCTGCGGCATGTTCATGATCTCCTCGAGTTCCGAAACCGATTTCTCGCCCTTGACCAGGATGCAGAGGATCAGCAGGCGGCTTTCGTGCGAAAGCGCCTTCATCAGGTCGCCGGCCTTGCGGGCCTGCTCCATGAGGATGTCGATATCCTTTGCCTCTGGAGCCCGACGCGAGGGAGTGAGATCGACCATCTGCGGATCCGTCGTCCTGTCTTCGTCTTGTTCTCTGCCAGTGATTTCTCTGGCCGTGATCCGGCGCCGACTATACACGACGCACTGAAATCGGACTATCCGTTCGGTCTAGCCGTCCTGGGGCGCCAGCTTGGTCAACATCTCGGCCAGCAGCGGCCAGAAGAAATCCTCGCCGGGATAGCCGCGCAGCCGCGCGATCTCTCTACCGTTCTCCACGACGATGAAGGTCGGCGTATAGCGATCCGTGGCGACGTCCGCCAGGTCGGCCGGCCAGGGCTGAGTCACGTCGACGCGGCGCAGCGGCGCCTGCCGGCCCTCGGCGGTCTTGGCGTATTCCGGTGCGACCTCCTGGTTCCAGCGCAGGCACCAGGCGCAGCCGGGGCGCTCCAGCATGATCAACTCGGCCGCCATCGCTCGCGGCGCGGCAAGGCTCGCCGCCGCAAGGCCCAGCGCCAGGCTGAGAAAGAGGAACTGCAATGGCTTCGTCAAACCCATGGTGGCCTCGACATGAATCCCGGGTGATAAATCCCGATTGAATCGTAGTAATATATATGAATTAATGCATGTATTGCAAACCCGGCGATCAGACCGGTGAGAAGGGGAGTTCAGGTCCTAAAATGCCCGCCGTCCGGCCGTCCGCCCGAAAGCACAGCTGACATGTTCGACGTCTCCATCGGCGGCGCCTTCCTGGCGGGGCTGCTGTCCTTCGTCTCTCCTTGCGTGCTGCCCATCGTGCCGCCCTACATGGCCTATCTGGCTGGCCTCAGCTTCGACGAACTGCAGAACGAGGACCGCGGCGCCGAGTCGACGCGCCAGCTGATTCTCGCCGCCGTCGGATTCGTGCTGGGCTTCACCACGGTCTTCGTCGCGCTGGGCGCCACCGCCAGCGTCATCGGCCAGTCGATCGCCCGCTACTTCGATATCCTGTCGATCATCGCCGGTGCGCTGATCATCGTCATGGGTCTGCATTTCCTCGGCGTCTTCCGCATCGCGCTGTTCTACCGCGAGGCCCGGGTGCAGGTGAACCGCCGCCCGGCGGGCCTCGCCGGCGCCTACGTCATGGGCCTGGCCTTCGCCTTCGGCTGGACGCCCTGCGTCGGCCCGGTGCTGGCGGCCATCCTCTTCGTCGCCGGCGCCGAGGGGACCGCCGGGCGCGGCGCCCTGCTGCTTGCGGTATATTCTCTCGGCATCGGGCTGCCCTTCCTGCTGGCCGCCGTCTTCGCGACCCGCTTCCTCGACTGGGCGCGGCGTTTCAAGCGCCACATGCACAAGGTGGAGATGGCAATGGGCGGCATCCTGGTGCTGACGGGCATCCTGTTCATGACCGGCCAGATGGCGGAGATCGCCTACTGGCTGCTGGATACCTTCCCAGTCTTTCAAACGATCGGATAAGGAGACGACCCCATGCTGAAACGTCTGCTTCTGGTTCTCGCTTTTTGCCTTCCTGTCGCGGCTGGGCCGGCCGCTTCGGCCTGGTCCGCCACCCTGGGCGACGACGGCCTGCACAAGGAGGACTGGTTCTCCATCACCTTCCGCGACATGAAGGAAGACATCGCCGCGGCCGAGGAGGAGGGTAAGCGCCTCGCCATCATCATCGAGCAGCGTGGCTGCATCTACTGCAAGAAGGTGCATGAGGAGATCCTCAGCGACCCGGAGGTGCGCGACTACATCAAGGCCAACTACAAGATGGTGCAGTACAACCTCTACGGCGACGAAGAAGTGGTCGACCTGGACGGCGAGGTGCTGACCGAGAAGACGGCGGCGCGCAAGTGGGGCATCGCCTTCACGCCGACCATCCTGTTCCTGCCCCAGCAGGCGGACGGCGCGCTGGACGCCCGCCAGGCGGCGGTGGCCGCCATGCCGGGCGCCTTTCAGAAAGGCACCTTCCTCGATATGTTCACCTGGGTGAGGGAGAAGCTCTACGACACGGATGAGGATTTCCAACGCTATCACGCGCGGCGGATTCGCGAACGCCAGGCCGCCGGCGTGCCGAACACTGACTAGAGCGAGGGAGGAAAGTCTCGCAAGAGGCTGGAATGCCTGGTGTTTCGTCGCTGGTCCGTTAATACATTCAAGAATTGCAATTTATGCATTGAATGAAGTGCGGCCAGCCGCTAAAGTGCCATAAAACAACCGCTGCCATCAGGCAGGGGGGAGAGGAGAGGAAAACGCCCATGATTGCAGCACGACTAACGCTTGCCGCGGCCGCGCTCTGTGCGGGGATCACCGCCGCCGGGGTCACAACAGCGGGGGCCAAGGACGTTCCGCCCGGCGACGTGAAGATCGCGGACGGGAAGCTGGCGCAGCCGGTTTCCGACGCGGCTGCCAATGCGGCCGAGGGCCGCAAGGTCTTCGCCGACCGCAAGCTGGGCAATTGCCTGGCGTGCCACGCCAATTCCGATTTGAGCGATCAGCTGTTCCACGGCGAGGTCGGCCCGCCGCTGGACGGCGTTGCCGAGCGCTGGTCGCCCGAGGAGCTGCGCGCCATCGTCGTCAACTCCAAGGCCGTATTCGGTGAACAGACGGTGATGCCCGGCTTCTACTCGCTGGATGTCGGCAAGGATGTCGCCGAGGATTTTCAGGGCAAGACGATCCTGACCGCCGAGCAGGTCGAGTCGATCGTCGCCTATCTCGCCACGCTTAAGTGACGCATTTAAGCTCAACTGGAGAACATGAGATGCAAGTGACACGACGCCAGGCGCTGGGGCTCTCTGCCGGAGCCATGGCCTTTGTGGCGCTCGGCCCCGGCCTGAAGGCCGCGCGCGCCGACGAGGCAGCCACCGAGAAGATGCTGATGGAGTTCACCGGCGGCAAGGCCCCGGCCAGCGGGAAGATCACTCTGACCGCCCCGGAGATTGCCGAGAACGGCAACACCGTTCCGATCACGGTCTCCGTCGAAAGCGAAATGACCGATGCCTCCTACGTGGAATCGGTCACCCTGCTGGCCGACGGCAACCCGAACCCGGCCGTCGCGACGTTCAATTTCACGCCAATGAGCGGCGAGGCCACCGCGACCACGCGCATGCGCCTGGCCAGGACTCAGAACGTGGTGGCGGTCGCGAAGATGAGCGACGGCTCCGTGTTCATGGACAAGAAGCAGGTCAAGGTCACGATCGGCGGCTGCGGCGGCTGATCCAGCGCGCGCCCCTGACAGACCAACGACCGAATCAACGAGGAATACGAAAATGGCAGCGCCAAAGCCCCGTGTGAAAGTGCCCAAGTCGGCTGCCGCCGGCGAGGTGATTACCATCAAGACGCTGATCAGCCACACCATGGAGTCCGGCCAGCGCAAGGACAGCAGCGGCAACGTCATCCCGCGGCAGATCATCAACAAGTTCACCTGCGAGTTCAACGGCAAGCCCGTGTTCTCCTGCGACATCGAACCGGCGATCTCGGCCAACCCCTACTTCGAGTTCACCGCCAAGGTGATGGAAAGCGGGACCTTCACGTTCGCCTGGGCGGACGACAATGGCGAGACCTACACCCACGAGCAGGCCATCGAGGTCAAATAAGGCGGAAGCGAAGCCGCCAGGCGGCCCGCCCCGGCGAACCGGGGCAGGGCACAAAACGGGAGGGAACGTGTTGAGCAAAAGACTGATGATGGTGGCTGCCGCCGCCGTGACCGCCACCGGGATGGCTGTCTCGGCGGTCTGGGCCGAGCCGGTGGATGACGAGCTCGTCATCGACGGCGAAAAGAAGATGATCACGCGCACCAAGGCGCCGGAGGGGCATCCCTTCGACGAGGTGCTGTCGGGCTGGCTGTACCGCACGCCCGAGACACGAGCGCTGGAAGCCGACAGCTTCGCGAACCCCGCGATGCTGTACGTCGACCGCGGCCAGGAGATCTGGAACACCGTGGAAGGCGAGGCCGGCAAGTCCTGCGCTTCCTGCCATGGCGACGCGGCGGAGACCATGGCGGGCGTCGGCGCGACCTATCCTAAATGGGATGCCGACGCGAAGCGGCCGATCAACATCGAGCTGCAGATCGACAAGTGCCGCGTGAACAACATGAAGGCCGAGCCCTACAAGTTCGACGCGGCCGACCAGAAGGCGCTGACGACCTACGTCAAGCACCAGTCCCTGGGGCAGCCGATGCAGGTCGACCTCAGCCAGGGCGATCTGCAGAGCTGGTGGGAGCAGGGTAAAGAGATCTACTACACCCGCTACGGACAGCTGAACCTGGCCTGTGCCAGCTGCCACGAGGAAAGCAACGGCAAGTACATTCGCGCCGATCACCTCAGCCAGGGCAACGTAAACGGCTTTCCGACCTATCGCCTGAAGCAGGCCAACATGGTCTCGCTGCACAACCGTTTCCGCGGTTGCATCCGCGATACCCGGGCCTCGTTCCCGGCGGCTTTCTCGGACGAACTGATGGCGCTTGAAGTCTATGTGACCTGGCGCGGCACCGGCCTGTCGATCGAGACACCGGCCGTCAGGCAGTAGTTGGTAACGGGCCGGCGGCGCAGGGCCGCCGCCGGTTCCGTAAATTCTCTTTTTGGCATCAGAAGGTCCTGTCCGCCGGCGTGACTGCGCGGACAGGAGGAGAGGATTATTATGTTCTCGAGACGTGACTTCCTGACCGCTTCGGTGGCCCTGGCGACGATCTTCGGGCCGGGAATGCAGGGTCGCTGGAGCCAGGTCGCCGCGCAGCAGGCGCTGAGCGAAGAGGACCTTCTGGCCGCCGAGGACTTCGGCAACGTCACGCTGCTGCACGTGACCGACATCCACGCCCAGGTGAAGCCGCTCTACTTCCGCGAACCGTCGATCAACCTCGGGGTCGGCGAGGTCCAGGGCCTGCCGCCCCATGTGACCGGCGCCGACTTCCTCAAGATGTTCAATCTGAAGCCGGGCAGCCCTGATGCCTATGCGCTGACCTCGGTGGACTTCGCCTCGCTGGCCAAGGCTTACGGAAAGATGGGCGGCCTCGACCGCGTCGCCACCATCGTGAAGCGGGTGCGCGCCGAGCGCGGCGAGGACAAGACCCTGTTCCTCGACGGCGGCGACACCTGGCAAGGCAGCTATACCGCCAACGAGACCGCCGGCCAGGACATGGTCGACATCATGCACGCGCTGGGCTGCGACGCCATGACGGCGCATTGGGAGTTCACCTACGGCACCGACCGGGTGAAGGAGATCGTCGACTCCCTGCAGTTTCCGCTGCTCGCCGGCAACATCTTCGACGACGAGTGGATGGAACCCGCTTTCAAGGCCTACGAGATCTTCGAGCGCGGCGGCGTGAAGATCGCCATCCTCGGCCAGGCCTTCCCCTACACCCCGATCGCCAACCCGCGCTGGATGATCCCGAACTGGAGCTTCGGCATCCGCGAGGAGGAGGTGGTGAAGAACGTCGCCGCCGCGCGGGCCGAGGGTGCCGAGATCGTCGTGCTGCTGTCGCACAACGGCTTCGACGTCGACCGCAAGCTGGCCGGCCGCGTCGAAGGCATCGACGTGATCCTCACAGGCCACACCCACGACGCCCTGCCGGAGCCCGTCTTGGTGGGCAAGACGATGCTGATCGCCTCGGGCTCTAACGGCAAGTTCGTCTCGCGCCTCGACCTCGACGTCGCCGGCGGCGCGGTCAGGGGCTGGAAGTACCGCCTGATCCCGGTGTTCTCCGACGTCATCACGCCGGACCCCGAGGTCGCCGGCCTGATCGACCGGCTGCGCGCGCCCTACGAAGACGAACTGAAGCGCGAACTCGGCCGCACCGACTCGCTGCTGTACCGCCGCGGCAACTTCAACGGCACTTTCGACGACCTGATCTGCCAGGCGCTGATCGCCGAGCGTGACGCCGAGATCGCGCTGTCGCCGGGCTTCCGCTGGGGCACCTCTTTGCTGCCGGGCCAGGCGATCACCGTCGAGGACGTGCACAACGCCTGCTCGATGACCTACCCGGAGGCCTATCGCTCGACTATGAACGGTCAGCTGATCAAGGAGATCCTGGAGGACGTCGCCGACAACTTGTTCAATCCCGATCCCTACTACCAGCAGGGCGGCGACATGGTGCGTGTCGGCGGCATGGGTTACCGGATCGATCCCACCGCCGAAATCGGCTCGCGTATCTCCGAGATGACGCTGCTGGCCACCGGCGAGGCGGTCGATCCCGCCCGCGACTACGTGGTCGCCGGCTGGGCCTCGGTAAACGAAGGTACCGAAGGTCCGCCGATCTGGGACGTCGTCGAGGCGCACCTGCAGAAGCACCCGAACGTTCACGTGGAGGAAAACCAGTCGGTCAAGGTGGCCGGCTGACGTTCAAGGCGCGCTTTCGCGCTTACGATCGAATCAGACACTTCGGAGCAGATGAATGTCGAGCGTAACCGGCAGGAACAAGACACCCGTCAAGACAGCGCAGTCGACGGCCACCGTTGCCGATCCGGCGCGGCGCCGGCTGCTGACCGCGGGCCTCGCGGCCGGCGCCGGGGCGGCACTGAGCGGCCTGGCGGCACGGCCGGCGGCCGCCGCCGGCGGCGATCCCCTGATCACGCAGGTGCAGGACTGGAACCGCTATCTCGGCGACGGCGTCGATGCGAAGCCCTACGGCACGCCCTCGCAGTTCGAGGCCGAGGTGGTGCGCCGCGACGTGCCGTGGCTGACCGCCGATCCGGTCTCCTCGGTGAACTTCACGCCGCTGCACGAGCTGGACGGCATCATCACGCCGAACGGCCTCTGCTTCGAGCGTCACCACGGTGGCACTGCGGAGATCAGCCCGGCCGACCACCGGCTGATGATCGAGGGCCTGGTCGACAAGCCGCTGATCTTCACCATGGAGGATATCAAACGCTTCCCGCGTGAGAACCGCGTCTACTTCCTGGAGTGCGCGGCGAATTCCGGCATGGAGTGGCGCGGCGCGCAGCTGAACGGCTGCCAGTTCACCCACGGCATGGTCCACTGCGTGGTCTACACCGGCGTTCCCCTGCGGACACTGCTGGAGGAAGCCGGCGTCAAGTCCAACAGCAAGTGGCTGCTGGCCGAAGGCGCCGACGCGTCGGCGATGACGCGTTCGATCCCGATGGAAAAGGCACTCGACGACTGCATGGTCGCGTTCAAGATGAACGGCGAGGCGCTGCGCCCCGAGCAGGGCTATCCCCTGCGCCTCGTGGTGCCCGGCTGGGAAGGCAACATGTGGGTCAAGTGGCTGCGTCGCCTCGAAGTCGGCGATGAGCCCTGGCATCACCGCGAGGAGACCTCGAAGTACACCGACCTGCTGGCCAACGGCAAGGCGCGGCGCTTTACCTGGGTGATGGACGTAAAGTCCGTCATCACCAGCCCCAGCCCGCAGGCGCCGGTCACCCATGGGCGCGGGCCGCTGGTGATCTCCGGCCTCGCGTGGTCGGGCAACGGCACCATCAAGCGGGTCGACGTTTCCACCGATGGCGGGCGCAACTGGAAGACCGCGCGGATCGACGGGCCCAGCCTGTCGAAGGCGCTGCACCGCTTCTATCTCGATATCGATTGGGACGGCTCGGAGATGCTGCTGCAGTCGCGCGCCATCGACGAGCACGGCTATGTCCAGCCGACGAAGGACGCGCTGCGCCTGGCCCGCGGTGAGAACTCGATTTATCACAACAACGGGATTCAGACCTGGTATGTGCAGGCGAACGGGACGGTCGAGAATGTCGAAGTTTCTTAAGCTCGCCACGGCGGCAAGCCTGGCCCTGATGATTCCCGTCGCCTCGGCCGCGGCCGAGGGCGATGCCGGCGAGGGCGAGAAGGTGTTCAAGAAGTGCGCGGCCTGCCACGCGGTGGGCGAGGGCGCAAAGCACAAGGTCGGCCCGGAGTTGAACGCGCTGATCGGGCGCCCCGCCGGCACGGTGGATGGGTTCAAGTACTCCAAGGCCATGGTCGAGGCCGGTGAGGGCGGTGTGGTGTGGAGCGAAGAGACGCTGCACGATTACCTGGAAAAGCCCAGGGACTACATCAAGGGCAACCGGATGAGCTTCGCCGGCCTCAAGAAGGAGGACGAGCGCGCCGACGTCATCGCCTACCTGAAGACGTTTTCCGCCGGCGCGCAGCCGGCGGCGGCCGCGCCCGCGGAGGCCGCGCCTGCGCAGCAGGCCGCCGTCGTGGCCGCGCCGGCCGATGCAAAAAACGCTCCGCTGCCGGACCACGGTGTCTTCCACCTGGGCCGCGAGGCGACGCCCGAGGAAATCGCCGCCTGGAACATCGACGTGCGCCCGGACGGAACCGGCCTGCCGGAAGGCCGCGGCACGGTGGCCGAAGGAGAGACGATCTTCGCCGAGCAGTGCGCCGTCTGCCACGGTGACTTCGGCGAGGGCCGCGACCGCTGGCCGGTGCTGGCCGGGGGGCAGGACACCCTGAAGGCCGACCGGCCGGTGAAGACCATCGGCTCCTACTGGCCCTATCTGTCGACGGTTTACGACTACGTGCGCCGCGCCATGCCCTTCGGTGACGCCCGCTCGCTGAGCGACGACGATGTCTATGCGATCACGGCCTATCTGCTGTATCTCAACGACATCGTGACCGACGAGGATTTCGAGCTGTCCAAGGAGAACTTCACCTCGGTGCGCCTGCCCAACGAGGAGAACTTCTTCATGGACGACCGCGAGGAAGAGGCGCACTACGCCGCCAAGACCGAGCCCTGCATGACGGACTGCAAGCCGGGGCCGGTGAAGATCACCAAGCGTGCGGCGGTGCTGGACGTGACGCCGGATGCGGACAACGAGGACCAGGGCGTGGGCGCGGTCGACTGAGCCGGGCGCCCGCCCTCCGGCCGTCACCCAGATGTGAGCCGCATCGCGCTTCGCGCCGCGCCCGTCCTGTCGTAGGATCCGCCCGCGCCCTCGGGAGGGGGGCGTCACCCGGCGAGGAGAGGTAAATGCTGCGACATTTGAGATCGATGGTTCTGGCCGTGCTGCTGGCGGCCGGCGCGCTGCTCCCGCAGGCCCAGGCGCAGGTCTCCGACGGCTATCACCGCCTGGCGCTCTACATCAGCGAAAGCGACATGGCGAAGATGAACGGCGTCCTGGACGTCGCCGCCAACGTATCGCGCCACTACAGCGCCATCGGCGAGGAAGTTGAGATCCAGGTCGTCGCCTACAACGACGGCCTGCACATGCTGCGCGCCGACACCTCGCCGGTGCGCAAGCGCCTGGAGAATTTCATGCTGAGCATGGTGAACGTCACCTTCCAGGCCTGCGGCAATACCCTCGACACCATGGCCCGCAACGAGGGCGAGGCACCGCCCCTGATCGAGGGTGCCGAGATCGTCCAGACGGGCGTTGCCCACCTGCTGGCGCTGTCCGAGGAGGGCTGGACGCTGGTGCGTCCCTGACCGCCGGCGGTTTCCCCGGCCTTTAGTGATCCAAAGCCGCTTTATCGCCGTATCACCGTCAGTCACACCCCTGGTGCGGAATGGGAGACGACGCATGCGGTCCGGACTGCCTACCTCCCTGACATGGAACCGGCGCGCTTTCATCACGGCGCTGCTGGCCGGCGGCGCCCTGTCGGCGGTTCGGCCGTTGCGGGCTTGGGGTGCTGCCGTGCCGTCGGCAGGGGACCTCGCCTTCGACATTCGCCGCGACGGCTCCTCGATCGGCGGCCACCACGTGGTCTTCCGCCGCGCTGGTGAACGCCTGGAGGTCGACATCGACATCGACATCGCCGTCAATCTGGCTTTTATCCCGTTGTTCGCCTACAGCCACCGCAACCGTGAGGTCTGGCAGGATGGGCGGCTGCTGTCCCTCGAGAGTGAGACCGACGACGACGGTCAGCGCTACACCGTCTCGGCGCGGGCCGAAGGCGGCGTCCTGCGGGTGACCGGCAGCGGCGGCGACTTCCAGGCGCCGGCGGACACCCTGCCGACCAGCTATTGGAACCCGCGCACCGTCGAACAGACCCGACTGCTCGACAGCCAGCACGGCCGCCTGCTGGCGGTGGAGTCCCGCTTGCTGGGCGAAGAGCGCTTGGACGGCGGCAAGACGGCGCGGCGCTACCGCCTTTCCGGCGACCTCGACCTTGACTTGTGGTACGCCGCCACGGGCGAATGGGTGAATATCGCCTTCACGGCACGCGGCGCCACCGTCAGCTACCTCCGCCGTCCCACAACGGATGCCGCAGGGGCTCCGGGTTGAGCGGAACCGTCTGGATCACCGGCGCGAGTTCCGGCCTCGGCGCTGCGCTGGCCGGCCGCCTGGCGCGGGACGGTCAATCCGTGGCACTTTCCGCGCGCAGCGCCGACAAGCTGGACGCCTTGGCCGGAAAATGTGCGGGCCCCGGAAGTCTCCACGCGGTGCCGCTCGACATCGAGGACGCCGAGGCGACACGCGCCGCAGTGGCCCGCATCGAGGCGGAGCTGGGCCCGATCGGGCAGGCGGTGCTGAACGCCGGCACCCACCAGCCGGTCGATCCGAGGGCGCTGAAGGTCGAGGATTTCCGCAAACTGGTCGAGGTCAACCTGATGGGCACGGTAAACTGCCTGGCCGCCGTGTTGCCGCCGATGCTGGCGCGGCGGCGCGGTCGCGTCGCCATCGTCGCCTCGGTTGCCGGCTACCGCGGCCTGCCGACCGCCGCCGCTTACGGCATGACAAAGGCCGGCCTGATCAACCTGGCCGAGGCGCTGCGCGTCGAGCTGGCGCCCAGCGGAATCGCCGTGCAGATCGTCAACCCGGGCTTCGTGCGCACGCCCCTGACCGACAGGAACCCGTTCCCGATGCCGTTCCTCATGGAGCCGGAGGACGCCGCCGAGGCCTTCTTCAAGGGGTTGCGCTCCGACCGCTTCGAGATCGCCTTTCCACGCCGCCTGGTGTGGATCATGAAGCTGCTGCGCTGTCTGCCGGCGCCGCTCGCCTTCGCGGTGACCAGTCGCATGCTGCCGCAGGAGCGAACATGACCGCGGTATCGGCAGCGGCGGAGCGCTACATCGTCTTCCTGGAGACCATGACACCGGCGACGCTGGAGCGGCTGGAGGAACTCTGCGCGCCGGAGGTGCACTTCTGCGATCCCTTCAACGACGTCACCGGTGTTGCCGGCTACCGCCGGGTGATGGCCAAGATGTTCGACGATGTCGGTCAGCCCGAGTTCGTGGTGACCGGAAAGGCGCTGGCGGGCGAGTGTCTCTATCTGCGCTGGTCCTTTTCCGCCAGGGGGCCGGGCGGCCGGCCCCTGCGCTTCGAGGGCATGAGCGCCGTCGATTTCGATGCCGCCGGCCGGGTGATCGCGCACCGCGACTTCTGGGACGCCGGGAAGGTCTACGAGAAGATCCCCGTGCTGCGCAGCCTGATCGGTTTCGTCAAGCGGCGCCTTTCGGTCGATTAGGGCAGGGCGCCGTGCAGCGCCGGCGTGGAGGCCGCCTTGCCGGTGGTCGCCGGATCCTTGCTGAACGCGATGGTGACCTCGCCCAGCGCGATGCCAAACTTCGAGACGTCGGCGCGGTTGATCATCACCCCGTCGTCCTGCAGGAACATCCAGTCGTCGAAATGCACGTTCCAGGTACTATCGCCGACCTTGAGGGCAAAGCGGTAGCGCCAGTTCAGCACGTTGCCGTAACTCTCGCCTTCGGCCATGCCGATAACACCGTCGGCACGCCCCTCGTAGCTGTGCGCGTCGGTCTTGCGGATGGTCCAGGTGCGCTGTTCGGTCTCGCCGTCGTCGTAGACAAAATCTTCCACCAGGGTCAGCGTCTCGCCGTCCCAGCTGCCGTCGATGTCAACGACGAACTGACGGCGCAGGGTGCCGAAGCGATCCTGAAAGATGCCCCAGGCCCGGGTCTTGCCGGCGAAGTATTCCTCGATCAGAAAGCGCGGCTCGCGGCCGGCAAAGTCGTCGGGTTTCATGCCGATGCACCCCGTCAGTATGATCATCGAAATCAGCAGTGCGGCACAGCGCATCATGGCAGCGCCCCTCCTTCAGCCTTGGCGTTGCGCGCGGCGATCAGCCGGCGGATGCGCTGCTGGCGCGACGCGGTAATCGGATAACCCGCAAAGAGCGCGATGGCGCCGAGTTTGAACGCGGCCGGAACCAGGCTGTAGAGCAGGGCGAGGGCGAGCAGGGCGGCGGGCGTCTGTGTCGGTGCCTCGGCCCGGAAGCCGGCGATCTCGAGCAGCGGGAAGGCGATGCCGACCGCCAGCGCCAGGGCCAGTTTGGTCGCGATGCCCCACAGAGCGAAGAAGATGCCGGTCCGCGTGCGGCCGCTTTTCAGCGTGTCGAGGTCCACCACGTCTGCCTGCATGGAGGCGGGCAGCGTCAGGTCGGCGCCAAGGGCGATGCCGGTCACGACACAGATGGCCAGGAACCACCAGTGGTCGCCGGGCCCCAGCAGGGGAACCAGAGCGAAGACCGCCGTCGCCAGCAGCATCGCCGCGATCCAGGCCCTGTGCTTGCCCCACTGCGCGCTGGCCTTCAGCCACAGAGGGATGGCGGCGACACCGCAGGCGAAGTAGACGAGCAGCAGAAAACCGGACCAAGACTCGCTCTCCAGGACATGGTTCACATACAGCAGGAACAGCGTTGCCGGCAGGCCGTTGGCGATGCTGTTCAGAAAGTAGGCCCCCAGCAGCCGCCGGAAGGGCCGGTTGCGGTACAGCACCGGCCAGCCTTGGCGCCAAGCGAGCGGACGCTGCCGGTGCTGGGGCCCCTCAGGGACAACGGCAACGGCAAGACCGACCGCTATAGGTAATACGCAGATCAAGACCCAGCCGATCACCGCCATGGCCTCTTGGGGGCCGCTGCCGAGCAGCGCCGGCAGGCCGGCGGCAAGCAGGGTGCCTACGACGACGAAGCCCTCGCGGGCGGCCGAGATCCGGCTGCGCTGGTTGTAGTCGCCGGAGATTTCGGCACCCCAGGCGCTGTAGGGCAGCTGGACCAGGGTGGCGCCGAGGTAGATCAGCACGGTCCACAGCAGCAGGTAGCCGCCGCCGGCGTCCGGCGGCGGCAGAAAGAGGCGGTGCGCGGCGAGCAGCAGCAGGGGCACGCCGAGGATCATCCAGCTTCGCCTGCGGCCCAGCGGCCAGCCGAAACGGTCGGAGAGCGCCCCGACCAGCGGGTCGGTCACCACGTCGGTGAGTCGCGCGATCAGCAGCAGACTGCCGACCACGGCGAAGCCGAGCCCCAGGGTTTCGGCATAGAAGGTCGGCAGGTAGACGAAGAGCGGCAGCAGAACGGCGGCCAGCGGCAGACCGGGCAGCCCGTAGGCGAGCAGGATCGTGCGGCTGAGAGTCCGCCCGTCCGCCGCCGCCGTCATGCGCCGGGCGCCGCCTCGCGCGCGAGGCTCAGGTGCAGCAGGTCGACGCGGCCGATGCCGAAGCCGGCTTCGCAGTAGGCCAGGTAGTAGCGCCACATCCGATGGAAACGCTCGTCGAAGCGGCCGCCTGCCGTGGCGGCGATGCCCGGCCAGGCGTGCTCGAAGCGCGCGCGCCAGAGCGCCAGGGTCTGTGCGTAGTCGGCGCCGTGGCGGCCGACCCGCGCGACACCCAGGCCGGCCTCTGCCGTCAGGCCACGCAGCACGGCGGGCGAAGGCAGCATGCCGCCCGGGAAGATGTAGCGCTGGATGAAATCGACGCCGCCGCGGTAGCTGTCAAAGCGTTCGTCGGCGATGGTGATGACCTGCAGCGCGGCCCGTCCGCCGGGGCGCAGCCGCTCGCGCAGCTGGCGGAAGTAGAGGGGCCAATAGGCCTCGCCGACGGCCTCCAGCATTTCGATGGAGACGATGGAATCGAAGCTGCCGGTGAGGTCCCTGTAGTCCTGCAGGCGGACGTCGACTTTGTCCGCAAGGCCGGCGGCGCGAACGCGCTGCCGGGTATAGGCGTGCTGCGCCTTGGAGATGGTGATCGCGGTGACGCGGCAGCCGATGGCGGCGGCGGCCCAGGTGCAGAAGCCGCCCCAGCCGCAGCCGATCTCGAGGACGTGGTGGTCCGCGGTGATCCCGGCCAGTTCGGCCATGCGCCGGTACTTGCGGGTCTGCGCCGCTGCCAGCGCGTCGTCGCCGGGGCCGGTGAAGAGGCCGGCCGAATAGGTCATGCTGGGGTCGAGCCAGGCGGCATAGAAGTCGTTGCCGAGATCATAGTGGGCGGCGATGTTGCGCCGCGAGCCACGCCGCGAATTCGGCCGCAGGGCGTGAATCGCCTGGCTCGCCAGACGGCCCCAGAGATTGCCGGCCAGGGTGTGCTCCAGAACTTCCTCGTTCAAGGCGCCGAGAGTGATCAGCGCCGTGAGGTCCGGCGACTCCCAGTCGCCGTCCATGTAGGCCTCGGCCAGACCGAGCTCACCACCGCTCAGCAGCCGGCGGAAGACGCGCGGGCTGCGCAGAGCGATCTCCGCCGCCGGGCCGCCGGCTTCACCGGTGAAGACTCGGGTGTGCCCGTCGGGCAGATGCAGGGTGAGCTGGCCGTGACTGAGACGCGCCGCCAGGGCCAGGGCGAAGCTCTCGGCGAGGCCGCCGCGGCTGCGGTCAGTATGCTGCGCGATTGTCGTTCTTGCCTGCATCGGATGTCGGTCCTGCCTCTTTGGTCCTGCAAGGTGGGAAGGGAAGGGCCGATCACTCGGCCGCGTGTCGAATCGCCGCTTGGGGCACCAGCGTGACTTCTTCGCTCGGGGCCGGGGGACGCGGCTGGAGGCGCGCACCCTTCAGCCATAGCCGCAGCGCCTGCCAGTGGATCGCCGCAATGACCTTCAGCGTCATCAGCGGATAGGCCAGAAAGGCCAGCAGCAGCGTGCGGTCGCTGAGCGCGCGGCGCCGGCCGCTGTGCCGCGCGACCAGCTGTGCGCCCTGCGGGCCGCCCTGGCGGATGGTGACGGCGAGCCGCTCGCCGGGCTCGGCCAGGCGGAAGACGTAGTGCTGTTCCATGACGATGAACGGCGAGACGTAGAAGTTCTTGTCGGCGCCCTGGACGATCGGCGTTCCGCTGGGGTGGTCGGCAGCCAGCGGCACCAGGTAGCCGTGCTTTCCGCCGAAGGTGTTGCGCACCTCGTAGAGCACCGCGCGCAGCCCGCCGTCGGCGTGGTAGCAAAACCAGATCGACAGCGGATTGAAGACGTAGCCGAGCACGCGCGGGAAGCACAGCAGGCGCACCGGTCCGCCGGCGGTGTCGATTCCGGCAGCGGCGAGATGGCGCTCGATCCAGGGCTTCAGCGCGCTGCCGTCGCGCGCGCCGTGATCGCGGTCGTGGAGGCTGAAGAGGTTCCAGCGGTTGTGCGAGAAGAGGCGCAGCCGGCGGCTGTCCTCCGCCAGGCTGTCGAGGTCGAGGTAGAGCGAGAAAACCCGGTAGGTGAAGGCATGCACGAAGGGGCGCAGCCGGCGGTGCATCACCTTGCCGAAGTAGAGTGCGGACGGTGTCGCTGACGGGGAAGGGGCTGCCGGGGTAACCAAGAGCTACTCCGCGGCGAGAGGCGGTTCGAAGGGCTGCACGATGTGCGCGGCCGGACTGGCGGGCACCACCGTATCGGCCCAGGGCCAGGTCGCGCCGAGGGCGCCGGCGACCGCGAGACCCGCCTGCAGGCCGTCTTCGTGGAAGCCGTTGCCGCAGTAGCTGCCGCAGAACCAGGTGCGGCGTTCACCCTGGATGTGCGGCAGCCGCTGCTGCGCGGCGAGCGCCGCGGCATCGAACTGCGGATGGTCGTAAACGAACTCGGCGTAGGTTTTTTCAGGCGCCGGCGCGCGCAGCGGGTTGAGGGTAACGATGACCGGCGTCTGCGTCGGCAGGTTCTGCAGCCGGTTCATCCAATAGCTGACGCAAACGCTGGCGCCGCCGCCGCGCGAATTGCCCGCCGTCAGGTAGTTCCAGCTCGCCCAGGCCTTGCGGCGGCGCGGCATCAGCGCGGTGTCGCTGTGCAGCACGGCCAGGTTCTCCTGGTAACGGAAGGCGCCGAGGACCTCCCGCTCGCCGAGGCTGGCGTCGTCGCCGAGGATGCGCAGGGCCTGGTCGGCGTGGGTCGCCAGGATGACGTGATCGAAAGCCTCCTCGCCGCCGTAGGGGCTGCGCAGCACCACGCCGCTGGGGGTGCGGCGCAGGCTGGTGACCGGCGACTTCACGCGGACCCGGTTGGCGAAGCTGGCGCTCAGCCGGCGCACGTACGCGCGGCTGCCGCCGCTGACGCTGCGCCACGACGGGCGCCGGCCGAGGTCGAAGAGGCGGTGGTTGACGAAGAAGCGCACGAAGCTGCGCGCCGGAAAGTCGCGCATGCGCTCCAGCGTCGAGGACCAGATCGCCGCGCCCATGGGCAGGATATGCTGCTCGGCGAAGGCGCGCGAGTAGCCGCCGACGGCGAGGTAGTCGCCGAGGCTGGGGTCGCCGGCCGCCGGATCGTCGAGCAGCGCCGGGGCGCTGCGGTAGAAGCGCAGCAGGTCGCGCAGCATCATCAGATGCGACGGGCGCAGCAGGTTGCTCGGCTGCACTAGCAGGCCGCGCGCCGAGCCTTCGTATTCGATGGCGCCATTGTCGAGAGAGACGGAAAACGACATGTCGCTGGCTTCGCTGGCGACGCCGATATGCTCGAACAGCTTGGTGAGTTGGGGGTAGTTCGCTTCGTTGTAGACGATGAAGCCGGTGTCGACCGGCAGGCTTTGTCCGTCCACCGCGATCGTCCGGGTGTTGGCGTGGCCGCCCAGGTAATCGGCTTCCTCGAAAACGGTGACCCGATGCCGGCCGGACAGCGCCCAGGCCGCACCGAGACCGGCGATGCCGGCACCTACAACAGCGATTCTCATGCGTTCGATGGTTCCCTCAAGTTGCTGGCAAGGTGCTGGCAAGGCGCCGGGGGCTGGCGGGTCCCCCGCCCCAGGCGCCCCGCGGCCTGGGGATATCACGACCTTGATACGGGGGGGCGGACCGCCTGGATCACCGAAAAAAGCCTGATTCGGGCGGATCTCCGGGGTATCGAGGCGCAGAACTCCGCCAGGGGGTGCAAAGAGTGATCCAGGCCGCACCGGGGTGCGTAGACAGGACCAGCAACCAGTGGGAGCCGCGATGAGCTTCGAGCAAAGCGCAGGCCTTGAGACCGGACCCGGCATCGCCCTGGCTGGATTGGGTGCCAGCAATGCGCAAGGACGCAGGTGGCCGCCCCGGGTACCGGAGGATCCGTTGCCGGACTGTGTTCCGGACGATCTCGTCGAGGCGATCGCCAGACGTCAGGACCGCGAGGCCTTCAAGCGGCTGTTCGCGGCCTTCGCACCGCGGGTCAAGGCCTTCGCGCGGCGCAGGGGTGCCGAAACTCAGGTGGCCGAGGACCTGGCGCAGGACGTGATGCTGACGGTATGGCGCCGCGCCGCCCAGTTCGACCGCCGCAAAGCGTCGGCCAGCACGTGGATCTTCACGATCGCGCGCAATCGGCGCATAGATATGATGCGCCGCGAGGCGCGCCCGGCCTTCGACGCTGAGGATCCGAGCCTCCAGGCTGAGGCCGAGCCGTCGGCCGACGAGAGTCTGGCCGAGCGGCGGCGGGAGGGCGACCTGCGCCGGGCGGTCGCCCGCCTGCCGGAGACCCAGTCGCAGTTGTTGCGGCTGGCTTATTTCGAGGACAAGTCGCATGGCGTCATTGCCGAGGAACTGGACCTGCCGCTGGGCACGGTGAAATCGCGGATCCGCCTGGCGATGCACAAACTGCGACAGATGCTGAAGGAAGACGAGTGATGCCCGCCTATCATCCCGGGTCCGAACTGCTCATGGACTATGCCTCCGGCGCGTTGCCGGAGCCGGTCGCCCTCCTGGTGGCGAGCCACGTCTCGCTGTGCCGCGCGTGCCAGGGCGAGGTCGCGCGCCTCGAGGCGCTGGGCGGCGCCCTGTTCGACGCTCTGGAGGGCGAGCCGCTGGCCGAGGAGGCGCTGGACCGCGCGCTGGCGCGCCTGGAGGTGCCGGAAAGCCTGGAAGCCGTCGCGCCGCTGCCCTGCGGCGGCCGGACGGACCCGCGCGTGCCGCTGCCGCTGGGCGACTATCTGGAAAGCGATCTCGACACCCTGCCGTGGAAGAACCGCGGCGGTGTCGGCGAGGTTGCGCTGCTCACGGGGTTCCCGGGTATCCGCACCCGCCTGCTGCGGGTGAAGGCGGGGGCGGCGCTGCCGCAGCACACCCACGAGGGCGCGGAGTACACCCTGCTGCTGACGGGCGGCTTCTCCGACGATACGGGGCACTATCGGCGCGGCGACCTGGCCATCGCCGATGCTTCGATCGATCATAAGCCGATCGCCGACGAAGGAGAGGATTGCATCTGCCTGGCGGTCACCGACGCGCCGCTGCGCCTGACCGGCCGTTTCGGCCGTTACCTCAATTTCCTCGCGAGGCTGTAAGGACGCTTATGAAGGTTGGGGGCTAATTCCACAAATCCACATACTTATTGTTGACTAATGTGGTTTCTTCGGCAGAGTTTTCGGGTCGTTTCTTTCAGGGGCCCGGGACGTGTCGAGCAGTACCCAGTGCAGGTTTCTCATCATCGGCGGCGGCATCATCGGCTGCTCCATCGCCTACCATCTCGCCAAGGCCGGTGAGAAAGACATTGTTCTGCTGGAAAAGGCGTCGCTGACCGAAGGCGCCACCTGGCACGCGGCGGGCCTCGTCGGCCAACTCCGTTCCTCCCGCAATACCACCCGCATGCTGCAGCGCTCGGTCGAGCTGTACGACCGGCTGGAGGCCGAGACCGGCCAGGCGATCGACTGGAAGCAGGTCGGCAGCCTGCGCCTGGCCTGTTCGCCCGACCGCATGCTGGAGGTAAAGCGCCTGGCCACCATGGCGCGCAGCTTCGGCCTGGAGATGCAGGTGATCTCCGCGCGCGAGGCCTACGAACTGTTCCCGCTGATCGATCCCACCGGCGTGCTGGGCGCCGCTTTCATCCCGACCGACGGGCAGGTCGATCCGGCCAGCCTCTGCCAGGCCATCGCCGCCGGCGCGCGGCGCCAGGGGGTGAAGATCGTCCAGGGCACCCAGGTGCTGGATGCCACCGTGGTCGACGGTCGCATCACCGCGGTGCAGACCGATAACGGCGTCTATGCCGGCGAGACCGTGGTGCTGGCCGCCGGCATGTGGAGCCGCGAGCTCGGCAAGAAACTGGGCGTCAATGTGCCGGCCTGCGCGGTGGAGCATCAGTACCTGGTGACCGAGCCGATCCCCGACATGCCCAAGGACCTGCCGACGCTGCGCGACCCCGACCGTCTCGTCTATTACAAGCAGGACGCCGGGCGCCTGGTGATCGGCGGCTACGAGGACGACACGGTCCCCTTCGGGGACAGGGGCATTCCCGGCGCGTTCGCCCGTCAGCTGCTGCCGGAGAACTTCGACCGCTTCGAGCCGCTGGCCACCTACGCGGGGCAGGTGACCCCGGTGGTCAACAGCGTCGGCGTGCGCCAGCTGATCAACGGCCCGATCCCCTACTCGGCCGACGGCGACTTCGTCATGGGCAAGGCGCCGGAGCTCGACAACCTCTTCGTCGCCACCGGCTTCCTCTACGGCATCGCCGCCGGCGGCGGGGCGGGGGCCATCATGGCCGAATGGATCCTGGAGGGTCGCCCGAGCCTCGATCTCTGGCCGCTGGACATCCGGCGCTTCAGCTTCCTCAGCGGCACGCGTGCCTTCATGTATCCGCGCGCGGTCGAGCACTACGCCCATCACTACAAGATGCGCTATCCCGGCCAGGAGAGCGCGGTGGCGCGCGGCATCCGCCGCAGCCCGCTCTACGAGATCCTGAAGGCTCGGGGTGCCGTCTACGGCTCCAAGAACGGCTGGGAGCGGCCCAACTGGTTCGCGCCGGCGGGCGTCGAGCCCGTCGACAAACCCGGTTTCACCAAGCAGAACTGGAAGCCCTACGTTGCCGAGGAGCATCGGGCGGTGCGCGAGGGCGTCGCCCTCATCGACCAGTCGAGCTTCTCCAAGTTCGAGCTGCGCGGGCCCGGCGCGCTGACGGCGATCCAACGCCTCGCCGTTTCCAACATGGACAAGCCCGTAGGGTCGGTCATCTACACCCAGCTGTGCAACGAGCGCGGCGGCGTCGAGGCGGACCTGACCGTGACGCGCCTGGGTGAGAACCACTTCTACATCGTCACCGGCTCCGGCTTCGGCGTGCACGACGCGCACTGGATCGAGAGCCAACTCTCGGAGGACGCCTTTCTCATCGAGGTGACCTCGGGGAGGGCGGTCATCAACCTCTGCGGCCCCAAGGCCCGCGAGGTGCTAGAGGCCGTGGCCGAGGATGACGTCTCCAATGAAGCCTTTCCCTTCGCCACGGCGCGGCAGATCACCATCGGCGCCGCGCCGGTGCTGGCGATCCGCATCGGCTATGTCGGCGAGCTGGGCTGGGAACTGCACGTGCCGACGGAATTTGGCGCGCATGTCTACGAGACCCTGCGCGCGGCGGGCGAGCCCCACGGCATCCGCGATGTCGGCTACCGCGCCATCGAGAGCCTCAGGCTGGAGAAGGGCTACGTCTACTGGAGCGCGGACGTGACGCCGGACTACAGCCCCTACGAGGCCGGGCTCGGCTTCCGCGTGCATCTGAGGTCCAAGGGCGACTTCGTCGGCCGCGCCGTGCTGGAAAAGCAGAAGGCTGAGGGCGTGGCGCGCAGCCTTTGCACCTTCACGGTGGCGGAGGCCATGCCGGTCTTCGGCGGCGAGACCATCCTGAAGGACGGCAAGGTGGTGGGCCTGGTCTCCAGCGGCGGCTTCGGCACCACCGTCGGCAAGACAGTGCTCTACGGCTACCTGCCGAAGGAGCTGGCGGCGGAAAGCAATTTCGACGTCGAGGCCTTCGGCGAGCACTATCGGGCGGCGCGGGTCGCCGGACCGCTGTATGATCCTGATAATGAGCGGCTGAAAGCCTGAGCCATTAATCAACGAGAAGGGGGCAGGCATGACCGATGGGGGTGTCATGACGGGGGAGACCGGCGACAAGCGGCGGGTGCTGGAGGTGCTGTGGACCATTCCCGGTTTCGAAGCGACGCGCGAGGGCGAGTTCGCGCTGGAGCGCCAGGGCGGGCTCACCAACCTGGTCTACAAAGTGGACTTCGGCGGCGGGCGTCAGTTCATCCTGCGCATTCCGGGCAAAGGCACCGAGGACTACATCGACCGGGAGGTCGAGCTGCACAATGCCCGCGTGGCGGCCGAGGCCGGCGTTTCCGCCGAGGTGATCTACGGCGACGCGGCGAGCGGCGTCATGATGACCCGCTTCATCGCCGGCATCGTCACCATGTCGCCGGAGCAATTCGCAACGCGGAAGGGTTCGCCGGCGCGCGCCGCGCGGGCATTGAAGCAGATGCACGGCTGCGGCAAGGAATTCCGCTTCCGCTTCGAGCTCTTTGCCATGATCGACGACTATCTCAACCTTCTCGACAAGGCCAAGGCCGAACTGCCGGAAGGCTATCACGCCGTGGTCGAGGCGGCGCAGCCGGTGCGCGCGGCGCTGGACGCCCATCCCGCCGCGCTGGCGCCTTGCCACTGCGATCCGCTGTGCGAGAACTTCCTCGACGACGGCGAGACGATGTGGATCGTCGACTGGGAGTATTCCGGCATGAACGATCCTCTGTGGGACCTCGGCGACCTCTCGGTGGAGGCCGCTTTCGACGCAGCGCAGGACCGCGAGATGATGGAGGCCTACTGTGGCGGCGCGCCGACGGCCGCCGAGACGGGCCGCATGGTCATCTACAAGGCCCTGTGCGACCTGCTGTGGACGCTCTGGGGCCTCATCCAGCATGCCAACGGCAATCCGGCCGACGACTTCTGGGCCTATGCGGTGAACCGCTTCGAACGCTGCAAGGCCCTGATGCAAGACCCGGCTTTCGCGGGGCACGTGGCGGCGGTGAAGGCGGGGTAGCGGAGCACTGCCTTCTGTGGGGCATGCTCAAGCATCGCCAATCTCTCTACTGTCACCCTCGGGCTTGACCCGAGGGTCCATGGCACTGCGGGGTGCCCTGCTTCTGCCATGGATCCTCGCCACAAGTGCGAGGATGACGGTGGAGAAAGTGGCAGCGCTTGTGCGCCCCTTGCAGCAGATACTTCCGCCTAGGCTTTGTTCCTCGGCGCATATCCCCAGACCGAGGCCGGCGGCAGGTTGCGCAGGGTGCGTGCGAGGCGCTCGCCCGCCAGTCCCAATTCCCGCCGCGGCAATGGTGATGTCTGACGGTGGGTGTAGGCGAGGAAGCGCCGGCCCGGCGGCATCAGCGCGAACATCTCGTCGATCAGCGCGCGCTGCTGCGGGCGCGGCAGCAATGAGATGGGAATGCCGCAGATCACCGTGCCGACCTTGCCGACGATGGCCGGCGGCAGATGCTTGGTGAGTTTGGCCGCGTCGCATTCCAGCACGGTGATATCCGCGAATTCCTCGCGCAGCACCGCCAGCAGTTCGGCATCGACGTCGACAGCGATGAGCCGCTCGGGCGGCACGCCGGCCGCAAGCAGCGCGCGGGTGATGGCGCCGGTGCCGCAGCCGAGTTCGACGACATACTCGTCCTTGCCACGGCGCACCTGCTGGGCGACCGCCCGGCTCAGGGCCTGGGACGAAGGCGTGAGCGAGGCGAGCCGCGCCGGATGCTTCAGGAAGCGGCGGAAGTAGAGCCAGCCCTCGGTCGGCGGTCGCGCTGAAATCCTGTCTATGAGCTTATCCTGATCGAAAGGCATGGCACCAGTATGCCGCAGAGGGCGCGAGGGAACACGGAGTTTTCACCGGCGCCCGAAGGCACCCAACTGTCAACCCGCAAGGGTCTCCAACAGTTCCTTGTGGAGCTCCGCGCTGGCGCTGGCGGCCACACGGCCGTCGGACCTCAGCGTCAGCGCCTCACCCTGCCAGTCGGTGATGACGCCGCCGGCACCCTCGACCACCGGCACCACCGGCAGGTAGTCGTAGGGCTGCAGGTTGTAGTCGACCACCGCGTCGATCTGGCCGGAGGCGAGCTGGGCATAGGGATAGCAGTCGTAGGTCAGACGCTGGTAGGCCCCGGTCTGCATCAGCCGCTGGAACACAGCGGGATGGTCGGCCATGAGCCCATTGGCCTCGTTGATGCAGAGGAAAGCCTTTTTCAACGGCACGCCTTTGCGGCAGGCGATCGGCGTGCCGTCGCGGTCGCTGCCCCCGCCCGCCGCGCCACCGTAGCATTCGCCCAGCGCCGGCATGCGGATGATCCCGGCGACCGGCTCGCCCGCTCTTAGCACGGCAATGAGCATGCCGAAGAGCGGCGAGCCGGAGATGAAGGACTTGGTACCGTCGATGGGGTCGATGACCCAGACGATGTCGCGCTCCAGGCCTTGGCTGCCGTACTCCTCGCCCAGGATGCCGTGGTCCGGAAAGCGCGCGGCGATGGCGGCGCGCAGGGCGGCCTCGGTCTCGCGGTCGGCGATGGTCACCGGACTCTCGTCGGCTTTCTGCTCCACGGCAAAGCCGCTCCGGAAGTAGCGCAGTGGCTTGTCGAGCGCCGCGGCGGAGACGTCGCGGGCGGCCTGCAGAAGGTCGGCGGCGGAAAGGGCACTCATCGGGGAAGGCATCTGTCGGAACGGTCTTTTGAAGAGGAACTCAGCGGGGTTGTTTCTCCGCCACCACGATCTTGACCCCCGCCTCGCCGAGGAAGCCAGCGATGTCGGGCGGCGGCGCCGCGTCGGTCACCAGGGTATCGATGACGCCGGGCTTTTCGACGCGCACCGGCGCGCGGCGGCCGAATTTTGTGGCGTCGGCAGCCACGATGGAGCGCTCGGCGTGCTGGATGATCTCGCGCGAGAATTCCGCCTCCTGCAGGTCGAACAGCATGAAGCCGGCCTCGGCGTCGATGGCGGCGGCCGAGAGGATGGCGTACTGCACCGAGAACTGGCGCACGAAGGCGATCGCCTCGCGCCCGAAGGCACCGGCGTCGTGAGCGCGCAGCTCGCCGCCGGCCATGAAGACGCGGTTGTTGTTGCGGGTCGCCAGCATCTGGGCGGCGGCGACGGAATTGGTCACCACGAAAAGATCGTGATGACCGCGCAGCGCACGGGCGACGTAGGCGGTGGTCGAGCCGATGTCGAGGATCAGCGAGTCGCCGTTCTTGATCATGCGCGCCAGCTGCGCGGCGATCAGACGTTTGGCGTCCGGGTTCTCGTCCATGCGCTGGGCAAAGGGCGCTTCCTGCACTGCATCGGGTAGGTAGACGCCGCCGTGCACCTTGCGCACCAGGCCACGCCCGGCGAGCTTCTTCACGTTGCGCCGGATGGTTTCCTCGGAAACCTCCAGGCGGCGGGCGAGGTCCTGGATACGGCAGGAGCCGGAGACCTTCAGCTCGTCGAGAATTTCCATTTCGCGGTGCGTCGAATGCATGAGGCTGACCATCCCCTGGGCCAGGAATTGGGAAGCGCCACGGCGGTATCGGATCGGCCCCCGTGGCAGCGCTGCCAGTATTCTCAATCCCCGGCGGAGCGGCAACTGCAAAAACCCGTCAAACCCACAAAACCACATATCCAACGTTGACAGATGTGGGTTATCGGCTGGACAATACCGCCGCTTCCTGGCCGCGGGCCGGCCGGGGCAGGGGTCTATTGAGGCAAAAGATAAAGAATCGGAACGGGAAGGACGGAAGCATGCGGACAGAAATGACGAGGCTGCCCGGCGCCGGGGTTTTGCTGGTCGCCGGTATGGCTCTCGCGGTCGGCCTGGGTGCCGCCGGCGCGGCGCAGGCCGAGGTGGAATCGAAGGATCCCATCAAACTGACCCTGCACGACTGGACGGGCCAGCTGATCACCACGAAGATCATGGGCTCAGTGCTGCAGAAGGCCGGCTACAACGTCGAGTACGTGCAGGCCGACTACATCGCCCAGTTCGCCGGGCTGAAGACCGGCGACCTGCACGTCGCCATGGAAATGTGGGAGACCACAGGGCGCGAGGCGATGGACGAGGCGACCGCCACCGGCAACGTCGAGAACCTCGGCGAGACCGGCATGCAGGCGATCGAGGAGTGGTGGTACCCCTCCTACATGAAAGAGCAGTGCCCGGGCCTGCCGAACTGGGAGGCGCTGAACGACTGCGCCGAGGCCTTCTCCACCGCCGAGACGGCGCCCAAGGGCCGCTACCTTGGCGGCCCCGTCACCTGGGGCGGCTTCGACGACGAGCGCGTCGAGGCTCTGGAACTGGACTACGAGGTGGTGCACGCCGGCACCGATGCCGCGCTCTTTGCGGAACTGGAATCGGCCTACCAGCGCAAGGCGCCGATCCTGCTGTGGGTCTACGCGCCGCACTGGGCGCCGATCAAGTACGAGGGCGAGTGGGTCGAGTTCCCCAAGTACACCGCCGAGTGCTACGGCGATCCGTCGTGGGGCAGCAATCCCGACATGGCCTATGACTGCGGCAAGCCGCGCGGGCCGATCTGGAAGGTGTCCTGGGCCGGCGTGAAGGACAAGTGGCCGGGCGCCTACGAGGCCATCAAGGCCTTCAAGGTCTCCAACGAGGAAATGGGCGCCATGGTCGCCGCCGTCGATCTGGACGGCAAGGACCTGGACGCGGTGGTCGCTGACTGGGTCGCCAAGAACGAGTCGACCTGGAGCCAGTGGATCGCCAACTAAGCCGTTTCCGCAGCTGGCGGCCGGGACTGCCGCCCGGGACCTCGGTCCGGGCAGTTCCGGCCGCCGTTTCTCATGATCGGGTCCGTTCGTCCGTTGAGTTGGGCCGCCGGGTATCTCATGGTTCCCCGGACTAGGGGAACTTCGAGGGTGTGATGCAGCAAAGACCGGTCAAGCTGGCATGCCGCGGCGTGTGGAAGCTGTTCGGCGAGGGGGCGGAGCGCTTCCTGGCCCAGCAGCGGGAAACGCCCGGCTTGGCGGCGATCCAAGCCGCCGGCCTGGTCGGCGCCGTGCGCGACGCCAACATCGAGGTCCGCCAGGGCGAAATCTTCGTCATCATGGGACTGTCCGGTTCGGGCAAGTCGACCCTGGTGCGCTGCCTCTCGCGGCTCATCGAGCCGACGGCGGGCCAGATTCTCTTCGAGGGGCGGGATCTCTTGCGCGCCAGCGAGCGCGAGATGATCCAGATCCGCCGCCACAAGATGGGCATGGTGTTCCAGCATTTCGCCCTGCTGCCGCACCTCAGCGTGCTGCAGAACGTCGCCTTTCCTCTGGAAGTCCAGGGCGTCGCCCGGGAGCGGCGCGAGGCGCGTGCGCGCGATATCATCGAGTTGGTCGGCCTGAAAGGCCGCGAGTCCTACTATCCGCGCGAGCTGTCCGGCGGCCAGCAGCAGCGCGTCGGTATCGCCCGCTCGCTGGCGGTGGAGCCGGAGATCTGGTTTCTCGACGAGCCGTTCTCCGCGCTCGACCCTCTGATCCGTCGCGAGATGCAGGACGAGTTCCTGCGCCTGCAGTCGATGCTGCAGAAAACCATCGTCTTCATCACCCACGACTTCGACGAGGCGATTCGTCTGGCCGACCGCATCGCCATCATGAAGGACGGCGCGGTCATCCAGGTCGACACGCCCGAGCAGCTGGTGCTGGCGCCGGCGGACGCCTACGTCGCCGAGTTCACCCGCCACATTCCGCGCGCCAAGGTGCTGACCGTCGGCGCGGTCATGCAGCCCGGCGCTCCGAGGGGGGAGGTGGCCGGACAGGTCCGTGTGGGTGAGCGCATCGAGGCGGTCGCCGACCGCGTCGAAGCGGCGGACAGACCTTTTGCCGTCACCGATGCCGGCGGCGATGTCATCGGCAGCCTCGACCGCCGCGCCGTCATCGACACCCTGATCGGCCGCGATCGTTCAAGCGGGGAGCGCCGGCGATGACCGCGCGCGCGCCGAAGCTCGGTACCCTGGCGCTGTCGCCGGTCGCCGTCACCTGGCTGTTCCTCGGCCTCGCGACGGTGGTGTTGGCCAACACCAGCGGTACGCTCACCAAGGCGCTCGACGCCCGCTGGCTGTTGAAGGTGCCGAGCGAGCTGCGCATTTCCATGAAGACCGACATCTCCGCCTTCATGAAATGGCTGGTCGAGGACGCCAGCTTCGGCCTCTTCAGTTTCACCGACCTGACGCGCGGCATCGCCTGGCTGCTGCAGCAGCCCTACGAGTTGGCCAAGGCGCTTCTGGTCTCCGGCTTCGTGCAGGGTCTCGGCGACGAGGCGGTGCAATGGCTGCCGCCGCTCTCGTGGATCGCCGTCATCTTCGTGGTCGCCGCCATCGGCCACTACGCCAGGAGCATCGGCCTCGCCGTCTTCGTCGGCCTCTGCTTTCTCTATCTGGCGGTCTTCGGCCAGTGGGACAGTGCCATGGTGACGCTGGCCTCCATCCTCATCGCCGTGCCGCTGGGCGTCGGCGGCGGGCTGCTCCTCGGCATCGCCGGCTACCGCTGGCGCTGGTTCGACCGCATCCTGACGCCGGTGCTGGACCTCATGCAGACGGTACCGGTCTTCGCCTACCTGGTGCCGATCCTCTTTCTCTTCGGCTTTGGCCCAGTCTCGGCCCTGGTCGCCACCATCATCTACGCCATGCCGCCGATGGTGCGCATCACCACGCTGGCGCTGCGCGGCGTGCCCTCGGAGGTCCGCGAGTTCGGCACCATGGTCGGCTGCACGCCGCGCCAGATGACCTGGCGCGTCATGGTGCCCTCGGCCATGCCGGGGCTCATGGTCGGTGTGAACCAGGTCATCATGCTGTCGCTGAACATGGTGATCATCGCCTCGATGATCGGCGCCGGCGGTCTCGGCTACGACGTGCTGACCTCGCTGCGCCGCCTCGACATCGGCGGCGGGCTGGAGGCCGGCGCCGCCATCGTCGTGCTGGCCATTGCCCTCGACCGCCTGAGCCAGGCCTTCGTCGGCCGCCCGCCGCCCGAGCATAGTGCTGAGAGGCGCTCCTTCGTAAAGCGCCATCCCTATAGTCTGGTGGCGCTGGCGGTGATTGTCGTGACCGGCCTCCTGGGCCTCGCACTGCCCTTCATCCAGAGCTATCCGGCGGCGGCTGAGATCACCACCGGCGCGTTCTGGGAGCGCCTGGTCAAGACCATCAACGTGAACTACTTCGACGCGCTGGACGCGGTGAAGACCTTCATGCTGCTGAACCTGCTGGTGCCGGTGAAGCGCTTCCTGCTGGGCGTGCCCTGGCCGTGGTTCATGCTGCTGCTGGTGGTCGCAGGCTGGCATCTCGGCCGCTGGAAGCTGGCGCTGCTCTGCTTCGCGCTTTCCGCCTTCATCCTGGTGAACGGGCTGTGGGAAGACGCCATGGTGACGATCTACCTCTGCGGCGTCTCCGTGCTGATCGCCGCGGCCATCGGGATTCCGCTCGGCATCCTGGCGGCGCAGAACGAGCGCGGCGGGCGGGTCATCGGCGGCTTCATCGACACCCTGCAGACCCTGCCCAGCTTCGTCTACCTGATCCCCGTCGTCATGCTGTTCCGCGTCGGCGATTTCTCGGCGATGATCGCCGTGGTGCTCTATGCCCTGGCGCCGGCCGTGCGCTACACCGCCCACGGCATTCGCGCCATCGATCCGCAGCTTATCGAGGCGGGCACGGTGTCCGGCTGCACCCGCTGGCAGCTGCTGTGGCGCATCAAGCTGCCGCTGGCGCTGCCGGAGATCATGCTGGGCATCAACCAGACCATCATGCTGGCGCTTTCCATGCTGGTGATCACCGCCCTGGTCGGCACCCGCGACCTGGGCCAGGAGGTCTATATCGCCCTGACCAAGGCCGATACCGGGCGCGGCATCGTCGCCGGCGTCTCGGTCGCCTGCATCGCCATCATCGCCGACCGCCTGATCGCCGCCGGCGCCCAGCGCGCCCGCGCGCGCCTCGGCCTCGCCCCCGCCGGAGGCCACTGACATGAGCGATCCGCGCGAGAAGGTCATCGGTCTCGATCTGTGGCACGGGAAGGTCGACCCCGAGCCTTTGTCGGGCGGCATCACCAACGTGAACTTCCTGGTCGAAGACGCGGGACGGAAATACGTGGTGCGGGTCGGCGACGACATTCCGATCCACCAGGTGATGCGCTTCAACGAGCTGGCGGCCAGCCGCGCGGCGGCCGCCGCCGGCATCTCGCCCCGGGTGGTGCACAGTGAGCCGGGCGTGCTGGTGATCGACTACATCGCCGGCAGGACCCTGGCGGCGGAGGACCTGCAGCAGCAGGCGACGCTGGCGAAGGCCTTGCCGCTGGTTGCCAAGGTGCACCGAGAGCTGCCGAAGTTCCTGCGCGGGCCGGCGCTGGCGTTCTGGGTGTTCCACGTCATCCGCGACTACGGGTGGACCCTGAAGGAAGGCAACAGCGCGCACCTGAGCCTGCTGCCGGCATTGCTGGTCCTGGCACAGAAGCTGGAGGAAGCGGTCGGCGAGGTGACGATGGTTTTCGGCCATAACGACCTCTTGCCGGCGAACTTCCTCGATGATGGGGCGCGGCTGTGGCTCATCGACTGGGACTACGCCGGCTTCAACTCGCCCTTGTTCGACCTCGGCGGGCTGGCCTCCAACAACGGGCTTTCTGGCGAACAGGAAGACTGGATGCTGGAGACCTACTTCGAGCGTCCCGCCGACGACGCGCTGCGCCGCCGCTACCAGGCGATGAAGTGCGCCTCGCTTTTGCGCGAGACCATGTGGTCCATGGTCTCCGAGATTCATTCCGATATCGAATTCGATTATGCGGCCTACACCGCCGAGAACCTCGCCCGGTTTCAGGCCGCGGTTAAAGACTTTCAGCAGAGCTGAGCATATAGAGGACATAGATGGCAGAGTTCCCTACCACGGCAAAGGCGGTCGTCATCGGCGGCGGCATTGTCGGCTGTTCGACCGCCTATCACCTGGGCAAGCTCGGCTGGACCGACACGGTCCTCATCGAGCGCCACAAGCTGACCTCCGGCACCACCTTCCATGCTGCCGGCCTGGTCGGCCAGCTGCGCTCCAACGCCAATATCACCCAGCTGCTCGGCAACTCGGTGAAGCTCTACGATACCCTGGAAGCGGATACCGGGCTCGCCACCGGCTGGAAGATGAACGGCGGCCTCCGGCTGGCGTGCAATGAAGAGCGTTGGCTCGAAGTGAAGCGCCAGGCCACCACGGCGCACTCCTTCGGCCTGGAGATGCACCTGCTGACGCCGCAGGAGGCGCAGGATCTCTGGCCGCTCATGCAGGTCGACGATGTCGTCGGCGCTGCCTTCCTGCCGACCGACGGCCAGGCCAATCCCGCCGATATCACCCAGGCGCTGGCAAAGGGCGCGCGCCAGGCCGGCGTGAAGATCTTCGAGGACACCGCCGTCCTCTCCATCGAGATTGAGGACGGCAAGGTGAAGGCGGTGGTGACCGACAAGGGTCGCATCGACTGCGCGGTCGTCGTGTGCTGCGCCGGGCAGTGGTCGCGCAGCCTCGCCGCCAGCGTCGGGGTGAACGTGCCGCTGGTCTCGGTCGAGCACCAGTACATGGTGACCGAGCCCATCGAAGGCGTGCCCTCCAAGCTGCCGACCCTGCGCGATCCCGACCGCCTGACCTACTACAAAGAGGAGGTCGGCGGCCTGGTGATGGGCGGCTACGAGCCGAACCCGATCGCCTGGGCGGTCGACGGCATTCCCGCCGGTTTCCACTACTCGCTCTTGGATTCCAACTTCGACCACTTCGAGCAGCTGATGGAGCTGGCCTTGGGCCGCGTGCCGGCGCTGGAAACCGCGGGCGTGCGCGAGCTGATCAACGGGCCGGAGAGCTTCACGCCGGACGGCAACTTCATCCTCGGCGAGGCGCCGGAGCTGAAGAACTTCTACGTCGGCGCCGGCTTCAACGCCTTCGGCATCGCCGCCGGCGGCGGCGCGGGGCAGGCGCTGGCCGAATGGGTCCACGCCGGCGAGCCGCCCTACGACCTCTGGCCGGTCGACATCCGGCGCTTCGGGCGGCCGCACTTCGACACCGACTGGGTGCGCACCCGCACCCTGGAGGCCTATGGCAAGCACTACACCATCGCCTGGCCGTCGGAGGAGCACGACAGCGGGCGGCCCTGCCGCCGCTCGCCGCTCTATTCCCTTCTGAAGGAGCAGGGCGCCTGCTTCGGCGAGAAGCTGGGCTGGGAGCGGCCCAACTGGTACGCCGACAAGACGAAGGGCGAGGAGGCCAGGGACCGTTACAGCTTCGGGCGGCCGAACTGGTTTGAGCCTGTAGGCCGCGAGCACAAGGCGGCGCGCGAGGCGGCGGTGCTCTTCGATCAGTCGAGCTTCGCCAAGTTCGTCTTGAAGGGCCCCGACGCCGAGGACGCGCTGTCGTGGATCTGCGCCAACAACGTCGCCAAGCCGGTCGGCTCGCTGACCTACACCCAGATGCTGAACGACAAGGGCGGCATCGAGTGCGACCTGACGGTCGCCCGCACGGCGCACGACGAATTCTACATCGTCACCGGGACCGGCTTCGCCACCCACGACTTCGACTGGATCAAGCGCAACATCCCGCAGGGCATGAACGCGCAGCTCTTCGACGTCACCTCGGCCAATGCCGTGCTGTCGCTCATGGGCCCGAAGGCGCGCGACATCCTCGCGGCCGTCACCCGTGACGACGTGAGCAACGAGGCCTTCAAGTTCGGCACGGCGAAGCGCATCGGCATCGCCGGCTGTCCGGTGCTGGCCCTGCGCGTCACCTATGTCGGCGAACTGGGCTGGGAGCTGCACCTGCCGACGGAGTACGCCGTGAACGTCTACGAGGCGCTGATGGCGGCGGGCAGGGAGCAGGGCCTCGTCAACGCCGGCTACCGCGCCATTGAGACGCTGCGCCTGGAAAAGGGCTACCGCGCCTGGGGCGCCGACATCGGCCCCGACCACACGCCGGTGGAGGCCGGGCTCGGCTGGGCGGTGAAGTTGAAGAAGAACATCGACTTCAAGGGCCGCGCCGCCATCGAGGCGCAGGTCTCCGGCGGGGTGAAGAAGATGCTGGCCTGCTTCACCGTGGACGATCCGGAAATCGTGCTGCTGGGCCGCGAGACCATCTATCGCGACGGCCAGCGTGTCGGCTGGCTGACCTCCGCCGGCTATGGCCACACGGTGGGCAAGCCGATCGGCTACGGCTACGTGCGCAACCCGGCGGGCGTCGACGAGGCGTTCCTCGCCGCCGGCCGCTACGAGCTGGAAGTCGCCGCCGAGCGGGTGCCCTGCAGCCTCCACACCCAGGCGCTCTACGATCCGGAAATGGCGCGGGTGAAGGCCTGAGCTGAGTTGGGAATGCGAAGGAAGCTTGGCGCAATTCTGCTGGGCGAGGAGAGGTAGCGTGACTGGCCAAGAAGTGATCGTCATCGGCAACGACTTTATCAAAGAGGACCAGGCGGCGACGATCGTCACAGTTGCCGAGGACGGGAAGACAGCGCTCCTCCTCTTGGACGAGCCGTTGGAGCATGCGGGCAAGACCTACCGCCACGTCGTCGCGTCGCCGAGGCTTGTCAAAGACGACTTTTGCACGCTGGCGTCAGCAGGTAGATTGGGGTGCAATGTCACCTGGATACCGAACGAGCAGTACGATCCAAGCAGACCGATGGATCTGAGATGGTGGCGGGGAGATGCAGCCGCCATCACTGACCTGCAAATCAGGTAGTCCGTTCAAAGCGGGCATTCATCTTTCGCTCGTAAGGCTTCAGTCGCACTCTTCACGGGGACTTGTTTCATGCGATTTCTCGCTGCGGTTCTTTGTTTGAGGATTTTCCTCACCGCCGCCGCCGCCGCCGCGCAGCCTACCGACTGGCTGCGCCGTGACGTGGCCTATTCGGCGACGCGCAACCTATATTTCGAGGATGGCGGCGTGCTCAGCGGACCGGTGTGGTACGACGGCGGCAAGGAGCGCTTCGAGATGATCCTACAGGACCAGCCGCAGGTCTTCATCCGGCGCGAGGACGAAGGGCGTCTCTATATGATGATGCCGCAGTTGGGCATGGCCATGGTAGTGAAGCCCGGCAGCCGCAAGGCCATGCCTAGCGCGCGCGACTACGCCAACCTTCAGCCGGAGGAGATCGGCCGAGAGACCGTGGCCGGAGAGGCGGCGACGAAGTACCGCGTGATGGTGGAAGGCAGGACCATCTTCATTTGGGCGACGGAAGATGGCATTCCGCTGCGCATGGAAGACGAGAGCGCTGAAGCCCGCTTCGTCATCGAGCTGACGGATTTGAAGCGTGGCCCCCAGCCAGGAGAACTCTTCGAAGTGCCCGCCGGCGTACAGAACATGCCCATTTCGGGTCAATAAGGGCGGGACTATGACCACAACAGCAGACATTCTCTTCATCGGCGGCGGCATGGCCGGTATCGGCGCAGCTGCCCGGGTTTCTCCCGACGCCTCCGTGATCGTCCTGGAGGCGGAGGACGCCCCCGGGCGCCATTCGACCGGGCGCTCGGCGGCGATCTTCATCGGCAACTACGGCAACGAGACCGTGCGCGCCGCCAATGCCGCCAGCCAGAGCGAGTTCGCCGATCCGCCTGGGGATCTCGCCGAGTCATCGCTGCTAACGCCGCGCGGCGAGCTGCTGATCGCCACCGCCGAGGAGGAGGCGCGCTTCGAGGCGCACATGGCGGCGGCCAGCAGCACGGATGAGATATCTCCCGATGAGGCGGTGCGCCTGTTTCCCATTCTTAAGCGCGAGCGCATCGTGCGCGCCTGCTACGACAACACGGCGGAGGACATCGACGTTGACCGCCTGCTGCAGGGTTATCTGCGCCTGCTGCGCCGCAACGGCGGCACGCTGGCGACCGATGCCCGCGTGGAGGAGATCACGCGGGCCGGTGGTGTATGGAGGCTCAGCACGCCGGCCGGCGACTTCGAGGCGCCGGTGGTGGTGAACGCGGCGGGCGCCTGGGCCGATGCCACGGCGGAACTGGCGGGGCTGCGGCGCCTCGGCCTGCAGCCGCTGCGTCGTTCCGCGGCCATCCTGCCGGCCCCGGAGGACCGCGACGTCACCCGCTGGCCGGCGGTCTGCTCCATGTCGGAAACCTGGTACGCCAAGCCCGAGGCGGGCAAGCTGATGGTCTCGCCGGCCGACGAGGACCCCGTCGATCCGCACGACGCCTGGCCCGACGACATGGTGCTGGCCGAAGGCCTCGACCGCTACGAGCAGGCGGTGACCGTGCCGGTGACGCGGGTCGAGCGGAGTTGGGCCGGCTTGCGCACCTTCGCGCCCGACCGCACGCCGGTGGTCGGCTTCGACCCGGCTGCCGAGGGCTTCTTCTGGCTGGCGGGGCAGGGCGGCTATGGCATCCAGACCGCGCCGGCGCTGTCGCGCCTCGCCGCCGCGCTGCTCACCGGCAACAGCGGCGAGGCCGTTCTGCCGATGCGCGCGGTAACCGCCCTGGCGCCGAACCGGCTGCGCGGCGCGGGATAACGGGGCGCCTAGCGCCCCAAGATGAGCAGCAGGATGGCGGCGAGGATAAGCGCGACGCCGAACAGCTCCAGGCGGGTCGTGCGTTCCTTGAACCACACCACCGAGGCGATGAAGGTGAAGACCAGCTCGATCTGGCCGACCGCGCGCACGTAGGCGGCGTTCTCCAGAGTGAAGGCGGTGAACCAGCCGACCGAGGCGAGAAAGCCGGTGACCCCGACTGCCAGCGATGGCTTCCAATGGCGCAGGATCGCGCTCATCTGGCCGGGCTCGCGCAGCAGCAGGTAGCCGCCCATGATCACCGTCTGCATGACCAGGGCAACGGCGAGGGCGAAGGCGGCGCGTATGATGACCGCGCCGTCGGGCAGCGCCAGCGCGGCGCCGCGGAAGAACACCACCGAGGCGCCGAGGCAGGCGCCGCACAAGAGGCCGATCATCGTCGTGCGCTCAAGCAGCCCGGTCGCCAGCGCCTTCCAGGTGACGTTCTGGTTCGCGGCGACCGAGAGCGCCAGGATGCCGACCATGCCGAGGGCGATGGCGAAGATGCCGACGATGCTGATGGTGTCGCCCAGGAGGATCAGACCCAGCAGCGCCACCTGGATGATCTCCGTCTTGGAATAGACGGTGCCGACCGCGAAGTTGCGAAAGGAGAAGAGGTAGACGAGCAGGAAGGTGAAGGCGATCTGGCTCACCCCGCCGAGCAGGCAGTAGAGCAGAAACAGCGCGTTCGCCTGTGGCAGCGGATAGCCGCCGACCCCGTGCACACCGGCCAGGTAGATCAGCGCGAAGGGGCAGGCATAGAAGAAGCGCACGTAGCTGGCGCCGCCGGTCGAGAGGCGTCCCTTCAAGTGCTTCTGCAGCGCCGAGCGCAGGTTCTGCATGAAGGCGGCGAAGACGGTGATGGGGATCCAGAGCTCGATCACGAAGAAGGGTTCCTTGGGGACGTGGCGGCCGATTTTTTTTGAAGTCATTGCCGGGCTTGACCCGGCAATCCATTTCGACGCCCGCAGGATGCTGCGGGCGGAGGAATGGACCCTCGGATCGAGCCCGAGGGTGACGGTTTATGGTTGGGGTGACCGTCCTGCGACAGACAAGGGAACTCCCGTCGCGGCTGGCGTCAGATCTTCCCCGCTTCCTCCAGCACCTTGCGGGCGACGCGGAAGCACTCCATCGCCTGGGGTACGCCGCAGTAGATGCCGATGACGTGGCAGGCGGCGCGGATCTCCTCGGCGCTGCAGCCGTTGGTGAGGGCGCCGCGGCAGTGGGTTTCCCACTCGTGCATCTTGCCCAGGGCGCCGATCATCGCGAGGTTCATCAGGCTGCGGGTCTTGGGGTCGATGGCCGGGTCGCCCCAGCCGAAGCCCCAGCACCACTCGGTCATCGCCTCCTGGAAGGGGCGGCTGAAGTCGTCCGCCTGGTCCAGCACCTTGCTGACGTAGGCGTCGCCCAGGGTCGCCTTGCGCTGCTTGAGGCCGAGTTCGAAACGCTCTTTGTCCACGGATGGTCTCCCCTTGTTCGATCTTCTGCCGCCGCCGGTGGCCGGCTCATGGCCCGGCTTCATTGACGGGGCCTGATTGTAGGGACCTGGGCCCTTCGGTCGAGGCCGAATTCGCCGTCCTAAGACCCTGCGGCCACGCGCTTTTATATTGCAAATGAGAGTCACTCGCATTATCAAGGGTGCCAGTGGGGCGCCCCCGAAAGGGAGCTTCGCCGTCGCGGCAGCGCCGCGGCAGGCGAGAAGGGCATACCGGCCTTCCCGGCCGGCGCCGGCCCCCTATTGCACGGGGCAAGAAGTCATCTTGATGAGCGCCAAGTCGCAGGGAGCAGCAGGAGAGGGCGGACGTCCGGCCAGGGCCGCGCTACGCCGACTGTTGAGTCGCGACCTGCTCGCCGATGCCCAGGAGGTCATCATCGTCCACGAGGGCGACGAGTACCGCCTGCGCTGCACCAGCAAGGGGAAACTGATCCTCACGAAGTAGGCGCGGTCGCCGGGGCCGCCAGAGCCCCGGCGGTGCCGCGCATCCTTGAACATCCGAAGAGTCCCAGCCAGCCACCCAATGCTTGCGTTATCGGCAGCCAGCCCGGACGACCTTGAAGAGCCCCGCAAGGGGGCATGGGGGAGTTTGCATGGTTGGTCGACATTCATTTTGGGGCACGAGTCTCACCGTCATCGCGCTGCTGTCCGGCGGTGCCGCACAGGGGCAGGCCGTGGTTGAAGGGAGCGAGCCGGCGCTGAGCGCCGAGGCCGCAGGGCAACTGGCGCAAGAAGCCGCGCCGGAGGCGGAAGAAAGTGGGGTCGAGGCGACACAGCTCGACACTATCTCGGTGACGGCGACGCGCAATCCGATCAAGGCCTTCGAGTATCCGGGCATGGTCACGGTGATCGGTCCGCAACAGCTTGAGACCCTGCAACCTTCGTCGCCGGACGACATCCTGCGCTTCGTCCCGGGTGTGGAATTCTCCGGCGGCCCGCGGCGCACCGGCGAGGTGCCGAGCATCCGCGGCTTCTCCGGCCCCGACGTCGTCGTCCTCTTCGACGGCGCGCGGCAGAACTACAACTCCGGCCATGATGGCCGCTTCTTCATCGATCCCAGCGTGCTGAAATCGGTTGAGGTGCTGCGCGGCTCGGCGTCCTCGCTCTATGGCAGCGGCGGCACCGGCGGCGTCATCGAGTTCCGCACCATCGATGCCGGCGACATTCTGGCCCCCGGCGAAACCGTCGGCACCAAGGTGTCAACGGGCTACCAGACCGCGAACCGCGAAACCTACGGCAGCTTCACCGGCGTCGCCACGCCCGTCCAAGGGCTCGACCTGGTGGCCAACATCGCCAAGCGCGATTCCGGCTCCATCGAGCTGGGCGACGGCAGCGAGCTGGACAACAGCGACGACGACATCCTCTCCGGGCTCGGCAAGGCCAGCTACACGTTCGCCGAGCACCACACGATCGAAGGCTCCTTCCTGACCTTCCGCAACGATGCGGAGGAGCCGAGCAACGGCCAGGGTCTGGGCAGCGACGATATTGTCGACAAGGAAATCCGTTCCGACACCTACCGGCTCGCCTACAGCTACCAGAACCCCGCCGACAACCTGCTCGGGATCGAAGCGGTGGCCTACTACACGGATATGCAGGTCGACGAGTTGCGCCTCGACGACCTCGGCGCCGGGCCGCTCGGCGAGAAACTGAAGCGCGACGTCGACACCATAGGATTCCGGCTCGACAACCGCTCGCGGGCGATGCTGACCGACGATATCGGCGCGACCTTCACCTACGGCGGCGAGTTCAATCGCGATGAGCAGAACGGCGCCTCGGCCAGCGGCGACCGCGAGGGCGTGCCGGACGCCACCACCACCTTCTTCGGCCTCTTCGCCCAGGGCGAGTTCGCCATTGCCGAGCCCTTCGGCGTGCTGCCTGGGGACGTGCTGATCATTCCCGGCGTGCGCTTCGACTCCTACCGCTCGTCCAGCGATCTCGCCGACAGCAACGAGGACCAGGCGGTTTCGCCGCGCATCGGCGTGAGCTACCTGCCGGCCGAGTGGTTCAACGTCTTCGCCAGCTACGGCCACGCTTTCCGGGCGCCCCATGTCGACGAGCTCTACATGAGCGGCACGCACTTCGAGATCCCGCTTGGGCCTGGCAACACGGTGGTGAACCGCTTCGTCGCCAACCCTGACCTGAAGCCGCAGCGGACCCAGACCGTCGAGTTCGGCGCCGGCATGAGCTTCAAGGATGTCTTCGAGGACCGCGACAAGCTGGAGTTCAAGGCTTCCCACTTCATGATCTGGGGCAAGGACTTCATCGATCTTTCCGTCGAGCAGCGGGAAGACTTCTTCGTCGGCTGTATCCCCGCCCTCGGCCAGTGCGACGGCACGACGACCTCCACCAACGTCCCCAAGGCCAAGCTGTGGGGTGACGAGATCGAGGCCTACTACGACGGCCCGCGCTTCATCGCCTCGGCGGGCTATTCGCGGATCGACGGCGAGGACCGCGATACCGGCGAGAAGCTGGGCGTGCTGACGCCCGACCGCTTCACCTTCATGGGCGGTGTCAAGGTTCCCGAGATCGACTCTCTCTTCGGCTTTCGCAGTACCTTCGCCGCGAAGTTCGACAAAGTGGACGACGAGTCTGAGGAGCGCGACGCCTACGACGTGCACGACATCTTTTTCGCCTGGCAACCGAGCGAAGGTCTGTTGAGAGGCCTGCGCGTCGACCTCGGCGTCGACAACCTTTTCGACGAGAACTACGACCGCGTCTTCGTCGGCGTACCGGAGCAGGGCATCAATTTCAAGGGACTGGTCAGCTACTCCCTCACGTGGTGAGGCAAAGGCAGCGGCCGTATCAGGAGAAAGTACGCATGGATATGAGTGAACACCGCCCGGCCGGCGAAGAACTGATGCAGCGCTTCGCGGTGCTGAAGGAGGCGGAGCCGGGCCTGCGCGCCCGCGACGCCGCCGCGCGGCTCGGCGTTTCGGAAGCCGAGCTGGTCGCCGCGCGCTGCGGCGCGGGCGTGCGCCGTCTCGACGGGCCCTGGCCGGATCTGCTGAGGGAGTTGCCCGGGCTGGGCACAGTGATGGTGCTGACCCGTAACGAAAGCGCCGTGCACGAGAAGGTCGGCGCCTTCGACAAGGTCTCCGCCTTTCAGAACATGGGGCTGGTGCTGAACCGCGACGTCGATCTGCGCCTCTTCTTCAGCCACTGGCACTTCGGCTTCGCGGTGGCGGAGGAGGCACACGGGGCCGTCCGCCATAGTCTGCAGTTCTTCGACATCGATGGTCTCGCCGTCCACAAGGTCTACCTGCGCGAGGAAAGCGACGCGGCGGCATATGAGAAGCTCGTCGCCAGGCATCTCCACGCCGACCAGGCGCCGGCGATCAAGGTGGCGGCCAAGACGCCGCCGCCGGGCGACCGCCCCGACGACCTGATCGACCGCGGTGCCCTGCGCGATCGCTGGCAGGCGCTGCAGGACGTCCACGATTTCCGCGCGATGCTGGTTGACCTCGGCGTCGGGCGGCTGCAGGCCTTTCGGCTGGTCGGTGAAGACCTCGCCTACCGCGTTGATTCCGGCAGCTTCCGCCTGGGCTTGGAACAGGCGGCCGAGAGCGGGCTCTCGATCATGATTTTCGTCGGCAGCCCCGGCGTGGTGCAGATTCATACCGGCCCGGTGAAGAAGCTGAAGCAGGTCGGTCCGTGGTTCAACGTGCTCGACCCCGGCTTCAATCTCCATCTGCGCGACGACCACATCGCCGAGACCTGGGTGGTGCGCAAGCCGACCCGCGACGGCATCGTCACCTCGCTGGAGATCTATGACGGTGACGGCGGGCAGATCGCCTGGATGTTCGGCGAGCGTCACGAGGGTCAGGCCGAGCTGGCTGAGTGGCGTGCGCTGATCGACTCGTTTCAGCCCGAGGGAGTTGCAGTGCAATGACCCGGGTGCTCCTGGCCGTCGCCGCCGTTGCCGCGGCGCTTGTTTTCGGTGTCGGCGCTGCCCAGGCGGAGACGCTGGTCGACGCCACCGGCAAGCAGGTGACCGTTACCGCCAACCAGCGCATTGTCGCGGTCGGTGGTGCGGTGACTGAGATCGTCTACGCCCTCGGGCAAGAGGATCGCTTGCTCGCGGTGGACACGACCAGCCTCTATCCGGCGGCGGCCACGGAGCTTCCCAACGTCGGTTACATGCGCCAGCTCTCGGCCGAGCCGATCCTGGCGCTCGGCCCGGACCTTGTGCTGGCGATCGAGGACGCCGGACCGCCGGCGGCGCTGGACCAGCTGCGCGACGCCGGCGTGCCGGTGGTGGTGGTCCCCGACGACTACACGCCCGAAGGGGTGCTGGAGAAAATCGACATGGTGGCGGCGGCGCTGGGCGTCGAAGAGGCGGGACGGGCGCTGCGCGACAAGGTAGGCGCTGAACTGGCCGCCGTGCGTGAGGCCTTCGCCGAGGTGACCGAGCGCCCCCGCGTTTTGTTCCTCCTGAGCATCGGCAAGAGCCGTACGCCGGTCGCCGCCGGGCGCAAGACTGCGGCGGAGGGGATCATCGCGCTGGCCGGCGGCACCAATGCCATCGACGGCTTCGAGAGCTACAAGCCGCTGTCGCCGGAAGCCGCCGTCGCCGCGGCGCCGGAGGTCTTGCTGATCGGCGGGCGCTCGCTCGACCTGCTCGGCGGCATGGAGGGGCTGCTGTCGGTGCCGGAGATTTCGCTCACGCCGGCGGCCAAGAACCAACGCGTGGTGGTCATGGATACCCTGCTGCTGCTCGGCTTCGGTCCGCGCACCGCGGAAGCCGCCGCCGAACTCGGCAAGCAGCTGCATCCGTCGGTGGCCGTGCCGGCGGTCCCCCAATAGGCGGCCGATGAGTTCCGTGGCACTGGACGTTTCCCGCTTCGCACAGGCCCGGCAGCGCCGCGGCCTGCTGGCGCTGTCGCTCTTCGGCGCCGCCTTTGCCGCTGCTTTTCTGCTGGCGGTCGGCTATGGCGCCGTTGCCATCGGTCCCGGGCAGTCCCTTGCCATTCTCGCCGCGCAGATCGGCGTCGAACTGCCCTGGCCGTTTACCGCCCAGCAGGAAGCCGTGCTGCTCGCCATCCGGTTGCCGCGCGCCCTCATCGGTGTCCTGGTCGGCGCCGCCCTGGCGATCTCCGGCGCGGCGCTGCAGGGCCTGTTCCGCAATCCTCTGGCCGACCCCGCTCTGATCGGCGTCTCGACCGGTGCGGCGCTGGCCGCCGCCGCGGTGATCGTGCTGGGCGGCAGCCTGGTGATGGTCACGGCCGTCGTACCGCTGTCCCTGCTGCTGCCCCTGGCGGCTTTCTGTGGCGGCCTTGCGACGACGCTGATCGTCTACCACATCGCCAGCCGAGATGGGCGCACCGACGTCGCCATCATGCTGCTGGCCGGTGTCGCGATGAACGCGATAACCGCTGCCGGGGTCGGCCTGATGGTCTTCATGAGCGACGACCAGCAGCTGCGCGACCTGAACTTCTGGCTGCTGGGCAGCCTGGGCGGCGCCACCTGGGACAGCCTTGGCGCCGGGGCGCCCTTCCTCGTCATCGGCGCGCTGGCCCTGCTGCTCTTTGCCCGACCGCTGAACGCGCTGCTGCTGGGCGAGAGCGAGGCGGGACACCTGGGTTTTAGGGTCGAGCGCACCAAGCGCGCCATCGTGGTGCTCGCGGCGCTGGTGACCGGGGCGGCGGTGGCGCTGACCGGCGTCATCAGCTTCGTCGGCCTGGTGGTGCCCCACGTGGTGCGTCTGCTGGCCGGGCCGGACCACCGCCTGCTGCTGCCGTGTTGCATGATGTTCGGCGCCACACTGCTGCTGATCGCCGATCTCTTCGCGCGCACCGTGGTGCTGCCGGCGGAACTACCGATCAGCATCCTCATGGCCTGCATCGGCGGGCCGTTCTTCATCTGGCTGCTGCTGCGCCGGCGGCGGGGCGGCGGCTGGTGATGCTGCGCGCCGACGACATCCACGTGCGCTTCGGCGCCGCCGAGGTGCTGCGCGGGCCGTCGCTGGCCGTGGCGCCCGGCGAGGTGGTGGCAGTGCTGGGGCCCAACGGCGCCGGCAAGTCGACCCTGCTGGCGGTCCTCGCCGGCACCCTCCGGCCGCAGCAGGGGGAAGCGGCGCTGGAGGGGCGCGCGCTTGCCGACTGGCCGCCGCGGGCCCTGGCACTTCGCCGCGCCGTGCTGCCGCAGCATTCTGAACTCGCCTTCGGCTTTCCGGTGCTGGAGGTGGTGCTGCTCGGCCGCTCGCCCCATGCCGGGGCGTCGTCGCGAGCAGACGATCTCGCCATCGCCGTGGCCTGTCTTGCCGAGGCGGAGGTGAGCCACCTGGCCCACCGTCTCTACACCACGCTCTCCGGCGGCGAGCGCCAGCGGGTGCAGCTGGCCCGCGTGCTGGCGCAGATCGACTTTGCGCAGACCGACGGCGGCGACCGGCCCCGCTACCTGCTGCTCGACGAGCCGACCTCCAGCCTCGACCTCGCGCACCAGCACGCGACCTTGAAGACCGCCCGGCGCGCCGCCCAGCGTGGCATCGGCGTCCTGGCGATCCTGCACGACCTCAATCTCGCGGCGATGTACGCCGACCGCCTGGTGGTGCTGAGCCGCGGCAGCCTCGCCGCCGAGGGCACGCCGGTAGACGTGCTCACCGAAGATCTGGTGCGCGGGACCTTCGATCTGCCGGTCCACATCACCCGCCACCCCACCCGGGGCTGCCCACAGGTGGTGCCGGTCTGACTCCATATCCCTCTCCCGCAAGGGGAGAGGGGCAAAACGCAGTCGGCCCGCCCCTATGGCGGAAGCCGGCCGGACGCGGTATATCCTTCTGGGTTCGGGGGCAGGGCTCCGGGCTACAACCACAAGGTGCCGTGAAGGGGCGGCAGGCCCCAAGCACCGACGGGGAAAACAGGAGGCAGTTTATGAGGAATTCGTTGAAAGGCCTGGCATTGGGCCTGGCCGCCGGCGCTACCGTGGGTGCCGCCTTGACACTCGGCGCCGCGCAGGTCCCGGCCCAGGCGGCTGACCTCAAGATCGGCATGATCACCACCTTGTCCGGCGGCGGCTCGGGCCTCGGCATCGACGTGCGCGACGGCTTCATGCTGGCGCTGAAGCAGTCGGGCGAGAGCGGCATCGAGGTGATGATCGAGGACGACGCCCAGAAGCCTGATATCGCCAAGCAGATCGCCGACAAGTTCATTCAGCGCGACAAGGTCGACATCCTGACCGGCATCATCTGGTCGAACCTGGCGATGGCGGTGGTGCCCGCGGCGGTGAAGCAGGGCGTCTTCTACATCAGCCCCAACGCCGGCCCCTCGGCGCTGGCCGGCAAGGCCTGCGACGCGAACTACTTCAACGTCGCCTGGCAGAATGACAACCTGCACGAGGCTATGGGCGGCTACGTCCAGGAGAACGGCTACAAGAAGCCCTACATCCTGGCGCCGAACTATCCGGCGGGCAAGGACGCGCTGACCGGCTTCAAGCGCTTCTACACCGGCGATGTCGCGGGCGAGATCTACACCAAGCTGGGCCAGACCGACTACGCCGCCGAGATCGCACAGATCCGCGAGGCGGATCCGGACTCGGTGTTTTTCTTCCTGCCCGGCGGCATGGGCATCGCCTTCGTGAAGCAGTACGCCCAGTCGGGCCTCACGGTGCCGCTGTTCGGCCCGGCGTTCTCCTTCGACCAGGGCATCCTTGCCGCCGTCGGCGATGCGGCGTTGGGCGTGAAGAACACCTCGCAGTGGTCGAAGGACCTCGACAACGCCGCCAACAAGGCCTTCGTCGAGGCTTTCCAGGCGGCATACGGCCGCCTGCCGTCGCTTTATGCCAGCCAGGGCTACGACGCGGCGAACCTCATCGTCGCGGCCTGGAAGCAGGCGGGCATCGAAGACAAGGACGCCTTCCGCAAGGCGCTGGAGGCGGCGGACTTCGCCTCGGTGCGCGGCAGCTTCAAGTTCGACGCCACCCATCACCCGATCCAGGACATCTACGTCCGCGAGGTGGTGAAGGAGGGCGACGTGCTGACCAACAAGATCATCGGCGTCGGCCTGAAGCAGCGCTCGCACGCCTACGTCGACGACTGCAAGATGTGAGCGGCTGACAGCGCGTGGATTGCCCATCCTTCGAGACGACCGCTTTCGCGGTCTCCTCAGGATGAGGTCGGAGGACGAAAAGGTCGACCTCATGCTGAGGAGCGCGCTTGAGCGCGCGTCTCGAAGCACGAGGTCGACCGGGCCCTAAGGCCGACATCTCAAGCGGGACCTTGTTTCTTGTCCGCAGCCTTTCTCATCGAGCAGCTTCTGAACGGCGTGCAGCTGGGCGTCATGCTGTTCCTCATGGCCGCCGGGCTGACGCTGGTGTTCGGCGTCATGGGGCTCATCAACCTGGCGCACGGCTCGCTCTTCATGGTCGGTGCTTTCTTCTGCGCCTGGATCGCGGGGGAGACGGGCTCCTTCTGGCTCGGCCTCGGCGGCGGCTTCCTCGCCGCCGCGGCGGCCGGCGCGCTGGTCGAGATCCTCGTCATCCGCCGGCTCTACGACCGTGATCACCTGGACCAGGTGCTGGCGACCTTCGCGCTCATCCTCATCTTCTCCGAGCTCATGCGTTGGGTGTTCGGCGACCGTCCGCTTTACCTCGACATCCCCGAGGCGTTGTCCGGTGCGGTGCCGCTGCCGGGCGGCGGCGGCTATCCGGCCTACCGCCTGGCCATCATCGGTGTGGGACTGGCGACGGCGGCGGGGCTCTACCTGCTGATCGCCAAGACGCGCCTGGGCATGCAGATCCGCGCCGGCGAGTCCGACCGCGAAATGATCGGTGCCCTCGGCGTCGACATCCGCACCCTCTACACCGCCGTCTTCGCCCTCGGCGCGGCGCTGGCGGGCCTCGCGGGCGGCCTGGTCGGTGCCCTGCAGTCGGTGCAGGTCGGCATGGGCGAGCCGGTGCTGATCCTCGCCTTCGTGGTCATCATCATCGGCGGCATCGGCTCCATCAAGGGGGCGCTGCTGGGCGCCGTCCTGGTCGGCGTCACCGACACCTTGGGCCGCGTCTTCCTGCCGCAGCTCTTTGGCCTCTTCCTACCGGCCTCCGAGGCGAGTTCGGTCGGCTCCGCGCTGTCGGCCATGGCGATCTACCTGCTGATGGCGGCGGTACTGGCCTTCCGGCCCCGGGGCCTCTTCCCGGTGGATGCCTGAGGCATGGGCGCCGCGCTGAATCGCGAAATGCTGGTGAACGCCGCGCTGGCGCTGCTGCTGCTGGCGGCGCCGCTCATCGCCTTCGCGCTGGACGAGCCCTTCTACGTGGCGCTGGCCAGCCGCGTCGCCATCCTCGCGCTGGCCGGCGTCGGCCTCAACCTCGCGCTCGGCATCGGTGGCATGGTGAGCTTCGGCCACGCCGCCTTCTTCGGCCTCGGCGGCTATGTCGCCGGCATCGCCGCGCTGCACGCCTTCGAGGGCTCTGCCTTTCTGGTCTGGCCCTTCGAAATCGGCGGCAGCGAGCACATGCTGGTCATCTGTCTGGTCGCCATGGCGGTCAGCGCCGCCGTCGCGCTCGCCATCGGCGCCATTTCGCTGCGCACGACGGGCGTCTACTTCATCATGATCACGCTGGCGTTCGCCCAGATGATCTACTACTTCGCCATCTCGCTGCCGACCTACGGCGGCGAGGACGGCCTTTCCATCTACCTGCGCAGCGGCCTGCCGGGCATCGAGGCCGACGACCCGCTCACCTTCTTCCTGGTCTGCTACACGCTGCTGCTGGCGTCGCTGTTCTGCATGCACCGGCTGGTCGACTCGCGCTTCGGCGCGGCCTTGCAGTGCGCCCGCATGAACCCCGAGCGCCTCGCCACCCTCGGTATCGCGCCCTATCCGGTGAAGCTCACGGCCTTCACGCTTTCGGCCATGGTGACGGGCCTCGCCGGCGCGCTCTTTGCCGAGCTGAACGGCTTCGTCAGTCCCTCCATGCTGTCGTGGCATCTCTCCGGCGAGATCATCATCTTCGTCATCCTGGGCGGCGTCGGGCGCCTCTTCGGGCCCGTCGCCGGGGCAGCGCTTTTCATCCTGCTGGAGAGCTTCATCGGCGGCTGGACCGACCGCTGGCAGCTTGTGCTGGGCCTCATCCTCTTGAGCGTCGTGCTCTTCGCGCGCGGCGGCGTCGTTGGCCTGCTGGCGGGGAGGGCGCGCCATGACTGACGCCTTGCTGAAGCTGGAGGGATTGCACAAGAGCTTTGGCGCCTTGAAGGCCACCGACGGCGTGGACCTCACCGTCATGCCCGGCGAGATCCATGCCCTCATCGGCCCCAATGGTGCCGGCAAGTCGACCCTCATCGCCCAGGTCGCCGGCAGCCTCAAGCCCGACGCCGGCCGGGTGATGCTGCTGGGCGAGAACGTCACCACCTGGCCGGTGGCGCGGCGCGCGCGCCTCGGCCTCGGGCGCACCTTCCAGGTGTCTTCGCTGGCAAACGGTTTTTCGGTGCTGCGCAACGTCATGCTGGCGCTGCAGGCCCGTAAAACGGGGGCCTTTGGTTCCTGGGCGGGATTCTGGGCATCGGTACGGCGGGATGAGGGCCTGCGTGCCGAGGCGCTGGGCGTGCTGGATCGCGTGCGGCTCACGCTGCGCGCCGAGGACCCGGTCGGCGCGCTCTCCCACGGCGAGCGCCGCCTGCTGGAGGTGGGGCTGGCGCTGGCATTGAGCCCCCGGCTGCTGCTGCTGGACGAGCCCATGGCGGGGCTCGGGCCCGAAGGCACCAAGGAACTGACCGCCTTTCTCGCGACCCTGAAGCACGAGGCGGGCATGCTGCTGGTCGAGCACGACATGGACGCGGTCTTCGCACTGGCCGACCGCATTTCGGTGCTGGTCTACGGCCAGATCATCGCGACGGGCACGGTGGAGGAGATCCGCGCCTCCGCTGCCGTGCGCGAAGCCTACCTCGGCGACCACCTGCATGAGAAAGCGGGAGGCGCGTGATGCTGGAGGCAAGCGGTCTGCAAACCTTCTACGGCGCCTCGCAGGCCCTGTTCGGCGTCGACCTGAAAGTCGGCGAAGGAGAGTTGGTTGCGCTGCTGGGGCGCAACGGCATGGGCAAGACCACCACGATCCGCTCGCTCTGCGGCCTGACGCCGCCCAGGGCGGGTCGCGTCATCTTCCGCGGCCGCGCCATTGCAGGGATGCCGGCCTTCCGCGTCGCGCGGCTCGGCATCGGCCTGGTGCCGGAAGGACGCCGCTGCTTTCCCAACCTCACGGTGCGCGAGAACCTCGTTGCCACGGCAAGAGGGGAAGGGTGGGACCTGGAGAGCGTCGCGGCGCTGTTTCCGCGCCTGGGCGAGCGTGCCGGCCAGATCGCGCGAACGCTCAGCGGCGGCGAGCAGCAGATGCTGGCCATCGGCCGCGCCCTCATGACCAACCCGCGCCTGCTCATCCTCGACGAGGCGACCGAAGGCCTGGCGCCGGTGATAAGACAGGAGATCTGGGCCGCCATCCGCGACGTGAAGGGCAGGGGGCAGGCCATCCTCATCGTCGACAAGAACCTGAAGGACCTGCTGCCGCTGGCCGACGCCTGCGTCATCCTGGAAAAGGGCGCCTCGGTCTGGCACGGCAGCGCCGCCGAGCTCGCCGCCGACGCAGCCCTGCAGGATCGCTTTCTGGGCGTCTGACTACTGTCCATTGTCATCCCGGGGCTTGACCCCGGGATCCATTGCCATCAGTGCAGGAAAAGCCGGCCACGGCAATGGGTCCCGGCATCAAGTGCCGGGACGACAGCTATAATTTGGCTGCGACCGTGCGATGCCCCCACTGTCATTGCCGGGCTTGACCCGGCATCCGTGTCGATTACGGATCGGAGCGTGCGAACGGCCGAATGGACCCTCGGGTCAAGCCCGAGGGTGACAGGAGAGAGGTGGCGATCTACTGGAAATACCATTCCAAGATGACGCCATGAGTCTTCCGGCTGATGACCATTTCGAACGACTTTCCGCCACCCGCCATTATGGTTCCTTCGCTGGTCAGTTTTCCCATCGCGTTGTCGTCCATGTGATGCGCGTAGACGGCAACGCGGTCCGGGTCTTCGCGGGCAATGCGCAGATGGTAATCTGATTCGGGCCAAGCGTATTCTGTTGCGATATGGCCGCGCGCGACGTCGAGGGCCCAGGACAGGTCCTCCGCCTCCGCCGGACCGCCGGCGGCGAGCCAGAACGTCAGCGCCAACGACCACAGGGTACTGCCCGGCTGCTGCCAAAGCGAATTGCGCGGCGGAAGCAAAGTGGCCTCATTGCAAAAGGATCGAAACGCCGCCCCTTCTGTGCTCCACCAAAATGGCGAGATTAAGGCTGCGACAGAGGGCCACGATTTTGCCTCGACGGCGGGTCGGCTCTCTTATCGCGGGGCCGCCCGCGTACCGGCGGGAAGCCGCCGCGGCGGCATCAGGCGGCGGCGCCGCGCCGGGTGGCTGTCGAGGGAGGTCACGGGTGCCGCCGGCTCGGCGACCTCTTCCGTCAGCACTTCGAAGGTGGTGAGCCGGGCGGCGCCGAAGCTGGTCGACAGGGCGACGTCGGTCGCGTCGCGGCCCGTTGCGACCAGGATGCGGCCGATGCGCGGCACATTGTGGCGGGCGTCGAAGGCGTACCAGCGCCCGCCGAGCCAGGCCTCGAACCAGGCGCTGAAGTCCATCGGCGCCGGGTCGGCGGGCACGCCGATGTCGCCCAGGTAGCCGGTGCAGTAGCGCGCGGGGATATTCATGCAGCGGCACAGCGCGACGGCGAGGTGCGCGAAGTCGCGGCACACCCCGGTGCGGTCCTGGTAGCCGCCGTAGGCGGTGCGCCGGTCGTCCGCGGCGGCGTAGTCGAAGGCAATGTGATTGTGCACGAAGTCGCAGATCGCCTGCACCCGGGGCCAGCCCGGTGCGACGTCGGTGAACAGCGCGCCGGCGATGTCGCCCAGGTGGTCGGTATCGACATAGCGGCTGCCCAGCAGGTAGACCAGGACATCATCGGGCAGCTCCTCGATAGCGTGCTGGCGCGCGTCGGGCACGACGGGATCGGGCTGCCCGCTGTCGCGCACCAGAAACTCGGTGTGGATGAGGGTGTCGCCGGCGGGAGCGACGATGCGCGTGCAGAGGTTACCGAAGCTGTCGAGGTAGCTGTGCGACGGCAGGCCGGGATCGAATACCAGGCCGTCTTCGCTCAGAAGGTCGTGGCGCCGCGACGGGTGGGTGCGCAGCGCCAGCAGGATGGGAGTTTCCTGCGGGCACGAAAATCCGATCCTGAATCCTGCCTTGATCCGCATGCTACGCGTCCCTCCAGCTGGTCCGAGCAGACACCCTGGTCTGCCGTGGCCGGAAGTCCGGCCGCGGGGGAAAACGCGTCTGGCATAACAATGTTCCGGAGCAAAGTTGTGGACGAACTCTGCCCCCGGGACGGGCCGGCCGGCGCGGTCAGGCCTCCGGCACTTCTTCCGTCACCACGTCGAAGCCGGCGATGAGGGAGGGGCCGAAGATGGTGGCCAGCGCCACGTCGGTGGCGTCGCGGCCGCGTGCCATGAGGATGCGGCCGGTGCGCGGCTTGTTGTGGCGCGCGTCGGCAGTATACCAGCGATTGCCCAGGTACACCTCGAACCAGGCGCTGAAGTCCATCGGCTGGCCGTCCGGCGGCACGCCGATGTCGCCCAGGTAGCCGGTGCAGTAGCGCGCCGGAATGTTCATGCAGCGGCACAGCGTGATGGCCAGGTGCGCGAAGTCGCGGCAGACGCCGGTGCGTTCGCTGTAGCCGCCGTAGGCCGTGCGCCAAGAGTCCGCCCGCATATAGTTGAACTCGATGTGTTGGTGGACGTAGTCGCAGATCGCCTGCACCCGCGCCCAGCCCGGCGGCGTGTCGTTGAACAGCTTGCCGGCCAGGTCGGCGAGACGCTCGGTGTCGCAGTAGCGGCTGCCCAGCAGGAACAGCAGCACGTCGTCCGGCAGATCCATGATCTCATTCTGCACGGCCCCCTCGGGCGTGAGGTCCGGCTCGCCGCTGTCGAGAATCTCGAAGCCGCAGGAAATCTTGGTGACCCCGGCGGGGGCCACGATCCGCGTGCAGATGTTGCCGAAGCTGTCGGTATAGTCGGCGGAGGGGAGCGGCGGATCGAAGCTGAGGCTGTCGCTGCTCAGAAGGTCCGGCTGCCTCGAGGGGTGCACCCGCAGCGTAAGCAGCATCGGTGTCGGCTGCGGACAGTCGTAACCCAGGGTGAAGCCGGCCTCTATTTTCATGGTGGTGCCGTGCTCCTTAGAATGGGGAAAAGGGGGTCTTCGCACCTTATCGCGATCGTCTAAACGTCGAGGTACTCTAGGTCAACGGTTCCACCGGGGAATCGTTCCAGGACGCCGCGTCGCCGTCAGCTTGCCTCTTCTTCTAGGGTCTCCGCCACTGGAATCCCCAACGCCTTCTCCAGCACGGCGAGGCCGCGCAGCAGATCGGCGCGCTCGCGCGCGCTGAGGCGGTCCATCAGCGCGTCCTCATGGGCCAGCATCTTGGGGGCGAGGCGGCGAAACGCGCTCTGGCCGGCGGCGGTGAGGGTCAGGTGTTCGATGCGGCGGTCCATGCCGTCGGTTTCCCGCGTGACCCAGCGGCGTTGCTGCAGGGCGGTGACGGCCCGGCTCACCTTGGTCTTGTGCATGGCCGAGTGCTGGCCGATCTCCGTCGCGCTGGCGGTGCCGATCTGGCCGAGGGTCGCCAGCACCCGCCATTCCGGCACCGTCAGGCCGAACTCCGCCTGGTAGATGCGCGAAAAATGCTTGCTGGACACGGCGGCGGCCCGGTTCAGGCGGTAGGGCAGGAAGGTCTCGAGGCGCAGGTCCATGGGCTTCAGGTTCCCTAAAGGCTTCCGGAGGCAGGCTTGATAGTTACATCTGTAACTATCACAAGGGGGGCCGTCAACCGTCTGTCCCCGGGGACGGTCCCGCTCACGGAGAAAAGAGAGCCCGCCATGCCGCTCAGCTATCTCTCGGGTTTCGGCAACGAATTCGCCAGCGAGGCGCTGCCCGGTGCCCTGCCGCAGGGGCAGAATTCGCCGCAGCGCTGCCCCTACGGGCTCTATGCCGAGCAGTTGAGCGGCTCGCCCTTCACGGCGCCGCGGGCGGAGAACCGGCGCTCCTGGCTCTATCGCATCCGCCCCACGGTAAAGCACATCGGGCGGTTTCAGCGGCGCGATCTGCACTACTGGATCTCGCCGCCGGACCCGGCTTTCGACCGCCTGCCGCTGGGGCCGCTGCGCTGGGGGCCGGTGCCAATCCCTCAAGGCGAGGACCTCACCTTCCTGACCGGCCTGCGCACCATGACCACCGCCGGCGACATCACCACCCATACCGGCATGGCGGCGCACATCTACCTCGTTACCGCGGCGATGGAGAACGAGTACTTCTACAATGCCGACGGCGAACTACTGATCCTGCCGCAGCAGGGCCGCCTGCGCTTCGATACCGAGTTCGGAGTGCTGGAGGCGGGCCCCGGCGAGGCCCTGGTCATCCCGCGCGGGGTGAAGTTCCGCGCCGCGCCGCTGGACGGGCCCAAGGGCAAGGGGGCAAGAGGCTACGTCTGCGAGAACTACGGCGCGCCGATGACCCTGCCGAACCTCGGGCCGATCGGCGCGAATGGTCTGGCGAACCCGCGCGACTTCCTGGCGCCGGTCGCCGCCTACGAGGACCGCGAGGAGCCCTCGACCCTGACCGTGAAGTGGGGCGGTGCCTTCCACAGCTGCGCGCTCGGCCAGTCGCCGCTCGACGTCGTCGCGTGGCATGGCAACTATGTGCCCTACAAGTATGATCTGAAGCGCTTCTGCCCGGTGAACACAGTGCTGTTCGATCACGCCGACCCCTCGATCTTCACCGTGCTGACGGCGCCGACGGCGGTGCCGGGGACGGCCAATGTCGATTTCGTGATCTTTCCCGAACGCTGGATGGTGGCCGAGAACACCTTCCGCCCGCCGTGGTACCATATGAACGTGATGTCGGAATTCATGGGCCTCATCGAGGGCGTTTACGACGCCAAGCCCGGCGGCTTCGTCCCCGGCGGCATGAGCCTTCACAATTGCATGCTCCCCCACGGGCCCGACCGCGCGGCCTTCGAGAAGGCCTCGACCGAGGCCCTGGAGCCGGTGAAGCAGAGCGGGACGCTTGCCTTCATGTTCGAGACGAGATTGCCGCAGCAAATCACTGAATTCGCCGCGCGATTGGAAACCCTGGATACCGATTACCAGGACTGTTGGCGAGGCTTGCAAAAGCACTTCAATGGGAAGCCGTAAGGATTTGAAATCGTGAAGCTTGCCAGCCTGAAGGATGGCTCCCGCGACGGCCGGCTGCTGGTGGTGCGCGCCGACCTGGAGCGCGCGGTGATGGCCGAGTCTGCGCATACCCTGCAGGCGGCGCTCGACGACTGGGCCGATGTGGCGCCGAAGCTGGCGCACGAGGCCGACGCCCTGGCCCGCCACGCCCGCGAGGATGCCTTCACCTTCGATGCCAACCACCTGAAGGCGCCGCTGCCGCGCGCCTACCAGTGGGCCGACGGCTCGGCCTACGTGAATCACGTGGCGCTGGTCCGCAAGGCGCGCGGCGCCGAGATGCCGGAGAGCTTCTGGACCGAGCCCCTCATGTACCAGGGCGGCTCCGACGGCTTCCTCGGCCCGCGCGACCCCATCGCACTGGCCGACAAGGATGGCGGGGAGGATTGGGGCATCGACTTCGAGGCGGAGGTGGCGGTCATCGTCGACGACGTGCCGATGGGCGCCACGCGCGAGCAGGCGGCGGCGGCGATCCGCCTGGTCATGCTGGTGAACGACGTCAGCCTGCGCAACCTCATCCCGGCGGAACTCGCCAAGGGCTTCGGCTTCTTCCAGTCGAAGCCGTCCTCCGCCGCCTCCTCGACGGCGGTGACACCGGACGAGCTGGGTGACGCCTGGTACGGCGGCAGGCTGCACCTGCCCCTGCTGGTAAGCCTCAACGGCGAGCCTTTTGGCAAGGCCGAGGCGGGCGAGGACATGACCTTCGACTTTCCGGCGCTCATCGTCCACGCGGCGAGGACCCGGCGCCTCGGCGCGGGCACCATCATCGGCTCCGGCACCGTCTCCAACCGCGACGCCGAGGGCGGCCCGGGCAAGCCCATCGCCGAGGGCGGGCGCGGCTATTCCTGCATCGCCGAGCAGCGCACGGTGGAGACTCTCCTGCATGGCAGCGCCAGGACGCCCTTCCTGAAGTCGGGCGACCGCGTGCGCATCGAGATGCTGGACCGCCGGGGTCGCTCGATCTTCGGCGCGATCGATCAGCGGGTCGAGAAGGCGTCCTGAACCACACGCTCAGGTAATGCCGAGATCGCGCCGAGTAGTCGATATCGATTATTCCCGGTGCTTCAGTGTAATTCGACCACGGATGCTCTTGCCGGAGCGTTGATTTTTCTTGCCAGCACTCTAATTCGCTGGTCGACTGAGCCCTCGCGCAAGAAAAAACGTAGTAATGCGAACAAACAGGGAGGGAACCCCCGAGGCGTGCCGTGAGGCAATCACTGAACAGGAGGAGTGTTCACGATGAAGCGTCGGGAGTTTCTAACGAAGGGTACGGTGGCGACCGCGGCGGCGGCCACGACCACCATCGCGGCACCGGCTGTCGTCCGGGCCCAGCAGACATTCCAGTGGAAGCTGACCACGGCATTCCCGCCGGGCCAGCCGATGTACTCGGTCGGGCCGGGCTCGCTGAGCGATCTCTGCGCGCGCATCAAGGCGATGTCGGATGGGCGCCTCGACATCCAGATCTATCATGGCGGTGAACTGGTGCCGGCCTTCGAAGGCTTCGACGCCGCCTCCCAGGGCATCGTCGAGTGCAACGGCTGGGTGTCCTACTTCGGCGCGGGCAAGGTACCGGCGGCGCAGTTCTTCGGCGCCGTGCCCTTCGGCATGTCGTTCCAGGGCCAGAACGCCTGGTTCTACAGCGGCGGCGGGATCGAGCTGTGGCACGAAGTCTACGCGCCGCTGAACCTGGTGGCTTTCCCCTGCGGCAATACCGGCGTGCAGATGACCGGCTGGTTCAACAAGGAGATCAACTCGGTCGCCGACCTTGAGGGCCTGAAGATGCGTATCCCGGGCCTCGCCGGCCGCGCCTATGCAAAGCTGGGCGTCGACGTGCGCCTCTTGCCGGGCGGCGAGATCTTCCCAGCGCTGGAGCGCGGCGTCATCGACGCGGCCGAATGGGTCGGCCCGGCTCAGGACAAGGTGCTCGGCCTCAACAAGGCGGCCAAGTACTACTACACCACCGGCTGGCACGAGCCCTGCACGGTCACCGAGTTCGCCATCAACAAGGCGGCCTGGGAAAGCCTGCCGGCCGACCTCCAGGCCATCGTCTACAACGCCTGCGCGACGACCAACCTGCTGATGCACAGCGAAGCCGAAGCGGTGAACGCCACCGCCTTGGACGAGATGGTCGCCACCGGCACCGAGACGCGGGTGCTGCCGGCCGACGTGGTCGCCGCGCTCCACAAGGAGATGGAAGGCGTCTACGCGGAACTCGCAAGCGGCGACCCGGCCTTCGCGAAGGTGATGAAGTCCTACTTCGACTTCAAGAAAACCCACGACAAGTGGGCGCAGATCAGCGAGGAGGTCTGGCACAGCCAGCTTCGCAACGCCTGATCCCGCCCGCATCGAGGACATCCAAGCATCCATGTCGTTACTGCGTCTGGCAGACGCCCTTGAGGCGGTCACCGACCTGATCGGTCGGGCCGCCGCCTGGGTCACCCTGCTGCTGGTGCTGCTGGTCACGTTCAACGTGGCCAGCCGCTACCTGTTCTCCTGGGGCACCGTCTGGCTGCAGGAGGCCGAGTGGCACCTGCTGGCGGTCATCGCCCTGTTCGGTATCACCTATACGCTGCGCCACGGCGAGCATGTGCGCGTCGACATGCTGTACGAGCGCATGAGCCCGCGCAGCCAGCACCTGGTCGACTTCGTTTCGGCCCTGGTGCTGATCGGCGTGTCGATCATGATCATCCGCTACTCGATGAACTACGTCGGCCAGTCCTGGCTCACCGGCGAGCAGTCGCCCGATCCGGGCGGCATCCCCGCCCGCTACGCCCTGAAGGCGCTGATCCCGGCCGGATTCGCCGTGATGATCATCCAGGCAACGGCCATGGCCTTGCGCCACGGTGCGCTCTTCCTGGCGGGACCGCGCGGGGAGGATCGGCAATGACCCCCAACGAATGGCTGGCCGTGGGCATGATCCTCGGCTTCTTCGTGCTGCTCACCATCGGCATGCCGGTCGGCATCGGCATCGCGCTCGCCGGCTTCGTCTTCGGCATGCTGGGATTCGGCGATTTTCTCTTCAACCTTTTGCCGGCGCGCATCTTCGGGGTGGTGACCAAATACGAGTTCATCGCCATCCCGCTGTTCGTCTTCATGGGGGTGATGCTGGAGCGCAGCCGGGTTGCCGAGCAGATGCTCGACATCGTCGGCGTGCTGGCCGGGCGCCTGCGCGGCGGCATGGCCATGGCGATCATCATCGTCGGGGTGCTGCTGGGCGCCTCCACCGGCATCGTCGGCGCGACGGTGGTGACCCTGACGCTGCTGACCCTGCCGGTGCTGCTGCGCCGCGGCTATTCCAAGAGCCTTGCCTGTGGCACCATCTGCGCCTCGGGAACTCTGGGCCAGATCATTCCGCCCAGCCTGGTCTTGATCCTGCTGGCCGACATCACCGCCCAGTCCGTCGGCACGCTCTTTGCCGCGGCGATGCTGCCCGGGCTGTTCCTGGCCGCGCTTTATTGCATCTACATCCTGGGCCTCGCCTATCTGCGCCCGGATGTCGCCCCGCCGCTGCCCGCCGAGGAACGCGCGGCGCTGAGCGGTGCGGCGCTGGTGCGGCGCGCCACCTGGGTGCTGGCGCCGCCGCTGGTGCTCATCTTCGGCGTGCTGGGCTCGATCATCGGCGGGCTGGCCTCGCCGACCGAGGCGGCCGCCGTGGGCGCCTTCCTCTCGATCCTCATCGCCGCGCTCTACGGGCGCCTCACCATCGGCATGCTGCGCGAGGTGAGCCAGAGCACGACGCGGATCTCGGCGATGATCTTCTTCATCCTCATCGCGGCCCAGGTGTTCTCGCTGGCCTTCCGGGGGCTGCGCGGCGAGGACATGGTGCAGGACATGTTCGCCTTCCTGCCCGGCGGCGTCACGGCGGCCATCGTCTTCATGATGGTGCTGCTGTTCATCCTGGGCTTCTTCCTGGAGTGGATCGAGATCTCCTACATCGCCCTGCCGCTGTTCCTGCCGTTCTTCGCCTCCTCAGGCGTCGATCCTGTCTGGCTGGCCATGCTGATCTCGCTGAACCTGCAGACCTCCTTCCTGACGCCGCCCTTCGGCTGGGCCCTGTTCTTCCTGAAGGGGGCGGCGCCGCCCGGCATCACCACGGGGGACATCTACCGCGGCGCGGTGCCCTTCATCGGCATCCAACTGCTGGCGCTGGCGGTGCTGTTCTTCTGGCCGTCGCTGGCCACCTGGCTGCCCGACGCGATAGGCTGGTAGGCGGACAGCCGATCCAGGGACGAAGCGCCCAGGCAAGATAGGCATTGGGGGAGGGGACATGACGCTGCCGACGCACGGGCGCTACGGCTATCGGGCGATCACCGACCGGCCGGACTACGATTGGCCGAACGGCAAGCGCCTGGCGGTCTATTTCGGCCTCAACCTGGAGCACTTCGCCTTCGGCGAGGGCCTCGGCGCCAAATTGGCCCCGGCTTTCGGTGAGCCCGACGTGCTGAACTACGCCTGGCGCGACTACGGTAACCGCGTTGGCGTCTGGCGCATGCTGGAGATCTTCGACGCCCTGGCGCTGCCGGCCGGCGTGCTGGTGAACGCGGCGATCTACGATTACTGCCCCCAGGTCGTCGATGCCTTCCGCGCGCGCGGCGACGAGATCATCGGCCACGGCCGCACCAACTCGGAGCGTCAGGCCGCCTTCGACGAGACGGATGAGCGCGCGCTGATCGCCGAGGCGACGCAGGTGCTGACCGAGGCGGAAGGCAGGGCGCCGGAAGGCTGGCTCGGCCCGTGGATCTCCGAGAGCGTGGTGACGCCGGACCTGCTGCAGGAGGCCGGGTACCGCTACATCCTAGACTGGTGCGGCGACGATCAGCCGATCTGGGTGAAGACGCGGCAGGGCCGCATTCTCGCCGTGCCCTATCCGCAGGAGGTGAACGACATCCCGGCGATTCCGCTGCATCGCCTGAGCCCGTCTGACTTCACCGACCTCATCGTCGATAACTTCGAGGAGATGCTGGAGCAGTCGAAAGCGCAGCCGCTGGTCATGGGCATCGCCCTGCACCCCTACCTCGTCGGCCAGCCCTACCGGCTGCGCCACCTGCGCCGCGCGCTGGAGCACATCGCCGCCAAACGCGACGACATCTGGCTTACCACGCCCGGCGCCATCGCGGCGCATGTGATCGATAACGATTTTGCCATCTAGATGCCGTCTGTTCGTCTACCCGCTCATGGGCCTGAGGATCGCAGGCGGCATCGTGCCGGCGCGTCGACGCCGTTTGCCTGGGCCGCGCGCGGGCGGAGGAGGTCATCTCGGCGACGCGATCGCCGTAGTTCGATGTCATCGCCCTGGCTCGCCTGGATGCGACCGAGGCGACGCTGGTCAGCGCGCCGCGGTCTGCCCTTTCACGTTGCTGGCCGAGAGGACCTCGGCGTAGAGCGCGCTGTCTTCGAGCAAGGCCTGCGCCACTGCGAGATCGACATCCGCACCACCGCGGCGCCCTGGACAGTGGGAGCGGAAGGCCGCAATCGCTGCCGGGTCCTCCGTGTCGACGTCTCGCGTGCGGGTCGTGTGATCGATCATTCGCTGTTCCCGGCGCAACGCTTCGATTACAGCCGCCGCCGAGGCCGCACCGCTGGTGCAGATCGTGGGCATGACACCGCGCCAGTTGAGGTGGTAGCCGGAAGAGGCGAATACATCCGCGATCGGAAAATTGAAGGCTCCGCCGTTTGGCAGCCTCATGCCCCCGGTGATGGGCCCGGAGCCGCCTGATGCCTGTCCGATGACCACGGCGCGCTCCAGATCCTGCAGCGCTGAGGCGACCACGACAGCGACCCCTTCGGTTTCCTCGCGGATAAGTACGACGAGCGGAAGCCGGTTTGTCGTGGCATTTCCGCGCGCCTCAAAAACCTGGCGGCTGTTCTCGTGTTTGCCCCAGGTGGATAGAATCTTGCCGTGTTCGAGGAAAATGTCGGCGACGGCGATGCCGCTGTCTAACAGTCCCTGGGGATTGCTGCGGAAATCCAGGATAACTCCCTCTATCTCTGGGCCATTCTGCGAAGCCTGCTTCAGCGCGTCTATAAGACTGATTGCCGTACGCGGATGAAACTGGACGATCTCTACGTGGAGCACGTTCCCGACCCGCGTCCTGCGTAAAGGGGGTGGGTTCACCGTCACCCGCCTGACAGAAACAGTCGTGGCCGTGTCTTTCCCTGGTTCCACGATGCTCAGAGCCGCACTGGTTCCCGCGGGCCCCAGAAGCAGCTTTTCGACGGCGATCCAGCCGAGGCCGGTGACGGCATGACCGTCAATCGAGACGACCGTGTTGCCTTGTTTCAGCAGGGCAACGTCCAAGAGGTCGACATCCAGGATGGCCCGGATCTCCGCGCCGGCGTCCGTAATTTGGAGGCCGAGTCCGACGTCGGCGGCTTCGCCGGCCAGGAAGCTTTCCTGGAGGCGCACGTCGTCGCGAGTCGCATAGTCTGTGAACGGCCCGGAAGCTGTCGCCACGCCTTCCAGGAATGCATCGTAGAGTGCGTCAGGGGTCAGTCCAGCGTTGCTGGTGCGCTGCTTCAGGTATTCCTGGATCGACCTATCGACCTCCAGCCCCCACTCGGGAAAGGCCCTCTCAGGCGGCAGGGCGAACCAGTGGAGCCGCTTGCCGCGGGTGCTGATCTCGATGTCCCTGTCGCCGATGGAGACGTCGAAATCGGGATCCGTACGAGCAAGGTTTGCAAAGCCTGCCGCCACCAGATCGAAGGTGTTGAGCGGCGCCAAATGGACGTCGGACAGGACCTGCAGGCCGATGCCGATGGTGAACTGCGTGGCAGTTGTGTTCGGCGGCAGCCCGGGGTTCAGCGCCCGGTCCTGCATCGCTTGGTAGATCGCGGCAGCGAACTCCTCTTGGCTCTCGGCAGTAGAGAGGCTTTGACCCGCCTGGCCGCCGGCACAAGCCGAGAGAGTGAGGGCAGAAGCGACGAGCAAGCAACGGGCGGAAATTCTGAAGAGATCCATAGCGCGGCATCCGTATCGCGGTTGGCCTCACAGCATGGCAGTTCCCTTTAAAGTTTTAAACACCTCTCTGTCGTTCGGCTTGGGATTGGGGAGGGCGTAGCCCGGATTCTCACGCTTTGGGGCTCTGGCGGAACCGGCCCGCGGTGGGCGACCTGCGGCCGGGAACTGGGGCGATATTCCGGCGTTCATCCTAAGAATTCCCTGAGGGATGACGCGATTAAGGAGGCAGTGCCATGAGCCCACGAAACCGGTCCCGGCGCATCGCGCGCGTGGCCGCCATCGCCCGCCAAGAACGATTTGACCTTCGCAATCCTGTGGTCCTAGGAGGGCTGGCGGGCGCTTCAGTCCTGGCGGTTAGTCTGGCGCTCGCGTCGACCGCCTGGGCCGGGCCCGGCGACGCGGCCAGCGCGGCGCTGATGAACGCCGAGGGCGAGCCGGTGGGCACCGTCGAACTCGCTCAGCGCGAGAACGGGACCTCGGTCATCGTTCATCTGGAGAACCTGCCGGAAGGCACCCACGCCTTCCATATCCATGAGACCGGCGAATGCGAGCCGCCCTTCAAGTCCGCCGGCGGCCACTACAACCCGACTATGGCCAATCACGGTTTCGATTCCCAGGCCGGGCCCCACGTCGGCGACCTGCCGAACATCTACGTGCCCGCCTCGGGTGAATTGTCCTTCGAGATGTTCAACACCCGCCTGGAAGTCGGCGACAGCCTGCTCGACAACGACGGCGCCGCGGTGGTGATCCACGAGGGTGCCGACGACTACGAGACCGACCCGGCCGGCGCCGCCGGCGACCGCATCGCCTGCGGTGTCCTGAAAGGGCCAGCGGGGTGATTGTGCGGGTTTAGTTCCCGGCGGTACGGGTGTGCAGTGTCTGCCTTTCTCGCCCCAGGACGCCAGCATAGAGCGCCGGGTCCGCGAGGATGGCTTCGGCCACCTCCAGGCTGATGTCGTCTCCGTCGCTGCGCGGCGGACAGAGGGAACGGAAGGCCGCGACGGCCGCGTCGTCGTCCGGGTCGATGTCCTGGGTGCGGGTGGCCTGGTCGATGACGCCCGCACCCCGCCGCAGATCTGCCAGGATCGCCTCAGCCGTCACATCACCGCCGGTGCAGACCGTCGGCATGACGCCGCGTTTCTCGAGGCGGTAGTTGGCTGGCGTATATATCTCGGTCCAAGTTATGCCGAATATGCCCTGATTCGGCATGGGCAGGAACGTTTGAATGGTCCCTTTGCCGAAAGTGGCTGTACCGACCACGACGGCTCGCCCGTTGTCTTGCAAGGCTGCCGCGACGATCTCACTGCCGGCGGCGGAGGATTGGTCGACCAGCACGACCAGCGGCTGATCGATCTCCGGCGGTGCCGACGAGGCAACGAAGTTCTGATGGCTGTCGCTATGGCGCCCTTGGGTTGTGAGGATGCGTCCCTCGCTGAGAAAGAAGTCGGCGGCAGAGACGGTGGAATCGAGAAGGCCCCCGGGATTGTTTCGCAGATCGAGGATGATTCCCTTGGCTGGTTGCAGATCGTTCTTCAGGTCGTACAACAGGTCCCGCAGATCGTTGATCATACGCCCATGAAATCGCACCACGACAATCCGTTGGATGTCGCCCTCCCGAAAGACGGCGACGGCGTTGGCATCATCCTTTTCACGCTGCAACGGGACGGTTACCGGCACCTCGTCATTGGAACGCAGGATTTTGACAACGACGGGGCTGCCAACAGCGCCACGGATGAGGCCTTGGAAAGTATCTTCGTTTATCCCGATCGTAGGAACCCCGTCGATCTCTACGATTAAGTCATCCTGGCGCAACAGGCCCGATCCAAGCGCGTCCGCGATGTAGACCTGCACGATCCGCAGACCTCTGGCTTCGCGCTTCACACGGATGGCGAGGGTGCCGGGCTTGCCGCTGAACCGCTGGCGTTCGGTCCTGGCTTCACGCCGTGATTTGTAGCCGGTGAACGGATCTAGGTCGTTAGTGATGCCGCCCAGGAAAGTGTCGGTTAAATCCTCGAGGTCAGGCTTATCGTCGCCTTTCAGTATCGCCGCGATCTGTACCAGCATCGGCGTCAGCTGTTCGGCCCACTTTTCCGACGCTCCCTTGTCGTTTTGGATCGCGAGACTGTCGACAGAGTTCCCCTCGACGGTGGCAACGATTGCTTCGCCCCGCCGGCTGAACTCGACCGTGGGATATCGCACGTTAATCTCTTCAAGACCGGCACCAACGAGTTCCGCGGCCTTGGTCTCGCGATAGTAGATGTCTTCGATGTCCGTCAGTGCGGCTTGAATGGTTCGTCGGGCTTGGCTCTCCGAGAGGGAGCTCGTGTCCTTTCCGGCGCACCCGCCGAGCCCCATCAGGAAAAGCGCGCCGAGCGCCCAAGCCAATATCCCCCGCATGCGCCTGCCGCCCCCTGTGTGTTGCGCTTGCACAGAAGTGACAAATTCGCGTGCAGGTTTCAAGGGTTTTGGCTGGGAAAGCCTCAATCCTTGCCGCGGACGGCCTCGGAGAAGGCGCGGAAGAGGCGGGTGGAGAAGTCGTTCTGCAGCGGCTTGTATTCAGGGTGCCACTGGACGGCGAGGGCGAAGCGCTTGGCGCCCCGGACCGAGATCGCCTCGGGCGTGCCGTCGGGGGCGACGCCCTCGATCTCGATGCCCGGCGCCGCTTCGTCGATGCCCTGGCCGTGCAGCGAGTTCACCTGGATCTCGGTCGCCCCGGCGATCTCGGCGAACTGGCCGCCGGGGGTGAAGGTCATGCTGTGGCGCAGGCCGTAGCGCACGTCCATGTCGTCGACCCTGGGCATGCGGTGGTCCAGGCGACCCTCGACCTCGTGCAGGCGCGGATGCAGGGTGCCGCCCAGCGCCGCGTTCAGCTCCTGGAAGCCGCGGCAGATGAAGAGTGTCGGCAGGCCCTTTTCCAGCGCGCCGTCGATCAGCGGAAAGGTCATGGCGTCGCGCGCTTGGTCGTAGGGCTCGGCTTTTTCGTGGGGGTCGCGGCCGTAACGGGTGGGGTGGACGTTCGACGGGCTGCCGGTGAACAGCAGGCCGTCGAGCGAGTCCAGCATGTCGTGGACTTCCTGGCTCTCGGCCATGGCCGGGATGATGATCGGCGTGCAGCCGGAGGCCTCCCACACCGCGCGGGCGTACTTGTCGCCCACCGTATGCATGAGGGAGTTGTTGTAGGTCCGGAGGTCGGCGGTCACGCCGACGAGAGGGCGCCTCATGCGGCAGCACTCTCTATCCGGCGCAGTTCCTCGATCACCGCTGCCGTCTCGGCGAGGCGGGCATAGGCCTTCATGCCTTCCATGGTCGCCGCGTCCTGGGCTGCGGTCTTGGCGGCGCAGGCGTCGGGCACCAGCGTCACGAGGTAGCCGCGGTCGGAGGCGTCGCGCACCGCGCCCTCGACGCACTGGTGGCTGTAGACCCCGAAAACCACCAGCCGCTCGACCCCCAGGTTGTGCAGGATGTAGTCGATGTTGGTGGAGTTGAAGATGCCCGAGGAGGTCTTGGGGATCACCATCTCGTCGCCCTGGGGCGCGATGCTGGGCGCCACGGCGGCGCCGGGCGAGCCCTTGGGGATCAGGAAGTTGCAGCGCTTGTGGTCCAGGCTGCGGTCGCGGCCGTCCTGGGTCAGCGCCTCGATCACCGTGTAGATCACCTCGACGCCGGCCTGGCGGGCGGCCGAAATCAGGCCGTGGGCGTTGGGCAGGACCAGGTCGTCGACGCGGTCCCAGAAGTAGTCGCTGCCCTCGAAGCCCAGGGCGTCGCTGACCCGGCGCTCGCAGAAAGCGCGCTGCAGGTCGACCACCAGCAGCGCGGCGCGTCCGACGGTAAGGCTGAAATCGTAGTTCGCGTTCAAGGCTTGCCCTTCTTCTCCCCGTGATCCTTTTGGCGGTGATAATCGAAGGTCGCGTTGATCATGTCCAGCAGGTGCTGGCCGCTGGTGGTCGGCGGGAAGACCGCCGGGCGGCCGGGGCCGACGCAGGTTTCCAAGGCGGCCACCCTGGCATGGAAGTTGGGATCGAAAAAGAAGGGGAGGGAGTAGCGCTCGGCGCCGGAGGTGTTGATCACCCGGTGCTGAGTGGAGGCGAAGAGGATGTTGGTCCAGCGCGCCATCATGTCGCCGATGTTGATGACGAAGGCGCCGGGCACCGGCGTGGCGTCGATCCAAGTGCCGGCGGCGTTCTTCACCTGCAGGCCGCCGTTCATGTCCTGCGCCAGAATGGTGAGGCAGCCGAAATCGGTGTGGGCGCCGGCGCCGATCTGCTTTTCGGTGATGGCGCCGCGCTGGGGCGGGTAGTGCAGCGGCCCCAGGGTCGCCATGGGGTCGGTCAGCTCGCGGTCGAAGAAGCACTCATCGAGCTCGAGCGACAGGGCGAAGGCATGCATGATCTGCTTGCCGAGGCCCACCAGGGCGTCGAAGTAGGACTGCATGGAGCCCTGCCAGCCGGGCAGCCCCGCGGGCCACTGGTTGGGGCCGTGCAGCGGCGTGCCGGCGGCCACCAGGGGGTGATCGGCGCCGAGGTCGCGGCCGATCTTCACGCCTTCCTTCAGGTCGCCGGCTTCCTTTTGCTTGGCCGGGTCCAGGTTTTCGCCGCCGACCTTGAAATAGCCGCGGTGGCAGGCCGACTTCTCGATGTCGATCTCCAGCTTCTTTTCCATCGGCTGGTCGAAGAAGCGCCTGGCCTCGGCGAAGCTGCGCGCCACCAGGGCGTCGGCGATGCCGTGGTTGGTCAGGTAGAAGAAGCCGATGTTGCGGCAGGCATGGCCGATCCGCTCGGCCACCGCCCGGCGCTGGGCGAGATCGCCGGTCAGGAAGGGGCCGAAGTCGATCAGCGGGATCTCCTCCAGCGCGATCCGCGCGCCGCGCAGCCCTTCCTCCAGTTCCACGGTGCCGGTCATGACTTCGCTCCTTGCGTCCGCCGCATGAGGATCCAGGAAAGATAGCCGACGATCATGATGAGGGCGGCGCCGCCGGTCGTCAGGGCGCCCAGCGTCGGCACGCCCGGCGTATAGCCCGCGACCATCTTGGCGTAGAGATACTCGGGCACGGTTGAATCGGCGCCGGTGGTGTAGAGGGAGAGGGGGAAGTTGCCCCACGACAGCAGGAAGGCAAAGAGCGCGCCGGAGAAGATGCCGGGCGACAGCACGGGCAGCGTCACCTCGCGCAGCACCTGCCAGCGCGTCGCGCCGAGATCGCGTGCCGCTTCCTCCAGCGCGCCGTCGAAGCTGTAGACCTGGATCGAGATGATGAGCGTGACGATCGGCACGATCCACACCAGGTGGGCAAAGACCGCGGTTTGCCACGACAGCGACAGCCCCAGGGTGTTGAACCACAGCAGCAGGGCGAGGCCCAGCACCGCCTGGGGAAAGAAGATCGGCAGCAGCACGATGCGCTGGAACAGCTTGCGGCCCGACCAGTCGTAGCGGGCAAAGGCCAGCGCGCCCATGAAGGCCAGCACCACCGAGACCACCGTGACCATGAGGGCGATGAGGACGGAGGTCTGGATCAGGATGCCGATCTCGATCGAGTCCAGCGTGCGCTCCCACCAGCGCGTCGACCAGCGGGTGATGGGAAAGCCGAAGTAGCGCGACTGCGACAGCGAAGCGAGCACGCCGCAGACGACCGGCAGATAGAGGAAGACGATGACCAGCAGGGTCCAGGCCCCGATCCAGCCTTTCGCGCGCGATGTGCCGGTCCTGCCCATCAGCGCCGCCCCAGGATGCGGTCGAGATCGAGGTAGCGCAGCACCAGCAGGACCAGCGCGCCGACCACCAGCATCAGCAGGACCGAGAGCGCGGCGCCGAGCGGCCAGTTCTGGGCATAGGTGAAGGCGATCTCGATGTCATGGGTAATGACGATGACTGACTGGCCGCCCAGCACCTTGGACTCCGCGACGGCGCCGACCGCCAGCACGAAGGTCAGCAGCCCGCCGATGATGAAGCCCGGCATGGCGAGCGGCAGTTCGACCTCGCGGAAGATCTGCAGGCGCGAGGCGCCGAGGTCGCCGGCGGCCTCCACCACCTCGCGCGGCACCATGGAGAGGCCGAGCACCATGGGGAACAGCATGAAGGGCAGGTAGACGTAGACCATGCCGAAGACGATGGCCGGCGGCGTGAAGAGGATCGACTGCAGCTCCAGGCCGAAGAGACTCTTCAAGGTGCCGTCCAGCACGCCGTTCTTGATGAAGAACAGCAGCCAGCCGAAGAGGCGGATGTTCTCGGAGATGAACAGCGGGAAGACCAGCAGCAGGGTGATGAGATTGGCCCAGCGGCCGAAGAGGTGGGCGAGTCCGTAGGCGACGGGGTAGCACAGCAGGGCCAGCACGACCACCGAGATGGCAGCGAAGACCAGCGACCAGACGAAGGAGAGATAGACCGTGTTGGCGGGGTCGAAGATGGTCCGGTAGTTTTCCAGGGTCGGCGTGCCGAAGACGGCGAAACTGCGCGGCTCGGCGAAGCTGAAGGCGATCACCGCGATCAATGGCCCCAGGAAACCCACGGCGAGCAGCGCCAGGACCGGCAGCGCGAAGCGCGCGCCGCTCGACAGCGACAGCCGCTGCAGCCCGGTCGTGCGGCGGCTTTCCGCCCCTGTGGTCGCGATCGCCGCCATCAGTCGGTGACCAGGATCGAGTCCTTGGCGTCCCAGCCGATCAGGACTTCCTCGTCCAGGGCGCCGCGAAAGGCCTGCTGGCGCAGCCGCTCGACGATGAAGACGCGCTCGCCGACGCGGACCTGGTACTGGATGCGCGAGCCCAGGACATACTCGTTGTAGAGCTGGCCGCGCAGGTGGTTCTCCGCATCGCCGGGCGCCTCGATGAAGCGCAGAAACTCCGGCCGCACGACCAAGTGCCCGTTCTCGAAGCCCGCGGGTACGTCGCGCAGCAGGAAGTCGCCGGGGATGCCGACGCCGCTGGCGCGGCCGTTGACGCCGCGGCGCACGTCGATCACGTTCACTTCGCCCATGAACTCGGAGACGAACTTGTCGCGCGGCCGGGTGTAGATATCCTCCGGCGTGCCGACCTGGACCAGCTTGCCGGCGCGCATGACGCCGATGCGGTCCGACATCACCATGGCCTCTTCCAGGCTGTGGGTGATGTACATGAAGGTCTTGCCGGTCTCCTTGTGGATGTCCTTCAGCTCCTTCTCCAGCGTCTTGCGCAGCTTGTAGTCGATGGCCGAGAGCGGCTCGTCGAAGAACAGGATCTCCGGGTCGTAGGCGAAGGCGCGGGCCAGCGCGACACGCTGGCGCTCGCCGCCGGAGCACTGGGTCACGTTCTTGCCGTAATAGGATTCCGGCAGCCGCAGCAGGCGCAGCAGGTCCATCGCGCGCTCGCGCCGGGCCTCGCGTGCCACGCCGCGCATCTTCAGCGGGAATTCGATGTTCTGCCCGACCGAGCGGTGCGGAAACAGCGCCAGCGACTGGAACACCATGCAGGTCGGCCGCCGGTTGGCCGGCATGTTGTTGATGCGCTTGCCGCGCAGCAGGATCTCGCCGCCGCTCGGCTCCTCGAGGCCGGCCAGCATGCGCACCAGGGTTGACTTGCCGGAGCCGGAGGGCCCGACGATGGTGAAGAACTCGCCTTCTTCGACGTCGAGGTCGATCTCCCTGACCGCCGTGAACGCGCCGAAGCGCTTGGTCAGTCCGGAGAGTCGGAGAATGGGTTCGGCCACGGAATGCTTCTCTTTCTGGGACGGACGCATTTCAGGAACGAACGGGGGCCGCAGCCCGGGGGCGATGGCTTTCACCCCGGGCCGCGGCCGGCCGCCTATCCTACGCTGGCCTTATGCCTCGCGCTTGGCCGCGGTCATCAGGTCGAGCGCCCGATCATAGTCCGGTACGATATCGTATTCCGCCGAGCGTGCCATCTCTTCCTCCAGGCTGTCCCACTGGATGGCGTCGAGTTCCTCCGCGGTGAACAGCTCGAAGCACTTGGGATTGCCCATCTGGGTCACCGGGTTGAAGGTGCCCTCGGCGAAGGCGACGGTATGCGCGACTTCGGGATCCTGGACGTACTCCAGGAATTCCGCGGCGAGCGGCGACAGCTGCGGGTTGTTGACCGTCGAAGTGATCTCGATCCAGGCCACGCCGCCCTTGCCGGGAATCGCGCTCTTCAACGGTGTGATGCCGCGGATGTTCGGGTAGCCGTCGAAGCGCGCGGGCGAGGCCGAATAGGTGCCGCCCGTCAGGTGGAAGTCGATTTCGCCGGACACCAGCGCCTGGTTCATGGTGGCGATGTCGCCCACCACCTTGGCACCCTTGAAGACCTTCTTCGCCGCCTCGTCGAACTTCGCGAACTCATCGTCCGTGTGCTCGCGGAAGGGGTCGATGCCGGCGATCAGGAAGAGGTCGAAGACGTTCCAGTCGTCGGACTCCAGCACGCCGTACTTGCCGGCGTTGGCCGGGTCGTTCCAGAGGTCCCAGCCCTGGTCCTCGGCGGTGGCACGGCTGATCTTGTCGGTGTTGACGACGAAGCTGTAGGGGCCGAAGCGCTGCGCGATGCCCAGCAGATCGTTGCCGTCCTCGCTCATGGCCCATTTGTACGGCGGCTCAAAGCCCGGCAGCATGGTCTCGAAGTAGGGCTCGAAGGTCGCGCGGTCGAGCGGCGTGATCAGGCCTTCCGGGTGCATGACCTTGCGGGCCCAGGGGTTGTTCACGTTGATCAGATCCCACACGTTGGTCTCGCCCGCGCGCAGGCGGTTGATCATGGTCGGATCGTTGGTCAGCGATTCCGCCTTGATGGTGGCGCCCTTGGCACTGCGGAAGGGGTCGAGCACGTCGGCCGAGTTGTAACCCTCCCAGCAGAGGACGTTCATCTCCTTCTCGCGCGCGGCGAAGGCCTTGTTCGCGAAGGGGCCGGCGAGGCCTCCGGCCAGACCAACTGCGCCGGCGGCGGCTGAATATTTCAAAAGACTGCGACGGTCGAACTGCATGATCACGCCTCCCGAGTTTGCTCGTGTGCCCTGTAATCCCTGTACCTTTATTGATGATGAAAGTACCACGTGAAATTTGGTAATTCCAACATGATTTGTTGTACTCGCCACGAACTTGAGTCATAACCGAATGAAGGAACCTGCCTCCGGTCCGCGGCGGTCCCAGGGCGCCTTAAAAGGTTCGCACCGGGACGCCCGCGGGTCAAAGCGGCGGGGCAGACAGGCAGAGGAACGGCCCTATATGACGCACGCCCCGAAACGATCCCGGCAGCAAGCGGCGATTGATTTCATTTTCATGTTTACCCGGGCGGACCAGACGGTCGAGGATTGCCTGGAGGTCTTCGAGACGGTGGCCCGGGCGGGCGTGAAGCACATGGGGTTCAAGGATATCGGGGTCGACTTCGACACGCTGGTGGCGCTGAACCGGCGTATCAAGGATGCCGGCGCGATCAGCTACCTGGAGGTCGTGTCCGCGACCAAGGAAGCCTGCCTGGAGTCCGCGCGCGCGGCACGCCGGATCGGCGTCGACTGCGTGATGGGCGGCACCGAGGCGAAGGAGATCCTCGACATCCTCGACGGCAGCAATATCGACTACCTGCCTTTTCCGGGCCGTCCGGTCGGCCACCCGACGGCGCTGGGCGGTGAGCCCGGCGACATCGAGGCAGACTGCCGCCGCTTCGAGGCGATGGGCTGCGCCGGCGTCGATCTCCTGGCCTATCGCGCGACCGAAGCGGATCCGCTGGAGCTGGTGCGCGCCGCGCGGCGTGCCACCAAGGGCACGCTGGTGATCGCCGGCAGCATCGACACGCCGTCGCGCATCCGGCTGCTGGCCGAGGCCGGTGCCGATGCCTTCACCATCGGGTCGGCCGCCTTCGACGGCTCCTTCAGCCCGCGCAAGGGCGCCCTGGCCTCGCAGCTGGAGGACATCCTTGCGGCGGCGGCGCTGGAAACCGCTGCATGAGCGCAGCCGCCAAGACTGGGAGCAGGGAGGAGGCCAGGGGCGAAGCCAAGGGCGAAGGCCGTCCCGAGCTGAAACCGGTCAAGGGCAACGGGCGCCTCGACCGCGACGAGCGCCACCGCCGCATCATCGCCGAACTGCAGTCCAACCCGACGGTGCGCATCTCGCACCTGGCCGAGGCTTTCAACGTTTCCACCGAAACGGTGCGCCGCGACATCGACGATCTCTCCTCGCGCGGCCTGGTGGAGCGCACCTACGGCGGCGCCGCCGCGCCCATGGGCCGCGAGCCCACCATTGGCGAGCGCACTGCGTCGATGGTTTCCGAGCGCCAGCGCATTGCCACGGTGGCCATCCAGGCCATTGCGCCGGGCGACGTGGTGATGATCGATTCCGGCGCCACCACCCATCACCTGGCCGAGAAGATCGCCGCCCAGCGCATCGAGGCGACCATCATCACCAATGGCCTCGACATCGCCGAGGCGGTCGGCGTCTCCGACCGGGTGAAGGTGATCCTCTGCCCCGGCGCCTATTCGGCGCACGAGAAGGGCGTCTATGGGCAGGACACCTGCGAGTACCTGGAGCGCTTCCACGCCAACGTCGCCTTTACCTCGGCCGGCGGCATCACCGAGCACGGCATCACCGATGTCGACTCCCAGGCCTGCTGGATCAAGCGCACCATGTTCAAGCGCGCCGAGCGGCGCATCTTCATGGCGGACCACACCAAGTTCAACATCCGCCTGCTCGAGATCGTCATGCCGCTGACGGCGCTGACCGACCTGGTGATCGACAAGCCGCTGGCCAAGGCGCTCGCCGAAGCCGCCGAGACCGCCGACGTCACGACGGTGGTGGCGTGAGCGCCTTAACGTTCTTCCAATGAAATCCTGTGATCCTCTCTGCCGATGAATCAGGCGGCGGAAGATCTCGCGATGTACCTGCGGTTTGTAGTCTTGGAAAAGCATCCGGATACCGGTGTAGGGGCCGGCCTCTTCGGCGCTGCCTATAGGCTGCAGCGAAACGGTTCTTTGAGCACGCCGGAACGGGATGAACTGCTGGAACTGCTCGATTGGTTCGGCACGGAGCTATCCGTGCCCGAGCGGTTCAGCCGGTCGACGTCCAAGGGACATTATCGGCGGGCCACGAAAGGCATCAGCTGGCTCAAGGATTCCGCGGCGGACCACGTGCAGAAAATGCACCGACTGGCGCAGATCCTGCGGGATCACGGTCATCATGTGGAGATGGTGAGGAGCGCCAATCCCGGCTACCTCGTCTACGAGGACGAGCATCAGATTGTCGCCGAGCCCTTCAACGATATGTTGAAGCGCGTCTAGCAGGTCGCTGAGAAGGGCACCGAGGCGCGATTGACCTCGTCCTTCGAGACGCTCGCTGTTGCTCGCTCCTCAGCATGAGGTCAATCACTCAACGCTCCGGCCTCATCCTGAGGAGGCTGCGCAGCAGCCGTCTCGAAGGATACGCCACGGGCAGGCTCCCTTTCGGCAGCCTGCTATCCGGGCGCCGCCGCTTAGAGCGAGTCCTTCAGAGTCCGGCCCGGCTTGAAGCGGACAGACTTAGAGGCCTTGATCTTGATGGCTTCGCCGGTGCGCGGGTTGATGCCCTTGCGCGCGGCGCGCCTGGTCACCATGAAGGTGCCGAAGCCGGCGAGCTGGACCTTGCCGTTCTTCTTCAGCGAGGAGCCGATGGTGTCGAGCAGCGCGGTCACCGTGTCGCGCGAGGCCGCCACCGTGCAGCCGGTGCCGGACTGGACGATGTCCATCAGCTGCTGGCGGTCGCTCATGCCGTTCGGCGTCGCCTTGCCGGTCACCTTCTTGGCAGCGGTCTTCTTCGCAGTCGACTTCTTGGCGGCGGATTTCTTAGCCGGGGTCTTCTTGGCGGGCTTTTTAGCCATCGTAATCTGTCCTTAAAAAGCGCAGGGAATGTCTAGCCTGATACGCCAGGCCCGGCGAGAACGTCAAATGCGGTGTGCCGTGGAATCAAGGGATTGGACGCGGCGGATGCGGCCGGGCCGATGCGGCGACGCCAGGGCGCCCTGCGCCGCTTCCCTTTGTTCATAGGGGTTTTCGCGTTACTGTGTCATGTATCTGGTTGTTATCTAATGATGTTTTTCTTGCGAAAATGCGCCGCGGCGCAGAGGTGATGATGTTACGGACGTTGCTTCTCGTCGTCGGGATGATGTTCACTCTTGCTTCGGCCATGGCAGTCTCTGCGACACCGGAATCCACTCTGGAAGCGCTGTTTCGTGACGAATCGGTCGCCGAAGACCGATTCGCCGAGTCGTTTCTGGCGCAGGTCCCGGCCGCTCAAGTGGCGCAGATCGTCGCCGCGCTGAAGCGGGATCTGGGCCTGCTGGAACGCACCGAAGCGCGCGGCACGGACTTCACGCTGCACTTCACGAAGGGGACGGTGCGGGCGCGCCTCTCGTTGGACGGGGACGGGCGGATCGCCGGACTGTGGTTCGGCGAGGCGACGCCGGCGGGCGGTATCGCCAGCCTTGCCGCGGCCATCCGCGCGTTGCCGGGCCGCACGTCTCTCCTCGTCGTGTCGGACGGCAAGGCCGTCGAGAGCCAGCAGGCGGAAACGCCCCTGGCCGTCGGCTCGGCGATGAAACTGGCGGTGCTCGACGCGCTGCGGCGCGCGGTGGCCGACGGGCGCCTCTCGTGGTCTCAGGTCGTCGAATTGGATCCCGCCTGGCGCTCGCTGCCGAGCGGCCAGTTGCAGGCCTGGCCGGCGGGTACACCGCTGACGATCGCCAGCCTCGCGCACCTCATGATCTCGATCAGCGACAACACCGCGACCGATGCGCTGATCCGGCTGGCGGGCCGCGAACAGGTCGAGGCGGTGACGCCGCGCAATGCACCCTTTCTCACCACGCGAGAGGCCTTTGTGCTGAAAGCGGCGAAGGGCGCGGCCCTGCGGCGGCAGTGGACCGCGGGCGATGCGCCGGCGCGCCGGGCTCTGCTGGCTACCCTGGCCGAGGCGCCGTTGCCGGCGGCCGGCGACCTCACCGCCACGCCCACGCCGGAGATCGAGTGGTTCCTGTCGGCAAAAGAACTCTGCACCCTGCTGGACGCCACGGCCGATCTGCCGAGCGTCGGCATCAATCCCGGCCTGGCCGACGCCGAGGACTGGCAGGCGGTGGCCTACAAGGGCGGCTCGGAGCCTGGCGTGCTGAACCTCTCGACGCGCGTGGTCGGCCGGGACGGACGGGTGCATTGCGTCGTCGCGACGTGGAACGACGAACGGCCGCTGGACGAACAGAGACTCTTCGGCCCCTACCGCGGCCTGCTGGCACGCCTGGCCGCGGGCACGCCGTAGAAGCTTCGCTCAGTACAGTTCCAGGTATTCGTTGCGCTCCCAGTCCGTTACGTGACTGCGGAAGCGCGCGAGTTCGGCCTCTTTCACGGCAGTGAAGACCTTCACGAAATCTTCGCCCAGCATCTCCCGCATCGCCTTGTCCTTCTTCAGGGCGGCGAGGGACTCCTCCAGGCTGCCGGCGAGTTTCTCGTGCTTGGGATCCTCCTCCGAAGGGCCTTCGGACGGCGTCGGCAGGTCGCTTTTCTCCTCCAGGCCCAAGAGGCCGGCGGCGACCACCCCGGCGATCGAGAGGTAGGGGTTGGAGAGGCCGGAGGCGGCGCGCATCTCGATGTGGCAGTTGTCCTGTCCGGCGTCCTTGATGCGCACCATGGCGGTGCGGTCCTCGACGCCCCAGGAGATGTTCGACGGCGCGAAGGTGTGCGGCTTCAGGCGGTGGTAGCAGTTGGGCGTCGGGTTGATCACCGCCTGCATCGCCTTGGCGTGGGTCAGGAGGCCATTCGAGAAGCGGCGGATCAGCGGGTTCATGCCGCCCTTGGCGCCCTTGGTGTAGAAGGCGTTCTTGCCGGTCTTGCGGTCGATCAGGCTGACGTGGACATGGCAGCCGCAGCCGGCCATGTCGCTGGCCGGCTTGGTCATGAAGGTGGCGAGGTAGCCGCTGCGGTGCGCCAGTTCCTTGACTGCGTTCTTGAAGGTGAAGGCCTTGTCGGCGCCGGCCAGGCCGATCCCGGGGCCGAAGTTGATCTCGAACTGCGAGGGCGAGTATTCGCAGTTGTGGGTGATGATGTCGATGCCGGCTTCCTCCAGCACGTCCAGCAGGACGTCGAGGAAGGGGACGTACTGGTTGCGCACGGCGTTGAAGATGTGGGTGCCGCCGAAGAGCGGCTGCCTGGTCTCGGGGTCCAGCAGGTAGAACTCGAATTCGTGGCCCATCATCACGTCGTAGCCGAGCTTGTCGGCCTTCTTCAGGACGCTGGCCAGCACCGTGCGCGGCGTGCCGCCGACCGGCACCCCGGGCTCCCAGTAGGCGTCGCAGATCACCTTGGCGGTGTCCTCCAGCCAGGGTACCACGCGCAGGGTGTCGGGATCGGGAAACAGCATCTGGTCGCGGTAGCTGACCTCTTCGTTCACGCCGGTGCCGCCGATGACGTTGGAGGCGGTGTCGAGACCGATGGTGCCGCCGTAGAAGTTCAGACCCTTGCGCGCGTAGCTCTCCGCCTTGCCCACCGGGATCACCTTGGTGCGGCTGGTGCCGTGCAGGTCCGGCAACTCGAAGCGGACGTAGCGCGCGCCCATCTTCTTCAGCGCCGCCATCATCTCCTTCACCCCATCCCCCGCCATCGTCAAACCTCCTCGTTCATTGCATCGTTCTTAGGTTGGCAACTGCCAACATTATGTTGCAGTTGCCAAGTGGCGCAAGCTACCTTCGCTTCTTTCTGGCGCCGGACTCTACTTCGGCAGACACCATAGCGGCCGCTCGCGGGCGGTCCAGCCGCCATCATCCGGCAAGCAGGAGAAGCGAATGAGCAAGGGACGCCTGGCAGGCAAGCATGCGGTGATCACCGGGGGCGGCGCCGGCATCGGCCGCGAGTCCGCGCTGCTGTTCGCACGCGAGGGCGCGGCGGTGGCGGTGGCCGACATCGATGCCGGGGCCGCCGAGGCGACGGCGGGCGACATCGCCGCGGCCGGCGGCACGGCCGTCGCCATCTCGGTGGACGTCGCCGATCCCACGTCGGTCGAGGCGATGATCGCCAAGGCTGAGGCCGGCCTCGGTGCCGTCGACATTCTGTTCAACAACGCCGGCGTCATGCTGGCCGGCGACAACGGGCCCGAGGACACCGACCAGGCGATCTGGGACCGCACCATCGCGATCAACCTGACCGGCGTTTTCCACTGCTGCCGCTTCGGCGTGCCGGCGTTGCTTCGCGCCGGCGGCGGCGCCATCCTCAACATGTCCTCCCTGGTGGCGATCATGGGCGCGGCGGTGCCGCAGCTGGCCTACACCGCTTCCAAGGGCGGCGTGCTGGCCATGACCCGGGAGATCGCCGTGCAGTACGGCCGCCGCAACATCCGCGCCAACGCCTTGCTGCCGGGCCCCATCGCGACGCCCCTGGCCGCGCAGCTCTTCGACACGCCGGAGAAGCTGGAGCGCCGCCGCGTCCACATGCCCATGGGCCGCTTCGGGCAGGCGGTCGAGGTGGCGGAGGTGGCGCTGTTCCTTTGCTCCGACGCCGCCAGCTACGTGACGGGCTCGGCTTATTCGGTCGATGGCGGGATCCACGCTGCCTATGTGACACCCCTGGATGAGGGTGCGCACTGATGGCCGCCCTGCTGGGCATCGACCTCGGGGCCGGCAGCCTGAAGGCGACGCTGATCGATGAGACCGGCGCCACGCTGGCCGAGGCGGCGGCGCCGATCACCACCCACAACCCGAAGCCCGGCTGGTCGGAGCAGGATCCGGCCGAGTGGTGGCAGGCGCTGTGCACGGCGGTGCCGCAGGTGCTGGAGAAGGCGGGCATCGCGGCCGGCGACATCGCCGCCGTCGGCATTTCTGCCGGCGCCCACATCGCCGTGCTGGAGGACGCCAAGGGAGAGGTGCTCCGCCCGGCCATCATGTGGAACGACCAGCGCAGCACCGCCGAGGCCGCCGAGCTGCACGAGCGCGCCGGCGAGATGATCATCGCCACCGGTCTCAACCGCGCCAACCCGACCTGGACCCTCTGTCAGCTCGCCTGGCTGCAGAAGCACGAGCCGCAAGTCCTCGCGCGGACCGAGCGCCTCTACATCGCCAAGGACTGGCTGCGCAGCCGTCTCACCGCCGACTGGACGACCGACTATTCCGATGCCTTGGGCGCGCTCATGTCCGACGTGGAGACGCGCGGCTGGTCGCCCGACATCTGCGGCCTCATCGGCTGGGACATGGCGACCCTGCCGCCGGTCGGCGCGCCGGAGGCGATCGCCGGGGAGGTGACCGAGGCTGCCGCCAGGGCGACGGGCCTCGCGGCCGGCACGCCGGTGGTCATCGGCTCCAACGACACGACGGTAGAACTTTATGGCGCCGGCGCCATAGAAGCCGGGCAGGGCGCCATCAAGCTGGCCACCGCGGGGGTGGTGTTCCTCGCCTGCGACCGGCCGGAGGTGCATCCGCCGGTGTCCTGCTATCCGCACATCATGCCGGGGCTGTGGTACATGGCCTCCGGCATCAATGCCTGCGCCACGGCGCACCGCTGGGTGCGCGACACCTTCTTCGCCGACCTGCCCAAGGAGACGGCCTTCGCCGAGATGGACCGCCTGGCGGGCACCGTCGCGCCCGGTTCGGACGGCCTCATCTTTCACCCCTACCTGATGGGCGAGCGGGCGCCGCACTGGGACCCCAAGCTGCGCGCTGCCTTCATCGGCCTGACCCTGGGCCACACGCGGGCCCACTTCGCGCGCGCCTGCTACGAGGGCATCGCCTATGCTCTCAACGACGTGCTGCGCACGGCCAAGGATCTCTCGGGCGCCAGTTTCGGCGACATGCGCCTGCTGGGCGGCGGCGCGCGCAGCGCCACCTGGCGCCAGATCATCGCCGACGTGACCGGCCTGACCGTGAAGGTGCCGGCGAACGGCGATGCCTCTTTCGGCGCCGCCCTTGTGGCCGGCGTCGGCGGCGGCGTCTTCGCCTCGCCGCAGGCGGCGGTCGCGCGCTGCGCCAGGATCCTCGAGGAGAATCGCCCGGATGCGGGGCGCCACGCGACCTATGCCCGGATGTTCGACCTCTATGACGCCGCGCGGCGGGGCCTCACCCCGGTGAGCCACCGGTTGCACGCCCAACAACACGAGTCGGTTTAGCGCCGCCCGCTGCCTGCCTCGCCGGGTTGCAACCGGCATGGTGATCGTTCCGTAACGGGCCTCGACCGGCGCGGAAGGGCAGATTATTGTGCGGTGTCATTTCTGTTCCAGTCGGCGGGCCTGACGCTTTGGCGGGGCGCGCCGGGGCCGGGGGGCTCCGCTGGGACAGCCCGAACGGGGGGCGTCCGCCTTCCGGATCATCCCGAACCGGAGTTCTTTTCCGATGTCTGGTCTTTTGAGTCTTGCGCAGCTGAAGGAAAACGTCGCCAACGGCAGCATCGATACCGTTCTCGTCTGCATGGTCGACATGCAGGGCCGCCTCGTCGGCAAGCGCTTCCAGGCGGAGTTCTTCCTGCAGACCGCGGAGGACGAAACCCACGCCTGCAACTACCTGCTGGCCAACGACATCGATATGGAGCTGGTGCCCGGCTACGAGGCGACCAGCTGGGCGACCGGCTACGGCGACTTCGTGCTGAAGCCGGACCTCTCGACCCTCAGGCTGCTGCCGTGGCTGGAAGGCACCGCGATGGTGATCTGCGACGTGTTGGACCACCACGAGCATGCCCCGGTGCCGCATTCGCCGCGCGCCATGCTGCGCCGCCAGATCGAGCGCCTCGACGCCAAGGGCTACAAGCCCTTCCTGGCCTCGGAGCTGGAGTTCTACCTGTTCGACGAGACCTACGAGACCGCCCACCGGAAGCATTACCAGGATCTCAAGACCGAGGGCTACTACATCGAGGACTATCACATCTTCCAGACCACCAAGGAGGAAGAGGTGATGCGGGCGATCCGCAAGGGCCTGCAGGGCTGCGGCATCCCGGTGGAGAACTCCAAGGGCGAGTGGGGCCCCGGCCAGGAAGAGATCAACGTGCGCTACGACGAAGCGCTGCCGATGGCCGACAACCACGTGATCCTGAAGAACGCCTGCAAGGAGATCGCCCACCAGAAGGGCAAGGCGCTGACCTTCATGGCCAAGTGGAACTACGAGCTGGCGGGCAACTCCTGCCACATCCACGCTTCGCTGTGGGACAAGGCGGGTAAGAAGCCGCTGTTCCTCGACCCCAAGGCCAAGCACGGCATGTCGAAGACCATGTGCCAGTTCGTCGCCGGGCAGCTGAAGTACGCCGAGGAGATCACCTATTTCCTGGCGCCCTACATCAACTCCTACAAGCGCTTCCAGGCCGGCACCTTCGCGCCGACCAAGGCGATCTGGAGCCTCGACAACCGCACCGCCGGCTTCCGCCTCTGCGGCGAGGGCACCAAGGCGATCCGCATCGAGTGCCGCATCGGTGGCGGTGACGTGAACCCCTATCTCGCCTTCTCGGCGCTGCTGGCGGCGGGCCTGGCCGGCATCGAGGAGAAGCTGGAGCTGCCGGAGCCCTACATGGGCGATGCCTACAGCGGTAAGAAGCTGCGCGACGTGCCCAAGACCCTGCGCGAGGCCATCAAGGCGCTGGAGAAGTCGAAGATGCTGCGCGACGCGCTGGGCGACAAGGTTGTCGAGCACTACCTGCACACCGCGCGCTGGGAGCAGTTCGAGTACGACCGCCGCGTCACCGACTGGGAGCTGAAGCGCGGCTTCGAGCGTTATTGAGCCTTCCATCGACGAGGGGCAGGCGGCTGTACGCCTGCATGCGAGGGGACGTACCCTATCAATGGGTGCAATGATGACGGCGGGGTCTCCGAAATAGCGGGGGCACCGCCGTTATCGTTTCCGTTCGTCCATACGACGGAAATGCCAATTAACAACAAATGGAACAAGGAGTTGTGGAGTGATTCTGAGGTTTATTCTCAGCGTTGTGGATAACTTACCGGTTCGACCGTAACGGGATTCTTGTTGTCGGCCCTCTGTCTCTGGGCTAATGTATACCAAGAACCAGACGCCCTCGCGGGCGGACATCCATATTCCGCTCAGATGCCGCTGCACGCCACAAAGATCGCCATGCTGCCAAGCAAGCTCGAATTCAAGCCGATCGAGAACACCTTCAGCCTGAAGGGGCATATCTACGAGACGCTGCGTGAAGGCATCACCTCGATGAACATCTATGCCGACGACGCCGAGCTGAAGCTCGACGAACGCCAGCTCTCGGAGCAGCTCGGCATCAGCCGCACGCCGATCCGCGAGGCGCTGGCGCGGCTGGAGCAGGAGGGACTGGTCCAGGTCATTCCGCGCCGCGGCGTTTTCATCGTCCGCAAGACGCGCAAGGAAATCCTGGAGATGATCACCCTCTGGGCGGCGCTGGAAAGCATGGCCTGCCGCCTGATCACGGAGCACGCCAGCGACGAGGACATCGCCTCGCTGCGCAAGATCTTCGTCTCCTTCAACAACGGCCAGGTGCAGGCCCACATCGACGAGTATTCCGACCGCAACATCGAGTTTCACCAGAAGATCCTGGAGCTCAGCGGCTGCTCGCTGCTGAAGGAGACCGCCGACCGGCTGTTCCTGCACATGAAGGGCATCCGCGCGCGCACCATCAGCGAGCTGGACCGCGCCAACCGATCGATCATCGATCACATGCACATTATCGAAGCGCTCGAGGCGCGCGACGCGACACTCGCGGAACGCCTGTCGCGCGAGCACACCCTGAACCTGGCGGCGCACATCGAAGCGAACGTCGACTATCTGGATTAGGAACCGCTTGGATTGAGATAAGGGGCCTTTGGCCCCCGGAGTTAGGTGGACCGATCGGTCCGATTGGCAGGAAGCCGCAGTCAATAGCGGTGCGCTTGGGAGGCAACATGGAACTATGGAGATACGCATGAGCGATCCGGCAGTGAAGACGCTCGATCAGGACAACCGATCGGGCGAAGCCGCACCGCAAGAGCTTACCGACGGTTTTCACCTCGTCATCGACGCGCTTAAGCTCAACGACATCAACACCATTTACAACGTGCCGGGGATTCCGATCACGGACCTGGGCCGCTACATGCAGGCCGAGGGCATGCGCGTGCTGTCGTTCCGGCACGAGCAGCACGCCGGCTACGCCGCGGCGATCGCCGGCTTCCTCACCAAGAAGCCTGGCGTTTGCCTGACGGTTTCGGCGCCTGGCTTTCTCAACGGCCTGACGTCGCTGGCCCATGCCACGACCAACTGCTACCCGATGATCCTCATCAGCGGCTCGTCCGAGCGCGAGATCGTCGATCTGCAGCAGGGCGACTACGAGGAAATGGACCAGCTGGCCGTCGCCAAGACGCTCTGCAAGGCCGCCTACCGCGTCCTGCATCCCGAAGACATCGGCATCGGCATCGCCCGCGCCATCCGCGCGGCGGTCTCCGGGCGCCCCGGCGGCGTCTATCTGGACCTGCCGGCCAAGCTGCTGGGTTCGGTCATGGAGGCCGAGGCGGGCGCCAAGTCGCTGGTCAAGGTGATCGACGCGGCGCCGGCCCAGATCCCGTCGCCGGACGCCGTGGCGCGCGCTCTCGATGTGCTGAAGAGCGCTAAGCGGCCGCTCATCATTCTCGGCAAGGGCGCCGCCTACGCGCAGGAGGACGACGCCATCCGGGCGCTGGTCGAAAAGAGCGGCATCCCCTACCTGCCGATGAGCATGGCCAAGGGCCTGCTGCCCGACGACCATCCGCAGTCGGCCGGCCCGGCGCGCTCGCTGGTGCTGAAGGAGTCCGATGTCGTCATGCTGATCGGCGCCCGCCTCAACTGGCTGCTGTCGCACGGCAAGGGCAAGCAGTGGGGCTCCGCGCCGAAGAAGTTCATCCAGATCGACATCGAGCCGCGCGAGATGGACAGCAACGTCGAGATCGTCGCACCCCTGGTCGGCGACATCGGCTCCTGCGTGAAGGCCCTGCTGGACGGCATGGGCGGCAACTGGAAGCAGCCGCCAACGGACTGGACCTCCACCATCAAGGAAAAGCGGGACGGCAACATCGCCAAGATGGCGCCGCGCCTGCGCAACAACAACGTGCCGATGGACTTCCACGGCGCGCTGGGTGCGCTCAAGGAGATCTTCGCGGAGAACCAGGACGTCATCCTGGTCAACGAGGGTGCCAATACCCTCGACTTCGCGCGCTCCATCATCGACATGTACAAGCCGCGCAAGCGCCTGGACGTCGGCACCTGGGGCGTCATGGGCATCGGCATGGGCCAGGCCGTCGCTGCGGCGGTGGAGACGGGCTGTCCCGTGGTCGCCGTCGAGGGTGACAGCGCCTTCGGCTTCTCGGGCATGGAGATCGAGACGATCTGTCGTTACAACCTGCCGATCTGCGTGGTTGTCTTCAACAACGGCGGCATCTACCGCGGCACCGACGTCAACCCCTCGGGCAGTTCCGACGTGGCGACGACCGTCTTCGTGAAGGATGCCCGCTACGACAAGATGATGGAGGCCTTCGGCGGCGTGGGGGTCTATGCGACCTCGCCCGACGAGCTGTCCCGTGCCGTGAAGGCGGCCATCGAGTCCGGCAAGCCGACCCTGGTCAACGCGGTGATCGACGAGAAAGCCGGCACCGAGAGCGGGCGCATCGGCAATCTCAATCCGCAGAGCGTGGTTGCCAAGAAATAACCCGCTCGCTAGAGCCAACTTTAGAAAGAAGAAGCAGGAGCACGCAATGAAAGCTCTAGAAGGCGTCCGCATCCTGGATTTCACCCATGTGCAATCCGGTCCGACGTGTACGCAGTTGCTGGCATGGTTCGGTGCCGACGTGATCAAAGTCGAGCGTCCGGGCGTCGGAGACGCCACCCGCGGACAGCTGCGCGACATTCCCGACGTCGACAGCCTGTATTTCACCATGCTGAACCACAACAAGCGCTCCATCACGCTCAATACCAAGAGCGAGAAGGGCAAAGAGGTCCTGCGCAAGCTGGTCGAGACCTGCGACGTGCTGGTCGAAAACTTCGCGCCCGGCGCCCTGGACCGCATGGGCTTCGGCTGGGACGACGTGCAGAAGATCAACCCGCGCATGATCTATGCGTCGGTGAAGGGCTTCGGCCCCGGTCCCTACGAGGACTGCAAGGTCTACGAGAACGTCGCCCAGTGCACCGGCGGTGCCGCCTCGACCACCGGCTTCCGCGACGGCCCGCCGACGGTGACCGGCGCTCAGATCGGCGATTCCGGCACCGGTCTGCACCTCGCCCTCGGCATCGTCACCGCGCTGTTCCACCGCGAGAAGTCGGGCCGTGGCCAGCGCGTGCTGGCGGCCATGCAGGACGGCGTGCTGAATCTCTGCCGCGTGAAGCTGCGCGACCAGCAGCGGCTGGAGCACGGGCCGCTGAAGGAGTACAGCCAGTACGGCCAGGGCATCCCCTTCGGCGATTCGGTGCCGCGCGCCGGCAACGATTCGGGCGGCGGCCAACCTGGCTGGATCGTGAAGTGCAAGGGCTGGGAGACCGACCCGAACGCGTACGTCTATTTCATCACCCAGGCGGCGGTGTGGGGCAACGTCTGCGACCTCATCGGCAAGCCGGAGTGGAAGGAAGACCCGGCCTACGCCAAGCCGGAGGCGCGCCTCGACAAGATCCCGCAGATCTTCGACACCATCGAGGAGTGGACCAAGACCAAGACGAAGATCGAGGTCATGGCGGCGTGCAATCCGCTCGACATTCCCTGCGGTCCGATCCTGTCCATGAAGGAACTGGCCGAGGAGCCGAGCCTGAGGGAGACCGGCACGATCGTAGAGGTCGATCACCCCGAACGCGGCAAGTACCTCACCGTCGGCAATCCGATCAAGCTGTCGGACTCTCCGGCGGATGTGAAGCGCTCGCCGTTGCTGGGCGAGCACACGGAAGAGATCCTGAAAAGCGTCCTCGGGTATTCGGAAGAGGAGGTCCAGGAAACCTGGGCGAGCGGCGCGCTGGGCGACATGCCGAAACGGGCTGCCGCCGAGTGAACGATTGGCGTCGCGCCGGGATCAGACGCTGCGACGCCGATTGAGCCTCATCAACCAACAAGACCGGCCTTGAAAAGGCGCCGGTCTTAAAGACACGGGGAATTACGGGGATGCGAATTGTCGTCCACGGCCAGCAGGCCTTTGGAAAAGCGGTGCTCGAGAAGCTGCTCGAGCGTGGTGAGAACGTGGTGGGTGTGTTCTGCGCGCCCGACAAGGAAGGCCGGCCGGCCGACCCGCTGAAGGAGTTCGCCCTGGAGAAGGGGCTGACCGTGCACCAGCCCGCGTCGTGGAAGACGCCGGAGGCGAAGGAGCTGATGGCGTCTTTCAAGCCGGACCTCTGCGTCATGGCCTACGTGACCCTCTTCGTGCCCCAGGACGTCGTCGACCTGCCGACCAAGGGCACCATCCAGTACCATCCCTCGCTGCTGCCGCTGCACCGCGGCCCGAGTTCGATCAACTGGCCCATCATCATGGGATCGAAAAAGACCGGCTTGACCATCTTCGAGCCCGACGAGGGCCTCGACGAGGGCCCGGTCATCCTGCAGAAGACCGTCGACATCGGCCCCGACGACACCCTTGGCTCGCTCTACTTCGACCATCTCTTCCCGATGGGCGTCGATGCCATGGTCGAGTGCGTCGACCTGGTGCGCGACGGCAAGGTGACGAAGACTCCGCAGGATCATAGCAAGGCGACCTACGAGAGCTGGTGCCGCAAGGCCGACGCCGAGATCGACTGGTCGAAGCCGGTCGACGAGGTCTACAACCTGATCCGCGGCACCAATCCGCAGCCTGGTGCTTGGACCACCTGCAACGGCAACGAACTGAAGATCTTCGACAGCCGCAAGGTGGATGGCTCCGGCACGCCGGGCAGCGTCATCGCGGTGGACGGCGACAGCTTCACCGTGGCGGCCAAGGGTGGCGCCATCCGCGTCGACCGGGTGCGCCCGCACGATGACAAGAAGATCTCCGCTGGCGACTTCGCCGCCAAGGCCGGCCTCGCCGCCGGGTCGAAGCTCGGCAGCTGATCCGACAAGCAAGAACGCCGTTCCAGCCGGGCAGGGCACGTCCCGCCGGCCGGGGCGGGTAGACAACAATCATCTAGAGAACAGGCAGATAACCGTCATGGCCAAGTCCGATATCGAAATCGCCCGCGAAGCGAAGATGAAGCCGATCACCGAGGTCGGCGAGAAGCTGAGCATTCCTGCCGACGCCCTGATGCAGTACGGACCGACAAAGGCCAAACTCAGTTTCAAGTACCTCGAATCGCTGAAGTCCAAGAAGGACGGCAAGCTGATCCTGGTAACGGCGATCTCGCCGACGCCGGCCGGCGAGGGCAAGACGACCACCACGGTCGGCCTCGGCGACGGCCTCAACCGCATCGGCAAGAAGGCGATGATCTGCCTGCGCGAGCCGTCGCTCGGCCCATGCTTCGGCATGAAGGGCGGCGCCGCTGGCGGCGGCTATGCCCAGGTGGTGCCGATGGAGGACATCAACCTCCACTTCACCGGTGACTTCCATGCCATCACCTCGGCGCACAACCTGCTCTCCGCGCTGATCGACAACCACATCTACTGGGGCAACGAGCTGGCCATCGACGAGCGCAGGGTGATGTGGCGCCGCGTGCTCGACATGAACGACCGCGCGCTGCGCGACACGGTCACCTCGCTGGGCGGCGTCGCCAACGGCTTCCCGCGCCAGACCGGCTTCGACATCACCGTGGCCTCGGAGGTCATGGCCATCTTCTGCCTGGCCGACGGTCTGGCCGACCTGCAGCGCCGCCTCGGTGACATCGTCATTGCCTACACCCGCGACCGCAAGCCGATCTATGCCCGCGACGTGAAGGCCGAGGGGCCGATGACCGTGCTGCTGAAGGACGCGCTGATGCCGAACTTCGTGCAGACGCTGGAGAACAATCCGGCCTTCATCCACGGTGGCCCCTTCGCCAACATCGCGCACGGCTGCAACTCGGTCTCCGCCACCAAGACGGCGCTGAAGCTGGCCGACTACGTGGTCACCGAGGCGGGCTTCGGCGCCGACCTGGGCGCCGAGAAGTTTTTCGACATCAAGTGCCGCAAGGCCGGCCTGAACCCCGAGGCGGTGGTCATCGTCGCCACGGTGCGCGCGCTGAAGATGCACGGCGGCGTCGCCAAGGACGGCCTCGGCGACGAGAACGTCGAGGCGCTGAAGAAGGGCTGCGCCAACCTGGGCCGCCACATTGCCAACGTGAAGAAGTTCGGCGTGCCGGCAGTGGTCGCCATCAATCGCTTCGTCAAGGACAGCGAGGCCGAGCTGGCGGCGATCCAGGAGTTCGCCAAGAGCCAGGGCGTCGACGCCGTGATCTGCGAGCACTGGGGCAAGGGCTCCGAGGGCACCGAGGAACTGGCCAAGAAGGTGGTCGGCCTGATCGACGCCGGCGGCGCGAAGTTCAAGCCGCTCTATCCGGACGACATGCCGCTGTTCGAAAAGATCGACACGATCTGCAAGCAGATCTACGGCTCGTCCGGCGCCATCGCGGACAAGAAGATCCGTGACCAGCTGAAGGCCTGGGAAGACGAGGGCTACGGCAAGCTGCCGGTCTGCATGGCCAAGACGCAGTACAGCTTCTCGACCGATCCGAACCTGCGCGGCGCACCGAGCGACCATGCGGTGCCGGTCCGCGAGGTGCGCCTCTCCGCAGGTGCCGGCTTCATCGTGGTGATCTGCGGCGAGATCATGACCATGCCGGGGCTGCCGCGTGTGCCTTCGGCCAACAGCATCCGGCTGGATGAGGCCGGTCAGATCCAGGGCCTCTTCTGAGGCTGGCTCTAAGGTCGTGCCAGGGCCTGACAGCAGGCCCTGGCGCCGCCGCACTGTGGAAGTCTCGGCCGTGGCGATCTGGGCCACGGAAATCTGGTAGGGAGAAGTCCGGGCATATCTTTTGTTTTCGTTCGATGCAGATGGAAAAGCTGCGCGAACCGTTGTTGGGAGGAACCCTGAATGACTGTGCGTACGATCCTGGTCCCGGTGCGCGGAGACGGCAAAGGCGAAGGGGTGCTCGACCACGCCCTCAGTCTCGCCAAGCGTCACAACGCCCACCTGGAGGTTCTTCATTGCCGGGCCAAGCCAGAGGACATGATCCCCTACGGCGTGCCGATCCCGGCAAGCCTGCGTAAATCCCTCACCAGCTCCGCTTCCGCCCTGGCGGATGAGGCGGAAGCCCAGATCCGCAAGCTGTTCGACGACTACTGCGCCAAGCGCGGCATTCCCGAGGTCGACACCTTCCCCTGGCCGATGGACCAGGTGTCCGCAAGTTGGCACGAAGCGACCGGCAAGCAGGCCAATGTCATCGGCGTTCGCGGCCGGCTCGTCGACCTCATCGCGGTGGCCAAACCCGACCGCGACCAGAACCTGGGACTGAATACCTTGCAGGCCGCTCTGCTGGAGTCGGGCAAGCTGGTGCTCATGTGCCCGCCTAAGTCGGTGGGCGAGCTTGGCGCCAAGGTCGCGGTTGCCTGGAACGGCAGCGGCGAGGCGGCCAAGGCGTTGACCGCCGCCCTGCCAGTCCTGCGCAAGGCCGATTCTGTCGTGCTGCTGGCGTCGGCAGACTCGAAACTGCCGGTCTCCGCCGAAGAGGCCAAGATCTATCTGGAAATTCACGGGGTCACCTGCACGACGCAAAGCTTCAAGCGGACGTCGTCCTCGGTGGTGGCGCAGGTTCTGCTGGAGGGCGCCAAGAAGGCTGGCGCCGACTGCCTGCTGATGGGCGCCTACGGCCAGAGCCGGCAGCGCGAACTGATCATGGGTGGAGTGACGCAGTATGTCGTCGATCACACGGATCTGCCGATTCTCTTTATGCATTAGCCGGGCAGGCGCGCCCGGCGCCCGGCGGCCGCCAGGAGAGGCAGCCGCCGGCGCGCCGGCGCGGACCTCTGCGGCGCGGAGCGCTTCGGCATGACCGGGCGCCTGCAAGGTATCTTCGGGCGCGCCGCTGGCCGCCGTTGCGGGGCGCTTTGCTGCAGGCGACAGACGGCAACCTCAAGTTTAACTAAAATCAGAGGCACCTTGCTCGCCGGCCGTGTGGCGGGGTGGCTGCGCAGCCGCGCGCGGGTACGCCACGCCCTTACCTCGCGTGTGCGAACGGATGGCCGCTCGCGCGGTGATGGCGACGGCGAAGTAATGGTGGGGGTGGGTTTCCAAACACCTGTTATTTCGCAAGAAATCTACAAGAAGCCGGTGAAAGGTCTGTTTGTTTGGCCAAATATTGCACTGCAGCAAGGCGATCTATTTTGACGGTAAACAATAAGAACAGTAGACCTGACGGCTAACTCACGGTATTTTGTATACCACACACCATGGAGGCGCGTTTTTCGGCCATGGTTCGTAAAGAAAAGAACAGGATAAGGTGCTAAGTTCAAAAAATGCTGGGTCTTCAACCCTATGGAGAATACCCTTCTAGCCTGTCCATAAGAATACACCGGGAGGTACAAAAGCATGAAAGTTACCAGACGAGTTCTCACTGGCTGCGCGCTGGCGGTAGGTATGGGCGCCGCGTTCTCGGGGGTCATGGGTTCTGAAGCCCAGGCATGGGAGCCCAGGAAGCCGGTTGAGATGATCATCATGGCGGGCACCGGCGGCGGCGCCGACCAGCTCGCCCGGCTGATCCAGTCGATCATCGAGCAGGAGAAGCTGTCACCCCGCCCGTTCATTCCGATCAACAAGCCGGGCGGCTCCGGCGCCGAGGCGCTGCGTTATCTGCAGGACAAGGAGGGTGACGACCACGTCGTCCTGGTCACCCTGAACAGCTTCTATACGACGCCGATCATCAACGAGGGTCTCGGGGTCGACGTGACCAAGTTCACCCCGATCGGTCTGATGGCGCTGGATACCTTCCAGTTGTGGGTTACCTCGGACAGCGGCATCGACTCGCTGGATGACTGGGTGAAGACCGTGAAGGCGGCCGATCGCTGGAACGTCGGCGGCACCGGCAAGGGCCAGGAGGACTCGATCCTCTTTGCCATGCTGCAGGCCGAGTTCGGCATCGACAACATCACCTACATCCCCTTCGAGGGCGGCGGTACGGTGGCGAAGAACCTGGTCGGCAAGCACATCGCTTCCACGGTGAACAACCCGTCGGAGCAGATGGGCTTCTACGAGGCCAAGCAGAGCAAGCCGCTGGTCCAGTTCACCGACGAGCGGCTCGCGCTGTTCCCGGACGTGCCCACCGCCAAGGAACTGGGCACCGACATCGTCTACTTCATGCAGCGTTCCTTCAACGCGCCTCCGGGCATGTCCAAGGAAGCTCAGGACTTCTACGTCGACCTGTTCGGCAAGGTGTTCAACTCCGAGACCTGGCAGAACTACTGCAAGGACGAGGGGCTGATGTGCGACACCTACGTTTCCGGTGACGAACTGGCTGCTTTCCATGACAAGCAGCTGGCCCGCCACAAGGCTCTGATCGAAAAGGTCGGCGCCGCGGCCATCACCGGCCAGTAAGGCCTACGGGAGCAGGGGGCGACCTCCGGATCGCCCCCTGCGACCCCGGCCTTGTCGACGCGGCGCATTGCCGCCTCCGGATCAGCACAATATTCAACTTCGCTACTTTGCGTTTTCCTGGGAGGGCGCCGGTATGACGGTTCGTACTGCCGAATTGCTGGTCGCGATCGTGCTCGCGATCATGTCAATCGGAATCATGTGGAAGAGCACGGAGCTCAATATCGGCTGGGTCAAGGGCTCCGGCCCGGGCGGCGGCGCCTGGCCGTTCTGGCTGGCCGGCGGCATGCTGGTGACCTGCATCTGGACCATCGTCAGGTGGGTTCGCCGCGTGACGCCGCAGTCGCGCTCGACCGAGATCTTCATGACCCGCGATACCCTTGCCATCGTCGGCCCGATCGTCGTCGGACTGGTCCTGTTGATGGCCGGCACGCACATCATCGGCATGTATCTCTCCGTCTTCATTTTCATGATCGCCTTCGTGCGCTTCCTCGGCCGGCACAGCTGGGTGACGACGATGGCATTGGCGATCGCGGCGCCGACCATCATGTTCTGCCTCTTCGAGTGGGCGCTGGCGACGACGCTGCCCAAGGGCATCTCGGAGCCGCTGTTCTATCCGCTCTACGACCTCATCTACTGAGCGGTCGCGCAGGGCAATGGCGGCTCGGTCGCTACCAGTCGCGTCGGACAGGCCCTAGGGCTGCCGCAGACGCGGGTTCTCAACACAAGAAAATCAGACGGTAGTCGGACATGGAAATTTTAACCGCGCTCATGGGTGGTCTGGTCGAGGCGGCACAGCCGATCAACCTGGCTATGATGGTCATCGGCTGCATCGTCGGCCTCTTTGTCGGCGCCATGCCGGGCCTGGGGTCGGTGAACGGCGTGGCGATCCTGCTGCCGCTGACGTTCCTGGTGCCGCCGAACGCGGCCATCATCTTCCTCGCGTCGATCTACTACGGCGCCATGTACGGCGGCGCCATCTCGTCGATCACCCTGGGCATACCGGGGGCGTCGACAGCGGTGGCGACGGTCTTCGACGGCAGACCCCTTGCCCTCGGCGGCAAGGCCGACCAGGCGCTGATGGCGGCGGCGATCGCCTCGTTCATCGGCGGCACGGTCTCGGTCGTCCTCTTCACGCTGGCGGCGCCGCCGCTGGCCTCCTTCGCGCTGGCCTTCGGTCCGCAGGAGGAATTCGCCCTGATGATCCTGGCCTTCGCCACCTTCATCGGCCTGGGCGGCGACGATCTGCCCAAAACGATATTCTCCATCTGCATCGGCCTGGTGCTGGCCGCCGTCGGCTTCGACATCGTCTCCGGCAAGCCGCGCCTGGTATTCTTCGACATCGACGGCTTCTTCCACGGCATCAACTTCCTGGTCCTCGCCATCGGCATCTACGGCATCGGCGAGATCCTGTGGAACTTCGAGCAGTCCGGCGGCTCGACCCAGGTCGCCTATGTGAAGTCGACCTTCAAGTCGATCGTCGAGAACATAAAGCGGGCGAAGCACTACTTTGGCACGGCGATCTGGGCCGGCGGCCTGGGCTATGTGGTCGGCGTGCTGCCGGCGGCCGGCGCGACGCCGGGCTCGCTGATGGCCTACGGCCTCGCCAAGACCTTCTCGAAGAATCCCGACTCCTTCGGCAAGGGCAACGTGGTCGGAGTCGCGGCGCCGGAGTCCGCCAACAATGCGGCGTCGACCGGCTCGATGCTGCCGATGCTGACCCTCGGCATTCCCGGCTCACCGACCACGGCGATCCTGTTGGGCGGTATGATCATCTGGGGCCTGCGTCCCGGGCCGATGCTGTTCGTCGAACATCCGGACTTCGTCTGGGGTCTGATCGGCTCGCTCTACATGGCGAACATCTTCACCGTGATCATCAACATCGCCTTCATCCCGGTCTTCGTGAAGGTGCTGGTAACCCCGATGACGATCCTGGCGCCGGTCATCTTCGTGCTCTGCATCGTCGGCGGCTATGCGCCCGAGAACTCCCTGCACGACGTCTGGCTGATGATCCTGTTCGGGGTCTGCGGCTACATTCTGCGCAAGCTTGACTACCCGGTGGCGCCGGCGGTGCTGGCCATCGTGCTGGGCGAGTTGGCCGAGAGCTCGCTCAGGCAGTCGCTGATCTCCTCGCAGGGCGATCCGACGATCTTCCTGACCCGGCCGATTTCGGCGACCATCCTGTTCTTCGCCGTGGCGCTGATCGCGGTCCCGATCGTGCGCAAGCTGCTGCCGAAGAAGACGGCCGCGCCGGCGGGGGCCTCGGGCGGCGACGTCTGAGGAAGCGACGGAAAAGGGGCCCGTGCCGGCTTGCCGCCGCCGCGGGCCCGCCCCGTCTAGAGGCTCCCTGAAACGGCCTTGCGAGGCGGGGGCTGAATGGTCCAAAGGCCCAATGGTCTTGGGAACCGCTGCCAGGGTATCGATGGGGCAAGCGGTTCTCGCGGGGAGAAAAGCGTTGATGGAGCGTGGCTCTCTGGTATACCATATGCCACATGATCGGCCTTAGAGCCCTGCTGAGGAACGCTGTCTTAGTCATTGATTTTCTTTCATAGGATGATGAGGCGGGCGGATCCATGAATCTTCACGAATACCAAGCCAAGGCGCTGCTGCAGCGCTATGGGATCAAGAGCCCGGCGGGCCGGCTGGCCCGCAGTGCCGATGAGGCGGCGGAAGCTGCCCGCGGTCTGGCCAAGGATCAGGCCAATGCGGGGCGCTGGGCCGTCAAGGCGCAGATCCACGCCGGCCTGCGCCAGGGCGCCGGCGGCGTCAAATTCTGCGATAGCCCCGAGGCCGTCAGGGATGCCGCGGCGGCGCTGCTTGGCCACCGGCTAGTGACGCCGCAGACCGGCGCGAAGGGCAAGCTGGTGCGCTCGGTCTACGTCGAGCAGGCGGTCGCTTACGAGCGTGAGATCTACCTGGCCGCGCTGGTCAACCGCTCGGCCGGGCGCGTCGCGCTGATCGCCGCGGGCGAAGGCGGCAACGACATCGAGGCGCGCCTCGCGGCGGCGCCGGAGAAGATGCTGTCCCTGGTGATCGATCCCGAAAGCGGCGTCGCCGAGGACAAGGCGCGCGCGCTGGCCGGACAGCTCGGCCTCTCGGGGGCCGGCGCCGATCAGGCGGTCGTCCTGATGCGCGCGCTCGACAAGGCCTTTTCGGACTGCGATGCCAGCCTGATCGAGATCAACCCGCTCGTGGTCACGGCTGAAGGCGACCTGCTGGCGCTCGACGTCAAGATGGTGCTGGACGACAACGCCCTGTTCCGCCACGGCGAACTCGCCGACCTGCGCGACGAGGAAGAGATCGATCCAGCCGAGTTGGAGGCCAAGCTCTACAACCTCAATTACGTGCGCCTGGACGGCAACATCGGCGTCATGGTCAACGGCGCCGGCCTGGCGCTGGCCACCGTCGACCTGCTGAAGGAGCAGGGCGGCGAGCCGGCCGACTTCATGGACGTCCGCCCGGAGGCGACCCGGGCGCAGGTGACCTACGGCTTCAAGCTGCTGCTGCGCAATCCGTCGGTCGACGCCATCCTCGTCAACATCTACGGCGGCGGCATCCTGCGCTGCGATACCGTGGCCGAGGGCATCGCCACCGCCTGCAAGGAAGAGGGGCTGCGCGTGCCGCTGATCGTGCGCGCCGCCGGCACCAATGGCGAGCTGGCGCGCAAGATCCTCATGTCGCAGGGCATCCCCGTGACCTTCGCCCAGAGCCTCGGCCAGGCCGCCGCCAAGGTGGTCGAGGTCGCCGGCAGAAAGGCAGCCTGATGGCCATCCTGATCGACAGCGACACCAAGGTCATCTGCCAGGGCTTCACCGGCGCCCAGGCGACCTATCACATGGAACGCGCCATCGCCTACGGCACCAAGGTGGTCGGCGGCGTGGTGCCCGGCAAGGGCGGGCGCGGCCACCTGGGCCTGCCGGTCTTCGACACCGTGGCGGAGGCGCGCGCGGCGACCGGGGCGAGCGCCTCGGCGGTTTTCGTGCCGCCGCGCAACGCGGCCGACGCCATCATCGAGGCGATCGACGCCGGCATCGGGTTGCTTGTCTGCGTCACCGAGCGCGTGCCGGTCATGGACATGGTGCGGGTGAAGAGGCGGCTGGAGGGATCGGCCACGCGGCTCATCGGGCCGAACTCGCAAGGCATCCTGATCCCCGGGCGCTGCAAGATCGGCGTCATGCCGGCGCATCTGGAGCGTCCCGGCAAGGTCGGCATCGCCTCGCGGTCGGCCTCGCTGACCTCGGAGGTCATCGAGCAGATCTCCGGCCAGCGGCTCGGCCAGTCGACCTCGATCGGGATCGGCGGCGACCCCGTGCACGGCATGGGCTTCGTCGACTGCCTGAAGCTGTTCTTCGAGGACCCGGATACCGAATGCGTCGTGCTGCTGGGCGAGATCGGCGGCAGCGACGAGGAAGAGGCGGCCGCTTTTCTAAAGGCCAACCCGGCGCCCAAGCCGGTGGTCGCTTACGTCGCCGGGCTGCACGCGCCGACCGAGCGCCGCATGGGCCATGCCGGCACCGTGAACGTGTTCGGCCAGGGTGATGCGGCGGCCAAGATCGAAGCGCTGCGCGCGGCGGGAGTGACCATTGCGCCTTCGCCGGCGGAAATCGGGCTCGCCGTCCGGCAGACGGTGATGCGGGCGGCCTGACGGGACGCTTGCTGCCGGGCAAATACGGAAGAATGGGTCGTTAACGGCCAAGTCAGTGCCGACACCGCTCGGCAGGGTAGGGCGGCCTCCGAAGAGGGGCCGAGTTCAGGATCGGAGATTAGTCTATGCCAGAGGGAACGCCGCGCCCGTTCGAGCGGCAGATTCATCCGGGCTCCGGCCGCCGCAAGGCGCTGAAGACCCCCAAGGGACGCCAACTCGATCCCCAGGCGCAGGCCGACATAGAGGGCCTGCTGGGGGACCGTCCGCGGCGGCCGGATCTGCTGATCGAACATCTCCACCTGATCCAGGACAGTTTCGGCCATCTCTCCGCGCGCCATCTGCGCGCGCTGGCGGATGAAATGAAAATGCCCATGGCGGCGGTCTATGAAGTGGCCTCGTTCTACGCGCACTTCGACATCGTGCTGGAAGGCGAGGCGCCGCCGCCGCCGCTGACCATCCGCGTCTGCGAGTCGCTGACCTGCGAGATGATGGGCGCCCAGGACCTCCTGCGGGCGCTGCCCGCCGAGGTCGGCGCCAAGGTGCGCGTGCTGGGTGCCCCCTGCATGGGACGCTGCGCCTGCGCGCCGGTGGCCGAGGTCGGCCATCGCCACGTCGACAACGCCACGGTGGAAAGCCTGGTGGCCGCCGCCGCCGGCGACCACCATGCGGTGATCCCCGACTACACCGACTTCGAAGCCTACCAGGGCGCGGGCGGCTACACGCTGCTGCGCGCCTGCCTGGCCGGCGAGCGCACGCCGGAGGAACTGATCACGGCGCTGTCCGACGCCAGCCTGCGCGGCCTCGGCGGCGCCGGCTTCCCGACCGGCAAGAAGTGGCAGATCGTGCGCGGCTTTCCCGGCCCGCGCCTGATGTCGATCAACGGCGACGAAGGCGAGCCCGGCACCTTCAAGGACCGCCACTACCTGGAGAGCGATCCGCACCGCTTCCTGGAGGGCACGCTGATCGCCGCCTGGGCGGTCGGCTGCGAGCGTTGCTACGTCTACATCCGCGACGAATATCCGGCGGTGCGCGAGATCCTCAAGCAGGAGATCGCCAGGCTGGACGCCGCGGGTCTCACAAAGCATTGCCCCCTGGAGCTGCGCCGCGGCGCCGGCGCCTACATCTGCGGCGAAGAGTCGGCGATGCTGGAATCCATCGAGGGCAAGCGCGGCCTGCCGCGCCACCGCCCGCCCTACATCGCCGAGGTCGGCCTGTTCGGACGCCCGACCCTGAACCAGAACGTCGAGACCATGTTCTGGGTGCGCGACATCGTGGAGCAGGGCGCAGGGTGGTTCGCTTCCCACGGCCGCAACGGCGGCAAGGGCCTGCGCTCCTATTCGGTTTCCGGCCGGGTGAAGTCGCCGGGCGTGAAGCTGGCGCCCGCCGGCATCTCGGTGCAGGAGCTGATCGACGAGTTCTGCGACGGCATGGCCGAGGGGCACAGCTTTCGCGCCTACCTGCCGGGCGGCGCCTCAGGCGGCATCCTGCCGGCCTCCATGGGCGACCTGCCGCTGGAGTTCGGTGCCCTCGACAAGTTCGGCTGCTTCGTCGGCTCCCACGCCGTGGTCATTCTCTCTGACAAGGACGACCTCAAGGCGGCGGCGCTGAATCTCATGAAGTTCTTCGAGGACGAGTCCTGCGGCCAGTGCACGCCCTGCCGCAACGGCACCGAGAAAGCGGTTCAGCTGATGAGCCGCAAGACCTGGGACAAGCCGCTGCTGGAGGAGCTTTCGCAGGTCATGCGCGACGCCTCGATCTGCGGCCTGGGCCAGGCGGCGCCCAATCCCCTGCTGTCTATTTTCAAGTACTTCCCGGAGGAGCTGAAATGACCGCGATGACCTCAGCACCGAAGAAGGAAGTCGTCCGCTTTAGCCTCGACGGCCAGGACGTCGAGGCGCTGCCGGGCGAGACCATCTGGCAGGCGGCCTCGCGCTACGGCACCAAGATCCCGCATCTCTGCTACGCGCCGGAGCCGGGCTACCGCGCCGACGGCAACTGCCGCGCCTGTATGGTGGAGATCGAGGGCGAGCGCGTGCTCGCCGCCTCCTGCATCCGCGAGCCGCGCGACGGCATGGTGGTGAAGAGCGCCAGCGAGCGGGCCGAGAAGGCGCGCTCCATGGTGTTCGAGCTGCTGGTCGCCGACCAGCCCAAGCGCGAGACTTCGCACGACCCGGAGAGCAAGTTCTGGCATTGGGCCTCCGACATCGGCGTCGACACGAGCCGCTTCCCGGCCCGCGAGACCTGGGCGCCGGATGTCAGCCACACGGCCATGTCGGTGAACCTGGACGCCTGTATCAACTGCAACCTCTGCGTCCGCGCCTGCCGCGAGGTCCAGGTCAACGACGTCATCGGCATGGCCTACCGCGGCCACGGCGCCAAGGTCATCTTCGACTTCGACGACCCGATGGGCGAGTCGACCTGCGTGGCCTGCGGCGAGTGCGTCCAGGCCTGTCCGACCGGCGCCCTGATGGAGGCCAACCTGCTGGACGCCAAGGGCAAGCGCGTCGAGTACGCCGACCGGACCGTCGACAGCGTCTGTCCCTACTGCGGCGTCGGCTGCCAGACCACGGTGCACGTGAAGGACGACAAGATCCTCTACATCGACGGGCGCGACGGCCCGGCCAACCAGAACCGTCTCTGCGTGAAGGGCCGTTTCGGCTGGGACTACATCTACAGCCCGCACCGCCTCACCAAGCCGTTGATCCGCCGCGACGACGCGCCCAAGCGCTGGGACGACCAGGTGGACTCGATGAATCCCTGGACCCACTTCCGCGAGGCGACCTGGGAAGAGGCGCTGGAGCGCGCGGCCGGCGGCCTGAAGAAGGTCTACGAGGAGAACGGCCCTAAGGGCCTTGCCGGCTTCGGTTCGGCCAAGGGCTCCAACGAGGAGGCTTACCTTTTCCAGAAGCTGATCCGCACCGCCTTCCACACCAACAACGTCGACCACTGCACGCGGCTGTGCCATGCCTCCTCGGTGGCGGCGCTGATGGAGGGCATCGGCTCCGGTGCCGTCACGGCGCCCTTCACGGCGGCCAAGGACAGCGACTGCATGATCATCATCGGCGCCCGTCCGGGACAGAATCACCCGGTCGCCGCCACCTTCCTGAAGAACGCGGCCAAGCGCGGGGCCAAGATCATCGTCATGGATCCGCGCGGCCAGCAGATGGACCGCTACGCATACAAGCACCTGATGTTCAAGCCGGGCCGCGACGTCGCCCTGCTGAACGCCATGATCCATACCATCATCGAGGAAGGCCTCACCGACGAGCAGTACATCCAGGCGCACACCAGCGGCTATGAAGACCTGAAGACGATGGTGAAGGATTTCTCGCCGGAGGCCATGGAATCGGTCTGCGGCATCGACGCCGCCACCATCCGTGACGTCGCGCGTACCTATGCCCGCTCGGAGCGCTCGATCATCTTCTGGGGCATGGGCATTTCCCAGCACGTGCACGGCACCGACAACTCGCGCTGCCTCATCGCGCTGACCATGATCACCGGCCAGATCGGCCGGCCCGGCACCGGCCTGCATCCCTTGCGCGGCCAGAACAACGTGCAGGGCGCTTCCGACGCCGGCCTCATCCCCATGGTCTACCCGGACTACAAGTCGGTGGAGCTGGAAGAGGTGCGCCAGCACTACGAGAAGTTCTGGGGCACCAACCTGGATCCCAAGCGCGGCCTGACCGTGGTGGAGATCGTCGACGCCATTATCGCCGGGCAGATCAAGGGCATGTACGTCATGGGTGAGAACCCGGCGATGTCGGACCCCGACCAGGCGCACGCCCGCCAGGCCCTCGCCAAGCTGGAATGCCTGGTGGTGCAGGACATCTTCCTGACCGAGACGGCCTGGCACGCCGACGTGGTGCTGCCGTCCTCGGCCCATGCCGAGAAGTGGGGCAGCTTCACCAACACCAACCGCGAAGTGCAGATCGGCCGCCCGGTGGCGCCGCCGCCGGGCGAGGCGCGCCAGGACTGGGAGCTGATCCAGGAACTCGCCGTGCGCCTCGGACTCGACTGGACCTATAAGCACCCCAAGGACGTCTTCACCGAGATGACCGAGGTCATGCCCTCGCTTAAGAACATCACCTGGGATCGCCTCGTGCGCGAGGACTCCGTCACCTATCCGGTCGACGGGCCCGACGTGCCGGGTAACGAGATCCTCTTTGCCGAGGGCTTCCCGACGCCGGACGGGCGCGCCAAGATCGTGCCCGCCAGCCTGGTGCCGCCGGCGGAGATTCCCGACGAAGACTATCCGCTGGTGCTGACCACGGGCCGCATGCTGGAGCACTGGCACACAGGGGCGATGACCCGGCGCGCCACGGTGCTCGACAACCTGGAGCCGGAAGCCGTCGCCAGCCTCAACCCGCGCCAGCTGCGCACCCTTGGGCTGGAGCCCGGCGACATGGTGAAGGTGGCGACGCGCCGAGGCGAGATCGCACTGAACGTGCGCTCCGACCGCGACGTGCCGGAGGGCATGGTCTTCATCCCCTTCTGCTTCAACGAGGCGGCGGCCAACATGCTGACCAACCCGCAGCTCGACCCCTTCGGCAAGATCCCGGAGTTCAAGTTCTGCGCCTGCAAGGTCGAGCCTCTCAAGGCCGCGGCCGCGGCGGAGTAGCGCCGGGCGCCGAGTCCGGCGCAAGAATCGCCAAGACGATTCAGGCCCCTGTTTGGTGAGTTGGCGGGCAACGGCCCCGCCAACCACCAACAGGAGTATCATGCCTTTCCGTCACGGTTTGCAGTTGCCGGTGCTGCTATGAAGGCCGGGCAGGCCGGCCGCTTTGCCGGCAAACGCGTGCTGGTCACCGGTGGCACCTCCGGCATCGGCCGTGCCGCCGCTCTGGCCTTTGCCGGCGAGGGCGCGCGGGTGGTGCTGTCCGGACGTGACGCGGCGCGCGGCGCGGACGTGGTGCGCGCGGCCGAAGCGCTCGGGGGAGAGGCGGCCTTTCTGATGGCCGACGTCACCGATCACGCCGCGATGGACCGCCTGGTCGAGCAGGCGGCCAAGCGCCTGGGCGGCCTCGACATCGCCTTCAACAACGCCGGCTTCCAGGAGCGTCGCGCCCTGCTGCACGAGCAGACGATGGCGACTTACGACACCGTCTTCGATACCAACCTGCGCGCCGTCTTCGTCGCCATGCAGGCGGAGATCGCCGTGATGCTGGGTCAGGGCGGCGGCGTCATCGTGAACAACGGCTCGGTCAGCGGCCTGCGCAACCCCAACCCGGGCCTGGCGCTCTATTGCGCCTCCAAGGCGGCGCTGCTGTCGCTAACCCGCTCGGCGGCAATGGAGTACGCCGAGCGGGGCATCCGCATCAATACGGTCTCGCCAGGGCGGGTCGAGACGCCGATGATGGCGGCCGCCGTCGACGGCAATCTCGCCAAGGTGGCTGAGGGCCTGCCGGCCCGCCGCATCGGCCGGCCGGAGGAGGTCGCTGCCGCCGTGCTGTGGATCGCCTCGCCGGAGGCCGGCTTTGTTTTCGGCCACAATCTCTGCGTCGACGGCGGCTTCCTTTCGGCCTAGCATTGCGGCGGCCAGGGAACGGCGATCGGCTGATGAGGGATTGAACATGGCGCGCTTAGCCGCGGCCAACCGCTGCGATCTGTGGGGAGCCGCCGGGCTGCCCGGCGTGCTGCTGATGCGCGCGGATCTCACCGACCACGAGTTCGCCCCACATGTGCACGACGAACTGGTCGTTGCCGTAACAGAGCAGGGCGGCGCCGAGTTCGACAGCCGCGGCGTCCGTGATATTGCCGAGGTCGGCACCACGCTGGCCTTCAATCCCGGCGAACCCCACGCCGGCCGCCTGGGGCGCAGCAGCCGCTGGCGCTATCGCTCTTTCTACTTCGACGTCGCCGCGCTCGACCGCCTCGCCGCGGACCTGGAAATGCCGAGCGAGGCTCTGCCCGGCTTCTGCACGAACAAGCTGAACGACCCCGGAATCACCGCGGCGCTGCAGAGCCTGCACGCGGCGACCGAGGAGGACGCTTCGCTGCTCGGCCGGCAAACCGACCTGCTGAGCGCCATGGCCGAGCTTTACCGGCGCCACGGTAGCCCGCGCCCGCGCGTCAGGCCGCTGGGCCAGGAGCGCTCGCGCATGGGGTGGGTCGCCGACTATCTGCGCGAGCACTATGCCGAGGCGATCACCCTCGAACAGTTGGCCGTGGTCGCCGGGATGAGCGCCTTTCATCTGGCGCGCAGCTTCAAGAAGGAGATCGGCCTGCCGCCGCATGTCTTCCTGACCCAGTTGCGCCTGCAGCAGGCTAGGCACCTGCTCGCCCAAGGCCTGGGTCAGGCCGAGACGGCGGCTGGCGTCGGCTTCTACGATCAATCGGCGCTGTCTCGCCACTTTAAGAAGATCTACGGCGTGACCCCGGGTCAGTATGTCAGGGCCAAGGTGTTGGCCTGAGGCAAAGCTGCGTCAACTAATGCGTTTGTGACGCCGGACAGCCATCCGATCTTGTGACAATCCAGACGCTTCGCCTAGACTCCCACGCAAAGGTGGCTGGAACCACGGTCGGGCCGCCGGCAAGAGAAATGGGAGGCCATCATGAAGCGCCTGATCGTCATCGTTCTCGTCGCAGTCTTCGGATTCCAGTCCCTCGCGATTGTACCAGCCCAGGCGGCTATGGTCGCGACCGGCGACGTCATCACAGAGGACGCCTCGCTGGCGAGTGATCGTGACCGGCTGAACACCCTGATGCAGCGTGGCGAAGTCCGCCAGGAACTGCAACGCCAGGGTATTGACCCGGACGAGGCGGCGGCGCGCGTGGCGGCCCTCTCCGATGCGGAAGTGGCGCAGGTCACAGCGCGTCTCGATGAGCTGCCGGCGGGTCAGAGCGCCATCGGGGTCATAGTTGGCGCCGCGGTCCTCGTCTTCATCATCCTTCTGGTCACCGACCTGCTTTGCCTGACCCACATCTTCAACTTCACCCGCTGCGCGAGGTGAAGCTCTGCGCGATGGCCGGTCCCCTCCGCAAGGGAGGCTTGATCGTTGCTCTGCTGCTCGTCGTGGCGGCCTGCTCCGCGCCGCAGACGGCGCGGCTGGTTGAGGCGCCGGGCGAATTGCCGTTACGGGCGGCGCTCGACTCGGTGCCGTTCTTCCCTCAGGAAGCCTACTACTGCGGCCCGGCCGCACTGGCCATGACCCTGGCTTGGTCGGGCCTGAATGAAACGCCTGACAGTATCGCACCGTCGGTCTACACGCCCGGGCGGGAGGGGTCGCTCACCCCCGACATCGTGGCGGCGGCACGGCGCAAGGGCCGGCTGGCGGTGGAGATTCGCGGTCTCGACAATCTGCTTGCCGAGGTTGCGGCTGGAAATCCGGTTCTCGTCTTTCAGAACCTCGCGTTGCCCTGGTGGCCACAGTGGCATTTCGCCGTAGTGACCGGCTACGACCTGGAGCGGCGCGAGATCATCCTTCATTCTGGCACCACCGAGCGCCTGGTGACGCATCTCGATGCCTTCGAGCGGACCTGGGGCCGCAGCGGCCAGTGGGCTTTGGTGACGCTGCCGCCGGACCGGCTGCCGGCGAGCGATGACCGCCGCGCGGTGCTGTTCGGTGCCGCAGGTCTGGAGCAGGCCGGGCAGCAGCAGGCCGCCGTTACGGCGTACCAGGCCATTCTGATACGCTGGCCCGATGAGACGGTTGCCTGGATCGGCCAGGGCAACGCCTGGTTCGCCCTCGAGCATTACGCAGCGGCGGAAGAAGCTTTCCGGACCGCGATCACGCGTGCGCCGGAAACGGCAGCCGCTTGGAACAATCTCGCCTATGCGCTGAGCCGCCAGGGGCGGCGCCGAGAAGCGATCGAGGCGGCCCTACAGGCAGTGGCCCTGACAGGCGGCCACGCGGTCTATCTCGACACGCTGACGGAGGTTTCGGAAGCGTCCCAATAGCGTCGGGGAGCGGCCCTTGGCATCTGCCATCGGAGCTAACCGATCGCGCCGTCTGCGGACATCGAGATGTTGAGAGGGAAAGTGCCGCGATGCAGCGGCTGTGAGTGACAGAGGATAGTTTTAGTCCTTCGCCAGGTCATCGGCGAAGACGATGCGGTTACGGCCCTGGCTCTTGGCCTCGTACATCGCGGTGTCCGCCTTGCTCAGCAGCTCTTCGCGGCTGCCGGCGTCGCTCGGATAGAGGGCGATGCCAATGCTGGCGCCGATGGTGATCGGCGGATCGGCTTCCTCGACCGTCAACTTCAGAGACTCGAGAATACGCTCCGCCACCAGGCGCACGCCGTCCAGGCCGTTCTCCGGCTTCATCGCCGCCAGCACGGCGAACTCGTCGCCGCCGATGCGCGCGACGAAGTCGCTTTCGCGCACCGAGGAAGTCAGCCGCAGGGCGACCTTGCGCAGCAAGGCGTCACCGCCGGTATGGCCCAGGATGTCGTTCACCGGCTTGAAGTTGTCGAGGTCGACGAACAGCAGCGCCTTGGCGGCGCCGGCGGCCTGGGCGACGCCCAGCGTCTGCGTGAGATAGTCCGAGAAATAGCGCCGGTTCGGCAGCCCGGTCAGCTCGTCGTGCCGGGCCTGGAAATCGCTGTGCTGGCGGCTCTTCTCGATCTCCTTGTTGCGCAGGGCGAGATCCTCGGCCATGTGCACCATCTGCTGGGCCTGCTGCTCGACCATTGCCCGCTCGAGGTCGATGTCCTCGAGGTGGCGGGTCATCTCGCGGTCTTTCTCTTCCAGCGCCTCGCGGGTGCGGGTGATCTCGGTGATGTCGGTGTAGGTGCTGACGAAACCGCCCGAGGCAAGAGGGCGGCCGGTCACTTCCAGCACCGTGCCATCGGGTCGCGTGCGCCGGAAGTTGTGCGCCTCGCCCTTGCGGGCGCGCGCCAGGCGTTCGGCCACCTGCGCTTCGACGTCCCCGTCCCCGTACTCGCCGCGCTCGGCATTGAGACGGAAGAAGGCCTCGAGCGGTGTGCCGATCTGGCCGAGCCGGCGCGGGAAATCGAACATGGTGAGGAAGGCGTCGTTGAAGGCGACGAGGCGCAGCTGCGCATCGAAGATCGACAGGCCGATGTGCAGCGTGTCGAGTCCCTCCTGGATCGCGACCTCGCGGTCCTCGATCCGGGCGTTCGAAGGTTGCTTGCCGTCGAACACGCGTTCCCACCCTTCGCGTGAATTTCCCCACAGGTACGCGCCCCGCGGACGGCACGGCCCGTTATCGTCGGACCGGCATCGTTCCCCGTGAGGCGCCGGCATTGTCGCGCGGTTTGGTAAACGCGGGCTTAACCGGTTGAGAAAGTCGTCCGGGAAATTCGCCTGAACCGGTGGTGGTGCCGCCGGAAACGGTTCAACCTATTGATTCCACAGCATCCGCCGAGGCCGGGCGATGCGCGTCTGCGGTGTGGGTTCAGCCGGTCTTGGTGGCGGCCAGGGTGGCCTCGTCCAGTTCGACGCCGAAGCCCGGCACATCGCTGAGCTGCAGCCAGCCGTCGTGATGATCGAAGGTCTGGGCCAGCAGGTAGTCGCGGCGCTCCAGGCTCCATTCCGGCGGGTCGAAGGGGAACTCGAGGAAGGCGGTCTCGCCGAGGCCGGCGGTCAGGTGGGCATTGGCGACCACGCCGAAGCCGTTGGACCAGGTGTGCGGGGTGAAGGCGACGCCGAACTCGCGCGCCATGACGGCGACGCGGCGCAGGCCGGTGATGCCGCCGACCAGGGCGCAGTCCGGCTGTACCACGTCGAGGCAGCCCTCGGCGATGAGGTCACGGAACTCGTAGAGCTCACGGGTCATCTCGCCGCCGGCGATGCGGACATCGACGCTGTCGCGCAGCCGCTTCATGCCGGCGCGGTCGGCGCGGTGCAGCGGCTCCTCCATCCAATAGATGTCGAGGCGCTCCAGTTCGCGCGCCACGGCGATGGCATCCTTCAGCGTCCAGGGCGCCTCCGTGTCCCACGGCATGCGCCAACCCTGGTTGCAGTCGACCATCAGCTCCAGGCGGGATCCCACCCGCTCGCGCACCGCCTCCAGCGCGGCGATGTCGTCGCGCCAGTCGCCGCCCCGACTGCCCCGGTGGAAGCGCACCTTCATAGCGGCAAAGCCCGCATCGGCGAAGCGCTCGGCGGTCTCGGCCATGGCGCCGGGGTCGCGCAGCACGCCGGAGGAGGCATAGGCGCGCACGCGGTTGCTGCGTCCGCCCAGCAGGCGCCACACCGGCTCGCCGGTGATCTTGCCGGTGAGGTCCCACAGCGCGAGGTCCAGCGGCCAGCACCGACCGTAGTGGAACTGGATGTGCGAGAGCACCTCGTAGTGACGCTCCAGGTGCCGGGGGTCCTGGCCGATGAAGAGGTCCTCGTGGCCCGCGAGGCCCAGCATGAGGTCGCCGGAGCCGATGCCGACGCGGCCGTCGCTGTCGGTCACCCGCACGACGGAGACGTCGAAGCGGCCGCGCGGCCGACCGTCCCAACTCGCCACGAAAGGCGGGTCGAGCGGCAGGCGGTGGTGGCTGACGTCGATCTTGGCGATGGTCGGCATGAAAGGCCTTTCCCGGTTCAGGCGAGTGTCATGAGGGCGGCGGCGAAGCGGTCGATGTCGGCGTCCGTGACCTCGCGCGCGGTGGAGCGGCGCATCGGCTGGTTCTCCGGCGCGCGCATCTCGCTGGCCAGCGTTGCCGCGTCGAAGATCTTGAAGGCTTCGGGCAGGCGCCGCGCGACGCCGCACTGGGTCATCAGGTCGCTGTACCAATCCGGCAACTGGTCGGCACCGGCAAGGCCGCAGGCCTTGGCGGCGGCCGCGAATTGCCCGTCATCGGTTTTGACCGACCACGCCAGCGTCGCCTCCAGCCCCAGCGCGGTGGCGAGCCCGTGGTGCACCGGCGCCAGACCGGCCAGCGCGTGGGAGATGTTGTGGGCGACGGCGGTGCCGCAGTTGTCGATGGCGATGCCGGCGAAAGCCGAGCCGAGCAGCAATTCGCCGCGCGCCGCGAGATTCTGCGGCTCCTTCACCGCGGTTGCCAGCGCGCCGGCGATCAGCGCCAGGGCCTTGTGACTGGTGAGGGAGTTGCCGACGGTGGCGTTGCGGTTGGTGCAGGCTTCCAGCGCATGCACGAAGGCATCGAGGCCGGTCCAGGCGGTGAGATGGGGCGGCAGCGTGAGCGTCAGTTCGGGGTCCAGCACGACGCGCTTGGGCTTGGTTTCCTGGCCCCAGATCCACAGCTTCTTGCCGGCCGTGTTGGCGAAGACGTTGGTGGCCGAGAGCTCCGAGCCGGTGCCCGCCGTGGTCGGCACGCAGATCGACGGGATGCCCCGGGCCGGCAGCGGGTTGGCGGCCAGCGCATAGTGCATGGCGTCTTCCTCCGCCGGCGCGATGGCGGCCGCCACCTTGCCGATGTCGAGCGCCGAGCCGCCGCCCAGCGCGATCACCGCCTCGGCACCCTGGTGACGCGCCGCCTCGGCGGCGGCGTCGATCTGAGCGGCCTTGGGCTCGCCGGCGATCTCGGCGTAGAGCGTGACGCTCGCGCCGGCCGCTTCGAGGGCGCGCTGGATCGGCGCGGCAAGGCCGAGGGCGACCAGCGCGGCGTCGGCGACGACAAGGACACTGCTGCCGCCAGGCGCCACCGCCTGGACGTCAGCGGCCAGCGCCTGGGCGCGGCCGGGCCCGAAGTGGATCTCCGGCACGGCGTTGAGCGAGAAGGGGGCGGGGGAGAAAGTCATGCAAGGTCCTGCGCCGCGGGAAAAGCCAGCCCCGCCATTAGCGCAGACCGGCAAGGCCGGCAAGCGTCTCGCCGCCGCCCGCGTGTCGCTTCAGGACTATCTTGCTTTCTGGGACTTGCTTTCTGGGGCCTGCTTTCCCGGACCGGATTACCGAACCGCGACGCCGGGTCCGTCCGCGGCGGGCCGTGCCTGGGCCTGTGGCAGCGGGGCGGCGCTGATCACCACGCGCTCCCGGCGTTCGGCGGCCGGCGCGGTCTGGCGTGCGGCAGCGGTGCCGGCCTCGGGGCATTTCTTGATGGCCTGGCCGGCGACCAGGGTGCGGCGCAGGGATTCCAGGAAATCGACGGCGCCATCGTCGTCGGCGCGGGCGCGGGCCATCTCGACCGCCGACTTGGTGGCGCGGGTCTTTTCCGCCAGCTCGATCGCGGCGGCATCGTCCAGCCGTTTCAGGTCGCTGATGGTACGGATGCCGTGCTCGCGCATCTCTTCGGCCACCGGGCCGAAATAGAGCACCAGGCGCGCCTGCAGCTGCCAGTCGATCAGCTCCAGCGGCTGGTAGGGCGTGGTGAACAGCAGCTGCACGAACTCCGCATTGGCGAGATCGAAGCAGGACTCGATGCCCTCCTCGGCGAGGCGCAGACGGTCGTTCACCGAGATGCCCTGGATCAGCTCCAGCGGCACTTCGCGGGCGGCCGACACGGCCGGGCTGAGAAGGGCGTTCATGCGGTCGGTCAGGTACTGCAGTGCCCGCTGCGGGAAGATGCCGATCATGAAGGCCAGCGCCGGCAGGAAGCTGCTGGAAACGCCGGCCTCGCCGCCGCCGGGACCGGCGATGTCGGGCAGCATGTGATAGACCATGAGGGCGATGATCGCCGCGAAGATCATGCGGGTGCCCAGGCCGTAATAGACCGCGGGCATCAGGTCGCTGGTGTAGTAGCGGTGCAGGATGTGCTGCAGGCCCCAGAGGTAGGCGCCCAGGAAGGCCATGCCGAAGAACAGCAGGGTGCCGGTCTGGTAGGCCTCCATGGCCTTGAGGTCGGTTGATTCGAAGGCGCCGAGCAGGAGCAGGTTGGGCTTCTCGTTGAGGCCGAGTTCCATCCCCAGCATGACGGCGGTGAGGCCGAGCAGGGTCACGACGGATGTGAAGCAGACGGCGTAGAGGAAGTGGCTCTCCCGCGTTTCGCGCTTGTAGATGTGGTAGTAGTGCTCGTAATCCAGCCCCAGCGCGCGGCAGTCCTCGCGCAGCTGCCGCCGGCGCACGTCGCGTCGCACCACGTAGAAACTGACGGCGGTGAAGGGGATGAACAGCATCAGCACCACCACCACCCCGACCCGGTAGACCACCGAGGCGGAGAAGCGGTCGGCGCCGTCGACGCCGCCCTGCGACCACCAAGTGTAGCCGATCGCGGTCAGCACCAGGGACGCGAGGATGAGGAAGATCAGCGCCGGCTTGGGGCGCATGCCCAGCACGGTGGGCTCGGAGGGGGCGGAGGAGTCCGCGGCGGTTTGAAGACCGCACGGCGGCGGCGCTTCCTGCAGCAGGGATCCAGGCATCGGTGACCTCCCCCGGTTCGGTGGCCCGGTTCAGCGGCGACGCCAAGCCGGGCCGGACCTTGACGATTTGATTAACCATACTGCGGAAGCGATTGGGCCGGGTAGGCAATTCGGCGGTGTCGCCCGGCGCCGGAGCGGTACCCCGCCCGGGCAAGACCCCGTCGGGCCTGCCGCGTCACACGTCGCCGGCGGCGCTGCGGTGGGCGGCGAGGACCAGGGCGAGGGAGAGCACGGCGGCGAGCAGGAAGCCGCAGGCCAGCGGCACCACCGTCTGGTCGTAGAGGCGACCGATGGCCACCGAGAGGATGACGGCGACCAGGCTGGAGATCGAGGCGATCATCGAGGCGCCGAGGCCGGCGACGCGGCCCAGCGACTGCATGGCCATGGCATTGATGTTGCCGAACAGCAGGCCGTTGCAGAAAAAGGCGGCGAAGCAGATCGCCATGAAGGCGGGGAAGGGCGGCACGCCGCCGTGCAGAAGGGCCACCGCCAGCAGCACCGTGGAGGACAGCGTCAGGCCGCAGAGGGCGGTGACCGCCAGCCGGTGCATGCCGTAGCGCTGGACGAGCTGGCTGTTGGAAAAGGCGGCGAGGCCAATGGCGAGCGCGAGGAAGGCGAAGTAGAGCGCGAAGTTCTCGCCGACGCCGTAGAGGTCGATGAAGATCGCCTGCACGGTGCTGAGGTAGAGCAGCATGGCGCCGAAGATGAGCCCGGCCGAGAAAGTGTAGGCCATGACCTTGGCGTGGCGCAGGATGAGCGCGCCGTTGGAGACGATCAGCGCCGGCGAGAAGCGGATGCGCCGGGATGGCGGCAGGGTCTCGGGCTGGCGCCACTGCATCCACAGAGCCACGGTGGCGGCGATGGCCAGGAAGACGAAGAAGATCGCGCGCCAGTCGGCGACGACGAGAATCGCCTGGCCGAGCGCCGGGGCCAGCATCGGGACCAGGATGAACACCATCATGATGAAGGACATGATGCGTGCCATGGCGGCGCCTTGGTACTGATCGCGGATCAGGGCCCGGCTGGCGATCTTCGGGCCGGAAACGCCGATGCCCTGGATGACGCGGCCCAGCAGCACGACCTCCAGGCTGGCCGCCGTCATCGCCACCAGGGTGCCGGCGGCGTAGATCGCGAGGCCCAGCAGGATCGCCCGTTTGCGCCCGATGGCGTCGGACAGCGGGCCGAAGAACATTTCGCCGAACACCATGCCCAGGATGAAGAGCGTGACGATCAGCTGCGTGGCGTTGGGATCGGTGACCGCCAGCGCCTCGCCGATGGCGCGCTGGGCCGGCAGGATGGCATCGATGCTGAGCGCGATCAGCGAGGTCGTCAGCGAGAAAAGAGCAACGAACTCCGGCGTCCTGAGAGCCGGCAGGGCGAGGGAACGGCCAGTCATCGAAGCGGAGTCATTGGACTAAGGGGGCTGTGGGCGAAGCGGTGGCGAAGGGACCGCGAGACTATCGGCTTTCGCCCGCGGTGTGCCAATGCCCATGCCGCAACCCCCGCATGCGGATGCGCAGGTTTCTAGGGCGCCGCCGGCTCCAGGCGGATGAGGCTGCCGCGCCCGCTGTCGGTCAGCAGGTAGAGGAAGCCGTCGGGACCGCTGCGCACGTCGCGGATGCGCTCGCCGAGATCGGCCAGAAGCTCCTCCTGGCCGGTCACCTGGTCGCCGTCCAGTTCCAGGCGCCGCAGGTGCCGTCCGGCCAGCGCACCGACGAAGAGGTCGCCGCGCCACTGCGGGAAGGCCTCGCCCTGATAGAAGGCCATGCCGCTGGGCGCGATCGAGGGCACCCAGTAGACCACCGGCTGGGTCATGCCCGGCGCCTCGGTCTCCTCGGAGATGATGGCGCCGGAATAGTCGATACCGTAGGTGATCTCCGGCCAGCCGTAGTTGGCGCCGGCCTGGAGGACGTTCACCTCGTCGCCGCCCCGCGGCCCGTGCTCGTGCGTCCAGATCGCGCCGCTTTCCGGGTGCACCGCGATACCCTGAACGTTGCGGTGGCCGTAGGTGAAGATCGCCGGCAGCGCGTCCGGCCGACCGGTGAAGGGGTTGTCGTCCGGCACGCTGCCGTCGTCGTTGAGGCGCAGGACGCCGCCCAGGTGGGAACTCAGTTTCTGCGCCTCGGCCATGTAGTTGCGGCGGTCGCCCAGCGTGACGTAGAGCTTGCCGTCGGGGCCGAAGGCGATGCGCCCGCCGTAGTGGGCGGCGCCCGGCGTCTTCGGCTGGGCGCGGAAGATCACCTCCAGATCGTCGAGGGCGCTGCCGTCGAAGCGGGCGCGCGCCACTTCGGTGCCGGCTTGGTTACCGTCCGCGCCGGCATAGGCGAGGTAGAGCAGGCCATTGGTGGCGAAGTCCGGGTGCAGGGCGATATCGAGCAGGCCGCCCTGGCCGCGCGCCGCCACCTCCGGCACGCCGGCAATCGGCTCGCGCTGCAGGGCGCCGTCCTTGAACAGGCGCAGCTGGCCGGCGCGCTCCGTGATCAGGATGCCGCCATCCCCTGGCCCGTTGGCCGGCAGGAAGGCCATGCCCCAGGGGTGGTCCAGGCCGCGGGCGAGGGTGACGCTGCGGAAATCCGCCTGCTCCGAGGACTGGACGGCGTCCTGTGCCGCCGCCGGGACTGCGGCAAGGGTGAGCAGGCAAGCCGCCAGGGCGGCGATGCCGGCTGTCATGCCTTTGCGCGAGGATGCCGGGCCGGATCGGTTTGTGCGGGGTCCGTTCATGCGTCGTGCTCTCCCAGTTGGCCGAGGCGTGCCTTTCTGAGATGGGGCCGGGGCCGGCGGGGTCAATGCGTTTGAGGCGCCCCGCTTCTTGTGCAGGCGCGAAAAGGGCCTTGGCAAGAGGGGGTGTCTTCAGGTAAGAAGGGCTGGTTCGTCAACAAGATTGATTTATTATTGACGGCGAAAGGTGTACCCTCGGGCCAGGCAGCGGAGTCGCCGCCGGGGTGCCGGGCGCACCGAAAAAAGATTTCACGGCCGTAGCTTAGCGGAGTATCCGCCGTTGACCGCACAGACCATCCCCGTCGATCCCTTTGAGCTGATCGTCTTCGGCGGCACCGGAGACCTGTCATACCGCAAGCTGTTGCCGGCGCTGTTCCAGCGCGACCGCGCGGGGCAGATCGTCGGGCCCAGCCGCATCATTGCCGTATCGCGCCGCGCGATGTCCGACGAGGCCTTCAAGCAGGCCGCCCGCGAGGCGATCGAGCGCTACGTCCCCGCCGCCGAGCGCGACGCGGCCGGCGTCGACCATTTCATCGACCGCCTCGGCTATGTCGCCGTCGACGGGGCCGGCGAGGACGGCTGGGACGAGTTGAAGGCGAAGCTCGGCAACGCCGACGCTTTCATCCGCGTGTTCTACCTGGCGGTCAACCCGGAGCTCTTCGGGCCGATCTGCCAGGGCATCCAGCGCCACAGGCTCAACACGCGCCAGTCCCGCGTGGTGATCGAAAAGCCGATCGGCAAGGACCTCAAGACCGCCCAGGCGGTCAACGATGCGGTCGGCGCCGTCTTCGACGAGCATGACATCTACCGCATCGACCACTACCTGGGTAAGGAGACGGTGCAGAACCTCATGGCGCTGCGCTTTGCCAACGCGCTGTTCGAGCCGCTGTGGAACAGCGCCCACATCGACCACGTGCAGATCACCGTGGCGGAGGACATCGGCGTCGAGGGGCGCGCCGGCTACTACGACACCGCCGGTGCGCTGCGCGACATGGTGCAGAACCACATCCTGCAGCTGCTCTGCCTTGTCGCCATGGAGCCGCCGACCTCGATGGACGCCGATGCGGTGCGCGACGAGAAGCTGAAGGTGCTGAAAGCCCTGGTTCCCATCGACATGAGCAACGTCGAGCGGCTGACCGTGCGCGGACAGTACGCCGCCGGGGCCTCGGCGGGCGGCGCGGTGAATGCCTATGCCCAGGAGATCGGCAATGGCTCGCGGACCGAGACCTTCGTGTCGCTGAAAGCGGAGATCGCCAATTGGCGTTGGGCCGGCGTGCCTTTCTACCTGCGCACCGGCAAGCGCCTGGCCAGCCGCGTCTCGGAGATCGTCGTCGCCTTCGAGCCGATCCCCCATTCCATCTTCGGCGTCGACGCCGGCAGCGTGGCGGCCAACCGCCTGGTGATCCGCCTGCAGCCGGATGAAGGCGTGAAGCTGTGGATCATGATCAAGGATCCGGGGCCGGGCGGCATGCGCCTCCGTCACGTGCCGCTGGACATGAGCTTCGCGCAGGCCTTCGGCGGCCGCAATCCGGATGCCTACGAACGGCTTCTGATGGACGTGGTGCGCGGCAACCCGACGCTGTTCATGCGCCGCGACGAGGTCGATGCCGCCTGGCGCTGGGTCGATCCGATCCTGGACGCCTGGCGCAACAAGGGCGACGCGCCGAAACCCTATACGTCCGGCACCTGGGGCCCCAGCGCCTCGGTCGCCCTCATCGAACGCGACGGGCGCACCTGGTACGAGGACGTCGCCTAGTGGGCGGCGACGCCAAATCGCTCGTACGCCACGATTTTCCCGACGGCGCCGCGCTCGCGGTCGCTTTGGCCGATGCTGTTGCGGCCAAGCTCAAAGCGGGCCTTGCCGCGCGCGGCGTCGCCATCCTCGCGGTCTCCGGCGGGCGCACGCCCGCGAAGTTTTTTGCCGCGCTGTCGGCAAAGCCGCTCGACTGGGCCAAGGTGATCGTGACGCTGGTCGACGAGCGCTGGGTGCCGGTCGATCATGAGCGCTCCAACGAGGCGCTGGTCCGCGCCGGTCTGCTGCAGGGGCCGGCGGCGGCCGCGCGCTTCGTCGGACTGGTAAGCGCGGCCGCGGGCCCGGAGAAGGGCCTGCCCGAGATCGCGGGGCGTATTGCCGCGCTGCCGCTGCCGCTGGACGTGGTGGTGCTGGGCATGGGAACCGACGGGCACACCGCCTCGTTCTTCCCGGAAGGCGATCGTCTCGGTGAGGCGCTGGACCCGTCCGGCGGCGCGCCGGTGGTCCCGATGCGCGCGCCGGGCGCCGGGGAGCCGCGCATCACCCTGACTTTGCCCCTCATCCTGGCCGCCGGGGCGGTCTATCTTCATATCGAGGGAGCGGATAAGACGGCGGTGCTCGGCGAAGCATTGAATAATGGCACAGCCGAAGAGATGCCGGTCCGCGCGGTGCTGCGCGCCCGGCGGCCGCCGCCTGAGATCTACTGGTGCCCTTAACGCCAGCCCCCGTGCAGGCACGAACAAAGGGCGCAGGGCCCGGCAACGGCGCAAAGCAAGGAGAGGTCCAATGACACTGCATGATCGCGTGCACGACGTGACCGAACGCCTGCGTGAGCGCAGCCGTGACTCGCGGCAGGCCTATCTCGACCGACTGCGCCGCGCTGCCGACAAGGGGCCGCACCGCTCGACGCTGTCCTGCGGCAACCTGGCACATGGATTCGCCGCCTGCGGCGTCACCGACAAGCAGGCGCTGAAGGGCGACGTGGTGCCCAACCTCGGCATCATCACCGCCTACAACGACATGCTCTCGGCGCACCAGCCGCTGGAGCGCTTTCCCGAACTCATCAAGCAGGCGGCGCGCCAGGTCGGCGGCGTCGCGCAGGTGGCCGGCGGCGTGCCGGCCATGTGCGACGGCGTCACGCAGGGCCAGCCGGGCATGGAGCTGTCGCTGTTCTCGCGCGACGTCATCGCCATGGCGGCGGCGGTGGGGCTGTCGCACAATATGTTCGACGCCGCGGTCTACCTCGGGGTCTGCGACAAGATCGTGCCGGGTCTCGTCATCGCCGCGCTCACCTTCGGCCATCTGCCGGCGGTTTTCATCCCCGCGGGACCGATGCCGTCCGGCATGCCCAACGACGAAAAGGCGCGCATCCGCCAGCTTTATGCCGAAGGCAAGGTCGGCCGCGCCGAATTGCTGGAGGCGGAATCGCAGTCCTACCATGGCCCCGGCACCTGCACCTTCTACGGCACCGCCAACTCCAACCAGATGCTGATGGAGATCATGGGGCTGCATCTGCCCGGCGCCTCTTTCGTCAATCCCAACACGCCGCTGCGCGACGCGCTCACTGCCGAGGCGGCCAAGCGCGCGCTGGCCATCACCGCGCTGGGCAACGCCTACACGCCAGTCGGCGAGATGATCGACGAGCGCGCCGTGGTGAACGGCGTGGTCGGTCTGCATGCCACCGGCGGCTCGACCAACCACACCCTGCACCTTGTCGCCATGGCGGCGGCGGCCGGCATCAAACTCACCTGGGACGACATCGCCGATCTCTCCGACGCGGTGCCGCTGCTCTGCCGCATCTATCCCAACGGCCTCGCCGACGTGAACCACTTCCACGCCGCCGGCGGCATGGGCTACCTGATCTCGGAGCTGCTCGACGCCGGGCTGCTGCACGGCGACGTGATGACGATCTGGGGACAGGGGCTCGACAACTATCGCCAGGAGCCGAAGTTGACCCACGACGGCGCCGTGGTGTGGCAGCCCGCGGCCAAGAAGAGTCACGACGAGTCGGTGCTGGTCGGCCGCGACATCGCCTTCTCGCCCAACGGCGGCCTGAAGATGCTCACCGGCAATCTCGGCCGCGCGGTCATCAAGACCTCGGCGGTGAAGCCGGAACGCCACGTCATCGAGGCGCCGGCTGTGATCTTCCATTCGCAGGACGATCTCATGGCCGCCTTCAAGGCCGGCGAACTGGAAAAGGATTTCGTCGCCGTGGTGCGCTTCCAGGGTCCGCAGGCGATCGGCATGCCGGAACTGCACAAGCTGACGCCGCCGCTGGGCGTGCTGCAGGATCGCGGCTTCAAGGTGGCGCTGGTCACGGACGGGCGCATGTCCGGCGCTTCGGGAAAGGTGCCGGCGGCGATCCACGTGACGCCGGAGGCGGCCTGCGGCGGTCCCATCGCCAAGCTGCGCGACGGTGATATCCTGTGCGTCGATGCCGTCGCCGGGACGCTGACCGTCAAGGTGCCGGAGGCCGAGTGGGCCAAACGCACGGTGGTGACCGAGGACCTGACGTCCAGCCACTACGGCCTGGGTCGCGAGCTCTTCGCGGCCTTCCGGGCGGCGGCCGGTCCCGCCGACCAGGGCGCGCATGTATTTGGAGGAACCTTGTGACACAACGACAAGAGGGGATCGAGGCGATCCTCAGGCTGGCGCCGGTGGTGCCGGTGCTGGTGATCGACGACGTGGCGACGGCGGTGCCGCTGGCGCGCGCGCTGGTTGCCGGCGGCCTCAAGGCCATCGAGGTGACCTTCCGCACGGAAGCGGCTCTTCAGTCGATCCGCGCCATCGCCGGCGAGGTCGAGGGCGCGGTGGTCGGCGCCGGCACAGTGCTGACCGCAAAACAGGTCGACGACGCCGTGAAGGCGGGTTGCCGCTTCATGGTGTCCCCGGGTGCCTCGCTGGATCTGCTGACCGCCGTGCGCGACTGCCCGGTGCCGCTGCTGCCCGGCGCGGCGACGGCCTCGGAGGCGATGACCCTGCTGGAGCAGGGTTATGGCTTCCAGAAGTTCTTTCCCGCCGAGCCCGCCGGCGGTGCCGCCTACCTGAAGGCGCTGTCGCAGCCGCTGGCCGGCATCCGCTTCTGCCCGACCGGCGGCATCGCGCGCGACAGCGCGGCCAAGTATCTTGCCCTGCCGAACGTGGTCTGTGTCGGGGGCTCCTGGGTAGCGCCCGCCGATAAGGTCGCCGCCGGCGACTGGGCGGCCATCGAGGCCCTGGCGCGGGACGCCGCGCAGCTCAATGCGTCGCGCGACGCCGCCTCACTCACAGCTTAGGAATTTTCGGCATCATGACGGCAGCCGTTGAACAGGCCTTCGAAGCCCTGCGCGCCCATCACTGGGAGATGAAGGGCAGCCGCCTCAGGGATCTCTTCGCCGAGAATCCCGACCGCTTCGACCGCTTCTCCCTCCGGCTCGACGACCTGCTGCTGGACTTCTCGAAGAACCTCATCCTTCCCGAGACGCTGGAGAAGCTGCTCGTCCTGGCGCGCGCGGCCGGGGTCGAAGAGGCCCGCGAGGCGATGTTCGGCGGCGAGAAGATCAACGCGACCGAGGGGCGGGCGGTGCTGCACACCGCGCTGCGCAACCGCGCCGACCGGCCGGTGCTGGTCGACGGCCACGACGTCATGAGCGACGTGCGCGAGGTGCTGGACGCCACGGCCGCCTTCGCCGAGGGCGTGCGCGAGGGCGCCATCGGCGGCGCGACCGGAGAGCGCTTCACCGACGTGGTGAACATCGGCATCGGCGGCTCCGACCTCGGCCCGGCGATGGTGACCCGCGCCCTCTCGCCCTACGGGCAAGAGGGCCTCACCTGCCACTTCGTCTCCAACGTCGACGGCGCCCACCTCAGCGATACGCTGAAGGGACTCGATCCCAGAACGACGCTGTTCCTCGTCGCTTCCAAGACCTTCACCACCCTGGAGACCATGACCAACGCCCGCTCGGCGCGCGCCTGGCTGGTCGCGGCGCTGGGCGAGGAAGCGGTCGCCGACCACTTCGCCGCCATCTCGACCGCGCTCGACAAGGTTGCTGCCTTCGGCATCGCCGAGGACCGCATCTTCGGTTTCTGGGACTGGGTCGGCGGGCGCTACTCGGTGTGGTCGGCCATCGGCCTGCCAGTGATGATCGCTATCGGCCCCGCCCGCTTCGCCGAGTTCCTGCAGGGCGGCTTTGAGATGGACGAGCATTTCCGCTCGGCGCCGCTCAGTGCCAACCTGCCGGTGATCCTGGCGCTAATCGGTGTGTGGTACCGCGACGTCTGGGGTTTTCCCGCCCAGGCGGTGCTGCCCTACGATCAGCGCCTGGAGCGCTTCACCGCCTACCTGCAGCAGCTCGACATGGAATCCAACGGCAAGCGGGTGACGCTGACCGGCCATCCGGTGGCCGAGGCGACCGGGCCTGTCGTCTGGGGCGAGCCCGGCACCAACGGACAACACGCCTTCTACCAGCTGCTGCATCAGGGCACCGACGTGGTGCCCTGCGATTTCCTTGTCGCCGCCGAGCCCCATGAAAACCTCGGCGACCACCATGTCCAGCTCATCGCCAACTGCCTGGCCCAGTCCGAAGCGCTGATGCGCGGCAAGACGATCGAAGAGGCGCGCGCCGAGCTGGAGGCCGCCGGCCTGGACAGGAAGGCGGTCGCGGCCCTGCTGCCGCACAAGGTCTTCCCCGGCAACCGCCCCAGCAATACGCTGCTCTACAAGAAGCTCTCCCCGCGCACCCTCGGCCGACTCATCGCCCTCTACGAGCACAAGGTCTTCGTGCAGGGGCGCATCTGGGGCATCAACTCCTTCGACCAGTGGGGCGTCGAGCTGGGCAAGCAGCTGGCTGGCGAGATCCTGCCGATGCTGAAAGGGGACAAGGCCGCGGAAGGCCGCGACGGCTCGACCGTCGGCCTGCTGGCCGAAGTGACGAAACTGCGTTCGCGCTAGGGCGTGTCCGACGTGATCGAGTAGACGTCTTCCGGCGTGGCCGTCAGGTCGAAGGCCACGTCGATCGCCATGCCCAGCACCATGAGCGCGAGCAGGATGCGCAGCTGCTCCGTGCGCAGGCGTGCGCCGAGGCGGGCACCCATCTGAGCGCCGATGGTGCCGCCGACCAGCAGCAGGATCGCCAGCACCGCGTCGACGGTCTGGTTGGTGGCCGCCTGCAGGATGGTGACGTTGGCGCTGACGAAGATGATCTGAAACAGCGAGGTGCCCACGACGACGCTGGTCGGCATGCCGATCAGATAGATCATCGCCGGGACCATGACGAAGCCGCCGCCCACGCCCATGATGGCGGAGAGCACGCCGACGCAGAAGCCGACTCCCAGCGGCACCAGCGCCGAGATGTAGAGCCGCGAACGGCGGAAGCGCATCTTCCAGGGCAGGCGGTGGATCCAGGTGTGGCGGTGCGCGCCGCGGCCGACCGGCTTGCCGGTCCTGCGCTGGCGCAGGTACATGTTCAGCGCGTCAACGAACATGAGGGTGCCGAGGGCGCCCAGCAGGATCACGTAGCACAGCGAAATGGTGAGCTCGATCTGGCCCAGCGCGCTCAGCACGCCGAACAGCCAGATGCCGGCCGTCGATCCGGCGAAGCCGCCGGCCAGCAGGATGAGGCCCATCTTGATATCGACGTTGCGCCGCTGCCAGTGCGCGATGCAGCCGGAGACGCTGGCCCCGGCCACCTGGTTCGCCGCCGTGGCCACCGCGACCGCCGGCGGAATGCCGATCTGCATCAGCAAGGGGGTCAGCAGAAAGCCGCCGCCGACGCCGAACATGCCCGACAGCAGCCCGATGCCCGCCCCGAGGCCGAGGATGAGGAAGAGGTCCTCGGAAAGTCCGGCGATGGGAAGATAGATCTCCATGAGAGCGGAGCTTGTGCCAGGTGGGTGTGGAGAGAGCTTAAATGCGGCGGCCTGCGGTGCAGGGCGGGCGCTCATCCGTTCTAGTCCAGTGGCGGAGCGTTGTCGAGCCGGTTGGCCGCTGCCGGCGCCTCTGCCCCTGTCGTTTCGGAGCTGTTCCCCGGACGACACCACGGGTATGGCAAGGGCGAACCTCTCAACCCGGCGGGCTGGAGAAGGTCAGCCGATTGCCGAAGGGGTCGCCCAGGGTGAGTTCGCGCGTGCCCCAGGGCATCTTCTCCGGGGCGCCGGGATGCGCGAACTTGTACGGCCGCTGCTTCAGGTCGGTGGCGAAGCCGTCGATGTCGTCGCAGTGGATCCGCAGGCGGCTGCCCGGCGTGGCGTCGCCGTGGTGCTCGGAGAGATGCAGCACGCAGCCATCCCGGGAAACCTGCAGGTAGAGCGGGAAGTCGTCGCCGAAGCGGTGCTCCCAGTCGACGGTGAAGCCCAGCCAGTCGACATAGAACGCCTTCGCCTTGGCCTCGTCGAAGATGCGCAGGACAGGGATGGGTGCTGTAAGTTTCATGACGGGCTAGCGGCTTCCGTCGATGCTTCTGAGGTTCGGCCGCGGCTCCTCCGGCCAGGTGATGAGCTCGGACAGCCACGGCAGGGCGGCGAAGAGATCCGGCAGGCGGCGGCGCTTCAGGATGTCGCGCACGGCGGCGGCCAGCACCTCCGGCGTGGCGCCGAGGTCGCCGCGCCGCGCGACCAGGGAGATCGGCCGCGAGAAGCGCCCGCGCTTCAGCGGCTCGACCCGCAGGCGCTCGATCTGGCGGATCTCCTGCAACAGGCAGAGTGGCGTCGAGAGGCTCCAGCCCATGCCGTCGGCCACCGCCGACAGCTGGCTGCTGGCGGTATCGAACTCCACCTCGATGGGCACGTTGAGGCGCAGGCGGTTCAGCTGCCCCTCGATCTGGCGGCCGATCGCCGAGCGCAGCGAGTAGCGCACGAAGGGCATGGCGGCGAGGGCCTCCAGCGGCTCCGCCGGCCCGTCGTAGCTTGCCGGGAAGACCAGCACGAAGGGCTCGGTCAGAATGGCGTGGCTTTCCAGACCCTCGACGCCGTCCAGCTCGTCGGTGGTGGTGACCACCGCGTCCACCGTGTGGTTCAGCAGCGCCGCATGATTGTCGGGCGAGATGCCGGCCCAGATGCGCCAGCGCTTGGCGAGTTGGCGCTGCTCGGCGACCAGCAGCGGTCCCACCGTGTTTGCGATGCTCTCGGCCATGGCGAGAGTGAGGCTGGAGAGCTGGCGCAGGTCACGGTCGCGCAGGCCGCGGTAGAGGTCGCCGGCCTCGGCCAGAATCACGCGGCCCCGCTCGTAGAGGGTGGTGCCGGCGGCGGTCAGCGCCAGCGGGCGGACCGAGCGGTCGAAGAGCTCGCTGCCCAGCGCCTCTTCCAGGTTGCCGACGATCTGCGAGACGCTGGACTGGGTGAGGCCCAGCTGCTTGGCCGCCGAGGTCATGCCGCCGGCCTCCGCCACCATGACGAAGACGCGTAGCGCCCTCAGATCGAAGCTCTGTGGCAGGTCCATGAAAAATCAGCGGTCCCAGAATGACGGACCGCCGAAGCGATCCTAAGCGCTGCCGGGCCGGGAGACGCGGTAGCCGGTCTCCGCCGCCGCCTCGGTCAGCCAGTCCCAGAACGATAGCGCGAAGCCCCGGTAGACATAAAGGTCGAAGCTCTCTCCCCCGAGATTGTCTGGCGAAACGCGGCGCAGGATGACGCCGACCTCGTGGATGGCAGACTGCGCCACCTTGAGCGGCGGAAAAGCCGTGGGATGGAGGTCGAGGGCGAGGCCCTTGGCCAGCACCCAGGTGGCCTTCGGCCCGCTGACCCGGATCGCGACGCGGGCGTGGGAGAGGTCGGTGACGGCGCCCAGATCGGGGCCGATCTGCCCGGCGAGGCGCTGGGCGAGGCGCGGGTCGCGGCTCTCCACCAGCCAGCGTCCCGGCGCGATGGCCAGGATGGCGCCCTCGGCATCGCCGCTGGAGCCGCTGGGCCCCTGTGGCGGCGCGCAGCCGGTCAGTGAGGCGACGATGCCTTCCACCTGCTCGGCGGTATCGGGCCAGGCGGCGACCTGGACCAGGGAGACCAGCGCGCGCTCGGCCAGCTCTACGCCGGGCGCGCCGCGCCCGGCCGTGCAAGGCTCGGCATGACCTTTCAGAGGCGAGATCGCGTCAGACATGCATGCGGCTCCCGTCCGGATCGAAGAAGTGCGACGACACCACCTCGACCGCGACATCGATGTTCTTCAGGGGATAGGTGGCCACCAGCTTTTCGCCGATGCGCTGCGGGCCGTCCTCCAGCAGGCCGAGCGCGATGTATTTCTCCAGCGCCGGGCTGTAGGTGGTGGAGGTGACATGGCCGAGGCTCTTGGGCGGTTGCCCCTTGTCGTCGGCGGCGACCAGGTGCGCGCCGGCGCGGATCTTGCCGCCGTCGGCGGAAACCAGGCCGACCAGCTTCAGGCGCCGGGGATCGGTGAGGCCCTCGCGGTCCAGCATCGAAGATCCGATGAAGGTCTTCTTCGACGATACCATGCCGCCCAGGCCCAGATCCGCGGCGGTGGTGCGGCCATCCAGCTCCGGCCCCGCCACATGGCCCTTCTCGATGCGCAGGGTGCCCAGCGCCTCGACGCCGTAGGGGATCATGCCGAAAGGCTTGCCGGCCGCGAGCAGGCGCGTCCACACCGCCTCGCCGTGATGGGCGCCGCAGTAGACCTCATAGGCCAGCTCGCCGGAGAAGGAGAGGCGGGCGACCAGCACGGGCATGCCATCCAGGCTGCCCTTGCGCACGCCCATGAAGGGCAACGCTTCGTTCGAGACGTCGATGTCGGAGAGCGCGGCGGCAAGCACGGCGCGGCTCTTCGGCCCGGAGACCGCCATGCCGGCCCACTGCTCCGTCACCGAGGTGACGGCCACCTTCAGTTCCGGCCACACCGCCGCAAGCAGGAATTCCAGCTGCGTCAGCACCGGCGCGGCGTTCGCGGTCGTGGTGGTCATGAGGAACTGCGTATCGCTGAGGCGCCAGGTGGTGCCGTCATCCCAAAGGAAGCCGTCCTCGCGCAGCATCAGGCCGTACCGCGCCTTGCCCTCGGGCAACTTCAGGAAGCCGTTGGAATAGACGCGGTTGAGGAACTCGGCGGCGTCGGGTCCCTGTACGTCGATCTTGCCGAGGGTGGAGACGTCGACCATACCGACGCTCTCGCGCACCTGACGGGCTTCGCGCACGTAGGCCTGTTCGACGGTTTCGCTGCCTTGGGCGTAAATGCGCGGGCGCAACCAGAGGCCGGCCTCGATCATCTCGGCGCCGTTGGCGATGTGCCAGTCGTGCATCGGCGTGCGGCGCGTCGGACGGAAGTGGCCGCCGCGCGCCTGGCCCGCCAGCGCACCGAGCGAGACCGGCGTATAGGGCGGTCGGAAGCGCGTCGTGCCGACTTCGGGAATGGAGAGCTGGCGCTCCCGCGCCATGAGCGCGAGGCCGATGACGTTGGAGGTTTTGCCTTGGTCGGTCGCCATGCCCAGCGTCGTGTAGCGCTTCAGGTGTTCGACCGAGCGGAAACCTTCGCGGTGCGCGAGCGACACATCCGAGGCCGTGACATCGTGCTGCAAATCGACGAAGGCCTTGCCCTTGCCGTGGGGCGGTCGCGCGTCCCACACCGGCAGCGGCGCGTCGGCGAGCGGCTCGTCGGCGATCTTCGGCAGCGTGACGGCAGGCGCGGCGAGGCCGCAGGACTCGGCGGCCTCGGTGCCGGCCCTGGCGCCTTCGGCCAGCGCCGCCGCCGTGCCGAGTGCTCCGTTGCAGGCGCCGGCGGCCCGCCAGGGCTGCGTCGGAGCGCCGGGCAGGAAGGCGGTCAGGGTGTCGTCCCAGCGCGCCGCGCCGCCGGCCTGGCTCGCCAGGTGGAGGGTCGGCGTCCAGCCGCCGGAGACCAGCAGGCAGTCGGCGGCGATCTGGCGGGCCGTATCGCTGGCCCCTCTTGCGGGGTCGAAAGGTGCCACGGCGATGCCGCTGATCCGCTGGCCGCCGAGCGCCCGGGTGACGGCATGGCCCAGCAGCAGCTCGGCGCCTGAGGCCTGCGCGATCGCCTGTGCCTGCGCGCCGATCGTGCGGCGCGCGTCGATGATGGCGGTGACCTTCGCGCCCGCCGCGCTGAGCGCGGCGACGCTGCGGTAGGCGCCGTCGTTGTTGGTGAAGAGGGCCACTTGCTCGCCCGGTGCGACGCCGTAGTGCTGCACATAGATCCGGCCGGCATCGGCCAGCATCACACCCGGCTTGTCGTTGTCGCCGAATACGATGGGGCGCTCGATGGCGCCGGTGGCCAGCACCACCCGGCGCGCGCGGATGGTCCAGTGGCGCTCGCGCGGCTGGCCTTCCGACGGCACGGCGAGGTGGTCGGCGACACGCTCGACGGCGCCCAGCGTGTTGTCGTCGTAGTAGCCGTAGACCGTGGTACGCGGCAGCAAGGTCACATTCTCGAGCGCGGCGAGTTCGGCGAGCAGGTCGCTCGCGACGGCATCGCCGCGCAGGGCGCCGCCCGGCGCTGCCTGTTCGTCGGCCAAAATCACCCGGGCGCCACTGCGCGCGGCGGCCAGCGCCGCCATCAGGCCCGCAGCGCCCGCGCCGACCACCAGGACGTCGCAGAAGGCGTTCATCTCCTCGTAGCGGTCGGGGTCGGCCAGCGTGGTGCCGGCGCCGAGGCCGGCGGCCTTGCGGATGAAATGCTCGTAGAACATCCACGCCTTGCGCGTCGGACCCATGAAGGTCTTGTAGTAGAAGCCCGCCGAGAGGATCGGCCCGGCCAGCCCGTTCACCGCCATGACGTCGAAGCCGAGCGAGGGCCAGCGGTTCTGGCTCACGGCTTCCAGGCCGTCGAACAGTTCCACCACCGTCGCCCGGGTGTTGGGCTCGGCCCGCGCGCCGCTGCGCAGGGTGACCAGCGCGTTGGGCTCCTCGACCCCGGCGGAGATCAGTCCGCGCGGGCGGTGGTACTTGAAGCTGCGCCCGAACAGGTCGACGCCACTGGCCAGCAGCGCCGAGGCCAGGGTATCGCCGGCGAAACCCTGGTAGCGTTTTCCGTCGAAGGTGAAGCTCAGCGGCTTGCCGCGGTCGATGGCCTGGCCGACGCCAAGACCACTTTGGGGAAGGCGGTATCCGCTCATGCGTCGCTCCCCGTGCGCGCGGCCCAGGGGCCGACGACCTCGGCGCCTTCGATCCTGTGGCTCACGGTATCGCGCGTCACCTTCAGCCACAGGCGGCAGCCTTGGCCGTGGTGCCAGTACTCGACATGGCGGCCGCGCGGGTTGTCGCGGTAGAAGACGTAGTCGTTCCAGTCTTCGGGCGAAGCGCTCGCGGGGTCGGGACGTGCCTTGCCGGCTTCGCGGCCGTAGGTGAACTCACCGACGTCGCGCGGGCCGCAGTGCGGGCAGGGGATCAGCATCGGGCGGCTCCGTTGCGCAAGGCGTTGCCGATCGACCTCGTGCTTCGAGACGGGCCTGCGGCCCTCCTCAGCATGAGGTCGATGAAAGAAAGGAGCCTCATCCTGAGGAGCCGCCGGCAGGCGGCGTCTCGAAGGACGAGGCGGGAAGCGGCTTGCATCCTTCGGCTCCTAGTGCAACTCGGGACGCGGCCCGGCGCCGCGCTCGTCGATGACGCGGCCCTGGGCGAAGCGCTCCAGGGTGAAGGCGGCGTTGTATTCGTGCGGCGCGTCGTTGGCGATGGTGTGGGCGAAGCACCAGCCCGAGGCCGGCGTGGCCTTGAAGCCGCCGTAGCACCAGCCGGCGTTGATGTAGAGGCCCGGCATCGGCCCCTTGCAGATGATCGGGCTGCCGTCCATCGACATGTCCATGATGCCGCCCCAGGACCGTAAGAGGCGCAGGCGCGCGAGGTTGGGGAAGAGCGTCACGGCGGCGGCGGCGACGTGCTTCACGATCGGCAGGTTGCCGCGCTGGGCGTAGGAGTTGTAGCCGTCGATGTCGCCGCCGAAGACCAGGCTGCCCTTGTCGGACTGGGAGATGTAGAGGTGCCCGGCGCCGTAGGTCACCACGCCGTCGATGAGCGGCTTCAGGGACTCCGAGACGAAGGCCTGCAAGACGTGGCTTTCGATGGGCAGGTTGTTGAGGCCCGCCTTCTGCAGCACCACCGATGTGTTGCCGGCGACGGCGACGCCCACCTTGCCGGCCCTGATGACTCCGCGCGAGGTCTCGACGCCGGTGATGGCGCCGTTCTCGCGCAGGAAGCCGGTGACCTCGCAGTTCTCGATCAGGTCGACGCCCTGGCGGTCGGCGCCGTAGGCGAAGCCCCAGGCGACCGCATCGTGCCTCGCGGTGCCGGCGCGCGGCTGCAGCAGGCCGCCGGCAACGGGAAAGCGCGTCTTGGCCGACATGTCGATGCCCGGGGCGTACTTCGCCACCTGGTCGCGGTCCAGCAACTCGGCGTCGATGCCGTGCAGCCGCATGGCATTGCCGCGCCGTGCGTAGGCATCCATCTGGCTCGGCGTGTGTGCCAGGTTCAGCACGCCGCGCTGGGAGAACATGACGTTGTAGTTCAGGTCCTGCGACAGGCCCTCCCACAGCTTCATGGAGTGCTCGTAGAAATAGGCGTTGCCCGGCAGCATGTAGTTGGAGCGCACGATGGTGGTGTTGCGCCCGATGTTGCCGCCGCCCAGCCAGCCCTTCTCCAGCACCGCCACGTTGGTGATGCCGTGGTTCCTGGCCATGTAGTAGGCGGTGGCGAGGCCGTGCCCGCCGCCGCCGATGATGATGACATCATAGGCCGGCTTGGGCTCCGGCGAGCGCCACACGCGCTCCCAATTCCTGTTGCCGCTCAAGGCATTGCCGAGCAGCGAAAAGACCGAATAACGCGCCATGTCGAAAGGAATCCCGGGACTGAAGTCGGGCCATTAGGGCGCGGCGGTGCGTCCGGGTCCAGCGCCGGGCGACACTATCGGATTATTCAATCGAATGGATCGGCAGGGGCGATGGTGGACGAGCCCTGTTGCGATGGAAAGGTTATACGGCGGCGTGCAAACCGCGCCCGAGATCTTGGGTTTCGGACGCCTTGGGTTGCGACCGGACAACTTGCTCGAAACTGGTTGCGGCAAGGGCAATGGTACCGAGATTGCAGTCGATTTCGTATTCCCAGACCGTCGTCTCGCCGTTTGTGGAAAGCCGCGGGTTCCGACGCTTCAGATCGGAAATGAACAGCAATGTGCTGTTCCCATAGTCCAGGTCGGCTGAGAAACCGCTGACATTCAGAAATCTCAGGTCGCAGGGCGAGACCCAGAATTTGTATTGCTTGTTAGGCTGCTCTTGCCAGTGGAAGAGGTAGTCGATATCCAACCTCACGGAGAAATCTTCATCCGGCAGCGTGATCGAGTATATCCGGCAGTCGTGCCATCCCATTTGCCCAAAATCAGCATCTGTCCAGCGATCCTTCACCTGCATTGCGGCCCCCCAAATAGTTCGGTTCAATCTATTAACATCCCCGCCAATGTTCATAAAACGACTCCCGGCACCCTGATTTTCCCCTCCATCGGGCCGGCTGATGGAAGCCTATCGTTCTCGCCGATTGTCCGCCCCGGGCGGCGCGGCGGGCCTTAGTCTGCCCGGAAACCCGACCCCTTGGAGGAGCCCCCATGGCGTTTCCCGACCGCAGCCGCATCGTCATCATCGGTGCCGGCATTCATGGCCTTTCGACTGCGCTGCACCTGGCCGCGGCGCTGGACGCCAAGGGTAAGGGCGGCGGCAAGGACGTGCTGGTGATCGACAAGGGCGGCATCGCCGCCGGGGCCAGCGGTATCGCCTGCGGCGTGGTGCGCAACAACTACTTCCAGCCGGCCATGCGCGAGCTCATGGCGCACTCGGTGGCGGTGTGGGAGAGCGATCCCAAGGCCTACAGCTATCATGCCGTGGGCTACATGCAGATCAGCCCGGAGGTGATGCACGAAGACGTCGCCTCGATCTATGCCCAGCAGCAGGCCATCGGCTACGACTCCGTCTTCATCGAGGGCGCCAAGGATTGCGACCTCTACATGAAGGGCCTCTACGACGACTGGCAGGCCAAGGGCATCACCTCGGTGCTGCACGAGAAGAAGGGCGGCTACGCCAACAACACCGCGGCGATCTACGGCCTGGCCGCCAAGGCCGAGGCCAAGGGCGTGCGGATCCTGACCGGCGTCACCGTCACCGGCTTCGAGTTCGGCCACAACTCGGAGGCCATCGCCGCCGTCGAGACCGACAAGGGCCGCATCGCCTGCGACCAGGTGGTGATCGGCACCGGTCCCTGGGTGCGCGACTTCTGGGACATGCTGGAGCTGCCCAAGACCATCGCCGTCAAGGGCCGCGACGGCGCGCTGCATGAGGATGTGCCGATGTGGCGCTACTGGCAGCTGGAGGAGGGCGTGCTGGGCGTCGAGCCGGGCCACCTCACCACCAACGACGGCAGGATGCCCCCCGTGATGCACGTCGACACCGACGCGCCGCTCTACTCGGACGTCGACGGCTCCCTCATCACCGACAAGCTGTGGGGCATCTACTACAAGCCGGATTTCCATTTCAACGGCGTGCAGGGCGGCGCCTCGCCCTACGAGGTCACCACGCCGGTCGACGACGTCGCCATCGACCCTTACGGGCCGTCGTCGCCGGAGTTCGTCTCATCGCCTGAATTCGCCCACATGTGGTGCTCGGCGCTGGCGCACTGCCACAAGCGCTTCGAAGGCAAGATGGGGCTCTACAAGAACGAGCCCTCCGGCGGCATCGGCTGCTTCACGCCGGACTCCTTTCCGGTATTCGATCGCTTCCGCGAGAACGCCTACGTCATCGCGGACTCCAACCACGGCTACAAGATGATCGGCATCGGCAAGCTGGTGGCCGAGGAGATGACGAGCGGCGCCACGCCGGCGCTGCTGAAGCCCTTCCGTTTCGCGCGCTACGCCGAGGGCGACCTGCACCCGGTCTCCCACAGCCCCTTTCCCTGGAGCTGATTGCCGAAACTCTGCAATGACAATCGGCGTGTGGCCGGATCGGCCCTCTCAGGGAATCTCGGCGACCGGCAGGATCTTCAGTGGCGACTGCTTCACTTCGCCGGGGGCGAGGCCGGCCACCCATTCGCATACGGTCATGCCGAGGACTCCGGTAACCGGCCCGTCGGCGCTGTCGGCCAGCGGCAGCAGGACGCGCTCGCCGACCGGCGTGCGATCGGCGGCCAGGTAGACGAGGCCCTTCATGGAGATCGCGGCCGGCTGCTCGATCATCGGCCGCCAGCGTTCTGCCACCACCTCGGCGCCCTGCGGCGGCAGGATATCGGCGAAGGTCAGGCCCTTGAGGTTGCCGCGTCCGAAGACGTCGGAGATCTCCGAGCCGGCGAGGCGGTAGCGAAAGCCTGTGGCCGGATCGTAGTCCATCAGGAAGATGCGGGTCAAAGACCAGGGTATCTCGATGGGATCGATGTCGTCCTTGGCCGGCATGGGCCGGCCGCGGCGCTTGCCGCGCCAGTAGTCGAACAGCCTGCGCAGAGCCGGGTCGCTGACGAAACCGTCGAGTGGCGCCGTCGGCGCTGCTTCGCGCTCGGCCATGGAGACTCCTGTGGGGGCGGCGCCCCCGAGGCTGATGTTGGTCCGACCATAGGCGGATCGCGCGCGCCGGATCAACGAAGAATCGCCGGACGGGCCCTTGGACGGTTGTCCCGGCGCGGGACGGGCGCGTAGCCTGCGCGCGCGGGGTGGCGATTGCGGCCGCTGCCGATGAACAACCGGAGGGTGGGTGATGTTTGTGGTGACGGTGGTTTTCAAGGTGAAGAAGGATGTCGTCGAGGCTTTCCGCAAGGCGGTCCAGCAGCAGGCGAAGAACTCCCTGACGAAGGAAGAGGGCTGCGAGCGCTTCGACGTCTGCTTCGACAGCGACGACCCTCAGGGCGTCTTTCTTTACGAACTCTACGTCGATGCCGCGGCCTTCGAGGCCCATACCCAGACCGACCACTTCAAGAACTTCCGCGAGGTCTCGCAGCCGATGCTGGAAGACCGCGAGGTGAGGTTCTGGTCGCTGCAGAAGGCAGCCTGACGGAGGGCGGCGTGTTGCCCGCCGGCCCAGGCTGTGGCCGGAAGAGGGCAAGTCGGCCGTATCGGGAACCCGGGAATAACCGGCGGCGTTGGATGGTCGTTCTTAGCAGGAGGCCATGCAATGGTAATTCCTTGCTCTTTATCGATTTTCGCAAGGCAGGGCCGCGCCGTCAGGTGCGGCGATGTCTAGTCTCGCATCCCACAGCCAGCCGGACCCGGACGGCGGCCCGACGGCAGGGCCGTCGCTGGCCGACCGGATCAGCTTTGCCGCCTTCGTCGCGGCGCTTCTGTTCCTGGCTTTCCTGGGCGGCGCCTTCGTCATGCTGCTCGACATCTTCCCCGCCCGCCCCCTCAGCGACGCCTACCGCGGCGGCCAGGCCTATATCGCCAAGGCACAGCAATCGCAGGACCCGCTGACCTCGGATTTCTGGCAGCTCGAGCGGCGGCCGGAAACCGGCGTGACGGTGAACGCGCCCGAGGCGCAGCCCGGCTACACCCTTTACACCTCCGGCCATGGCAGCGAGGCCTCGCTGATCGCCCTCGACGGCACCGTGCTGCAGACCTGGAAGCTGCCGTTCAGCGCCATCTGGAACGAGACCTCCCCCGTGAAGAACCCTCAGCGGGACCCCTTCCTGTACTGGCGCAAGGCTCACCTGCTGCCGAACGGCGATCTGCTGGCGCTCTTCGTGGCGACCGGCGACACCCCCTGGGGCTACGGCATGGTGAAGCTGGACAAGGACTCCAACGTCGTCTGGAGCTACCTGGGCCAGACCCACCACGATTTCGACCTCGCGCCCGACGGCCGCATCTTCGGGCTGACCCACCAGATGCGCAACAAGACCTTCGCCAATCACACGCAGCTGACGGTGCCGCGGCTGGACGACTTCCTCGTCGTCCTCGCACCCGACGGCCGGGAGATGAAGAAGGTCTCGATCCTCGACGCCCTGGTGAACTCCGGCTACGACCGCCTCCTGAACCGCGTCGTCTGGTACAACAAGCACGACTTCATCCATACCAACAACGTCGATTACATCGACGCCGAGAAGGCGGCGGCCCTGCCCTTTGCCAAGGAAGGTCAGGTGCTGCTGTCGTTCCGCGACATCGACACCATCGCGGTGCTGGACATCGAGTCCGAACGCATCGTGTGGGCGCGCCGCGGCAGCTGGCTGGCCCAGCACGATCCCGACATCCTGCCCAACGGCCATATCCTGCTGTACGACAATCTGGGCAGCTTCGGGGAGGGCGGACGTACCCGGATCCTGGAGATCGATCCCGTGACCGGCGCCGAGGTGTGGAGCTATGCCGGCAACGGCGAGATCCCCTTCGACAGTGAGGCGCGCGGCGCGCAAGAACGCCAGCCGAACGGTAATACCCTGATCACCGAATCTCACGGCGGGCGCCTGTTCGAGGTGACGCCGGATGGCCGCATCGTCTGGGAGTTTCTCAATCCCGTGCGGGCCTCCAACCCTGCCGACCCCGATGAGGCGATCATCCCCATCGTGTCCTGGGGGCAGCGCATTTCGCCGCAGGCGCTGGACCCGGCGTTCCGGGAAGAGCTGGCGGCAAAAACCAATGACAACAGGAGCTGACATCATGATCCGCAAGCATGCCGCCTTCGCCGGCCTGGTAGCCGCCGGCCTGGTCTTTGCGGCCGGTCCGGCCGCCGCCTACATCGGCCCCGGCGCCGGCCTTTCGCTGCTCGGTGCGCTCTGGGGCGTGGCCGCGGCGGTGGTGGCAGCGCTTCTCTTCCTGCTGCTCTGGCCACTGCGCCGGCTGATGCGCAAGCGTCCCTCGGTGCAGCAGCGCGCCCAGCCGGTCCGCGCGGCGGAGCAGGACCGAAGCCCCGCGCAGGTGCCCCGCTAACTCCCTCCGGTTGCGACGTCACGACGATCCATGGAAGCCATGAACCTCGGCCTGTTCGATCTCGCCGCGCCGCTGCTGTCCTCGCTCGACCAGGGGCTGGCGGCGGTGGTGCCCGCGGCGCCGCGGCTGGCGCTCTGGGGCCTCGTCGCGGCCGCCTTCTCGATGGCGCTCTACGCCGCCCTGTCGCCGCAGCATCGCCTGCGTCGCATCCGCGAGCAGGCCGTGGCGGCACGGCGGGCCCTTGACCACCACGACGGCAGCTTCGCCGAGGCGCGGCCCTTGATGAGGGCGATGTTCGCGACCTCGATGAAGCAACTGGCCCTGGTCCTCGCCCCCGCGGTACTGGCCTCCCTGCCGGTGCTCTTCATGCTTGTCTGGCTGCATGGTGCCTTCGGTTATACCCTGCCGCAGCAGACGCAGGGCGTGGACCTGCGCACCGAGCCCGAGGGTTATGCGGCGGTGCTGCACCAGGACAACTCGAGGACCTATTCCGGTATCACGGTAGAAGAGGCGCCCTCCCTGGTGGTGCGTGACGGGGGCGGGCAGATCGTCGAGGAACGCTCGCTGCATGCGCCGGTCACCTCGCTGCACAAGCGGCAATGGTGGAACGTGTTGATTGCCAATCCCCTGGGCTACATCGCCGACGCCAGCCCCCTGGAAGCCGTCGAGATCGACCTGCCGCGCCGCGAGGTGCTGCCCTTCGGGCCCTGGTGGCTGCGCACCTGGGAGTTCGTCTTCTTCACCACGCTGGTGGCGGCGTCCCTCGTCATCAAGCTGTTCTTCCGGCTGGTATGACCGCGCTCGCCGAAGCTTCCGCGTCATCGGCGGCGCCGTCCCGCTTCGATACCTTCCGGGTGACGCCCTGGGTGCATCACTGCGGCCGCTTCGTGGCGCGCAACCCGCGGCTCTGGGTGCGCCTCGGCAATGCCGAGACTCGGATCAGGGCGGCCGATATCGATCCCATCGCCGTGCGGCAGCCGGTGTTCGTCTGCGGCCTCGCGCGAGCGGGGACCACCATCCTGCTGGAGACGCTGGCCGCGCACCCGGATCTGGCCAGCCACCGCTACCGCGACGATCCCTTCGTCTTCACGCCGATCTTCTGGAACCTCTTTCTCTCCCGCCTGCCGGAGAGCCGGCAGGCACCGGCCGAGCGCGCCCATGCCGACGGCATCGCGGTAACCTCGGAGAGCCCGGAGGCTTTCGAAGAGATGATCTGGATGGCCTTTTTCGAGGGTCTGCATGATCCCGCACGGGGCTCCGGACACAGCGCCGTGCTGGACGCCGCGACCGACTGCCCGGCCTTCGAGGCCTTCCTGCGCGACCATATCCGCAAGCTGCTCTGGGTGCGCGGGCGGCCGCGCTACCTGTCGAAGGCGAATTACGACGTCACCCGCATGGAGTATCTGCTGAAGCTGTTCCCCGACGCGCGCTTCGTGCTGCCGCTGCGCGCGCCGGAGGCGCACATCGCCTCCCTCGCCAAGCAGCATCGCCTGTTCTGCGAGGGCGAGCGGCGGCACCCGCGGGCCCTGCAGCACATGCGCCGCATCGGCCACTTCGAGTTCGGCCTCGACCGCCGGCCGATCGACGTCGGCGACGGTGCCATGCCGGCGATCCTGCAGGCCTTTCGCGACGGCGAGGAGGTCCGCGGCTGGGCGCTCTACTGGGCCAGCCTGCACAACTGGCTGGCCGGGCGCCTGGCGGAAAACGCGGCACTGCGCGGCGCCGTGCAGGTCGTCCGCTTCGAGGATCTCTGCCGCCGCCCCGAGGACGTGCTGCGGCAGGTCTTCCGGCACTGCGGACTGGCCGATCATGACGGCATGATCGCCGCGGCGGCGCGCCGCATCCATGCGCCGACCTACTACCGCCCGGACTTCTCTCCGCAGGACAGCGCCATGATCGCGGCGCTGACGGGTGAGGCGGCGCAGCGCTTCGGCTATCCCCTCTGACCGGCCGGGCCGCGGCCGGCCCGACGGACCTCCCTATCCAAGCCGTGGGTTGCTCTCTGGGCGCCATCGATGGTCGCTTGCGGGCCTGAAAGGGCGCCGGGAGCCGACTATTCCTGGCACGGTCTCCGAAGAACAAGGCGTTAATACAAGGATAGGCTTATGAAATCCCATGCCCAGGTCGTGGTCATCGGCGGCGGTGTCGTCGGCTGCAGCGTGCTCTACCACCTGACCAAGGCCGGCTGGCGCGACGTCGTGCTGCTGGAGCGCAACGAGCTGACCTCGGGCTCGACCTGGCACGCCGCCGGCGGCATGCACACCCTGAACAGCGATCCCAATGTCGCCAGGCTGCAGACCTACACCATCAACCTCTACAAGGAGATCGAAGCGATCTCCGGCCAGTCCTGCAGCATTCACATGCCCGGCGGCCTGATGCTCGCGGATACCCCGGAGTGGCTGGATTTTTTGAAGGTGACCCAGGGCAAGGCGCGGGTGCTGGGCCTGGAGACCGAACTGATCTCCATGGAGGAAGCGAAGGCGCTTCATCCCCTCATCAACGAGAAGCGCTTCCTCGGCGCGCTCCACGATCCGATGGAAGGCCATGTCGATCCCGCCGGCGTGACCCACGCCTACGCCAAGTCGGCGCGCATCGGCGGCGCCGAGATCGAGCGCTTCACCCGCGTCGTCGACCTGCAGCCGCTCGCCGGCGGCGGCTGGGAGGTGATCACCGACAAGGGCGGCATCAAGGCCGAGCACGTGGTGAACTGCGGCGGCCTCTGGGCCCGCGAAGTCGGCCGCATGGTCGGCCTGGAACTGCCGGTGCTGGCCATGGAGCACCACTACCTGATCACCGACGAGATGCCGGAGGTGAGCGGCCGCGGCCAGGAGCTGCCGCACTGCATCGACTTCGGCGCCGAGATCTACATGCGCCAGGAGGGCAAGGGCCTGGTGATGGGCACCTACGAGCGCAACTGCGTGCCGTGGTCGCCCAAGCAGACGCCGTGGGACTTCGGCCACGAGCTGCTGCAGCCCGATCTGGATCGCATCTCCGGCAATCTCGCCATGGCCTTCGACCACTTCCCGGCGCTGGAGACCGCCGGCATCAAGCAGGTCATCAACGGCCCCTTCACCTTCGCGCCCGACGGCAACCCCCTGGTCGGCCCGGTGCGCGGCCTGAAGAACTTCTGGGTGGCTTGCGGCGTCATGGCCGGCTTCAGCCAGGGCGGCGGCGTCGGCCTCGCGCTCTCCAACTGGATGGTCGAGGGCGACCCGGGCTTCGACGTCTTCGCCATGGACGTCGCGCGCTTCGGCGACTACGCGACCATGGCCTACACCAACGCCAAGGTGCGCGAAAACTACGGCCGCCGCTTCCGGATCACCTTCCCGAATGAGGAACTGCCGGCGGCGCGCCCGCTGCGCACCACGGCGATCTACGACCGCCTGAAGAACGAGGAGAACGCCGTGTTCGGCGCGTCCTACGGCATGGAGCACGTCCTGTGGTTCGCGCCCGAGGGCGAGGAGCCCTACGAGACGCCGAGCTACCGCCGCTCCAACGCCTTCGAGCACGCCAAGGCCGAATGCAAGGCGGTGCGCGAGGCGGTGGGCATGACGGAGACGGCGATCTTCGCCAAGTACGAGGTGACCGGGCCGGACGCCGAGAGCTGGCTGTCGCACCTGCTGACCAACCGCATGCCACGTGAAGGCCGCCTGGTGCTGTCGCCCATGCTGAACCCGCAGGGCAAGATCATCGGCGACTTCACCGTCGCCAAGGCGGGGCCGGAGCGTTTCTTCATCTTCGGCTCCGGCATCGCCGAGGATCTGCATATGCGCTGGTTCGAGCAGCACCTGCCGAAAAGCGGCGTGACCCTGCGGTGCCGCAGCCGCGACATGCACGGCTTCATCGTTGCCGGACCGAAGTCGCGCGACCTCCTGGCGCGGCTCACCGACGAGGATGTCTCCAACGAAGGCTTCCCCTTCATGGACTTCCGCCGCATGGACCTCGGCATGGTGCCGGCCTGGGTCGGGCGGATCAACTTCACCGGCGACCTCGGCTACGAGCTCTGGGTGGCGCCCGACGGCCTGCGCCGCCTCTATGACGACCTGCTGGTGGCGGGCAAGGATCTCGGCCTGCGCCAGTTCGGCCTGCGCGCCATCCTTTCCCTGCGCCTGGAGAAGAGCTACGGCACTTGGGCGCGCGAATACCGCCCGATCTATACGGCCGCCGAGGCGGGGCTCGACCGCTTCGTCGACCTGAAGAAGAACGCCTTCATCGGCCGCGACGCCGCGCTGAAGGAAAAGGAGACCGGCCCCAAGCTGCGACTCGTCACCTTCGTCGTCGATGCCGCCGTCGACGAGAAGGGCGCTGCCGACGTGGTGGGCGACGAGCCGGTCTGGCACGACGGCAAGGTGGTCGGCTGGGTGACCTCCGGCGGCTACGCCCACTGGGCCGATTGCTCGGTGGCGATGGGCTACGTGCCGGCGGAACTGGAGACGGCGAACGGCGGCTTCGAGATCGAGATCCTCGGGAACCGCCGCCCGGCGAGGATCCAGCCCGAGCCGCTGTTCGACCCCAAGCGCGAGAGAATGCTGGGGTAGGCGCCGGACTGCCTGCCAGACCGCCCTTGGGCTTTTCGGTTATCTATGGTAGCAGTTAGCTGCGCGCCTGCGGTGTGCGGGCTTGGCGGGAATTGGTATGAGAAACAAGCCATTGGGCGGCCAATTTCTACTGTGAAGCGCTCTTGAAGTCGTGCAGTATGGAATTAGTTTCCGCTATGCGGGAGCAGACCACGTTGAAAGCCTCGGAACAGAGGCGGTGGCAACGATAAAAGTTCGGGGAGGAAAGCAAGGCGGCGCTGCTGGCGAGAGGAGAGGTGCGGTTGTCGGGTCCCGATGGGTCCGACGCTGGGCCTTGGTCCAGAACAGTCCGGCCAGGTCCTTGGGCGGCCGCAGGCGGAGCCGGGCTCCGACGGCCAGAGCGGGCCGGCGCAGGCGCAGTCCACAGAATCCCCGAATTTGGTGACATCGCATGTCAGCGGTTCCGCGATCCCACGCCTGTCGTGGGAGCCGGACCGGGCCGAAACGTGTAGGTTGTGACGGGTTGGAGACGTTCGAGCGTACGGGCAGCCAGAAGCCTTAGCCAAGAGCCTAAGAAAGGCCGGCCCACGAACGGGTGAATAATCTGACGGGTAAACGATCCCTAGGGAGGAAAGCTGTGAAAGACACTACCGAAAACAAGACCTTTTCGCGCCGCAAGCTGCTGAAGGGCGGCGCCATCGCCGCCGGCGCTACGGCGGCCAGCACGCTGGCCGCCCCGGCCGTTGTCGGCCAGAGCGCCACCGTGGTGAAGATGCAGACGTCCTGGCCGTCGTCCGACATCTGGATGGATTTCGCCCGCCAGTACGTCGAGCGCGTGGAGCAGATGTCCGGCGGCCGCCTGAAGATCGACCTGCTGCCGGCCGGCGCCGTGGTCGGCGCCTTCCAGGTGCTGGACGCGGTGAACGACGGCGTGATCGACGCCGCCCACACCGTGCCGGTCTACTGGTACGGCAAGCACAAGGCCGCCTCCCTGTTCGGCACCGGCCCGGTGTTCGGCGGCAGCGCGACCACCATGCTGACGTGGTTCTATGCCGGTGGGGGCCAGGATCTCTACAAGGAGCTGACTCAGGACATTCTCGGCCTCAACGTCTATGGCTTCTACGGCTTCCCGATGCCGGCCCAGCCCTTCGGCTGGTTCAAGAACCCGGTCACCTCGGTGAACGACGTGCAGGGCTTCAAGTACCGCACCGTCGGCCTCGCCGCCGACCTGATGCAGCGGCTCGGCATGAGCGTCGCGCAGCTGCCGGGCGGCGAAATCGTGCCGGCCATGGAGCGCGGCGTGATCGACGCCTTCGAGTTCAACAACCCGTCATCGGACATGCGCTTCGGCGCCCAGGACGTGGCCAAGAACTACATGCTGTCGTCCTACCACCAGGCCTCCGAGTCGTTCGAGTTCCTGTTCAACAAGGACTTCTTCGACGACCTGCCGGAAGACCTCCAGGCCATCCTGAAATACGGTGTCGAGGCGGTCAGCACCTCCAACACGGCGCTGGCGTACGACAACTACTCGGCCGACCTGAAGAAGCTGCAGGAGGAGCACGGGGTTACCGTCCACCGCACCTCCAAGGAGATCCTCGACGCCCAGCTTAAGGCCTGGGATGCGATCATCCCCGAGCTGGAGCAGGACGCCTACATGAAGAAGGTGCTGGACAGCCAGCGCGCCTGGGTGGAGCGGGTCGTGTTCTACGAGCTGATGAACGCGCCGGATTACGCGCTCGCCTACGACCACTACTTCCCGGGCAAGCTGAAGCTGTAAGCTTCGCTTGCGCAGCAGCTGCCGCTCCGGGGTCCGCTTTGGCGGGCCCCGGAGCGCCTTGCTTAGGCACCCTCCCGAGGGTATGACTTCGCCATGATCCGCTACATCAAGTTCGCCGACAGCGTCTCGGCGTGGTTCGGCAAGGCCTTTGCCTGGACCATCTTGGTGATGACCTTCGCCATGTCGTACGAGGTCATCGTCCGCTACCTGTTCAACTCGCCGACATCCTGGTCGCTCGACGTCGCTTTCATCATGTACGGCGCCCTCTTCATGATGGGTGGCGCCTACACGCTGTCGCGCGGCGGCCACGTCCGCGGAGACTTCATCTATCGCCTCTGGCAGCCGCGCACGCAGGCCAAGGTGGAGTTCGTGCTCTACTTCCTGTTCTTCTTCCCGGGCGTGATCGCCTTGATACTCGCCGGCTGGAAGTACGCCTCGCGCTCCTGGGGCTATTTGGAGGTGAGCGTGAACAGCCCGGCCGGCGTGCCGATCTTCCAGCTGAAGGCGGTGATCGTGGCGGCCGGAATCCTGCTCTTGATCCAGGGCATCGCCCAGGTCCTGCGCTGCGTCGTCTGCATGCGCACGAACGAATGGATGCAGGCGGCCGACGACATCGAGGAGACCGAGGTCCTGCTGATGGAGAAGGGGACGCACGACGTCCTCGCCCACGGGTCAGAAGCCATTGATATCGTCTGGCCGCCGAACGGTGGCGGCAGTGAAGGCAGCAAGCGATCATGAGTGATCCCCAAATCGCCCTCTTTATGCTGGGCGTCTTTCTGATCATCATTTTTCTGGGATTCCCGATCGCCTTCACGCTGATGGCCATGGGGATCAGCTTCGGCTACTACGCCTACTTCGACGGTCACCGCATGTGGCGGGCCTACGACCGCGCGGTCGAGAACGGCGCCGACTGGTGGACCCAGGCCGAGCTCTGGGTCGAGGGGCTGTTCAACAACCGAATATTCGACCTCTTCGTCAACCAGACCTATTCGGTGATGACGAACGAGGTGCTCACCGCGGTGCCGCTGTTCCTCTTCATGGGCTACGTGGTGGAGCGCGCCAACATCGTCTCACGCCTGTTCTCCACGCTGAACATCGCCGCGAAGAACATTCCGGGTTCCATGGCGGTGGCGGCGCTGATCACCTGCACCCTCTTTGCCACGGCGACCGGCATCGTCGGCGCGGTGGTGACGCTGATGGGCCTGCTGGCACTGCCTGCGATGCTGAATGCGCGCTACGACAACAGCTTCGCCTCGGGCATCATCTGCGCCGGCGGCACGCTGGGCATCCTCATCCCGCCCTCGATCATGCTGATCGTCTATGCCGCGTCTTCGGGCGTGTCGATCGTGCAGCTCTACGCCGGCGCGCTGCTGCCGGGCCTGCTGCTGTCCGGCCTCTATCTGGTCTACGTGGTCGGGCGCTCGATCCTGCAGCCCAGCGTGGCGCCGAAGCCGACGGCGGACGAGGTACCGGACGTGCCGATGGGCCGGCTGATCTTCATGCTGCTCACCTCGTTCTTCCCGCTGGCCTTCCTCATTCTGGCGGTGCTCGGCGCGATCCTCTTCGGCCTGGCGACGCCGACGGAGGCGGCCTCCATCGGCGCCCTCGGCGGCCTCGTGCTGGCCGTCGCCTACCGGGCGCTGACCTGGAACCGCCTGCGGGAATCGGTCTATCTGACCGTGCGCACGACGGCGATGGTCTGCTGGCTGTTCGTCGGCTCCTGGACCTTCTCCTCGGTGTTCTCCTACCTGGGCGGCGAGACGGTCATCTATGAATTCATTACCGGCCTCGACCTGACGCCGCTGCAGTTCCTGCTGTTGGCTCAGCTCATCATCTTCCTGCTCGGCTGGCCGCTCGAGTGGTCGGAGATCATCATCATCTTCGTGCCGATCTTCCTGCCGCTGCTGCCTTACTTCGGCATCGACCCGCTGTTCTTCGGCATCCTGGTCGCGCTCAATCTGCAGACGTCGTTCCTGACCCCGCCAATGGCGATGTCGGCCTACTATCTGAAGGGAATAGCGCCGCCCCATGTCACGCTGATACAGATCTTCAAGGGTTGCTTCCCTTACCTGATGCTGGTCTTCGTCGCCATGATTGTGCTCTACAACTTCCCGCAGATCGCCTTCTGGCTGCCGCACATGATCTATCGTTGAGGTTTCGCCGGTGAACCCCCTGCTGCAACTTGGCGCCGTCGAACAACGCGACCGCCTGGCTTCGGGTGCCCTGCGCGCGGTAGAGCTGGCGGAGGCCTGCCTGGAGCAGATCGCCCGGCGCGAGCCGGAGGTCGGCGCCTGGGCCTATCTGGACGGCGACCACGTCATGCGCCAGGCCAAGGCGCTCGACGAGCACCGGGCCAAGGGCCGCCCTGTTGGTCCGCTGCACGGCCTGCCGGTCGGCCTCAAGGACGTCATCGATACCGCCGGCATGCCGAGCGAGAACGGCACCCCGCTGGATTCCGGGCGCAAACCGGCGCACGACGCCTACGTGGTGAAGCGGCTGAAGCAGGCCGGCGCCGTCATCATGGGCAAGACGGTGACGACCGAATTGATGCTGCGCCACCCCGGCAAGACGCGCAATCCGCACAACCCGGCGCACACGCCCGGCGGCTCTTCGTCCGGCTCCGCCGCCGCGGTCGCCTGCGGCATGGTCCCGCTCGCCATCGGCACCCAGACTCTCGGCTCGGTGATCCGCCCGGCCTCCTACTGCGGCACGGTCGGCTTCAAGCCCAGCTTCGGCGCCGTCCCGCGCAGCGGCGTGCTCAGCCAGGCGCCCTCGCTGGACACGCTTGGCGTGTTCGCGGCCAATGTCGCCGATGCGGCGCTGCTGGCCGACAACCTCTACGGCGACGACGCGGGGGATGAAGCGACAACGCTGGCGCCGGCGCCGCGGCTGCTCGAGATTTCAACCTCGAGCCCGCCGGTGAAGCCGGCCTTTGCCTTCGTGCGCCAGCCGGCCTGGGACACCGCCGACCCGGAAATGCAGGCGGGCTTCGCGGAGCTGGCCGAGGCGCTGGGCGAGGATTGCGACGAGGTCGACCTGCCGGGCCACTTCGGCGAGGCGATGAAGCTGTGCGAGCTGGTCCAGATGACCGAACTGGCGAAGTCGTATCATCACTACGCGCGGCGCGGACGCGACCAGTTGAGCCCGACGATGCAGCAGACGATGGACGAGGGCGGGCGCGTCCTGGCGCACGACTACCTGGTCGCGCGCGACTGGCCACGTCTGCTGAACGATGCCCTGGAGGCCGTATTCGACCGCTACGATGCCATCCTCACGCCGGCCGCACCGGGCCCGGCGCCGGCAGGGCTCGAGTGGACCGGCAGTGCCGCCTTCAATGGCATCTGGACCTTCTGCGGTACGCCGGCGGTGACCCTGCCGCTGCTGCAGTCCGACAGCGGGCTGCCGATGGGGGTCCAGCTGGTGGGGCGGCGCGGCGACGATGGCCGGCTGTTGCGCACCGCCCAGTGGCTGGTGCAGTTTCTTTCGCAATCGGCGTAACAGGGTCTGAACGACCCGGGGAGGATGCAGTGCGGGACAAGATTATCGGCATCGCGGCCATCGCCGTCCTGGCGGGCTTCATGGGCATCCTTTTGGGCTTCGTTCCCCATCTCGACCTGTCGATCGTCGTGGTGGTGGTCGTGCTGATGGCCGCTTACGACTTCTACCTCATGCTGTTCAAGAACAAGAACGGCGGCTGAACGGTGCCGGGCAGGCTTATTCGCCGGAGAGCCGCATTCGATGTTAGGGAGTAGGGAATGAAGGTTGCGCTCTTGGACGACTACCAGGGCGTCGCAATGACCTGTGCCGACTGGTCGGCCGTGCGGTCCAAGGCGGAGATCACGGTCTTCCGGGATACCATCGTCGGGCTCGATGCGCTGGCCGAGCGGCTGGGAGACTTCGAGGTCATCGGCATCATGCGCGAGCGCACGCCTTTTCCCAAAGCGCTGCTGGAGCGCCTGCCGAAGCTGAAGCTGCTGGTCACCACCGGCCACCGCAACGATTCCGTCGACATCGCCGCCGCCAAGGCCCTGGGCATCACGGTCTGCGGCACGCCGTCCTCGGCCCCCGCGGCGGCGGAGCTGACCTGGGCGCTGATCATGGCGGCGGCGCGGCGCATCGACCTGGAAACCCGCTCGTTCCACGACGGCGGCTGGCAGGTCGGCCTGGGACGCGAGCTCAAGGGGGCGACGCTGGGCGTCATCGGGCTCGGCCGCCTCGGCGGACAGGTCGCCACCTACGGCCGCACCTTCGGCATGCGCGTGATCGCCTGGAGCCAGAACCTGACGGCCGAGCGCGCGGCCGAAGCCGGCGCCGAGGCGGTGAGCAAGGAGACGCTGTTCCGCGAGGCCGATTTCATCTCGGTCCACCTGAAGCTCAGCGATCGCTCGCGGGGACTGGTCGGCGCGGCGGATCTCGCGCTGATGAAGCCGGATGCGTGGATCGTGAACACGGCGCGCGGACCGATCATCGACCGCGCGGCCCTGCTGGCGGCCCTGAAGGACAGGCGCATCGGCGGCGCGGCGCTGGACGTTTTCGACGACGAGCCTCTGCCGGGCGATGACGCCCTGCGCCGCCTCGACAACGTGGTGGCGACGCCCCACGTCGGTTACGTGACGCGGGAGAACTACGCCACCATGTACCGCGTGACGGCGGAGAACATCCTCGCCTTCCTGGCCGGCACCCCGCAGAACGTCATCGAGCCCTGACTCGCTGGTTGACGCAGATCCGGAAAAATCCCCTCACAGTTCCGCAATGACGGCGCCGCCTGTCCAGGCTTATGGTTCAGGGATGCGCATTTGGCTCTGGCTGGCGAGCCTCGCCGTCGTGGTCTTCCTGTCCCTTTGGCCCTTCCGCTTCCGGCCGGCGTTGGCGACGCACAGCGCCTGGCTGGAACTGGCGGCGAGTTGGGGATGGCGCACGGATACGCTCGACGCGGCAGGCAACATCGCTTTGTTCGTTCCGGTCGGCGTGCTCGGCATGCTGGCGCTGAGGCGGCTTGCCAAGCCGTGGCGGGCCGCCGCCGTCATCGGGCTCGCCTTTGCCGTCGCTGTCGCGGCGCAGGCGGCGCAGGTCATCATCCCGGTCCGTACGGCAACGCTGGTCGACGTTTTCTGGAACATGGTCGGCCTGCTGCCGGCCCTTGCCCTCGGGCTGCTGCCCTGGTCGCTATGGCCGCAGGCCTCGGCATTGCGCGCGCGGCTGCGGGTGCTGCCCTGGCTGATTCTGGCCGTCTGGATCACCTACCGGCTGGTGCCCTTCGTGCCGACCTCCGAGTGGGAGCTGATGCGCGAGAACCTGCTGTACCTGGCGTTCGAGCCGGAGATCGTACCGCCCCTGCTCGTGGTCAATACTGCGGCCTGGCTCGCGGCCGGATTTCTCATGCAGGCCGGCGATGGGCGGGGTCGCCTGGACCTGCTGCTGCCGCTGCTGATGGTCCTGGTCATGGCGCTGGAGGTGGTCATCGTCGTCGGTGGCGGGCTCACGGCCGATAACCTCGCAGGAGGCCTGCTCGCCCTGGTGCTGTGGTTCGGCGTCGGGCGCCGGCTGGTGCGCCCCGCGCTGCTGGTCCTGCCGCTGCTGGCTTGCGCCGTCCTGGTCAACGGGCTCTGGCCCTTCGCCTTCGCGCCGCGGCTAATCTCACCCTTCAATTGGATTCCCTTCGCCGCCCTGATGGACGGCGGCATGCCCGGCAACCTGCTGGCGCTGACCTACAAGTTCTACCTCTATGCCGCCGCCTGCATTGCGTTGCATGCGCTGGTTCGCCGCTGGCGCGTGACCGCCGCCGGCGCCGCGGCCTTCGTGCTGGCCGTCGAGGTGGCGCAGTGCTTCCAGCCCTGGCATGTGCCGGACATCACCGATCCGCTGGTGGTTCTCTTCGCCTGCGTGGTGGGGGCCGCCTTTACCTCGCCACCGGCGCCGGCGAGAGTCGCCAACGCCTAGCTGCGGAAGCTGCGGAGCCTATTCCGCTGCCTCGGCCATCTGCGGCCAGGCGGCGGCGGGGACGTAGATCTCGCCGCGCATCAGCTTGCGCGCGGTCCGCAGGGTGCCCGCCGAGCGCAGGGTGATGTTGCCCTTGCCGGGGTCGGCGTCGACCAGCAGCTCGATCTCGCCGGAGGGATGCTCGATCCTGATCGGGTAGGGCTTTTCCTTCGGCAGCGCGACATAGGGTGCGGCGACACCGTCTTCCAGCAGGCAGCAGCAGGACAGGCAGATGGCGCCGGTCACCGCGTGCGCGGCGTGGGTTTTGTGCGGCACGAAGTAGCGCGACGTGATGGTGCCGCCGAAGCGCGGCTTGGCCAGCAGAATCACCTTGGGCACCACTTTCTCGGACACGTCGCCCAGGCCCATCATCTCGCCGGCCTTGCGACGGATCTTCTCGATGCGCGCGAACATCTCCTTGTCGGCGTCCAGTTCGGCCGCCGTCTCGTAGCCGGTCTTGCCGACGGACTCCGCCGCCAGGATCATCACCGGCATGGCCGCGTCCATGCAGGTCACCTCGATGCCGTCGATGACGTCGATGGCGTTGCCGGTGGGCAGCAGCTTGCCGCAGGTGGAACCGGCGACGTCCATGAAGTTCAGCTTGATCGGCGCGGCGGTGCCGGGCACGCCGTCGATGGCGGTATCGCCCTCGTAGTTCACCTTGCCGCCCGGCGTCTCGACGATCGCCTCGATCTTGGCGTCGATGTTCACGTGATAGATGCGCACGCGGCTGACGTCGCCCTGCGGCTTCACCATGCCGGTCTCCAGGGCGAAGGGGCCGACGCCGGCCATGATGTTGCCGCAGGGCGGGTTGGTGTCGACCCGCGCGGCCTCGACCTCGACCTGGGCGAAGAGGTAGTCGACGTCGACGTCCGGGCGCTGCGAGGGGCTGACGATTGCGACCTTGCTGGTCAGCGTGGTGGCGCCGCCGACACCGTCGATCTGCCGCGCGTCCGGCGAGCCCAGGGCCGCGAGCAGCACCCGGTCGCGCTGGGCCGGGTCGGACGGCAGGTCCTTGGCCATGAAGTAGGGGCCCTTGGAGGTGCCCCCGCGCATGAGGATGCAGGGGATGGCGACTTGCGAGGCGGGCATGGCGGTGATCCGTAAAGTGTTGTTCGCGCGCACTATAGTCAGCGGGCGCCGGCTCTGCCAGCCCCCTGCTTCGGGGCCGGGACGATCACGCGGCGCTCGCGTGGCTTTGAGTTTGCCGGCAGCGGCTGCCGGGGCAGACTGCGGCAGTCACCTTCTTTCCCCTGCTGGATTTCCAGATGCGCCGCACCGTCCTCTTCATGGTCCTGATCCTGCCGCTGGCCGCCTTCACCTCGGCCGAGCGTCTCTTCGCACCCTCGGCGGACCCGTGGCCGCGCTGGGAGGCGCACGATCCTCAAAGCCATGAGGTTATCGACGCCGCGGCCTGGGACGGCCTGCTGCGGCAAGTGGTCGTAGCAGGCGCCGACGGCATCAACCGGGTCGACTATCAGGCCCTGGCCGGGCCGGAGAAAGATCGGCTCGCGCGCATCGTCGCCGGTTTCGCAGCCGTTCCGGTCAGCCGCTACAATCGTGACGAACAGCTTGCCTACTGGATCAACCTCTATAACGCCGCGACCCTGCAGGTGGTGGCGGCGCACTATCCGGTCGCCTCGATCCGCGACATCGACATCTCGCCGGGCTGGTTCGCCGACGGCCCCTGGGACGCCAGGCTGGTGACGGTCGAAGGCGAGGCGCTCACCTTGAACGACATCGAGCACCGCATCCTGCGGCCGCTGTGGCGGGACCCGCGTATTCACTACGCGGTGAATTGCGCCTCGCTCGGCTGTCCCAACCTGGCCGCCGCGGCCTACGCGGGCGCGGATATCGACAGGCAGCTGGAACAGGCGGCGCGGGCCTACGTCAACCATCCGCGCGGGGTCAGTCTGGACGGCCGTCGGACCGTCGTCTCCAAGATCTATGATTGGTTCCTGGAGGACTTCGGCGGCTCCACCGAAGGCCTGCTGGCGCACCTGCGGCGCTATGCCCGTGCGCCGCTTGCCGGCCGCCTGGCCGAAGTGGAGTCCATCGATGGCACCGCCTACGACTGGGCCCTGAACGACGCCGCGGGTGCTCGCTGACGAGCGCAAGCCGAATTGTCCGCTGAACCGGCGCTCTCGGCAGCAGGCGGTCCGCTGGGCGGTGCAGCCGCGCTATGACGGGACGGCGCGGCCGCGTTAGGAAGGGGACGCCGCGAGGCCGGCGATGAGATCCAGCCAGAATTTCTTTTCCAGCGCGCGCGGCAGGTCGGTGGGCTGCTGCACCGTCATCAGGAAGGCGCCGGGTCCGCCGACCACGTGCCGGCGGAAATAGTCGGGCAGGCCCTCGTTGCCGCCGAAGACGACGCCGTTGATGGTCATGCCCAGGCGGATGGCGCGGTCGCGCACCTCGCTGGGGTCGCGGCCGTTGTTGTCGACGCCGTTGGAAAGGACGTTGATGACCGAGCGGCGTGTCGCAAAGGGCGCGGTAAGGCTCAGCCGCACCGCGGACTCGACGGCCTCGGCGATATCGGTCAGACCGCCGCGCGGTACGTCGACGCTGGAACTGAGCGAGCGGTACATGCCGAAGCCGCGCCGGTCGATGCGTGGCGCGGCGTCCAGATGCGCGACCACCGCCTCGGCATCGGCGCGGGTCTCGATCACCGTCCAGGGCACCACCACGGCGACCTGGCCGCCGCTCGACCAGGTGAAGGCGATGAACCCGATGCGCCGCTGCAGGCCGCCGGCGATGCGGGCGAGGAACTCCGGGTCCAGCACGCCGCGTGTGAGGCCGCTGTACTGCAGCCACTCGTCCTGCTTGGTGATCGAGTCCGACACGTCGATCGCGGTCACCAGGTTGAAGTCGGTGTCCAACGGCATCGGGTGGTCTTCGGAGGCGAGCTGCGGCAGGCCGGGCAGAAGGTCAAAGGGCCGGTCAAGGGGCCGGGCATCCAGCGGCGCCGACAGCAGCAGCGCGGCGGCAAGGGCCAGGCCAAAGATCAGGAAATTGAACCGCATGCATTCTGCTCCTCGCCGGCAACTACAGCAGAGAAGCGCAAAGATGCGGTTAATGGGGAGCTAACCATGCCCGCCGCCCGGCTGCGCCGGGCGGCGGGAGGGGATCAGATCAGGCGGCGATGCCGGTAACCGGCGTGCCCTTGGGCAGGCTGTAGCGCTTGGTCAGCGGGTTGAACATGACTCGGTAGCGCTGCGCCAGGTCGTCCAGGCGGGCGGCGGCCACAAGGGGATCGAGCCCGGCCGCCTCGGCGATTTCCGCGGCGGTCGAGGGCAGCATCTGGCCGAGGGCGTCGAGAATGGCGCTCTGGGCGTCCGCGATGGAGGGCTTCTGGTCCATGGTACGGTTGATCCGGCTGCTCAGCCCGGGAAACCGGGCGTAGAATGCGATGACGGGAATTTCGACGCTGAACATCTAACGCTTCCTTAACAGAGCGACCCGTTTTGGACACTACCTCCCAAGAGGTAGGAACGCGGGGCATAAGCGGCTTCTGTCTGAAGCTACGCAGGCGGGCTGCGATGGGTTTCAGGCGGTGCGGGAAAAAATCGGCGGGAGAAAGTGACCGGCTCAGGCCTCGGCGGGGGCCTTCAGGGCCTCGAGGAAGCGGGCGACGGCGCTCTCGAGCGAGGCATCGTTCATCACCGTGACGACGCCGGGGCCGCTCGGCTGGTCGGCGGCGCGGGCGAGGCGGGCCTCGACGTCGGCGGCGTCCTCGCGGCCCCGGGCGGCAAGGCGCCTGGCCAGCACCGCCGGCGGGGCGGTGACCACCACCACGGTGGTGGCCGCATGCTTTGCGCGCGCCGCGGCAATCACCGCGCGCGAGACGTTGGCGATCACCGTGCGCCCTGCGGCGAGCTCATCGGCGATGGAGCCGGGCAGGGCATAGCGCAGGCCGTGCGCATCCCAGTCGAGGAAGAAGGCGCCGGCGGCACGCTGGCGCTCGAACTCGGCCTCGGAGAGGGTGGCGTGGTCCTCGCTGCCGGGATCGCTGGGGCGGGTGATGATGCGGCGGGGAAAGACGAAGCGCGGATGGCCGGCCAGCGCCGTCCGGGCGCCCTCGATCAGGCTGTCCTTGCCGGCGCCCGAGGGGCCGACCACCAGGATCAGACGGCCTGTCTTCGCCTGTTTCGCCGCTTCGCTCATCTCAGGCGTCCGGCTCAGCCTTGGCCGCTGCGCTGGGCGCGTTGCAGCACCGGGCGGAAATCCTCCAGGCTGGGCGTCACCATCTCCGGATCCTTGGCCAGCTCGTCCCAGCGGCGCAGGGCCACGGCCTCCTCGGCGTAGGGGCGGGCGAGGAAGGCCTCGGCCTGGGCGGCGGTGAAGGGGCCGCCCTGCACTGCGAGACTGCGCACCGACTCTTCCGAGAGGCGTCCGAAGTAGCCGTCCTCGGCCTGGCAGAGGTAGCGCTTGGCGGCGACGTGCTGGGCGATCGGCGCGGTCACCGCCGGGCCGAACCAGCGCGCGAGGTAGCCGGCCCCGACGGTCTCGTGCGCCGCGTCGATGCCGCGCAGCGTGGCGCCTTCATCCTTGGGGTTCACCAGATGGCCGATGTCGTGCAGCAGGGCCGCCGCCACCAGGTCGTCGCTGGCGCCGTTCTGCTGGGCGAAGGTGGCGCACTGCAGGGCGTGGGTCAGCTGAGTGACCTCCTCGCCGCCGTAGCGGTCCGAGCCCAGCTCGGCCAGCAGGCCCAGGATGTGGTCGATGGGATCGGCGATCTGTGCGCGCTCGGTGGCCGTGGTCATGAGAGAATCTGTCCTGCTGCTTGGCCGCTTGCCGACGCCGTCTGCGCCGCCCCCAGGCGGAAGCGCTCGGCGAGCCGGAACGGCTGGTCTCTTGTCGCCTGACTATAAAGGCAGATCTCGCCGACCGGAACGGCTTCGCTGAGCGCCGGGCGGAAGAGGGCGGCGAGCTGGGTCTGCAGGCGCTCGCGCCGCTCGATCTCGAAAGCAGGGGGGACCAGCGACCCGGTCAGCGTCATGTGGAAGCGGAACTCCTCCAGCACGTAGGGATAGCCCCATGCGCGCAGCAGCGCTTCCTGGCGCGCGCTGAGCCCCTTATCCAGGCGACGCTGGAGGTCGCGCTCGGCCAGCGGCGCGCGCAAGCCGTCGAGGTCCCGCACCGCCGCGTCGGCCAGGGCCTGCATTTCCGCTGAAGGGGCGGAGAGGGTGAGGGCGATGAACGGCCCGATGGCCGAGACCTTCAGGGCGGGCGCGAGGAAGGCGCGCCGGCCGGCGGCGAAGTCAGCGAGGGCGTCGCGCAGCTGGCCTGGCGAACGGCCGGGCGCCAAGTGAAAGGGCGCCTTCAGCGTCGCATGGAAGCCGTAGTGGCGCGGGCTCTCGGTCGCCGCGGCGATTTCCGCCGCCGTCCAGCCGTCGAGCGGCGGCGGTTCCAGCAGCGTCCCGGTCTCGCAGTCGCGGCCAAGCCACTGCTGGGCGAGGCGCCAGAGTCCGCCGGCGGCCGGCGGGGCGTAGTAGACGGCATAGCGCGCTTCGGGATGGTCGGTCACGGCCGGCTCGGGACTCTCGCTGTTCGAACGTTCCGCAGTCTTTTAGCCAGCGGCACGCCCGCCGTACAGACCGCAAGCGGCGACGGTTTTGTGACGCCACGGTGGCATGGCCGCGCCGCCACCGGAGTCGTCGCCGCTAAGGCGTTCCGGACACGCGCTTAACGAGGAAATTTAACCAAGAACAGCACCAGTATGTACTTTCGATGACACTGTCGTGACGCTGCCATTATATTAGCGGCAACTTTTCCACGCGTCCTTGTACTGCAACAACATGTTGCTATAAGCCGCAGAAAGATCGCTTCTTTTTGCGGTCTACTCGACATCTGCGGAGTCGATTCATGGACAGCCTGGCCTCTCATTCGCGCCCCGCGCGCTATCGCACGATCTTCATCTCCGACATCCATCTCGGGACGCGGGGCTGCAAGGCGGACTACCTGCTGGACTTCATCAAGCACACCGACTGCGAGACGCTGTACCTGGTCGGCGACATCGTCGACGGCTGGCGCCTGAAGCGCACCTGGTACTGGCCGCAGGCGCACAACGACGTGGTGCAGAAGCTGCTGCGCAAGGTGCGCAAGGGCATGCGCCTCGTCTACGTGCCCGGCAATCACGACGAGTTCCTGCGCGACTATCTCGGCAGCCACTTCGGCGGCGTCGAGGTGACCCGGCAGGCGATCCACGAGACCGCCGACGGCAAGCGCCTGCTGGTGATCCACGGCGACGAGTTCGACGGCGTGGTGAAGTATGCGCGCTGGCTGGCGCTGCTCGGCGACTGGGCCTACGTCACCATGCTGCACGTGAATACCTGGTTCAACTACCTGCGCCGCAAGCTGGGCTTCGGCTACTGGTCGCTGTCGGCCTACCTCAAGCACCGGGTGAAGAACGCCGTGCAGTTCATCAGCAACTTCGAGCAGGCGGTGGTCGACGAGGCCAAGCGCCACGGCGTCGACGGCGTCGTTTGCGGCCACATCCACCTGGCCGAGATGCGCCTGATCGACGGCATCCTCTACATCAACGACGGCGACTGGGTGGAGAGCTGCACCGCCCTGGTCGAGCACATGGACGGCCGGCTGGAGATCCTGCCCTGGGCGGAGCTGAGGGCCTTTCCCATGCTGCAACCCGTCTCGGCCGCCGCCTGAGAGGCCACCCAAGAGAATGAAAATCCTGCTGGCGAGCGACGCCTGGTACCCGCAGATCAACGGCGTGGTACGCACCCTCAACCGCGTGCGCGAAGAACTCGCGCCGCAAGGGCACGTCTTCGAGGTGATCTGCCCGGAGCAGTTCCGCACCTTTCCCTGTCCTTCGTATCCCGAGATCCCGCTGGCGATCCTGCCGGGCCTCGGCATGGCCAGGCGCATCGAGGCGGTCGGGGCCGATGCCATCCACATCGCCACCGAAGGGCCGATCGGCCTGGCCGTCAGGAACTACTGCGTGAAGCGCGGGCTGCCCTTCACCACCTCCTACCACACGCGCTTTCCCGAGTACCTCAGCGCCCGTCTGCCCGTTTCCGTCGAGTGGGGCTACCGTTTCATGCGCTGGTTCCACAAGCCCTCCCAGGCCATCATGGTCGCGACCCAGTCGATGAAGCGCGAACTGGAAGCCCACGGCTTCCACAACCTGGTCGACTGGACCCGCGGAGTCGACACCACGCTGTTCCGGCCCGAGGCGCCCCAGGCGCTGGACGGCCTCGACCTGCCGCGGCCGATCCACCTCTACGTCGGGCGGGTCGCGGTGGAAAAGAACATCAAGGCCTTCCTCGAACTGAAGCTCGAGGGCTCCAAGGTGGTGGTCGGCGACGGTCCCCAGCGCGCCGAACTGCAGGCCCAGTTCCCGGAGGTCTACTTCGCCGGCGCCAAGCAGGGCGAGGAACTGGCGTCCTACTATGCCTCCGGCGACGTCTTCGTCTTCCCCAGCAGGACCGACACCTTCGGCCTGGTGATGCTGGAGGCCATGGCCAGTGGCCTGCCGGTCGCCGCCTATCCGGTGCCGGGTCCGCTCGACATCGTCGACGGCGTCGGCGTCGGCGCCCTCAGCGAGGATCTCGGCTTCGCCGTCGGCGAGGCCATCAAGGTGCCGCGTGCCCAATGTCGCGAACACGCCCTCAAGTACTCCTGGACCGCCTGCGCCGAAATGTTCCTGGAGAACCTCCACCCGCTGCGGTGACGTATTTCGGGTAGCGCCTCTTTTCTCCGCTGTCGTCCCGGCACTTGTTGCCGGGACCCATTGCCCTATCCGCGCGGGGATGGTGGGAGTATCGACGATCGCTGACGCCAATGGGTCCCGGGGACAAGCCCCGGCACGACAGCGGAGTTTTGATTGCACGGTAAGAGGCCCCTCTCGATTGTCACCCCGGGCTTGATCCGGGGTCTACGGTTGGGCCTGGCGCCTGGGCTCTGCCATGGACCCCGGCTCGCGCTCGCAAGCTCGCTTGGCCGGGATGACAATCCGGGTGAGTGAACGAGAATTGGCGTCGCCGCATGACAGCGCTAAACTCCTTATCCAACAAGAGCCGCCAAGGCTCGCTATGGGGAGGAGATGCATGTTCCCGGAGTACGACCCGCGCGACCGGCGCTTCAACGACTACATCAACGGCAACTGCCAGCTCGAGAAGCTCTATACCGGCACGCTCTGGGCCGAGGGACCGGTGTACTTCTGCGACGGCGACTTCCTGCTGTGGAGCGATATCCCCAACACTAGAATGCTCAAGTGGACGCCCGGTGGCGGCGTCACCGAATTCCGCAAGCCGTCGAACTACGCCAACGGCCACACCCGCGACCGGGAAGGTCGCCTGGTCTCCTGTGAGCACGGCGCCCGGCGGGTCACCCGCACGGAGTGGGACGGCTCGATCACCGTGCTGGCCGACAGCTACAAGGGCAAGCGCCTGAACTCGCCCAACGACGTGGTGGTGAAGTCCGACGGCACGGTGTGGTTCACCGACCCGCCCTACGGCATCCTCTCCGACTACGAGGGCCACAAGGGCGAGAGCGAGATCGGCGCCTGCCATGTCTACCGCCTCGATCCCAAGACCGGCAAGCTGACCATCGCCGCCGACGATTTCGTGAAGCCCAACGGTCTCGCCTTTTCGCCGGACGAGAAGATCCTCTACATCGCCGACACCGGCGCCTCGCACGATCCGGAAGGGCCGCGCCACATCCGCGCCTTCAAGGTCGCCAAGGACGGCACCCTCTCCGGCGGCAAGGTCTTCGCGGTCTGCGATGCCGGGCTGTTCGACGGATTCAGACTGGACGAGGACGGCAACATCTGGTCCAGCGCCGGCGACGGCGTGCACTGTTTCTCCCCCAAGGGCGAACTGCTGGGCAAGATCCGGGTGCCGGAGGTGGTCTCCAACGTCACCTTCGGCGGCCCCAAGAAGAACCGCCTCTTCATCACCGCCACGACCTCGCTCTACGCCATCACGCTGAACCGCCGCGGGGTGCAGTGGCCGTAAGAATTTTTACCCTCTCCCCTTGTGGGAGAGGGTTGCTGAGCCTTAGCGAGCGTAGCGAGCTTAGGCGAAGCTGGGTGAGGGGGCGCCGCCGCTCTGCCCCTCACCCAGCTTCGCGTAGGTTCGCGCAGGCACTCACCAACGCCGCACATTCCTCTCCCGCAAGGGGAGAGCGGGCACCACCGTCACCCCACCACCTTCTGCCCCCGTCCATACACCAGCAGCATGCCGATGATGACGCAGCCGTAGATGATCTGGCGGCCGGCCTCGGGCATCTGCATGACCGACAGGATCGAGGCCAGCAGCGAGATCAGGATGACACCGGCGATGGTGCCGAGGTAGCTGCCGCGGCCGCCCAGGATGTGGGTGCCGCCCAGCACCACGGCGGCGATGGCCGGCAGCAGGTAGGGGTCGCCCATCGCCTGGTAGCCCTTGGAGGAATAGCCGGCCAGCAGCACGCCGGCCAATGCAGAGCACATGCCGGAGATGGCAAAGCAGGTGACGATGACGAGGCGCGTGTTCACGCCGGAGAGGTAGGTCGCCGTCTCGCGGTTGCCGATGGCGTAGATGTAGCGCCCCAGCGGCGTCTTCTTCAGCATGACGACGATGGCGATGCCGAGCAGCGCCCAGATGAACACCGCGTTGGGAATGCCCAGCACGACGCGCTCCACCGCCAGCCAGTGCATGAGCTCGGTGGCGTGGTCCTGCGGCGCGAAGCCGCCGGTGTGCAGCACCATGACGCCCTGAGCCACCGCGTTGATGCCGAGGGTGAAGATCATCGAGGGCACGCGCAGGATGGCGACGCCCAGGCCGTTGATGATGCCGAAGACGAGGCCGCAGAAGACGCCGAAGGGGATCGCCCACTCCGGCCCCCACCAGCCGGCCGCGGCCGTCGACATCATGCCGCCGACGGTGACCAGCCAAGGGATGGAAAGATCGATGTGGCCCAGCAGGATCACCAGCATGACGCCGGAGGCGATGAGGCCCAGGAAGGCGGCGACCTGCAGCTGCTGCAGCAGGTAGTTGGCCGAGAGGAAGCTGGAGGAATAGAGGCTGCCGGCCAGCAGCAGCACGACGATGAAGCCGAAGGCGATGGCGACCGGTCTGTCGATGCGTTTGAGGACCGCTTGCATCAGTTGAACAGCTCCAGCCTGTTCTTCACGCGGAACACCCGGGCGGCGCCCAGGCTGACCGCGCCCAGCAGCACCACGCCCTGGAACAGCGGCTGCCACAGCGGCGGCAGGTCGAAGACGAACAGCAGGTCGTCGATGGTGCGCAGGATGAAGGCGCCGAAGATGGAGCCGATGGCGCCGCCGGCGCCGCCGTACAGCGCGGTGCCGCCGATCACCACCGCGGCGATGGAGTTGAGGGTGTAGGTGCCGCCGATTGGCGCCGAGGCCTCGCCGGAGAAGGTGACGAAGGTGAGCATGAGGCCGGCGACGCCCGCCAGCAACCCGGCCAGGGTATAGGCCGCCAGCTTGGAACGCCCGATGTCGAGGCCGGACATGTAGGCGGCGCCCTCGGCCGAGCCGATGGCGTAGCAGCCGCGCCCGATCACCGAGTTGCGGAACGGCAGCCAGATGAGCACCGCCACCGCCAGCAGCAGCACCAGCGAGGTCGGCACGGTCTCGAACACCGTGTAGGTCATGAAGTCGGCGAGGTCGGGATCGACGGCACCGCCGGGCACCGGCCGCAGCAGCAGGGCGATGCCGTAGTAGACGGCGCCGGTCGCCAGCGTGGTGATGATCGGCTGCAGGCGGCCGTAGACCACGATGGCGCCGTTCACGAAGCCGGCCAGCGCGCCCGCCAGCAGCACGGCCACGATGCCGAGGGCCACCTGCCAGGGCTCCCCGCTGACGATCGAGGAGGCGAGGCAGTTGGTCATCACGAAGACCATCCCGACCGAGAGGTCGAGGCCGCCGGTCAGCACCGGCAGGGTCTGCGCCATGGCGACCAGGGCCAGCAGCACCGCCTTGTTCGCGGCGGTGGTCACCACCGGCACCGTGAGGCCGGCCGGATGGTTCGAGACGTAGAGGGTGAACATCGCGACGAAGACGGCGATGGCGATCAGCAGGCCCTGGTTCTGCCCGGCCCGCAGCTTCCAGTCGCCCAGGGTTCCGGTCGCGGCACTCATGCCCGGGCCTCCTTGCGGGGTTGCGCGGGCGGGGTGGGGCGCTCCAGGTCGATGTTGAGGGCGCTGGCGATGATGTTCTCCTCGTTGATCGCCTCGCCGGTCAGCTCGCGGATGATGCCGCCGCCGTACATGATGGAGACGCGGTCGCAGCAGCCGATCAGTTCGTCGTAGTCGGTGGTGTAGAACAGGATCGCCGTGCCGGCGTCGGCCAGCTCGCGCAGCAGCTGGTAGATCTCCTGCTTGGTGCCGACGTCGATGCCGCGCGTCGGGTCGTTCAGCAGGATGACGCGCGCCTCGGTCATCAGCCACTTGGCGATCACCACCTTCTGCTGGTTGCCGCCGGACAGCGTGGCCGCCGGGCTGTCGACGTCGCCCACCTTGATGGCGAGGCGCTTGACCATCTCGTCCACCTTCGCGTTCTGGCGTGCGCGGTCGATGAAGATGCCTTTCGTAAACTTGCCGATCGAGGCCATGGAGATGTTGTCGCGCACCGACATCGGCAGCAGCAGGCCCTCCGATTTGCGGTCCTCGGGAATGAGGGCCATGCGGATCTTCTGCGATTTCGCCTGGCCGGGGCTGGAAAGGCGCGCCGGTTTGGCGTCCACCTCGACCGCGCCGGTGACGCCGCGCAGCACGCCGAAGAGGGCGAGCAGCAGCTCGCGCTGGCCCTGGCCGTCGAGGCCACCGAGGCCGACGATCTCGCCCTGGCCGACGGTGAGGGAGACGTCCTTCAGGCGCCCGGCCCAGGCGAGATTCTTCACGCTTAGCGCCGGGGCGGGGGGCGCGGCACGGACCGGCTTGGCTGGGTAGACCTGGGTGTAGTCGCGCCCGATCATCAGGCGCACGACCTCGTTGTCGCTCCGCGCGCCTTTGCGGAAGGTCTCGATGTGGCGGCCGTTGCGGAACACCGAACAGCTGTCGGCCAGCTGTTCGATCTCGTGCATGCGGTGGGAGATGTAGAGGATGGCGAGGCCGTCGCGGCGCAGGTCGCGCAGGATGCCGTAGACTTTCTCGACATCGCCGGCGGTCAGCGCCGAGGTTGCCTCGTCGAGGATCAGCAGGCGCGGGTCGCGGCCCAGCGCCTTGGCGATCTCCACCATCTGGCGGCGCGAAAGCGAGAGGTTCTTCACCAGCTCCAGCGGGTTCACGTCGGCGCAGCCGACGCGCGCCAGCAGGGCCTCGGCGCGGCGCCGCTGGGCGCGATGGTTGATGAAGCCGAAGCGTCCCGGCGGCGCCGTCATGCAGATGTTGTCGGCGACCGAGAGGTCCGGCATGAGGGAGAGTTCCTGGAAGATGCAGACGATGCCGGCGGCGTTGGCGTCCTGCGGCCCGGTAAAGGCGACCTCGCGGCCCTCCAGCATCAGCCGTCCGGCGGTCGGCGCCACCACGCCGGCGGCGATCTTGATGAGGGTCGACTTGCCGGCGCCGTTCTCCCCCAGCACCGCGTGGATGGCGCCGCGCTCGCAGGCGAAGTCGACATCGTCCAGCGCCAGGATGCCGCCGTAGCGCTTGGTGATGCCGTGCATCTGCCAGAACGGCGCGGCGGTCGGGCCCGAGGGAGAACGGTCGGAAGAAGGGAGTGGGTCGGTCATGCGTGGGCCCGGCGCAAGAGTCTCAAGACAAACGGAAAGGGCAGGCGATGCCGCGCCCCGCGCAAGGGGCACGGCACCGTCTGACCCGAGGCACGCTGTGGGAGGCGGCCTACTGGTCGCCCTCGGACTTCGACATGATTTCCTTCGCCGTGATGTTCACGTCGCAGGGCGGAAACTCGTTCGGGGTGAAGAAGTTGTCGGTGAGGTCCGGGTAGTAGTTCTCGCCGGCCTTGAAGTCCGGGTGCTCGACCAGCGGGATCGGCACCGAGACGTACTGCGGCAGCACCTCGCCCTGCAGCGCGGTGATCGCGGTCTTGGCGGCGATGGCCACCAGGCCCGGCGACTGCCCGGCGGAGGAGCAGATGAGGCCCTCGCTGGCGTGCTGGGCGCAGAGCTTGCGGAAACCGTTCTCGGCCTCGCCGGCGACCGGCACGAAGGGATGGCCGGCATCGATCATGGCGCGCACCGCGCCGGTCGAGCCTCCCTGCACGAAGACGCCGTCGAACTGGCCGTGCACGGCGATGGCGTCGGCGGTGACCTTCTGGGCGGTGCCGTCGTCCCAGTTGCCCACGACCTCGACGATGTCGTATTTGCCGCCGCCTTCCATCACTTCGCGGAAGCCATTGTGGCGGTCGCGGTCGACCGAGTTGCCGGGCAGGCCGCGCACTTCCAGGATCTTGCCGGAGTCACCGACGTTCTTGACCAGCCAGCGGCCCATGATGCGACCGATCTCGGACTGGTCCTCGTTGACCTGCAGAATGTCCTCACTGTCCAGCACGTTGTCGAAGGGTACCAGCACGACACCGGCGCGGTTGGCGCGGCGGATGACCGGCTCGAAGGCGGTCGGGTTCACCGCGATGGTCAGGATGGCGTCGTAGCCGGCGTTGATGAAGTTGTCGATGGCGGCGATCTGCGCGGCCACGTCGGTGCCGGTGGAGACCACTTTCAGTTCCTCGATCATCGGCGCGACGTCGTCCTGTTCGGCGTAGGCCTTCAGCGTCTTGATCATCTGGATGCGCCAGGTGTTGCCGACGAAGCCGTTGGCCATGGCGATGCGGTAGGGCGGCTCTTTCTTGGGGAACTTCAAAAACTTGGTGTCGGCGCTGAAGGGGGCGAAGCAGGACGGATTGACGCCCGGGCCGCTGACCACTTCCGGGCCGGCGGCAAGAGACTGCGAGACGATCCCGGTCGCCATGGCGGCGGCCAGAGTCATCCCGAGCATGGATTTCGTGAGCATGTGCGTTCCTCCCAAATGCCGTCCGGCACGCCGTTAAAGGGTGCCGCCGGCAGCGTTTCTTTATGCCTCGGGAGCCTTGCCGGCCGGTGGGACCGGCACTGGAAAGGGCCCGGGCTTTCATTCTTGATAGCGCTACCGTGACCCAGCTTTCGCATTCAGTCAATCCACACCTTGGGCCAATATGGGGCCAATAGGTGCCCAATAGGGCTCCAATAGCGCCCCCAAAGGGAGCGAGGCGGCGCTTTGCCGCCGTCCCCCTTTTGGGCGATCACGAGACGGCGAGCGCCGCTGTTCAAGGCCGGGGCGCTCCGATACCATCGCGACCGGAGTTTCCACGAAATCAGGAGTGCGGCGTCAGAATGAAACGTGCGATCGGGATGTTGTGTTTTTGCCTGGCGGCGGCGCCGGTGTTCTTCCTGTTGCCGGCGGCGCCCGCCAGCGCGGGCTGCGGCGACCGCCCCGCCGCCGGCGTGGACTGGTCGAAGTGCGAGAAGCGGCGCCTGATGCTGGGCAGCCAGAATCTCAGCAAGGGCAGCTTCGTGCGCACCGATTTCAGCCGCTCCGACCTGGCTGGTGCCAAGCTGGCTGGCGCCGATCTCACCGAGGCGGACTTCGAGCACGCTCGCCTGGCCGGCGCCGACCTCAGCGGTGCCAACCTCGCCAAAGCCAGCGGCTCGCGCGCCAACTTCGTCGAGGCCGTGCTGAAAGGGGCCGATCTCAGCAAGGCGGAGATGGCGCGCGCCGATTTCACCGGCGCCGACTTCACCGGCGCGACGATGCAGAAGGCCGAGTTGGGCCGCGCGCTGCTGAACGACGCGGTGCTCGACGGCGCTGACCTGACCAAGGCGGAGATCGCCCGCGCGGTCTTCGCCGGCGCCAGCCTGAAGGGCGCCGACCTGACGGGCGCCTACACCTACCTGACCCACTTCGAGGCGACCGACCTCTCTGCGGCCAAGGGCCTCACCCAGATGCAGCTGGACGCCGCCTGCGGCGACGCCAAAACGGTGCTGCCGGAAGGGCTCACGGCACCCGCCGCCTGGCCCTGCGGTCAGGAGTAGCGCGGGCCGGCCTGCCGTCGCTCTAGACATTGCCGTTCCCGCTCCGGTCTCCAAAACGATCCGGTTGACAGCGCTGTCCTGGACGACAAAGATGCGTCTAACGGCGATAGCATCGCTTTAACGAACAACTGTGGCGGGCAGCCCGTCACGGTATAACGGGGAGGAATTGATGACTCGCATTATGCGTGGAATTTCCGCTGCCTTGGTGGCCGCGGGTGTCGCGTTCTCGGCGCTCGCCGCTCAGGCGCAGGATCTCGTCGTCGGCGTCAGCTGGTCGAACTTCCAGGAGGAACGCTGGAAGACCGACGAGGCCGCCATCAAGTCGCGTCTCGAAGAGCTCGGCGCCAAGTACATCAGCGCCGATGCGCAGTCGTCCAGCGAGAAGCAGATCGCCGATATCGAGGGTCTCATCGCGCGCGGAGCCAATGCCCTCATCGTGCTGGCGCAGGACGCCTCGGCCATCGTGCCGGCGGTCGAGAAGGCCAAGGCCGAGGGCATCCCCGTGGTCGGCTACGACCGCCTCATCGAGGTGCCGGAAGTCTTCTACCTCACCTTCGATAACAAGGAAGTCGGGCGCATCCAGGCGCGCGAGGTGCTGAAGATGAAGCCGGAAGGCAACTACGTCTTCATCAAGGGATCTTCGGCCGATCCCAACGCCGACTTCCTGCATGAAGGACAGCTCGAGGTGCTCGACGAAGCCATCAAGGCCGGCAAGATCAACGTGGTCGGCGAGCAGTACACCGACGGCTGGCTGCCGGAGAATGCGCAGAAGAACATGGAGCAGATCCTGACGGCCAATAACAACAAGATCGACGCGGTGGTCGCCTCCAACGACGGCACCGCCGGCGGCGTGGTGGCCGCGCTCAGCGCCCAGGGCCTGGAAGGTCTGCCGGTCTCCGGCCAGGACGGCGATCATGCCGCGCTCAACCGTGTCGCCAAGGGGCTGCAGACCGTCAGCGTCTGGAAGGACGCCCGCGAGCTCGGCAAGGCGGCGGCTGAGATCGCCGTGCAGCTGGCCAAGGGCACCGCGGCGACCGAGATCGCCGGCGCCGAGAAGTGGGACGACGGCCCCAAGGGCGTCGCCATGGATGCCATCTTCCTGAAGCCGGTGCCCATCACCAAGGAGAACCTCGGCGTGGTGATCGATGCCGGCTGGGTTGGCAAGGACGTGGTTTGCCAGGGCGTCGACAGCGGCATGGCGCCCGGCGCCTGCCAATAGCTGTCGTCGGCACCAGGTTCCGCGGGACGCGTTGCGGCCGGGCTTCTCCCTCCTGCGGGAGCGGCCCGGCCGTCCGCGCCCCGGGGCCCGGGCCTTTCAAAGCGGGCATTCACGGATCGAGTGGGACGGTTAGGGTATGACGAGCGAGGCGGAAGTCGGCGAGCTTGACCGCAAAGGCGCCCAAGCGGGCGGCGCGCGGCGGCCGGCGCTGCGCCTGCGCCCGCTCGAGGAGGTCGCGCGCCTGACCGGCCTGGACACGCGGCTGCTCGCCATGCTGGGCGCGCTGGTCGTGATCTGGCTGGTGTTCGATTTCCTCACCGGCGGCATCTTCCTGACGCCGCGCAATCTCTTCAATCTGGCGGTCCAGGGCTCGGCCGTCGGCATCATGGCGACCGGCATGGTGCTGGTCATCGTGGCCCGCCACATCGACCTTTCGGTCGGCTCGGTGCTCGGCTTCATCGGCATGTCGATCGCTTTCCTGCAGGTCGAGGTGCTGCCGCTGGGCGCCGCCTGGAACTGGCCGCTGACCATCGTCTTCGGCATCGGCCTGGGCCTGCTGGTGGGTCTGTGGCAGGGGCTCTGGATCGCCTACGGCGGCGTGCCCGCCTTCGTGGTCACCCTCGGCGGCCTGCTGATCTTCCGCGGCGCCGCCTTCGAGATCACCGACGGGCGCACGGTGGCGCCGCTCGACCCGGTCTACCAACTGCTCGGCGGCGGCATCGACGGATCGATCGGCGCGACGGCGAGCTGGGCGCTCGGCCTCGTCGCCGTCGGCCTGCTGGCCTTCATCACCATGAAGGTCCGTGCCAAGCGCCAGCGCTACAACTTTCCTGTGAAGCCGCTGTGGGCGGAGATCATGATGATCGTCGCCTGGTCGGCCCTCATCATCGGCTTCGTCATGGTGATGAACGCCTATCCCCGGCCGCGCACCTTCGAGCCGCGCGGCATTCCGGTGCCGGTGCTCATCCTGCTGGCGGTGGTCGTCTTCATGACCTTTGCCGCCCGCTTCACCAAGTTCGGGCGCTACGTCTTCGCCATGGGCGGCAACCCGGAGGCGGCGGCGCTCTCGGGCATCAACGTGAAGCGCACCACGGTGATGATCTTCATGGTGATGGGCGTGCTCTGCGCCATCGCCGCAGTGGTCACCACGGCGCGGCTCAACGCCGGGACCAACTCCATGGGCACTCTGGCGGAGCTCAACGTGATCGCCGCGGCGGTCATCGGCGGCACCTCGCTCGCCGGCGGGCTCGGCACCATTCCCGGCGCCATCCTGGGCGCCGTGGTCATGCAGAGCCTCGACAACGGCATGCTGCTGCTCGACGTCTCCACCTCGCTGCGCAGCATCGTCATCGGCCTGGTGCTGATCGCGGCGGTGTGGTTCGACGTGGTCTACAACCGCGGCCGGCGCTGAGGGAGAAGCCGCATGCCCCCATCTTCATCCGTGCCCCTGGTCGAGATGCGCGGCATCTGCAAGCGCTTCGGCGGCGTGCAGGCGGTCGAGGACGTCTCCGTCGATCTCTATCCCGGCGAAGTGGTCGGCCTGCTGGGCCACAACGGCGCCGGCAAGTCGACGCTCATCAAGATGCTGGCCGGCGCCTATCCCTGCGACAGCGGCGACATCCTGATCAATGGCGAGAAGGTCGCCATCGAGACGCCGCGCGACGCCCGCCGCCACGGCATCGAGACGATCTACCAGACCCTCGCGCTGGCCGACAACCTGGACGCCCCGGCGAACCTCTTCCTCGGCCGCGAGCTGATGACGCGCTTCGGCCTGCTGGACGACGACGCCATGGAGCACCAGGCGCGCGCCGTGCTGCACCGCCTCAACCCGAACTTCAAAAACATCAAGGACCCGGTGAAGAACCTCTCGGGCGGCCAGCGTCAGTCGGTCGCCATCGCCCGCGCCATCCTGTTCAACGCCAAGATCCTCATCATGGACGAGCCGACGGCGGCACTCGGCCCGCAGGAGACGGCGATGGTCGCCGATCTCATCCTGCAGCTTAAGAAGGAAGGCATCGGCATCTTCCTCATCAGTCACGACCTGCACGACGTCTTCGATCTCTCCGACCGGGTCTCGGTGATGAAGAACGGCCGCCTCGTCGGCACCCGCGACACCGCGAAGGTGACCAAGGACGAGGTTCTCGGCATGATCATCCTCGGCAAGCTGCCCGAGGAGGAGACGCCGGAGGAGCTCGCCGAGCTGCACTGACTCTCTGCTATTCTCTTTCTCTTCGATCCGACTCTGTTCCCCCCAAAGCGTTTAAGAGGTTTCCTTTGCGATGACTGCCACTGCCATCTATCCCAGCCTCAAGGACCGCGTCGTCTTCGTCACCGGCGGCGGCAGCGGCATCGGCGCCTCTATCGTCGAGCATTTCTGCCGGCAGGGCGCCAAGGTCGGCTTCGTCGACATCAACCAGGAAGCATCCGAGAAGCTGGTGCGCGACGTGGAGGCGGCGGGCCACGGCAAGCCGTTCTTCGTGAACTGCGACCTCACCGACATCGAGGCCTTGCGGGTCGCCGTCGGCCAGGTGCGCGAAAAGCTGGGGCCGATCACCGTGCTGGTGAACAACGCCGCGCACGACCAGCGCCACGCCATCGACGAGGTGACGCCGGAGTACTGGGACGACCGCATCGCGGTCAACCTGAAGCACCAGTTCTTCGCCGCCCAGGCGGTCTATCCCGACATGGAAAAGGCCGGTGGCGGCGCCATCGTGAACCTCGGCTCGGTGTCCTGGATGATCGGGCAGGGGGGCATGCCCTGCTACACCACCGCCAAGTCGGCGGTGGCCGGCCTCACGCGCTCGCTGGCCCGCGACCTCGGCCCGAAGAACATCCGGGTGAACTGCGTGGTGCCGGGCTGGATCATGACCCAGCGCCAGATCGATCTCTGGCTGACCCCCGAAGGCGAGGCCGAGTTGCTGGAGCGCCAATGCCTTAAGCGGAAGCTGGTGCCCGCCGATATCGCCCGCGCGGTGCTGTTCTTCGCCTCCGACGATGCCGGCGCCTGCACCAATCAGAGCTATATCGTCGACGGCGGCTGGGTGTAGCCTTGGAAGGTGGCCGTGCGGAATCGATCTCCGCTCCGGCTGCCCAGGCAGGCAGGAAGTGACCACCGCCGTTAGCGCCGCTCTGCCGCGGGCGGTGGCCACCTCGCCTGAACGCAAAGGGGAGCCCCTTGCTTCCAGCCTTTTGCGGAGGCCGCTGCGCGGCTCCCCCGTATTGTGGGCAACGCTCCGGCCGGCGACTCAGCCGACCGAAGCGCGCTCCTGTTCCCATCTACGAGGGCTGGGGGCGCGGGGTTTCACGAAGAATGCGAATTTTTCCACTCCCTGAGACGGCGGCTGGCGCCGGTTTCACTCGCTGAGACAAACCCGCCGGCGTGAGGCCAGTTCTGCATCCAACTGTCAACAATCGATGGGGCCAGGGGCGTAAACGCCCGGGAATCCTGTTATCTTCGCCCGGACAATGCTTTAGAAGCGGTGCCTAAGCATCTCACGCAGTCATCGCAGCGCATCCCGGCCGGGTTGTCCGGACCGGCGGCGGGACGTCCCTTGCGGGCGTCCGGCAGCGGGCAGACGATGAGCGCGCAAGACGAAATGCACAATGAGAACGCCGGCAACGGCACCGCTGACGGGCAGGACAGGGAGGATTGATGGTCACAGGCCCACTGGATACCCCGCGTGAACGCGTCAATACCTGCCCGGAAGTTGCCGACGAGATCAAGAACACAACCTGCTACATGTGCGCCTGCCGTTGCGGGATCAACGTCTACCTGAAGGACGGCAAGATCCGCTACCTGGAGGGCAATCCCGATCACCCGGTGAACAAGGGCGTGCTCTGCGCCAAGGGCTCGGCGGGCATCATGCAGCACTACTCGCCGGCGCGGCTGACCAAGCCGCTGCTGCGGGTGGGCGAGCGCGGCAGCGGCGAGTTCAAGGAAATCGAGTGGGAAGAGGCGCTGGCTCTGGCCGTCGACTGGCTGGGCGATGTGCGCCGTCGTGACCCCAGGCGTTTCGCCTTCTTTACCGGTCGCGACCAGAGCCAGTCTCTTACCGGCTGGTGGGCGGCGCAGTTCGGCACGCCGAATTTCGCCGCCCACGGCGGCTTCTGTTCGGTCAATATGGCCGCGGCCGGTCTCTACAGCATCGGCGGCGCGTTTTGGGAGTTCGGCGAGCCCGATTGGGACCTGACGCGCTACTTCATGCTGTTCGGCGTTGCCGAGGACCACGATTCCAATCCTATCAAGGCCGGCCTCGGGCGCATGAAGACGCGCGGCCAGGCGAAGTTCGTCTCGATCAATCCGGTGAAGACCGGCTACTCCGCCATCGCCGACGAATGGGTCGGCATCCGCCCCGGCACCGACGGGCTGTTCGTGCTGGCGCTGATCCACGAACTGCTGAGAGCCGAGAAGATCGACTGGGATTTCCTCGGCCGCTACACCAATGCCACCTGGCTGGTGATCGACGATCCGGGCGGTGCCGAGGACGGCCTCTTCGCGCGCGACGCCGAGGGGCGGGTGCTGTGCTGGGATGCCGAGCGCCAGGTCCTGGCGCCGGCCGAAGATGCGACGGTGAAGGCCGCCGCGGTCGGCCGCCGCCAACTCCCCGACGGCCGCGCGGCGGTACCCGCCTTCGAGCTGCTGGCCAAGCGCTACCTCGATCCGGCCTACGCGCCCGAGGCGGTGGCGGCGCAGACCGGCGTCGCGGCGGCGACCATCCGGCGCATCGCCGCCGAACTGGCCGAAGCGGCTTTCGAGAAAGAGGTCGTGCTCGACGTTCCCTGGACCGACTGGGCGGGGCGCAAGCACGACAAGATGATCGGCCGCCCGGTCTCGATGCATGCCATGCGCGGCATCTCGGCGCACTCCAACGGCTTCCACAGCTGCCGCGCCATCCACCTGCTGCAGATGCTGCTGGGGTCGATCGACTGTCCCGGCGGCTTCGGCTACAAGGCGCCCTTTCCGAAGCCGATCCCGCCCGGTCCGAAGCCGGCCGGCAAGACGGTGACGCCGGGCCAGCCGCTGGGCGGCATGCCGCTCGGCTTTCCGACGGGGCCCGAAGACCTGCTGGTCGACGAAGACGGCAAGCCGACACGACTCGACAAGGCCTACAGCTGGGAGCATCCGCTGGCCGCCCACGGCCTGATGCACATGGTCATTCACAACGCCTGGGCGGGCGATCCCTACTCGGTCGACGTGCTGATGATGTACATGGCGAACATGGGGTGGAACTCCGCCATGAACGTCCAGGGCACGCTGCACTACCTGACCGACAAGGACCCCGAGACCGGCGACTACAAGATCCCCAAGATCATCTACTCCGATGCCTACTATTCGGAGATGGTGCCCTATGCCGATCTCATCCTGCCGGACACCACCTACCTGGAGCGCTGGGACTGCATCTCGCTGCTCGACCGCCCGATCAGCAGCGCGCACGGGCCCGGCGACGCGATCCGCCAGCCGGTGGTGCAGCCCGACCGCGACGTGCGGCCGTTCCAAGACGTCCTGGTCGACCTCGGCGGGCGGCTCGGCCTGCCGGGCTTCACCAATGACGATGGCAGCGCGAAGTATCCCGGCGGCTACCCAGACTACATGGTGAACCACGAGCGCGCGCCGGGCATCGGACCCCTTGCAGGCTGGCGCAATCCCGACGGCAGCGGGCAGGGCACCGGCAAGCCGAACCCGGATCAGCTGCAGCGCTACATTGAGAACGGCTGCTTCTGGACCCACAAGCTGGCGCCGGATCAGCTCTACTTCAAGCACGCCAACAAGGGCTACCTGAGCTACGCCAAGTCGATGGGCTGGCTGCCCAGCGAGGCTCAGATCACGCTGCAGCTCTACAGCGAGATCCTGCAGAAGTTCCGCCTCGCCGCGCGTGGCCATGGGCCCGTTCAGCCGCCCGACAGCGAGCGGGGGCGCATCGAGGCCTACTTCGACCCGCTGCCGATCTGGTATCCGCCCTTCGAGGAGGCGGCGGTCGACCTGGACGAATACACCCTCCATGCCATCACCCAGCGGCCGATGCACATGTACCACTCCTGGGGCTCGCAGAACGCCTGGCTGCGCCAGATCACCGCGCGCAACCGTCTCTTCGTGCATCCCGAGACGGCGGCCCGTTTCGGCGTCGCCGACGATGACTGGGTCTGGGTCGTCAGCCACCACGGCCGGGTAAAGGGCCAGGTGCGCCTCATGCACGGGGTGAACCCGAACACCGTGTGGACCTGGAACGCCATCGGCAAGCGGCGCGGCGCCTGGGGCCTGGATGCCGACGCGCCCGAGAGCAACAGCGGCTTCCTGCTGAACCACATCATCTCGGAGCTGCTGCCGCTGCGCGAAGGCGGTCACCGCTACTCCAACTCGGACCCGGTGACCGGGCAGGCGGCCTGGTACGATCTGCGCGTGCGCATCGAGAAATGCCTGCCCGAGCACTGCGGGGCGACCGAGCCCATGATGGCCCCGGTGAAGGCGCCACCGCGCCGCGGCCCCCGAGGCCTTGACGACGACGGCCTGCACCTGCGCTACGGCGAGGAACTGAAATGCCGCAAGGACGCCGTCGACGGCGAGGGCAGCCGCTTCCAGGAATGGATCGGCAACCGCCACGAAGTGGCGTTGACCGTCAGCGGCGTCGCCGACGGCAAAGGCAATGTGAAGAAGGGCAACGTGAAGAAGCCGGCCGCCGGCGGCGGCAGTGGGGACGGTGAGGCATGACCAGCCTGCCGCGCAATCCCGGGCCGGTGAAGCTCGGCCTGGTGATCGACCTCGACATCTGCGTGGGCTGCCATGCCTGCGCGGTAAATTGCAAGGAGTGGAATGCCTCGGGCCATTCCGCACCGCTGACCGACAGCGATCCCTATGGCGCCGATCCTTCCGGCGTCTGGTTCAACCGCATCCACACCTTCGAGGTGGTGCAGGACGACGGCAACAGCCGCACGGTGCATTTCCCCAAGTCCTGCCTGCATTGCGAAGAGGCGCCCTGCGTCACCGTCTGTCCGACCGGCGCGTCCTACAAGCGCGCCGAGGACGGCATCGTGCTGGTCAACGCGGAGGCCTGCATCGGCTGCAAGCTGTGCTCCTGGGCCTGTCCCTATGGCGCGCGCGAGTACGACGCCGATGCCGGGGTGATGAAGAAGTGCACGCTCTGCGTCGACAAGATCTACAACGAGAACCTCGAGCCGCGCAGCCGGGTGCCGGCCTGCGTATCGACCTGCCCGGCGGGCGCGCGCCACTTCGGCGACCTTGGCGATGCGGACTCCGAGGTCTCCCGCCTGGTCGCCGAGCGCGGCGGCTACGAGCTGATGCCCGAGCAGGGCTGCAAGCCGGTCAACCGCTACCTGCCGCCGCGGCCGAAGCAGGCGCCTGAGCCGCCGCCGGCCGGCGAAGCGCCGGCGGCCGAGGTCGCGCCCGCCGGGCTCCTGGCCCGCTGGGTCGACCGCATGCTGAGCCACTAGGGGGAGAGGCCGTGCATCCGGCGAAGTCCGTCATTCTCTTCACCACCGCCTCGGGCGCCGGCTATGGCCTTCTCGCCTGGCTCGGCGTGCTGGCGGCGCTCGGCCTCCTGCCGGCGGAGCGCTGGCTCGGCGTCGCCGGTTTCGGGATCGGCCTCGGCCTGGTGGTTCTGGGCCTCTTGTCTTCGACCTTCCACCTCGGCCATCCGGAGCGTGCCTGGCGGGCGCTGTCCCAGTGGCGCTCTTCCTGGCTGTCGCGCGAGGGCGTCGCCGCGGTGGTGACCTTTCTGCCGGTCGGCATCTTCGCGCTGCTGTGGGTCGTCGCCCAGACCAACAGCGGCGCGGCCGCGGCTGTCGGCCTGCTCGCCAGCGTCTGCTGCGCCGTGACGGTGGCCTGCACGGCGATGATCTATGCCTCGCTCAGGACCATCCGCGCGTGGTCCAATGCCTGGACGCTGCCGGCCTATCTCGCGCTCTCGGCGTTCTCCGGCGCGCTGCTGATGAACCTGCTGCTGCAGCTCTGGGGCTTGCCGCTGGCGCGCGCCTTCGGCTGGGCGGTGCTGGTCCTGGCGGTCCTCTCCGGCGCGATCAAGCTGGGCTACTGGCGCAGCCTCGCCTCGCAAGAAGGCGCCAGTACGGCGGAGTCGGCGACCGGTCTCGGCGGCGCCCCGGGCGGTCGAGGCGGCAGTCCCGGGGGCGGCTCCGGGGGAGGCCAGGGGCGGGTGCGGCTGCTGGAAGCGCCGCACAGCGAATCGAATTACCTGCTGCAGGAGATGGGTTTCCGCATCGCGCGCAAGCATGCCGCCAAGCTGCGCCGCATCGCGCTGGTCGCCGGCTTCCTGCTGCCCATCGTCTGCGTCATCCTGGGGCTCGCCCTGGGTGGCGCGGTGCCGGCCGTCCTGGCGGCGCTGGCCGCCGTGGCGGCGATGGCACTCGGCCTGGCAGTCGAGCGCTGGCTGTTCTTTGCCGAGGCCAAGCATGTGGTCACGCTTTACTACGGGGAAAGCCGTGCCTGACCTCCGATGACAATAATCGTACTTCAATCGCCTGATTAAGAATGCTTTTATAGCGATGCTGTATCCCGGACGGTAAGCTTCAGCCACTCAGGTAAGGTCCCGCGCGGCGGGGCTGCGTGAAAGCCGATTTTGATGAACATCTACCTGCCCATCGCAGAGATCTCTGTGAATGTGTTTTTGCTGTTGGGCATGGGTGGAGCCGTCGGCTTTCTTTCCGGACTGTTCGGCGTTGGCGGCGGCTTTCTGATGACGCCGCTGCTCATCTTCATCGGCGTCACGCCGGCGGTCGCGGTGGCGACCGAGGCCAACCAGATCGTCGCGTCCTCGGTTTCCGGCGTGCTGGCGCATTGGCGGCGCGGCAACGTCGACTTCCGCATGGGCATCGTCCTGCTGGTGGGCGGCACGCTGGGGTCGGTCTTCGGCGTCTGGCTGTTCGGCTTCCTGCGCGGCCTCGGCCAGCTCGACCTCGCGATTTCGCTCTGCTACGTCGTCTTTCTGGGCGTGGTCGGCAGCCTGATGTTCCTGGAGAGCAGCCGGGCGCTGTTCCGCCGCCGGCGCCAGATCGATACCCGGCGCAAGCTGCACCAGCATCATTGGATGCACGGCCTGCCGTTCAAGATGCGCTTCCGCAAGTCGAAGCTCTACATTTCGGCCCTGCTGCCGATCATGATCGGCTTCGTGGTCGGCATTCTGGCCGCCATCATGGGTGTCAGCGGCGGCTTCATCATGGTGCCGGCGATGATCTACCTGCTCGGCATGCCGACCTCGGTGGTGGTCGGTACCTCGCTGTTCCAGATCATCTTCGTCACCTCCACGGTGACCTTCCTGCAGTCGGCCCACAACCAGACGGTCGACGTGATCCTGGCGCTCATCCTGCTGACCGGCGGGGTCATCGGTGCCCAGATCGGCACCCGCTTCGGCACCCGGCTGCGCGGCGAACAGCTGCGCGTGCTGCTCGCCCTCATGGTGCTGGCGGTTTGCGGCAAGCTGTGCTTCGATCTCGTAGTGACTCCCGATGACCTCTTTGTCCTCGGCGTGGCGGGAGCGCACTGATATGCACCTGCGTGCCGTCCTGCTGTCGATCGCCGTCATGCTGCTGGCGCTGCCCGGTTTCGGGCAGACCCCGTTGATCGCCGACCTCTCGGAACACCAGATCCAGATCACCACCGGCTTCGTCGGCACCGACGTGCTGCTGTTTGGCACGGTGGAGCCCGACAGCAACGTCGTGGTGGTGGTGCGCGGGCCGGAGGAGCAGACCACGGTATGGCGCAAGGCCCGCTTCGCCGGCATCTGGGTGAACGACCGGCGGGTGGTGTTCGAACGGGTGCCGAGCTTCTACGCGGTGCGCAGCAATGCCCCGCTGGACGCGATCGCCAGCAACGTGACCCGCGCGCGCCACGGCATGGGGGCCGAGTTCCTGCGCCTGCGCCCGGAGGACGAGACGATCAGCGCGCAGGACGTCAGCGTCTTCCGCAATGCGCTGATCCGCAACAAGCAGCGGGAGGGGCTGTTCGCCTCGGGCGGCGACAACATCACCTTCCTAGGCGGCCAGCTGTTCCGCACCCGGCTGCATTTCCCGGCCAACGTGCCGACCGGGTTCTATGACGTCGAAGTCTTCATGCTGAAGGACGGGCACGTGATCCATGCCCAGACCACGCCGTTGATCGTGCGCAAGGCCGGTCTCGGCGCCGACGTCTTCTTCTTTGCGCATAACTATTCGGCGCTCTACGGCATCATCGCGGTGCTGCTGGCGGTGGCCGCCGGCGTGCTCGCCGCCTTCGTCTTCCGCAAGAGCTGAGGCGCCTCAGGCCGGCACGGCGCCCTGCGGCGTGGGGGGCATATCCTCGCGGGCCTGCCAGGCCAGGGCGTGCAGCGTGGCCATCGAAGTGGGATCGCCCAAGAGGTCGCGCTTCTCGTCCCGGCTGAGACTGCCGGCGCCGTTCTCCTGCACCCGCGCGATGAGGCCGTCGAGGCGCAGCCGCTCGCTCTTGCTGCGCGGCTGGCGCTCCAGCAGGGTGCGGTGCAGGGCATTCATGAAGGGGTCGGTGATGACCTGCTCGAAGAGGGCCGGCGATGGCGCCGGCGTTTCGCTGCGGGCGGAGAGGTTGCGCGCCAGCAGCTGCAGGACGCGCGGCGGGTCGGTTTCGGCGGGCGTCAGGAACAGGCCCCAGGCCTTCAGCTTCAGCCCGACGTCGATGCGGCTGGTGAAGCGCGACAGCGGGATGGAGAGCAGCGGGCCGGCCAGCACCGGGGTTAGCCAGATGAAGAAGCCGGGTATATAGAGGTAGCTGATCGTGCCGACCACGATCGCGATCAGCGTATGGGCCCAGTGCGCCGCGATGGCCTCGTGCCAGGAGGTCTCGTCGTCGTCGCGCTTCTGCGGTGCCCAGCGCACGCTGCGCCCGGCCAGGATGGAGACGATGAAGCTGCTCTGAAACAGCATCAGGATCGGCGCCAGCAGGATCGACATCAGGCTTTCCAGCACCACACTCACGGCGGCTCTGAACGCGCCGCCATGGGCCAGCAGGCGGCGGCGCTCGCCGAACAGGGCGAAATAGCCGAGCAGCTTGGGCAGGTAGAGAATGACCAGCGTGATGGCCAGCAGTGTGGTGGCTTCGAACTCGTAGGACACCGGCCAGTTGGGGAAGAGGTCGCCCTCGATGAAGTAGCTGTGCTCGGTCCGCGATTGCAGCCAGGCTTCCAGGCCCGACAGTGCCAGCAGCAGCAGCCACATGAGCGACGACAGGTATGACATCACGCCCATGCCGAGGTGCAGGCGGCTGAGCGGGCGAAGGCCGCGGGCGGCCAGCACGCCCATGTGCTGCAGGTTGCCCTGGCACCAGCGTCGGTCACGCTTGGCATGGTCGATCAGGGTCGGCGGCGGCTCCTCGAAGCTGCCGCCCAGGTCGTCGGCCAGCCAGACCTCCCAGCCTGCCCGGCGCAGCAGCGCCGCCTCGACGAAATCGTGGCTCAGGATCTCGCCGCCGAAGGGCTCGCGCCCCGGCAGCACCGGCAGGCCGCAGTGGTCGACGAAGGGGCGCACGCGGATGATCGCATTGTGGCCCCAGTAGTTTGAATCGCCCTCCACCCAGTAGCTGAGACCGGCGATGAAGGTCGGTCCGTAGACGCTGCTGGCGAACTGCTGGCTGCGGGCGAAAAGCGTCTCGCGCATCACCGGCACCGGCGGGACCTGGATGAGGCCGACCCGCGGGTGGCGGTCCATGCGGGCGACCAGGCGGGTCAGGCAGTCGCCTGACATCACGCTGTCGGCGTCCAGCACGACCATGTACTCGTAGCGATAGCCCCAGGATTCGCAGAAGTCGGCGATGTTGCCGCTCTTGCGCGCCAGGTTGCGCGGGCGGTGGCGGTAGAAGATCTCGATGCGTCCGGCGAACTCGCGGTTCAGCCGGCTCCACGCGAGCTCTTCGGCGAGCCAGACATCCGGATCGGTGCTGTCGCTGAGGACGAAGAGATCGAAGCGCCCGGAGGTGTCGTTCTCGCACAGCGAGTCGAGGGTCGCCTTCAACCCGGCGATGACGCGCTCGGGATCTTCGTTGTAGATCGGCATGACCAGTGCCGTTCTGGAAGGTGCGCCGGCGCCGCTGTCGACAGCGCTCTGTGCGCGCCGGCGCAGGCCGATGAGGCGAACGATGAAACCGAAGACCGAGATCCAGCAGGCGGTCGTGATCCAGGCGAAGAGCGCCGAGAAGATGACGACGATTGCCAGTTCCAGCAGCGAGAAACCGTCGGCGGAAAGGATGGTGCCCAGCACCAGGGCCGCCGCGCTGGTCGAGGCCAGCACGAGGAACAGCAGCAGCAGGCGCCGGCGCCGAAATCGGTTGCGGACGGTCATGACGGTCGGTCGGTCAGGGAATGATCAGCACAGCGATCAAGCTGAGACAGGCCGCCAGTCCCTGAACGGAGCGGCTCACCTGCAGCCCGCGCAGGCGCGCGGCGTGACGCTCCATCTCGGGGCGCAGGGTGGGCTGCCAGGAAGTCAGATCCTGCGCCGGCATCACCAGGCGGCGGCGTGCGGGCGTTCCCCAATCGCGGCCCATCCGAGCGGCGTCGCCGGACGACATCGCCCGCTCGGCCAGGACGAGGGCGACGCGGCCGCGGGCGCTGCCCTGCGCGGCGGGCGCCTCGGCATTGGTGAACTCGGCCGCCAGGCTGCGGTCGACCGCGGCGATCACCTCCGCCCAGCCCGGCTCAGCGCTGGCACCGCGCGCCAGCAGATCGCGGGCGGCGGCGGCCGTGATGCGGCTGCGCCGTGCCTTGTCCATGGCGCCGGCCGCCTGCAGGTAACGGTCGATGCGCAGCGCAACCGCGCTGTGTGGCTGGTCTTTGGACGGCGTAGCAGCAGGGCTGCCGCCCAGCGCCTCGGCGGGGACGGGGCCGCAAGTTAAAGTGTCCAGGCTCTCCGGCGCGATGTGCATCCGGGGATCGGTCGGGATGTCGGTCAGGCGCGCTTCCACAGATAGCTCCAGGTTTCGGTCAAGGCGTGGTCTCGATCCTTCAGGAAAGCGCGCAACTCGACGGCGTCCTCGCCTTCCGGATCCAGGGTGAAAAAGGCCAGCCAAGTATCGGTGGCTGGATTTCGCCGGCTCGCTGCCTCCCGGATGGTACCGAGTGAGGACGTTACCACCAGTTCAACGGCGTTCTCGTCTTGGAGTTCCCTCAGCGGGCCGCCGCCGAACTCGATGGCAAAGCGCCGGTAGTCCTGATCGGCGACGCCGGCCTCCCGGGTCGCCACGGTGCGGCCGATCGCCGGAAAGTCGGGATACTCGTTGCCGAAGCGGATTCGGTAGGCAAACGGCCAGACTTGGCCCGCTTCGACCGCCCGCTCGGGCACCCAGAGCAGCCCGATGTTGTCGTAGCGCTCGGAATCGCTGGGGATCTCGATCAGCTGGGCGGCGCCCTTGCCCCAGCGGTCGAGCGGCTCGACCCAGGCGCTCGGTCGGTGGTCGTAGTTAAGGTCGAGATCGAGATAGTGGCGGCTGTCGCGGTCGCGCTGCATCAACCCGAAGCCGCGCGGGTTCTCGTCGCCGAAGGACGATATCTGCAGGGCCTGCCGGTTGAGCAGCGGCCGCCAGATCCATTCACCGCGGCCGGTCGCCAGCAGCATGCCGTCTGAGTCGTGCACTTCGGGGTGCAGGTTGTTGGCCGGCTGCCCGGTGTTCTCACCATAGAGGAACATGGAGGTGAGTGGCGCAATCCCCAGCTTCTCGACGGCGCTGCGGGTATAGAGGCTGGCGCGCACCTCCATCACCGACTCGTGGCCGGGCGTCAGGCGGAAATGATAGGCGCCGGCCAGGCTTTCGCTGTCTAGCAGGGCGAAGATTTCCAGGCTGCGCGCCCCGGCCTGCGGCTTCTTCAGCCAGAACTCGCGGAAGTAGGGGAACTCTTCCTTCTTCGCGAGGCCGGTGTCGATCGCCAGGCCGCGCGCGGAAAGGCCGTAGTGCTGGCCCGTCGCCACGACGCGGAAGTAGCTCGCGCCCAGAAAGACCGCCACTTCGTCCAGGCGATCGCCCTGGTTCAGCGGATACATCAGGCGGAAGCCGGCAAAGCCGAGGTCGTCGGGCGGCGGCTCGTTCAGCTCGGCGCCGGCGAAGTCAAACAGGCCGCCGTCGTAGGGCACCGGTTGTATTGAGCCACCGTCGATGACGTTGATGGCCACCTGGTTGCGGAAGTAGGAGCCGCGGGGCAGCAACTGAACCTCGTAAGGAACGGGGTCGTCGCGCCACAGGCTGGCCTCCGTCCGGAACTGGATGCGGTGGTAGCGCGCCGGTGTCAGCTCGGCCATCCTTTCGGGCACCGGCTTGGCATTGGGCTGGAAAGTTTCGGCGGCGAGGCTCTCCGCCATGGCACTGACCTGGTCGAAACCGAAGGTCGCGCCGGGCATGGCAAGGGTCCAGTTATTTTGGGCAAAAGCGGCCTGCAGCGGCCAGGAGGTGGCCGAAACAAGACTCCCGACGCCGGCACCTGCCAGAAAAGTTCGTCGGTCAAAGTAACGAGATGACACTCTTGCCTCTTTTATTGGGGGCTGGCCGCCAGGCCATACGGCTGGTGAAATGCCCTCCAGCCCGCCAACTCGCCGATATGGCGAAGCGCCGAGCCGCTTTCAAGCGGCGCTGGAAGGTTTCGTAAAATAAAGACTCCCAGCCTCCGGAAATGTTCCAGAGGTTGAACCCAACCCCGCGGCCAATCATTGCTAGGCGTTTGAAATTGCGGCCTTGTTAGCCATATTTGCATCGACTGTCCCGATATAAGCCGCCGCTTCCTTGCGGCGGAAGAGTCAATGAAGTGGCATGCCTTCCGTCAATACTTGCCTCTACGCAATGGCGGCGGGTCAGCCATGCGTTTTTCTAGTTAGGAACCCGACGATTCTTGCCCCCTGCGGCGCGGCGGTCTGGTCCGGCCCCCTTGGGGGCGGTGGGCGGGCAGTGGGCGGGCAGTGGGCGGGCAGTGGGCGGACAGTAGGCGGACTGCGGGGGCGGGCTGCTCGAGCGGCTCAAGAACCAGGCGGCTGGCGGCGAGCAGTCTGGCCATGGCCGGCGGTCCGGTTGGGGGCCGCCGGTCCGGATACCGTCGAAGCAAGGCGCGTCCGCGAACCGGCGCTTGGCGAGATCACCCGCCGCTGCGTCGGCGTATCGTTGAGCAATCACGTTGCGGGCGTCCTGGGGGACGAAGTCGACCCGGCTGGGAAGTCGATCGGGCGGTTCACCCGAACCGTGGGGAGTTGTTCCCGATGGACTCGACTGTTCGCAGCCGGAGCATCCGACACACCGACTCGGTGCTGCCCGGGAGGCCGGAGGGCCATTCGAAGAGCAATCTGCCGACACGCTTGCTCGTGCGGGTGCCGGGGATGTCGAGCAAGGCGATATCGTGCGCGGCGCTGTCGACGCTGCGGGCGCGCTCGCGTGACGGCGCGCTGACGATGCCGTTGTCGGGGTGGCCGCGCCCTCGACGGCCATGGCCATGGATACCTTTGCCAAGAGAGCGGCGGCGGGCCGGACGGCGATAGCGGCGACAATGAACAGGGGGTGTTGACGTCATGATGCCGACGGTCTTTGGGTGGCCGGCAAAGGTGATGAGCCCGATGCTCGGCGCCTCCGTCTACCCGTCGTCGTCCCCATGACCAGGTCCGAGCATCGATGCGCAAAGGCCTCGTCTTTGCAGTCTGCAAGCGGTGTCCCGTCACACCGAAGGATGCAGGCCTCGATACCTGCAGGTCGCAGGTTGAGGCTTGACGCCTTTTCCGCGCCCGCACCGTTCGCCGCCGCCGCCGCTGTAGTTCTGAACCCCGCTGTCTTCCCCCAGCTAGAGATCAGGCAAAGCAATTCACCGACGATCTTCGAACTGCCTTCGCGTTGCCGGTTTCGATTCAAGACGAGGGAGGGAGTCTTGCGTCGCTACACTGAGTCGGCTCCGCCGGAGGAGCAGCTAACGTCTCTGCAATGCCCTCCGACGCGCCCGAAAAACTTTTGAGCATTGCTTCCCTATGCTCTCTCTTTTCTTGTCACTGCTTCATCAAAGATGCACAATTCGCGCCGCAGGGTGGCATCACCGGATTCGTTCTTACCGTTAGGGGATTAGACAATTGGCAACCACGACCAGAAAGAAGCCTGCCGCGAAGAAGAAAGCGGCGGCTAAGAAACGCGCAGCCGTCAAGAAGAAGGCGCCTGCGAAGAGGAGCGCGGCCAAGAAGGCGCGCAAGTCCACCGCGAAGAAGAAGGCCGTGAGGAAGACGGCCAAGAAGGCGACCAAAAAGAAGGCTGTGAAGAAGACAGCCAAGAAGAAGGCCGTCAAGAAGGGCGCGAAAAAGAAGGCAGCCCGTAAGCCGGCAAAAAAGAAGGCCGTGAAGAAGAAGGCCACGAAAAAGAAGGCCGCGAAAAAGAAGGTTGCTAAGAAGAAGGCAGCCCGCAAGCCCGCGAAAAAGAAGGCTGCCAAAAAGAAGAAGGTAGCCAAGAAGCGGGCGCCGAAGAAGGCCGCTGCTCCGGCTGCGACGCCGACGGCTTCCTGAATGACGTGACATCTGGAGGCGGCTGAAAGCCGCCTCCGGCTGCCGCAATGCGGCAGCACCGCAGTCTGAGAACGGCGGCCTCCTACCCGGGGGTCGCCGCTTTCTTATGGGGTGACGCGAACCGCTTCAGCCTTCCGACGGGCGATTCTCGCGCGCGAAGATCGAGATGGCGTCGTGGAGGTCCGGCAGCACCCTTTCGACGGCGGCTTCGCCTTCGGCGATGATCTCTTCGGCGCGCTCGAATTCGAACAGGCCGATGCTCCCCAGGCGCGGGGTGATGTGAACGTCCGGCGGTTCGCCGGCCAGACGCGAGCGCGAGATGCGGTCCTGGACGATGCCGAGGGAAGAGATCATCACCCCGAACATGGAGGGATGAGTCGGCTCCCGTCGGAAGATGCGCCGGGCGAGGGTGCCGATCATGGTGCTCTTGGTCTCCGCCTCGTGCTCCTTCAACTCGTTCAGCAGGTCGAAGCCGGCAACCGTCGGCACCGTCGCGCCGGCGCGCCGTTCCTTGCCCAGGATGTCGGCGTTGAGGTTCACGGCGATCACCATCTGCACGCCGAGCGCCCGGCACACCGAGACCGGCACCGGGTTGACCAGGGCACCGTCGACCAGCCAGCGGTCATGGTGCTGCATCGGTTCGAACACACCGGGCAGCGAGAAGGAGGTGCGCATGGCGTCGACCAGGTCGCCTTCACGCAACCAGACTTCGTGGCCGGTGACCAGGTCGGTCGCCACCGCGACGAAGGGGATGCCGAGTTGCTCGATCTTAATGTCGCCGATGTTCTGGCGCAGCGCCTCGACCAGGTGACGGCCGCCGATCATGCCGCCGTTGCGCACGCGGAAGTCCATGTAGGAGATCATGCGCAGCCGGGTGAGCGAGCGCGCCCAGCCTTCCAGCACGTCGGCCTTGCCGGCCAGGTGAACGCCGCCGACCACCGCGCCGATCGAGGTGCCGGCGATCACGTCGGGCTCGATGCCGTGGCGGGCCAGGGCGCGGATGACGCCGAGGTGCGCCCAGCCGCGGGCGACGCCGCTGCCGAGAGCGAGACCGATGCGCGGGCGCGATTGCGGATAGAGGGCCTGGACCATGCCGAATCATACCGCCGGTTGACTTAATCGAATCATAATTAAGAGCGCACCCCGGCGATGTGAGGGATCCGTGGTATCGGGCGGCGCTCCAGCGTTAACGCCCCGGTCTGCCGGCGGCCTCGGGCCGGGATTCGGCCTGCCTCCGTCCTTGACATAACGATATCTTTATATCCTTATTATAGCATCTCGATCCGATGAAGCGCCCCCGGGAGGAGCCCATGGATACCCTGTTGTCCGCCATGAAGGCAGCCGCCGAGCCGACCCGGCTTCGGCTGCTGGTGCTCTGCGCCCATGCCGAGCTCACGGTGTCCGACCTGGTCCAGATCCTCGGGCAGAGCCAGCCCCGGCTATCGCGCCACCTGAAGCTCCTGGCCGAGGCCGGCCTGCTGGAGCGTAACCGCGAAGGCAGCTGGGTGTTCTTCCGCCTGGCGCACGAGGGCGCCCCCGCGGCGCTGGCGCAGACCCTGGTCGATGCCCTGCCGGAAGACGATCCGACGGTGCAGCGCGATCTGCAGCGCCTCGACGAGTTGATGGGCGAACGGGCCCAGCGCGCCGAAGACTACTTCCGCAAGGTCGCCGACCAGTGGGACGAGCTGCGCGCGCTTTACGTCCACGACGACGAGGTCGAGCGCCAGCTCGCCGCGTTGATCGCCGAGGAGGCCGTGGGCGACCTGCTCGACATCGGCACCGGCACCGGGCGCATCCTCGAGATCCTCGCCGACAAGGTCGGCCGCGCCGTCGGCGTCGACCTCTCGCCGGACATGCTGCTGATGGCGCGCTCCAAGCTGGAGCGCGCGCGGCTGCGCAACTGCGCTGTGCGCAAGGGCGACATGAATCACCTGCCGCTGGGCGATGCCAGTTTCGACGCGGTCACCATTCACCAGGTGCTGCACTACGCCGAGCGTCCAGCCAAGGCGATCCAGGAGGCCGCGCGCGTGCTGCGCCCCGGCGGCCGCCTGTTCATCGTCGATTTCCAGGCCCACGACCTCGACTACCTGCGCAGCGAGCACGAGCACCGCTGGCTCGGTTTCGAGGAAGACAAGATGGCCGACTGGCTGAACGCCGCGGGCCTCGATCCGCAAGGCTGCCGCTGCCTCAAGGGCAAGGCGCTGACCATCTGCATCTGGACGGCGCGCCAGCCCCTGGCCGGCGGCCGTTCGGTCGCGGCGTAAGAACAGGGGAGCCACCCATGGCCGACATCATCCGTAAATCCGCCACTGCCGCCAACCCGTCCAAGGGAGCTTCCGCTGTGCCGCGTTTTTCCTTCGAGTTCTTTCCGCCGGCGACGCCGGCCGCCGAGGCGCGCTTGCGTGAATCGGCGCAGAAGCTCGCAGCCCTGCAGCCCGACTTCGTCTCCGTCACCTACGGTGCCGGCGGCACGACCCAGGAGCGCACCTTCAAGGCGATCGACTGGGTGCGCCGGGAGACCGAGCTGGAGCCTGCCGCGCACCTGACCTGTGTCGGCGCCAGCCGGGACGAGATCGACACTATTGCCCGGCAGTATTGGGATGCCGGCGTGCGCCGCATCGTGGCGCTGCGCGGCGACGCGCCCAAGGGCAGCCAGGGATACGTCCCGCACCCCGAGGGCTACGCCTACGCCGCCGACCTGGTTGCCGGGCTGAAGCGGGTGGCCGATTTCGACATCTCCGTCTCGGCCTATCCCGAGGTGCATCCGGAGGCGCGCGACGCGGCCGCCGATCTCGACAATCTGAAGCGTAAGATCGACGCCGGCGCCAGCCGCGCGATCACCCAGTTCTTCTTCGACCCCGACGACTTCCTGCGCTTCGTCGACCGGGCCCACGCCGCCGGCATCACGGCGCCGATCATCCCGGGAATCCTGCCGATCGTGAACTTCGAGCGCACCCGCCAGATGGCCGAGAGCTGCAAGGCGGCCATGCCGCGCTGGCTGATCGATCTCTACCGCGACCTGGAAGAGGACGCCGAGGTGCGTTTCCCGGTCGCGGTCTCCGTCGCCGTCGAGCTGTGCCGCTATCTCACGGCGCGCGGGATCGAGGACTTCCACATCTACACCCTGAACCGGGCCGACATGACGGCGGCGCTCTGCCGCCTGCTGCGCAACGATGCGGCGGCCCGGCATGTTCAAGCAACGCAGCCCAAGCTGCTGGCCGGAGGCCTTTCGTGAGTCGTTTCCTGGATAAGCTTTCCGAAGAGGTCCTGCTGTGCGACGGCGGCATGGGCAGCCGCGTGCAGGCCATGGACCTGACCCTCGACGATTACTGGCAGCAGGAGAACTGCACCGAGGTGCTGAACCTCTCGCGCCCGGACATCGTGCGGGAGATTCACCGCGGCTACTTCGAGGCCGGCGCCGACATGGTGGAGACCAACACCTTCGGCGGCTCGCCGGTGACGCTCGGCGAGTTCGGCCTGAGCGAGCGCGCGGCGGAGATCAACCAACGCGCGGCGGAGATCGCCCGCGAGGCGGCCGAGCTGTTCTCCAGCGACGGGCGCGAACGCTTCGTGGTCGGCTCGGTCGGCCCGGGCACCCGGCTGCCGTCGCTCGGCCACATCGACTACGACACCCTGGAGGCCGCTTTCGCGACCCAGTGCGGCGGTCTTATCGCCGGCGGCATCGATGCCGTGCTGATCGAGACTTGCCAGGACCCGCTGCAGGTGAAGGCCGCGGTGAACGGCGCCAAGCTGGCTCGTGCCGCCGCCGGATCCGACCTGCCGATCATGGTACAGGTGACGGTGGAGACCACCGGTACCCTGCTGGTTGGCGCCGATATCGCCGCCGCGGCGACGGTGCTGCAGGCGCTCGACATCCCCGTCATGGGCCTCAACTGCGCCACCGGGCCGCAGGAGATGGCGCCGCACCTGGAGTGGCTGGCGGAGAACTGGCCGGGCTTTCTGTCGGTGCAGCCCAACGCCGGCCTGCCGGAGCTGGTCGACGGCCAGACCCGCTATCCGCTGGAGCCGAAGGAACTGGCCGGCTGGCTCGACCGCTTCCTCACCGAGGACGGCCTCAACATCATCGGTGGCTGCTGCGGCACCACGCCGGACCATATCGCCGCGCTGGATGCCATGCTGCGCCGGCGCGCCGGGGAGGCGGGCCGCCTGCGCCCGGCGCCCAAGCAGCGCCAGTCCTTCTGGGTCCCCTCGGTTGCCTCGCTCTACAGCCCGGTGAGCCTGCGCCAGGAGAACGCCTACCTCTCCATCGGCGAGCGCTGCAACGCCAACGGCTCCAAGAAATTCCGCGAGTTGCAGGAGACCGGCGACTGGGACGGCTGCGTTGCCATGGCGGTCGACCAGACCAAGGAAGGCTCCCACGCCATCGACGTCTGCACCGCTTTCGTCGGCCGCGACGAGATCGCCGAGATGACCGAGGTGGTGACCCGCATGAGGGGCTCGGTCAGCGCGCCGCTGGTGTTCGATTCCACCGAGCTGCCGGTGCTGGAAGCGGCGATGAAGCTCTACGGCGGCAAGCCGATCCTGAACTCCATCAACTTCGAGGACGGTGAGGAGGCGGCCCACCAGCGCCTGGCAATGGCGCGCAAGTTCGGCTCTGCCGTCATCGCCCTCACCATCGATGAGGAGGGCATGGCCAAGAGTGCCGAGCGCAAGGTCGAGATCGCCAAGCGGCTGCACGACTTCGCCTGCGTGCAGCACGGCCTGCCGGCCAGCGACCTTATGATCGACCCGCTGACCTTCACCATCTGCACCGGCAATGAGGACGACCGCAAGCTCGGCCTGTGGACGCTGGAGGCCATCGAAGGCATCGCGCGGGCGCTGCCGGAATGCCAGATCTTGCTGGGTCTCTCCAACATCTCCTTCGGGTTGAATGCGGCGGCGCGCCATGTGTTGAACTCGGTCTACCTGGACCACGCCATCAAGCGCGGGCTGACCGGCGCCATCGTGCACGTCAGCAAGATCATGCCGCTGCACAAGATCCCCGAGGAAGAGGTGAAGGTCGCCGAGGACCTCATCTTCGACCGGCGTGAGCAGGGCTACGATCCGCTGCATGCCTTCATGAAGCTGTTCGAGGGGCGCACGGCGGCGACGACCGAAAAGCGCGCGCGTGCCGAGGACGTCGAGACGCGCCTCCAGGACCGCATCGTGGATGGCGACCGGCAGGGCCTGGAAGACGACCTCAAGGAGGCGATGGAAAAGCATCCGCCGCTCGACATCATCAACATCCACCTCCTGGCCGGCATGAAGGTTGTCGGTGAGCTGTTCGGCGCCGGCAAGATGCAGCTGCCCTTCGTGCTGCAGTCGGCCGAGACCATGAAGGCGGCGGTGCGCTTCCTCGAGCCCTTCATGGAGAAGATCGCCGGCCAGAACAAGGGCACCATCGTGCTGGCCACGGTGAAGGGCGACGTGCACGACATCGGCAAGAACCTCGTCGACATCATTCTCACCAACAACGGCTACCGGGTCGTCAACCTCGGCATCAAGCAGCCGATCGACAACATCCTCGCTGCGGTGATCGAGCACCAGGCCGATGCCGTCGGCATGTCGGGTCTGCTGGTGAAGTCGACCGTCGTCATGCGCGAGAACCTGGAGCGCATGACCAGAGACAAGATCACGGTACCGGTCATGCTGGGCGGCGCGGCGCTGACCCGCAACTACGTGGAGACCGACTGTGCCGCGGCCTACGGCACCGGGCAGGTGGCTTACGCGCGTGACGCTTTCGACGGCCTCTCGCTGATGGACAAGGTGGTGAACGGCGACTTCGTCGCCCACGTCGGCGCCCAGCAGGAAAAGCGCCAGGCGCGCCCGAACACCGCCAATCGGACGCTGGGCCAGCCGAACCGCGCCGACCAGCGGCCGGTCGACATGGAGGAGACCCGCCTGCGCCGCGACGAACTCGCCGCCGGCGTTGCGGTTCCCGAGCCGCCGTTCTGGGGCCCGCGCGTGCTGGCACGGGTGCCGCTCGACGCGCTGGTACCCTTCCTCAACGAGCGCATGCTCTACCAGTTCCAGTGGGGCTTCCGGAAGGCCGGGCGCTCGCTGGGGGACTACATGGTCTGGGCGCGCAAGGAGTTGCGTCCGACCCTGAAGCGCATGCTCGACGTCTGCAAGCAGCAGGACATTCTCATTCCCCAGGCGGTCTACGGCTACTGGCCGGCCAACGCCGAGGGCAACGACGTCATCCTGTTCGATCCCGAGGATCACGGCCGCGAGGTCGGGCGTTTCACCCTGCCGCGCCAGGCGCGCGCCGGCGGCCTTTGCATCGCCGACTTCCTGCGCGACGTTTCTTCGGGCGAGCGCGACGTGCTCGGCCTGCAGATCGTCACCATGGGCCAGCGCGCCTCCGACGTCGCGCGGGAGTGGTTCAAGGACGACCGCTACCAGGACTATCTCTACCTGCACGGCCTCGGCGTCGAGATGGCCGAGGCGCTGGCCGAGTACGTCCACAAGCGCATCAGGGGCGAGCTTGGCTTCAGCCACGAGGACGCGCGCGACCTCGACGTCATGCTGCAGCAGGGCTACCGTGGCTCGCGCTACTCCTTCGGCTATCCGGCCTGCCCGAAGCTGGAGGACCAGGAGCAGCTGCTGCGCCTCTTGAAGGCCTCGGAGATCGGGGTTGAGCTGTCGGACGAGTATCAGCTGCATCCGGAGCAATCGACCTCCGCGATCGTGCTGCACCATCCGCAGGCCAAATACTTTTCCGTTTAGGCGTCACCCTTACCGGGAGCACATATCTTGGGGAGCAAAGCCATGGTCGCCGACAAGTCCGTCTCCGATCTCGAGACCTACCGCCGCGAGCTCGACGAGGCCGTGCGCGAGGCGGCGCGCGCCTCGGCCTGGTGGGAGGGTGAGTGGCTGACGTTCCCCACCGTCACCAAGCAAGCCGACGGATCGTGGCGCTATTGGAACGTGCCGGCGGATAGCGGCGTGTTTCAGGACGACTGGCCGCTGGGGGAGCGTCTCGCCCGCGAGACCGTCGCTCAGATGCGCCGTTTCCCCGAGGGCAGCACGGTGCTGCGCCGGATCCTGCGCGAGATGGACCCGGAATCGACGGTCGGGCAGGGCTTCCTGACCGCGATCGAGGAGACTCTCTGCCTCAGCCAGCCGCCGCTGCAGGCCGTGTGAGGGATGCCATCGCCGTCAGCCGCGCCGGCCGGCGCGGCGCGGCAGCCGCTCGCCCGGCAGCATCTCGTCGATGGGCTTTTCCATGTCGGCGGCGGGGATCATCAGCCCGCCGTGGCTGCGCCAGTGGCGGTGCTTGAGCACGCGATAGCCGTGCTGCTCGTAGAACGGCAGCCCGGCGAGGCTGGCGCCGACGACGACCTTGCCGTGACCCTGCTCAGCGATCAGCGCCTCGGCGCGCGCCAGCAGCGCACTGCCGACGCGCAGGCGCGTCCAGTCGGGATCGACGTAGAGGCTGCGCACCTCTTCGCCCTTCAGGGAGCAGAAACCGACGATGCCGCGCAGCCGCGCCACCGCCACCTCAAAGATCTCGCCCTCGTCGCGCATGGCCTCGACATAGCGCGCGGGGCCGTTGCCGTGGACCCAGCTCTCGATCTGCGTATCGCTGTAGACGCGGCGCCCCAGCACCCGCACGGCGCGCTCATGGACGGCAGAGAGTCCCGCGGCGTCGGCAGGCCTGCCGCGGCGGATGCGGTAGCGGGGAAGCAGCTTTCCCAAGGACATGCAAAGAGCCTAGGCAGGAAAGCCTAGGCAGGCAAGAACGACGAAGGGCGGTGAGCGGGCGACCCTCTACGGCTTGCAGCGGCGTAGCCGGCGCCCCGACGCCTTTCAGGGCCGCGCTTTTCAGGGCCGCGCTTTTCAGGGCCGCGCTTTTCAGGGCCGCGCTTTTCAGGGCCGCGCTTTTCAGGGCCGCGCTTTTCAGGGCCGCGCTTTTCAGGGCCGCGCTTTTCAGGAATGTCGGAATCGCACGGTCATACGGAACCGCCGTGCGGTTCCGTGTGACCGTGATCCGAGTTAGGAGCGGTGCGGGTGGACGCGGGGCAGGCGGGCGGAGATTTCCTCGGCGCTCTCGGGCGCCTCGGCGTGTTCTGACGTGTCGGCGGCCTGCGTCGCGTCGGCGGGCTGCTCGGCCGCGGCCTTGCCGCCGGCTTCCTTGGCACCGACGGCGTCAACGGCTTCCTTGGCGTCGGCCGCTTCCTTGGCAAGGCGAAGGTCCCTCAGCCGGGCCATGCGCTCATCGCGCTCCCGCTGGGTCTTTTCCTTCTGCTTGATGACCGTCTGATCTTTTTTCTGGCCCGAGGCGAACTGCTGCTCGGCCCGCGACCTGTTCGACTTCCACATGGCGGTACTCCTCTGTTTCATCCGGACATGGACAATCCGGACGCAAGCTGGGGGGAGACCTCTTGTCGCAGTTCAGGCAGGTAATTCCGCAAACTGCGTCGTGTGCAAGCTCGGCGGCCGTACCGCTGCCCAAATCTCCCGGCGACCGTCAGAGGCCCGTGTCGCCGGTGATAAAACGACGACCGCCCCCAACGTGATGTTGGAGGCGGTGTCGAAGGGCGTCAGTCGATGACGGAGAGATTTTCCGCCGAAGCCTTGCCGTTCTGGCCCGGCTGCAGGTCGTAGGAGACCTTCTGGCCTTCGCGCAGGGTGCTGAGACCCGCGCGCTCGACGCTGGAGATGTGGACGAACGCGTCCTTGGAACCATCCGAAGGCTCAATGAAGCCGAAACCCTTGGTGGCGTTGAACCATTTAACGGTACCAGTAGCCATAGCTCGATATCCTCTAACAGGAGTCTGAATTGCCGCACGCCGCGGCTAGCGCACGCGCGGCGAGTGAAACGCTCACAATGTCAGTGGGTAACTAAGGCAGTCGGCGTACCGGTGTATTAGGTAGCATCCAACATATGCGTCGCGTGTATCGCATATGTAGCTGGAATTTCGGCGAAGTCAATGCGCCAGCGCGGACCCGCTCCGCCCCCCGTTCGTGCTGCGGACTTCGACTTGCTGTCTACGATCCAGGAACTATGAGGGGGAACAACGCCTTGGCTGCCAGAGCGGGCGATGGTGCGTCGACGCTTCAAGAGGAATTACAGTCGAAGCGGCGTTCAGCGCCCGCAGTGCCCGGTTGGGATGCCTGCAGCGTAGTAAATCGCGGCTATGTTTTCTTGATCGTGCTTCGTAAATGCCGGCATTATTCTAATGATAAGGCATTAATATATTTGTCAGTGACGCTCAAAAAATTTTCTATATTGTATTAATAGAACTAGAAAAGAAGCAAAATAATACTATATATTATCTGGTTACAGCAGAAATTAATCGATCTGGCGATCGCCGCCGTCGCAGGGCGCGATGGCATTCAGCCGCCGTCCCGGATCAGCCAGGAGTATCGCCTATGAACCGGATGCGAGCGAGCAGGGCGCGCGGCTTCACCGCGCTGCTGCTGTGTATGCTGACGGCCCTAGCGCTGACGGCAGTTCCGATGGGATCCGCGCGGGCCGCTGGCGACACCGGCGCGGTCCCAGCGAATTCCAGCGCGAAGAGTTACGGCAGCGGCTGGCAGTGCGACACCGGTTACCGCCAGGTCGGCGACCGCTGCGTCGGCGTTACGGTACCTGCGAACGCCATCGCCACCGCGTCGTCCTATGGACGTGGCTGGGAGTGCCGCCGCGGCTTTTCGGAGAGGAACGGAGTCTGCACGGTCATCGCCGTGCCCGCCAACGCCTACCTGAATGCCTCGGGCGTGCGCTGGGAGTGCGAGCGCGGCTATCGCGAGTTGTCCGGCGAATGCATCGTCATCCGGGTGCCGCAGAACGCCTTCCTGTCGGATTCGGGCTACGGCTCCGGCTGGGAGTGCGAACGCGGCTACCGTGCCACCGAAGAGGCCTGCGTGCGCGTGGAGGTGCCGGAAAACGCCCACCTGGACTATTCGGGCAACGACTGGGAATGCAACCGGCCGTTCAACAGGCGGCAGGACGCCTGCGTGCTGCCTTGAACCGGTGGTGGATACTCCTGCGATGACGGATGAGCCCGTTGATCTCGATGCCCGCCGCGGCATCGCCAGCCTGAAAGCGACGGAAATGCGGCGTCAGCGCCTTTACGAGTTCCAGGCCGACCGGGAGGCGCTGCGGGCGCGCCAGGAGGAACTGGAAAGAATCCTGGTGACGCCGGCGGGCAGCTGGCCCGAGGCAGCGGCCAAGGCCGAGTACCTCATCAAGCTCTTCGCCGCCACTCCAGAGGCTCAGGATCCCCGTCGCAAGGAACTGATCGCGCGGACGCTCGACGATCTGACCCGACTATGCGAGAGCGCGAAAGGAACGCTATGACCGATACCGCCATCAAGAGGCGCTTGGACACCGAGGAATCGAGCAGCCAGATCCACAGGGGCGAGCCGCAGGTGCGCCAATGTCTGCGCTGCCAGACCGACTTCCCCAGCCAGTGGGCGGGTGAGCGGGTCTGCCTGCGCTGCAAGGGTTCGTCCACCTGGCGCAGCGGCATCCCGGTGCGGGCCTCCACCTCCAGCAGCAGACGCTAAGGCGCGTTTCGCCTCGATTTCGACGACAACCCGGCGGCGGCCGGCTCGCGGGCGATCGCCCGGCGAGACGCTGCCCCGTAACCCGAAGGAAAGTGAACAGATGGAACGGAACGAACGCGGGCTAAAGCACCTCTGCCCGGAGTGCGAGTGCAAGTACTACGACATGCTGAAGGCGGTCGTCGCCTGCCCGAAATGCGGCGCCAAGCCTGCGCCGGCGAAACTGCTGCGGTCGAACCGGCCAGTGCGCACCGGCAAGACGCCATCGTTTCGCAGCTATCCCTGACGGAAAATAAAAATCAGGATAATTATAATGATCCGATTCAAATACATCGGCTTCTTATAATCAGCAGCCAGATATTTTATTATATTGGGCCGTGCTATATTTGAGCTTTTCTGTATGATGATTGGTTCTGGGGGAGAAATGGTTTTTCCCTGAGTGGAGGACCTTATAATGAATGCTCCCGAATGGCTGAAACCCGCTCTGCTTGGTGCCGCGGCCGGCGCCGTCGCGTTGGCCATCGTCGGTTTCTCGTGGGGTGGCTGGGTGACCGGCGGCACCGCCGGCAAGATGGCTTCCGACCAGGCCCGCAACGAAGTCGTCGCGGCCCTGGTGCCGATCTGCGTCGAACAGTCCAAGCAGGACCCACGCTTGACCTCGACGCTCGCGCAACTCGAAGCGGCCAACCGCTACAAGCGCAGCGACATGCTGATGGAAGCCGGCTGGGCCACCATGCCCGGGTCGAGCGACCCCAACCGCGCGGTTGCGAGCGCCTGCATGGAAAAGCTCGCCGAGCAGTTCTAGAGCGGCAGGGCTCTCTAGTCCGTCATGCTTTTCCAAGACTGCTGCACGGGCTGGTGAACCAGCCCGTGCACGAAGCGTAGCTTTCCGACCACCGCCGGGGCCAGCACGAAGGGATAGAGATCGGGCTGGCCCATGCTGTGGTTCAGGCTGTTGACGGCCTGGGTGAGCGGCAGCCAGGCCGCCATCAGCGCGTCGAAATCGTCTTGCCGGTAGGGGTCGTAGTCGATGGCCATGGCCAGCGGCGCGGTGCGCCCGGTTTTGGCCTCGATGCGCAGGCCATAAACCTCGGCGGTCTCCAGGGTGTCCACGATATGCAGGTAGTGGGCCCAGGTCTCGGCGAAGTCCTCCCAGGGGTGTGAACTGGCGTAGGTGCTGACGAAGCGCTCCTGCCAGCCGGCCGGCGGCCCACCGGCGTAGTGTGCCTTCAGGGCTTCGCCATAGTCCCGCCGCTCGTCGCCGAACAGCTCGCGGTAAGCGTCGAGCCACACGCCGTCGCGCACCAGGCGTTCCCAGTAGTGATGCCCGCTCTCGTGGCGGAAGTGGCCGAGGATGGTGCGATAGGTCTCCGCCATGTCGCGGCGGTGGCGCTCGCGCTCGACGTCGTCGGCCTCGGCGAGGTTGATGGTGATGAGGCCTTCGGCGTGGCCGGTCATCACCTGTGGGCCTTCCTGAAACGCCGAGCCGGCGTCCGACAGGAAATCGAACGCCAGTCCCTTCGCATCGTCATGCTTGCTGACCACCGGTAGGCCGAGGCGCAGCAGCGCGTAGACCAACCGGTGCTTGCCGGCTTCCATGCGCTGCCACAGCAGCCGATTGTTGCCGCTGTCCAGGTCCGGGATCGTCCGGTTGAGGCGGCAAGCGCGGCAGAAGGCATCGCCGCTGTCGTCCGCCACCAGCCAGTTGCAGGCATCGTGGTTCGAATTGGCGCAGAAGCGGAAGAGGGGGCCGGGCGCCGCCAGGGCCCGCCAGGTATCCTGACCGGTCGCTTCGACGGCGCTGAGCTCGGCCTGTTCGGGCAGATAGCCCAGCAGATGGCCGCAGCGTTCGCAGTGCGTGTTCTCGAAATAGACGAGCTGGCCGCAATGTTGGCACTCGAACAGTTTCACCGGGCTTCTCCGCCGACAGCGGTAGCGGGACTGTGCTTTAGAGAGGGCATGACGAAGCCTAGAGCAGATAATGGTCGGATGATATCGCCTTCGGCGACCTCCAACGCACCGTGACCGGTGTCATTCTGCTCTGCCTTTTTGTTGTTGAGCGGAGTCACGGAAACGGCCGAAACCGCCAGCGGTTCCGTCGAATCGCGATAGGCTCCGGAAAAACGGGCGCCGGGGGGGCAGCGTTCCGGGCCGGCGTCTCAGTCCTCGGCGCCTTGCCGGTAGATGAACGCGTTCGTCATCGGGTAGTCCGGCGTGTTCCCCTTGCTGAAGGTTATCTGATAGAGGCGCTGCAGGTTGTTCGGGGTGCGGAAGCCCTCGGCGCAGAGCCTGAAGTAGGCGTCCCACCGGCGCCTGAAGCCCTCGTCGAAGCGCTTCGGATCGAGCGCCTGGATCTTCTGCCAGTTGGCGCGGAAGTTCTCCGCCCAGCAATCCAGCGTCAGGGCGTAGTGGCGCCGCAGGTTCTCGACGTGAAGCACCTCCAGGCCGTGCTTGGACATCAGGCGGACGGTTTCATCGAACTCGGGCACGTAGCAGCCGGGGAACACGTGCTGCCGGATGAAGTAGTTGGTTTCCCGCTTTTCCTGATGACCGATGAAGTGAAGGACGCCGATGCCACCCTCCTTCAGGCCGCGCGCGATGCTCGCGATCCAGTCTTCCAGGTACTTCTCCTGGGCATGCTCGTAGACGCCGACCGAGACATAGCGGTCATACTGGCGGCCGTCGGCGCCCAGCGCGCGGTGCTCGCGCTCCAGGATACGGACGCGCTCGCCGAGGTCCTGCGCGGCGATCTGGCGCTGCATGTGGTCGTTCTGCTCCTTGACGAGGCCATAGTTGTCCACGATGGCGCCGTAGGCCCTGGCCGCAAGCAGGGACAGGTAGCCCCAGCCGGAACCGACCTCGACCAGGCTGCAGCCAGGCACGAGCGCCAGCTTCTTGCAGATGTGGTCGTACTTGTCGTGCTGCGCCTGATCCAGGGTCCTGGTGTGCTCGCCCCAATACGCGCAGGTGTAGCCGAAGGTCGGGCCCAGCACGATTTCGAAGAACTCGTTCGGCAGGTCGTAATGCGCTTCGGCATTCGCCTTGGACTGCGCCGCCGTGCGCGCGTCGTGACGCACCTTGTGCCACCAGTTCCGCAGCCGGTTCAGGGGATTGGCATGCGGCCCGCCGGAGTTCTTGGTGGTCAGGTCCTCGGCCGCATGGGCATCCAGCTTCACCAGTGCCGCAATGTCGCCGTGGATGTCGATGGTCTGGTCGAAGTAGCCGTCCAGCAGGCCCATGTCGGTGAACAAGGCGGTGCGGATCTCCGCCCCGACGGACTTGAACCGGATCGAGAGCTCGGGCTCTCCGGGGCGGTTCCGGTAGATGCCGCCGTCGGCGAACACGACCTCATAGGTGAGGGGCGTGTCCTTGTAGCGGCTGAAGGTGCTTCGCAAGGCCATTCGCAGCGGGCTGCCCAGCCTGAGACCGAAGTCTACGGTGCTGCGCCTGCCGATGGTCTCGGGACCGGTCATCGCTATCTCCGTCCAGGCACCATATCGGCCGCTCAGGGTTCCTTCTCAATGGCGGCCGCCACCATAGCACAGCTTGTCCGGCGGGGACGAATGGCTCCTCTGCCGCCTTTTTTCCTCGCCGCTTCACGGCGGGCGCTTGTTCCCCCGTCGATCCGGCGATGGGGCACCATAACCCCCGGACCGGCCGTTCACCCCCCTGCAGTGCACCCCAGAGTAGAGCCAGGCATCCGGCTGAAACTGGCCGTAGCGGGAATGTTGAATGGTCTGTTCATTTCCTTGCGAATTAAGCGAGGATAGCGCAGGGCTCATTGCTGCATCGAGAACGCGATGCCGACTGATCTCAGCCTCGATATTCGCACCCTGGCTTTCATCGCGACGCTGTCGGCGGTCATGCAGGGGGTGTTGCTCGCCATTCTTTGGCGGACGGCACCGCGCTCCGCCGCAACGCTGCTCTGGGCCGGCGGCGGAATCCTGCTGGCGCTCGGTCTCGTGTGCCTGGCCTTCCGGTACGTGCTGCCCGACGCGGTCACGATTGTCCTGGCGAATGTGGCGATTGCCGGCTCGCACGGCTTGTTTCTGCTCGGAATTGAGCGTTATTGCGGTCGCTCCTATTCCTTCACCTGCGTCGCGGTCGTGCTTGCGGCGTCGCTGACTGCCTTCGTCGTCTTCGGCCTTGTCGCGCCCGATACGGCGCTGCGCGTTGTTGCTATCTCTCTGGCGCTGTCGCTGTTCGCAGGCGCATCGGGCTGGTGGCTGTGGCATCGCGACCAGGAGGTCCGCAGTCCCATCGACCGCCTGATGGCGCTGATGTTCACGGCGCATGCGGCCTTCCATTTTTTCAGGGGAGGCTACACGCTGCTCTTGGAACGCGACATTGGGGATTTCATGGCGGCGTCCAGCATCCACGCGCTCGCGTTCATTGATATCGTTGCACTTTCGTTTGCATCCGGCATCGGCTTCGCCGTCATGACGATCTCCGGGCTGCACCGTTCCTTGGAAAGGGAGCTTGCCGCCAGGAAGCGCCTGTTCTCCATCCTGGCCCACGACCTGAGGGCACCGTTCGGCGGCCTGGTCAATCTGACGGATCTCATCCAGGTCGCCTTCACCAAGGACTGCAAGGACGAAGTTCAGGATCTCGCCGCCAAGCTGAGCGAGGAGGCGCGCGTTGTGCTGGCTCTCCTGGATGATCTTTTGGTGTGGGGACACGCGGAAATCAAAGAAGGCATGCCGCTCGCGGAGCTTCTCGACCTGGCGACCGTGGTCGATTCAGCGGTGGCGTCTCAATCCGCCAAGGCGAGCGAGAAGGACATCACGATCCGCAACGCGCTGGCCGTCACCTCGGCCTACGGCGTTCGCCGGCATGCGGAAATGATTCTGCGGAACCTCATTTCGAACGCCTTGAAGTTCTCCCGGCCGGGTTCGCAGATCACGATCACCTCAAGCCGTCAGAGCGGCCAGGTGGTCGTCTCGGTCATCGACGAAGGCATCGGCCTTGTGCCTGCCGGTGCGGAGGCGAGCGGCGGCGACACGGGCAGCCGCAGGGGAACGGCTGGCGAGGGGGGGGCCGGCCTGGGGCTCATCCTGTGCCGGGAGCTCTGCCGCCATGACGGTCAAAGAGTCTGGCTGTCCGAAAATCCGGGCGGCGGCATGACCGGCAGCTTCACGCTGTACGCTTCCGCTCCCGACCGGTGACCGCCGCCGCGGCTCAGCCGCCCTTCTTCGTCTCCGCCTCGTAGCGCGCGCGGTTCTCGTCGTTGATCGGGTAGAGGCCGGGCAGCTTGGCGCCGTTTTGGACCTCCTTCATGATCCAGCCTTCCAGGCGCTCCTGCTCCAGGCCCAGTTCGGCGACTTCCTCGATCAGCGCCTGCGGCACCACCACGGCGCCGTCGCGGTCGCAGATCATCAGGTCGTCGGGGAACACGGCGACGCCGCCGCAGGCGACCGGCTGCTGCCAGCCGACGAAAGTCAGCCCGGCAACCGAAGGCGGCGCGGCCACGCCGCTGCACCACACCGGCAGGTTGGTGCCCTCGACACCCTCGATATCGCGCAGCGCGCCGTCGGTCACCAGGGCGGTGACGCCGCGCTTGGCCATGCGGGCACAGAGGATGTCGCCGAAGATGCCGGCATCCTGCACGCCCATGGCGTCGACCACGGCAATGACGCCTTCGGGCATGTCCTCGATGGCGCCGCGTGTGGAGGTCGGCGAGGACCAGGAGGCCGGCGTCGCCAGGTCCTCGCGCGCCGGCACGAAACGCAGAGTGAAGGCCGGGCCGACCAGGCGCCCCCAGGTCCGCAGCGGCTTGGGGCCGCGCAGGGCGACGTTCCGGAGCCCCTTTTTCAGCAGGATGGTGGTGATGGTGGCGGTGGTGATGCTCTCATAGGCTTCGCGCAGCGCTGAATCGAGGAACACGAGTAGAAACTCCCTGGTTGGAAATCTGGGTCAGGCCTCCGGATTATTGGTCCCGATCAATAACCCAGGGCGCAGCCGTCCTTGCGCGGGTCGGAGCCGCCGGCGAGCGTGCCGGCCTCCCAGTCGATCTGGATCGCCTGACTGCCGCCGATCGGCCCCTCCGCCGCCTGGAAACGGTGACCCATCGCCTCCAGTTCCGCCAGCACCTCGGCGGGCACGCCGCTCTCGACCTCGATCGCGTCCTTGGCCGGGTGCGGAAAGAGGCGCGCGAGGTCCATCGACTGCTGCACGTCCAGCCCGTAGTCGATGAGGTTGGTGATGAAGCGGGCGTGGCCGGCGGCCTGGTAGTGGCCGCCCATGACGCCGAACGGCATCACGGCTCGGCCGTCCTTCACCGCCATGCCGGGAATGATCGTGTGCATCGGGCGCTTGCCCGGGGCGATGCAGTTCGGATGCGCGGGATCGACGGAGAAGGACATGCCGCGGTTGTGCAGCACGACGCCGCTCTTCGGTCCGGTGATGCCGCTGCCGAAGGATCCGAACAGCGAGTTGATGAAGCTGACCGCGTTGCGGTCCTTGTCCACGACGCTGATGTAGACCGTGTCGGCATGGGCGGCGACCGGCGCCGGGGCCGGGGCCACCGTGGCGCGGTCGGTGCGGATCTGCCGGCGCAGTTCCGCCGCGTAGTCGGCCGACAGCAGCTGCTCCAGCGGCACCTCCGCCTGGGCCGGATCGGCTAGGTGGGCGTCGCGCGCCCGATAGGCGAGGCGGGTCGCCTCGATCTCCAGGTGCAGGCGCCCGGCGCTCATCGCCCCCAGCGATGGCAGGTCGAAGCCGGCGAGAATGTTCAGCAGCAACAGCGCGATGACGCCCTGCCCGTTGGGCGGACATTGGTAGATGTCGATGCCCTTGTAGCGGCTGCTGATCGGATCGACGTACTGGCCGCCGGCGGCGGCGAAGTCTTCCAGGCTGTGCAGCCCGCCGAGGCCGCGCAGGTGCGCCACCAGGTCGGCGGCGATGCCGCCCTTGTAGAAGGCGTCGCGGCCTTCCATGGCGATCAGCTCCAGGCTCGCCGCCAGCAGCGGCTGGCGCTGCACGCTGCCGAGCGCCGGGGTCTTGCCGCCGGGCAGGTAGAGGGCACTGGTGTTGGGGTCGTGTGACAGTACCTCGACTTCGTCTTCCCAGTCGGCAAAGACCCGTTCGGTCACCACGAAACCGTCGCGCGCGCAGCGGATCGCCGGCTGCAGCATGTCGCCCAGGCTGCGGGTGCCGTGGTCGCGCAGTAACTGCGCCCAGGCATCCACCGCGCCGGGCACGGTGACCGAATGCGGCGTCAGGCGCTCGATCTTGTCGATGCCCTGGGCGGCGAACCACTCGGGCGTCGCCGCCTCCGGCGCGCGGCCGGAACCGTTGAAGGCGACGATCTCGCTGCTGCCCCCAGTTCCTCTCTGGGGCGCGTAGAGTGCGAAACAGTCGCCGCCGATGCCGGTCGACTGCGGTTCCACCACGCCCTGCACGGCGCAGGCGGCCACCGCCGCATCCATGGCGTTGCCGCCGTCGCGCAGCACATCCAGCGCGGTGAGTGTCGCCAGGCCGTGGGAGGTCGCCGCCATGCCGTTCAGCGAGCGGGCGACCGAACGGCCGGGCAGATCCAGATTTCGCATGCTTTCCAATTAGTTCCTTGTACTGGGGCGGCCGGTTTCTTGAGCGGAACAGCGCTTTATCCCCGCAAGTGACCTGATGTAGCGGGCGCGGCCGCGCTTGGGAAGAGTTCTTGGCCCGATCCGGCGCTGGGCTGCCGGTCCGGGGCCGGGGCGACCGACACCTTTTCCCGGGGCTAGCCCGAAATTTTTCATCAACTCGGCTCGGCATTTCGATTATAGTGAATTGATGGGGCTTTGGCCCCGCGACACCCCTTGCACGCGCAAGCGCTCACGAGTCGGCGTCGGGATGCACGGTCTCAAGAACTATAACCTCATCGTCGAACCCTGGCCGGGAAACCCGGGTCCGAACGGCCCGCGCGGCCGCACGGGCTATCGCTGGCGCGTGAACTGGAAGCTGCAGGGCGAATTCTACGCCGAGGGCTTCGAGGATTCGCACGCCGCCGCGCGCGCCGCCGCCGAAGCCTATCTCATCAAGCAGGGCATCGAGATCATGTCGCTCAGCCGGCCGGCGCCGCCTGCGCCGGCGGAGATCTCCGCCGGGGCCGTCGTCCTGCCGCTGAGACAGGCCAGCCAGCGCACCTGAATTACGGTATCATCGCCACCGGGACTCGGGCCGTGCGGGCGCGAGGCCTTTCTGTTGTGCGATGAAAGAGTTTGTTCGATGGACGTGACCCGCCTGGCGATTCCGGACGTGGTGATCCTCAAGCCGGCGAAGCACGGCGATCACCGCGGCTTCTTCTCCGAGACCTATAGCAAGCGGGTCTTCGCCGAAGCTGGCATCGACGCCGACTTTGTGCAGGACAACCACTCACTGTCGGGCGAGGCGGGCACGGTCCGCGGGCTGCACTTCCAGGTGCCGCCCAAGGCCCAGGCCAAGCTGTTGCGGGTGGTGCGCGGTGCCGTCTTCGACGTCGCCGTCGACCTGCGCTGGGGCTCGCCGACCTATGGGCGGCACGTCAGCGCGGTGATCTCCGCCGCGGCGTGGAACCAGATCTTCATTCCCGCCGGCTTTGCGCACGGCTTCTGCACCCTCGAACCGGGCACCGAAGTCCTTTACAAGGTGAACGAATTCTACGCCCCGCAAGCCGAGCAGGGCCTGCTGTGGAACGACCCGACTCTCGCCATCGACTGGCCCGAAGGCGCCGGCGCGGTGCTCTCGGAGCGCGATCGCGGCTGGCCGGTGCTAAGGGATTTATCAAGAGTTTTTCAATATGAACCAGAGGCCTAGAGGGCGTTGTTGCGGTAGAGGGGGAACCCCATGAAAATCCTGGTGACCGGCGGCGCCGGCTTCATCGGCTCGGCGGTCATCCGCCACCTGATCGCTGCCGGCGATGCGGTGGTGAACCTCGACAAGCTGACCTACGCGGCCACGCCGGAGGCGCTGGAGGACGCGGCGGAGAGCCCGCGCTACGCCTTCGCCAAGGTCGACATCTGCGACGGCCCGGCGGTGCGCGCGGTCTTTGCCGAGCATCGCCCCGACGCGGTGATGCACCTGGCCGCGGAGTCCCATGTAGACCGCTCGATCGACGACGCGGCCGACTTCATCCAGACCAACGTGGTCGGCACCTACCGGCTGCTGGAGGTCGCGACGGCGTACTGGCGCGCGCTGGAGGGCGCGGCGAAGGACGCCTTCCGCTTCCACCACATCTCGACCGACGAGGTGTTCGGCGCGCTGGGCGCCGAGGGCCTTTTTACCGAGGAGACGCCCTACCGCCCCAACTCGCCCTATTCTGCCAGCAAGGCGGCCTCCGACCACTTCGTGCGCGCCTGGCACAAGACCTATGGGCTTCCTGTCGTCACCAGCAACTGCTCCAACAACTACGGGCTCTACCAGTTTCCCGAGAAGCTGATCCCGCTGATGATCATCAACGCGCTGACCGAAAAGCCGCTGCCGGTCTACGGCAAGGGCGAGAACGTGCGCGACTGGCTGCATGTCGAGGACCACGCCCGCGCGCTGGTCGCCGTGCTGACCCGCGGCCGCGTCGGCGAGACCTACAACGTCGGCGGCGACAGCGAGATGCGCAACATCGACGTCGTCGGCATGATCTGCGATCTGGTCGACGCGCTGAGCCCGCGCGGAAGCGGCAAGGGCTCGCGCCGCGACCTCATCACCTTCGTCACCGACCGTCCGGGCCACGACCTGCGCTACGCGGTCGATGCCGCCAAGATCGCGCGCGAGCTGGACTGGCGCCCGCAGGAGACCTTCGCCTCGGGCCTTGAAAAGACCGTCGCCTGGTACCTCGACCGCCGCGACTGGTGGCAGGGCATCCTGGAGCGGCGCTACCAGGGCGAACGCCTCGGGCTCTCGAAATCGACGAAAGCCGGCTAGATGGGGCCGCTGCTGCTGCTCGGCGCCGACGGTCAGCTCGGCCATGAGGTCAGGGTGCTGGCCGCGGCGCGCGCGCTGGATCTCGTTGCCCTGAACCGGCGCCAGCTCGACATCACCGCCGCATCGGAAGTCCGCGCGGCGATCACCGGCCGCTTCGCCGCCGTGATCAACGCCGCCGCCTATACCGCCGTGGATAAGGCCGAGCGCGACGCGGCGGCGGCCTTCGCGGTGAATCGCGACGGCGCAAACCACGTCGCGGAGGCCTGTGCCGCCGCCGGGGTGCGCCTCATCCATATTTCCACCGACTACGTCTTCGACGGCGCAAAGGGCGCGCCCTACGTAGAGGACGATGCGGTGCGGCCGCTGAACGTCTACGGCGCCAGCAAGGAGGCCGGCGAGGCGGTGGTGCGCGCGGCCTGTGCGGATCATGTCATCCTGCGCACCGCTTGGGTATTCGGCGCTGCGGGCAGCAACTTCGTGAAAACCATGCTGCGCCTCAGCGGCGAGCGCGACGGCCTGTCCATTGTCGCCGACCAGTTCGGCTGCCCGACGCCGGCCGCGGCCCTGGCCGCCCGCGCCATCGCGGCGGCGGGCGACGAGGCACGCGGCACCTACCACTGCGCCGGAGAGGAGCCGACGTCGTGGCACGGTTTCGCGCAGGCGATCTTCGCCGCGCAGCGCGAGATCACCGGGCGGCCGCGGCCCAAGCTGGCGGCGATCGCGACCGCCGACTATCCGACGCCGGCGCGCCGCCCGGCCGACTCAACATTGGATTCAGGGCTGTTCCAGGCCACCTTCGGCGAGGCGGCGATCGACTGGCGCGCGGGTCTGACGGCGGTGCTGGAGACGCTGGCGGCTTTGCCGGACGAAGAGGGGGATTTATGAAGGGGCTCATTCTGGCGGGTGGCTCGGGCACCCGGCTGCATCCGGTGACCCTGGCGGTCAGCAAGCAGCTGCTGCCGGTCTACGACAAGCCGATGATCTACTATCCGCTGTCGGTGCTGATGATGGCGGGCATCCGCGATATTCTAATCATCACCACGCCGCACGACGCACCGCTGTTCCGTAACCTGCTGGGCGACGGCAGCCAGTGGGGCCTGAACCTGAATTTCGCCGTGCAGCCCAAGCCCGAGGGGCTGGCGCAGGCCTTTCTCATCGGCCGCGATTTCATCGGCAGCGAGAAGTCGGCGCTGGTGCTCGGCGACAACATCTTCTACGGCGGCAACCTGCAGGAGATCGTCATGCGCGCCGCCGGCCTGCAGCGCGGTGCCACGGTCTTCGGGTACCAGGTCTCCGATCCTGAGCGCTACGGCGTGGTCGCGTTCGATGCGGCGGGGCAGGCGGTCAGCCTGGAAGAGAAGCCGCGCCAGCCGAAGTCGCGCTTCGCCGTCACGGGCCTCTATTTCTACGACGAGCAGGTCTGCAACATCGCCGCCGACCTGAAGCCCTCGGCGCGCGGCGAGCTGGAGATCACCGACCTCAACCGCCGCTACCTCGAAGCCGGCCAGCTGAAGGTCGAGCGCCTGGGCCGCGGCTACGCCTGGCTCGACACCGGGACCCACGACAGCCTGATCGACGCGGCGCAGTTCGTGCAGACCATCGAGCACCGCCAGGGGCTGAAGATCGCCTGCGTGGAGGAGGTCGCCTGGCGCAAGGGCTTCATCACCACCGACCAGCTGAAAGCGCTGGCCGAGCCGCTGCGCAAGAACGACTACGGCGACTACCTGCTGCGCATCGCCGATAACCCCTGAGGTTGGTGCGCGGCGCATCCTTCGAGACGCCCGCTATCGCGGGCTCCTCAGGATGAGGGTGGAGTGAAAAGGGTGACCTCATCCTGAGGAGCGCTCCGACAGGAGCGCGTCTCGAAGGATGTGCCACGGGCCGCTATCCGGCCTCAATCCTGTTCCTGCGCGGCGCGGTAGTGGGCGAAGGTCTCGGCGAAGCGGCCGTTGATGTAGTCACCGGAGGTGATCGCCGGGTACTTCGCTGGCCGCTCGGCGGTCACGCAGCTGGGCAGCGCTTCGACCAGGGTGTCGTAATTGGGTCCGAAGAAGAACGGGATCGAATAGCGCTCGCGGCCCGACCGGTTGACCGCGCGGTGGACCGTCGAGGCGAAGAGATCGTTGGTCCAGCGCGCCATCTGGTCGCCGATGTTGACCACGAAGCACCCCGGAATGGGGTTCGCCGCGACCCATTCCCCCGCGGTGTTCAGCACCTGCAGCGCCGGCACCTCGTCCTGCGCCAGGATGGTGAAGCATTCGTAGTCGGAATGCGCGCCGATGCCGATCTGGCGGTCGTCGACCTCGCCGAACTGCGGCGGGTAATGCAGCACCCTGAGAGTCGCGAGCGGTTTGGTCACCAGGGCATCGAAGTAGGTCTCCGGCAAATCCAGGGCGAGGGCGAAAGCGTGCAGCAGATGGCCGCCGAGACGGCACATTTCGGCGTGATAGCGCTCCAGCGCGGCGCGGAACGCCGGCTCGCCCGCCGGCCACTGGTTCGGCCCGTAGAGCACCTTGCCGGCCACGACATCCGGATCGTCGGCGGGGACCTCCAGGGCGATGTCGAAGGACTCGTGCAGGTCGCCGCGCGCGGTGGGATCGGTGTTCTCTTCAAGGAGAGCCGCATAGCCGCGATTGTTGCGCGACAGCGAGACGTGGTTGCGCATCTTGGCGGCGTCGTCGAGGCCGAAGTAGCCATGCGCCGCGGCGAAGGTGGCGTCGATCACGTCCTGCGGCACGTGATGGTTCTTGATGTAGAGAAAGCCGGAGCCGACGCAGGCCTGGCGCAGCGCGGCGGCAAGGGTCCGCTTGGCGGCGGCGTCGCCGGAGAACATCGGCGCCAGGTCGATGATCGGAATTTCCTCCAGTGTCGCCTGGCGGCAGTCGAGCCCCGTGTTTTTCAGCATGCGAACGCCGTTGCCGGTCTCCAGGCTCTTCATGGCGCGGTCTCCTCATTGGGTGGCGTGCCGCCCTCGGGCGTGAGCACGGTTTCGACGTAGTAGCGCGGGCCGGCGAACTCGAAGCCCGGCAGGAAGTAGGCCTTGCAGAATTCCAGGAAGGCGGAGGCCTTCCTGGAGACGGCGTGCGAGCGGGGAAAGCGGATGTGGATCCATTTCTCCTCGGACGCCCAGCCCGGCAGGACGGGCACCAGGTGGCCGCGCTCGCATTCAATGGCGGTGAAGAACTTCGGCAGGTAGGCGATGCCTTCGCCGGCGACGGCGAAATACTTGATGGTCCAGTAGTCGTTGGCGGCAAAGTCGCTGCGCGGCAGCACGTCGACCGCCGCGCCGCCGTGCTGCAGCCGCCAGCTCTGCAGGCCCAGGGGAGCGCGATAGAGCACGCCGCGGTGTTCCGTCAGGGCGTCGGGGGAGTCGGGGGTGCCGGCGCGCGCCAGGTAGTCGCGGCTGGCGAAGAGGGCGAAGGAGGCGGAGCTCAGCGTCTCGCCGGGGTAGCCGTCCTGGCCGGGATCGTCCCAGGAGACGATGGCATCGAAGCTCTGCAGGCGGTCGGGGGTGAAGAGGACGCTGGGCGAGAAGAACACCAGGTCCAGCTTCACGCGCGGATATTTCTGGCGAAAGGCGTAGAGCATCTGGGCGTTGAAGGCGGTGCCGAACTCACCCGTCGCCCCGATGCGCAGGGTGCCAGCGACCTCGTCGCGCATCTCCGCGACGGCGGCCTCGGCGGTCTCGCAGGAGGAAAGGATCGCCCGCGCGTGCTTCAGCAGCTCGGCGCCGGCGTCGGACAGCGCCAGGCTGCGTCCCTTGCGGGCGAAGAGGACGATGTCGAGCTCGGCTTCCAGCTGGCGCAGCTTCAGGCTCAGCGTCGACTTCGGCAGGCCGTGCAGCTTGGACGCGGCCGACAGGGAGCCGACTTCGGCAATCTTCACGAAGCAGTCGAGGGCATCGAGGTGCATGATTCAACCGTCCATATTTGTGGACGAACATCCCATTATAAGCAGTTTTGATTTCAATTGCGTGGACAATGATATGGGGCTCTAATGCCCTGCACAACGATTTGATGCGCCGCGGCGCCGGCGTTCCGGGGACAGCTCGTGCGGTGTTTTCACACCCTTCAGCGACTTGCCGACCGGTCCGCTGCGCGGCGCGCGGGAAGAGGCGCGGGCAGCGCCCATCGCGAGGGATACGACCGTCGCACCCGGCCGCCGCGCCGAGGGCGGAACCAGACAGAAGGGGACTAGGGATGAGCTTTACCGGGTTCAGGAGCATTCTATCGGCCGCGGCGCTGCTCGCGGCGGCTGCCACCGCCGTGCCGGCCGCGGCTTTCGAACTCAGCGGGCCGCCCAAGGTGGCCTTCATCTACGCCAGCGCGGTGCAGGACGGCGGCTGGAACGAGGCGCTCGACGTCGGCCGCAAGGCCATCGAGGAGGAATTGAAGCTGCCGGTCGCGGTGGCTGAAAACATTCCGGAAGAGGCGACCAAGCTGCGCGCGGCCATCGATCTCTACGTGAAGCGCGGCTTCAACATCATCGTCGGCACGACCTACGGCTACAGCGCGCCGATCGAGGAGGCGGCCAAGGCCTATCCCAACGTCGCCTTCCTCAACGCCTCCGGCATCACCAACGGCCCGAACCTGGAGAGCTTCTACGCGCGCACCTATCAGGGCTGGTACCTGGCCGGCATCGCCGCGGCGGGGGCCACCGAGACGAAGAAGATCGGCATGCTGGCCGGCTTTCCGGTCGGCGTGGTGAACTGGGACATCAACAGCTTCATCCAGGGCGCCCGCTCGGTCGATCCGGACATCCAGACGGTGGCGGTATTCACCAACTCGTGGTGGGACCCGGTGAAGGAGGGCCAGGTGTCCGAGGCCATCCTCGACCAGGGCGCCGACGTGATCGCGACCGACCTCAGTGCGGCCTCGGCGCTCAACGCCGCCGAGAAGCGCGGCGCCAACACCATCGGCTATCAGCTCGACATGTCGAAGGCGGCGCCCAAGGGCATTCTCACGTCCGTGGTGTTCCGCTGGGACCGCTATCTGGTGCCGACGGTGAAGAGCATCGTCGACGGGACCTGGCAGCCGCAGGAGTGGGGCGCCTTCGTCGGCATGGAGAGCGGCGTCGTCGACCTCGCGCCCTTCGGCCCCGACGTGACCGAGGAAACCAAGGCGAAGATCCAGGCCGCGCGCGAAGCCATCGTCGCCGGCACGCTCGACCCCTTCCAGGGCCCCCTCAAGAGGCAGGACGGCACCGAAGTGGTGGCTGCCGGCGCCAAGGTCGATGACGAAGCGCTGTGGAACATGGACTACTTCGTCGAGGGTGCCATCGGCACCATGCCGAAGCCGCAATGACCGCGCACGGGCGGGTGGCGTTTGACCGCCGCCCGCCCGCCGGCGCATCCTGCCTGCGGCTTTCGCGATGAACGGGCCTTCCGCCTTATGATGCCTGCGTCAGAACACGGCCGGCCGCCGGCCTTGGCGCTGCGCGGTATCGACAAGGCCTTCGACGGCAAGCCGGCCCTGTCGGGGGCCGACTTCTCGCTCGCCTGGGGCGAGGTCCACGCCCTGGTCGGCGAGAATGGCGCCGGCAAGTCGACACTGATGAACGTGGCCACCGGGGTCTACGCCGCCGACGGCGGGGCGCAGTCGGTCGACGGGCGCAGCGTCCCCTTGCGTGGGCCGGGCGATGCCATCGCCGCCGGCCTCGGCATGGTGCATCAGCACTATCGCCTGGTGAACCGCTTCACCGTGGCGGAGAACATCCTGCTCGCCCTCGGCAGCCAGGGGGCCGCGCGCTCGCTGCGCGAGGCCGCGGCGCTGGCCGCCGAGAAATCACGCGAGGTCGGCCTCAGCATCCGGCCGGACGCCGTGATCGCCACGCTCTCCATCGCCGAGCGCCAGCGCGTCGAGATCCTGAAGGTGCTGCTGCTCGGCGCGCGCATCGTCATCCTGGACGAGCCGACCGCCGTGCTGACGGACGGCGAGGCCGAGGCGCTGTTCAGCTTTACCCGGCGCCTGGCCGGCCAGGGCCACGCGGTGGTGCTGATCACCCACAAGCTGCGCGAGGTCGCCGCGCACAGCGACCGCGTCACCGTCATGCGCCAGGGGCGCACCGTGCTGGCGGGCAAGCCGACGGCGGAGATCAGCATCGCCGAGGTCGCCCGCCACGCGGTCGGCGACCCGCTGACGCGGGTCGAGCGGCCGCTGTCGCGGCCCGGCGCGGTGTGCTTCACGGTCGAGGATCTGGTGGTGCGCCGGGACGACGGCACGGTGCCGGTCGACGGCCTGTCGCTGAGCCTCTGCGCTTCGGAGGTGCTGGGCATCGCCGGTGTCGGCGGCAATGGCCAGCAGGAACTGGTCGACTGCCTGGCCGGCCTGCTGCCGCCGGCCGGCGGCCGCATCACCCTGTCAGGCGACGACCTGGCACCGCAGTCGATCCGCGAGCGCCGCCGCCGCGGCCTGCGCGTGGTGCCCTCCGACCGCTTCGACGCCGGGCTGGTGCGCGACATGAGCATCGCCGAGAACCTGGCCCTCACCGGCGTGCGCGAGGGCCGCTACGGCAGCGCCTTGCTGCTGAACCGCCGGCGCATGCGGGACGCGGCACTGGGCGCCATCGAACGCTTCGCCATCCATGGTGCCGCGCCGGGGCGCACCACGGGACTGCTCTCCGGCGGCAACGCCCAGAAGGTCCTGCTGGCGCGTGAGCTCGACGATGGCTTGAAGGTGCTGGTCGCCCATTCGCCGGCGCGCGGGCTGGACGTGAAGGCGGCACAGAGCGTGCATGCCCTCATCAAGCAGGCGGTGGAGCAGGGCGCTGCCTGCCTCCTCATCAGCGAGGACCTGGAGGAGGTGATGGCCCTGTCGCACCGGGTCGCGGTGATGAACCGCGGCCGCATCGCCGGGACGGTGCCGGTCGCCGAGGCGACGCCCGCGTGGATCGGTGAGCGGATGATCGGCCATGCTTGACAGCGCCATCCTGGTGCGCCGCCAGGAACCCGGGTTCGCCCGCAACGCGCTCTGCTATGCCGGCGGTCTCGCCGCCGGCCTGGCGCTCTCGGTGCTGCTGCTGGTCTGGGCCGGGGTGCCGCCGCAGGCCATCGTGAACGAGCTGGTGGTTGAGGCTTTCTTCACCGCCGACGGGATCGCGCAGACCACCACGGCGGCGATCCCGCTGATCCTGGTCGGCGTCGCCACCGTCATCACCATGCGGCTGCAGTTCTGGAACATCGGCATCGAGGGGCAGCTGTGGCTCGGTGCCATCGCCGCCGCCTGGATCGCGCTCGGCGATGTCGGGCCGGAGGCGACCCGGCTGCCGCTGATGCTGCTGGCCGCCTTTCTTGCCGGCGCGGCCTGGATGGCGCTGCCGCTGCTGCTGAAGCTGCGCTGGGGCGTCAGCGAGGTGATCTCGACCCTGCTGCTCGGCAGTGTCGCCTTTCTGCTGGTGCAGCACCTGTTGTTCGGCGTCTGGCGCGACCCGGCCACCGGCTTTCCGATCTCTGCGGCCTTCGATCCGGCCGAGCGCTTCGCGCCGCTGGGCTGGGGCCAACTCCACGCCGGTCTGTGGGTCGCTCTGGCGGCGGGACTGCTGGTCTGGCTGCTGCTCGACCGCACGCGGCTCGGCTTCTATGCCAAGGCCATCGGCCTCAACCGCACCGCGGCGCGGGCCGCCGGCATGCCGGTGTACCGCAGCATCGCCCTGCTGGTGCTCGGCGCCGGTGGCCTTTGCGGCCTGGCCGGCGCGGTGATCCTGGCCGGTACCGAGCATCGCCTGAACCAGTCGGTCGGCGTCGGCTACCTGTTCAGCGGCATCGTTATCGCCTTCCTCGCCCGCTCGAGCCCGCTGGCAGCCATGCTCATCGCCTTCGTCGTGGGCGGGGTGTTCACCGCCGGCGGAGTGCTGAAGGTGTTCTACTCGGTGTCGGAGGCGGTCGTGGTGCTGATCCAGGGTACCGTGCTGATGACGGTCCTCATCTCCCACTTCTTCAGCGCCTATCGCCTGACGCGGCCGACCTGGAAGACGGCACCATGAAGGCGGCGCGCCGATGAGCGGCTTCCTGATCGGCTGGCTCGCCATCCTGCCGAGCTACGCGACGCCGCTGCTGCTGGCCAGCCTCGGGCTCATTCTCTGCGAGCGCGCCGGGGTGCTCAATCTCGGGCCTGAGGGGCTGATGGCGGTCGGTGCCATGACCGGCGCCGCGACGGTGCTGCTGGGCGCCGACCCCTGGGTCGGTCTGGCCGCCGGCATCGGCGCCGCGATGGCCTTGTCGCTGGTCTTCGGTCTGGCGGTGGTGGTGTTCCGCGCCGACCAGACGCTGGCCGGCCTCGCCGTGGTCGCCATCGGCCTCGGAGTCACCGGCGCCATCGGGCGGCCCTTCGTGCAGCAGACCTTCGACGGCATCGCCGGCTTCGGCACCGCGGCCGGGGCGGCCGGGACGGCGGAGCGCTTGCTGGCGCATCTCAATCCGGTGGTCTGCGGCGCGCTGCTGCTGGTGATGGCGCTGTGGTGGGGGCTCACCCGCAGCCGCCTCGGCCTGCGGCTGCGCGCGGTGGGCGAGGACCCGGCGACCGCCGACGTCGCCGGCGTCGATGTGCAGGCCGTGCAGCTCGCCGCCGTGCTGGCCTGCGGTGCGCTCTGCGGCCTCGCCGGCGCCTATCTCTCCGTCGCGGCCAGCCACGTCTGGGTCGAGGGCATGGTGGCGGGACGCGGCTGGATCGCCGTCGCGCTGGTCATCTTTGCGCGCTGGGAGCCGCGCCGCGCCCTGCTGGGCGCGGTGATCTTCGGCGGCGCCGACGCGCTGGTGCCGCGCCTGCAGGCGATCGGCGCCGATGTGCCGACCTACCTGATGATGATGCTGCCCTACCTCCTCACCCTCGCGGTGCTGGTTGGCGCCTCGCTGGTCGGCCGCGCCGGCAGTGCAGAGCCGGAACGCCTGGGCAGGGTGTATCTGCGCCAGGACAAGCACTGAGCGGGCGCGTTGCGGAAAAAGGCGCTCGGCCTGTGGCCCATCCTTCGAGACGCCGCCTTGCGGCGGCTCCTCAGGATGAGGGTGGAGTATGAAAAGATTGACCTCATGCTGAGGAGCCTGCGCAGCAGGCGTCTCGAAGCACGAGGTCAGTCAGGCCGTCAGGCCTTTCTCAGCAGCCTGCGGGACCGGCTTTACCCTCAGGGGCGGGTGAGGCGGGAGAGGAAGGCCTCGACCTTCTCGGTGTAGGCGCCCGGCACGCCGAGCTCCTTGTTGATCTCGCCGTGCGACATGTCGACCGCCAGCACCTCCACGTCGCCGCCCAAGCCCTTTGCCTTCTCGGCGAAATCGCGGGCCTGGTCGCAGGGCAGCACCCGCCGGGTGGAGCAGACCAGCAGCATCGGCGCCGGCGCCCCGGTCAATCGCTGGGTCGGCGAGGCGTCGCGCCAGAACGCCGGGTCTTCGCCGAAGGCACGGTCGTAGAGCCGCAGGTGCGGCTGCGTCATGATCGCGGCGACGTCGAAGGCGGCACTGTCCAGCGGCACGGTGCCCAACCACGGTCGGGCGCCCTGGTCCGTCGCGATGGCGGGATCGGCGGCCAGCAGGCCGACCAGATGGGCGCCGGCGGAATGCCCCATGAGGATGAAGCGGTCCGGATCGCCGCCCCAGGATGGGGCTTGCTCCTGGACGAAGGCGAGGGCGCGGCCGACGTCCTCGGCCTGCGCCACCGGATCGGCGTCCGGCAGCAGGCGGTTGTTCACCGAGACGAAGATGTAGCCCTGCGGCAGCCAGCGCGCGACCTTGTTGTCCACCACCCGGGTATTGCGCTTGTCGCCGCGCACCCAGCCGCCGCCGTGCACCATGAAGATGACGGGCGCCGTTTCGGGCCTCTCAGGGAGATAGACGTCGATCGCCTGGTGCTCATGCGGGCCGTAGGCGAGATCGGCCAAGTCCGGGCTGGCGCTCGATCCGGCCGCGGCGCAGGCACCGGCGAGCAGGATCAGCAGCAGGCTCGCGGCCAGCAGTCGAAGCTGTTTCATGGCGTCATCACCTCCGGCTTTCGCAGCTGCAGCACCCCTGTTTAACCCGTCGGGGGCCCGTTGTCAGTTGGTTGTCCGTTGAATTCGCCCCGGGGCGGAGGCAGGCTGCTGCGCCATGCCGCACGTGACCTTCACCGCCAACCTGCAGCGCCACCTCGACGTGCCGTCGCTCGAGGTCGGCGGGACGAGCGTCGGTGAAGTGCTGGAGGCGGTCTTCGCGCAGAAGCCGCTGTTGCGTTCCTACATCGTCGACGATCAGGGCCGCCTCAGGCGCCACGTGAACGTCTTCGTGAACTCTCAGATGATTGCCGACCGCGGCGGCCTCGGCGATGCGGTGCGGCCCGATGACGAAGTCTTCGTGTTCCAGGCACTTTCAGGCGGGTAGGGCGGACATCATGGCGCAGGATCTCTTCGTGGCGACCCGCAAGGGTCTCTTTGTGGTGGATGGGGACGGCACGGCTCTGCCGCGCGCGCTCGGCTTTCTCGGCGATCCGGTCAGCGCTCTCCTGCAGGACCCGCGCGACGGCTGCCTCTATGCGGCGCTCAACCTCGGCCACTTCGGCGTGAAGCTGCACCGCTCGGAGGATGGCGGCGCCAGCTGGACCGAGCTGCCGGCGCCGGCCTTTCCCGTCGGCATGGCCGCGAACGGCGAAAGCGAGAAGGCGCCGAGCGTGTCGCTGATCTGGACGCTCGCGGCGGGCGGTGCCGACCAGCCGGGCCGTCTCTGGGCGGGCACCATCCCCGGCGCGCTGTTCCGCTCCGACGACCGCGGCGAGACCTGGCATCTGGTGGAGAATCTGTGGCAGCAGCCCTCGCGCCCGGAATGGTTCGGCGGCGGCTACGACGACCCGGGCATTCACTCGATCTGCATCGACCCGCGCGACAGCGCCCGCATGGTCATCGGCATCTCCTGCGGCGGCGTGTGGCGCAGCGAGGACGGCGGCGAGAGCTGGACCGTGGGCGGCAAGGGGCTGGCCGCGACCTACATGCCGCCGGACCGCCAGGACGATCCGACGATCCAGGACCCGCACCGCCTCGCGGTCTGCGCCGATGCGCCCGACACCGTGTGGTGCCAGCATCACTGCGGCATCTTCCGCTCCGACGACGGCGGCCGGCACTTCGTGCAGATCACCGACGTCAGGCCGTCGGCCTTCGGCTTCGCCGTCGCGGTGCACCCGCAGGACCCCCGGACGGCCTGGTTCGTGCCGGCGGTGAAGGACGAGTGCCGCGTGCCGGTGGACGGGCGCTTCGTCGTCACCCGCACGCGCGACGGCGGCGCCAGCTTCGAATCCCTGGGGCAGGGCCTGCCGCAGGAGGGCGCCTACGACCTGGTCTACCGCCATGCCCTCGACGTCGACGCCGAAGGCCAGGCCCTCGCCATGGGCTCGACCACCGGCGCGCTGTGGATCGGCCGCGACGGGGGCAAGACGTGGTCGCTGGTCTCGGCCCACCTGCCGCCGATCGCCCAGGTCGCGTTTGGGGTCGCTTTCGGGGTCGCCTCCCGCCTCGCTTGATCGCGAAGGGTTTTTGCGGTTCGCTGGGTCTCCTGGCGTTGCCGGAGGATCCCCGAGTCGTGAGCGATAAGAAAGCGCCGCTCTACTACGCCGACTACCTGCAGCTCGACCGTCTGCTCGGCGCGCAGACGCCGGAGAGTGCGCGGCGCGGCACGCCGGCGCACGACGAGATGCTGTTCATCGTCGTGCACCAGGCCTACGAGCTGTGGTTCAAGCAGATCCTGCACGAGCTGGCGCGCATCGACACGATCTTCGCGGAAGCGGGGCTCGACGACCGCGATATCGGCCGCGCGGTCGCCGGGCTGGAGCGCATCGAGCGCATCGTGAAGCTGCTGATCGGCCAGCTCGACGTGCTGGAGACCATGACGCCGCTGGACTTCCTGGAGTTCCGCGACCTGCTGTTCCCTTCCTCCGGCTTCCAGTCGCTGCAGTTCCGCCTCATCGAAACCGGGCTGGGCCTCAGGCGCGCGGACCGTGTCGGCTTCGAGGCCAAGCCCTTCGACGCGCGGCTCAGCGAGGCCGACCGGGCGGCGCTGCAGGCACGCGAGAAGCGCCCCAGCCTGCACGACCGCATCGAGGCCTGGCTGGAGCGCACGCCCTTCGTCGAGGCGGGCGGCTACAAGTTCCAGGAGAGCTACCGCGCCGCCGTCACCGACATGCTGATGGGCGAGGTGGCGACGCTGCAGGGCAATCCGCAGATCTCCGCCGAGGAGAAGCGCGCGGGTCTCGCCGGCCTGGAGGCCGCCAGCGAGCGCTTCGAGGCGATCTACGACGAGCAGCGCTACGACGAGCTGGAGGGGCAGGGCGCCTGGCGCCTCTCCTGGCGCGCGCTGCAGGCGGCGCTGTTCATCACCCTCTACCGCGACGAGCCGGTGTTGCAGCTGCCGTTCCGGCTCTTGAGCGTGCTGATGGACATCGACGAGACCATGGCGGCTTGGCGCTATCGCCATGCCCTGATGGCCCAGCGCATGATCGGCATGAAGCTCGGCACCGGTGGTTCCTCGGGTCACGACTACCTGGCGGAGGCGGCGCGGCGCTACCGCGTCTTCGCCGACCTATTCGCGCTTTCCACCTTCCTCATCCCGCGTTCGGCCCTGCCGCCGCTGCCTGCGCCGCGCCATGGGCTACCGCTACACGGCAAACGATAAATGAGCACTAGCTACAAACAGCACTTCAGCCGCTTCCATGCGGCGGCGCCGGAGCGCCTGCACTTCGCCGCGCACAGCCACCACTACTGGCCCGACGTCACCTTCGAGGCGCAGATGCAGTGCTGGGAAGACGCCGCGCGCCTGACCGGCGGCAAGTGGGACGTCGTCCTGGGCGAGGTCATGCCGGCGGTGCAGCGCGGCATCGCGCGCCATCTCGGCCTGCCAGATCCGGCAAGCCTCGCCTTCGCGCCCAACACTCATGAGTTCGTGAAGCGCCTGCTGTCCTGCCTGCCGGCGGCGCGGCCGCCGCGCATTCTCACCAGCGACGGCGAGTTCCACAGCTTCACCCGGCAGATCGCGCGGCTGGAGGAGGACGGGCTGGCCGCCGTCACGCGCGTGGCGGTCGAGCCCTTCGCGGACTTCCAGGAACGCTTCGTCGCCGCGGCGGGCGAGGGCGTCTACGACCTGATCTTCGTCAGCCAGGTATTCTTCAACTCCGGCTTCACGCTGACCGACCTCGCCGGGCTGGTCGCGGCGCTGCCGGCGGAAGGCTTCGTGGTGCTGGACGGCTATCACGGCTTTCTCGCGCGGCCGAGCGACCTCGGCGCCGTGGCGGAGCGTGTGTTCTACATGGCTGGCGGCTACAAGTACGCCATGTCGGGCGAGGGGGTGTGCTTCCTGCACGCCCCGCCGGGCTACGGCGCGCGGCCGCGCGACACCGGATGGTACGCAGCTTTCGGCGCGCTGGCGCAGGCCCCGGCCGGCGGTGCCGCCTATGCCGAGGATGGCAGGCGCTTTTTCGGTGCGACCTTCGATCCTGTCGGGCTCTACCGGATGCGGGCGGTGCTGCGGCTGCTCGACGCGTTGAAGCTCGATACGGCGGCGATCCACGCCCACGCACGCGGCCTGCAGGATCTCTTCCTGGCGGGCTTGCGCAGCGCGGCTTCCGGGTTGCTGCCGCCCGAGCGGCTGCTGATCGATCCGGCGCGGCAGCCCTGCGGCAACTTCCTCACCTTCGATCTCGGCAGCGAGGCGGCGGCCGGCGCGGCGCACGCGCGCCTGAAAGGCGCCGGCATCGCCACCGACTTCCGCGGCGCGCGGCTCAGACTGGGATTCGGGCTCTACCAGGATGCCGCCGACGTGACCGAGCTGTTGCGCCGTCTTGCGGCTTTGTAGTTCAGCTGGCGTCTTCGCTGGCGGGTGAGCCGTCGAGCGGCAGGATGGAGGTGACGCGCTTGGCGCGGATCTCGGCGACCGGCCGGCTTGGGAAGGTCTGCCGGCAGATCGTGATGCCGACCAGTCCCTCGGGCGTGCCGTCACGGGCGATCAGCGGCAGCAGCAGGCGTTCGCCGTAGCCCGGGCGCTCCCACTCGTGATAAAGGCGGCCGGCGACGATGCTGACGGCCGGCTGTTCGACACAGGCGCGGAAGTAGCCGAGCACCCTGTCGCGGGCTTCCGGTGCGAGGATCTCGTCAATACATTTGCCGACCAGGGGAAAGTCGTAGCGGGCACGGATGTTCTCGCCGACCAGGCGGTAGCGCAGGCGCGCCCCCTGGGGCTCGTAGTTCATCAGCCAGATGTCGGAGAGAATCCGCGCCATGCTTTCCGGCAGTATGTCGCCGCGCGCCGGCGGACAGCCACCGCTGCCGGCGGCAAGCCAGGTGTCCAGGAGAGTCTGCGCTTCACGGCTGGAGAGGTAGCTGCGGGCACCTTCGGCGATTTCGCGCCAGCGGGGATAGTTGGGGGGCGAAAGCGGTTCGGATGTCGAGAATATGACACGCACCTGCGGCTGGTATTCGACAACACCGACCGAAGGCCGGCAACTCAGTCCGCAAGCTGCCCGAGCCGGGCCCTATCAGCAAGCTCTTTAATGAGACCTGGCAGGTTGCCGGTGCGCGGCGAATGAGAGCCGGTCGCATGCCGGCAACCTGCTGAGAGGCGTTTCGTCCGGCGGCGGCGTCAGTCGCTGCTGCCGCTGCCGGGCATCGTCCCGGGCATTGCCCCGGGCATCACGCCGGGCATCGGTGCTGGCGCGGGGGCCGGCTCCGGTGCCGTTTCGGCGGCGGCCACCTTGTGCATTTCCTTGCGCACGGCGGCCTTCTGTTTCGCCCGCTTGGCGGCGGCGATCTTCTTGGCGCCCACCTTCTTGGCAGCGGTCTTCTTCGCCGGTGCCTTTTTCTTGGCGGCCTTCTTCGCCACCTTCTTCTTGGCCGCGGCCTTCTTCGTCGCGGTCTTCTTCGCAGCGATCTTCTTGGCGCCGGCTTTCTTGGCGGCGGTCTTCTTTACGGCCACCTTCTTCTTGGCGGTCTTCTTCGCGACCTTCTTCTTGGCCGCGGATTTCTTCGTGGCGGTCTTCTTCGCCGCGATCTTCTTGCGGGCCGCTTTCTTGGCGGCGGTACGTTTGGTTGCCATGCAGGTCCCCCTATTGCTCCTAATGTCTGTCGGGTACTGGGTGTCTGTCTGGTTCCGACGAGCGCGTTGAGGCGGATTACGTCACACGGATCTGCGGTTCCATCCCCTGTAGCGAACACGAGCTCATGGACTCGGGTCCATGACTGAAACCACTTCGCATCTTCATGCAAAACGGAGTCGCTTCACAAGGGGCAACAGCGCCGGCGGGGCCCGATGGGGCTGCGCTGTTGCCGAGTGGTCGCACCCGCGTTGCGCAACCGCGTCCGTCGGGGACGGGAGAGCTACTCCTTCGGGGCAATGCCCAGCGCTTTCTGAGTGGACGCGCACCCTTCTGCCCGCAGTGAGTCCGGGCAGGCATTCGATATCCTCGCGCTGACCAGGGAGTGCCGGGATGGGCCATCACGCAACCACTGACCTTGGGAGATCGGTTCCATGCTGAAGAACGTTACGCATTCCGGCGGCGTCGAGGACGTCGGGGAAGTCCTGTTCACGACGCCGTTCGGCTACATGTTGCCCGATGCGGCGGCCTCGGAGGAATGCCTGCTGCCGGTCGGCGAGCGCACCATGGACGCGCTGATCGCGCTGGGAGATGCCATGGGCGAAGCCTCGACGCCGCCGGACCCATCGCTCGATTCACAGATCCCGGCAGCCTTCACCTATCTCGGGCAGTTTATCGATCACGATGTGACCGCACGCACCGACCGGGAGCACGGGCTGAGCCGCATTTCCCAGGCCGATGGCAGGCCGCGTCCGTTTCTGCCGGTGCCGCCGCAAGACGTAGCCGCCGGGCTGAAGAACGGCCGGCGCCCGCAGCTCGATCTCGACAGTCTCTACGGCGACGGCCCCGCGCTGGTCGCCGGCGCCGATACGGAGGCTTCGGCGCTCTACGATGCGGCAACCGGCAAGCTGATCCTGCAGCAGCTCGGCGCCGGCCTTGTCGACCTGCCGCGCAATGGGCGAACGGCGCTGATCGGCGATGGGCGCAACGACGAGAACATCAACGTCAGCCAGTTGCATGCCGCCTTCGCCGCCTTCCACAACAAGATCGTCGACCTGGTGGGCGGCGCACCTTCGGCGGTGGAGAAGTACTCCAAGGCGCGTCAGATCGTGCGCTGGACCTACCAGTACATCGTCGCCCACGATTACCTGCCGCGGGTCTGCGATGCGGCGGTAGTTAACGAAGTGGTGCGCAACGGGCCCTATTTCTTCGGTCCGGGCACCGGCGGCGAGGAGCTGTTCATGCCGATCGAATTCTCCGTCGCCGGCTTCCGCTTCGGCCATTCGATGATCCGGCCGTCCTACAAGCTGGGTACCGGGGCGCCGGTGAACATCGAAAGCATCCTCGGCGTGTCGCATGAACGCGCGCCCGCCGACGATCTGCTGGAAGAAGTCGGCGGGCAGTGGCGCCTCAAGGCCGCCAACCTGATTCATTGGGGCAACTTCCTGGAATTCCCCGCCACCACGGCGCCGCAGCGGGCGCGCAAGATCGATCCGCTGATCTCCAAGGGACTCTTCGACCTGCCGTTCGAGTCCGCGTCGGGCCCGGCGGCGATGATCCGCCACCTGGCGCAGCGCAACCTCTGCCGCGGCTACCTGCTGAGCGTGCCGACCGGGCAGGCTGTGGCGGGGGCCATGGGGATCGTGCCGCTGCTGGAGAACGACCTCTTCGACGGCGAGCCCCCGGCGGTGCAGGACGCCATCGAGCTTGGGCGTTTCCAGCGCCGCACGCCGCTGTGGTACTACGTGCTGCGCGAGGCGAAAGTGCAGAAGGCGGGCGAGAGCTTGGGCGCGGTCGGCAGCCGCGTCGTCGCCGAGACGCTGATCGGCTTCCTCAAGCACGATCCGAACAGCTTCATCAACAACCGCTATCACGCGCGCGTCACCGGCGCCGGCATCAAGGTGCCGGGGCGCTTCCAGCCGGTCGGCTCGCTGGCCGACATGATCGACTATGTCGGTTTGCAGAAATAGGGGCTGGCGGAAACAGGGCCCTGCAGGAACAGAGCGCCACATGAAGAAAGGGCCGCCCCGGGGGACGGCCCTTTCTCTCTTGTATTGGCTCCGCGGGCAGGACTCGAACCTGCGACAAGGCGGTTAACAGCCGCCTGCTCTACCAACTGAGCTACCGCGGATCAGGAATATGATCGGCCAACCGGGGTGGCCCCCGGCGCGGCGAAGCGAGGTTATATCAAACCCCCTTCGGGCCTGCAAAGTTTTTGCAGCGAAAAATTCAGCCCCCTTCGCGGGCCCCCTCAGGCGCCGGCCACCCCCTCTTTCCGGGCCGCCTCAGGCGCCGGCCACCCCCTCTTTCCGGGCCGCCTCAGGCGCCGGCCACCAGGGCCATGACGCAGTCGGTCAGCGGCCGGTAGGCGGAATTGGGCATGTGGAACCAGCGCAGGAACTCGGCCGTGGCGACGTCGCCGGACAGCCAGTGCTCCAGGTAGGACTGGCTGATGGGGTGCAGCCGCTCGGGCAGGCAAGAGAGAATATCCTGTCGCATGGTCGCGATCTCCGGTTTCGGGGTGCGGGACCCGAAAGCGCCGCAAGCCCCCAAGCCTCAAACCTCAGCTTAGGGCCACCGGGGTTAACGATTGCTGTAGGATGGCAGGAACAAGCCAATGTTCGCTTTTTGTTCTTGACGCCTTCGCCGCCGCCGCACTAGGCTTTCTCCAGCACATCGAGCGCCGGGCGGCGCGCAACGATAGGGGAGAAGGGACATGGGGGCATTCGGTCAGGGTTACGGCATCAACCGCATTCAGCCGTCGCTGTGGGAGCGCCTGGCGAGCGGCGTCGCCGCGCTCGGCACTTTCACCTTCTTCTTCGCTGCTGTCGGCTACGGCTGGTACAGCCTGCTGCTGGCGATGGCCCGCTAGGCGGCAGATCGGCGGCCCGTTCCGCGGGAACGGGGTGGAGGCCCGGGCCGGAATCGAACCGGCGTGCAAGGATTTGCAGTCCTCTGGATAACCACTCTCCCACCGGGCCTTCGGGGAAGGGGCGAAGCTATACTGCCCACTTTCGCTTGGGTCAAGCTGGCTGCGGGCCCGTCCCCGGCGGTTTGCGGCGGCATGCGGGCAGGGAGGAGGAGGCCGGGCGGGTTCCCGGTTCTGTCCGTTGTTTTCGCGCGCGGAGGCGCTTATAAACCGAGGCCGGAACAACGGCCTGCGGCTCCGCCGCGGCCGCCAGGCCTTCGGGTCGCAGCAACGCGGGACAGTTGTCGACATGACGGACTTCGCAGCAGCACGCCTCAACATGGTGGAAAGCCAGATCCGCACCAACAAGGTGACGGACCCGCGCATCGTCGATGCCTTCGGGACGGTGCGCCGGGAAGCCTTCGTCGGCGAGGCCCAGCGTGGCATCGCCTACATCGACGAAGACCTGGAGGTCGCGCCCGGGCGTTACCTGATGGAGCCGATGGTGCTGGCGCGCCTGCTGCAGGCGGCGTTGCCGCAGGCGGGCGACATGGCGCTCGATATCGGCTGCGCCACCGGCTATTCCACCGCGGTGCTCGCCCGGCTGGCTGAGACCGTGGTCGGCCTGGAGCGCGAGCGCGCGCTGATCGACGCGGCGAATCGGACGCTCAACGCTCTCGACGTCGACAACGCGGTCGTGGTCGAAGGCACGCTGGAAGCCGGCTACCAGAAGCAGGCGCCCTATAACGTCATCGTCTTCCAGGGCGCGGTCGCGGCGGTGCCCGAAGCGGTGAAGCGCCAGCTCGCCGACCGCGGCCGTCTGGTCGCCGTCGTCGTCGACCAGACGGGGATCGGCCGCGGCACGCTGATCCAGCGCGCCGGCGACAGCTTTTCCAGCCGGACACTGTTCGATGCGGCGACGCCGCTGCTGCCCGGCTTCGCGCGCGAAGCCGGTTTCGTGTTCTGATCGTCCAGGGGCGCTCTGGCCGCCCAGGGTCTTTTGACCGCCGGGCGGCGGCCGTACCGCTGGTGTTGCCAGCGACTTGGCAGCAATGAACTTCACGCAGGGTTGAACTCGGCCCACGCATCGATCAGATAGGACATGGGGCCAGCCATTCATACATACGGGGAAATCGTGGGCATGCGATCGATGACAGCCGGACGGCGGATGAACCTCTTGGCGGCCTCGCTGGTGCTTTTGGCGGGAACGGCCGGCGGCCTGTCGGCGACGGCCCAGACGCTCGAAGAGGCGCTGGTCCAGACCTATCAGACGAATCCGACACTGAGCGCGGCGCGCGCGCAGCTGCGCGCGACCAACGAGCGGGTGCCGCAGGCGCTGTCGGGCTGGCGTCCGTCCGTCGAGGCCACCGGCTCGACCGGCAAGGCGATCGACGACGACGTGCGGCCGACCCGGGGGGACGAGGGCCGCACGCCGGCCTCCGCCGACCTCACCGTGACCCAGCCGCTGTATCGCGGTGGCAGCACCGTGGCGGGTACCGAGCGGGCGGAGAACGAGGTGCTGGCCCAGCGCGCGCGGCTTGCGAGCACCGAGCAGGACGTCCTGCTGAACGCCATTACCGCCTACGCCGACGTCTGGCGCGACCAGTCGGTCCTGCAGCTCAACCTCAATAACGAGCAGGTGCTGAGGCGCCAGCTGGAGGCGACCCAGGACCGTTTCGACGTCGGCGAGCTGACCCGCACCGACGTGGCGCAGTCGGAGAGCCGCCTGTCCAGCGCCACCGCGGATCGCATCGGCGCCCAGGGCAACCTCAGCTCCAGCCGCGCCACCTTCGAGAACGTGATCGGCATCTTCCCCGCCGAGCTGGAGCAGCCCCCGGTGCCGGGCGGCCTGCCGGAAGATCAGCAGACCATCGTCGACCTGGCGGAATCCGCCAATCCCTCGGTGCTGGCGACGTCGTTCGACGAGCTGGCGGCACTGCGCAGCGTGCGTGAGGTCGCCGGCGAACTGCTGCCCAGCCTCGAACTGCAGGGCTCCGTCGGCTATCAGCACGAGCGCACCTCGCGGACCAGCGAGGGCAGTTCGGCCGAGATTCTGGCCGTCGTGCGCGTGCCGCTCTACCAGCAGGGCTCGGTGTCGAGCCGCGTGCGCGAGGCCAAGCAGGTCGCCAGCCAGCGCCGTCTGCTGGTCCGCGAGGCGATTCGCCAGGCGCGCGACGACGCGATCTCCGCCTGGGAGCTGCTGCTGACCGCCCGCGCGCAGATCGCCGCCCTGCAGGAGAGCGTGCGCGCCAACGAGATCGCCCTGGAAGGTGTACGCCAGGAGAATGCCGTGGGCGCACGTACGGTTCTCGACGTGCTGGACGCCGAGCAGGAACTGCTCGACGCCCAGGTGAGCCTGGTTTCCGCCCAGCGCGACGAGGTCGTGGCCAGCTTCTCGGTGCTGAGCGCGATCGGGCGCATGACCGCCGCCGATCTGCGGCTCGCCACGGCGGTCTACGATCCGCAGCAGGATTATCGCGCGGTGCGCGAGAAGTGGTTCGGCCTGGACGCGCCGGGCACCGAGGTCGATGCCTTCGGGAGCGTCGGCGGCGGCCAATGAGTTCTGCAGTCGGTCTGGCCGCGAATTCTGCCGCCGCGCCGTTTGGTTAACAGAAAATTTCCGCTTTCCGGCTATCCAGTGTTACAAGACCGTCAGAGTGGCGGGCTTGGCGAGGGGACGGTCCGTCTGAATCGGACCCCTTTGTTTGACCCTGGATTTTTTGGGGCCGCAGTGGCCGGAGAGGCATGAGCAGCAAGCCGGAAGCGCAGAACGAACCGACGATGGAGGAAATTCTTGCCTCCATCCGGCGTATCATTTCCGAAGACGAGCCGGAGGGTAAGGCAGCCGCGGCGCCGGCAGCGCCCGCGCCTGCGCCAAAGCCCGCGGCCGCCGCGCCTGCGCCTGCGCCTGCGCCTGAAGCCGCACCGCC
>NZ_JBBKAH010000013.1:0-194059 GCF_037652055.1 Pelagibius sp. 7325
CCGTGAGGGCGCGCGCGACGGGGGCCGCGAGCGTGGCCGCGGCGGAAGCCGCGATGGCGAGAGCCGGCGGCGGGGCCGCGGCGGCGAACGCCGCAGCGCCAAGCCCGCCGAGGTGGCAGCGCCGATCGAGGCCGAAGCCGAGGCTGAAGCCGACGAGGAGTCGGTGGACGAGGTGATCGAGGCCCAGGAAGTCGTTCCCTTCGAGCGCCAGGCCGAGGAAGAGAAAAAGCCGGCGGCGGCCCGCGGCGACAGGCAGGAGCGGCGTCCCGCACGCCGCTCGCGATCACGCGGCAAGGACGATGACGATGATGAGCCGGGGCCCGGCGAGACCGCCTTCGGCGATCACGTTCCCGCCTTCATGCTGCGGTCCGCACAGGTCGCCTAAGCTCTAACGCCCGATCTTTCTGGCCATGCAGACGCGCGGGCCGTGGCTGTCGACGCCGCGCGCCCGCTCCCTTTCCCGCACGGATCGCAGCTGCGGACCTGCCTCCGCTTCATCCAACACGACGAACCCCAGGCGCTCGTAGTAGGGCCGGTTCCACGGGACGTCAGTGAAGGTGGTCAGGCGCAGGCTGGCGCAGCCTTGCGCCGCCGCCCAGGCCGCGACCGCGTCGATCATGTGCGTGGCCAGACGACGGCCGCCGTGTTCCGGTCGCACCGAGATCTCGGCCAGGAAGCCTTCGCCATCCAGAATGTCCGCGATGGCGAGCCCGGCGATCGCACCGCCCGCCTCTTCCACCACCCAAAGCCGCCCTCCGCCGATCGCCTCAAGGTATTCGGGCTCGCTGGTCGGCCGCCCCTGGGCGATGCGCTCCAGGCCGATGGCGGCAAAGCGCGCGGCGGCCGCGCGCTCGATCGCGCCCAGCGCCGGGGCCTCTTCCGGGCGGGCCAGGCGCACGCGGTAACCGCCCTCGCTCATGGTTGGGCCCTCGCCCCCGAGCGGCTATGATGGCTGGGACGGAATCGGCCTCCCCCGGCGGCGGGCGAAAGGGTACAGGGTGCCATGCAAACCATCTTCATCATGATCAAGTGCGACCTCGGCAAGGCCTACAAGGTGGCCGACGAACTGGTGCAGGACGTCGAGCAGGTTTCCGAGGTGCATTCCACCTCCGGCCAGTACGACCTGCTGGTGAAGTGCTACCTGGAGGATGGTGCCGACATCGGCCACTTCGTCAACGAGAAGATCCAAACCCTGGCCGGGATCAAGGACACCTTCACCCTCATCGCCTTCAAGGCTTTTGCTTAGATTCCGAGGATGGTGACGGGCTGCTTGCGCTCCTTCACCTCGCGCATCCACTGGGCGAGCTGGCGCAGCATGGTGCTGAAGGATTCGCGCCCGGCCTGCCAGTCCCGGATCGAGTTGAACTGCGTGTAGCCGAAGCTGCTTGTGTAGGGCCAGATGTCTTTCGGGCTCTCGGTCGCAGCGATGCGCTCGGCGGCTTCTTCCAGTTCGCGGATGAAGCGGTCGAGACGGGCGCCTGAAAGCGTGACCGGTCCAAAGAGATGGAAGCGGTCGACGATGTAGTGCAGCGCCTCGAAAGCGTCGCCGTCCATGTAGACGGACTTCTCCGACCAGTGACGGGCGTCGTAGTGCGGGCCGGGAAAGAACTCCGCCAGGTAGCCGTGGATCCCCGGCTTGTAAGGGATGAGGTCGAGCTGCATGGCCCATCTTGGCGCAGCCTCCACGCACCCCGCAACGCCGACGGTTTCGGCTTGCGCAAAACCGGGGCGGGCGATAGCTGCTGAGGTGCCCATAGACCGGTACCCATTTTCATGACTCCGCCAATGTCTCCTGGGGCGATCAGCCTCCGCTACGCCCTCTTCTATGCCACGCTCTTCCTGGCGATCGGGGCCCACCTGCCGTTCTGGCCGCTGTGGCTGGAGGGGCGCGGCCTCAGCGCCGCCGAGATCGGCCTGCTGCTGGCGCTCGGCTCCTGGATCAAGCTGGTCGCCAACCCGGGCCTCGCCCATCTCTCCGACCGCGCCGGCTGGAACAAGGGCAGCGTGGTGCTGCTGACGGCGGTCAGTGTCGCCGTCTTCATCGCCTTCATTCCCGCCCGGGGCTTCGCCTGGATCCTGGCGCTGCACCTGCTGGCGGCGGCCAGCTTCCCGCTGCTGGTGCCGCTGGCCGAGAGCCAGACCCTGGCCGCCGTCTACCGCCATTCCCTCGACTACGGACGTATCCGCCTGTGGGGCAGCCTTGCCTTCATCGCCGGCAGCCTCGCCACCGGCGGGCTGATCGCGGCCTACGATGCCGAGTGGGTGCTGTGGCTGGTGCTGGGGCCGCTGGCGCTGACCTTCTTCGTCGCCGTCGCCCTGCCCGGCCGTGCCGTCACCGGCACGCCGGGCGATGCGGCGGAGGATGTCTCCCTGCGCCGGGTACTCCGGCTCTTCACTGAGCGCGGCACCGTGACCCTGCTGTGCGCCTCGGCGCTGATCCAGGCCAGCCACGCCGCCTACTACGGCTTCTCCAGCCTCGCCTGGCGTGCCGCCGGCATCGGCGAGACCACCATCGCGGTGCTGTGGACCGAGGGCGTGGTGGCCGAGATCCTGTTCTTTGCCTTCAGCCGCCGCCTGGCCGACCGCCTGGCGCCGGGCACCTTGATGATGGCGGCCGGCCTGCTGGGATGCCTGCGCTGGACGGTGACCGGCCTCTCCAGCGATATCGCCGCCCTGGCGGCGGTGCAGATCCTGCATGCCGCGACCTTCGCGGCGACCCACCTGGCGGCGATGCACTACATCACCCGCACGACGCCGCCGCGCCTCGCCGCTTCGATGCAGAGTCTCTATTCGGCGCTTTCGGGCGGCCTGGTCATGGGCGGCACCATGCTGCTGGCCGGCAGCCTTTACGAGAGCGGCCCCGGCCTGCCCTTCCTCGCGATGGCGGGGCTCAGCCTCGCCGCCGCCGTGCTGGCCTGCGTCGCCGGCCTGCTGCCCCGGCCGCGGCCGGCGCTCTAGAAGTCTACTTGGTGCCGAAGATGCGGTCGCCGGCGTCGCCCAGGCCGGGCACGATGTAGCCCTTGTCGTTCAGCTTCTCGTCGACCGCCGCGGTGAAAATCGGCACGTCGGGATGCGCGGCGCGCAGTTCCCTGATGCCCTCCGGCGCGGCCACCAGGCAGACGAAGCTGATGTCCTTGGCGCCGTCCTTCTTCAGCAGGTTCAGGGCCGCGACGGCGGTGTGGCCGGTCGCCAGCATGGGATCGACCACGATGGTAAGACGCCGGCCCATGTCCTTGGGAACCTTGTAGTAGTACTCGACGGCTTCCAGCGTCTTGGGATCGCGGTAGAGGCCGACGTGGCCGACCGAGGCCGAGGGGATCAGGTCCAGCATGCCGTCCAGCAGGCCGTTGCCGGCGCGCAGAATGGTGATCAGGCAGGGTTCCGGGCGGGCCAGCAGCGGCGCCGAGGTGGTCGCCACCGGGGTTTCCACCTCGACCTGCTTCAGCGCCAGGTTCCGCGTCACCTCATAGCCGAGCAGCAGGCTGATTTCCCTCAGCAGGCGCCGGAACTCCGGCAGCGCGGTGTCCTTGTCGCGCATGATCGTCAGCTTGTGCTGCACCAGGGGGTGGTCGACGACGGTTACCTCTGGGATCGCGTCTGGCTGCATGTCCCTGCCTTTTCCTTGGAGTCTGCTTCTTGGTTCGTGAGGCGCGCGTGGGCGCGTCCGGAGTGTTAAAAGACCCGGGAGAGTCTGTCGAGCCTCTTGCGGGACGCGCGTCCTGCCCGGTCCCATAAAGGTTTCGATGCGAGGGCCTTCACAAAGCCGGGATGTCTTCCTACCTACCAGCGGATCTTGTTCAGGCCCCGTGGCCTGGTGCGGCGGCGGATTTCGCGCGCCGCCTCGCCGCCGCGGCTTTCAAGGCTGTCTCTTCAAGGTATTAAGGGCATGCGCCTACTGCGGCTTGTCCCCGACGATACCCGCCTCGGCTTCATGCAATGGCGCCGGGCGGCATTCACCTTCACGCTTCTCCTTACCCTGGTTTCGCTGGCCGCGCTCTGGGCCTTCGGGCTCAATCTCGGGGTCGACTATGCCGGCGGCCTGCTGGTCGAGGCCCGCGCCCAGGCGCCCTTCGATCTGGCCACCCTGCGCGGCCAGCTGGACGCCCTCGACCTCGGCGACGTCACTCTGCAGGCCTTCGGCGGCGGCCAGGACCTGCTGATCCGCCTTCAGGAACAGCCCGGCGGCGCGGTGGGCCAGGAACACGCCATCGCCTCGGTAAAAGCGCTGCTGACGCCCGGCTTCGAGATCCGCCGCACCGAGGCCATCGGCCCGCAGGTCAGCCGCGAGCTGCTGCAGGACGGTCTGCTCGCCGCCCTGCTGGCGGTGCTGCTGATCGGCGTCTACGTGTGGTTCCGCTTCGAGTGGCAATTCGGCCTCGCCGCGGTGCTGACCACCTTCCACGACGTCATCGCCACCTTCGGACTCTTCGCCGTGTTCCAGCTGGAGTTCAATCTCACCATCCTGGCGGCGCTGCTGACCATCGCCGGCTATTCGATCAACGACACCGTCGTGGTGTTCGACCGCATCCGCGAGAACCTGCGCGGCTACAAGACCATGCCGATGGAGCGGCTGATCGATCTCAGCGTGAACCAGACCCTGCGGCGTACGTTGCTGACCAGCGGCACCACGCTGCTGGCCGTGCTGGCGCTGCTGGTCTTCGGCGGTCCCGTGCTGCGCAACTTTTCGCTGGCGCTGCTCTGGGGCCTCGTCGTCGGCACCTACTCCAGCATCTTCGTCGCCTCGGCGCTGTTGCTGCACCTGCCCTCGCTGCGCCGCGAGGAACGCCAGCAGGCCCAGGCACCGGCGCAGACCGAATCACCGCTGACAAGCGGCCAGGACATCCAGATTCCATGACCTACCTGCAACTCGTCGCCGGGCTAGCCTTGCTGCTGGTCTGTGGCGACCTCTTCGTGCGCGGCGCCGTCGGCGTTGCCGAGCGCCTCAAGATCTCGCCGCTGGTGATCGGCCTCACGCTGGTCGGTTTCGGCACCTCCCTGCCCGAGCTCGTCGCCAGCCTGGAAGCCGCGCGCCTGGGCTCGCCGGGCATCGCGGTCGGCAACGTCGTCGGCTCCAACATCGCCAACATCCTGCTGATTCTCGGCATTGCGGCGCTGATCACGCCCATCGCCGTCGCCCCCGGCACGTTCCGTCTCAACGGGCCGGTCCTGGTCGGCGCCAGCCTGCTGTCGGTCCTGCTGTTTTCGTTGGGCGAGATCGGACGCTGGGCCGGCTTCGTGTTCGTCGTGCTGCTGCTGGGCTATACCCTGACGGCCTACTGGAGCGAGCGGCGCGGCCTCAAGGACGAGGCGATCAGCCGTCTCGCGGAAGAGGTCGAGGCGCTGCCGCCGCGCCATGGGTCCTGGGCGCTCTACCTGGGCCTCACCGTCGGTGGTCTGCTGGGCATCGTCGTCGGCGCCAACCTGCTGATCGACGGTGCCGTGAGCCTGGCGCGCAGCCTCGGCATTTCGGAAACCATCATCGGCCTGACCATCGTCGCGGTCGGCACTTCGCTGCCCGAGCTCGCGACCTCGGTCATCGCGGCCTTCAAGCGTCACGGCGACGTCGCCCTGGGCAACGTCGTCGGCAGCAACATCTTCAACCTGCTGGGCATCCTCGGCGTCACCGCGCTGTACCGCCCGATCGCGGTGCCGGATGAGATCCTCGACTTCGACTGCTGGGTGATGCTGGCCGCGACCGCCCTGGTGATCGTCTTCGCGCTGACGCGGGCGAAGATCGAACGCTGGGAGGGTGCCGCCCTGCTGGGCGGCTACGGGGCCTATCTGGCCGTCCTGTTGCTGGCGCCGCTGCGCGGCTTCCTGGGGCTGCCGTAAGACAAAAAAGAAGCCGGGCAAAACCCGGCTTCTCTTCTTTCGCACTCTGAAAGCGCGTTATTCGCTGAACTGCTTCAGGTAAGCGATCACATCGTCGCGGTCGTCTTCCTTGTTGAGGCCGACGAAGGCCATCTTGGTGCCCGGCACCAGGTCCTTCGGCTTCTCCAGGTAGGTATGCAGGGTCTCGTCGTTCCAGGTGTGGTTGGCGCCGAATTCTTCCATCGCCTTGGAATACCTGAAGCCTTCCACGGAGCCGGGCTTGCGCCCGAGGATGTTGTGCAGATTGGGGCCGACCTTGTTCTTGCCCGCTTCCACCGTGTGGCAGGCTTTGCACTTGTTGAACACCTTCTCGCCCTTGGCGGCGTCGCCGTCGGCGAGCGCCGGCCCGGCCAGCGCCACGGCAGCGGTGAAGGTGATGATCGAAAGGGCGCTCTTGACCCGCATATCTACTCTCCGGTTCTGTTGATCTGCTTCTGGGGCGGTCTTGGTTCTAGGGCGGTCCTGGGGCTGCGACTCTCGTCGGCGCCGGTCCCTCCAGTCACGATATGCCAGACGGCCGGTCGCTTAGAAATTAGGGGAGCCAAAGCCGCAAAGGCAAGCCCTCCAGCCTCGGCAATTGGTACTGGCGACGTTAGGCCGCGGATAGTCTGGATTGTCTTATCTTTGGAGGAATAAACCATCGCGCGCAATCCGCCGATTTTGCCCCTATCCCCGCGTCGGTTCAGGAAACCACTTGATTCTCCGCCGATATCCTATATTTAAATCCATACTAGATTAGTAAGGATTGAGGCAATTCGCATGTTCCGCTTGAACCGGCTGACCGACTACGCCGTGGTCGTGATGTCCCAGATGGCGATGCGCGGCGGGGAGACCCGCTCGGCCCAGCAGATCTCCGAGGACACCGGAGTCCCCCTGCCCACCGTGGCCAAGCTGTTGAACCTGCTGGGGCGTGCCAAGCTGGTCACTTCGCAGCGCGGGGCCACCGGCGGCTATACGCTGAGCGCCGAGCCGGAGGCGATCACGGTGGCCCAGATCATCCAGGCCATGGAAGGGCCGATCGCGCTGACCGCCTGCGTCGACGGTGCGGTGGATTCCTGCGATGCCGAAGCCTTCTGCCCGATGCGCGGCAACTGGAACAAGGTCAATGGCGCGATCCGCGCGGCGCTGACGTCGGTCAGCCTGGCCGAGATGATGGCGTTTCCCCCGGCCTTCGAAGTCGCGCCGGGCGTAACGGACGCCGTGAGAGATAAGGCCGGGCCTCGCAGCCCGGCACCCAAACAGTAATAAGTCGATAGAACACCGTTTAAGCATCCGACGCTTGCAGGAGAGTGAGTGAATGGCAGCCACAGTCGAGACTGTCGAACAGGTCCGGGCCCTTGATAAGTACAAGTATGGCTTCATCACCGACATCGAGTCGGAGACCGCGCCCAAGGGCCTGAGCGAAGACACTGTTCGGTTTATTTCTGCCAAGAAGGGCGAGCCGGAATGGCTGCTGGAATGGCGCCTGAAGGCCTTCCGCCACTGGCTGACTATGCCGGAGCCAAAGTGGGCCAAGGTGCAGTTCCCGCCGATCGACTATCAGGATTCCTACTACTACTCGGCACCGAAGTCGCCCGACGACGGCCCCAAGAGCCTGGACGAGGTCGACCCCAAGCTGCTGGAGACCTACGCCAAGCTGGGCATTCCCCTGAATGAGCAGAAGATGCTGGCCGGTGTCGCGGTCGACGCCGTGTTCGACAGCGTCTCGGTGGCGACCACCTTCAAGAAGAACCTGGAAGACGTCGGCGTCATCTTCTGCCCGATCTCCGAGGCGGTGAAGAACCATCCGGAGCTGGTGAAGAAGTATCTCGGCTCGGTGGTGCCTTACGGTGACAACAAGCACGCCTGCCTGAACTCGGCGGTCTTCACCGACGGTTCCTTCGTCTACATCCCCAAGGGGGTGCGCTGCCCCATGGAGCTGAGCACCTATTTCCGCATCAATGCGCAGAACACCGGCCAGTTCGAGCGCACCCTGATCATCGCGGATGAAGGCTCCTACGTGTCCTATCTGGAGGGCTGCACCGCGCCGATGCGCGACGAAAACCAGCTCCACGCCGCGGTGGTCGAACTGATCACCCTGGACGACGCCGAAATCAAATATTCCACCGTGCAGAACTGGTATCCCGGCGACGAGAACGGCAAGGGCGGCATCTACAACTTCGTCACCAAGCGCGGCGCCTGCCGCGGCCGCAATTCCAAGATATCCTGGACGCAGGTCGAGACCGGCTCGGCGATCACCTGGAAGTACCCGAGCTGCATCCTGCAGGGCGACAACTCGGTGGGCGAGTTCTACTCCATCGCGATCACCAACAACTTCCAGCAGGCGGACACCGGCACCAAGATGATCCACCTGGGCAAGAACACCCGCTCGCGCATCATCGCCAAGGGCATCTCGGCCGGGAAGTCGGACTCGACCTACCGCGGCCTGGTGCGTATCGGCGCCAAGGCGGAGGGCGCGCGCAACTTCACGCAGTGCGATTCCCTGCTGATCGGCGACAAGTGCGGCGCCCACACGGTGCCTTACATCGAGAACAAGAACCGCAAGGCGATCGTCGAGCACGAGGCCACCACCTCGCGCATCAGCGAGGACCAGCTGTTCTACTGCCGCCAGCGCGGCATGTCGCAGGAGGACGCCGTCGCCCTGGTGGTGAACGGCTTCTGCCGCGAGGTCATGCAGCAGCTGCCCATGGAGTTCGCCGTCGAGGCCCAGAAGCTGGTCGGCATCTCCCTGGAAGGCAGCGTCGGCTAAACAAGAAACGAAAAGCGTATTTGAGGGATCACGGCCACACCATGCTTGAGATCAAGAACCTGCACGCCACCGTCGACGGCAAGGAGATCCTGAAGGGGATCAACCTGTCGGTGAAGGCGGGCGAAGTCCACGCCATCATGGGGCCGAACGGCTCGGGCAAGTCCACCCTCTCCTACGTGCTGAGCGGGCGCGAAGGCTACGAGGTCACCGAGGGCGATGTCCTGTTCAAGGGCAAGAACCTGCTGGAGATGGAGCCCGACGAGCGCGCCGGCGAAGGCGTCTTCCTGGCCTTCCAGTATCCGGTCGAAATTCCCGGCGTGCCCAACACCACCTTCCTGAAGGAGGCGCTGAATTCGGTGCGCCGCTACCGCGGCGAAGGCGAGCTGGACGCCATGCAGTTCGTGAAGCTGGTGCGCAGCAAGACCAAGATGCTGCACATGAGCGACGACATGCTGAAGCGGGCGGTGAACGTCGGCTTTTCCGGCGGCGAGAAGAAGCGCAACGAGGCGCTGCAGATGGCGGTGCTGGAACCGAGCCTCGCCATCCTCGACGAGACGGACTCCGGCCTCGACATCGACGCGCTGAAGACGGTCGCCGACTCGGTGAACCTGCTGCGCAGTCCCGACAACGCTCTGCTGGTGATCACCCACTACCAGCGCCTGCTGGACTACATCGTACCGGACCATGTGCACGTGCTGGCCGGCGGACGCATTCAAAAGAGCGGCGGCAAGGAGCTGGCGCTGGAGCTGGAGAAGTCCGGCTATGCCGAGTTCGCTCCCGGTGCGGCGGCGTGACGAGAGCCGAGATGAGCGAGCCCCCCTTTACCGAACACTACAGTGCCCTGCGCGATGCCCTGCCCGGCCAGAACCTGGCCTGGCTGAGCCGCCGGCGCGAGTCCGCCCTGGCCGATTTCTCCAGGCAGGGCTTGCCGACGCCGCGCCAGGAGTCCTGGAAGTACACCAGCCTGAGACCGCTGGAGAAAGTCGGCTTCGGCGTCGACGGCGCCCCGCGCGCCTGCGTCTCCATCGACCGCGCGCCGAGCCTGCTGCCGGCCGCCTCCGAGCACCATCGCCTCGTCTTCGTCGACGGCCACTACCGCGCCGACCTGTCGAGCGCCGGCACGTTGCCGGACGGCGCCCAGTTCACGACGCTGCGTGAAGTGATGGCGAAGGATCCGGACTGGCTGGAGCGGCACCTCGGCACGCTGTCAGGCGAGCCCGCAAGCAGGGAGAGCCAGCCGCTGCTGGCGCTCAACACCGCGATGATGATGAACGGCTTCGTGCTGCGGCTCGGCGAAGGCGTGGTGCTGCACGACCCCATCGAGGTGGTTCACCTGGGCGGTGCCGGCGACCGGCCGCTGGCCTACCACCCGCGCAACCTTATCGTCATGGCGCCGCGCAGCCAGGCGACGCTGATCGAGCACTACACGCACATGGGTGAACAGCCCTACTACACCAACAGCGGCACCGAGGTCAGCCTCGCCGAGGGCGCGGTGCTGCATCACTATAAGCTGCAGGCCGACGCGCTGAACGCCTTCCACACCGCGACGGTGCACGCGGAAGTGGCCGCCGACGCGCTCTACGACGCCTTCGGCATGACCACCGGCGCGCAGCTGTCGCGCAACGAGATCGCGGTGCGCCTGGCCGGCGAAGGCGCCAACTGCCACCTGAACGGAGCCTACCTGGTGCGCGGCAAGCAGCACTGCGACAACACCACCCGGATCGACCACCTGGTGCCCAACACCGCCTGCAGCGAGGTCTTCAAGGGCGTCATCGACGACGAGGCCCGCGCCGTCTTCCAGGGCAAGATCACCGTCCACCGCGACGCCCAGCACACCAACGGCCACCAGCTTTCAAAGGTGCTGCTGCTGTCCGACCGGGCCGAGATCGACGCCAAGCCGGAGCTGGAGATCTACGCCGACGACGTCGTCTGCAGCCACGGCGCCACGGCCGGCGACCTGGACCACGACGCGCTGTTCTACCTGCGCAGCCGCGGCATCCCGGAGATGGCCGCCCGCTCCATGCTGATCGAGGCCTTCCTGGCCGAGAGCGTCCACAACATCGCGGCCCAGGGCATCTGCCCGGCCCTCATGTCGTCGATCGGTCACTGGCTGGCCGGCCGCCGGGAAGGGCTCTGAGATGGCGACCGCCGAAAGCCTCCGCACCGCCTTGGTGGGCGACAACTCGGTCCGTGCCTTCGACGTCGAGCGCGTACGTGCCGACTTCCCCGTGCTGCGCCAGAGCGTACATGGCAAGCCCCTGGTGTACCTCGACAGCGGCGCCTCGGCTCAGAAGCCTACGGCGGTGCTGGAGGCCATGGACGAGGTCTACCGGTCCTGCTACGCAAACGTGCATCGCGGCGCGTACTATTTCAGCCAGCATCTGACCGACCGCTACGAAGGCGTACGCGCCAAGGTCGCGCGCTTTCTGAATGCCGCCTCCGACCAGGAGATCGTATTCACCCGCAATGTCACCGAGGCGATCAACCTGGTGGCGCACAGTTTCGGCGACAAGCTGGCCGCCGGCGACGAGGTGATCATCTCCGAGATGGAGCACCACGCCAACATCGTGCCCTGGCAGCTGCTGCGCGACCGCCGGGGAATCACCCTGAAAGTGGTGCCGGTCGCCGAAGACGGCAGCTTCCGCCTCGATGCATACGAAAGCATGCTGGGGCCGAAGACCAGGCTGGTCGCCCTCACCCACGTTTCCAACGTGCTGGGGACGGTCACGCCGATGAAGGAGATCATCCGCCTCGCCCACAAGGCGGGCGTGCCGGTGCTGGTGGACGGCGCCCAGGCGGTGGTCCACGGCAAGGTCGACGTGCGCGACCTCGACGCCGACTTCTACGCCTTCACCGGCCACAAGCTCTATGGCCCGACCGCCATCGGCGTGCTGTACGGCAAGGCGGAGCTCCTGAAGGCGATGCCGCCTTTCCTGGGGGGCGGCGACATGATCCGCACGGTGAGCTTCGCCGAGACCACCTATGCCGACCCGCCGCACCGCTTCGAGGCCGGCACACCGCCCATTGTCGAGGCGATCGGCCTGGGCGCCGCCATCGACTACGTGAACGCCATCGGCCAGGACGCCATCGCCGCCCACGAGGCCGGGCTGCTGGCCCATGCGACCGAGCGCCTGAGCCAGGTCAAAGGCCTCACCATCATCGGGACGGCGAAGGAGAAGGCCGCGATCATCTCCTTCGTGCTGGACGGCATCCACCCGCACGATATCGGCACCATCGTCGACCGCGAGGGCGTCGCCATCCGTGTTGGCCACCACTGCGCCCAGCCGCTGATGGAGCGCTTCGGGGTGCCGGCGACGGCGCGCGCCTCCATGGGACTCTACAACACCCCCGGGGAGATCGACGTGCTGGCCAAGGCACTGGAAAAGGTGAAGGACATTTTTGGCTGAGCCATGGATGACCTGCTGCGCGACCTCTACCAGGAAGTGATCCTGGACCACGGCAAGCACCCGCGGAACCACCGCCACCCGCCGGGCGCCAACCACCAGGCGCGCGGCTACAACCCGCTGTGCGGCGACCAGGTGACCATCTACCTGGAGACCGATGCCGGGGGCCGCATCGCCGATGTCGCCTTCGAGGGCAAGGGCTGCGCCATCTCCATCGCCTCGGCTTCGATGATGACCGAGGTGCTGCGCGGCAAGACCGAAGCCGAGGCGCGCCGCTTGTTCGAGGTCTTCCACCGCCTCTGCACCGAGGACGGCTTCGACCTGGAGCAGGTGGAGATCGCCGACCGGGAGGCGCTGGAGCGCCTGCAGGTGCTGTCCGGCGTGCGCGCGTTTCCGGTGCGCGTAAAGTGCGCCACCCTCGCCTGGCACGCCATGACGGCGGCGCTGGACGGCGAAGCGGCGACAACGACCGAGTAGGGACACGAGGGACATGAACGACCAACCGCCCCGCCAGCACCCCCTGGGCATGGACACTTTCGGCTTCGGCGCCGCGCCGGAGGGCCTGACCGCGCGCGCCGGGGCGCCGCTGCAGCCCGGCATGCCGGCGGCCGGGCGCGAGGCGATCGAAGACGCCATCCGTCAGGTGCACGATCCGGAGATCCCGGTGAACATCTATGACCTCGGCCTCATCTACGGCCTCGACATCCACCCCGATGGCTCGGTCGCCATCGAGATGACCCTGACCGCCCCCGCCTGCCCGGTGGCCGGCGAGATGCCGCAGCAGGTCGCCGAGGCGGTCGCGGGGGCCGAGGGCGTCGGCGAGGTCCAGGTGACGCTGACCTGGGATCCGCCCTGGACGCCGGAGCGGATGTCCGAGGACGCCAAGCTCGCACTTGGAATGTTCTAGGAATATCAACAACCTAGGAGGCCCCTTTCGCCACCGGAAGGGAATCCTTATATTTGTTGGGTAGGAAGTAGGATCACCATGGCTATTGCGAACCTGATCACTCTCACCGACGCGGCGGCAAACCGCGTGAAGGAGCTCATCTCCAGGAGCGAGGAGCCCGTGCTCGGCCTGCGCGTCGGCGTCAGCACCAAGGGCTGCTCGGGCATGAGCTACGTGGTCGAGTACGCCAAGGAACAGCGCAAGCTGGAAGACGTCGTCGAGGACAAGGGCGTGAAGATCTTCATCGATCCCACCGCCGTCATGTTCCTGCTCGGCAGCGAGATGGACTACGTCGACGACAAGTTCCAGAGCGGCTTCGTGTTCACCAATCCCAACGAAAAGGGCCGCTGCGGCTGCGGCGAGTCTTTCCACGTCTGAGCGGCCCCGTCCGGCTGATCCCGTCCGGCCGGCCCTCGATTGCTGCCATTTTCGCTTTATTTGCGACGACTGCCCGACCGCGCCTGTTAATAACCGGCTAAAACCTTCCGCGTAAGTATGCCGCTCCAGGCAGTGCGGGAGATCGGGAATGAGCAGTACGCTGGGCACGGACAGCCTGAGGCCCCTTGCGCGCGCTAGGTCGTCCAACCTGCCCTCGCCCCAGCGGGCCCTGCAGTGGCTGCTGGCGCTTCCAGAAGGAATCGGCGCCGCCATTCTCGTGGTGACCGCCTTCTCCCTCACCGTGCTCTCCATCGCCTTCGTCTACGAGGCGCCGCTGACGATACCGCGTGAGCGCGTCAGCGTGGCGCTCGGCTACAGCGCGGTATTTCCGGTCATCGGCGCGATGGCCATCTACATCCTGTTCCGCGCGGCCAGGGTCGTGCTGCGCCGGACCCGCCCCGGCGATCCGCCGCTGGCGCAGATGATCGCCGTCGACATCACCTTCATGTGCCTTTTTCTGGCGGCCACCTATTTTCATTTCAGCCTGAAAACCTGGGTCCAGATCATCAATCCGGCCCTCTACGACGATCACTACATACGGCTGGATCGCAGCCTGCAGCCGGTGATCGATCTCTTCTATTGGATACGCGCGACCTATTTCACCGCGGTGGTGAATACCGACGACTGGTACCAGGCGGCGTTCCTTCTGATGTTCATCAGCGGTTTCTGCACCTTCGCGGTCACGCGCAATGCGGTCTATCCGCGGTTCTGCCTCGGGGTGCTGCTGACGATGAGCCTGGGTGCCCTGTCTTACATGGTCGCGCCGGCCCTCGGGCCTTTCCTCTTCGAGGAGGGCCTGAACGAAAAGGCCACCAATGCGCAGGCCGGCATGCTGTGGGCCCATCAACAGGTGAAGCAGCGGGGCATGGAATGGATCGCCGAAGCCGGCCACAGCTACTTCACCGGTGCCCTGGCGGCTATGCCATCGCTGCACATCGCCCACGCCGTCGTGATGACCTGGTTCGTCGTCCAGGCGCGCTCGATGCTGCTGTCGCTGTTCCTGCCGATCGGCTTCTGGGTCATCATCGAATCCGTCGCGTCGCGCTGGCACTACCTCATCGACCTGCCGATCGGCGCCCTGCTCGCGGTGTTCATCATCTGGCTGACCCATCGCCTGGTGCCGTTGCCGCGCCACCGGAAAGTCGGATCGAAACGCCACCAAGCTTGGATTTAATCGAAACTTAGCGCTTTCGTCGGAGGCTAGCGCCCGGCTTTCCCCTCCTCGAAACGCGGCGGCACCATGTCATCCTTTCGCCGAAGAGCAACCTGGCCGGTTCGCTTGCTGCCCCTGCTGGTCCTCATCGCCTGCTGGGCTCTGCTGCACACCGCGCTGGTCGTGCTCGGCGATCAGCCGGGCGCGGAGTTCGGGCTGACCGGCCCGGACAGCTTCATGCGCATGGTGCGCGTGACGGAGCTGTGGAATCAGGGACAGTGGTTCGACACGACCATCGAGCGTGCCAATGCGCCCTACGGCGACAGCCTGCACTGGACCCGTCCCTTCGACATTCTCCTGATTCTGCTGTCCCTGCCGTTGAGCCTCGTCATGGGCGGCGCAAATGGGCTCCACCTTGCCGGCGTGCTGGTTTCCCCGCTGCTCCAGCTCGCCACGGCACTTCTGATGATTTGGACGCTCAGGCCGCTGGTCCGCCCGAACACCTGGTTCGTTCCCGCGCTGGCCGCCCTGATTCAGCCCTCCGTGCTTGCCTATTCCATGGTGGGCAAGGCGGACCACCATACCTTGATGATTCTGGGCTTCGTCGCGACGGCCGGCTTCATGCTGCGGGCCCTGCGCAATCCGCTCGACTCGCGCCCTGCCCTTTTGGCCGGCCTGGTCGTCGGTCTCGGGATCTGGGTATCGGTGGAGTTCTTCCTTGTCGCCGGCGTCTGCCTGGCCGCGCTGGGTCTGGCCTGGCTGTTCGGCGAACGCGACAGGGCGGCCCAGAATAAATGGTTCGCGCTGGCCATGAGCGGCGTGCTGCTGGTGGCGCTGGTTGTCGAGCGGCCCTTCGCTCAGATCCTCGAAGCCAGCTATGACAAGGTGTCTTCCGTTCACTACCTGCTGGCTGTGTGCATCCTGCTGTTCTGGCGGTGTGTCGAAAGTGCCGAGCTTCGCCGAGGGACCACGATGCGCTTCGTCGGCCGCGCGGCAGCGGCCGTGGTGGGTTGCGGCTCGCTTGTCGTGCTGGTCGCCGTGGTCCATCCGCTGTTCTTTGCCGGTCCGATGGCCGAGGTCGATCCGCGCATTCTGCCGATCTGGCTGGACGGCGTCCTTGAGATGCGCCCTCTCTTCCCGAACGGTCCGGAAGGAACCGCCCGCTTCATCCTCTACCTGGGTGGCGTCGTTCTCGTCGTCCCGTTCATCGGCCTCAAGCTCCTTTCCGAAGGGTTCCGCTCCGACCGCTTCTTCGCGCATCTCTTCATCCTGCTCTGCTGCGTCGTGATGACGGCTGCCGCGCTGCCGCATATGCGCTTTGCCGGCTATCCCGAGATCGCCTTCCTCATCGCCTTCTCGGTGGTTCTGGACGACTTCCTGCACTGGACCGCCCGTATCGGCAACGACCTGCCCCGCGGCTTCCTGCGGGGCGGCTTTATTGCCGTTCTGCTGCTGGGCCCGGTCCTGGTCGGCATCACGTTGCTTGCCAAGCAGACGACCGTTACAGCGACAGCCGCAACCGGCACCGTCGCCCCGCAGCGCTGCGACGTGCCGGCGATCGCCCGCTATCTGGAAAGCGATCCGCGCTGGACGCAGGCACCGCTGACCATCCTGGCCTTCATGGACATCGGGCCGGAGCTCCTGTACCGCACGCGCCACCGGGTCATCGGTACGCCGTACCATCGCAATGGTGGCGGCATCTTCGACGGCTACCAGGCCCTGGCCACCAGCGACGAAGCCACAGCGCACGCCCTCATCGGGCGGCGGCAGGTCGATCTGGTTCTGTTGTGCGGGGTGGCGGCCGAGGAAGCGTTCTATACGTCACCGGATGGTAAAGAGAACCTTTACCAACGCCTGGCGCGCGGCGACGCGCCGAACTGGCTTGCCGCCGTAGAGGTCCCCCCGGCGCTCGCCCCGCAGGTCCGCTTCTATCGAGTCATCCGCTGAACGTCCACCGAGCGGCCAGGCCAGGGCATTAGGGAAATATTGAGCGTATTCGCTCAGACTTCCCGCCGACTTTCATTCAGCAGGTAAGCGACGGTGCAGCGAAATCCGGTCCACGCACAGCAAGCGGCCCTGTCCGCCGCCTGGGAGCCAGGGTCTCCCCGCATCGCCGTGCTGCTGCCTTGCTACAACGAAGAAGCGGCGATCCCCCGCGTGGTAGCCGACTTTCGAGCAGCCCTGCCGCAGGCGCGCATCTACGTCTACGACAATGCCTCCACGGACCGCACCGCCGACGTTGCCGCCGCGGCCGGCGCCCTGGTCATGCGCGAACCACTGCGCGGCAAAGGCAACGTGGTGCGCCGCATGTTCGCCGACATCGAAGCCGATATCTACGTTCTGGCTGACGGCGACGATACCTATGATGCCGCAGCCGCGCCCGATCTGGTGGAAACGCTGTGCCGCGAGCAGCTGGACATGGTCAACGCAGCCCGCGTCAATACCAGACACGAGGCCTACCGCCGCGGCCACAAGCTGGGCAATCGCTTGTTCACGCAGATTGTCAGTGGCCTCTTCGGCAAGCGATTCAACGACATCCTCTCGGGCTATCGTGTGTTCTCGCGCCGTTTCGTGAAATCCTTTCCCGCCCTGTCCCAGGGCTTCGAGATCGAGACCGAGCTTACGGTCCATGCCCTGGAGCTGCGCATGCCGGTCGGCGAAGTCATGACGGACTACAAAGAGCGGCCGGAGGGGACGCAGAGCAAGCTCAACACCTTCCGCGACGGGCTGCGGATTCTCATGACTATTCTGCGCCTGACGAAAGAGGAGCGGCCCCTGGCCTTCTTCTCGGCCGGCGGCACGTTGCTGGCCTTGGCGTCGCTGGTGCTGGCCTTTCCGCTCTTCGTTACCTACTTCGAGACTGGGCTGGTGCCCCGGCTGCCGACGGCCGTGCTGGTCTGCGCCCTCAATATTCTGGCCTTCCTCAGCTTCGCCTGCGGTCTGATTCTTGATTCGGTTTCCCGCGGAAGGCGGGAAATGAAACGCCTGCACTACCTGGCGCTGCCCGCCCCAGTGCCGCAGCCACGGCCAGAAGTGATGCAAGAGGCAGAGGACCGCTCTCAGGTCTCCGCAAACGCGCTGGCCATTTAGAGTCCTGGCTCGACTATCTCTTTGTAAGTGCGTTATTTTCCATTCAATAAATTTTTAATCAATAGTATTTGCAATTTAACGAAGTATTAGATCAATAAAACCATGATGCGATTGAACTATTTTTCTGCACGCACGACTGAAAGCCTGTTCGTTTTACCTTTTTTTAATAGGGGTCGAGCATTATTCGTCTCGGATATGCGTGCATAGGAGGTCGCAATCATGATCAACACGATTAAGAATTTTCTGAACGATGAATCCGGCGCCACGGCCATTGAGTACGGTCTGATCGCCGCCCTTGTTTCGGTCGCCGCCATCGCTGCCCTGCAGTCCCTCGGTGGGTCCCTGCAGAGCATCTTCGGCGTCGTGTCCACTGAGCTGGGCAACGCGGCTGCCAACGCCAACGCCGGCAGCTAACCCTCGGATCCAGCGGATCCTTCGGGATCCGCTGCTTCAATCGAAGAAGATAGGGCCCGGGGCTGAGTCCTCGCGGCCCTATCTTTCTTTCGGGCGACCCCGTGTGAACCTGTGGTCTCACACGCGAGATTAGACGTTTAGTCGAAGGGCGATGCGATGGACTTCGGTGCAGCGACGGAGATGTTCGCGATTCTCGGCTTTGCCGCTCTGCTGATTGCGGCGGCGGCGAGTGACTGGCGCAAGCTCCTTATTCCCAACCGCTACACGGTAGCGATAGTGGCTCTGTTTCCCGCTTACGTCATCGCGTCAGGCGGCGATGTCGCCTGGCAGGCTCACCTCATCTGCGGAGCCACTGCGTTTGCCGCCGGCTTCCTGCTGTTCACGATGGGTTTCTTCGGCGGCGGTGACGTGAAGCTGTTCGCGGCGGTGACGCTGTGGGCCGGGCCGGCGCTTTTCATGCCGATGCTCGCCTACACCGTAGTGGCGGGCGCTCTGCTGGGCTGTGCGCTTTGGGTTCAGTACCGCTTTCGCCGCGATAGCGTGCCTGCGGCGCTGAACTACGCGCTGTCGAACAACGTCGCCTTTTCCAAGTTACCGATGCCCTACGCGATTGCCATCGCAGCCGGCGGCCTGCATGTGGCGCTGCGGCTCTTCGCAGGGATTTAAGGCATGTGCAGTACGCTGCTCTCTATCGTCGCCCACGCCTCAACTGCCGCCGGAGATTCCGGCATCGGCGCCTTCGCCGCTCATTGCGCCTGCGCCTCGGAGAACTGATCGATGTCTGCCAGAAACATCATTCTCATCATCGCCGCGCTGCTGATTACCGCCGGAACCACCGTCGTTGCGCGCAACTGGATTTCCGCCCAGCGCGCCCAGCCGGTGGCAGCCGTCCAGGCGCCGCCGCCGCCTCAGGGCATCAAGGTGCTGGTCTCGAAGGTGCCTCTGCCCACAGGCTCCTTCATTCAGCCCGATCAGCTGCGCTGGCAGATCTGGCCGGACGACAACATTCCGGAGAACTATCTGACCGAAGAGGAAGCGACCCTCGAGAAGTACCAGGGCGCGGTGGTCCGCCGCGGCTTCACAGCCGGCGAACCGATCACCCCGACGCGCGTCATCGTGCCAGGGGAACGCGGCTTCCTTGCGGCCGTCATGCGTCCGGGTTTCCGAGCCATTGCGGTGCGCGTGAACGCCACCTCCGGCGTCAGCGGCCTCGTCTTCCCGGGCGACCGGATTGACATCATTTTGACACATCAGATCACCGACCGGACCGGCCCGGACCCGATCGAGCGCCGGGCCAGCGAGACGGTTCTGGAGAACGTGCGCGTGCTGGCCATCGACCAGCTGGTCGACGAGAACGCCGAGAAGCCCAGCTATGCCGACAACTTCACCCTGGAAGTGACGCCCAAGCAGGCGGAGATGCTGAACGTCGTGCGGGAACTGGGGGGCCTCTCCATCAGCCTGCGCAGCCTGGCAAAGGACGATGAGGAACTGGAGCGCCTGACGGCGACCGCGCCTGACGGCGAGGAGCCGGAGCTGGAGAACACCGATCCGGAGCGCGGCGACACCTACACCTGGGATACGGAGGTGAGCCGCCTGGTGGGCCTGCGCTCGGGCCATAAGGGCGGCAATAAGAAGGTTGTTAACATTACCCGTGGTAATCAAGTCGAACAGCAGCGCTTCTAGATGGGTACGGTTATGCGCGTGTTTTCAAGGATTTGGGTTGCCGCATTCATTGCGCTTGCGGTTTCCCTGACGGCCGGCGCGGCCCATGCCGCGCTGCAGGGCCGTGCTGTGCCCACCAATGGCGATCCCATCGGCATCGAACTCAACGAAGGCCAGCTGCTGCGGCTGGACCGCGGCATGGCGTCGGTCTTCATCGCCAACCCCGAAATCGCCGACGTGACGGCGAAGTCCGATCGCCTGCTGTATCTGTTCGGCCGCAAGGTCGGCACGACCACCCTCTTCGCGCTCGACGCCAACGACAACCTCATCGCCAACGTCACGGTGACGGTGAGCCACAGTCTGGCCCGCCTGCAGGGCGCCTTGGACGACCTGCTGCCGGATGGCCAGATCATCGCCTCCTCGGTGGACGGCGCCATCATTCTGACCGGAGCGGTCGCCAGCGCGACCGAGGCCGAGAACGCCCGCCGGCTGGCCACCCGCTTCATGGGGGACGGCGGCGAGGTCATCAACCGGCTCATGGTCACCGCGCCAAACCAGGTGAACCTGCGTGTCCGCTTCGCCGAGGTGTCCCGCGAGATCACCAACCAGTTCGGCTTCAACTGGTCTGCCTTCGTCGACGGCGGTATCCAGTTCGGCGCGGCGTCCCTGCTGCCCACAGCCGGCATCAACCAGATCGCCGCCGCCGGTGTCTTCGGCGACGGATCCTTCGAGGTGCTGATCGACGCCCTGGCCGAGGACGACCTGATCACCATCCTCGCCGAGCCGAACCTGACCGCGCTGTCCGGCGAAACGGCAAGCTTCCTGGCCGGTGGCGAGTTTCCCATCCCGGTGGCCGAGGACGAAGACACCATTACCGTCGAATTCAAGGAGTTCGGTGTCAGCCTCGCCTTCACGCCGGTCATCATCGGCCGCAATCGCATTTCGATGCGCGTCCGCCCGGAAGTCAGCCAGCTCTCCGCCGCCGTTCAGATCCTCGCCGGCGGCCTGTCGGTCCCTTCCCTGACCACAAGACGCGCCGAAACCACGGTGGAGCTGGCCTCCGGCCAGAGCTTCGCGATCGCCGGTCTCATCCAGGACAGCACCCGTCAGGAACACCGCAAGGTTCCCGGCCTCGGCGACCTGCCCATCTTGGGCGCCCTGTTCCAGAGCGACCGTTTCGAGCGCAACGAAACCGAACTGGTGATCATCGTCACGCCCTACGTCGTGCAGCCGGTCGACGCCGATCAGCTGCGCACGCCGCTGGAGCCCTATCGCGCGCCGCCGCTGGCCTCGAACGCCGACGAAGGAACGTCTCAGACCGTGCCGGTGAACCCCGCCCAGGCGACCAATCTCGGCGGCGCCCAAACCAACACCGGATTCATTCTGGACTAGGAAACGACTGCGATGCTGCGTCAAATGCGAACGAAGCTGGCCGCTGCCTTGTGTGTCTCCCTGGCCGCCGCCGCCTGCGCCGGCGATCCCGACCGCAGCCCGGAAACCCAGGCCGCCGCGGACGTCATCAACGTCGTCTTCCATCACGGCAAATGGCGTCAGGTCCCGGCTACGCCGGAGAATCACGCCGAAGCCATCGTCTTCGAGCAGCGCGTGGCCTTTGCCGCCGATACCGCCTTGCTGGACCGCAGCGCACGCCAGGCGATCGACCGCCTGCTGACCGAAGCCGATCCTGCCCCCGGCAGCCTGATCCGCCTCAGCGTCGCCGGCAGCCAGGACGACACCGCCACCTTTGACCGGATGACGCTGCAGCGTCTGGAAAGCATCCGCTCCGCCCTGGTCAACAGGGGCTATGAGAGCGCCCTGGCGGACAGCAGCGTCGCCCGCGTCGCCGCCCTCCAGCCGCACGAGATCGGCCTCACCGTCGCCAAGATGGTCGCCGTGCTGCCGGACTGCGACCAGGAGCAGCCGCTGGAGCCCGATCCGCCCGTCTATGAGCGCAGCTTCGGCTGCAGCACGGCCTATAACCTGGGCGTCATGATCGCCGACCCGGCCGATCTCGCGCGCGGCCGCACCCTCGACCCCGCCGATGCCGAACGCTCGGGCGTTTCGGTGCAACGCTACCGCGTCGACGATCCCATTCTCGAAGATATCCTTCAAGAGGACACCAAGTCCCAATGAGCGTAGCGGATCGTATCCTGGCGCAGAACCCGGCAACATCCGTCGCGGCTGAATGCGTCGCCTTCGTCGGCGACAACCAGACCCACTCGGTCGTCGCCTCCGTTCTGAAGGAGTATTTCGCCGAACCGCTGGTGCGCGACGGCGGAACCAATCAGGCGATCGAGTATCTCGGCAGCACTCCGGCGCCGTCCGTGCTCATCGTCGACGTGTCGGAGGCGGCTTCGCCGCAGACCGCCATGCTTTCGCTGAGCGCCGCGGTCCCTGAGAAGACGAAGGTTATCGGCATCGGCTCGATCAACGACATCTCGGTCTACCGTGAGATCGTTGATTCGGGCGCCTGCGACTATCTGGTCAAGCCGGTCACCGAGAAGGCGCTGGCCTCGGCGCTGAATCGCACCGAAGAATCGACCCAGCCGCATGTCGTCGAAAGCACTCCGGAACAGAAGACCCGCATTGCGGTGATCGGCTCGCGCGGCGGCGTCGGTGCCAGCACCCTGGCCGTCAACCTTGCCTGGATTCTGGCCGAAGAGCGCAAGTACAAGACAGCGCTCATCGACCTCGATCTGGAGTTCGGCACCATCGCGCTGTCTCTCGACCTGGAGCCGACGCGCGGCCTGCGCGAGGCCCTGGAGAACCCGGCACGCGTCGACGGCCTGTTCATCGCCAGCGCCACCGCCAAGCTGACCGACAACCTGTCGATCATGGCCACCGAGGAGAATCTGACGGCGGAAGCTCAGTTCAATCCGAATGCCGTAGACGCGCTCTTCGAGGCGCTGGGCCGGATCAACGACGCCATCGTTATCGACGTCCCGCGCTCGTCATACGCCGTGCGCCGACGGGTTTTCGAGGCCGCCAGCGAAATCATCCTGGTCACCGAATTGAACCTCTCCGGCCTGCGCGACTCGCTCCGGCTGCTGCAGGGCGTCAGGGAAGTTGCGCCCGATACGCCGGTACGGATCGTCGCCAACCGCGCAGCCGGCCCGAAGCAGGCCATGCAGCTGCGCGACTTCCAGAAGGCCCTTGAGCACAAGGTCGACCTGCAACTGCCCGACGAGCCGAAGGTCTTCAACGCAGCCGCCAACACCGGCAAGCCGCTGGCCCAGTCCCATGCCCGCGCCAAGGTCTGCAAGGCCCTGCGCAAGCTGGCCGGCGAAATCCAGATGCCGGAAAAGAAGACGGCCACACAGCTGCAGACCAAGGGCAAGGCCGCGGCCAAGGGCAAGAGCAATCAGAAGAAGCCGTCGGGCCTGAGCGGCCTCTTTAAGCGGAGCTGACGGTCGTGGCGGGGGTTGTCATCGACGGTCCGTCCAACGGTCCCAGCGAGCAGGCCATCTCGGACGAGAGTCTGGAGGCCTACCGCCGTCAGCTGCAGCCCAAGGTTCTCGCCCTCTTCGGCGACGACGATCTCTCGAGCATCCCGCGGCCCGAACTCGCTCTGCGGATCGGCAATCTGCTGAGCTACGAAGTCGAACGTAGCGGCACCAAGCTAGGACTGCTGCAGCGGCGCAAGCTCGTCGCCGGCCTGATCGACTGGTTGCTGCAATGCAGCGCCATGCAGCCGGACGAACGCAACGAGCTCTTTGCCGTCGCCGAAATGCCGGAAGCCCGGCCCGGCGCGGTGACGCCGCCCGAAGGACATCCCAAGGGTAAGGCAACATCCCATTCACCGGTCGTCTCGGCCGCCAAGAACAAAGTCCATCCGCTGGTGATGGAACGCCTGGACGTCTCTGCGGCATCGCAGCTGCCGCGCGACGACCTGACGCGTCAGATCGGCGAAATCGTCCGCGAAATCGTTCTCGACGAGAAGCTCAACCTCAACGCCCCCGAACAGCAGGCGATCGTCGACATCATGCTCGACGACATGCTGGGCCTGGGTCCGCTGGAGCCGTTGCTGGCCGACGAGGCGATCACCGACATCATGGTCAACGGGCCGAAGCAGGTCTATGTCGAGCGCCGCGGCAAGCTGGAGCTGACCGACGTCACTTTCCAGAATGACGAACACGTGCTGAACATCGCCCGGCGCATCGTCTCCCAGATCGGCCGCCGTGTCGACGAGACAACGCCGCTGGTCGACGCACGCCTGATGGACGGCAGCCGCGTCAATATCATCATTCCGCCTCTCGCCATCGACGGCCCCTCCATCTCGATCCGCAAGTTCTCAAAGAAGGGCATCACGCTGGACGTGATGATGCGGCAGAACAACATTTCCCAGGCGATGGCGACAGTGATGAAGATCGCCGCGCGCAGCCGGCTCAACATCCTCATTTCCGGCGGCACAGGCTCGGGCAAAACGACCCTGCTGAACGCGATGTCGCAACTGATCGATCCGGGCGAGCGCATCGTGACCATCGAGGACGCCGCCGAGCTGCAGCTGCAGCAGCCGCATGTGGTGCGCCTCGAGACCCGGCCGCCGAACCTGGAAGGCAGCGGCGAGATCACCATGCGCGACCTGGTGAAGAACTCACTGCGTATGCGCCCTGATCGAATCATCCTGGGCGAGGTCCGCGGGTCCGAGGCGGTCGACATGCTGCAGGCCATGAATACGGGCCACGACGGCTCCCTCGGTACGCTCCACGCCAACCGGCCGCGCGAGGCGCTGACCCGCCTCGAGAACATGATCGGCCTGGCTGGCATCAATCTGCCGGCAAAGGCGGTGCGCACCCAGATCGCATCGGCTGTCGACATGATCGTCCAGATCTCCCGCATGCGTGACGGTATGCGCCGCGTTACCCATATCGAGGAGATTGTCGGTATGGAAGGCGAGATCATCACCACTCAGAGCCTCTTCACCTACGAGTTCCAGGGCGAAGGCAAGGACGGCATGCTGCTCGGCAACTTTAAGTCGTCCGGCCTGCGCCCGCACTTCGCACCCAAGGCGGCCTATTTCAGCCTGGACAAGCCGTTGCTGGAGGCCATGGGATGAGTGGCGGCTTTCCGTTGACGCTCGGCGCAACCCAGATCGAGTGGCTGCTGATCGCGCTGCCCACCCTCGGCATGCTGGTGCTCTTCATGCTGCTCTTCGGCGGCAGCCCGGTAGAAAAGCAGACGCGCCGGCGCATCGACCGCATAAGGCGAACCAATGCGCCAGCGCTGACGCCGCAGCAGGCCGTGTCGATCCGCCGGGCCGACAATGAAAGCGGCATCGCAGTGCTCGACAGCCTGGTCCGGCACCTGGTGCCCCGCCCCGAGCTGCTGCGCCTGCGCCTGTCCAGTGCCGGGCTCAAGACGACGCTTGCGAAGTACGTGCTGATTTCGTTTCTGCTGGGCTTGACCACTTTCGGGCTTCTGATGTTCCTGAAGCTGGTCGTTCCGCTCGTTGCCGTGCTGACGGCGCTGGGTACCGCCATCATGCTTCCGCACCTGATCGTCGGCTTCATGGTGGCCCGGCGCCGCAACAAGTTCGTCGCCCACTTTCCCGAGGCGATAGACCTGATGGTGCGCGGACTGCGCTCCGGTTTGCCGATCACCGAGTCGATCCGTACCGCGGGCGCGGAGATCGTCGACCCCGTGGGCATCGAACTGCGCCACGTCACCGATTCCGTGCGTCTCGGCGCCAAGCTGGATGAGGCGCTTTGGGACTGCTCCCGGCGCATCAACATTCAGGAGTTCAACTTCTTCACCGTCGCGCTCTCGATCCAATCCGAGACGGGCGGCAACCTCGCCGAGACCCTCTCCAACCTGTCCGACGTGCTGCGCCGCCGGCGCCAGCTCAAGCTCAAGATCAAGGCGCTTTCTTCCGAAGCCAAGGCCAGCGCCTACATCATCGGCTCGCTGCCCTTCGTGATGGCCATCCTGATCTATCTCGTCAACGCGGACTATATTGACGATCTGTGGTACGACCCGCGCGGGCCTTTCCTGGTGGGGCTCGGCTTCCTCAGTTTCGCCATGGGCATCGGCGTCATGTACAAGATGGTGAAGTTCGAGATATGACCTTCGCCGACCTTCTACCCGACGGCATGACCGTCGAAGAGCTCCTGATCGCCATGTCGTCGATCTCGGTGCTCGTCAGCGTCCTGGCCGTCTGGTATACTTTCCTGCATCGTGACGCGACGGCGCAGCGCGCGCGCATGATCGCGTCACAGCGCCGCGACATGCGCAGCACCGTGATGGGGCCGCGCCGCCGCGAGGCACACCAGCCCAGCATGACCATCATGCGCAGCGTCGTCGAGATGCTGAAGGTGCTGCGCAGCGCACAGGCCAACAAGGTCAGCCTCAAGCTGATGCGGGCGGGCTGGCGCAGCAAGGACGCGCTGGTGCGCTTCTTCTTCGCCAAGTTTGCCCTCCCCTTCATTTTCGGCGGCATCGCCGTCCTCATGCTCTACGTCCTCGACGCTTATGCCATGACGGAAACGTCGAAGGCCATTTGGGCGCTGGGTGCCACGCTCGGTGGTGCCTACCTTCCCGACATCCTGGTCTACAACGCCGCGACCAAGCGGCGCGAAGCGATCCGGAAGTGCCTGCCGGACGCGCTGGACCTGATGGTGATCTGCGCGGAGGCGGGCCTCAGCCTCGATGCCACGCTGCTGCGGGTCGCCGACGAAATGCAGAAAACGGCGCCGGAACTGTCGGACGAGTTCAGCCTGACCGGCCTTGAGCTCGGGTTCCTGCCGGACCGCCGCACTGCGATGCAGAATCTTGCCAAACGCACGGACCTGACGGTGTTGCGGGGCATGGTCGGCACCTTGCTGCAGGCCGAGCGCTACGGCACGCCGCTGGCGCAGTCTCTGCGTGTTCTGTCCGCCGAGTCCCGCGAGGAACGCGCTATGAAGGCGGAAGAAAAAGCAGCCCGGCTGCCGGCGCTGCTGACCGTGCCGATGATCGTCTTCATCCTGCCGCCGCTCTTTATCGTGCTGATCGGCCCTGCGATCCTGCGCACGATCGACGCACTCAGCAAGATGTAACGGGCTAAAGTACCGGTCCCAGCAGCCGCGACAGGCTGACCCCGAAACGGAACCAGAAGGACTGTTCGTCGAGCTCGCCGGGCGCCACCTTCCGGCTCAGGGCGAAGTCGGCACAAAGCATCGCCTCGACCTCGCCGGCAAAGTCCTCGTCCCAAACCACCAGCGACAGTTCGAAATTCAGCCGGAACGAACGGTTGTCGAGATTGGCGGTACCCAAGGCCGCGAGGTCGTCGTCGACCAGCAAAACCTTCTGGTGCAGGAAGCCCGGCTGATAGCGAAAGATCTCAATGCCGGTACGCTCGGCCATGGGATAATAGCCGAAGCTCGCCATCTGGACCAACATCCGGTCCGCGCGCTGCGGCAGCAGGATACGGATTTCAACGCCGCGCAGGCGCGCCAATTCCAGGGCGGAGACCACCTGCTCATCCGGCACGAAGTACGGGCTGGCAATCCAGACCCGCCGGCGCGCGCTGCGCAATGCCTCCAGGATGAACAGCTCGCAGCTGTCCCGCATGTCCGCCGGGCCGGTCGGCAGGGCGAGGACCCGGTATCGTCCACCGGGCGCCGTTTGCGGCATCCAGTTCAACTCCGGGACCGCGCGGGCGGCCCAGAACCAATCCTCCACAAAGGCCAGCTGAATCGCCTGGACCACCGGCCCTTCGGCCCGCAGGTGAGTGTCACGCCATGCACCCATGGCCGCGTCGCGGCCGAGGTATTCGTCACCGAAGTTCAGCCCGCCGACGAAGGCGACATGGCCGTCGGCGATGAGGATCTTGCGGTGATTACGGAAGTTCAGCTGGAAGCGGTTGACAGGACCCTGCGTCGTGCCGAAGGGGCGGACCTCGACGCCGGCGGCCCGCAGGTCGCGCACGAAAGCGCGTGGCAGATCGTGGCTGCCGATCTCATCGTACAGCAGATGGACCCTCAAGCCCTCTCCGGCGCGGCGCATCAGGCGGGTCTTCAGGTCGCGCCCCAGGTCGTCGTCGCGCAGGATATAGACCTGAATCAGCAGGTAGCTCCGGGCGCTGTCGATCGCGGCAAACATGGCGCCGAAGGCGGCCTCGCCATTCTTCAGCACCTCGAGCGCGTTGCCATGGGAGAACGGCATGCCGGCAAGCCGCTCGAAGACCCGCTGCGCCACCGCGGACGCCGGCAGGGGCGCGCGATGCCCGTGTTCCACACGCTGCTGCAGGGCCGCGGCGATGTCGTGGATATGAAGATCGCCGGAGCGGCGCGCCGCGACATAGCCATGGAACTTGCCCCGGCCGAAGACCCAGTAAAGCGGCAGCGCCAGGTACGGAAAAGTCACCAGCGAAATCGACCACGCGACCGCGCCCTGGGCCGTGCGGGTCCGCACCGCCGCATGAAGGGCGGAGACGACCCCCGAAAGGTGGATGAACCCGGCGACCATGAGCACCAGGTTGTCGGCGAGCCAGGCGCTCATCGGTGGCCCCCGCCCTGCCGCCGGCCGAAATCAGTCGCGGGAATCATCGGCAGCGGGAACGGCGAAGTCCTCCAACAGACTGGCGATGGCGACCCTGAGACCTTCGGGATTGACCGGCTTCTGCAAGGTCGGGAAGCCCTGGTCGGCGATCTCCTGCATCTCTTCCTGGCCCCGGTCCGCCGTCACGATCAGCACCGGCACTAGGCGCCCCCAAAGCGCGCGCAGTCGGCTGGCGACGCTGACCCCGGTGCAGCCCGCGGGCAGACGGTAATCGGCAATGATCAGGTCAATCGACTGCATGCCGGCGCCGACGACCTCGGCCGCTTCGTCGTAATCCCGCGCGCTGATCACGCGACACCCCCAGGACTGCAAGGCACGCAGCATCCCTTTGCGAACCTGGGGATCGTCATCGATCACGAGCACGGTGATGTCGCCGCTCATCGGGGCCTGACAGGACCGCGCGCTCCCCTGCCCCTGCAGCTCGACGGATTTGCCGGTCAGGTCCAGCTCTACGGCGAAGACGCTGCCCTGCCCGCGCACCGACCGCAGGAAGATTTCGTGGCCGAGGATGTTGGCGAGGCGGCGAACGATGGAAAGGCCGAGGCCGACCCCCCGGTGGCGTTCGCGCGCCGCATTGTCCAGCTGGTGAAACTCCTCGAAAATCTTCTGCCGTTCGCCTTCCGGGATTCCCTGGCCGGTATCCCATACCTCGATCCGCAGCTTGCGCCGTCGCCGCCGGCAACCGATCAGGATCCGTCCGGCCGGTGTGTAGCGCACCGCGTTGGACAGCAGATTGCCGAGGATGCGCTCCAGCATGTTGGGATCGCTGTGGATCACATGGCTGGAGGGGACAACCTTCAGTGCAAGGCCACGCTCGCGTGCCTGTGGACCATAGACCCGGACCAGGCGATCGAGCAGCTGCTGCACCGGAAAGTCCATGAACTGGCCTTCCAGCTTGCCGCTCTCCAGCTCGGAAACGTCGAGCAGCGCGTTGAGCAGCCGGCCGGCCGCATTGGAGGCTTCCCTGAGGTCAGCGATGATGCAGTGCGCGTCCTCGTCGTCGACGGTGGCTTCCAGGGCGGCGACGAAGAGTTCCATCGCGTGCAGCGGCTGGCGCAGGTCGTGGCTGGCGGCCGCGAGGAAGCGGGTCTTCGCCCGGTTTGCCTGCTCGGCCATTTCCCGCGCCTGCTTCAGCTCCGTAATATCGGTGGACACGCTGGCGATGCCGCCGTCGTGCGTGCGGCGCTCGGTCATCAGGAAGGAGCGGCCGTCGTACCAGCTCACTTCGACGGAACCCTCGGCGGCGCGGTGGGCTTGCAGGCGCCGTTGCATCCAGGCCTCCCGCTTCTCGTCCGTGTCCAGGCCGTAGATGCAGCCATTGTAGGCGTTGGCTCGGGCGATCTCCTGAAAGGTGGCACCGGTGAAGACGTGCAGACCCTCGCCAAAGGCACGCTCACGATAGGTCTGGTTGCACAGCACCAGGCGGTCGTCGGCGTCGAACAGGGCAAAGCCCCCCGAAATGCTTTCGATGGCGTCGATCAGCCGCTCCTCGGCGTCCTCGGCGCGCTGGCGTGCCTCCACTTCCGACGACACGTCCTCAGCCACGCCCCGATAGCCGCGGAAGCGGCCGGTGCGGTCGTAGTACGGCTTGCCGTTGATCCGCCAGTAGAAGCGCTCGCCCTCCGGACTGACGTAGACGGCGCGCAGGTCCTTGATCGGGCGCCGCGCCTCGAGATCCCGACGCAACGCCCGCCAGTACTGGTCGCCCTCGACGTCGCCGGCGAAGATATCCCATAGGGTTCGCCCGGTCGCCTCTCCGGCGGTCGGCCGTGAGCGGCCGCTGGCCTTCTGCACGTCCAGAAAAGATGAGAAGCGCAGTGACTCTTCCATCTCCCAGAAGCCGCCCGGGCCGGACTGGGCGAAGTCCTTGAAGCGCTGCTCGCTCTCCTTCAGCGCCTCTTCGGCCGCCACCTGCTCGGTGACATCGAAACGGATACCGATGAAGCCGCCGGCATCGAGCGGATGGTTGTGCGCCTCGATCCAGCGGCCCTCGCTGGTCTTGGTGCGGAAGGTCGGATGGCCCGGAAAGGGATTGCCGGCCGCCCGCTCGCGGATGGCGCGTTCATCCCCCGCAAGAACGGTGAACTGGTCGCGGTCGAAGGCCAGCTTCATCAGCTCGGAGTAGGACGCGCCGACCTGCAGGTCGTTGGCCAGCTTCGGGTAGAGTTCGCGGTACTTGCTGTTGCAGAGCACGAGCCGGCCTTCGTTGTCGAACCATACAAAGCCGTCGGTCATGCTCTCGATGGCCTCGGACAGCAGCGCCTTGGACCGTGCGGCCTCCAACTGGCTGTGCATCAGCGCCCGTTCGGCCGACTTGCGCTCGGTCACGTCGGTACAGATCGTTCCGATCCCCTGGACCAGGCCGGCGCCGTCCAGCAGCGGAAACTTCACCGTCAGGCCCTCGACGATACCCTGCGGCAAGGCGATTTGTTCCTCGAAGACGCATGGTTGCCGGGTCCGCAGAACCTCCAGGTCCATCTGCCGGACCCGCGCGGCCCAGGCATCGTCGATGCCCATGTCGGCCGGCAGCTTGCCTCTAATCTGCTCGTTGGTGACCTGGTAGATCTCTTCGAAGCGCCGGCTGACCTGAAGGAAGCGGCCCTCGGTGTCCTTCAGGCAAATGTCGACGGGCGCATACTCGAAGATCGCCGCCAGGCGGCTTTCGCTGGCGTGCAGCGCGCTGCGCAGGTCGCGCTCCGGCGCACTCGGCGTGAGGACGACGCTCCACGCGCGGCCGCTCCCCGGCACCGCCGTTATCGGCGTCCACTGGCAGGCCGCTTCACGGCGCGTGCCGTCGCAGTCCTGCAGCACCAGGGTTTCGCTGACCGGGCTGCCGGCTCGAAAATGGTCGCGCAAGCGGGCCTCTTCGGCAGCGGGTCGGGCAATCGCCCGGAGGTCGGCCAGACTGCAGGCGTCTTCCTCCGACAGCCGCCGTCCGGTCAGACGCTGGAAGGCCTGATTGCCGTGGATCAGAACCGGCTCCGCGGCGCCTTCGCGGCACGCCGCCAGCGCTGCGGCGACCGGCAGGGCATCGAAGGCTTCGACGGCAAGCGCCGTCAGCCCGCTGCCTTGCCGCCCCTCTGCCGTAGGCTTGACCTGCCCCAGCGTTTCAATTCCATCCATCGAGCTGCCCCCGACGTCGCACGTCGCGCCAAGTATAGCTCTATTCTGCGTTGCAGCAGCGGGGAATTGAAGGCGGCCGGCCGCTGTCGCCGGCGTGCGGCCGCGGTTTCGCAAACTTTCGTTAACCATACTCTACCTAAGGGCGATCTTTTTACCCTTAACGAAAGTGCAAGAGGTCCTGCTCTAGCCTAAGGACGGTCAAACGCAATCACCTACCGGAGCATCCAGCCGTGCCGAAGTACGACGTAAAGCTTCAGCTGGACGACGAAGAACACCAGATTCACCTGGAGATCTATCAGCAGGTGATCTCTGCGCACGAGCAGTCGGAGGAAGAGGTCGTCCACCGGGCCAAGCAGCAGTTCCGCCATTGGGCAGAGAGCCGCGGGCCGGAGTGGAAGCTGGTGGCCCTGCGCATTCCCTTCACCGCCGTCACCGACAGCGAGATCCGAGTTTCCCACTGATTCGTCTGGCTCCTGGCCTGGCTGACCTGGCGGGCTAGCCCGACGACGGAGGAGCGCCCTTGTCCGTCCGCACCACGACAAAGCAGGCCTGACCGCTGCTGATCAGCGCGTCACACGCCTGTGCCGCGCCGGCACGGCTGTCGAAGCCACCCGCCTGAACGCGGTAGAACACGCCCCGCTCGCCCAGCCGGGCCTCCTCCACCACCAGACGCAATGGCTTCAGGATCTGCGGATAGCGGTCCTGCAGCCGCTGCCATTCGGCCATCACCTTGCGCTGGTCGGGAACCGCCGAGACCTGGACCAGGATGGTGCCCTTCGGCGCCTCCCATGCTTCCGTCACGAATGCCGCCGTCTGCGCCGCTTCGCCAGGCGCATCGCCGGCCGGCGCGCTGTCCGCCGCGGCGGCCTCGATCGGCTCGGGGCCCTGCTCTGGAACAGCTTTGGAGGTTGGCGCGGGTGCCCCGGCCGCTTCCTGCTGCCTGGGCGGCAGCGGCGGGAACTTGGGTGGCGGTGGCAGGCGCGATTCGCGGCGCGGCGCCGGCGACTCCCCCTGCCCCTCCTGGGGCGCCCCGATCGGCGGCAGAGGTTCGGCATTGACCTGTTCGACCGGCGGCGGCGCGACCGCCGGAGGCGGCGGCAAGCCGGCCGCGGCAGCCCGTTCCTGGGCCCGCTGGCGCGCCTGCTCCGCGGGGGTCAGCCTGCGCTCCTCCTGGAAGGCCGACAGGTAAGTCAGGCGCTGTTCGCTATAGACGACGCCGCTATCGGATGCCGCCAGACCCTCGGCGAGCTGCCCGCGTACGATCTTGGTCGGACCGGCATCGAAATCGAGGTCGCGCGACCAGGCCTGCGGCTCGGTCGGCTGCGCCGGCGCAGGCTGCGCCTTGGCGGATCCCGGGACCAGCGGCGGATCGGATTCCGGCGGCGGCCCGACCTCCCCCGTGCAGGCGGCCAGCGCCAGCAACGCCAGGACAGCCGCCAGGCTGCGGGCGCCGGGGCAGCGGAGTCGCGACCGGGCCCTTGATATGGTTAACGATTCTCGCCTCTCCATGGCACCGAAGGTACGACTGCCGGACGTCGGCGGCAAGCGTGGCTTCCCGTCGCCTATTCTGCCGCAGGCGTCTGGGGCGCGCGAGCCAGGCTGATCACCGGCTTCATGCTCTGAAGTTCCGCCAGAGGCAGGTGGCAGGCGATCCTGTGGCCGTCGCCCAAGGTCACCACCGGGGGCTCTTCGGTCTTGCAGATATCGCCGATGAAGCGCGGGCAGCGCGTGTGGAAGACGCAGCCGCTGGGCGGATTGGTGACCGAGGGCAGATTGCCTTCCAGGATGATGCGGGTCTTTTCGACAGAGGTATCCGCAATCGGCACCGCCGACAGCAGCGCCTCGGTATAGGGATGATAGGGCGGCGCGAAGACCTCGTCGGTGGTGCCCTGCTCGACAATGTGACCGAGATACATCACCACCACGCGGTCGGCCAGGTAGCGCACCAGGCTGAGGTCGTGGCTGATGAAGATCAGCGTCGTGCGGTAGGACTTTTGGATATCCATCAGCAGGCCGGTCACCGCCGCCTGCACCGAGACGTCGAGAGCCGAGACCGGCTCGTCGGCCACCACGGTGCTGGGGTTGCCGGCGAAGGCGCGGGCGATGCCGACGCGCTGCTTCTGGCCGCCGGAAAGCTGGCGCGGCCGGCGGCGTGCGAAATCGCGCGGGAGCTTGACCAGGTCAAGCAGTTCCATGACGCGCTGCTCGATCCTGTCCTTGTCGGTCTCGACACCGAACTTGCGGATGACACGGGCCAGCTGCGATCCCACGCTGTGGCTCGGGTTCAGCGTGTCGAAGGGATTCTGGAAGACCATCTGCATGGAGCCGACCTGCTCCGGGCTGCGCTTTTGCACTTCCTGCTGAGCGATGTCCTTGCCGTTGAAGAACACCTCGCCGTCGGTCGCCGTCTCCAGGCCCATCAGCACCTTGGCGAAGGTCGACTTGCCGCAGCCGGACTCACCGACGATGGCGACCGTCTCGCTGGCGCGGGCATCGAGGGAGATGCTCTCGTTCGCCTTCACGTGGCGCACCCGCTTGCCCGAGATCATGGCGGCGATCGAGTTGTCGGTGATCTCGTAGTACTTCTTCATGTTGTTCAGCGACAGCACCACCTCGCCGGCCTGCGTCGCGCCGGCGCCGACGCCCTCGGGTTTGTAGGTCGACCAGTCGATTTCCTGCCAGCGGCGGCAGCGCACGTCGTGACCCGGTTCGTCAGGCACCGGCGTCATCTTCAGTCCCTCGCGGTCGCACAGACCTTCCTTGAAGAAGTCGCAGCGCGGGCCGAAGTAGCAGCCCGGCGGGCGCTGGTGCGGCAGCGGAAGCTGGCCGCGGATCGGCACCAGGGGACGCGCCGCCTTGTCGGCGCCCGGCAAGGGAATGCAGCCGAAGAGGCCCTTGGTGTAGGGGTGGCGCATGTGGTCGAAGACCTCGCCCACTGCCCCGCCTTCCACCACCACGCCGGAGTACATCACGTTCACCCGGTCGCAGGTCTCCAGGATCAGGCCCAGGTTGTGCGAGATGTAGACCATCGAGGTGTTGTACTTGCTCGCGATCTGACCGATCAGCTCGATGATGCCGGCCTCCACCGTCACGTCCAGCGCGGTGGTCGGCTCATCGAGCAGCAGCAGCGAGGGGTTGGACAGCAGCGCCATCGCGATGACCACGCGCTGCTGCTGGCCGCCGGAGACCTGGTGCGGATAGACCGACATGATCCGCTCGGGGTCCGGCAGGTTCACGTCGGAGAGTATCTGCAGCGCCCGGTCGTAGGCTTCTTTCTCGCCGATGTTCTCGTGACACAGCGGGACTTCCATGAGCTGGCGGCCGAGGGTCATCGAGGGATTCAGCGAAGCCATCGGCTCCTGGTAGACCATGGCGATCTCGTTGCCGCGCAGCTGGCGCAGTTCCTCCTCGCTCAAGGTCGCCATGTCGCGGCCCTTGTAGAGCACCTGGCCTCCGACGATGGCGCCGTTATTGCCGAGGTAGCGCATGATCGCCATGGCCACGGTCGATTTGCCGCAGCCCGACTCTCCGACCAGCCCGATGCTATGGCCCTGCTCCAGCGTCATGTTGAAGTCGATCACCGCCGGGATCTCGCCGGCGCGGGTGAAGTAGGAGATGCAGAGATCCCTGCATTCCAGGATCGGCCCGGTGTAGCTGTGATCTTTGCTCGCCATGCTCGCTCCCTAATCGCGCAGTGAGACTTCGCGCAGGCCGTCGGCCAGCAGGTTGAACCCGAGCACCAGCGAGGAGATCGCGATGCAGGGGAAGATCGCGATATACGGCAGGAACATCGCAACCTGGCGATTCTCCGACACCATGCCACCCCAGTCCGGATCGGGCGGCGGCAGGCCAAGTCCCAGAAAGCCGAGAGTGCCGATGGTGATCACGACGTAGCCGAGCCGCAGGCAGGCATCGACGATCAGCGGACCGCGGGCGTTCGGCAGGATTTCTACCAGCATGATGCGCCAGGGCGACTCACCGCGGGTCTCCGCGGCGAAGACGTACTCACGGTTCCGCAAGTCGAGGACCAGACCGCGCACGATACGCATGATGCCCGGCGCCGAGGCAAAGGTCACCGCGATGACGATGTTGGTGCCGGAGGCCCCGATGGTGGCGATGATGATGATGTAGAGCACCAGCACGGGGAACGACAGGATGACGTTGGCGACGAAGGACAACACGTCGTCCGTCAGCCCCCGCCGGTAGCCGGCGGCGAGCCCCATGGGGATACCCACAAGATAGGCGCAAAGCGTCGCCAGCGGCGCGTAGAGCAGCACCTGGCGCGAGCCGAAGATGATGCGCGAGAGGATGTCGCGGCCCAGCTGGTCGGTGCCTAGCCAATGGACCGCGCTGCCGTCGAGCGACGGCCCGCCCGGCAGGGTTAGCGGCGCCCCGGTCGCGTTGGGCGGAAAGGGTGCCAGCAAGGGGGCGAAGATCGCAACGAAGACCCAGAACAGCACGAGGACCAGCCCTACCATGCCGACCCAGCTTTCGCGAATCAGCGCCAGGCCCTTGGCGAAGCGCAGCACGGAGGACTCGCGGCGCGGTACGGCGGCAACGGCTTGCTCGGTCATATCGCGTCCTCCTAGCTGAAACGGATCCGGGGGTTGAGGTAGGTGTAGCCGATATCGGCCAGGGTCTGGGTCATCACAGCAACGAAGACCGCCACCATGGCACAGGCCTCGATCAGGTAGATGTCCTGATTGAGCGAGGCTTCATAGAGCAGACTGCCGAAACCTTTGTAGGCATAGGCGACCTCGACCACGATGACGCCCGACAGCAGCCAGTTGATCTGCAGCATGATCACAGTAAACGGGGCGATGAGCGCATTGCGCATCGCATGGCGGCGGATCACCTGGCCGTAGGGCAGTCCCTTCAGAACCGCCGTGCGGATGTAGTGCGTCGTCATGACCTCGGCCATGGAGGCGCGGGTCATGCGGGCGATGTAGCCGAAGTCGTAGATCACCAGCACCAGGACCGGAAGGACGAGCTGCACCGGATCGAAGCCGTCTGCCATGCCGCTGGTGCCGGGCAGCAGCTGGAACTGGAAAACCAGGACCGCCATCAGGAAGGTGGCGCTGGCGAACTCCGGGACCGACGTGGTCAGGATCGACACGACCGAGACGCCGCGATCGCGGGCCCCGCCCTCGCGCATGCCGGCGATGACGCCGAGCGTCAGCCCGATCAGCGAGGCGAAGAACAGGGCGATGCCGCCGAGAATGCCGGTATTGGCGAGGCGCGGCCACAGCACCTCCGATACCGGCACCTTGAAGCGCACGGACTCGCCGAAATCGCCGACGACGAAGTTCCCCAGCCAGCGCAGGTAACGCAGAATCGCCGGATCGTAGTAGCCGTTCGCCTGCAGCCAGAGGTGGCGCTGCTCCTGGGAGGAGTAGGGTCCGAGCACCTTGGTCGCGACACCGTCGATGTTGACTTCCAGCAGCAGGAAGACCAGGACCGACACCACGAACATGGTCAGGATCATGGTGCCGAATCGCCGAACCGCAAAAACAAGCATCGCGCCCTAACCTTCCTGCTCCTGCCTTGTGCCGGCCATCGGCCTGGCATTCTTATTGTTTGGGGCGTGCGGGCAACGCACCGCCCAAAGGTGAGCCGAAATGAATGAGGGCCGCAGCACCCCCGGCACTGCGGCCCTCTTTACGCTCCGCTAGGCCAACCAGACCCCATTGAACTGGTGATAGCGCGTCGGGTGGGCGGTATAGCCCATCACCTTGTCGGTGGTCGCCGTGAAGACCGAGCGGAAGAACGGCTGCACCATGATCGCATCGTCCTGCAGGATCTTCTCGACGACGGCCATGGCCTTGCGGCGCTCTTCCACATCGAGCAGGGCCTCGGCCTTGTCGAGCGCCTTGTCGAACTCCGGATTGTTGTAGCCGGTCTCGTTCCACGGCACGCCGGCCCGGTAGGCAACGCTCAGCACCATGGTGCCCAGCGGGCGGTGCGTCCATGAGGTCAGGCTGAAGGGGGCCGTGGTCCACACTTCCCAGTACTGCGTCGAGGGCATCACGTTGATGGTGATGTCGATGCCGGCCTCGGCCGCCTGCTGCTTCAGCACCTGAACCGAATCCTGCTCCCAGGTTCCGTCGGTGTTGCCGACGTTGCAGGTCACCTGGATCCCGTTCGGGAAACCGGCCTCGGCGAGCAGTGCTTTGGCCTTGGCCGGATCGCGCTTCAGCGGCGGCAGCTTCGCGTACTCCGGATGAATCTCGGCGACGTGGTGGTTCTCGCCGACCGAGCCCATGCCGCGGTGCGCCAGCTTCAGGTTCTCGGCGTTGTCGCTGGCCAGCACCATGGCCTGGCGGACCTTGAGGTTGTCGAAGGGCGCCTGGTTCACGTTCATTCGGATGACGCCGGTCTGCGCCGTCACCGCCTGGGCAACCACCACGCTCGGAATCCGCTCGGCGAGCTCGAGGGTCGGGATGCCGAGACGGTAGATCGCATCGACCTGACCGGAAGCCAGCGCCGCGATGGCGGCCGCGTCGTCCTCGCCAGTGTCGATGTAGCGAATCTCGTCGAGATAGACTTCACCGCCCCAATAGGGGTCGCTGCGCCGGCGCAGGGTGCAGCGCTCGCCCACGGCGAACTCCGCCAGTTCGAAGGGGCCGGTGCCGATCGGGTTCTTGGAGAAATCGCCGCCGTCCTTTTCGAAGTCACGGTGCACGATCGCCATCGGGTAGTTGTAGAGGTTCTCCGGCATCGACAGCACCGGCGAGTTGAGATGCAGCCGGACCGTATGGTCGTCGACTTTCTCGACCGCGCCTTCACTCATGCGCTTGCCCATGCGGGCGTTGCCGTTCTCGTCCTTCTCGCCGGTGTCGTACTGCTCCGTCATCGCGTCCAGCAGACCGATGTTGGAGGACCCCGTCTTGGGATCGAGCCAGCGGGTGAAATTGAACACCACGTCGTCGGCGTTGAAATCGTCGCCGTTGCTCCACTTGACGCCCTGGCGCAGCTTGAAGGTCCAGGTCTTGAGATCGTCGGAAGCTTCCCAGCTTTCAGCCAGGTAGGGCCGCGTGATGTTGTCGGGGCCGGTGATGGTCATATATTCGATGATGTGGCGGGTCTGGTTCGACTTCTGCGTCCAGTCGAAAGTCGAGGGGTCCTTCATCTCCTGCACCTGCATGGCGAGGCGCAGCGTGCCGCCCTGCTTCGGTGACTGGGCAGCGGCCTCCTGCATGAAGGCACCACCAGTCGGATCGCCGGCGAAGGCATAGGCCGAGGCGGCGGACACGCCGAGGAACGCCGTGAGACGCACGAACTCGCGGCGATCCATCTTGCCGCCCTCGTACTGCGCGCAGAGTTCCTTCACACCCGGATGCAACGGCTTGCCGTTGATCGTTTCCAGTTTTTTGTCTTTCGTCATTTTCGATGGTCTCCCTGTGAGCTGACCTCTGGCTGGATCCCGGCGTTCTGCCGTGGCACACACAGCCGCTTGATTATCACCGCCGCGCCTTCATCCATCCTCGCCCATCCCACGGGACGGCGAGCATGAAAACCGAGGGCGCACGCTGCGTATCTCTTGAACTCTGGGATTCTGAAGGGAGCGGTTGCTCGCCGCTCCGCCGGTTTCGCACGGCAAATCCGTGCCGCCACGGCCACGCCTCAAGCCTGCCGACGGTCGCCCGCCCTCTTCTGGCATCCCCTGTTCTTCAACGCCTCTCCGCCTTTTCCGCCCGCGAGAGGATCCGGCGGGCGGCGGGTTATTTGTTTCTTTTCAAAGACAACCCTAGCAAACTTTAGCCCTGCCTCAAACCCGTCAGTTGCAGCGGTGCGACGGCCAGTGTGCCAGAAACGACTTGGCTTTGCCCCCTGCTGATCCCCTCTGGGGGCCCGATCCGGGATCATTCGACCGCTTGCGTCTCGATCAGGATCTCGCTGTGCAGGGTCCTGTGCACCGGGCAGCGGTCGGCGATCTCCAGCAATCGCTGGCGCTCGGCTCCGCTCAGCTGCCCCGTCAGTTCGATACGCCGTTCGATGCGGTCGAGCTTGCCTTCCTTGGTCTCGCAGTGCGCGCAGTCCTCGGCGTGGATCTTGCTGTGCGACAGCGTCACCCGCGTTTTTTCGAGCGCCAGCCCCTTATGATCGGCATAGATCCGCAGGGTCATCGAGGTGCAGGCGCCCAGGCTGGCCAGCAGCAGGTCATAGGGCGACGGCCCGCTGTCTTGGCCGCCCACACTCTCCGGCTCGTCGGCCCGCAGGACATGACGGCCTGAGGCGATGCGCTGGGTGAAGCGGCCCTCGCCGGTTTCCTCAACCACCACATGGCCTTCCGGCGGCTTTTCGTCCCGCTCCTGCGTCATGCCCAGGTAGCGCCCGGCCCAGGCGGCGAGAACTTCGGCGACATAGATCGCGTCTGACTTGCGGCTCAGCAGGTGGTCGGCGTCGTCCAGGGAAACGAAGCTCTTGGGGTGCTTCGCCGCCAGGAAGATGCGGCTGGCGTTGTCGATGCCGACCACAGCGTCACGGGGCGCGTGGAACACGATCAGCGCCTTTCTGAGGCCGCCGATCGCGGTCTCCAGCCGATGGCCCTCGATGTCCTCGAGAAACTGCTTCTTGATGCGGAAGGGCCGGCCGACCAGCAGGACCTCCGCCTCCCCTGCCGACTCGATCTCAGCCCGTTGCTCGGTGAAGTGTTCGGCGACATGGGCCGGGTCGGCCGGGGCGGCGATGGTGGCCACGGCCTTGGCCTCCGGCACCTGCGCGGCGGCCGCCAGCACCGCAGCGCCGCCCAGGCTATGGCCGATCAGCAGCTTGGGCGCCTCGTAGTGCGCGCGCAGGAACTCGGCGGCCTTCACCAGGTCTTGGATGTTCGAGGAGAAGTTCGTATTGGCGAAGTCGCCCTCGCTGGCGCCGAGGCCGGTGAAGTCGAAGCGCAGCACCGCGATGCCGCGCTCGGCCAAGCCATCGGCGATGCGTGCCGCCGCGAAGATGTCCTTACTGCAGGTGAAGCAGTGTGCGAACAGCGCGTAGGCCCGCGGACGTCCTGCCGGCAGGTCGAGGCGCGCCGCCAGCATGGCGCCGTCCGCCCCGGCAAAGCTTACTTTTTCGCTCTTTGCGGCCATCCAACGCTCCTGCGATCTAACCTCACCGACCCCGATGGCACCACGCGGAAGCCGGTTCGGCAAGACCCGACCGGCCGGGCCCGCAAAACGCTTCAGCCAATGCCCTTGGGCCGCGCGCGGCGGCTCGGCTATGGTGGCGCCGCTTTTGCAATGTTGCCGCAAGGAGATGACAGCACCGTGTCACCGCGTAACCCCCAGCCCGCACCCGAACAGGATCCGCGCATTGAGGTCGTCGAGAAGACGACGCCCTTCAAGGGCTACTTCCAGATCGACCTCTACCGGCTGCGCCACCGCAAGTTCGACGGCGGCTGGACCGAAGAGATGACGCGCGAGATCTTCGAGCGCGGCCACGCCGCCGCGGTGCTGCTGTACGACCCGGCGCGCGACACCGTGGTGCTGATCGAGCAGTTCCGCCCCGGCGCCTATGCCGCCGGCATGGAGCCCTGGCTGATCGAGATCGTCGCCGGCATCATCGAGCCCGGCGAGAGTCCCGAGGATGTGGTGCGCCGCGAGGCCGTGGAAGAGGCCGGCTGCACGGTCGGCGCGCTGCATCCGATCGGCCGCTACCTGGCCACCCCCGGCGGTTCTTCCGAAACCCTGACCGTGTTCTGTGGGCGCACCGACAGCCGCAATGCCGGCGGCATCCACGGCCTCGATCACGAGCACGAAGATATCCGCGTCCTGCCGCTCAGCCGCGCCGAAGCGTTGGAGCGCCTCGCCCGCGGCGAGATCACCAACCTCACCGCCGTGGCGGCCCTGCAATGGTTGGCCTTGAACCACACAGAGCTTATGCGTATTTGGAAGTAATCTACGGTGCAGTCTTGGGAATTCTCACTGGCCGGACCTTGAACCCCCTTGGCCGGGGCGGCTACTCTCGCCGGCCAGGCGCCCCGCCTCCTTCCGGCGGCGGCGTCTCAGCTAGGAAGAAGAAGAAAATGGACGTCTGCGACGGTTTTGTCGGCGCGATCGGCAACACCCCCCTGATCCGCCTGCGCAAGCTTTCCGAGGAGACCGGCTGTGAGATCCTCGGCAAGGCGGAGTTCCAGAATCCCGGCGGCTCGGTGAAGGACCGCGCGGCCTGGGCGATCATCAAGGACGCCGAGGACCGTGGCACCTTGAGGCCCGGCGGCATCATCGTCGAGGGCACCGCCGGCAACACCGGCATCGGCCTTGCCCTGGTCGCCCGAGCGCGCGGCTACCGCTGTGTCATCGTCATCCCAGAGACCCAGAGCCAGGAGAAGAAAGATATCCTGCGCATCTCCGGCGCCGAGCTGCGCGAGGTCCCGGCGGCGCCTTACAAGGACCCCAACAACTACGTCCATGTCTCCGAGCGTCTGGCCAAGGAACTCAACGAGAGCCACCCCGAGGGCGCCATCTGGGCGCGTCAGTTTGACAACGTCGCCAACCGGCGCGGGCACTACGAGACCACGGGCCCGGAGATCTGGCGGCAGACCGACGGCAAGATCGACGGTTTCGTCTGCGCCGTGGGCACCGGCGGCACTCTGGCCGGCGTCGCGATGGCGCTGAAGGAGCGCAGGAAGGACGTTGTCATCGGTCTCGCCGATCCGATGGGTGCGGCGCTCTACAGCTTTTACACCAACGGCGAGCTGAAGGCCGAGGGCAGCTCGATCAGCGAGGGCATCGGCCAGGGCCGCATCACCGCCAACCTGGAAGGCCTGACGGTCGACGCCCCCTTTCAGATCCGCGACGAAGAAGCCATCCCGGTGGTCTTCGACCTGCTGGAGCACGAGGGGCTGTGCCTGGGCGCGTCCAGCGGCGTGAACGTCGCCGGCGCCGTGCGGCTGGCAAGACAGCTGGGCCCGGGGCATACCATCGCAACCATTCTCTGCGACGGCGGCATGCGCTACCAGAGCAAGCTTTTCAATCCCGCTTTCCTGCGCGAAAAGGGGCTGCCGGTGCCAGCGTGGCTGGAAGGGCGCGGCTGAGCGGGAAACCCGAGCCCAACAGGACGAGAGGCAATGGAACTGCTGTTCAGGGAGGACCCCTACCTCAAAAGCTGCGAGGCGACCGTGACCGCCAGCGGACCCGAAGGCCTGCGCCTCGATCGCACCGTCTTCTATCCCACCGGCGGCGGCCAGCCGGGCGACTGCGGCACCTTGACCCTGGAAGACGGCACGGTCCTTTCCGTCGTCGACGCGGTGAAGGGCGACGGCCACGAAGATGTGGTCCACGTGCTGGCCGAGGGCACCCCCGCCCCCGCCCCCGGCAGCAAGGTGACGGCGGCGATCGACTGGGAGCGCCGCTATCGCCACATGCGCATGCACAGCTGTCTGCACCTGCTCTGCGCGGTGGTGACCGGCGACGTCACCGGCGGCCAGATCGGCGCCGACAAGGGCCGGCTGGATTTCAACCTGCCGGACACCCAGCTCGACAAGGACGCCCTCAGCGCCGCCCTGAACCGCCTCATCGAGGAAGATCATCCGGTGCAGCCGCGCTGGATCAGCGACGAAGAGTTGGCGGCGCAGCCCGACCTGGTGCGCACCATGTCGGTGAAGCCGCCCTCGGGCAGCGGGCGCGTGCGCCTGCTCGACATCGCCGGCGTCGATCTGCAACCCTGCGGCGGCACCCACGTGAGCCGAACCGGCGAGATCGGTCGCGTGAAGGTCGGCAAGATCGAGAACAAGGGCCGCCAGAACCGGCGCATCAACATCCTGTTCGACGAATAGCATTTATCGCTCCCGGCAACGCTCCGGAAGGGCAGCGGCCTGGAAGTGCCGCGGGAGGAAGCAAGGAACCGTCATGGTCGATTTCAAGAACGAAGCGCTGGTCTCCACCGCATGGCTTGCCGACAACCTCGGCGCCCCGGACCTGCGCGTGGTCGATGCCAGCTACTACCTGCCCGGCGAGGGCCTGGATCCGCGCCAGGAGTTCGAGGCGCAGCACATCCCCGGTGCGGTTTTCTTCGATATCGACGCCATCAAGGACCCGGCGAACGACCTGCCCCACATGGTCCCGCCGCCGCACATCTTCTCGTCCAAGGTGCGCAAGCTGGGGCTCGGCGACGGCTTGCGCCTGGTGATCTACGACCAGCGCGGCCTGTTCAGCGCGCCGCGCGTCTGGTGGACCTTCCGTTACTTCGGTCACGAGGACGTCGCGGTGCTGGACGGCGGCCTGCCGAAATGGCTGAACGAAGGCCGCCCGGTGGAAGACGGCCCGGCGCGTCCGGAAGAGCGCCACTTCACCCCGCGGGTGAACAGCATGCTGCTGCGCGACCGCGGCCAGATGCTGGAGAACCTCACGCGCCAGAACGAGCAGGTGGTGGACGCCCGCGGCGCCGGCCGCTTCGAAGGCCGCGACCCGGAACCGCGCCAGGGCCTGCGCGCCGGTCACATCCCCGGCAGCCGCAACCTGCCCTTCACCGAGATGTTCGATCCCGCGACCCAGACCCTTCGCGACGCGGCGGCACTGAAGACGCGCTTCGCCGCCGCGGGCGTCGACCTCGACAAGCCGGTGGTCACCACCTGCGGCTCCGGCGTCACCGCGGCCGTGCTGGCGCTCGGCCTGCACCGCCTCGGCCACCGCGACGTGGCGGTCTACGACGGCTCCTGGTCGGAATGGGGCCTCGAGGGCGACACCCCCGTCGCGACCGGTCCGGCACCCGGCGGCACGGCCGCGAGCGGTCAGCCCAAAACCGACCGGGCGTGACCCGGTGACGACGATCCGTCCCTACGGCGGCAAGGACTTCGCCGCCTGTGCGGCGCTGTGGGAGCGCTGCGGCCTCACCGTCTGGTACAACGATCCCGCCCGCGACATCGCGCTGTGGCAGCAGAGCCCCAACAGCGAGATCTTCGTGGCCGAGAGTGCCGGGACGCTCAGCGGCACCATCTGCTGCGGTCACGACGGCCACCGCGGCTGGCTCTACTACGTCGCAGTCGATCCGTCCGACCGGCATCACGGCCTCGGCCGCCGGCTGGTCCGCCATGCCGAGGCATGGCTGCACAAGCAGGGCATCCGCAAGGTCGAATTGATGGTGCGCGAGAGCAATCGCCAGGTCATCGGCTTCTACAACGCGCTCGGCTATGCGGTCACGCCGCGTGCGGTGATGGCGCGCTGGCTCGAGCTGCCGGCCGAACCGCCCGCGGACACCCCGCTGCCATTGGACCTTGCTCTCGCGGCGGGCCGCGACTCCAAAGTGCGTTTCACCATCACCTACCTGGAGATGACCGCGCGGCCGGCCATCGCGCCGGTGCACCCGCCGATCAAGACCAAGTTCGCGCTGATGCTGGCCGAACGGCCGACGGTCGCCTTCTACCGCTATCTCTACAACACGGTGGGCGGCGACTGGCGCTGGTGGCTGCGGCGCCAGATGTCCGACGAGGAACTCGCCGGCATCCTCGCCGACGATCGCGTCGAGGTCTTCGTGCTCTACGTCGACGGCGCGCCGGCCGGCTACTTCGAACTGGATCGCCGCGAGGAGCCGACCATCGACCTCGCCTACTTCGGGCTCATGCCGCACGTGGTCGGCCGCGGCCTCGGCCGCTTCCTGCTGTACTCGGCCATCGAGCAGGCCTGGAGCTACGATCCCGAGCGGCTGACGGTGAACACCAACACCATGGACCATCCCCGGGCCCTGCCGCTGTACCAGAAGATGGGCTTCGTGCCCTACCGCCAGGAAGAGGAGGAAATCTTCGATCCCGCCATCACCGGGGTGATCCCGGCGTAAAAGGCTGTGCTTGCTGAATGACGCTTAGAAGCCGCACTCAAGGTGTCGTCCCGGCACTTGATGCCGGGACCCATTGCCGTCGCCGTTCGCAGGTGACGCCAATATAGAGACCCGGTGTTTGAACCTGGTGAGGATGCAAATGCGGTGGGGCCGTCGCCCTTACGCGAACGCCAATGGGTCCCGGGGTCAAGCCCCGGGACGACAGCGGTGTGGGGCAACTGCTAGTGGTGCAGGATCTGGCTGAGGAACAGCTTGGTGCGCGCCGACTGCGGGTTGTTGAAGAACTCTTCCGGCTCGTTCTCCTCGATGATTTCGCCGCCGTCCATGAAGATCACCCGGTTGGCGACCTTACGGGCAAAGCCCATCTCGTGAGTCACGCAGAGCATGGTCATGCCGCTCTCGGCGAGGCTGACCATGACGTCCAGAACCTCGGAGATCATTTCCGGATCGAGCGCCGAGGTCGGCTCGTCGAACAGCATGATCTTCGGGCTCATGCACAGCGACCGGGCGATGGCCACGCGCTGCTGCTGGCCGCCGGAGAGCTGGCCCGGGTACTTCTTCGCCTGCTCGGGGATCTTCACCCGCTCCAGGTAATGCATGGCGACGTCTTCGGCCTCTTTCTTCGGCATCTTGCGCACCCAGATCGGCGCCAGGGTGCAGTTCTCCAGCACGGTCAGGTGCGGAAAGAGGTTGAAGTGCTGGAACACCATGCCGACCTCGCGGCGGATTTCCGCGATGTTCTTGACGTCGTGGGTGAGTTCGATGTTGTCGACGAGGATCTTGCCCTTCTGGTGCTCTTCCAGCCGGTTGATGCAGCGGATCATGGTCGACTTGCCGGAGCCGGAAGGGCCGCAGATGACGATGCGCTCGCCCCGATTGACCGTCAGGTTGATATCCTTCAGGACATGGAACTCGCCATACCACTTGTGCATGCCGATGATCTGGATCGCCACCTCATCGGAGATCTGCAATCGCGGAGCAGCTTCAGACATCCCAGTTAGCCTCCTTCATGCCGGCCGCGCTCTCTTCAGCGCTTGTGGCCGGTGTGCAGTTTCTTTTCCAGATAGATCGAGTAACGCGCCATGCTGAAGCAGCAGATGAAGAACAGGATGGCAATGAAAACGTAGACCTCCCACGCCAGGCCGTTCCACTTGGCGTCCGACAGCGCCGCGCGGCCGACGCCCAGCACGTCGGTCAGACCGATGATCACCACCAGGGTCGTATCCTTGAACAGGCCGACGAAGGTGTTGACGATGCCGGGAATGGAAATCTTCAGCGCCTGCGGCAGCACGACGAGGCGCATGGACTGCCAGTACCGCAGCCCCATGGCATCCGCCGCCTCGATCTGCCCCTTGGGTATCGCCTGCAGCCCGCCGCGCACGACCTCCGCGATGTAGGCTGCGGAGAAGATGGTGACCATGATCAGCACCCGCAGCACGAGGTCGAAAGTCGTCCCCGGCGGCAGGAAGTAATTGAGCATCGTCGAGGCGATGAAAAGCAGGGTAATCAGCGGCACGCCGCGGATGAACTCGATGAACATCACACACAGCATGCGCACGATCGGCATGTGCGAGCGCCGTCCGAGTGCCAGCAGGATGCCCAGCGGCAGCGAGGCGACGATGCCGGTGACACCGATCACGACGTTCAGCGTGAAGCCGCCGAGCTTGGTGGTCTCGACCGGCTCCAGCCCAAGCTTGCCGACCAGCAGGACGAAGGCGATGACCGGGAAAAGCCCCGAGTAGATGAACCAGTACTGCCGGTAGGGCGTCTTGTCCCACAGCACTGGCAGCAGCGCGAGGACGAACAGCACCGCCGTCAGGTCGATCCGCCAGCGCAGGTGTTCCGGGTAGAAGCCGTAGATGAACTGCCCGAAGCGCACGTTGGCCAGCGCCCAGCAGGCGCCGCTGCCGATCTCCCGGCACTCTTCGCGCGATCCCGCTACGAAGACCGCATCGAAGAACGCCCAGTTGAGGATGGCGGGAACCATCAGATACAGAAGATAGAGTGACACCAGGGTCAGAACGATGTTCAGCGGCGAGTTGAGCAGGTTCTGCCGCACCCAGAATATCGGCCCCCTGGTCAGCATCGGGGGCGGCAGGCTGGGGTGGGTGCCGGGCTCGTAGGTGCGAGTCGTATCCGTCATGACGGCTCTCCCCCCTCAGCGTTCCACCAGCGCAATGCGCCGGTTGTACCAGTTCATGAAGGCGGAGATGATCAGCGAGATGCTCAGGTAGATCAGCAGCACCAGCAGCATGCACTCCATCTCCTTGCCGGTCTGGTTCAGCGTGATGCCGCCCAGCGTCGCCACGATGTCCATGTAGCCGATGGCGATGGCCAGCGAGGAGTTCTTGGTGAGATTCAGGTACTGGCTGGTAAGCGGCGGGACGATGACCCGCAGAGCCTGCGGAATGATGATGAGCCGCATGGTCCAGTTCGGCTTGATGCCGAGAGCGAAGGCCGCCTCGGTCTGGCCGTGGCTCACCGACTGGATGCCGGCGCGCACGATCTCGGCGATGAAGGCCGAGGTATAGACCGACAGCGCGAACCACAGCGCGGTGAACTCCGGCCTCAACACCATGCCGCCGCGGATGTTGAAGGTGCCGAACTCCGGTGTATCCAGGGAGATCGGCATGCCGGCAACAAAAAAGGCGATCAAGGGAAGTCCGATGATCGCCGCGGCGCCGATGGAGAAGACCGGATAGATCCGGCCGGTGGCCTCCTGCTGCTTCTTGGCCCAGCGCTTGAAGACGATGGCGCCGGCGACGGCGGCCATGAATGCCGCGGCCACCAGCCAGATGCCGCTCTCGAAGATCGGTGCCGGCACGTTGAAGCCGCGATTGGAAAGGAAGACGCCTTCCATCGGCGACAGCGCCTCGCGCGGCGCCGGCAGCGTCGTGACGATGACACCGTGCCACAACAGGATCTGCACCAGCACCGGCACGTTCCGGGTGAACTCGACGTAGCAGTAGACGATCTTGTTGATCAGCCAGTTGCTGGACAGCCGCAGCACCCCGAAGATGAAGCCGAGGATGGTGGCGAATATGCAGCCGGCCACCGCCACGAGGCCCGTATTGATCAGCCCGACGACGGCCGCGCGGAAGTGCGTGTCGCGCGAATTATACGGGATGAGCGTCTGGTTGATGTCGTAACTGGCCGGCGCCCACAGGAAATCGAAGCCGAAGGTCTTGCCCAGGGCTTCCAGGTTCGCCACCGCATTGGCGGCGAGGAATGCGACGATGGCGAAGACGCCGGCGACAACCAGAATCTGCATCAGGACGGCGCGATAGCGCTTGTCCGACCACATCTGGCCTAACGAAAAACTCTCAGAATCCTGTTCGATTGCGGCCATAAGCACACCCCGCTGCGACGACCCAGGAAGGCAAGTGAACCGACGTGGAAACGACTCAGGGTACGCCGGTGCACTACACCGGCGTACCCGAGGTCATTTCATCGTCCGGTCAACTTCCGGCTTTAGCGCACCGGCGGAGTATAGAGGATGCCGCCGTCCTTGTACTGCGCGTTGATGCCGCGCTCCAGGCCGATCGGGGTGTTGGCGCCGATGTACTTCTCGAACACCTCGCCATAGTTGCCGACCTGCTTGACGATGTTGTAGCCCCACTTGCTGTCGAGACCCAGCATCGCGCCGACATCGCCTTCATTGCCGAGCAGGCGGTTCACTTCCGGATTGTCGGTGCCCTTGGCCATCTCGTCGACGTTGCCCGAGTTCACACCGAACTCTTCGGCGGCGATCATGGCGTTCAGCGACCAGCGCACGATGTCGCCCCACTGGTCGTCGCCTTCACGCACGAGCGGGCCCAGCGGCTCCTTGGAAATGATCTCCGGCAGGATGATGTGATCGGCCGGGTTGTCGAAGGTAGCGCGGCTGGCGGCGAGGCCCGAGGCGTCGGTCGTGTAGACGTCGCAGCGGCCGGCCAGGTAGTTGGTGCGCGCTTCTTCGTTGGTCTCGATCGGCACCGGCTCATACTTCATGTTGCTGAGCCGGAAGTAGTCGGCGAGGTTCAGCTCCGTGGTGGTGCCGGTCTGGATGCAGACCGAGGCGCCGTCAAGCTGCGTGGCGCTGGTGACACCGAGCGCCTTCGGGACCATGAAGCCCTGACCGTCGTAGTAGTTCACGCCGACGAAGGTGAAGCCGAGATCGGCATCGCGCGACAACGTCCAGGTGGTGTTGCGGGCCAGCATGTCGATCTCGCCGGAGGCCAGCGCGGTGAAGCGGGTCTTGCCGGTGGTCGGCGTGTACTTCACCTTCGAGGCATCGCCGAACACGGCAGCCGCGACCGCCTGGCAGACCGCCGGATCGAAGCCCTGCCAGTTGCCCGAATCGTCGGTAAACGAGAAGCCCGGTACGCCGGTGGAGACACCGCATTGGACGAAGCCCTTGGCCTTCACGTCGTCCAGAGTCGCGGCGGTCGCTCCGGTAGCGCCAATCACGGTGACGGCGCCGGCCGCGAGCATAACCTTCAATTTAGACATGGATTAACCTTCCCTGCTGTTCACAGTTTATTTGTCTCAACCGTGGCCTGCGCCCCCTGCTCTAAGGCCCCGGGCGGGCAGTGCCCGGCGGGGTTGCGGCGGGGTATCTGCGCGCCACATCTGCGAACCATGTCTCACTCAACGGGGAAAGGCAACATCTTGGAAAGGCGGCGTGACAAAAAATAGGCAGATTGTCATGTCCACTGCGCCGAGACCTGTTGATCACAAACAAAGGGGGGCGCCGATACTTCAGCTTTAGAGCGTAGGCGATGGCTTGTGCAGCAGGGTTGCGTGAAACGGGCTTGGCTCCGCTATAAGGATCGGAGAGTCTGACCTCTCTCGATTCACGCATGAACGGCATGGCCGATGCCGGCGATGCCGTTCCCAGCAGTTGGAAGCTTCCCTCGATGAAAAAGTCCGCCGCGCGCCATGCCGATACCCTGCTCACGCACCTGGGCCGCGATCCGGCCAGCCACTACGGCACCGTGAACACCCCCGTCTTCCATGCCTCGACGATTCTGTTCGATAGTGTGGAAGCCTTTCAGGACGCCGGCCGCCGCAAGATGGAAAAAGGACAAAGTTCCTACGGTCGCGCCGGCACGCCGACCACCTTCGCGTTCGAGGAGACCGTCGCCGCGCTGGAGGGCGGCTATGGCGCGGTGGCGCTGTCTTCCGGCCTGCAGGCGATCACCGTCACCCTGATGGCTTTCGCCACGGCGGGCAGCCACGTGCTGATGCCCGACAGCGTTTACTTCCCCGCTCGGCGCATCTGCAACGACCTGCTGCAGCGCCTCGGCGTCGAGACCACCTACTACGACCCGACCATCGGTGGAGAGATTGCCGGGCTGATCCGCGACAACACGGCGCTGATCTACCTTGAGGCGCCCGGCTCGCTGACCTTCGAGATGCAGGACGTGCCGGCCATCGTCGCCGCGGCCAAGGCACGCGGCGTGCCCACGGCGATCGACAACACCTGGGCGACCCCGCTGTTCTTCCGCCCGCTGGAGCACGGCGTCGACGTGGTGGTGCACGCGGCAACGAAGTATATCGTCGGCCACTCCGATGCCATGCTGGGCGTGGTGGTGAGCGGCGAAGCCCTCTACGAACGCCTGCGCCAGACCAGCCAGTTCCTTGGCTGCGCGGCCGCGCCCGATGACGTCTACCTGGGCCTGCGCGGCCTGCGCACGCTTGCGGTCCGCCTGGAGCGCCACCAGGCCAATGCCCTGAAGCTGACCGAGTGGCTCGGCCAGCGACCGGAGGTCGACCGCATCCTCTATCCGGCGCTGCCGTCGGATCCCGGCCACGCCTTGTGGAAGCGCGACTTCGACGGCGCCTGCGGCCTGTTCGGATTGACCCTGAAACCCTGCAAGCGCGAAGCGGTGCTGGCGCTCATCGACGGTCTGCAGCTCTACGGCATCGGCGCCAGCTGGGGCGGCTATGAGAGCCTCATCCTGCTGACCGATCCCGACGCCATGCGGTCGGCCACCCGGTGGAATCCGGCGGGGCCGACTCTGCGCATTCATGCCGGCCTGGAGCACCCCGACGATCTCATCGCCGACCTCGAGGCCGGCTTCGCGCGTCTCAACGAAATCAACCGTGGACAATCCGTGCGCGCCGGGTAAGACCAAGGCGCACACGATTTCCCCGCACTGGATAGTCCCCATGACCGAGCCCGCCACGCCCCTGCCCGCCGCCCTGGAAGAGGCCGTCGCCTTCGACGGCCGCGGCCTCGTCTGCGCGGTCGCCCAGCAGCATGACAGCGGCGAGGTGCTGATGGTCGCCTGGATGAACCGGGCCGCCCTGGCGGAGACCCTGGCGACGGGCAAGGTCTGCTACTGGTCGCGCTCGCGTGGCAAACTGTGGCGCAAGGGCGAGACCTCGGGACAGACACAGGCGCTGGTGGAGTTGCGCGTCGACTGCGACGGCGACACCCTGCTGCTGCGGGTCGACCAGAAGGGTGTCGCCTGCCACACCGGCCGGCGCAGTTGTTTTTACCGCGCGCTTACCGCCGACGGCAGCCTGGTGGAGAAGCTGTCCGTTGTTACAGACCCCAAGGACCTCTACGGAGCCTGAGCTCATGACCCTTGCTTCGCGCCGCCTCGTCGCTGTCCTGATCCTGCTGGCCGCTACGCTGTGCGCCGGCGTGCTTACCGGCGCCGGCACGGCCCGGGCCGCGGAGAGCGACCCGCCGGTCACCCTTTTCGCCGCCGCCAGCACCACCGAGGCGGTGAACGAGATCGCCGAGGCTTATGCCGCCGCGACCGGCGGCTCAATCCGCCCGGTGGTCGCGTCGTCTTCGACCCTGGCGCGCCAGATCGCCCAGGGCGCCCCGGCCGACCTTTTCCTCTCGGCCAACGTAACCTGGATGGACCACCTGGACGGCCGGCAGGCCATCGTGCCGGAGACCCGGGTGGCGCTGCTGTCCAACCGGCTGGTGCTGGTCGCCCCGGCGGACTCGCCGCTGCGCCTGCGGCTCTCCCCGGACCTCGACCTCGGCGCCCTGCTGGGCGACGGGCGCCTCGCCGTGGGCGACCCGGCCCACGTGCCCGCCGGCATCTACGCCCGCCATGCCCTGGAAGCCCTGGGCCTGTGGGCACAGGTGGAGGACAAGCTGGCTCAATCCGCCAACGTGCGCGCCGCCCTCGCCCTGGTGGACCGCGGCGAGGCCGCCGCCGGCATCGTTTACGAGACCGACGCCGCCATCGCGCCCCGCGTGAAGATCGTCGACGTCTTTCCCAGCGAGGTGACGCCCGCGATCACCTATCCCCTCGCCATCGTCGCCGGCCACGACAGTCCGGCCGTGCGCCGGGTCTACGATTTCCTGACCGGCGACGCGGCCGCGGCGATCTTCCGCAAGTACGGCTTCACCCGTACCCCCGCCGGCAGCTAGGCGCCGGGCACCCAGCACAGCCATGTTCGAGCTGACTCCCCTGGAAGTGGAAGCCCTCGGCCTCAGCCTGAAGGTCGCGCTGTGGAGCATGGTGGCGAGCCTGCCCTTCGGGCTGGCGGTCGCCTGGCTGCTCGCGCGCTACGAGTTCTTCGGCAAGACGCTGGTCAACGGCATCGTCCACCTGCCTCTGGTCCTGCCCCCGGTTGTAGTCGGCTACCTGCTGCTGCTGCTGCTCGGGCGCAACGGCCCTCTGGGGGCCTGGCTGCTGGCGACCTTCGGGATCACCCTGCCGTTCACCTGGGAGGGTGCCGCCCTCGCCGCCGCGGTCATGGCCTTCCCCCTCATGGTACGGGCGATGCGGCTTTCCATCGAGGCGGTCGACCAGCGGCTGGAGACGGCGGCGCGCACGCTCGGGGCGTCGCGGCTGGGCGCCTTCGCCACCATCACCCTGCCGCTGATCCTGCCCGGCATCCTGGCCGGCGCGGTGCTGGCCTTCGCCCGCAGCCTGGGTGAGTTCGGCGCCACCATTACCTTCGTCTCGAACATTCCCGGCGAGACGCGCACCCTGCCGCTCGCCCTCTACAGCCTGATCCAGACGCCCGGCGGCGAGGCCGGCGCGCTGCGCCTTGCGGTGCTCTCGGTGCTGCTCTCCCTCGCCGCCCTGGCCGCCTCCGAAGCCATCGCCCGGCGCCTGCGCGCCCGTCTCAACGGCTAGCCGGGGGTGCGTGAAACCATGCTGGAGGTCGACGTCTCCCATCAGCTGGGCAGCTTCAGGCTGGAGGCCAGCTTCTCCTGCCGGGCCGCCGGCATCACCGCGCTGTTCGGGCGTTCCGGCGCCGGCAAGACCTCGCTGGTGAACATGCTCGCCGGCCTCATCCGACCGCAGCGCGGCCGCATCGCTCTGCGCGGCGAAACCCTGTTCGATTCCCAGCGCGGCATCGACCTGCCGCCGGAAAAGCGCCGCCTCGGCTACGTGTTCCAGGAAGGCCGCCTGTTTCCCCATCTTTCGGTGCGCCACAACCTGCTTTACGGCTACCGGCGGGCGCCGGCGGCCGAGCGTCCCATCGGCCTCGACCAAGTGGTCGGGCTGCTCGGCATCGAGGCCCTGCTGGAGCGCCGCCCGGCGGCGCTTTCCGGCGGCGAGAAACAGCGCGTCGCGCTGGGCCGGGCGCTGCTCGCCAACCCCCGCCTGCTGCTCATGGACGAGCCGCTGGCGGCGCTCGACCAGCCGCGCAAGGAGGAGATCCTGCCCTTCATCGAGCAGCTGAAGGAGGAACTCGACCTGCCGGTCATCTACGTCAGCCATGCGATGCAAGAGATCGTCCGCCTGGCCGACACCCTCGTCCTTATGTCGAACGGCCGCATCGAAGCGGTCGGCGCGGTCGAGGACCTGACCAGCCGCCTCGACCTGCGCCCCCTGACCGGGCGCTACGAGGCGGGCGCGGTCCTGGCGACCACTGTCGCCGGCCAGGACAAGATGTTCGGCCTGACCGAGCTGCGCTTTGCCGGCGGCCGCCTGCGGGTGCCCCATCTCAACCTGCCGCTGGGTCAGCCGCTGCGCGTGCGGATCCGCGCCCGCGACGTCTCCATCGCCCTCGCGCCGCCGGCAAATATCAGCATTCTCAACGTTATTCCCTGTATCATTAAGGAAATAGGCGAAGAAAAAAGCCCCCAGGTCGACCTCCAGCTCGACGCCTCTGGGGCGGCGATCTGGTCACGCATCACGGCCCGCTCGCGCGCCGCCCTGGCGCTCAAGCCCGGCCTTCAGGTCTACGCCCTGATCAAGAGTGTCGCCATCGACCGCCAGAGCCTGGGCGGCGGCCTGGGGCGTCCCGGCGGCGGCGAGCGTTTCCTGGCCGAAGAAGATTGATCGCGCGACAGGGCGCGAGTGATTCAGTATGATGCGCGCCGCGGTGGCTGGCTGACCGTGAAATGTCACAGTGCAGACTCCGAAGAGCAGGGTTAAATCATGAGCATGCACACGCTGAATGAACTCGCGATCTTCCGGGCCCGCCTCCTCCGCGACCCGCATCAGCTCGGCCGTGGCACCAGCGAAGCAATGCTCAGTCAGCTCGACGAGGCCATCATCTCGCGCCCGGCGACCACGCCGGACGAAGCCATCGCCAAGCTCGAACTCGCACGCGACCTGGCCGCCGCCAAGGGCAAGACCAAGATCGTGAAGCTGATCGAAGGGGCGCTGCTCGTTCTGCGCCACTGAGGTGCCGGTGGGGAACCACCGGAGGCGGCCCCACAGGCCCGACGCACGGGACCGCAAAAGAAAGTCTGCACGGCCGCCCGCTTTGGATTAAGATGCGCTCGCCGTATTTTCATTTCAGTCTGTTTGGCAGGAAGTCACCGTAGGCACCATGAAAAAGCACGATATTCTGATCGAACCCTGGCGCGGCAACCCCGGCCCGCGCAGCCAGCGCGGCACCGATGGTTTCCGCTGGACGGTTTCCTACGAGAAAGGTGGGCGCTTCTACGCCCAGGGATTTGCGGACTCCCACGCCGAAGCGCGGGCCGCCGCCGAGTCCTATCTGAAGGAACAGGGCGTCGACCTCAACTGGCAGTCCTCGCAGACGTCCTCCGTGAAGGTGCTGCGTCCGCGGTCGAAGCCGGTCGCCCGCAGCGCCCGCTGAGCGCGCCGCGCAGGTCCCAGGAAGCCGACTCCGACCTCTCCGGGTTATGTCCCTATACCGCGTTGAGAAAGCCGCGCCTGTGCCCCGGAGCCGGCAATCTTGCCCAGCGGGCTTGCAGCCGCCGCGGGGCACACCAGATCCAACTTAAAGACATCGGCATCCTGTCGGAGCCGGAGGCGCTGGAGGGAGCACAGCCTGCCATGACCCGTCCGTCCCGCTTGGCCGCTGTTGCGGCGATTGCCCTCCTGCTGGCGTCCTGCCATCCGCCGGGGTACTCGTCGGCCTATCCCGACGCCCGCAACTCCGGTCCTTTCTGGGAACGCGAAGAACAGCGCGACTGAGCCGGGAAGCGGCCGCCGGGTGGTATGGGCGGCCGCACGCTCCCGCTCAGTGGTCCGAGATTTCGCCGTCCGTGAAGAGAAATTCCTTCAGGTGCTTTTCGAAGTCCGGGCTGTTGCGGCGGATCCACTCCAGCACCATGGCGGCGTGCTCCATCTCTTCGCGCATATTGTGAAGGAGAATCTCCTTGAGCTGCGCATCGTCGCAGTCGTCCGCCCGCTGCCGGTACCAGTCGACGGCTTCCAATTCTTCCATCAGGGAAACGATGGCGTGATGTAGGTGGATGGTTTCCTTGCTCAACCGCTCGCGCGGGGCATGCAGACTGCTACTGGAAGCGGTCATTGACCTCTTTCCCCTTCTCTTTCGTTGAACGCTCCGATCCGCCGGACCCGCTTGCTGCGAGTCCCATCGTTTTTCGGCCTATCGCCCTAATGTGCCGGGAAGGACAGGCGGCCGCAATGGGCCGCGCCGCCAAAATGAAAACCTCCGGCGGCCCGGGAAGGGCCACGCCGGAGGTTTTACCGCCGGGGCCTGGCGCCCCGCAAAAAGCGTTCTTTATATCGCGGCCCGACTGCTGCGGGGTCCGGCAAACAGCCAGATGATCAAGCCGAGGACCGGAAGGATCAGCACCAGCAGGATCCATAGCACCTTCGCGCCGGTCGATGCCCCCGAGCCGAAAATGTTGACGATGGCCCAGATATCCAGGGCCAGAATAATAAGCCCCAGAATCCCACCGTATTCCATACTCATGCTTTTCTCCCGTCTCGCTGACGCACTCGTGAATTGGTATCGGGCAAACGTCGCCCGCGGCGTAAAGTTCCCGGGTGGCGGTCCCGTCAGGACGCCAGTTCGAGCGGCTCCATGGCGGCCAGCACCGCCTTCTTGCGCGACTCGAAGCTCTTGCCCATGGACTGGGCCGCTTCCTCGCTGAGTACCTCGCGGGCCTCGGTGAAGGTCTCGCCCTCTTCCTCTTCCATGTGGTGCTCCATGAGTTCGCAGAGCACGCCGAACTTCGACGCCCACTGGGCGCTGTCGACAGGGACCGAGTCGAGCTCTTCCAGCAGACCGTTGGCGACATGGTGTTCGTTCACCGCCTCGAAGGCTTCGTCGCGCGTGTCGCGCTGCTTCATGAGCGTGTTGTAGAACACGGCCTCCTCGATCTTGTGGTGCGCCCACATCTCGCGCTTGAAAGTGTCGAACAGTTGGCGACGCGTCTTTGCAGCGCGCTCGGTGGTGTCCTTGATCTCCGCCATCAGGCCACGCGCCTCGTCATGATCCTGCTTGATCCGGTCGTAGATGTTCATCATTTCCTCTCGGTGATTGGCAGTGCATCGCGACCGCGCCGCGCGGCGCTGTGACTGTGCGATGGCAACGCCGGGCTGCAGCCGCGAGTTCCGACACGGCGACGTGAGGCCACGGCCATGCGAAAGGGGCCCCGCCTTTCAGCGGAGCCCCTTCCCTTCCGGCCTTGCGGCCACTGCGCGATGCTTACTGCTGGGCCGAAGTCGTGCCGATCTGTTCGGCGTACATGCCGCGAGCAACGATCTCGACGCGGCGGTTGGCCTGCTCGGGCACACCGTCCGGCGTGGACACGGCGGGATCTTCCTCGCCCTTTGCGGCGGTCTTCAGCTCGTCGAGATCGCCGACGGTGATGCCCTCGCGGATCAGCGACTGGCGCACCTGCTCGGCACGACGTTCGGAAAGGTCGATGTTGTAGCCGCTCGGGCCGGCGCGGTCGGCATGGCCTTCAACGAAGACGACGATGTCGTTCAGACCCTTCATCTGCTCGACGAAGGTGTCGACCTTTTCCTGCGACACCGGCCTCAGGTCCGACTTGTCGAAGTCGAAGTACAGCACCATTCGGGCCACTTCCTCGCCGATGACCATGCGCGGCTCCGGCGCGGGCTGCGGCTCAGGAACGACCTCCGCCGTCTGCATGGCGCCATTCAGGTTATCCATCGCGATCTCGAATTCGTCGCGGCAGGCGGCGATATGCGCCGGCTGATGGCCTTCCTCCTGCTGCTCAACCCAGCAGTCGTACTTGGCCTGGGCGATTGCGGCCGCTTCCGGCGCCTTCTCCTTAGCGCCCTTGTCGAAGGCACCCATCAGGTTCTGGCGGGCCGCGACCAGGGCCGGCATGTGCGCCTCGTCGATACCCCACTCGCCCGGATTCTCCGGTGCGATGTTCTTGTGCTCGTTCGCCATCAGCGCCTTCTCGGCGAAGTAGTCGGCGTCGATCCAGTCGTACATCTGGTCCGCTTCGAAGAGGAAAAAGTCACGGTACTCGCGGGCGAGGTAGTCGTCGAAGGACGCACCGGCGGGCTGCATCTCGCGCGCCCGATCCATCTCGTCGCCGTAAAAGATCACCGCATTGGCCGCACCGCTGGCAAACACGACGAAGGAGGATGCGACCCCACCCAACAAAATCTTGCGAAGCATATCTGTCTCCTATTGTTTCTTGTCTGGATCTGCCAAGCATCGCTTGACGGCGGCGGCCCCTCTGTCTTGTCCGCTCCGCCCTCGGCACCGGCGTCTCGCCGCGACCGATCAACCTTGGCGCTCTTTCATTCCGCCCAGTGAATGCATGCGCGGCGCAAAGGTTCCGAAATTGAACGCGAAAAGCGTTTGCTTGAAAGTTGGGCGCAACCCGCACGGCAAAGAAAAACGGCGCGCCGCAGTGCCGCGGGCGCGCCGTTCTGTCTCAGCGAACTGAGAGATCAGTTCATGCGGGCGCTGCTTTCAAAGAACAACGCCTGGCTGATCGCAGCCTTCACCGTCGCCTCCTGAAAGGGCTTGGTGATGAGGAAGGTCGGCTCCGGCCGTTCGCCGGTGAGCAGGCGGTCCGGATAGGCGGTGATGAAGATGACCGGCACTTCGAAGTCGTTGAGGATATCGGTCACCGCATCGATGCCCGATGACCCATCGGCGAGCTGGATGTCCGCCAGCACCAGACCGGGATTGTGGCTGCGCGCGGCGGCGACCGCCGAACTGCGGGTGTCCGCAATGGCGGCAACCTTGTGGCCGAGGCCTTCGACGATGCCCTCAAGGTCCATGGCGATGATGGGTTCATCCTCGATGATCAGCACGTCGGTCGCGGTCTGCCGGTCGATCTCCTCGATGGCCTTGGCCAAAAGGCCCATGATCTCGTCTTCATCGGCGTCCAGGATCTGGCCGGCCTCTTCGCGCGTGAAGCCTTCCATCGCGGTCAGCAGCAACGCCTGGCGCGAACGCGGCGTCAGGGACGACAGCCGCCGCTGGGTTACCTTGACCCGCTGGTCGTCGGCCTCTTCCGGCACCTCGTAAGGCGCCTGCGCGCCGGACCAGATTTTCTGGAAGATGCGATAAAGGCCGACTCGCGGCTCGACGTCCCGGGGGAACTCTTCCGGTGCCTCGAGAATTGCCTCCAAGGAAGCAGCGACGTAACGGTCACCACTGTCCTGGGTGCCGCTCAGCGCACGCGCGTAGCGGCGCAGAAAAGGCAGATGTGGACCGATCGCTTGGGAAATTGACATCGACGAACTGAGCTCCCTTGAAGGTATTCTAACGAAGGCCGGTTCTTCATGGACGGACCTTCTTGACCGTAAATTCCCCCCAAGCAAAAAAGTTCCTCGCAAGCGGAACTTTTTTGCTATCTACACGTTTAAACCACGCAAAGTAGAATGTTTTCATAGACTTGGCGCCAGGGGAAGCATTGCTGGTTGCCATAGAAGGCATCTTAGGAAAAGATACAGCCCGGGATAGGGATATGATGTCAAACGAAGAACGTGAGAAGTCGCCGGCGGGCGGAGCTGCCCCGGGCCGCGCCAGGAAGGCTCCCGCCGGCAAGGAAGACTGGATCGGGGCCAATCTGCGCAAGGTCTACGACGAGGCGCTGAACGAACCGGTGCCCGACCGGTTTCTCTCCATCTTGAAGGAGATCGAGAAGAAGGAACGCGGATCTTGAGCACAAGGGATCCCCATTCCGCCCTCCACGACCAGATCGTCGAGGTCATTCCCAATCTGCGCGCTTTCGCCCGCTCGCTGGTGAGCAATCCGGCCCAAGCTGACGATCTTGTGCAAGGCGCCCTGATGCGCGCCCTCTCGAATCTCGACAAGTTCGAGGAAGGGACTAATCTGCGGGCCTGGATGTTCACCATCCTGCGCAACCTGTTCTATTCCGAACTGCGTAAGCGCAAGCGTGAGGTGGAAGACGCCGATGGCGGCTATGCCGCTACCTTGTCCACGCAGCCCAACCAGATCGCCTCCCTCGAGTTGAAGGATTTCCGCAAGGCCCTCGCCAAGCTTCCCGAGGAGCAGCGTGAGGCGCTAATCCTGATCGGCGCTTCGGGATTTTCCTATGAGGATGCCGCCAACATCTGCGGCTGCGCCATCGGCACCATGAAAAGCCGCGTCAACAGGGGCCGCAACCGGCTGGCCGACCTCCTCCAGATCGATCCGGCCAGCGATCTCGCCGGCGATCAGGCCATGGCGTCCATGCTCGAAAACAAGCAGGCGCTCCTTGCCGGTTGCTGAACTTGCCGCCAGGTAGGCGAAACCCATGCTGCGTTCCCTCAGATCCCGCCTGATTGTTTTGCTGGCGCTTGCGCTGCTGCCGGCCAGCACCCTCGCCATCATTCAGGCGGTGAGCTACTACCGCCAGGTCACGGCGCTGACGGAGCGCAACCTGCTGCAATCCTCGGCGATCATCGCCGCCGAAGAGAAAAACGTCATCGTCGACGCGCGGCGCATCCTGGAAAATCTCGCTACCCTGCGTGAAATTTCCGCCTTTACGCCCGGGGCCTGCGGCCAGACCTTGCTGCGGACCCAGAAAGAAGCGGTGGCGTACAGCCTTCTGGTCGTCCTGCGTCCCGACGGCACGGTCGCATGTTCGACCGATCTCGATTCGCCGGCCACCTTCGCCAATGAGGACTGGTTCACCCGCACGGTCGCCAACGACGGCTTCACCGTCAGCGGCAATGTGGAACTGCCGGGCGGCAGCGGGCCCACCCTGATGACCACCCTGCCGCTGCACGCGCCAGAGGGACCGCTCATCGGCATGGTCGGGCTTGCCCTTAACCAGGCCTGGCTGGGACATCTCGTGAGCCGCCCTGACGGCGGACCATCCCTGGCCAATACCAGCGTCGCGCTGCTCGACCAGCGCGGTGCCGTTCTTGCCGAGTCCGCTGTCGGCAGCCCGGCACGCGATTGGATGCCGGCAGCTTTCGTCGTCGGGACCCGTCTCAGCGGCCAGGCCCAGGTCTTCCGAACCCAGGGCCGCGACGGCATCGAACGCATCTTCGCCCTCGCCCCCCTCTACGAACAGCAGGTCTTCGTTGTGATGGGGGGTGTGTCCGGCCACCTGCTGGCAAACCCCAGCTTCCACCTGGTCGCCGGCCTCGCCTACCCGGTTCTCATGTGGTCCATTGCCATTGCCGTCGCCTGGTTCGCCGTCGAACGCCTGGTCCTGAAGCAGGTTCTGCGCCTGCGCAAGACCGCCAACGCCTATGCCGAGGGCCACTTCGAGGCGCGCACCCCCGGCATCGAGCATGCCCCCCAGGAGATCCGCGAACTCGGCATGACCATGCACAAGATGGCGGACGTCATCTCGCTGCACGAAAGTGAACTGCGCAAGTCGCTGCAGGAGCAGAAGGCACTGCTGCGCGAAGTCTACCACCGGGTGAAGAACAACCTGCAGGTCGTCTCCAGCCTGGTCAATCTACAGGTCTCCCGCGCCAGGAACGAGCACGAGCGCGGCGCCCTGCGCACCACCCAGGATCGCATCCACGCCCTTTCCATGGTGCACAGCAATCTCTACGAGACGCCGGAGTTGCATCAGATCAAGCTGCAGGAGTTCGTGCCGCAGCTCTGCGAGTACCTGCGCCAGGCGCAAGGCGATGCCGCAGAGAGCGTGCGCATGACCTTCGATATCGATACGATCCAAAGCGACCCCGAGCGCGCGGTGCCGCTCGCCCTGCTGATCACGGAAGTGGTCACCAACGCGCTGAAGCACGGCTGGCCGGAAGGCGAACCCGGCCGCCTCGCCGTTGCGCTCAAGCAGGTGGGCGAGGACGGCCTGGAGATGACGATTACCGACGACGGCAGCACCGCCGAATCCGCCTCCCCGGAGAGCCTCGGCGGACGCCTGATTCACGCCTTTGCCAAGCAGCTGGGCGGCAGCGTGACGATCGAAAACGGCAACGGGTTCCACCTGACCCTGCAGGTGCCCAGCAGCGCGGCGCCCTCCTCCCTGTCCTGAGCCGGCGCGGGTGCATCCCGGCCCTCGAACGCGGAACCTTCGCAGCCGACCGGCGTTATCACAGGAATCGGCAACGCAGGCAAATCTGCCCACCGCGTCAAAGGCTTGACCGAAAGTACGCCGCTGGTGCGCCCGCCACGCCATCCTCAAGGCCATATCAAGGAGAGTGCCATGCTTTATTGGGCCCTTGTGTTCTTCATCGTCGCGATCGTGGCCGGCTTCTTCGGCTTCGGCGGTGTCGCCTCCGCTTCGGCCGGCATCGCGCAGATCCTCTTCTTCATCTTCCTGGTGCTGCTGGTCGTCTCACTCATCATGCATCTTGTGCGCGGCCGCCGCGGCTCCATGTAGCCCGCGTCCCCAGCACCAGGCGTGCCGCCCCTCGGTCCGCGTTGCGGCCGTGGGGCCGGCACACGCCTGCATCCCTTCGTAGTCCTCCGCTTAAAGCTCACATCGAACCGGCGGCGCGGCAATCTTCGCCCGCCGCCTTATCCTATGTTGCAGCGGCCGTCACCCGAGCCGGCTAGTCTGGGCAATCGCTGAAGTTGCACAGACTGGCGGCATCCCTGCCGCCTTTCCCCGTTTGAGGAAGGCTTTCCCAGTGACGAAGATGCCAACAAGGCGCGTCCTGCCGCCCATGCTGCGTGTGCTGATCGTCGAGGACAATATGATCATCGCCCTCGATGCCGAAGACATGCTGACGCGCAATGGCGCCGCGGGTGTCGACATCGCCGGCAGCAGCGCCGAGGCTCTGCGTATGCTCGCAGATCCCTCCTACAGCTTCGCGGTGGTCGATCTTCGGCTGCCCAACGCCGAGAGCCTTGCGATTGCATGGCGGCTGCAAGAGTTGGGTATCCCTTTCATCTTTTCCGTCGGCTATGGGGAGCAAGTGATCAATCCGCCGGCATTTCCGGCGGTGCCCGTCGTCGGCAAGCCTTTCAGCGAGTCCTACCTGATGGCGCGCCTCGCCGACCTGCTGGAGGCTGAGGGCAGGCCCTAAAGAGCGGCAGCCGCCGAGATCGCCGTCTCGGTCTTGCGCGGCAAGGGCTGGGCGTCGAGGTAGTGCGGAGAAAACTCGGCGGCGCTGACCAGGGCCTCCAGGTCCTCGATGACCACGCGGTCGCCGCAGATCCGGAGCAAGCCGTTTTCACGCAGGCGGCGCAGAGTGCGGTTCACGTGCACGATACTGAGGCCCAGGGTATCCGCCAGGATCTCCTGGGTCAGCGGCAGTTCGAACGAGTTCAGCCCGGCCTCGTCAACCAGGCGCAATCGGTGCAGCAGCTCCACGATGATGTGCCCGGTGCGCTCGTAGGCGCTACGCCGGCCGATGCGCACGACCTGCTCCGCCAGGATCGCCTCGTCGCGCCCGGCGCACCAGGCGACCGCTGCACCGAGGCGTGGACAATTTCCGAACAGATCGACCAGGAAAGCCGGTTCGACAGGGTGCAACTCCAGGTCTGTCAGTGCGGCGACGGAATGATCCGCCACCTCGAAAAGCGGCGAGAACAGCCCGATGAAATCACCCGGCAGCACGAAATTGAGGATCTGGCGTCGCCCGTCGGACAGCGTCTTGAAGCGGATGGCCCACCCCTGCTTGACGATGTAGCTGTAACCGTAGGGCTCGCCATCGTGGACGAACTCCGTGCCTTCCGGCACGGCCTTCACCCGCTTCTGCATGGCCTCCAGGCAATCGATCTCCGCGTTGCTGAGCTTGATCACAGAACTCAACTTGCGCCCGAGAGCGCCATGGGCCTTCTCAGTCTTCAATGCCATCGTCGTCCCCACTCTCCATCCCTCCGTCCGCCACTGGCGGCCGCGATTTATGCAGCACACAGAAGCCGATTATTAAACGCACGAACCGCCCAACGGTTCCAGCGCGTACGCTTCTTTTCCGCATCTTAGCCTAGGTTAAGAGGTGACCGTAAACAGACTGCCATGATGAGGTTTGCCGCAATGCGTAGCGCAAGGGCGGCCGCACAGCCTTCACGGCAAGCGCTAGGAGGGCCATCGCCCCATGAGCAAGTATCCTGCGACCAAATCCCCTGCGATCGAGCGTCCTGCCACCGATCGCCGCAAGCTGCCGGAAACACAGACGGCTGCTCTCGCCGCGCTGTCGATCAGTGAATCGCTCATTCTGACGCTGGTGGAAACCGGCGCGCTTGAAGCGCAGGCGGCGCGCCGCTGTCTGCTGGACGCCGCCGCCGGCTTCGACACCGGCGCCGCGCCTCGCGAAATCCGCGGTCAGACTGCCGCCCTGATCGACAGCCTGTTGCAGCAGATCGACGCGGTCTCCCCCACCGAAGTATCAGGCGAGGACCAGGACGGCGATGTCCTGCTGCCCCGCTAGGCGCCGCGCCACCTGCAACGAGGGAACCTTTGCCCGCGCTCTCGTGTTTCCATGCCAGAAGCCTCCCCCGTGCGGGAGACAGCCGACAAAGCAATGGAGAGTTGATATGAGCACGCTTTTCGACGGCCTGCGCCGCAATGGCCATAGAGCCTTGCTGGCGGTGATGGTGGCCACTTTCTCCGCCGCAGCGCTTTCAGCCTGCAACACTGTCGAAGGTGCCGGGCAGGACATCGAAAACGCCGGCGAAGCCATCGAAGACAGCGCCAACGATTGATCGATCGGCTTAGCGCTCGCTGTTTCAGATCGGAGGACTACGAGATGACCGATAAGAACGAAGGCGAAGGCAATCGCACCGCCGCTCGCCGTTACAACAAGGACACCACCGAATTCGTCGAGTCCGGCAAGGTCGACGCCAACGCCAAAAAGGCGCGAAAGGCCGTCGAAGGCAAGGAAAACGAAGAGCTCAAGCGTGCCGAGAAGGCCGGCCTGAAGCCAGGCCGCCACTGAGCCAACATTTACCCGGAGCATGAGAAATAGAATGAGCAAGACGATACAGAGGACTGCGGCCGCGACGGCGCTGGCTTTCGTTGCCGCCCTCACCCTTTCCGCCTGTGAAGAGGAAGGCCCCGCCGAGCAGGTGGGCGAGTCGATCGACAACTCGGTTGAAGAGCTTGGCGACGCGGTCGAGGAGGCGGGCGACGACGTGAAGGATGCGACCAACTGATGCGAGCCAACAGGCTGGCGTAGCAATCGAAAAAGGCGGCTCTGCCGCCTTTTTTTGTGTCCTGCCGAAAGAAAGAAGGGCGACCGCGGCTGCGGTCGCCCAAAACCTTGTTGGCGCTTACTGCTTCTTGGGAGCATCCATTACGCCGCTCGCCCAGCGGTCAGCCTCCTTCTCCGCTTCCTCGCGGGCAAGGCCATAGTGCTCCTGCAGGCGCCCGACAAGCTGCTCGCGGCTGCCAGCCACCACGTCCAGTTCGTCGTTCGTGAGGCGACCCCACTTCTCCTGCGCCTTGCCTTTCAGCTGTTTCCAGTTTCCTTCGACCTGGTCCCAGTTCATTGCATATCTCCATTCATTTTGGGTGATGTAAGAACAACGCCGAGCAGCACTGCGCGGTTCCGCCTTGCTCCGTTACCGGCCGGCGATGTCACAGAGCGTCCCCGCGGACATAACGAAGGCGCGCCGCTTGCGCGGCGCGCCTTTTCGCTAGGACCCATCGGGTCCGACTCAACCGTCGTTGGGAGTCAGCACCGCCTCGGCCTGCTCGATCGCCTCAAGACATGCCTGCTCGTCGCCGCTGCCCCGCGCGTCGCGCGCTTCATCGAGGTGGGTCAGCACCGCCGACTTGTCCTTCTCGTTGGTGAACCATTGCTCGCGTGGCGTCGCGGGTCCACCCTCCTGGTAGACAGTCGTGCCGCCATCCTCCTGCACAGCCCCGCCGTTCTTCACCATTTCCTCCGTCGCGGCTTCCTCGCCGCCGGGAACGGCGGGCGCCTGTTCGGCTGCGGCGGCGGTGCCTTCCGGGTTTTCGAGGATCGCGGGATGGCTTTCAACCGCCTCAATGCGTTGGGCACAGTCGGCGTAGGCAGGCAGCGGCAACACGAGGGCGGCTGCCGCCAGCAGGCAAGGCAAGCGGGACATCTGAGGTCCTCCTTTGAAGGGATTACGTATCGGCTGGACAACGTCCCTCGATGAGCGAGGGTTCCCGGAGGCCGCCGTGGCGCGGCTCAGGCGCTGCGCCTGTCGGAAATGTCGCGCGCCTCGGCGACCAGGCGGGCGAGCGCCTGCCGGTCGGCGTCGAGCAGCAGTTTTTCCATGCCGAAGGCCTCTGCGCGCCGGGCTTCGTCCATGATGTCCTCGAGGTAGCAGGGCGCCGCGGACTCGGCCAGGTCCTTCAGCACACCGGCGATCGCGCAGATGACCTCGGCATGGCTTGCACCGTCGCGCATCACAGGCCGAAAGGCGCGCTCCAGCATGGCCGCAAAGCCAGGCCGCGTGAACTCGACACGCCCGTCCGGGCTCTGCGACGGCGGATAATCGCCGGGCGGCCGCTCCCCCGCTATGGCGAGGAGGCTACCCAAGTGCTCAATGCAGGCGAGCGCCGACTGCGGATCATTGATGCCGGGCGACAGGGCGCGGCAGGCGACCTCCGCCAGTAGTTCGAAGCCGAGGCGCGGGTCGCCCTCGTGGCTGCGCTCGAAGCCGACGACGGCCGTCCCCTGGAGGGAGGCGCGCGCCTCGTCGTCGGATACCTTGCCGGTCACCGTCATCAGGCGGCGGTGCGGATGCACGAAGTCGCCTTCCTGGACGCAGAGCCGCACGAAGAGGTCGTGCTCGCAGGCAAGGTTGTGCAGTGTTTCGCTGTCGATCAGCTGGACGTAGCCGGTGCCCGACGGCCGGATCACCATTTCGCTGGCTGCACCCGGCGTGGCCGGCTCGCAGGCCGCCGACGGCGCGGCATCCAGATAGGTCTCCAGCACGCTGCGTGCCTGGCGGTGGATGCTGTGAATAATCCGGTTGACCTTCAGGATCTCGGCGACGTGGTGAATCCACTGCACCAGGTAGCGCACGGCGTTCATCGCCAAGAGCAGGGCGCAGAGAAACGTCATGGTGACACCAGGCCCGGTGACCATGTGAAAGCCGAACAGCAGCAGGGCGGCCAGGGAGAAGACGAAGGTGGCGAGGAAGGTCCCTAGGGCGTTCTGCGTGACCGGGTCGGCCATGATTTCCGGGACCGCACGTGGCGACACCTGGCCGGCAGCGAGGCTCAGCACCAGCATCAGCACCGAAAGGGTGACGGTGGCCACTGTGAGCATACTGCCGGCCAGCAGCTTCAGCAGTTCTTCCACCGTCTCCCGTTCGACATCGGGCAGCCATGTCAAGGTGTCCTTGGGTAGGAAGCCGTCGACCGTGGCCACCAGCAAGGCGACCAGGGCGGCAGCGATGCAGTAGGCACCGGGACGAAACCACAGGGCGGTGCGGACCGCCCGAATCTCGTTCTTCAGGACCGGAAAAAATGCTTCACCCGAACCGGCGACCGCCATCGGCTGCTCCCCCTCGTCTGACGTTTGCCCACAGGAAACGGCTCGGGCCCGGCTTCCCCCAGGCCTTGCGTTTAGGCAATTCCTGGAAGGAACGAATGGACCGCTGGAAAGTTCCTATAAGGCCGGCGTGACGCTTTCCGCCGGTTGCCGATCCGCCGGGCCCGGCCCGGTCGCCAAAGGGGGAGTTCTCGGGATCATGGTCATGTCTGACGGACCGGCGCCAAGCGGCGACAACCGCGCCCTCACGGTCGCAATGGTCACCGTTGCCGCGCTGGCTGTACTGGCAGCCCTCTACTTCGCCCGAACGCTCTTCATCCCGATCACCGTGGCCTGCGTGCTGGCGCTGGTGCTGGCCCCCATCGTGCGCCTGCTGAGCAAGCTGGGCCTGCCGCGGACCCTCGCCTCCGCCGTCGTGGTCCTGACCTGCTGCGGGTTGGCCGCCGCCATTCTCTTCCGCCTGTCGGCGCCGGCCGCCGAGTGGCTCGCCCGCCTGCCTGAGGCCGTGATCCGCCTGCGCTACACCTTCAGCGAGGTCGTCGGAGCCATCCAGGACGTCCGAGAAATCACCCAGGACATGGCGCGCCTGTCGCCGGGTGAGGAGGCCAGTGAGGTCGTCATCCAGGGCCCTGATCTGGCGCAGATTTTCCTCACCAACACAGGCCAGTTGGTGACCATCGTGGTGGTCGCCGCGATCCTGCTGTTCTTCCTGCTTGCCAACGGCTACCTCTTCCTGCTGAAGACGGTCCACATCCTGCCGACGCTGCGCGAGAAGAAGCGCGCCGTCGAGATCGGTCGCGACCTCCAGGTCGAGGTCTCGCGCTACCTCTTGACCATCACGCTCATCAATGTCGGCCTGGGCTGCGTTACCGCCGCCACCATGGCCGCGTTCTCCATGCCCAATCCGCTGCTGTGGGGCGTGATGGCAGCGACGCTGAACTTCATACCCTATGTCGGTGCGATCCTGACCGCCGCGGCGATCCTGCTGGCGGCGGTGCTGACTTTCCTGTCGCCGGTCGAGATCTTCCTGCCGCCGCTCGCCTTCATCGTGCTGACCGCCCTGGAAGGCAATGTCGTCACCCCCGCGGTGGTCGGCCGGCGCCTGACCCTCAATCCGGTCATTGTCTTCGTCTGCCTGCTGTTCTGGGGCTGGCTGTGGGGCGTTGCCGGCCTGCTCATCGCCGTCCCCTTGCTGGTCGTCTTCAAGATCCTCTGCGACCACATCGAGCCGCTGCAGGTGGTCGGCGAGTACCTCAGTTCGCTGCAGCCCACGCCCGCCAGTCCCTCCACGGACGAAAAGCCCGTCGGCAACAGCTGACCGGTGTAACCCAGCCCAGACCCGGCCAAAGAAAACCCGCCGCTGCCGGCAAGGCAGCGGCGGGTCGGGCCCGTATCCGATGGGGTCAGGCGGTCAGGCGAGGCCGAGGAACGACAGCAGCGCCAGCACCACCACCACGACACCGATAATGTAGAAAATATTGTACACGGGAGAGTACTCCTCCAGCTGTCGTCGGGACTAAAACGGGTGGCGGCGGAGAGGCTCGGCCTCTCCGCCGCTGCGCCGTCACGATCAGCTGATGGTGCCGGACCGGCCGGCGCCGGCAGCCTTTGCCACCTCGTCCGCGTCGCGCTGCAGCGAGTCAGCGTCCGGCGCCTTGGCGGCAGCCGTGTCCTTGGCTTTCTTGACCGCGGCCTTGGCGGCCTCCTGGACCTTGCGGCCCTCCTTCACGGCGGCGTCCTTGGCGGCCCGCTTCACCTGGTCGCTGCGTTCGCCGAAGGTGCGGTCCTCACGGCCCGAGCGCGGCAGCGAGGCAGCCACGGCGGCACCCAGGGCGACGCCTGCGGCGGCGACCAGGATCGGGTGGTCATGCACGAAGCGTCCCGTGCTCTCCTTGGCACGCTCCGCCTGGCGGCGCGCCTGGCGGCCCACCTTGCCGGCGCGCTCGCGCACATCGTCGCGCACCGCCGCCGCCCGTTCGCGTAACCTCTGCCCCGTCGAACCTTCGGCACTGGTGAGGTCATCGTAGTCATCGTAATCATCGTAATCATCGTAGTCGTCATAATAGTCCGCCTGCCGCTTGGCCCTGGCGTTGAGGGCCAGCCACAGGATGCCGGCACCGATCATCGCTGCCGGCACGGGATTGTCGCGCACAGTCCGCCCGATTCCGCCGGCGATGGCGCCGCCGTTGCTACGGGCGAAATCGACGACATTGTCGACTACCTCGCCCGGTGAGAGGCGCTGCTGGATGCGCTCGATCTTGTCGTCGATGCTGCGTCGGGTCGAATGGATCTCGTTCTCGATGTTATCGGTCCCGGGAGTGGTCTTCACCATTTCAGAGTCTCCTTAGATTTCTGAGCTGCTGCGCGCGGCGCGCAGCGTGCGTTGCGGAATGAGATTTTTGGCCTGCAGGTTCTTGCGCCCCTGGCGGATCAGCAAAAGAGCTACCAGCGCCAGCACGCCGCCAACAGCGACAGAAGCCAGCCAAGCCGGCATGACGTTGCTGAGCGCGAGGACGACAGCTTGCACCAGGATCAGCAGTGCGCAGAAAGCGACCAGAAGGCCGGTGATGACGGCGTAGAGGCCGGTCTGTGCCTGCTGCAGCTTCTCCGAAGCCTCGGCCTGCGCCAGGCGCAGCTCCTGCCTTACCAACTGGCCGAGGTCGTGAACCAGTCCTGACAGCAGGCCGCCGAGCGAAGAGTCCGCGATGGTCATTCGCCGCCCCCCGCTCCGGCCCCCATGCCGGCACGGGCACCGGGAGTCGCCGACGGCGCCTGCGTCTCCGGCATCTCGGCGATCTCATCCTCCGGCTCTGCCTCGGGCTCGGCTGAACTTTTCAGGAAACGGGCGGCGCCAAAGGCGATCGCAAAACCGGCGCCGAATACCAGCGCGGGGTGCTCACGGGCGAAATCTTCGACGTCATGCCACAGATCGCCCGGATCGCGCCCCTGGAGGCGCTTGGCAAAGCCGCCGACCTCGTCGGCAGTGCGCGCCACGGTCGCCGCACTGCGGCCGTAACCGGCGGCTTCCAGGTCTTCGGCGCCGTGGCTGACGGCATCGGCCAGGGCCGCCACGTAGTCGGCCAGGGCATCGCGCTGTTCGCGAGCCACCTTCCCTGCGGCAGCCTTGGCCTCGCCGGCGACCTGCCGACCTTCTCGCTTCAAAGCGCCGCCGGCCTCCTTCAAGACCGAGGTGCTCTCTGTGGTATCTTCGCTCATTGCTGTCGCCTTTCGATGTCTCACGAGGGTTTGGGAGACAACGAAAGGCCGGCGGAAATGGTTCCGTTTCCGGGCTGGGACAACAAAGAGGCCGCTGGGGGCCGGCCTCAGGCGCCGGGGAAGACTTCCTCAACCGCCTCGCGCATGGCGCCGACGACAATATCCGCCTCGGCCTCGCTGAGGCAAAGCGGCGGCGCGAAGCCGAGAATGTCGCCCTGCGGCATGGCCCGCGCGATGACGCCGCGTTTCAGGAGGGCGGCAGCGACCTTGGGGCCGTGCTGGCCCGCGGGCTCAAAGAACCTGCGCGCGTCCTTATCTTCCACCAGCTCGACGGCGCAGAGCATGCCCTCCCCGCGCACCTCGCCCACCTTGGGATGATCGCCCAGGGCCTTGCGCATCGCCGTATTGAAGTAGCCCCCGGTCGCGCGCGCGTTGCCGACCAAGCCGAGATCGTCGATCAGCTTCAGGTTGGCAATGCCCGCCGCCGCGCCGATGGGGTGCGCCGAATAGGTCCAGCCGTGGCCGATCGCGCCGTTCTCGTCAGTGCCCTGCTCCAGCACTTTCCACACCTTCTCGCCGATGAGAGAAGCCGACAGGGGCGCGTAGGCGGAGGTCAGCCCCTTGGCCGAGGTTATGATGTCCGGCCGGATCCCGTAGTGGTCCGAGCCGAACATCGTGCCGAGACGCCCGAAGCCGGTCACCACCTCGTCGGCGATCAGCAGGATGTCGTACTTCTCCAGGACCTCCTGAATGGCCTTCCAGTAACCTTTGGGCGGCGGCACCAGGCCGCCCGTACCAAGGGCCGGCTCGCCGATGAAAGCGGCGATGGTATCGGGACCCTCGGCCTGGATCAGCTTGTCCAACTCGCTGGCGCAGTGGGCGGAGAATTCCTCCTCGCTCATCGCGTCAACCTTGCGGCGGTAATAGTAGGGCGCTTCGGTATGGATCACCTGGGCGAGCGGCAGATCGAACTTCTTGTGAAACAGCTCCAGGCCCGTCAGCGATCCGGTCATCAGACCGGAGCCGTGATAGCCGCGCCAGCGCGAGATGATCTTCTTCTTCTGCGGGCGTCCGAGGATGTTGTTGTAGTACCAGACCAGCTTGACGTTGGTTTCGTTGGCATCGGAACCCGAAAGGCCGAAGTAGACTTTGCTCATGCCTTTGGGTGCGCGGTCGATCACCATCTTCGCCAGGGTGATCGAGGCCTCGGTGCCGTGGCCGACATAGGCGTGGTAATAGGCCAGTTCCTCGGCCTGCTTGGCGATGGCCTTGGCGATCTCCTTGCGGCCATAACCGACATTCACGCAGTAGAGGCCGGCAAAGGCGTCGAGCAGCCTGTTGCCCTCGCGGTCGCGGATGTAGACTCCCTCGCCGCCGGTGACCACGCGCTGCGGCGCCGCGCCGCGCGCGAACTGCGCCAGATGGGTGGAGGGATGGAAGAAACAGTCCCGGTCCCAAGCTTCCAGTTGATCGTTCTTAAGCATCGTCTCTCACTCTCTTTCCTGTCAGGACCAGTCGCGGCATACGTACTTCACATCGGAGAAGGCCTCAATACCAAGGCGCGATCCCTCGCGTCCCAGGCCCGACTGCTTCATCCCACCGAAGGGGATCGGTGCGCCGGTCACCTTGGTGCGGTTCACCGCCACCATGCCGAATTCCAGCGCCCGTGACAGGCGGTAGATGCGCGCGGGCTCCTTGGTGTGCAGGTAGGCGACCAGGCCGTACTCGGTGGCGTTGGCGCGGGCGACGACCTCGGCCTCCCTGTCAAAAGGCGTGAGGGCCGCCACGGGTCCGAAGGTTTCCTCGCGCAGGATCTTCGCCGCGTCCGGCACATCGGCCAGCACCGTCGGCTGGAAGAACAGCGGACCGAGGTCGTGGACCGCGCCACCGCACAGCAGGCGCGCGCCCTGCGCCAGGGCGTCGGCGACGTGCTCCTCTTGCTTGGTGACAGCCTTGTCGTTCATCAGAGGTCCGATGTCCGGATCGTCCAGGCCCTGGCCGACGGTCAGGGCCGCGGCCCGTTCGGCGAAGCGGCGGCAAAACTCCTCATAGACCGGGCGTTCGATGTAAAAGCGATTGGCACCGAGGCAGTCCTGACCGGAGGTCGCGAACTTCGCTTTCATGGCTTCGTCCACCGCCTTGTCGAGCGGCGCGTCCGCGAACACGATGAAGGGCGCATGGCCGCCCAGTTCCAGGCTGAGGCGTTTGATGGAGGGCGCACACTGCTCGTAGAGCAGGCGGCCGATCTCGGTCGACCCGGTGAAGGAGAGCGCGCGTACCCGGGTGTCCGCAGTCCAGGCCCCCACGATCGGCGCCGGCTTGCCGACCACCACGTTGAAGACGCCAGCCGGAAAGCCGGCGCGCCGCGCGAGTTCGGCCAGCGCCAGGGCCGAAAGCGGCGTCTCGCTGGAGGGATGCGCCACCACGGTGCAGCCGACCGCCAGGGCGGCGGCCGCCTTGCGGGTCAGCATGGCGTTGGGGAAGTTCCACGGCGTCACCAGCGCGGCGACGCCGACCGGCTCACGCCAAAGTTCGACCTCGGCATTGGGCAGATGCGAGGTGACGCTCATGATGTCGGGACGTTTGGCCTCTTCCGCGAAGTACTCGGCGAAGGAAGCGCCGTAGTCGATCTCGCCGCGTGCCTCGGAGAGCGGCTTGCCCTGTTCCAGGGTCATGAGACGCGCGAGGTCTTCCTTGTGCTCAACCATCAGCACGTACCAGCGGCGCAGGATGTCGCTGCGCTGCTGCGGCAGCAGGGCGGCCCAGGGCGCAAAAGCCTGTTGCGCGGCGTCGACGGCGTACCGCGCGCCGGCCTCGCCGAGCGCGGCGACCTCGGCAAGCAGCGTGCCGTGGGCCGGGTTCGTCACGGCGAGGCTACCCGCCTCGCCCGCCTCAACCCACTCGCCGGCGATGTAGGAGGCAGTGGCCAGCAGCCCGGGATCCTCCAGGCCGAGGCCGGTGTCTGGCATCTTGCGCTGCGGCGATAACGTCATCGGGGAAGCCTCCTGGCGGCAGAGGGGAAAACTGGCCGGAGGGTATCGATCCCGGAGAGGAAGGTGGCTCGGATTTGCGGCGACGGCGGCGGCGATTCGGTGGCGTGGCCGCGGCCGGGGTTAATTTTCTTCGGCAACCTGGCGGAGGGCGTCCTCGCGCAGCAGCGCCAGCGGCGGCGGTGCGTCCTTCACCGGCTTGGTCACCACGAAGGTGAAGTAGCGCTTCACGCCGATGCGCCGCTCCAGGATGTCGTCGATGAGGGCCTGGTAGGCGGCGACGTCGCGCGCCACCATCTCCAGGAAATAATCGACGCCGCCGCCGACGGCGACGCAGCGGACCACCTGCGGCAGGGTCCCGATCGCGTCCTCGAAGCGCTGGAAGTCCGCCGCCTGATGGCTTTCCAGCTCGACCTGGACCAGGAAGTGGGAGACCGGGGCGATCTTCTCCAGGGCGACCTCGGCCCGGTAGGCCCGGATGTAGCCGGACTGTTCCAGGCGCTTCAAACGGTCCCAGCAGGCCGCCGGCGACAGGCTGACCCGCCCGGCCAGGGCCGCCTTGGTGATGCGCCCCTCCTGCTGGAGGATGGTGAGAATCTGCAGGTCGCGGTTGTCGAGCTTCATGGCGGGGATCATAGCCCGGTCTGGCGCCAAACCGAAGAATCTTCGGCTGAGCAACCACTGCGAGCAAAGAGAAGACCTGGGGGTGCGCGGACCGGGTCCCCTCGACCACCCAGGAGACTGATAGAAGCGGCTACGGTTTCGCCATAGCCCGGCGATTTTCACTGCCCTTCGGCAAGGCACGAAACGAGGTCGGATCTATGCGCCTGACCTGGCCATGGTCGGGGTTCTCTCGCGAGAATGTGGTCAGATAGCCGCGAGGGTTATTCCTCACGGGTTCCCTGCCGGAAGCACACCCCATGACCGCTTGGATCGTGGTCACATTGTCGAGATCTGGCGCAAGCCACGACTGGCACGCTTCGGGCAGCCTTACCAGGTTCAATATGGACGATCGTTCCTGCACCGACGCCGGCGGCCACTCGTCGAACGGCTTGTCCCAGTCGACAGTGAACGAAGAGCCGTGGTCACCCTGGAAGACGATAATCGAGTCGGGATCGAGAGCGATGATCTCGTCGGCGATCCGCGCAGCGCTCAAATTCGCGCACAACAGATTATCAAGAAAATATGGCTTTGCGCTTTCTGGCCATCCATCCAGATCCAGTTCGTACTCATCCCGCAAGCTGCAGTCCGCCTGGAACAAATAAGGCGCGTGCGGTGACAAGTGATGAACAAATGTGAAAGTCGGCGTCAGCGGCGCGCCTGACTCCTCCAACCGCTTGCGCAGTTTACCCATGGCATCGACGTCTGGCACCTCATCCGCATCGCCAGATCTCGCCGCTGCGGAGATGACCAAGCTTGGGGTGGCACTCCAAAACACGTCAGCCAGGTACGCGCTGCCCTCCGCTTCCGCATAGCACGACACCCAGGGACCTGCACATGGCGCCCAGTAATTTCCTACCAAAAAGAACTCATATCCCTGCTTTCTGGCATCGGCAACAAGGCTCGGTGGAACATGCGCATTCAGAAGCGCCGGATAAGTCAGCCGTCGCTGGCGCCATTCAGCGAGGGTCATCTCATCGGCGATGAAATAGTCTTGAGCAAAAATTGACGCGAGAGTGAAAACGGTCCGATTGTAGGATGAAATAGCTTCTCCCGCGTGATAGAAGCCGCGTTCCTCCATCGCCTCGATAAACGGCGAATTGTCGTAGCCGAAATTCTGCCGGATGGCGGTGCTGCTGCCATATGCATCCAGAATAAAGTAGTAGACGTTTGGCCGAGACTCAGCAGCGATCACACTCGGGTTTCCGGAATTGGCGTATCTGAACAGCACAGTTTGCGTGGCTTCGATTGCCGTTCCCGAGAGCGACGGCAGTGCAAGCGTAAAATTCGCCGTGGCGAAAATGAGGATCGCTATCAGGGCACCAGAGTGCCTTGCCAGCCTGAACAGAAGCGCGGCAAAAATCGCGATTAATACGAAATACAAGCTTACAGGAATCCACTCATCAACAGTCTCCGGAAGCAGCTGATGATAAGGATAGTGATAGAAGAAAAGTAGAAAGAACGCGCCGCTGACCGTGATCAGTGCGCGCGAGAGAGAGTGAGAAGCGTATCTGGACGCACTCAAGTGAAGCAGAACGACTAGGGCGACGACACCTGCAAAGACCAGTGGCACTGTCTGCAGAACGAACCAGGCGAAATTTATGGAGATGAAAGAGCCGTCACCGTAGTTCGTTTTCGCGAAATTGGCGAACGGAAGCAACACCAGAAAGAAGGCCGCAGCGCCCGCGATCCAGATCCGACGATTAGCGCTCATAAGTGAAGATCCTTCTCCCGGATGAGGAGCTTTGCGCTTCTGAAGTAATCGTGGCGACGCGCGCAAGCTCCTGCCGAAACTTCTCTTCCGTGTAGTGCAGGAACATATCGCCTCGATGGGCAAGCATCCCCTGCACCATGGGATCGCTCTTGGGAACAAATTCGAGCAGGCCCTTCGGTGCCAGATCGACCATCCATTTAATGGCCGCGGAGAAGGGAATGTTCTTCCCGATGGCCAGGTGGTGAAAGACAGCCAGCGCAATGACCGCATCAGGCTGCACCCGCTCGACGAAAGCGCCGCGCTCGCTCGCGGCCCATCCCTGAGAGGAACTGGGGTTCGTCAGGTCCTGATAGATCGGCAAAATCGGCAAACGCTGTTCGTCCGCTCGAGACACCGCCGCTTCCAAGGCGCCTTGGTCGAAATCCACCCCGACGGTCGATTTGGCGCCTGCCGCAATGGACAGTTCACTGAAGTCGCCGCTATTGCAGCCGAGGTCGACGAGAAGCGCGGGCTTTGCGTTTTCAACGAAGGCTCTTACCGCCGTCCGCTTGCGCTCGGCATCTTCTGGCAGATAGGAATTGTTGAACTCGTAGTCCTTCCAATAGGTAGTCTCCAAACCTCTCGGTCGGAGCGACCGGACATAGCTCAGCATGCCTCTGAGAATGCCCTTCAACGATGCCAGGGGAAGCTGCCCCTGTTTGGCAGCGAGACCACCGTCGTGCGACTTGATCCGCCGCATCAGTCGCGCGTGCATGAAGACATGCATCTGTGCCTGAAGAGAGAATCGGGCACGTGCCGGAAGGAGCTTGGCGAGTGATACGAGGTCGAGACCACTTAAGTTGCCTCTGTACCATTCGTTGAAGGGGACGCCTCGGTACGCGGTCAACAGCAAGGGAGCAAGGAATTCCTCGCAGAACTGCTTATAGCCCGACCAGTAAGAGCCTGCCTTGTAGCGCCGGAAAGACAGCACATCGATGAAGAGAGGACGCGTGCCGACGAACTGCACGTTATAGGCACTGGAATCGGAAAGATCGAAGCCTTCCTCCAGGGCTTCGAGATGGATCTCGAGATGAAGTTCCGCCGCCCGTTTCAGAAGCGAAAACGGCCACTCAAAGGGATATGAAATCACCTCGAGCCGCTCGTGTTCGATGACAAGGGGGAACTCGCCAGGGATCGCCGACGTCACGCTTTTCCGGTCGTGGTCGGACGGCACCCAGGTCTGGACGATTGAAGCACCCGCGCGCCGCCTGAAGAACGGGGCGTCAAGGACCGCCTTGGTCTCCTCCGCCTTCTCGGGTGTGATTACGCGAAATATGCGATCGCCCTGCCGGACAACACGACCGGCAGGGTCCCGAAACGATCCGGGATCGAAGGCAGCCACAGCCGCCTACTTGTCGTCGGAATCCCCGGCCGCGAGGCTGTGCTGCGCCCCACGCCCGAGCGTCCTGGAAAAGAATGATTTGACGCGCTGCCAATAGATAGCGCCCGCTGCGGCGGCGGCGGCGATGCCACCGATAATTCCCTGCAAGATGATACTTGCGGTGCCCGGGTCCAAGTACGCGTGGGCATCATGGGCGAAGGTGACCAGTCCGATCCCCGACAAAACTACAACCATAAATGCGTTTCGTAGCATGGAGCTCCCCCCGCCAATGCTTTCAATGCGTTACGCTGCCGTTCAAAACGGACTGCATTTACAACCTTCGAATGAGAAGATGAATATTAGGTGAATGGAGAATAGGTTTCTCGCGCCAGAGCTGCCGGCACGCCGGCCTCTGCCAGCGACCGCACCTTTAGAAGCAGCTGCTCTATTCCGCTTAGCTCTGGGGGCTCTGCAGCAGCGTCACGCCACCGCTTCGGCGAGCAGCGGCATCAGCAGGGAGAAGAGCTCGGCCTGGGAGGAGATGGCGCACTTCTTGTAGAGCTGCTTGCGGAAGACCTTCACGGTCTGCGGGCTGATGCCCAGCCTGAGGCCGATCGAGACCGAGGAATGCCCCTTCAGGATCAGCATGGCGATCTCGGCCTGGCGCGGGCTGAGGGCAATACCGTGCGCGCCGCGCAACCGCTCGATCAGCCGCTGGGTCAGACCCGTCTCGGTGAAGTCGCCGCTGGAGCTCAGGCTCGACCAACGCTGCTCGATCAGTCCGCAGACGATCGGCGCGATACGCTCGGCGCAATCGAGGTCGCGCGCGGTGAAGCGGCGGCCGGAGGTCGCGTCGCGGCCGAGGCAGATCTGCACCGAGACGCCCTCGCCCGGATAGGCCACGTAGGCGATCTCGTCGACCAGGGTCGTCGCCTGGTAATAGACCGCGAAGTACTCGTTGCGCTGGAACTGGTCGGGCGCGATGTCGCGCAGCCGGTAGAGGCCAGCCGGCGCGCGGTCGACATGCAGCGCATGAAACGGATCCAGCAGGTAGGCGCCGCCGATGTAGTCGGTCTCGAGCCGTGCATGCACCCGGCGCTCCGCGGCCTGGGTAAAAAGGGCCTGCGGCACCCGGTCCTGGAAATAAGCGAGCATCGTCGTGTTGTCGATCTCGAAGCAGCGCGCCAGCCACTGGTAGAGGGCGCCTTCGAAGCTGTCGTCCTGCAGGCGCGCGATGGCACGGCCGAGGTAGCCCTCGGTCAGGTTCGGCAGATGCCGCATCATACCTCTCCAGGGGTATATACCCCCCAAACGACCCTCTATTAGGGTATTACTGGCATTTTGGGTGGTATTCGGCAAGGGGCGCCGCGTATGGGGGGCAGCAGGGTCGCGATTTCCATCGACAGGGTGGTGAAGCGCTACGGCGATTTCATCGCCCTGCACGGCGTCTCGCTCGACATTCTGGCCGACGAATTCTTCACGCTGCTCGGCCCGTCGGGCTGCGGCAAGACCACCCTGCTGCGCTCGATCGCCGGCTTCGAGGAGATCAGCGAGGGATCAATCCGCCTTCACGGCGAGGACATCGCCGCGCTGCCGCCCCATAAGAGGCCGGTCAATACGGTGTTCCAGCACTACGCGCTCTTTCCGCACATGACGGTGCTGGAGAACGCCATGTTCGGCACCTTACGGCTGGGCTGGAGCCGCCAGGAGTCCGAGCAGCGCGCGCGGCAGGTGCTCGACCTGGTCCGGCTCTCCGACTTCGTGCAGCGCAAGCCAGCGCAGCTCTCCGGCGGCCAGCAGCAGCGCGTCGCCCTTGCCCGCGCGCTCGCCCCGCGCCCCAAAGTGCTGCTGCTGGACGAGCCGCTCTCCGCCCTCGACCTGAAGCTGCGTCAGGCGGTGCGCGGCGAGTTGAAGCAGCTGCAACGCGAGACCGGCATCGCCTTCGTCTTCGTCACCCACGACCAGGAAGAAGCGCTCACCATGTCCGACCGCATCGCGGTGATGTCGGACGGGCGAGTACAGCAGGTCGGCACGCCACGCGAAATCTACGAGGCGCCGGTGAACCGCTTCGTAGCCGATTTCATCGGCGAGACCAACCTCATCGAGGTCGAGGTCCTGGAAGTTTGCGACGGCCAGGCCCGGATCCGCCTGCCCGGCGGCCACGCCCTCGCCTGTCCCGCCGCGCCGGGCGCCGCACCGGGCAGCGGCCATATCTCGCTGCGCCCGGAACGGGTCTCGCTCTGCCCGCCCGATGGTGGCGAGATCCGGGCGCAGGTCGAGCACCAGGTTTATCTCGGCACCGACATCCAGCTGCTGACCCGACTGCCGGACGGCGAGCCCATGGTGGTGCGGGTGCAGAACAGCGATGCCGACCGGCTGCCGCAGTCCGGCGCCCAGGTCGGGCTGAAGCTGGAGGCGGACGCGGCGCGTCTGCTGGCTGACTGATGGCGGCCGCGCCCGGCAGCGGCGGCGGCTCGTCCGCCATCTACCACCGCAGCGCGGTGCGCCTGATGCTGCCGACCTGGATCGTCATCGGCATCCTGCTGCTGCTGCCGGTGCTGCTGATGGGCGTCTACTCCTTCCTGACCAAGGAGTTCCGTGGCGGCGTCATCTGGAGCCCGACGCTGGCCGCCTACGACCAGTTCTTCCTCGATCGCGGTCTCTTCGGTGACGAGCCGCCGAGCATCGAGTGGACCTACATCGGCATCTTCTGGCGCTCGATCTGGCAGGCCGGCACCGCCACCCTGCTGTGCTTTGCCGTCGGCTTCCCGACCGCGTGGTTCATCGCCACGCGTCCGGCGCAGCACCGCACCGTCTGGCTGTTCCTAGTCACCATCCCCTACTGGGTGAACCTGCTGATTCGCACTGTTTCCATGAAGTTCCTGATCCGCGACGAGGGGCCGCTGAACGCGATGCTGTTGTGGAGCGGCGTGATCGACCAGCCGCTGGGACTGGTCAACACCAACCTCGCCGTGCTGCTCGGTCTCTTCTACAGCTACCTGCCCTTCATGGTGCTGCCGATCTACGCCGCCGTCGAACGCTACGACTTCGCGCTCTCCGAGGCGGCAGCCGATCTCTACGCCGGCACCTGGACCACCCTGCGCCTCGTCATCCTGCCCGCGGTGCGCCCCGGCATCATCGCCGGAGCGATCCTCGTCTTCGTGCCTTCGCTGGGTGCCTTCCTCGCACCCGACCTGCTGGGCGGCGCCAAGACCTTCATGATCGGCTCGCTTATCGAGGAGCAGTTCAAAGGCGCGGCCGGCAACTGGCCCTTCGGCGCCGCGGTCGCGATGATCCTCATGACCATCGTCATGGGCGTGCTGCTGATCTACGCCCGCGGCCAGACACGGCGGTCGCAGTGATGGCCAAGGCCCGCACCGACCTGCGCCGCTTCACCGGCTTCTTCCCGATGACGGTGCTGTGCCTCGTCGTGCTCTATGCGCCGCTGGCCGTGGTGGCGGTCTACAGCTTCAACGCCTCCACCTCGATCACCCTGTGGGGCGGCTTCTCGCTGGACTGGTACCGCGACGTATTCTCCGGCCCGGAAGCGCCAAAGTTCCGCCAGGCCACGATCAACTCCCTGGTCGTGGCGGTGGTCGCGGGACTGGCCGCCACGCTGATCGCGACCTCGGCCGCCGTGGCGATGCACCGGGCCGGCCGCTTCCGCGGCAAGACCGCGAGCTTCGCCCTCATCAACCTGCCGCTGATGGTCCCCGAGGTGGTCACCGCCGTCGCCAGCCTGATCTTCTTCACGGTGATCGGCTTTCCCGGCGGCATCGGCACCATCCTGCTGGCGCACATCACCTTCTGCATTCCCTTCGCCTACCTGCCGATCGCGGCGCGGCTTGCGACGCTGCCGGACAGCTACGAGCAGGCGGCGATGGACCTCTACGCCACGCCATGGGAAAGCTTCCGCCTGGTGCTGCTGCCGCTAATGGTGCCGGGCATCATGTCCGGCTTCCTCCTGGCCTTCATCATTTCCCTCGACGACTTCCTGATCACCAACTTCGTCAAGGGGGCCGGCGTCGAGACCCTGCCGACCGCCATCTTCGGTGCGGTCAAGCAGGGCATCAAGCCGAACATCATGGCCATCTCGACCCTGATGCTCGCCATTTCCGTCGTCTTCGTCGCGCTCTCGTGGCTGATCGGGCGCAACGGCAAGACCCAACAATAACCAGCCAAGGAAACAGTGGAGACCGTTATGAAAAAACTCATCGCCGCCTCAGTCATGGTGCTCTGCTCCGCCACGGCCGCCTCCACGGCCGCCCGGGCCGAAGGGCAGCTGATGCTCTATAACTGGTTCGAGTACATGCCGCAGGAACTGCTGGACAAGTTCACCGCGGAGACCGGCATCACGGTCACCATGGACACCTTCGACAGCAACGAGGCGCTGCTGGCCACCCTCAAGGCCGGCAAGCTCGGCAGCTACGACCTCGCGGTGCCCGGCGACTACATGGTCGAGATCCTCGGCGATGCCGGCATGCTCGACACCTTCACAGCGGAGGAAGTGCCGAATCTGAAGAACGTCGCCGCGGAGTGGATGGACGTGCCCTTCGATCCGGGCCGCAAGAGCTCGATCCCCTACCAGTGGGGCAGCACCTCCTTCGCCGTCAACCGCGACATCTACAAGGGTGCCATCGACAGCACGGCGATCATCTTCAACCCGCCGGCCGAGCTGAAGGGCAAGATCAACGTGCTCGATACCTCGGGCGAAACCCTCACCCTGGCATCGCTCCACCTCGGCATTCCCCAGTGCACCGCGGACCGCGAGCAGCTGAAGGAACTCAATGCCCTGGTGATGGAAGCCAAGGCAAGCTGGGCCTCCTTCGGGTCCGACGTCGCCAAGGACGTCTTGGTCTCCGGCGATGCCGCCGCCGGCATGATCTGGTCGGGCTTCGCCTCCAAGGCGCGCGACGAGGGCGCGCCCATCGAGTACGCCTTTCCCAAGGAAGGCTACATCGTGTGGATGGACAACCTCGCCCTGCTGAAGGACGCCCCCAACCGCGACAGCGCGCTGGCCTTCCTGAACTTCATGCTGGAGCCGGAAAACGCCGCGACGCTGACCAACTATGCGAAGTACTCGGCCGGCGTGACGGGCGTGGAGCCGTTCCTCGAGCCTGACGTCGCCAACTCGCCGGAGTCCAACCCGCCGGCCGGCCCGAAGGGCGTCTTCGTCCAGGCCTGCCCGCAAGAGGTCCAGGTGCTCTACGACGCCATCTGGACCAACCTGAAGAAATAGCGGCCCGTGCCATGAAGCTCGCGCTCCATCAGGGCCCCGCCATCGGCGGGGCCACGGAGGAGACCTTCGGCGTGATCCAGTCCCGGCTGGCCGCGGCAGCGGCCGCCGGGGCCCGGATGATCGTTTTCCCGGAACTCTTCCTGCCCGGCTATAACCGGCCGGACCTGCACGGCCCCCTCGCCCAGCCGCAGGGCGGCGCGTGGGGGCAGCGCCTCTGTGCGCTCACCCGCGCGGCGGGCTGCGGCCTCGCCATCGGCTGGGCCGAGCGTGACGGCGAGTGCGTATACAACGCGGCGAGTTGTTTTTCCGCCGCCGGCGAGCAGATTGCCCACTACCGCAAGATCCAGCTGTTTGGGCCGATGGAAAACACAAGCTTCCGGCCCGGCGGCGGCTATTGCCTCTTCGACCTGGAGGGACTGAAAGCCGCGCTCCTCATCTGCTACGACGTCGAGTTCGCCCCCCACTGCCGCGCCCTGGCCGAACAGGGTGTGGAGCTGATCCTCGTGCCGACCGCCAACCCGGCGGGCTTCGAGCACGTCTCGGCGCTGCTGGTCCCGGCGCGCGCCGTCGAGATGGGACTCACCATCGTCTACGCCAACTACTGCGGCCGGGAGGGCGACATCGCCTATGCCGGGCGCTCGGTGGTCGCCGGGCCGGACGGACAAATCCTGGCCGCCGCCGGGCCTGGCGAGACGCTGCTGGTCACCGATCTCGCGGTAACCGCCGCGATTCCGCAAACGCTGCTATCGCGGCAGCTCGACGACTACAGGACACCCCAGCCATGAACCTCACGACCGACGCCATCCTGACCGCCGACAGTCACCTCATCCAGTCCTTCTGCGACCTCAACGCGCTGAAGCAGAACGGCGCGCGGACGGTGATCACGCATGCCAAAGGCGCCATGGTGCGCGACAGCGACGGGCGCGAGCTGATCGACGGCATCGCGGGGCTGTGGTGCGTGAACGTCGGCCACGGGCGGCGCGAGATCATCGACGCGATCACCCGGCAGCTCGAAACGCTCGACTTCTACTCCACCTTCTACAACTTCACCCACCCCTCGGCGGCAATGCTGGCCGAGAAGCTGGCGAGCCTCGCGCCGGGCAACCTGAACCGGGTCTACTTCGCCAATTCCGGCTCGGTCGCCAACGACACCGCGATCCGCATGCTGCAGCACTACAACATCCGCCTCGGACGCCCGGAAAAGCGCAAGGTGCTGAGCCGCGTGGGCGCCTATCACGGCTCGACCCATCTGACCATCGCGATGACCACGCCGGCCTATTCCAAGGGCTGGTTCGGCGCGCACGACCTGGTGCATCACCTGCGCTCGCCCCACTACTGGCGCGAGGGCGGCGACATGACCGAGGCCGAGTTCCTCGACGCGCTGATGGATGACATGCGCGACAGCATCGAGCGCATCGGCGCCGAGAACATCTGCGCCTTCGCCGCCGAGCCCATCATGGGCGCCGGGGGCGTCATCACCGCGCCCGCCGGCTATCACCGGCGTGCCCGGCAGATCTGCGACGACTACGACATCAAGTACGTCGCCGACGAGGTGGTGACGGCTTTCGGCCGCCTCGGGCACTTCTTCGCCTCCGAGGACGTCTTCGGCATGGTGCCCGACATCATCACCACCGCGAAGGGTCTCACCTCCGGCTACCAGCCGCTCTCTGCGACCATCATATCCGACGAAATCTACGAGGTGATCTCCGGCCCCGGCGAGAAGTTCCTGCACGGCATGACCTACTCCGGCCACCCGGCGGCCGCGGCCGCCGGCCTCGCCAACATCGCCCTGATGGAGGCGGAGAAGATCCCCGAACGGGTGCGCCAGACCGGCAGGCAGTTCGAGACGCTGCTGCGCGAGCTCACCGACCTCGACATCGTCGGCGAGGTGCGCGGCAGCCACTTCATGATGGGGATCGAGTTCGTCCGCGATAAGCGCACCAAGGCGTCGTTCTCCGACGAAGCCGCGATCGGCATGAAGGCGGCCGCAGCGGCGCAGAAGCGCGGCCTCATCGCCCGGCCGCTCGGCAACGTCCTCATCCTCTCGCCGACCCTGGTGATGACGCCGGAGCTAATCGATCGGACCGGCGACATCCTGCGCGACAGTATCAAAGAGATTACCAGCGCTCTCTGACGGGCCGGACAGACCACGCTTTCCGGACGCTGAACTGCACAGCCCTCTGCATATCTTTGTGAGGATTCTTTCCGCGTCACGTTGTCCGTCGGCGCGGTGACAGTCTCCGCCCCGAGAAGGGAGCCCCGCCTTCCTTGGGGGCGGGCGGGGCTCCTGGGGCGCACGCTCTCGGGGGTACGAATATCGAGCGCCCCTTCACGCCAAGTCGGGAAGAGGACAGATAGGCGTGTTGTTCGCAACGTGCGACAGGCTCTTTGGTTCCGCGGGCAAAGTTTCGTTGCGCTCTGCGCGGCAGCCACGACGGGGACCTTAAGAGCCGGTCCCCTCTGCAGCGGACAGCAGAAGGGCGACGGGGAAGGACGCGAGCAGCCGCGAGGCCTGCAGTGGCTCTCGTCCCCCATAGGTCTCCCCTGTGACAACATCCCGCAGCTTCCCTTCCAGCGTTCCGCCTTGCAGGGCCACGCCGGTATCCCCCCAGCTTTCCGCGGGGATCACGGGAACGTCCGTGCCCTCAACAAGGCCCAGCACCCTGCGCGGAACCACCACCACCAGGCGCGCGTCTCCTGCCCTCCGCTGAAAGGCGACAATACTCTCGGCGCGTGAGCCTTTCACTTCGAGGGACTCGTAGCAGCCTTCCGCGAAAAGTTCTGGATGCTGCCGGCGGGCACGCAGGCCGGCCGACAGCAGGGCCATTTTCGGCGCCCCCGAAAGCCAATCTTCCATCAGAGCCGCCGTTTCGCCGGCGGCCCCTTTATCGAGCAGCGACTCCCGCAGGGGGAAGTCCACCGGCCGCCGGTTGTCCGGGTCGGTCAGGCTGAAATCCCAGAGCTCACAGCCCTGATAGATGTCCGGGATGCCTGGCGCTGTCAGCTTAAGGGTAAGCTGCGACAGGCTGTTGACCGCGCCGGCCAGCCACAGCGGCCTGCAGGTCTTTGCAAAATCTGTCAGGAACTCACCGCCGCTCTCGACCGTGAGAAGCGCCGAGACGAAGCCGGCCACCGCCTCCTCGTACGCTGTGTTCGTGTTGGTCCAGGTGGTTCTGCTTTTGGCTTCCCGGCAGGCCTTTTCCATATAGGCGAGGAAGCGCTCGCGCAGATCCGCCAGTTCGCGAGCCGCCGCCTCCGAGGACAGCGGCTCCCGAACCAAGTTGGCCGGCCAGGCCCCGGCGAGGGCCTGGTAGAACAGCCACTCGATCTCCGGCTCCGGCGCTTCCCCCTCCGGCAGGGCGGTGCGGTGTTGCACATTCATGGCGCTCCAGCGCGCGGTTGCCTGGCGCCAGCGGCCCGGCATCTCGCTGAGGGCGTACAGCCGGGCCCGGGCATCCTCGCCGCGCTTGGTGTCATGGGTCGCCGTCGCGGAGAGCCCGGCGGGTTGCGTTGCCTGGCGCTCCGTCATCGCCGCATGGAAATCCGCCAGGGGCGCACCGAAATGATCCGCTGCGCCGCCCACCTCGTTCAAGGCGACCAGCCGGTTGTAGCGGTAGAACAAAGTGTCCTCGACGGCCTTGGCCATGACCGGCCCCGTCGTCTGCTGGAAGCGGGCGACGAATTTATCCGCCGAGGGTCTCTCCTCGTCATCGGCGCCCTCCGGCAGCAGCAGTCCGGCAACGAACGCCAGAGCCTCCGGCTCTCCGGTCTGCTCCGAGATCCCGGCACCATCGATCGCCTGCTGCAGGTAGCGCCGGTCCAGCGCATCCGGCCCCTGCTGGACGATGTAGCTGCGGTAGACCGGCAGATGCACGATGATCTCGGTGATCGAGCGTTTCAGCGCGTCCTCACCGAGATCCCGCGTCGCGATCGATTGTGCCGCGAGGTCCCGCGCCATGGCCGTCAGGTCCGAAAGCTCGCCCGCGAGATTGAAGCCGAGGATCTCCCGCTTGGCCTGCGCCGCTTCGGCCGCGTAGTCGCTGGTGCGTCCGACGAACCCGTCGTAGGCGGCCGTCAGCGACTCATAGCCTGCGCTGTCCGCGAAGAGGTCGGCCAGAGCGGCGATGAACTCGTAGCCCGTGGTGCCGGAAACCGCCCAGTCGGGCCGCAGCGGCTCGCCGGGCTCCAGAATCTTCTCCACCAGCAGGTAGCAGTCACCATCACAGCCCACGGTCTCCTGGAACCGCTCGAAATAGCCCTTCGGATCGCTCAGCCCGTCGACATGATCGAGGCGCACGCCGGCAACCTGGCCGTCGCGGATCAGCTGAAACAGGCGCTCGTGCACCTGGGCAAAGACGGCGGGATCCTCGACCCGCAGGCCGACCAGCTCGGCGATTTCGAAGAACCGTCGGTGCGTCAGTGCCTCCCGCGCCAGCCGCCAGTGGGCCAGCCGCCAGACCTGGGCCTCGTGGATTTCGTGCAGTGCGCCCGTATCGCTCTGTGCGGCCGACAGGGCATCCGCAATCGCCGCGGACACCGCCGGCTGCCGCGCGGCCTCGGCAAGTTCCCGCTGCAGGGCGGGGCCACTCTCCGGCGTTGCTCCGGCAAAACGCTGCCCGAGCCGCCGGAGGACGGGATCCGCGCTCGACGCGAGGAGCCGGGCATAGGACGGCGGCGTGAGGGGCATGGTACGGTCGTAGAAGCGGAAACCGAGACGGCCTTTTCCGGCGTCGAAGCCAAGCCCAAAGACGCCGCTCTCCAGCGCCTCGCCGTAACCGGAGCCCAGCACCGGCAGCATCAGCTTGGAGGCCGACCAGTCTATGTCGAAGACCCGGGCGTGGGCACTGGCCTCGCCCCATTCGAGTACCGACCACCACCACGCATTGGATTCCACCGCCGCCATGTGATTGGGCACGAAGTCGAGCAGAAGACTCAAACCGGCCTCCCGCAGCGCCCCGCAGAGGCGCTCGAAGCCTGCGTCACCGCCGATGGCCGGCTCCATCACAGCGAAGTCCACGCCGTCATAGCCGTGCGTCGACCCCTCGGCGGCGGCAAAGAGAGGCGAGGCATAGAGATGGCTGACGCCCAAGCGGGCGAGATAGGGCGCCAGGGAGGCGGCCCGGTCGAAGTCCATGCCGTTGCGGAACTGCAGGCGATAGGTCGCCCGCGGCAAGTTGCGATCCGTCATGCGCCGCGCTGTGCCTCAGGCTCTTCAAGTACGACGCGCAGCGACCAGCCCGTCAGCGCCGCGCCTTCGCCGTCATCGACGGTCTCGAACAATACCCGGCCGGCAACCTTCATAGGGGCGGGCAACGGCCGGTCGGTCAGGTTGGCCAGCAGCGTGAGGCGCGAGCCGTCGCCCAGCCGCCAGTCGACGGCGAAACTGCTCGCCTCGCCGAGCTCCGCCCGGCCGGAATCACCCTGCATGCCGGCAAGCCGGGGGACGATCTCTTTGCGGCGAATCTCGAGCAGGCGGCGCAGCAGGCTGTGCCGGGCGCGGCCTTCCGCTGTCGCCAGGCGATCCCAGTCGAGGCGCGAGGCGGCGAAGGTGGTCTGGGCGTTCGGATCGGGAATCCTGTCCCGCGTCGCCTCGTCGGCGAAAGCGGGAAAGCGGCGGAACTCCCGGCGGCGTCCCTCGCGCACCGCATCGGCCAGTTCACCGTGGAAGTCGGTGAAGAACGCAAAGGGCCGGATCTCGCCCCACTCCTCCCCCATGAACAACATCGGGACCTGCGGCGATAGCAGCAGGATGGCGGTCAGCGTTTCTACGGCGCGCGGCGACGCCAGATCCGTCAGCCGCTCGCCGAACGCCCGATTGCCGGTCTGATCATGGTTCTGCAGGAAGTTCACGAAGGCCAGCGGCGGCAGGTGTCCGCTCGGCTCACCGCGTGCCGCGCCATCCCAAAAACGCGACGTCTCGCCCTGATAGATGAACCCGCTGGCAAGCGCGCGGGCCAGACCCGCCGCCGGATGGTCGGTGTAATCGGCGTAGTAGCCCTCGGCCTCCCCGGTCGCCGCCACGTGCGCCGCGTGATGGAAGTCGTCGTTCCATTCCGCCGTGTAGCGGACCGGCCTGCCCGCCTCGTCGCGGCGGTGCAGCCGCGTGATGTTGCGATCGTCTTCAGTCGTCAGGTGAATGTGGCGGTCCGGCAGCCGCTCGCGCACCCGGCGCGCGATGGCTTCCAGGATGTGCTCTTCGGAGGGGTCTTCGATCTGGTTGATGGCATCCAGCCGCAGGCCGTCGAGACGGTACTCCTCCAGCCAATAGAGCGCGTTGTCCACGAAGAAATCGCGCACCGCCGGCTGCTCGTAGGCGATGGCCGGTCCCCACGGGGTCTCGCGCGCGGCGTTGAAGAAATCTTCCGCGTAGGCGTGCAGATGGTTGCCGTCCGGCCCGAAGTGATTGTAGACGACGTCCAGCAGCACCATGAGCCCCTGCTCGTGCGCCGTGTCGACCAGCGCCTTCAGCCCATCGGGCCCGCCATAACACGTATGGGGCGCATACAGCAGCACGCCGTCATAGCCCCATCCCCGGTTGCCGCCGAACTGTGCCACCGGCAGGAGCTCGATCGCCGTCACGCCCGTCTCTGCCAGATGCCGGAGTTTCTCGGCCACGCCGGCGAAGGTGCCGGCCTCGCTGAAGGTGCCCGTGTGCAGTTCGTAGATGACCGCCTCTTCCCAGGGGCGACCGCGCCAGGCGGCGCTGCGCCAGGCGTAGGCGGCGGGGTCGATCAGCAGCGAGTCCTCGTGCACGCCGCCGGCCTGGGCGCGGGCCGCCGGGTCGGGCAAGCGCCGGCCGTCCGCCAGCTGGAATGCGTAGCGCTCGCCGGCAGCGATGCGGTCGGTCGTGACTTCAAACCAGCCGTCACGCTGGCGGCGCATCGGCAGGACGTCGGACTCGCCGCAGCACACCGCCAGATCCCGCACATTCGGCGCCCAGAGGCGGAAGCGCACTTCCTTCGAATCCAGAACCTCGGCGCCCCACTGCTTGCGGTAGGCGAATCTATTTCCTGTCATGCACTGCGCCCGACCAGGAGGAACAAGGCACGTCCAGGAAGCTCGACCTCCGCTTCCGCCTGGAACTCGCCATCGGCCACCCCGATGCGCCCCGATGCGGTATCGACGATCAGGCGCCAGCGATCCGCGACGTCCCCGCCGGGAAGCCGGAACGACAGCGTCTCGTGATGGGCGTTCAGCAGCAGCAGTGTACGTTCCATGCGGACATCGCACATCAGCATGGCGATACTCTTGGCATGCGGATCCTCCCAGTCTTCCGGAGACATGGGCGTGGCGTCGGGCTTCAACCAGATGAGGTCCTGGCAATCCGAATCGCCCACCGGCTGCCCGTGCAGGAATGCTCCCTGACGCAGGACAGGAAGCGACTTGCGCAGCCGGATCATGCCTTCCAGGAAGGCGCGCAGGCCCCGGTCGCGGTCCGAAATCTCCTCCCATTCCAGCCAGGTATGCTCCTCGTCCTGGCAATAGGCGTTGTTGTTGCCCAGCTGGCCGCGGCCGATTTCGTCACCCATGAGGATCATCGGCGTGCCCTGCGAAACCATCATCGTGGCCATGAAGTTGCGGCACATGCGGTCGCGCAGATCGAGCACCTCGGGGTCGTCGGTCGGCCCCTCGACCCCGCAGTTCCAGCTGCGGTTGTCCGAGTGGCCGTCGGCGTTGCCTTCCTGATTGGCCTCGTTGTGCTTGTCGTTGTAGGAGACGAGATCCTTCAGCGTGAAGCCATCGTGGGCGGTGATGAAATTCACGCTGGCCCAGGGGCGCCGGCCGCCGTGGTCGAACAGGTGGGCGCTTGCCGAGAGGCTGGAGACCGCCTGAGCGAGCGCGCCCTCCTCTCCAATCCAGTAGGACCGCATGGCGTCCCGGTAGTGCCCGTTCCACTCTGCCCAGCCCGGCGGGAAGCCGCCCAGGCGGAATCCGTCCGGGCCAACATCCCAGGGTTCGGCGATCAGCTTCACCCGCGAGAGCACGGGGTCCTGCCGCACCGCGTCGAAGAACACCGCATGCTCGTCGAAGGTGTCCCGCTCGCGGCCGAGCGCCGTGGCCAGATCGAAGCGGAAGCCATCGACATGCACCTCCTCGACCCAATAGCGCAGTGAGTCCATGACCATTTGAAGGACGCGCGAGTTCTTCAGGTTCAAGGTGTTGCCGCAACCGGTGACGTCGTAGTAGTAGCGCGGGTCGCTGTCGAGGATGTAGTAGCTGGCGTTGTCCACACCGCGAAACGCGAGAGTCGGCCCCATATGGTTGCCCTCCGCCGTGTGGTTGTAGACCACGTCGAGAATGACCTCGATTCCCGCTTCGTGCAGGCGGCGGACGGCGAGCTTGAACTCGTGGATGTCCCCCTCCGGCGAGATGTAGCGGGTCGCCGGCGCGAAGAAGCCGATGGTGTTGTAGCCCCAATAGTTCTTGAGCCCCTTGTCGATCAGGTGGCGGTCGTCGATGAACGCCTGGATCGGCATCAGCTCGATCGCGGTCACCCCGAGACGCACCAGGTGATCGATCACCCGGGGATCGGCCAGGCCGGCAAAGGTGCCGCGCAGGGGCGACGGCAGGTCGCGCATCTTCGCCGTCATGCCCTTTACGTGCGCTTCGTAGATGATGGTCTCGGCCCAGGGCCGCTGCGGCGCGATGTCGGCGCCCCAGGTGACGGCCGGATCGAGCACAACGCACTTCGGCATGATGAAAGCCGAATTGCGCCGGTCCATGACCAGGTCCTCGCGCGGGTGCCCGACCCGATAACCGAAGGCGGCATCGTGCCAGCGCAGCTCGCCGTGGAGCGCCTTGGCGTAGGGATCGAGCAACAGCTTGTTGGGGTTGAAGCGGTGCCCCGCCTGCGGCTCGTAGGGGCCGTGCACGCGGTAACCGTAAAGCTGCCCGGGCCGGGCATCGTGCAGATAACCGTGCCAGACCTGATGCGTGTACTCCGGCAGCGCGATGCGCTCGAGCTCGCGCCGGCCGTTGCTGTCGAAAAGACAGAGTTCCACCTTCTCGGCATGAGCCGAGAAAAGCGCAAAGTTGACGCCCGATCCGTCCCAGGTCGCGCCGAGCGGATAGGAATAGCCCCCGGAAAGTCGTCTCAAGCACCGCCCTCCCGCGCCGGAGTCAGCATCAGTGCGCCCAGGGGTGGCAGGGTCAGCTCGATCGAATGCGGTTGGTCATGCAACCCTTGGCTGCCGGCGGCGATGCCGCCGTCGTTGCCGACATTCGAACCACCATAGATCTCGGCATCGCTGTTGAGGACCTCGCGCCAGTATCCGCCTTCAGGCACACCCAGGCGGTAGTTGCGCCTGACCTCCGGCGTGAAGTTCAGGATCACCAGCACGGGCGCCGTCCCTTCCTCCCCTTTACGCAGGAAGGCGAGCACGCTCTGGGCCGCGTTGCTGGCGTCGATCCACTGAAATCCGCGCTCGTCGCAGTCGCGCTGATGCAGGGCCGGAAGGTCCCGGTAAACCCGGTTGAGGTCACGCAGCAGCGCCATCATCCCAGCATGCAGCGGGCTTTCCGTCAGGTGCCAGTCCACGCTGCCGTCGTGGTCCCACTCCCGTTCCTGGGCGATCTCGCCACCCATGAACAGCAGCTTCTTGCCGGGATGGCCCCACATGAAGGCGTAGTAGGCCCGCAGGTTCGCGAACTTCTGCCACTGGTCTCCCGGCATCTTGTTCAACAGCGAGCCCTTTCCGTAGACCACCTCGTCGTGACTGAGCGGCAGGATGAAGTTCTCGCTGAAGGCGTAGACCAAGCTGAAGGTGATCTGGTCCTGGTGATGGCGCCGATAAATGGGGTCCTTGCGCATGTACTCCAGAGTGTCGTGCATCCAGCCCATATTCCATTTGTAGGCAAAGCCAAGGCCATCCTCATCCGTCGGCCGGCTCACACCGGGCCAAGCGGTCGATTCTTCGGCGATGCAGCCGGTGCCCGGAAACTCGGTGGCGATGTTCGCATTGGTCTGGCGCAGAAAGGCGATGGCGTCGAGATTCTCGTTGCCGCCGTAGCGGTTGGGAATCCACTCCTCCGGCTCGCGACTGTAGTCGAGATAAAGCATCGAGGCGACGGCATCCACGCGCAGCGCATCCACATGATAGCGCGACAGCCAGAACAGAGCGTTCGCCTGCAGGAAGTTCGAGACCTCGCGGCGGCCAAAATTGTAGATCAGAGTGTTCCAGTCATGGTGGAAGCCCAGGCGAGGATCCTCGTGCTCGTAGAGGGCCGTGCCGTCGAAGCGGCCCAGGCCGTGCTCATCCGAGGGAAAATGCGCCGGGACCCAATCGATGATGACACCGATGCCCTCCTGATGGCAGCGGTCAACGAAGCGCGCGAAGGCCTCGGGCGGACCGAAGCGCCTGGTGGGGGCGAAGAGCCCCAGCGGCTGATAACCCCAGGATCCGCCGAAGGGATGCTCCGAAACCGGCAGCAGTTCGATGTGGGTGAAGCCGAGGTCCTTCACGTGGGCAATCAGCTGATCGGCGAGCCGGTCGTAATCCAGCGGCTCTCCCTCCTCACCGCGCCGCCACGAGCCGGCGTGCACTTCGTAAATCGAGATGGGTTCCGCGACGTCCAGGGCGGCGCCACGGCGCTGCAGCCAGGCGCCATCCCGCCAGTCGTGTTCCACCAGGCCATGCACCCGCGACGACGTGGCCGGCGGCTGCTCCTGTTCGAAGGCGAGCGGGTCGGCCTTGAGCGGAAGGCGCTGTCCGCGGGCATCGATGATCTCGTACTTGTAGAGCGCCCCGCGCTGGAGATCCGGAATGAAGAGCTCCCAGACGCCGACCTCGTGGCGCTTGCGCATCGGGTGACAGCGTCCGTCCCAATTGTTGAAGTCCCCTACCACGCTCACGCGCTGCGCATTGGGCGCCCAGACCGCAAAGCTGACGCCCTCGACGCCCTCCAGGGTCACCGGGTGAGCGCCCAGGCGATGATAAATCTGCCGGTGCGAGCCCTCGGCCATGAGATGAAGGTCGAGCTCCCCCAGCACCGGCGGAAAACGGTAGGGATCTTCCATTTCCTGCGAGCCATCACCAAAGCGCGCGCGCAGTCTGTACGGGAAACGGTTCTTGCGCCGCGGCACCGGCCCGGCGAAGAACCCGCCGTCATGCAGTTGGCGCAACTCGGCGACGCGGCGTCCCGACTTGCGGTCGGTCACCTCGACCGCGTCGGCCCCGGGCACGAAGGCGCGCACCGTTAGCCGCCCTTCCTCCGCTCCGTGCATGCCGAGAATATGAAAGGGATCGCCGTGCGCGCCGCGCACCAGCGCGTCGATCTCGGCGGGATCCGGCAGCTGGCCGATCGGTGATTCGCTGTGGTCGCTCATGAGGCACCCCCATTTCTGCCGACGAGATCGAGAAGCCCCCGCAAGGGAATCGGCAGCCAGGCCGGCCGGTTTGCGGCCTCGTAGCCGATCTCATAGACGGCTTTCTGCACCGTGAAGAGACGCAGCAGAGCATCGGTCGTCTCTCTGTCGCTGGGATGGGTCGGCATCTGCGAGGCGAGCTCAAGATAAGCCGCCAGGAAGGCCTCGCTGGCCTGGTCGCGCCAGGCAAAGGCACGCAGCCGCTCGTCCTCGGCGATTTCGCCCGCCACCGCCTGGCGCCGGTCGAGGGCCGCCCAGGCCAGATAGTCGAAGGAGCGCAGCATGCCGGCGACGTCGCGCAGCGGCGAGGTCTTCTCGCGGCGTTCGTCCAGGGAGCGTTGCGGCTCCCCTTCGAAATCGATGATCGACACGTCGTCCTTGTTGATGAGCACCTGGCCCAGGTGGTAGTCGCCGTGGATGCGGGAGATGCCGCCGTCGGGCGTCAACTCCGCCACCGCTTTCGCCTGGGAAAGAAGCTCATCCCGCGCCTCGAGAACCGCTTCGCGCACCTGCTCGGCCTCAGGCGTCAGTTTCTTCAGAGTCCTCAGCATGGAGATCTGCTGCTTGATTTCTCCGGCAACCGCCTTCGACCACGCCTTGAGGTCTGCTGCCCGCAACGGCTTGGTCGCAAAGGCCGGAATATCCGTCGGGAAAGCGAAGGCAGCGTGGAGCTCCGCAGTACGCCGTCCCAGCGTGTCGGCCATGTCCAGCGGATAGGCAAAGGGCCGGGAGTCCGCTTCCTCTTCACCGTCTGCGGCGATTGCGAAGAGCTCGAGATCGCGCGTGAGCGCCTCCAGCAGCACCCGCCACGCATCGCCCTGATTGTGAACCATGGAAAAAGCCGTGGCGAGGGTCACATCTTCGCCATCGCCTGTGGTGTAGCTGGCCGAACCAAGATAAGCCGGCGTCGCCTCGAAGCCTGCGGTGCGCGTGAGAAAGCGGCCGACCTCAACATCGGGCTGTTCGCCGCTCTGCAGGCGCCGATAGAGCTTCAGCACCACCTGGTCGTCGATGATCACCGACACGTTGCTTTGCTCAGCCCCCAGCCGCCGGACCTGCCCCGGAAGGTCGAGCGCTTTCAGCTCCTCCGTCGCATCGAAGCGGATCTCGCCCGTCTCCATCTTGGCCGGTTTTCCGGTGCGCATCGCGTTCATCAGTTCAGCCGCGAAGCTGTCGTCGAAGGCGCCATCGATCACGGCACCAAGGTGCGGCCCCTTGCGCGCCTTGGCAAGGGTGTAGGACAGCAGCGGCGCCCCGGGGCGCAGATGCTCGGAGCCCCAGGTAATGGATAGAGGCAGGAAATAGCGGCTTTCCGCCTTGTCGGTTGCAACGTCGATGATCGAAAGGGCCGACTGCTTGCGGCCGAGGCTGCCGAGGCGGTTGACGGCCACCGACCTGATCGGGCTGCCCTTGTCGCCGAACCACCGCTGCAGCGGCAAGTAGGCCGGCAGCACGTCTTTGCTCAACTGACGCCCTTCCCGGCCGGTCATGATCTGCCGTGCGGTGCCGTCGGTGGTGGTAAGGGTGATGAAGTCCGGCAGCGTTTCCGGCGTCTCCGCATGCCAGCCTGGCGCCTCAGCCTCCGCATCGAGGCTGAACCAGAAGAATGCATAGGCAGGCAGCGTCAGGAGGTAGGGCAAGTCGCCAATCGGCGGGAACGGTGTGCGGCCGGTCAGCTCCACCGGCACGATCCCGCGGAACTCGCTGAGATCGAGTTCCACCGCCTGGGCGGTACGCGCCAGGTTTGCGACGCAGAGCACCCTCTCCTCCCCCAGCTCGCGCACATAGGCCAGGATCTTCCGGTTGGAGGGATAGAGAAAACGAATCTCGCCGCGGCCGAAGGCCTTCGACTGCGACCGGATCGCCACCATGCGGCGCATCCAGTTCAAGAGAGAGGAGGCGTCCTTCTCCTGCGCTTCCACGTTGATGGCCTGGTAGCCGTAGACCGGGTCCATGATGGCCGGAAGATAGAGCTGCTGGGGATTCGCCCGCGAGAAGCCGCCGTTGCGGTCCGCCGTCCACTGCATCGGCGTGCGCACCCCGTCGCGATCGCCGAGGTAGTAGTTGTCGCCCATACGGATCTCGTCGCCGTAGTAGAGGACCGGCGTGCCGGGCATCGACAGCAATAGCGCGTTCATCAACTCGATCTTGCGGCGGTCGTTTCCCATGAGCGGCGCCAGCCGGCGCCGGATGCCGAGATTGATGCGGGCGCGCTCGTCGTCGGCATAGGTGCGCCAGAGGTAGTCCCGCTCCTCCTCGGTCACCATCTCCAGGGTCAATTCGTCGTGGTTGCGCAGGAAGATCGCCCACTGGCAGCTTTCGGGAATATCGGGCATCTGCCGCACGATATCGGTAATCGGGTGGCGATCTTCCTGGGCCAGACCCATGTACATCCGCGGCATCAGGGGAAAGTGAAAGGCCATGTGGCATTCGTCCCCGTCACCGAAATAGACCGCGGTGTCCTCCGGCCACTGGTTGGCCTCCGCCAGCAGCATGCGGTCGTCATAGCGATCGTCCAGCGCGGCGCGAATCTTCTTCAGGACTACGTGGGTTTCCGGCAGGTTCTCGTTGTTGGTCCCATCGCGCTCAACCAGATAGGGAATCGCATCGAGGCGCAGGCCGTCGACGCCCATGTCGAGCCACCAGTACATGACCTTGATGACTTCATGCAGCACGCGCGGATTGTCGAAGTTCAGATCCGGCTGGTGGGAATAGAAGCGATGCCAGAAATAGGCTTTCGCGACCGGATCCCAGGTCCAGTTCGAGGTTTCGGTGTCGAGAAAGATGATGCGGGTGTCGGGGTAACGCTCGTCGGTATCGCTCCAGACGTAAAAATCCCGAGCGGCGGAACCGGCCTTGGCATGGCGCGCGCGCTGAAACCACGGGTGCTGGTCGGAGGTGTGATTGATCACCAGTTCGGTAATCACCCTGAGGCCGCGACGGTGGGCCTCCTTCACGAACTGGCGGAAGTCCCGCATGTTGCCATAGGCGGGATTCACCTTCCGGTAATCGGCGATGTCGTAGCCGTCATCACGCAGCGGCGAGGGATAGAACGGCAGCAGCCAGATTGCCGTGGCGCCAAGCGCCTGAATGTAGTCCAGGCGTTGCATGAGGCCGCGGAAGTCGCCCACGCCGTCGTCGGTCGAATCTTGGAACGCCTTGACGTGCAGCTGATAGATGACGGCATCCTTGTACCACTCCGGCTCCTTGCCGACCGCCACCGATGCCGCAGGACGCTTTCCCTGTCTCAGATTTTCCGGCGTGCGAGCATCCATCAGAGCACGCCCTCCTCGGCAATCAGCCGCCAGATGGCGTACGGCCGCACCTGCGGGTCCAGTTCAACGTGCTGAACCTTGCCGTGCCAGGTAAAGCGGTCGCCGGTGACCAGATCCTCGACGCCGATCGAGGCGTCGTCCGGCAGGCCGAACTCCCACAGCGGCACCTCGAAGCCGGCCCCCTGGGTCGCATGAGGGTCCAGGTTCACGGCAATCAGAACGAAACTCGAAAGGTCAGGCGTGCGCCGGCCGTAGACAAGGATGTTGTCGTTCCAGGCGTTGTAGAACTCCAGGTTGGTGAAGTCGCTCAGCGCCGGGTTGCCGCGCCGCAGACGGTTCACCAGTGCGACGTCCTCGCGGATATTGCCCGGCCGATCCCAGTCCCAGGCACGAATCTGGTATTTCTCGGAATCCAGGTACTCTTCCTTGCCCGGCACCGCGGCGGCCTCGCAAAGCTCGAAACCGTTGTAGATACCGTAATTGCCGGCCAGCGTCGCAGCGAGCACCAGCCTGATGCGGAAGCCCGGCCGGCCGCTTTCCTGCAGGAAGCGAGGATTGATGTCGGGGGTGTTGACGAAGAAGTTCGGCCGGTAGTAGTGACGCGCCTCGGTTCTCGTCAGCTCGGTCAGATACTCCGTCAGTTCCTGCTTGGTGTTGCGCCAGGTGAAATAGGTATAGGATTGGGTGAATCCCACCTTGGCCAGCCGCTTCATCATCTTCGGCCGCGTGAAGGCCTCAGCCAGGAATATGACGTCCGGATAGCGCGCCTGCACCTCCCGGATCATCCACTCCCAGAACGGCAACGGCTTGGTATGGGGATTGTCCACGCGGAAGATGCGCACCCTGTGCTCTGCCCAGAACAGCACGATGTCACGCAGCTTGTACCAGAGGGAAGGCAGAGCCCCGCGATAGAAGTGGACATTGACAATGTCCTCGTACTTCTTCGGCGGATTCTCCGCGAACTTGATGGTGCCGTCCGGACGCCAGTCGAACCACTCCGGGTGCTCCTTGATCCAGGGATGGTCGGGCGCACACTGGATGGCGAAGTCGAGCGCGATTTCCAGGCCGTGTTCTGCCGCGGCATCGATCAGCCGCGCAAAGTCGTCGAAGTCGCCGAGTTCGGGATGAATGGCGTCGTGCCCGCCTTCCCGCGATCCGATGGCGTAAGGGCTGCCGGGATCGCCTTCCTGCGCCTGCAGCGAATTGTTGCGCCCCTTGCGATTGACCTCGCCGATCGGATGGATCGGCGGCAGGTACAGGACGTCGAAGCCAAGGTCGCGGATATAGGGCAGTCGTTCGATAACGTCGTCGAACGTCCCGTGCCGCGCCGGATCGCCGGACTGCGACCGCGGCATGAGCTCGTACCAGGCGCTGAAAGCCGCGGCGGGGCGATCGACCCAAATCGGCAGACTCTTCCCATAGCGGGTCAGGTTCGTGCGCGGCCCCGCACGGCGGTAAAGGGCGGCGATTTTCTCACCGCGCATCAATTGCAACCGTGCCTCATCATCGGGCGCCTGGGCCAGCTGATCCAGGAACGCGCGGAACTGTGCAGCCGCACCCACGGTTTTGGCGCGCTCCCCTTCGGCCGCCTGCTCGATCAGGTGCATACCTTCCCGGATCTCGCTCGGCACCGTTTGGCCCGCCTCGACCTTGCGGCGCACCTCATCGCGCCAGGTCGCAAAGAGGTCGCGCCAGGCGATGATGGTGAACTCATAGGGAGCCTGCCGTGCGATCGGAACCTCGCCGCGCCAGCGGTCATTGTCATGAAACCTCAAGGGGGATTCCGACCATTGCTCCTCATCTGACGCGCGAAACAGCACCGCGGCGTCCACCTTGTCGTGGCCGTCGCAAAAAATATCCGCCTCGACCGCGACCGTGCCGCCGACCACCGCCTTTGCTGGGTATCGACCACCGTTGATTTCGGGCGAGACGTCTTCTACCGCCACTCGACTGCGCGCGAGCTCTGTCAGCGATTCGTCGGATGCCGACGGTTCACGACCGCCCTGCGTCTCTCGAAGATCGGCCGCCGGATGCCGAGCGTGACTCTCCGACTGGCGATCGTGGCTTTTTTGCTTCGCGCGAGAGATCTTCTCCTCCTCAGCAAACTGCGATGCCGTTGTGGTGCAAATACCCTGCTGGCGGGATACACTTGTCCAACGCGCTTCTCGGCGATCCGTTCCGATAACTTGCAATAAGAGAGAAATCTTAGACCGCGCGTCAAACAACCGTCGCGACGGGCCGGCAGTGTCAGCGATCTTCTTGCAGGATGAACTTGTAGAATTTGCTGGCACTGCCGTCCTCCGCTTCCTCTTGGTAGAGAAAAGCGAGTTCCTGCTTGTGCACGATCTCGAAGAATCTATCCCATCCGATGAGCTCAAGCCCCGCCTCCGGCTTTCCAAAGGCAATCCGCGGGACGCTCCCGTCGGGAATTGCGGCGACGCGTGCCGGATGCCCGCCGCGCTGTTCGGTCCACCGTCGGATTATGACCGGGTTGCTGGTTCTCCTTGTCGTACCACTCATGATGGACCCTCCCTTTCTCCGCTCACCAAGTTGGCAGCGTTATTATGAATAACGTTTCCAAACGCAGTATGTTCCTGAGATGGAAGGTTCGCCGGGGAGCCGGAACGGTGGGCTTGGCGGCGGCAAAACACGCCAGCCTGTCAGAAAGCTTTTGTAGAGAGTGGAAGGGCGGAGGCGTTCTTCGGCCAGGCCCGGGCCTTTCAGACCCGCTCGCGCACCATTGCATCCCGCGCCATCGCGTCGTGGCGGAGGGTCATTTCTTCGGCTACGTCGTCGCTGATCACGCGCGCGGCGAGCGGAAAGATCTCTGCCGCTTCGCGCTCGAAGTGCGAACGCACCGCTTGCTCCAGAGTGTTTCTGGCACGCGCGCACTCCGGATCGCTCGGCTCAAGATCGGTAATGGTCCGAAGCAGCTTGAGGATTTCGCGATGCTCGCTCACCGCCTGGCCTATGACCAAATCGACCCCTTGGCTGGTGGCGGCTGCCGACTCCCTTACCGCGGAGTAAAATACAGACTCCTCAAATTTCGTCAGCGCAGCGAAGAACCGACCCAGCACGCTGTAGAGCGCGTCCCGATCCTCCGCCGAACCGTTGACCGCGCGAAGACGCCCGAACACTTCTTCCACGGCCGCCCTGTCTTCTTTCAGTCTCGCTATGATGTGCGCCATGGCCGCCTCGCGTGTGGCTGATGGGTGAAAAACGCCACATCAGCCCAGCGGTTCCCGCCGTGAATGCCCCCGGCGCCGAGCTACTGCGCTGCCTCACGGCAAGGTGTAGCGCAGACTCGGCCAGTAGATGATACCGGCCGCACTGTGCTCGGGCGCGCCCTCAGGGGTCATCGCCACCCGGCGAAAGTCTGCCCGGACGGTGACCGGTCCCTCGCCTCGCGCGCCGGCGAAGCGGCCGGAGCCTCCGGCGATCTGGAAGTCGCCGTCGCAGCCGACAAGGTGCACGCCCTTGCAGGTCAGGGTGCCGTAAAGCCGGCTTTCGTCGCCGGCCTGGAAAGCACAGCGCGCCGTCGCGCTCTGCCGGCCGCTGTCCAGTTCGATCTCCACGGTCGCCGGGCAGCTGATGGCGCCGGCCAGAACCGGACCGCGCTCGGTTTCCACGTAGACAGGCCCTGCAAAGATGCCGGTGAAAGACGCCTGCGTCTCTCCCGTTTGCACGAGCGCCCCTTCGACCTGCCAGACCGAGAAGGCGGCCACCGTCTGCTCCTCTGCGACCGCGGGCGGCACAGCAATCCCAACCAGGACCGCGGCGAACGTCGCACCCAGAAAAGACTGTCGCTTCAGGGCGCCTAAGGCCAGTAATGTCGCTGACATCGATTACACCTTTCTCTGCAACAGCGGGTTCGACATTGCGCCGCGGCGCGAGCCGCTCAGTCGTCGAAGTCGATATAGATCGCGTCGGCGCCGAGAGACAGCGCCAGGCCTTCCCGCTCGGTCACCAGGTGCAGGGAGACGCCCTCGGCGTTCTGCAGCCAAAGTTCGCCGGTATCGTGATCGCCCGCAACCGCGCCGTAGCGTCCCTGGGCATAGGCACCGGGAAAGGCGTCGATGGTCTTGAGATCGTAGACCTCCCCTGTCGCCGTCATCTTGGAAATGCCGATCCCGCCGATGCCCAGGCCGCCGATGGTGAAAGGATACTTCTTGCCGCCGAAATCAAGAGTGCCGCCGCCCAAATTGCCGCTGCCGATCAACGCAATCTGAACCTGCTCTATGAAGACCTTGCCAGACAGCGTCCGCTGCTCTTGGGCCTGCGCCGCCTGCAACAACAGCACCGCCGCCACGGCGGCGCTCAGGCCCCACAGTCGCGGCGAGAAGCTTGCAGCGAAACGGCGGACCAACGTACCGCCACGGGTCGGCTCAGTCTTCCCAGTCATTGTCACTGCTCCTTGTTGCTGCCGTCTCGCCTATTGAGGCGGCGCCGACAATCGGTCTCTTGGCCCCGGTCAGCGTTCCGCTGGATACACTTCCCACACCTCCGCACCGACCAGCACCGCCTCATCGGTCGGTTGCAGCTTATTGACGCGCATGATGGCCCGCAGGGAGTCAACATACTCGCTGCCGCGCTCGGAATAGGAGGTCAGGGTCTCCGCAAGGTCCCAGCCGGTTACCGCCGCGTTCCGCGCGCGGGTCCGGGCGCGTTGCGCGCGCAGCTCGGCGTAAGCCTGGTTGGTATTGATGTTCAGCAGATAGGCCTCGACAGACTGCAGCGGCGTATCGAAGGCCGCAATGCGGTAGTCGCCCAGACCCTCGCGCTGCTCCTTTGGCTTGATGCCCTTGCCGCCCCAGGTCCACTGCCCAAAAAGCGCGTTTCCCTCGGCCGCGAAGCGCGAAGTGCCCCAGCCGCTCTCCTCCGCGCCCTGGGCCAGCACCAGTGAAGGCGGCACCGCGTCAACCCGCGTCACCAGTTCGGCCAGCGCCTCATCATCCACACCGTCGACCTTGTAGCGCTCGGCCAGTCCAGTAAGCCACACTCCTTCCTCGCCACCCGGCTCCTTCGCTTCCACGATCGCAAGCAAGCGCTGGCGGTCGGCCAAAATCTTCTCGTTGGCGCGCAGAACCAGCGGGCCCAGGCTGCGGAAGAAGATTCGCTTCTTCTGGACGACCTCGATGTTCTGGCTGTTCAGCTTCCAGTTCGGCCCGACATCCATCAGGTAGATGCGGGGAATCTCGCGAATTCCGGATTGCCAGGACTCCGGCGTGTAATCGAGCTTCTCGAAGAGGGCGAGCAGTTCTTCCGGGCTGGCGACTTCGACACGTTCCTGCGCCGCGGCGGGACCGGCAAGCCAGAGCGTCGCAAGAATCCCAGCCCCGCACAGAATCCGGCGCATTCCGTCAATCCACGGCAGCTGCTCCTTCGGTCGGTGATTGGGCATGGTGGCTGTCCTATTGGTTTCTGGCCAACGCAACGCCGGCGGCCGCGCCCTCGTGGTGATCATCGCCATCCTTGGACGCGACGGTGACGCGCGGCTCGGCGAACTCGATTCCGTTCTCCTGAAAGGCCTTTTGGATGCGCGCGAAGGCTTCGCGCCGCAGAATGAACTGCTCGCCTGGCCGCGACACGAACTTCACGCTCGTGATGAAGCCGGCGGCATCGGTATCGACCGCCCCCTGGGACTTCAACGGCTCCAGGAACATCGGACCGAGTTCCGGATCCTCCTGCATCGCCTCACCCACCTTCTTGATCGCTTTGCGCATCTTGTTGAGGTCGGTGTTGAAGGGAACGTGGATCTTGATTTTTATACGCACCCAATCGCGGCTGTGATTGGTGATGTTGCCCATCGAACCGAAGGGGATCGTGTGCAGCGGTCCGTTATGGTGACGCAGCTGCACCGAGCGCAGCGAGATCTTCTCGACCACACCCTTGCCGGCGGCGCTTTGGATGTATTCGCCCTTTCGGAAGGCATCTTCGACCAGATAGAAGAGTCCGGTGATGATGTCCTTGACCAACGTCTGGGCGCCAAAGCCCACCGCGAGCCCGATGACGCCGGCGCCGGCCAGCAGCGGTCCGATGTTGACCCCCAGGGCGGCGAGCGCCATCAGCACAGACATCGTGATGATGGCGACGAAGAGGAAGGCCCGGATCACGGGCAGCACGGTGGCGATGCGTGACCCCGGCTTGCCCATCGGGTCCTCGTTGGCTTCCTCCGCCTCTTCCACCGCGTAGTGGTCGAGGGCAAGCTTGCTGCCCTGCCATATGGTCCAGCCTAGCAGCGCCGCACCGCCGATCTGGAGAAGGGCTGCCGCCGCCCGGGACAGCAGGCCCGCCTCGGCACCGGCGAACGGATCGGCGCCCCAGGCCCGCGCGAGGAACGCGAAGGTGGCCAGCAGGATCACGCCCTGGCCAAAGGCCTTCAGCGCCCCCGCCGATCCCAGCGAGCGGCCATCCTCGCCGCGCGACAACAGGACGTCGTCGATCAGGGCGCCGTAGCCACCGAGGGCAAAGGGCACAAGGGAGATGACCATGAAAGAGCCCACCGCGAGCGAGGCGACGCGCGATTCCACCGTCAACAGGCCGGCATAGATCACCCCCGCGAAGTCGACGACAACCAGGACGCAAAAGACGATGTGCCAGATGTTGGCAGAGAGATCGACCACCCCCGATGGCTCTCCGCTTTTTGGCTTCCAGGCCTGTAGGATCAGATCGTGGAACGGCCGACGCACCTGGACGATGGCGACGATGCGCACGACGGCGGCGAGCAGGGCGACACCGATGCCGAGCAGTGCGGCGCTCTCCCAACTCGCACCGGACGAGACGAGAACGTCCCTGAAACCATTCGCCGCCGCGATGATCGTGACCACGCTGGCCACCCAACGCCAGACCAGCCGCACCGCGTCGTCCGGCATCGATACCAGCCGCAGAGCCGGGCGGTACGGCGCGAGGATGAATCGGCCGATGGTGAGAACCACGCGCGCCTTCACAACCGCCGCGACAACGATGGCCAGCGTCAAGCGGGGCGTCGCCAGGGCCGGCAGCAGCAGCCAGCCGATCAACAGAGCGCCGCCTGCAAAGGCGGCGATGCCCAGCACCTCCACGCCGACCCAGGCAAGGCCATAGCCGGCCCGTCGGGAAAAGCGCAGCGGCTGCGCTTGCGCGCACAGCCGGCGCCAGCGGGACAGCAGCCGATCCACGCCCCATTCACAGGCGGCGCCGACCGCCAGCGCCACCAGCATGGCGGCAATGACCAGCAGGCTACCCGTGCCGGTCTGCTCGGCAGACAGGCCGCGCCACCATGTCGCGATCAGCTCCGGCAGGTCGCGCCAGCTCGCAAGCGCCGCATCCCATCGCCCCATCGCCACGGCGACTTGGCTTTCGGCCGTCAGAGCGTCCGTCGCCTGATCCGTGTCGGCGATCGCCACCGGCCGCTCGAGGGCTGCCAGAGCTTCGATGAGTGCCTGGCGGTCGTTTGAATCCATCTCCGCCGGGAGGGTGACGACGATGGAGCCGGTATTGCTCTCCTGCGCCGCCGGCGTCCCGCACGACAGGGACAAGGCAACCGCCGCAGCTGCCACCAGGCGCGGGATCGGTGAACTCCGCATTGTCGGCTTTGCTCCCCAAGAAAGGCGGCAGGAAGGCGGCCCAGCCCTTACTCCTCGCAAGTCTACGGAGCGCGCCAGCTGGGAGACATTGGACCAAGGGGCAATACCTCGGCCCGGCGGGCATGGCGCAACAGGGGGGTGACGGAAGGCCCTGGCCCGCTAGGCTCCTTCCTCGACCGCCAGGTCGATGGCGTGCCGCAGCACTTCTCCGTCGATCGGCTTGCGCAGGTACCCGGCGGCCCCGGCCAACAGGCAGCGCCGACGCATGCCGGGCTCATGGTGTCCCGTCACGATGACGACGGGCAGCCGTTCGTCGAGCTTTTTGAGGCGCTGCTGAACTTCCAGGCCGCTCAGGCCCGGCATGTGCAGGTCCAGGACCACGCAGTCGGGACGCAGCATGCCGAGAGACTGCAGAAAGTCCTCGCCAGAGGCAAAGGCTTCGACGCTGACGTCCAGCACTGTGAGAATGCGTTGCAGCGCGCGGCGCACTGAGGAATCGTCGTCCACGACAGCAACACGAAGCGGTTGCTTGCTCATCGTGGCTCATACTATGGCCTGCTCCGCGACAGAAGAAGTCGGACCAAGGTCCATTCCTCCCCATCATCGACGGGGAGTGCCGATCTTACGGCGCGCCTAGTGCGGACGCGCCTCGGTGCCGCGCAGATTGAGCGGCATCGGCAGGGGGGACGCGCCCACCCGGTCGGCGATACGGGCCAGATCGACGACGGAGCGCACGCCAAGCTTGTTCATGACCCTGGCCCTGTGCACCTTGATGGTCTTTTCGGCCGTACCGAGTTCGTAGGCGACCTGCTTGTTGAGCCAACCTGCAGCAACGAGGTCGAAAACCTGGCGCTCGCGTGGCGTCAACGACGCAAGGCGCTTGCTGATCAGTTCCTTCTCGGCGCGCTCGGCACGGCCCATGCCATCCTCTGCGATGGCCTTGAAAACCGCCGCAAGCAGTTCCTCCTGCAAGCAGGGCTTGGTCAAGAAGTCCACCGCGCCGGCCTTCATGGCCAGCACACCCGACGACAGATCGCCGTGGCCTGAGAGAAAGATGATCGACCGCCCGCAGGCAGCGAGTTTCTCCTGCAGGCAAAGCCCGTCCATGTCCGGCATCAGAAGGTCGAGGATGACACAGCCGCAGCGCTCCACATCGTGTGCGTCCAGGAACTGCTCCGGCGTTGCATGGGGCTGTACCTCGAACCCGAAGCCGCTCAGCAGCCGCGTCAGCGACCGCAGAATAGAGGGGTCGTCATCGACGAGATAGACGACCGGCTGTTGCTCTGACATCCCCGTTCCTTCCCTGAACACCGTGCTCCCTGCGATGCAAAGCGGCTGTGGGGGCTGCTACCTGCCACCCGGGCCAAGGCGCTCATCTCCCTTGCATCGGGAGATTGTTACAGGATTGTTTCCCTGCAACCTTTAGAATAGTCGAGCCCGATTATGACAAGAAGTCCAGTGATTTTTTCGGATTCTCCAGTAATCGTCTAGCGAATATGTCTAACTTTCAAACAGGACCCATTCGAAGCCAGCAGCTTCCCCGAAGCGTCCCCGACCCATGGGACCTTGGTCCGATTGCGGGGAACCCGAGCGCTCCTAAGCTGCACGAACGCTTACGCAGCCGGCCCGACGGAGTGCTGCCGCAAGCGAATTTTGGAGGATCCAGGCATGCCTCTGGTTCGTGCTCTTGCCGCCGAGTGCTTCGGCACTTTCTGGCTGGTGCTCGGCGGCTGCGGCGCTGCCGTGCTGGCCGCTGCCGTTCCGCAGCTGGGGATCGGATTTGCCGGCGTCGCGTTCGCCTTCGGCCTCACCGTGGTCACCATGGCCTACGCGCTGGGCCACGTGTCCGGCGGGCACTTCAATCCAGCCGTGACCCTCGGTCTCTGGGCTGCCGGGCGTTTCAGGCCCGCGCAGGTCATTCCCTACTGGATCGCACAGGTTGCCGGTGCCATCGTTGCCGCGGCCGTCCTCTATCTCGTCGCCAGCGGTCGGGCCGGCTTCGATCTCGCCGCCGGCTTTGCAGCGAACGGCTATGGCGAGCACTCACCTGGGGGTTATTCGATGCTCTCGGCACTGGTCATCGAGATCGTGCTGACCTTCGGCTTCCTCATCGTCATCCTCGGCGCCACGGACCGCCGGGCGCCGGCCGGCTTCGCGCCCCTGGCCATCGGCCTCGCCCTTACCCTCATTCATCTAATCAGCATTCCCGTCACCAACACATCGGTGAACCCGGCGCGCAGTACGGGGCCGGCGCTCTTCGTCGGCGGATGGGCGCTCATGCAGCTTTGGGCCTTTTGGGCCGCGCCCCTGATCGGCGCCATCGCGGCCGGCCTCAGCTACCGGGCGCTTTGGGAAGCGGGACCTGAAGAACCGGCACACGGTATCGTGGCTGCGCCGACCATCCCGCCCCTGGCTGGCTCTGCATCCAGCAAGTGATACGCTCTCATTTTTTGGAGTAGCGGCTATACTGGCCTGACATGCGCTGTCGTCACGGGCCAAAACTCCATGGCGTACCTACTCTGCCGCCGCCTGCTGGGGCTGCTGATTCTCTGCTACTGCGGCGCATCCGGCGCGGCCGCCCAGGATCGGCCGCAGATTCTCGTCTTGGCGGCAGGCGACAGCATGCTGCCGGCGACCCGCATCATGTCCGACGAAATTCTCCACGGCCTCCAGACCGGCCTGCGAAGCGAGGTCGACATCTTCGTCGAGTTCCTCGACGCCCTCCGCTTTCCGGGCGCCGACTACGAAAGTATGATGGGAGAGCTGCTGCAGAAGAAACATGGCAGCAAGCAGTTCGATCTGATCTACGCCCTCGGCCCGCCGGCCTACGACTTCGTAGCCGCGCGGCGCGAGACGCCGTACCTCAGCGCCCCGGTTGTGTTCCTGGCGATGCGCGAAGGGACCATCCAAAGCCTGCCGCCGATGCCCAATGCGACCGGCATCGTCAGCCGCTTCGATCTCTTGGAAACCGTCAAGCTGGCCAAACTTCTGCAACCGGGCCTCCAGAACCTCTTCGTCGTTACGGGTGCCAGCAGTTTCGACAGATCCTGGGAGGAGGTCGCGCGCAGGGAGCTTCCAGCCGCCGCCGACGGTCTCAACGTCAGCTTCCTTGCTGCGCTGCCCCTAAGGGAGCTGATGGCGCGCCTCGACTCCATCCCAAAGGGATCCGCGCTGCTTTACTTGACCATGTTCGAGGAGCCTGACGGCACGGCCCATATGGCGCCCGACATCGCGGCCAGCCTCGCGCAAGCGGCGCCGGTCTACAGTGTCTACAGCACCTACCTGGACCGCGGAATCGTCGGCGGCCACATGGATACCTTCGAAGGAGTCGGTCAGGCCGGCGCGGATCTTGGCCTGCGAATTCTCGCCGGCGAAGAAGCCGACAGCATCCCGCCTGAACCGGTGGGTCAGCAGGCCTATGTCGTCAACTGGCCCGCCTTGCAGAGGTGGAGCCTGGACCCCGGGCTTCTTCCCGCCGAGACCATATTCCGCAACCAACACCCCTCCGTGTGGGACGAATACCGCGACCAGATCCTCATCTTTATCACGCTGCTGGTGCTGCAGACCCTCTTGATCATCGCCCTGATGACCCAGGGCCGACGCCGCCGTCTGGCCGAAACGCGCCTGATGGAAAGCGAGGACCGCATGCGCCTGGCTGCAAGTTCGGCCAACCTCGGACTCTGGCACTGGGACAGCGACAGCAACAAGGTTTGGATGACCGACCACTGCCGACGCATGCTCGGCCTTCCGGTCTATGCGGAACTGACCATCGAATCGCTGCTGGCGGCCGTTCAACGCGACGACAGATATCTGCTCCGGCGGCAGATCGAGCAGTCGGCGCGCTGGGAGAAACCCTTCGATACAGAATGCCGCATCATACTCGCTGACGGCAGCATTCGATGGCTCAGCGTCAAGGGGCAGTCCACGCGCAAGCCGTCGACGCCGACCGAGCAGATCACTGGGGTGGTCATCGACATTTCCGAGCGCAAGGCCGAGCAGATCGAGGCCGAGCAGCAGCGCAGTCAGCTCACCCACCTGACGCGCGTGGCCATTCTCGGGGAGCTGTCCGGGGCCATGGCGCACGAACTGAACCAGCCTCTAGCCGCCATCCTCAGCAATGCCCAGGCGGCGCAGAGGCTGCTGGAGCGCGACCCGCTGAATCTCGAAGAGACTCGTGCCATCATGGCGGATATCGTCGCCGACGACCTGCGTGCCGGAGAGGTCATCCAGCGCCTCCGCAACCTGCTGAAACGCGGCAAGATCAAACCGGAACGTCTGGACGTCAGCGAGCTGACTGGAGAGGCGCTCGAACTGGCCCGCAGCGAACTGGTGACACACCAGGTCTCGCTCGCGACCGAGTTGGAGCCTGACCTGCCTGCAGTCCTTGGCGATCGGATCCAGCTGCAGCAGGTCTTGCTCAACCTCATCGTCAACGCCTGCGAGGCGATGCGTGAGACGCCCCCCGCCCAACGCGTGCTCTCCGTTCGAAGCTGTGAGGGTAAGAACCGCGAGATCGAGATCATCGTCACCGATCATGGCAAGGGAATCGCCCCCGAGATCGTCGACCAGCTCTTTGAACCCTTTGCCACCACGAAGAAAGAGGGTCTCGGCCTGGGGCTCTCCGTCTCCCGCGCCATCGTTCTGGCTCACAACGGACACCTGCGCGCCCGCAACGGCAAGAGCGGCGGCGCCATCTTCAGCGTGGTACTGCCCTCCGAGGGCTGAACAGAACGGCGGCTCGACAAGAATGCCGCCGCCCAGCCTGGTGGCAGCGGCGGCGGCAGAAGTCAGGGAGAGGAGGAACGTCCGTGGCCGTTCCCGGGAGGCCTGCGCTTAAAGCTCTTGTGCCCTTTGCTCGTCCCGCTCCTATGGCTCAAGCTTGATTTCAACGCGACGGTTGCGGATCTCGGGAGCCTGCACGGCGACCACGGGGTCGGCCTTGCCGTAGCCCTGTCCGACGATCTTGCCAGCCTCGACGCCACTCTCAACCAGGAAGTTGATGACGGCGTTCGCACGCTGCTCCGACAGGACCTGGTTATAGGCGTCACTGCCGACGAGGTCGGTATAGCCGCCGATGTCGATGGTTTCGTAGCCGGCTTTCTTGGCCGTCAGCACCACGTCGGCCAGCACGGTGCGCGCATCCGGCGACAGGTCGGCTTCATCGAAGTCGAAGAGAACGGTGAAGGCGGCCGCCTCCGGTGTCATCGGCTCCGGTGCCGGTGGCGGCACAACGGCCACCTCCGGCTTCGCCTCAAGCTCGGCCATGGCGGTCATGAAGCGATCGCGACAGGCGGCGATATCCGCCGGCTGGAAGTTCTCTTCCTGCTCCTGCATCCAGCAGTCGAAACTGACCTGGGCCTCGGCTGCCGTCAGCGGCTTGTGCTGCGATGCACCTTCGGACATGGCGGTCATCAGGCGCAGGCGGGCGTCCGTCAACTCACCCTTCTTGTCGGCCGGCAGAGCCCGCGCCTCGATCATTTCAGGCTGCACGTTCTTACCATCCGACAGCTCCAGCGCCCGCATCGCGAAGTGGTCGGAGTCCCTGTAGTCGCCCTCGTTGTATTCATCCTCGGCGAGCTTGACGTAGCCGTCGTGCAGGTTGCGCTCGAAGGCGGTTCCTTGCGACGGACTCATCTCCGCCTTCTCCAACTCCGTGCCCGCGCAACTCGCGAGCAGCATCACGCTGGCCACCGCCATGACCGCCCTGATTGTTCCTGTCATTTTCGAAGCTCCCCTATCTGGCTTACTCTTGTCTGAATTGGAGCCGCGCCGCGCGCCTGCTCCAGGTACCTCAGAATCCTGCAACTAGCGCCGCCTGGCGAGTTGGACTTTGGTCCCACCACCCGGCAATTGCGGCGCGTTTCGCTTTGGGTACGACCTAGGTCCAATGCAACCGCCGGCTCTGTCGGATTAACGTGCGACCAGACCCGCTATCGTTGGGAGAAGGTGAACGGCATGCTCGCAAGGACCGCAAACGCATTGGCCGCAGCGCTGCTCGTGACGAGTTTTGTCGTGATCGCGGGGTTCGGTGCGGGCACGGCGCCGTCGCATGCGCAGGAGTCCCAGGAGCTCGCCAAGCAGCTGGCCAATCCCGTCGCCAATCTCATGAGCTTTCCGCTCCAAATCAACTATGACGAGGGTTTCGGGCCGGATGGCCACGGCCAGCGCCTGCTGACGAATATCCAGCCGGTGATTCCCATTGAGATCTCGGAAGACTGGCTGGTGATATCGCGCACCATCCTGCCGGTTGTATGGCAGGACGACGTGGTGCCCGGTGAGGGGTCGCAATTCGGGCTCGGGGATACCGTGCAAAGCCTGTTCTTCTCCCCGAAAGAACCGGGGCCTTTCGGCCTGATCTGGGGTGTCGGCCCGGTGCTCTACGTGCCGACGGCCACGGAAGATACCCTGGGTGCGGAGAAGTGGGGTGCGGGGCCCACCGCCGTGGCGCTCAGACAACAGGGTCCCTGGACCTATGGACTGCTGGCCAATCACATCTGGTCCTTCGCCGGCGAGGATAACCGCAGCGACGTCAACGCAACTTTCCTGCAACCCTTCCTGAACTACACCTTTCCCAGCGCGACGACGATCTTCCTCAACACCGAGACGACCTACGACTGGACCGCTGAAGAGGCTTCGGTCCCGATCAACTTCGGGGTGAACCAGCTCTTCACCATCGGCGGTCAGGCTTTTCAGATCGGCGCCGGGCTCCGTTATTGGGCCGACGCCCCCGATGGTGGTCCCGACGACATCGGCTTCCGCATCAATCTCGTTGCGCTGTTTCCGGTGAAATAGATGACATGACGGTGGCGGGACGAAGAGACCCACGCGACATGCTCAAGACCGCCGGCCAGGCGACGGCCGGCCTCCGGGAAACCTGCGCCGCGATCGTCCTTTGCTCTGCGGCCGCACTCCCTGCCCGCGCGGCGGACGACTGGGAGTTCGCCATCGCACCCTATCTGCTGGCGCCCAGCATCAACGGTGAAGCCGGTATGGGCCGTTTCATCGATGGCGCCGATGTGGACGTCGACTCGCGCGACATCTTCGAGCACCTGGATCTCGGCGCGATGATTCACGCCGAGGTGCGCCACCGCAGCGGCTTCGGCGCCATCGTCGATTACTCCTTCATGGACCTCTCCGGCGAGGCAGATGGTGCGGTCGTACCCGGGGCGAAGCTCAAGGCGGAGGTGTTCCAGGGCGTCTTCGAGGCCTTCGCCAGCTACCGCTTCGACATCACGCCGGAGCACAAGGTCGATGCCTACGGCGGTATCCGGTGGTGGCACATCGACGTCGAGCTGAAACGGCGCAACGCGCCGGGCTTCAACGTGACCGAGGACAAGGGCGACGACTGGGTCGATCCGGTCTTCGGGGCGCGCTGGGTCGCCGAGTGGTGGCCCGGCTGGCGCAGCAGCCTGGCCGGCGACATCGGCGGATTCGGCGTGAGCTCCGATTTCAGCGCCAGTGCTCAGGCGCTGATCATCTACGACGCTTGGGAGAACGTTTCCGTCGCCGCCGGCTATCGCGCGCTCTGGGTCGACTATGACAACGGCAAGGGCGGTACGCCCGACTACTTTTCTTACGACACGGTGACACACGGGCCGCAGATAGGCGTGATCTTCCGCTTCTGAGACAGACCGGATAGGCCCCTGGTCCAATACCGCCCCCTCGCTTCGGCCCTTACTCTTTCGGGCCAACGGAGCGGCAATTTGATACGTAGGGAGACAGCACGATGAGACAGACCAATAAGCGGGGCCTGCGGCATGGCCTCGGCATTCTCCTGTTTGCTGCTGCGGCAACCCTAGCTACTCCGCCGGCTACGGCCCAGGAGAAGCCCAACATCCTCGTCATCTGGGGCGACGACATCGGCACCTGGAACATCAGCCACAACAACCGCGGCATGATGGGTTACGAGACGCCCAATATCGACCGCATCGCCAGTGAAGGCCTTTCCTTCACCGACTATTACGCCCAGCAGAGTTGCACCGCGGGGCGGGCCGCCTTCATCGGCGGCAACGTCCCGGTACGCACCGGTATGACCAAGGTCGGCCTGCCGGGGGCCGAGCAAGGTTGGCAGATGACCGATGTCACTATGGCCACGGTACTGAAGAGCCTTGGCTATGCCACCGGGCAATTCGGCAAGAACCACCAGGGCGACCGTGACGAACACCTCCCGACCATGCACGGCTTCGACGAGTTCCTCGGCAATCTCTATCACCTGAACGCCGAGGAGGAGCCGGAGAACCGCGACTATCCCAAGGACATGGTCCTGGCCAACGGGAAGACCTTCGTCGAGCAGTTCGGCCCGCGCGGCGTCATTCACTCCTGGGCCAATCCTGACGGCACCCAGCGGATCGAGGACACCGGGCCTCTGACCAAGAAGCGCATGGAGACGGTGGACGACGAGACGGTCGCCGCCGCCATCGACTTCATCAAGCGTCAGCACGAGGCTGGACAACCGTTCTTCGTCTGGTGGAACGGTACGCGGATGCACTTCCGCACTCATGTGAAGGAGGAGCATACGGGCATCGCCGGCCCCAGCGGAGACGAGTATCACGACGGCATGGTCGAGCATGACATGCATGTCGGCGAGCTGTTGAAGGCCCTCGACGATCTCGGCATTGCCGAGAACACCGTGGTGATGTACTCGACCGACAACGGTCCCCACTACAACACCTGGCCCGATGCCGGGACCACGCCCTTCCGCAGCGAGAAGAACTCGAACTGGGAAGGTGCCTACCGCGTGCCGGCCTTCGTGCGCTGGCCCGGTGAGCTTCCGGCCGGCGAAACGAGGAACGGCATCGTCGCCCACGAGGACTGGCTGCCGACCTTCGCCGCGATCGGGGGCGATCCGGAAATCAAGGCAAAGCTGCGCGACGGCGTCGCGCTGAACGGACGCGACTATCGCAACTACATCGACGGATACAACCAGCTCGCCTATCTCAAGGGCGAAGGCGACGCTCCCCGTCACGAGTTCTGGTATGTGAACGACGACGGCCAGATCGTCGCCGCCCGCTACGACGACTGGAAGGTGGTATTCCTGGAGAACCGGGGCCAGGCCTTTGGCGTCTGGCGCGAGCCCTTCATCGAATTGCGGGTACCACTCATCTTCAATTTGCGGCGTGATCCCTTCGAAAGGGCTCAGCACAATGCCAACATCTACGACGACTGGCTGCTGGACAGAGCCTTTGTGATCGTCCCGATCCAGGCATTGGCGGCGCAGTTCTTGCAGACCATGCAGGACTATCCGCCGAGCCAGACTCCGGGATCGTTCAATCTGTCCACAATCGAGGAGCGGTTGAAGGGCGGCCTGGGGAACTAAGCCGAACCAGGTGCCGACGTTGCAAAGGAAGGCGGTTATGAGGACTCTTCGCCGCGGGATAGTACCACTGGCTGCCATGGTGCTGTGGTCCGCTTCGGCGTTTGCGGCGGACCTGCCGTCCTGGAGCGAGGGACCGGCCAAGGCGGCCATCGTCGACTTCGTCGAGAGCGTGACCACGGACGGCGACGCCCGCTTCGTGCCGCCGGAAGACCGCATCGCCGTCTTCGACAACGACGGGACCCTGTGGTCCGAGCAGCCGGTCTACTTTCAGTTTATCTTCGCCCTCGAAAAGGCGCAGAAGCTGGCCGCCGCCGATCCCGCCTGGGTCTCGACCCCGGCGTTGAAGGCCGCCGCGGCGGGCGATGCCAAAGGTGTGCTGGCCGGCGGCGAGGAGGCGCTGCTTGAGGTCGTCACCGCCACCCACTCCGGCATGACAGTACCGGCCTTCACCGCGGAGGTGGCCGACTGGCTTGCCACGGCCAAGCATCCCACGACGGGGCGCCTCTACACAGAGATGGTCTTCCAGCCCATGCTGGAACTACTCGACTACCTGCGCGCCAAGGACTTCGACGTCTACATCGTCTCCGGCGGCGGGGTCGACTTCATGCGCGCCTTCGCCGAAGACACCTACGGTATCCCGCCGGAGAACGTTATCGGCAGCCTGGGCAACGCGCGCTTCGAGATGGTCGACGGCGTGCCGCAGGTGATGAAGGATCCCGGCATCGCTTTCATCGACGACAAGGGCGGCAAGCCGGTCGGCATCGCCCGCCACATCGGCCGGCGGCCGATCTTCGTCGGCGGAAACTCAGACGGGGACCTGGCCATGGCGCAGTGGTCGACGGCCGGCGACGGGCCGCGCTTCGCCCTCTTCGTTCATCACACCGATGCCGAGCGCGAGTTCGCCTACGACCGCGAAAGCCACATCGGCAAGCTCGACAAGGCCCTCGACGAAGCCGCCGCCAATGGCTGGACCGTGGTCGACATGGCAAAGGACTGGAAAGCCGTATGGCCGGAATGATGCGTTGACGGGCAGGTAGTCGTTTGCAGCACCGTGACAACGCTCGGGAGATGAGGAAGGCATGACGATGAACCGAACGGTCCGATGTCTAACTTTCGCTTTTGTTTTTTGGGCTTTGCCAGCAGCGGCACAGGAACGGCCGAACATCCTGGTCATCTGGGGTGACGACATCGGCTGGCAGAATGTCTCTGCCTACGGCCTGGGTACGATGGGATACACCACGCCCAACATCGACCGCCTCGCGGCCGAAGGCATCCGCTTCACCGACCACTACGCGCAGCCGAGTTGCACGGCAGGGCGCGCGGCCTTCATCACCGGCCAGTATCCCATCCGCTCGGGAATGACGACAGTCGGGCAGCCCGGTGCGCCGCTCGGCCTGCAGGCGGCCTCGCCGTCGCTGGCGGAAGTCCTAAAGGAGGCCGGCTTCCGAACCGGCCAGTTCGGCAAGAACCACCTGGGCGACCGCAACGAGCACTTGCCCACGGTGCATGGCTTCGACGAGTTCTTCGGCAATCTCTACCACCTCAATACGCAGGAAGAGGCGGAGCAGCGCGACTACCAACGCTTCGGGCGGGCCTTCTCAGGCAGCGTCGAGGACTACGAGGCGCGCTTCGGGACCCGCGGGGTGCTGCACAGTTTCGCCGCTGACGACGACGATCCCGCGGAAGATCCTCGTTTCGGTCGCGTCGGACGTCAGACAATCGAGGACACAGGGCCGCTGACGCAGGAACGCATGAAGGACTTCGACGCCAGCGAGGTAATCCCACGCGCCCAGGATTTCATGTCCGCCGCCAAGGAGGCCAATCAGCCCTTTTTTGTCTGGCTCAATACCAGTCGAATGCATCTCTACTCGAGGCTCAACGACGAATGGCGCTATGCCGCCGAAGAGTACACTTCGGAGGCGGACTTCCACGGCAGCGGCATGCTGCAGCATGATCATGATATCGGCCTGGTGCTCGACTGGCTCGACCGCGAAGGTCTGGCCGAGAACACCATCGTCTGGTACTCGACCGACAACGGCCCGGAGCATTCATCCTGGCCCCATGGCGCCACCACGCCCTTCCGTGGCGAGAAGATGACCACCTATGAAGGCGGCATCCGGGTCGTCTCCATGGTACGCTGGCCTGGGGAACTGCCGGGAGGTACCGTTCTCAACGGTATCCAGGCGCACCAGGACATGTTCACCACGCTCGCCGCAGCGGCCGGCGTCGAGAACGTCGCAGGGAAAATGCGCCAGGAGAAAAATCAGTACATCGACGGCGTGGACAACCTGGCCTACTGGAAGGGCGAGGAAGACGCATCGCGACGCACCCACATCTTCCACTACTACGAAAGCAAGCTTACAGCCCTTCGCATGGGACCATGGAAGTTCCACTTCTCCACCAAGGAGGACTATTACGCAAATCTCATTCCGCGCACCGTTCCGCTGGTTTTCAACATCCGCATGGACCCTTTCGAATCCTACGACAACTCCGATTCCTACGGCCATCTGCTGCAGAAAGTATCCTGGCTGATTCAGCCGATGGGCGTGCTGATGCAGCAGCACCTGCAGACGCTGGCCGACTATCCACCCGTTCAGGGTGGCGCCAGCTTCGACATGTCGAATGTGGTGCAGGAATTCATTGAAAAGGCGAGACAGTGATCCGGAAAACATCGTTCCTTCTCGCAGTGCCGCTGGCACTGACCTTACTATCTTCGCCGGCCGCGGCCGCCGACTTCGTGCGGATCGCGGGCGGTACCTTCACCATGGGCTCCGAGGAATTCTACCGCGAAGAAGGTCCGCAACGGCAGGTGACCGTCGGTGCTTTCCTGATCTCAAGCACGGAGATCACCAACGCGGACTTCGCCGCCTTCGTCGAGGCGACCGGCTACGTCACCGTCGCCGAGCGCGGCCCCAATCCGGCGGAGCACCCGAACTGGCCCAAGGAACTGCTCGTGCCGGGTTCCATGGTCTTTAGTATTCCGCAGAAGGTCTCCGGGGGCTCCGATATCACCCAGTGGTGGTCCTACGTGCCCGAGGCGGACTGGCGCCACCCGACGGGCCCCGACAGCAGTATTGAGGGCAAGGAGAACCATCCCGTGGTGCAGATCTCCCCGGAGGACGCCGAGGCCTATGCCGCCTGGGCCGGCGGGCGCCTGCCGACCGAGGCCGAGTGGGAGTTCGCCGCCCGCGGCGGGCTCGACGGTGCCACCTATGCCTGGGGCAACAGCTACACGCCCCTGGAAGGCTGGAAGGCCAACACCTGGCAGGGCGCCTTCCCGACCGAGGACCGCACGCTCGACGGCTATCACGGCACCGCGCCGGTCGGTTCCTTCCCGGCCAACGGCTACGGCCTCTACGACATGGCCGGCAACGTCTGGGAACATGTCGCCGACTGGTGGGTGCCCGGGCATCCCGAACGCGCGGAAGCCGATCCGAAAGGCCCGCCGCAGGTGCTGGCGGCCAAGTTCTCGCCGCCGGAGATCGGGCCGCAACGCGTCGTGAAGGGCGGCTCCTGGCTCTGCGCACCGAACTTCTGCCTGCGCTACCGCCCGGCCGCGCGTCAGCCCAGCGAGATGGGGCTCGGCTCCAACCACATCGGTTTCAGGATCGTGAAGGACGTGGAATAGAGCACCGGGCCATCCTTCGTTTCCTCTCCCCGTAGGACCTTGGTCCAATGCCTTCCTGCGCGGCGGCTCCCCTATCCTGCCCGTGAAGCCGACACCGGCGGTTGCTGGAGCTGGTCATATCGGCTGGCGCAGGTGAGGGAGCGAATTCTTGGCGCGCACAGGGCAGTTCTTCCGGCTACCAGCGGCGGCGCTGCTCGTTCTGGTGCTGGCCGCATGCGCCGGCTTCACGCCCCCGCTCAGCCACGAAGCGATCGGTTTCAAGCAGCGCGCCGCCGCGCAGACGCAGGACGGCTTGACGGTTTCGGCCGTTGCCCTGGGGCCCGAGGAGGCACAGGACGCCTTCGGGCTGCCCATGATCGAGCGCGGCATCCAGCCCGTATGGCTCCGCGTTACGAACGACAGCGGCACGCCGCTGACGCTGCTGCCGCTGTTCTTCGATGCGCTCTATTTCACGCCGGCCGAAGCCGCCTTCATCAACCACGGCTGGTTCTCCGGGGAGACTAACGCGCAGATTGACGCGCTGTTCGCCACCCAGGCCCTGCCCCTGCGCGTCGCGCTCGGCGACACCGTCGAGGGCTTCCTCTTCGCCACGCCCGACTTGGGGCAGAAGGCGCTTAATCTCGTCTACGTCAGCGAGTCGAAGAGCATCAATACCGCCATGGTGGTCCCGGTACCCGGACTGGCGCGCGACACCGTGGACCTCACATCCCTCTATACACCGGGCGAAATCCAAGACCTGACGACCGGACCGGAACTGCGGGCGGCGATCGAGGCCCTTCCCTGCTGTGTCTCCGACAGCTTGGGGGAAGTCGAAGCCGATCCGCTGAACTTCGTCCTCGTCGCCGATACGCAGCTCGGCCTGACCGCGATGGTCGCGGGAGGATGGGACCTCTCGGAGACGGTCACCCAGGCTTCAGCCCTGAAGACCCTCGGATCGTTCCTCTTCGGCGCGATCTACCGCTATTCGCCGGTCAGCGATCTCTATGTCTTCGGGCGCAAGCAGGACGCGGCATTCCAGATTGCAAGGGACGACATCTACGAGCGCAATCACCTGCGCGTCTGGCTCACCCCTCTGCGATTCCGCGGCACCCCCGTCTGGATCGGTGCCATCAGCCGGGATATCGGTGTCATTCGCAGCGGGCTGGGCACCACCCACAAGATCGATCCCCACGTCGACGCCGAACGCTGGTATCTGGCGCAAAGCCTGGCGCGGGCGCAGGCTCTGAAGCGCTTTGCCTATGCGGCCGGTGGCCCCGTCTCAACGCCGGAGAACCCGCGCAGCTCCGTGGAGGAACGCAATGTCTTCTATTCCGACGGGTTGCGGATCGTCATGGAGCTTTCCCCGACCCCGGTGGCGCTCGACGAGATCGAACGCCTGCCTTGGGAGACCGAAGCCGAGCCAGCCCAGTCCGCAGCCGGCGGCGGGCAGATCGCCCCTTTGACCAATTGAAGAAAACAGGAAGGACGCAGCCATGTTCAGAGTCCTCTTCGGAGCACCGCTTATCCTCGCTCTGGGGCTCAGTCTCAGCCTGCCAGCCGTCGCGCAGCTCAACAGCGTCACCAGAGGCGGCCTCGAACTCACCACCGACGATTGGGAGATGCTGGAGACCGCCGCGGCAAAACTCTACGAACCGGAGGAGGCGCAGGTCGGCGCCGTCGAAACCTGGTCCAATGCCGAGAGCGGCAACGAGGGCCGCATCGAGCTGCTCCAGACCGGCCAGTACCAGGGGATGCCCTGCCGCAAGCTTCAGCATGAGATCAGGGTGAAGAACGTCTCCGACCCCTTCCGCTTCACCATCGACCGCTGCAAGACACCCGATGGCGCGTGGAAAATCCTCTGAAAGCGATGGATTTGCCTGATTGAACCTGGGTTAAAGGTCCACCTCGACCGCGGCCGCGCGGGCCGGCACTGTGATTGGGTGCGGCAGCAGCATCGACGGCACAGAAATCAATAGACCCCGGCGCGCCCGGCAGGACTTGAACCTGCGATCCCCATGCTTGACGCCAGAACCGGAGATTCAGGCGACAGCGCGCGTCCTCCTGCTGGCGCACCCTCCTTCGAGGGCAACGCGCTCTTCCTGGAAAAGCCGGATCACGGCATCCATGACGGCGCGAACGCGCGGCAGATTGCGCAGGTCGCGGTGCACCAGCAGCCACTGGTCGACCGCGACCTCCTCCAACGGCGGTCCGATGCGGTGCAGTACGGGCTCGTTGTCGCCGAGGTAGCAGGGCAACACGGCAAGGCCGGCCCCCGCCCGCACGGCTTCCAGCAGCACCAGCCAGTTGTTGACCCGCACCTGCGGCCGCCCGCCGGAGAGCATCTCGAGCGTCCAGCGTTGTCCCGGCATATAACTGTGATCGTCGTCGAAGCCGAGCCACGGCATGCCGCTGAGCCGCTCCCGGCCGCCCCTCCCGCGAGCGAGATCCGCATTGCCGTAGACCGCATAGGCGGTGCGGCCGAGCTTGCGCGTCACGATGCTGGCCACATCCGGCACCTGATCGCGGATCAGCAGATCGGCTTCCCGGCGCGACAGGTTCGCCAGCATGTGGCTGGCCACCAGCTCGATCTCTATGCACTGCATGTTGTGCCGCAGCCGCGGCATGTGGCGGGCGAGGAAGGCCGTCATGGCTTCGCCAGCCGAGAGGCGGACGGTGCCGTGCGCCGTGTCGCTGAGCCCGGCACTGCGCCGGTGGATCGTTTCGGCCGCCTGCTCCATCCCCTGTGCATCGGCCAGCAGTTCCTCGCCGGCGGTGGTCAGCACGAAGCGGTCCGGCAGGCGGTCGAACAGGCGGGCGCCGAAGGCCTCCTCCAGCGCCTTGACGCGGCGCGCGACCGTTGGATGGCTGACCTCGAGCTCCCGGGCCGCGGCCGTCAGGTTCCCTTCGCGCGCCAAAACCAGGAAGACTCGCAGATCGTCCCAATGCCACGCCATGGCCCCATCCTTTCCCGTGTTTCCTGTACATAATTGTACAGCAACTGGTCAATCTTGTCGATTTGTGAACGTCTACGTTCAGACTATCCTCGCCCGACTGATAACGATTCGCAAGGTCGGACGGCCCCGCCGGTCGTCCCATCACGGGAGCATGCCGATGCATTTCGAACCCCGCCTCTGGGCTCTCACCGAAGGAGTGCGGCTGCGCATCCTCTGGGCCGTCATGATCGGGCTGGTCGCCGTGGGCTTCGGGGTGGCACGCCTCGCGCTGCTCGGCTGGCTGATCGGCGAGATCTTCGCCGGCCGCGAGCTGGCGTCCCTGACCCTGCCGATCACGCTGATCGCCGGCGTCATGGTGCTGCGCGGGATCTTCGAACATTGGCGCACCATGCTGGCCCACGAAACGGCGGCGCGCGTGCAGAAGAAGCTGCGGCGGACCATCTATGACCGCATTGCCGCGCTCGGGCCGGGGACCGTGGCCCGCCGGCGCTCCGGCGCCCTCACCCTGTCGCTGATCAACGGCGTGGAGCAGCTCGAGGTTTACTTCGGCCAGTTCCTGCCGCAATTCCTGGTCTCCCTGCTGACGCCGCTGCTGATCTTCGCCGTGGTCGCTTTCATCGACCTGCCGGTGGCCGCGGTGATGCTGGGCTTCGCATTGCTGGCCCTCTTTGCGCCGGCGCTGTGGCACAAGCTGGAGGCGCGAAAGTCTGGCGACCAGCAGCAGGCCTATGCCGGCTTCGCCGCCGAGTTCCTTGATTCGATCCAGGGCCTGGCGACGCTGAAGGCCTTCGGCCAGAGCAAGGCGCGCGCCGACGCGCTCGAGGTGAAAGCGCAGGACCTGTTCCGCCGGACCATGTGGGTGCTGGCCACCAACGTGCTGAGCCGCGGCATCACGGACAGCTCCATCGCCTGCGGCGCCGCCGTGGCGCTGGCGCTCGGCGCCATGCGTGTCGAAGCCGGCAGCATGGAGCTGAGCGCTCTGCTGATCATCCTGATGCTGGGCGTCGAGATATTCCGACCGCTGCGCGAACTGCGCAACGTGCTGCACCAGGGGATGGTCGGCATGGCGGCGGCGCAGGGCATCTACCAGATTTTCGACGACAAGCCGCTGGTGGCCGATGCGCCGGCGGCGCCGCTCGGTATCCCGCCGGCGCCCACCATCACTTTGGAGGACGTGCGCTTCCGCTATCCGGGCACGCGGCGCGACGTGCACCAGGGACTCACCTTCAAGATCGAGGCCGGCGAGCGCGTCGGCCTGGTCGGCACCTCCGGCGGCGGCAAGTCCTCCATCGTCCGCCTGCTGCTGCGCTTCTACGACCCGGACCAGGGCAGCGTCCGCATCGGCGGCCACGACCTGCGAACGCTGACGTTCGACCAGATCCGGGCCATGATCTCCGTCGTCAACCAGGATACCTTCCTGTTCCACGGCACCGTCGAGGACAATCTGCGCATGGGCCGGCCCGACGCCAGCAACGCTGACATCGAGGCAGCGGCGCGCGCGGCCAACATCCACGACTTCGTGATGGGCCTCTCCGACGGTTACCAGACCGTCATCGGCGAGAAAGGCATCAAGCTCTCCGGCGGCCAGCGCCAACGCGTGGCCATTGCCCGCGCCCTGCTACGAGACACGCCGATCCTGGTGCTCGACGAAGCGTTATCAGCCGTCGATGCCGAGAACGAAGCGATCATCCAGCAGGCACTCGACCGGCTGATGCGCGGGCGCACCACGCTGGTCCTCGCGCACCGCCTGTCCAGCGTGATCGACTGCGACCGTATCCTCGTGCTCGACGGCGGCCGCGTGGTGGAGAACGGGCCGCACGATGCGCTGATGCAGGAAAAGGGCGTCTACGCCCGCCTGATGGCGGAGCAGGTACAGGAGTCGCGCGCCGCCGAAACGCTCGCGGCACCTGGCAGCGCCCCCAAGGCAGAGGCGGCTGCCGGCCTGCCAGGAGGCGGCGCCAAGACGGTAACCGAAGGCATCATCAAGGCGGAAGGCCTGAGCTGGATGCAGCTCGTGGTCGCCTTGATGAAGCTCGCCATGCCGTGGAAGGGCCGGCTGGCCGCCACCTTCATCTTCGGGGTGCTGCGGGTCGTCGCCTTCATCGCGGTCGCCGCCCTGAGTGCTCTGGTCGTACTCGCGCTGAAGAACGGCCAGCCTTACGACCATTGGCTCTGGGCCCTGGCGATCGTTGCGCCGCTGTCTGGCGTCCTGCATTGGCTTGAATCCTGGATCGCCCATGACATGGCCTTCCGGCTGCTGGCCGAGATGCGGATCGATGCCTTCCGCAAGCTGGATGCCCTGGCACCGGCCTATCTGGTGCGGCGGCGCACCGGCGACCTGATGGCTTTGGCAACCCACGACATCGAGCTGGTAGAGTACTTCTTCGCCCACACGATGGCGCCGGCCTTCGTCGCCGTCCTGGTGCCGGCGGCGGTGCTGACCTTTCTCGCATCCGAGAGTCCCTGGATCGCCGTGGCGCTGGCGCCTTTCCTGCTGGCGGTCGGCCTCAGCCCGCTGCTGCTGCGCCGGCGCGTCGATCGCCTGGGTTCCGAGGCGCGCGAGGCGGCCGGCGAACTCGGCGCCTTTGCCGTGGACTCCGTGCAGGGACTGGGGGAGATCGTCGCCTTTCAGCAGGAGGCGCGTCGCGGAGAACAGCTCGATGCGCTGTCGGAACGTCACATCCGCCTGCGCCTGCCGTTCTTCGGCGAACTGACCCTGCAGCAAAGCCTGCTCGAGGTCTTCACCGGCCTGGGCGGCCTCGCCGTCGTGGTGACCGGCGCGGCACTGGCGGCAGGCGGCACACTGGACCCGGCAGTGCTGCCGCTGCTCACCCTGCTTGCCATGGCGGCCTTCCTGCCGGTTTCCGAAATCGCGCAGGTCGGCCGCCAACTCGCCGACACCCTGGGCGCAACGCGGCGCATCTACGCGCTGGCCAACGAGCCGGTGCCGGTCACCGACGGGCCGGGCGTGCCGCCGTCAAGCGGAGCCGTCCGCGTGGCGCTGGAGCGGGTGAGCTTCACCTACCCGGGACAGAACCGCCCTGCGCTGCGCGACATCAGCTTCGAGATCCCGGCCGGCAAGACCGTCGCGCTGGTCGGCACCTCCGGCGCCGGCAAGACCACGACGGCGCAACTGCTGATGCGTTTCTGGGATCCGGACGAAGGCCGCGTCACCATGAACGGCGAGGACCTGCGCCACTACCGGCTCGACGGCCTGCGCCAGCGCATCGCGCTGGTCGCGCAGGACACCTACCTCTTCAACGACACCCTGCGCAGCAACATCATGATCGGCCGGCCCGACGCCGGCGAAGCCGAGCTGGCGGCGGCGGTCGCCCATGCCTCGCTGGACGGCCTGGTGGCCAGCCTGCCCGATGGCCTCGATACGCGGGTGGGCGAGCGCGGCACCAGCCTCTCCGGCGGCCAGCGCCAGCGCGTCGCCATCGCCCGCGCCTTCCTGAAGGACGCGCCGGTGCTGATCCTCGACGAGGCGACCTCGCACCTCGACGCCGTCAACGAACAGGCGCTGCGCCGCGCCCTCGGCCACCTGCAGGCCGAGCGCACTACCGTCGTGATCGCGCACCGTCTGTCCACCGTCCGCGATGCCGACATGATCGTGGTCCTGGAGCAAGGCTGCCTGGTCGAAACCGGCACGCACGAGAGCCTGCTGGCGCAAGGCGGGCTCTACGCCCAGCTGGTATCCCGCCAGCTCACCTCGGCCTACGCACCGGCGGCGCAGTAGGAGCCATGAGCGCGCCGCCGGGGAGAGTCTGAAAGGAAAAGTGCCGACCAGCCTAGGGCGATGCTTGAGTGTCTTGCTGACCGCCAAGCAGCCTGGCGTTCAGACGGCCTCCCTCAAAAAGCATCTCACCCAGGGCCCGATCCAGATCTTCGGCCGTAACCGCTGCATCGTCGCCACGCTCGGAGCTCACTTGGGCGACGCGACGCATCAGCTCCTTGATGAAGGCGGCGCTGACACCTTGAGTCCGCTCGACCGCCGCAGCCACGACATGCGGCGTCAGGGCCAGCACCCCACCATAGAGCCCGACGAGCTTTTCCCGCCCGCGACGGTCCGGCACCGGGAACTCCACAGCCTGGTCGATACGCCCCGGGCGTCCAGCAAGTGCGGCTTCGAGCTGCTCCGGGCGGTTCGTCGTGAGAACGAAGAATATCTCGGCATCCTCCTTCAGGCCGTCCATCTCATTGAGCAGCCGGTTGAGGAGCGACTCTTCGCAGGCACTTCCCATGCTTTCGCGCTGGCGCGCGATCAGGTCCGCGTCCTCGATGACGACGAGCGAGGGCTGCAGCAGTCGCGCCAAGCCGAAGTAGGCAGGAAGGAGCCCAACCTGCTCGGCTGTCACGAGCAACGTTGTATGTTTCGGCAAACAACTCGCAAGATAGCGCACGGTGTGGGTCTTGCCGGTGCCCGGCGGGCCATAGAAAAGCAATCCCTTCTTTGTCGACTGGCCAAGCAATTTCAGCTTGCGGCGATGCTCTGCGAATGACAGGACATTGCGATCAAGCAGCGCCAGAGTCTCCTCCGGCAGAATGACCTGATCACGGCTCACCGCCGGCAGCCTGTGCACCAGGACTGCGCCGGCCATTCCGCTCCAGTGGTCCGCTGCTTCTAGGGAGAGAATCTTTCCGCGATAGGCGTTCGCTGCCGTGATGGTGGTTTCGATGGCGGCGAAATACCGCTGGACAAGCTCTTGGCCCGCTTCGCCCGCGGGCACGGCAATCTCCAATCGAATCTCGCAGCCCCCTTGCGGACGCGTCTCGTTCGAGATCAGCGCCGCATGGCGAAAACCATCGCACTCCAGCAGCCACAGCCCCCGCTCAATGCAGGAGACCGGTGCATCGTCGCCGACATCCACATCGGCATACTGGACCGGCGTCAAGAGTTTGGCATCCCGCTGAACCTGCAGCAGGTCGGCGAAGGTCAAAGCTTCATAGCGGAAGCTTCCTTTGACACCAACCAGACGTACGGTCCTGGCGGGCATGATCTCATCCAGGGCCCTCTGGAGGTCGGCGCGCGAGCGCTCAGGATAGACGCGCGTCGAGGTGACGAGGTCTTCGATGCGGGTACCCGCGAAGTGCCAATCCAGGATCTCCTTGGAATGTCTGAACTTCGCGCTCTTGATACTTCCGGAAAGATGGGCCGAAGCCTGCAGGATGCAGTTGTTGCAAATCCGCGCAGCCCTCGTTCCATACAACTTGGCGACCTGGGCTTCCGGCGTGCCGCAGAAATCGCACTGTGCCTGCCCCGGCACGCTGCGCCCTTCCGCTGACTGCTGAGCGAGGCTCAATGAATGTCCTGCTGCCGTGATTCGCGCATTTGCGGCATCCAGGAGTGCCGCCGCTACGGACGGCGGCCATAGGCCACAGAGAACTTCTCCATAGTGGTGAGCTGTCGCAGCGAGTTGGTGCGCGTCGACATCCTCTTTACTGAAGACCGACACCAGCAGATCGACTACGAAATCAAAGGGCGTGCTCTGATCGTTCAGGAGCAGGATCTGAACATTCTCAGCCGCCTTCGGCACATCCAGCATAAGTCGTCTCAATGGAAAGTGATCAACCGCCGGATGAATCTGACGGCCTTGGGTTCACATTCCATTAAGGCCCGTAAAATGGGCGGGAACCGCCTGGCGCGTGCGTCGAAGAGGTCTTCACGCTGAAACGCTCGCTCACCTGGCGTGCCCGACGGCGAGCACGTGCCAAACTTTCAGACTATTGGCCGTTCGCAGCAATCTCTTGTAAGGCACTGAAAAAATTAGAGAAATTGGCGCGCCCGGCAGGACTTGAACCTGCGACCCCATGCTTAGAAGGCACGTGCTCTATCCAGCTGAGCTACGGGCGCTTGGAAGCCCTCGACGCGAGACCCCCTCCCGTGCTTCCGGAGGGGCCGTCAGAAGTGACTCAGTGGGTCCAGCGGCCCAGGCGGTCGTATCTGAAGTTGTCGGCGTAGGCCTTCGGCTTCACTTTTCTCTCGTGTGGGCGCTCGACGCTGTACATCAGGCCCTCTTTCTGGGCGTAGGCGATCGCCTCTTCCAGGGTGTCGAAGCGCAGGCGCAGCTGCGAGCGCATGTCACTGGACGACGTCCAGCCCATCAGCGGCTCGACCTGGCGCGCCGACTGGGGCTCGAACTCCATGACCCACTGGCGGGTGGTGGCCCGGCCGGACTGCATCGCCGTCTTGGGCGGCTGGAAGATTCGCACCTGCATGCGCCGATCCTGCTTCCTGGAGGGAATCCCAAAGATTTGCGCCGCATGATAGCCGCTGACCCGGCCCGCGCAACGCCTTTCCGCACGGCCGTTTTCCGGTCCGCGGGAAGACAGTCCGGCGCTGCTCACAGCCCGGCCAGGGCCGGCTCTCCGGTCACCCCGGCGGCCTCGGCGGCGGCGAAGTCGACGTGGATGTGGTTGCCGTCGGGGTCGTGGATATTGACCTGGACGATGCCGAAGTCACGGATGACGCCGATCCGGTAGGCGACGCCGAGGTACTTCAGATGCGCCAGAAACGCGCCCAGTCCCTCGGCCGCGAAGGCGAAGTGCTCCAGCCGCAGGGCGCCCTCCGGCGCCGGCTGCTCGGCCACCTCGACCAGGTGCACCGTCGCCTGGCGCCCCTCTCCCGCGCCGCTGTAGAGCCAGGCGCCGGCGAAGCTGAAGGCGGGCCGCGGCCCGACGGTCATCCCCAGGACATCGCAGTAGAAAGCCTGGAGCCGCGCCAGCTCGGCGGTGCGGATGTTCACGTGGTCCAGCTTGGCGAGGGTCATGGAGCGAGCCCCGCGCGGGTTCTCCGCGCGCCTTCCGGGGGATTAGCCGGCGGATTGGCCAGCGGATTGGATGGTTGGTCGGGGCGAGAGGATTCGAACCTCCGACATCCTGCTCCCAAAGCAGGCACTCTACCAGGCTGAGCTACGCCCCGATGCGCGGAAAACCTAGGGTCTCGCCCCGCATTTGGCAACGCCAAAGCGCGCCGCCGCGCCGCCGACGCCATTTTCCCAAGGCGCTACAGGTCCTTCGGCAGCGAGCCGAAGACCGCCCGGGCCAGCGCGATGGCCTCGGCATCCATCGGCGGCGCCTCCAGTTCGACGCCCTCGGCAAAGGTGCCGGTGATCAGCCGCAGGGCGGTGATCCGGGCGTACTTTTTGTCTTCGGCCGGGATGACGTGCCAGGGCGCAAGGTCCGTCGAGGTGAGCGCGACCATCTCCTCCACCGCCGCCTCGTAGTCCGGCCGCCGGTCGCGGTTGCGGAAGTCTTCGTAGGTCAGCTTCCAGCGCTTCATCGGATCGTGCAGCCGCTGCTCGAAGCGCTTCAGCTGCTCCTCCGGCGAGATGTGCAGAAAGACCTTCACGATGCGTGCCCCGTCGTCGGCCAGCATGCGCTCGAACTCGTTGATCTCGCGGTAGGCGCGCGACCACTCGGCCTTGCTGGCGAGACCCTCGACCCGCTCGACCAGGACCCGGCCGTACCACGAGCGGTCGAACACCGAGATTGCGCCGACCGGTGGCACGCGCTCCCAGAAGCGGTAGAGAAAATGGCGCGCCTTGTCGACATCGGTGGGCGCGGCGATCGGCCAGACCTTGAAGCCGCGCGGATCCATCACCGCGCTCATACGCCGGATAGTGCCACCCTTGCCGGCAGCATCCCAGCCCTCGAAAACCACGATGCCGCGGTCCCCGGAGGCCAGGTAGGCCTGCTGGATCTTGCGCAGCAGAAGCTGCTGCTCCGCCAGCGCGTCATCGTATTTCCCGCGCTCGATCGTCTTGTCCAGCGCGACCCCGGCGAGCTGAAAACGCTTCGGTTTCTTCGCCTTTCTTGCGGCTTTCACGCTCATGATCCTCGCCTCTTGCTCCGCTGTTCCCGTATACGGCGTCATCGCCGCCTGTCGGCCCCTGCCCCGCCGGGAGGAAACCTAACGGATTCCGCCCGACCTGCGCCAACTTTGGTCTTGCGCGCTGCCGCCGCCGAAAGGTCTCAAAAAAGTCCTCCCCACCGCAGGAGTGACCGCTCCTGGGACAGCGAAGCGGCCGGCGCCCCGGCATGCTGGAGACTGCGCCAGGGCAGAGCCAGGGGAAGAATGCCATGTCCGTACCCTTCGACATCGTCGTCAGCCGGCTGCGCAACATGTTGACGCGGATTTCCGCCGCGGATTCCGGTTTCGAGGATCTTTGCACCCGCCACGCCGAGCTGACCGCCGGCATCCGCAGCCTGAACACGCTGGAAGATCCGGCCGCCGCCCAGCGCGACGGCGAGCTGCGGCGCCGGCGTGCCCAGCTGGAACAGGAGATGTTCGCCATCATGCAGGCGAACACGCGGGTCTGAGAAGAATCCGCTCCAACGGGCTGCTGACGAGAACATCCCCCCTAGCCGCTGACGCAGTCGAGCAGCGGGCCCAGTTGGCGCACCCGCGTGCGGATGGTGCCGGCACGCTGGGCGACGTAATCGCTCGCCGGCTGCGGACTCCACTCCAGCGGATTGGGCAGCACGGCGGCGAGTCGCGAGGCCTGGGCCAGGGAGAGTTCGCCGGCCGGGCGGTCGAAGTAGTGCCGCGCCGCGGCCTCGACACCGTAGATGCCCGGACCCCATTCGGCGACGTTGAGATAGACCTCGAGAATGCGCTGCTTCGGCCACAACAGTTCGAGGCTCGCGGTGAGCGGCACCTCCAGCCCCTTGCGGATGATGCTGCGCGACGGCCAGAGGAAGAGGTTCTTGGCCGTCTGCATGGAGATGGTGCTGCCGCCGCCGGCGCGCTCGCCGGCCGCATAGGCCTCGACCGCCGCCTCCAGCGACTTCCAGTCGAACCCGCTGTGCTCGCAGAAGAGATTGTCCTCCGCCGCGACCACCGCCTGTCGCATCGGCACGGCGATCTCCCTCCAGGCGACCCAGTCCTTCGACAGCCCCTGCCCCTCGACCAGGCGAATCAGCATCAGCGGGGTGACCGGCACCGGTACGAAGCGGTAGAGCACGACGAGGCTCAGCGGCGCGATCACGAAGACCACCAGCAGGGCGATGACGGCGCGCCGCAGCCAGCCCTTGAAGGTGAGCGGCAGCCATCGCCCTCCGCCGGACCCGCCCCCGCGCGATGCCGTCCGGCCGCGTCCGCCCCCGCCCTTTGCCCGCCCGGCGGCCTTGCCCTTGCGCCTAGTGGACATCCGGCATGCTCCCCCGGCGCTGGCCGCTCCAGTTGCGCTGCCACTTCGCCAACACCTTCTGCGCGGTGGCCGGCGGCATGCGGTCGTACATCTGCAGCATCGCCGCGGTACGCTCCGGCTCCTCCTCGCGGCTGCCGCCGCGCAGGTGGTCGGTCAGCAGAAAGATCGAGCCGAACAGCAGCTTGTCGACCCCGACGGCGCGGCAGACGATGGCGAGATCCTCGCCGCGGCCGCCGTAGACGATGCGCTGCAGCTGCGGGCTGCGCAGGGCGGTCAGCTCGCTGAACAGCAGCTCGAAGAGCGGCAGGTTGCCCCGGCGCAGCGCGTGCACGATGGGATGTGCGGCGGTATCCGCTTCGCTGCCGAGCTGTGCCGCTTCCGCGCCCTCTTCCGCCCCCGCTTCTGCCGCCGTGACCTGTGCCGGTGCAGCACCCTGGGCGGCGCCGCGCCGCGCCGTCGCGGCCTGCATGGCGGCCCTGGCTGCCGCCGTCGGCGGCGTGACGCCGTCCACCCGGATCCGCGCGCCTTCCGGCAGCCGCGACATGGCGATCCGCGGCACCGCCGACGGCGCAGCCGCGAATGCCGGCTCCGGCACCGATACCGGTTCTGCCACTGGCTCCGGGATCGGCGCCGGCTCGGGGGTCGGCGCCCGCGCCGGCACCTCGATGACCGGCCGCTGCGGCAAGGGCGCGTCGCGAGCCGTCGAAGCGGTCGCATCCGGCGACGTCAGTAGGCGCTGCGGTGCCACCACCGCAGCCGTCCGACGCCGCCCGCGCAGCCAGATCAGCAGCACCAGCATGACGAGCACCGCAACGGCGCCGACGACATAGATCTGCCGCTGGTCAAGTTGAAGCGGCGACACGGCCGGCTTTTCCGCAGTCTCGGCCACCGGCTGCGCGGGCGGGACGGCTTCAGCGGTCGCCTGCTGGGCCGCCGCCTCCACCGCCCTGCGCTGCTGCGCCTCGGCTTCCCGTTCACGCGCTGCCGCGGCCTGGCGCTCACGCTCCGCTGCAGCAGACCGCTCGCGCTCCCGCGCGAGGGCGGCTTCCAGCCGGGCCGCCTCCTGCGCCCGGGCTTCCAATGCGGCGGCCAGTTCGCCGACCTTGGCCTCCAGTGTCGCCACCTGGCGCCGCGCGCCGTCGAGCGCTTCGTCCTGCGCGGCGATCACCGGTGTCGCCCCGGGCTCTCCCGCCGTGACCCTGTTGCGCGGCGGAAAGCCATGAACCGCGATCGCCGCGCGGGCGGCGGCGGCGTCTGGCGGCGCTGCGCTCACCCTGCTGCCCGGCGTCTGCGCCACGAGCGCGCCGAGGTTCACGCTCTGGTCGTCCTGGTGCGGCGCCGCAGTCGTCGGCCGAGGCTCTCGCCCCTCGACCCGCGCGGCGGCCAGGGCCGAGCGCGGCGCCGCAGCGACAACCTCGGCGGCAGCCTGATCGACCGCGTCGGCGGCTTCGCGCGCCGCCGCGCCGAGCTGCGTCCGGCGCAGGGCCGGATCGAGCAGCACCCAGCCGCGGGTCACCGCAAAGCCGTCGACCTGGGCCACGGAGGCCGACCAGTCGCGCTGCAGCCGCTCGGCCTCCGCCGCGCCGAGGATCGCGGCCATCTGGCTTTCAAGCCCGCGCACGGTCTCGAAAGTCGCCCTCTGGCGCTGCGCGAAGCCCTGGCGGGCCGCAGGATCGCCTTCCCCGATGCGCCTGAGGGCGAGCCAGAGGTAGGCGTCCTTGGCCTGGAAGTAGCGCGCCAGCAGCGGGCGTCCCATTGGGTCCTGCGACGGCGCGACGAGACCGCCGACCGCGCGCAGGTGATCCGCCAGCCAGGGCCAATCCTGCGGCAGGCGCCGCTGCGCCAGGGCCTCGAACAGCGCGGGCATCAGTGAATCGCGCAACAGGACCTCCGACGCCTCTGCGTCCGCAGCGTCTTCCCAGCCGCCGTCGAGGGTGTCGTCAATGGCGATGCGGCCGGCTTCGGCCAGGGCGACCCGCCGCCCGTCGGGCAGATCCTCGATCACCAGGCTGTCCCCCAACAACGCGCGGCGCAGGACCGCCGCCGTGCCCTTGTAGTTGATCCCCAGGCGATACCATCGCGCGCTGGCGGCTTCGTTGGTCTCGCGCCCGGCGACCGCAGCGAAGAACGCGCCGAGGGCCTCCATCTGGACGAGGGCGGCCTCGATGTCGGCGGCGGTCAGCGCGGGACCCGCCTCCCGGGCCGCTGCGACAGGAGTCGACAGCACGGCGAGAGAAACCAGCAGGAGAATCCGGCGCAGCAGCGCCGCCGCCCGGCTCCCCGGCCGGGCGAACGCCTCGCGGTCCCCTCGTCTCCCTCGCGCCGACCCCATAACACCTTCATGCGGCTTGTTTTTTATCTCGGGCGGGCGACCCTGCGACGGCGCCGTCCCGCAGTCCAACCTAAAACAATGCCAAGGGTTGCGGTAGGGCAAGCCTGCCGTCGTGCCCTCGCCCTGGGAAAACGGGGGAGTCAGCCGGCTTCCGGCCCCAGGAAGGCGCGCAGCGCGGCGGGCTCGCGCGCCGCCAGCAGGGCCTCCGTCGGGCCGGCGGCGACGATTCGGCCGTCGCAGACGAAGGCGGTCTCGCCGGCGATGCGGCGGGCGTCCTGGGGATTGTGGCTGACCATCACCACGGTAAGGTTCCTTTCCGCCTGCAACTGGCGCAACAGGTCGAGCATCTCCAGCCGGAGGCCGGGATCGAGGGCGCTGAAGGGCTCGTCCAGCAGCAGCAGCGGCTTGTCCCGCACCAGGCTGCGCGCCAGGGCCACGCGCTGGCGCTGGCCGCCGGAAAGCTGTGCCGGGCGGCGCTTCTCCAGTCCCTCCAGACCGACACGGGCCAGTTCCCCGGCGACCGCGTGCCGCTGGGCGGCATCGAGGCGCAGGCCCGGGTCGAGGCCGAGGCCGACGTTCTGTTCGACTGTCAGATGGGCGAAGAGGTTGTGCTCCTGAAACAGGCTGGTGACCGGGCGGTCGGCCGGCTTGCGCTGCGTGACGTCCTCGCCGGCAACCAGCACGCGGCCGGAAAGCGGCTTCTCGAAGCCGGCGATGAGGCTCAACAGCGTCGACTTGCCCGCCCCGCTCGGTCCCAGCACGGCGAGGCATTGGCCGCGCGCGAGCGTCAGGTCGAAGACCATCTGCATGTCCTCGTAGCGGAAGGTGAGGCCCTCGACCTGCAGCATGGAACGGTCAGACATTGTCTCGCCTTCGCAAGCCGCCGAGGCCGCCTTCGATGACGAGGAACAGCACGAGGCACAGCAGCGACAGGAGCGCCGCGATGACCGCCGCTTCCGACATGCGGAAACCGCCCATGGCGCGGTAGAGCAGCAGCGGCAGGGTGGCGAAGTCCTGGCTGCCGAACAGGGCGACGACACCTAGGTCGCCGAGCGACAGCGTCGCCGCCACCGCCAGCGCCAGGCCGACCGGGCGGCGCAGGCCCGGCCACTCGATCAGACGCAGGCGGTTCCAGCCGGCGATGCCGAGGCTCTGGCAGAGGCGGTCATGGCGCTGCGCCTCCTCCATCATCGGCCCGCCGAGAAAACGCACCACGAAGGGCAAGGCCATCAGCGCGTTCACCAGGATGACCAGCGGCATGCCCAGCGCGAAGACGTCGGCCACCGGGCGCAGCAGCACGAAGAGTCCGGTCGCCAGCACGAAGGGCGGCACCACGAGGATGAGCGAAGCGGAAAGCTCCAGCCGCCCGGCGGCGCCGGCCCGCGCCAGGCGGTGGCGCAGGATGCGGCTGGTGACCAGGATGGCGCCGCCCAGCAGCAGGGCCAGGCTGGCGGCCGAGAGCGCGATGACCAGCGACTGGCCGGTTGCGCGCCACAGGGTTGCGCGCGTCAGCACCTCGGCGGCGGTGGGGTTGAATCCGGCAACCGCGACGGCGGCCAGCGGCAACACCACCAGGCCGATGGTCACCAGCAGCGCCAGCGCATCCACCGCGATACCGATGCGCCCGCCGGTATCGGGCCGCTCGTAGATCCGGCCCTCGGTGAGCGCCGTGGTGCTGGGCACCGCGAGCCGCAACACCGCCGTCACGATAACGCTGCACAGCAGCAGCTGCACCAGCGCCAGCGTGACGGCGCGCCCGAGGTCGAAGTCGAAGCGCAGCGCCTGGTAGACGGCAACTTCCAGCGTCGTCGCCTTGGGTCCGCCGCCCAGCGTCAGCACCACCGCGAACGAGGTGAAGCACAGCATGAAGACCAGCCCCGCGGCGCCCGGCAGCACGGTGCGCATGGCCGGCCACTCGATAAGCCGGAAGAGATCGCGCGACTTGAGGCCGAACTGGCTGGCGACGCGCCAGGTCTCCGGCGGCACCGCTTCCACCGCCTGCAGCAGAATGCGCGCCGCGATGGGCATGTTGAAGAAGACATGCGCGATGAGGATGCCGGTGAGGCCGTAGAGGTAGTCCGCGCGCCCGAGGCCGAGGAAGGCCAGCGCGTCGTTCACCCAGCCGGTGCGCCCGTGCACCGCGGCAATGCCGAAGATGGCGACGATGGTGGGAATCACCAGAGAGAGACTGAAGAGACGCAGCAGCAGGCCCCTGCCCGGAAAGCGCCGCCGCGCCATCGCGCGCGCCACGGGGACCGCCAGTGCTACCGAGAGCAGCGTAGAGAGCGTCGCCTGGAGAACGGTGAACCACACCACGCGCCAGAGGTAGGCATCGGCGAGGTTGCCGACGAAGTCGAAACCCGGCGCGGCGAGGCCGAGCGCCAGCAGCGCACCGCCGACCACCGCTGCGACAACGGTGAGCGCGAGTGCGGCGGGCAGCCACCAGGGCATGACAAACAGGGAACCGGAGGCGGCGCTATTCGCTGACCGCCTGCAGCCATTCCTCCACCCAGGCCTTGCGCTCTGCGGCGACTTCCTCCGCCGGGAACAGCAGCGGCTTTGCCGGATCCACCAGCCTGTCGTAGGCGGCGGGCAGGCCCTCCGGCAGGTCGATCACCGGGTACATCCACTGCCCCGTCGGAAGCGTCGACTGGAAGCCGGGGGTCAGCATGAACCGGAGAAACTGCTGCGCCAGTTCCGGGTCGTCGGTCGACCGCGTCATCGCCGCCACCTCGACCTGCATGTAGTGGCCCTCGGCGAAGCTGGCGGCCCGGTAGCGGTCCTCGTTCTCGGCGATCATGTGGTAGGCCGGCGAGGTGGTGTAGCTCAGCACCATCGGCGCCTCGCCCTCGAGGAAGAGGCCGTAGGCCTCGCTCCAGCCCTTGGTCGTGGTCAGCGTCTTCCTGGCGAGCTTCGCCCAGGCCGCCGGAGCCTCGTCGCCGTAGACCGAGCGCACCCACAGCAGCAGGCCGAGGCCCGGCGTCGAGCTGCGCGGGTCCTCCAGGATGATCTTCAGGTCGTCAGGCGCCTCGACCAAGTCCCGGAGGCTCTTCGGCGGATCGGCCAGCACTTGCGTGTCGTAGACGAAGGCGAAGTAGCCGAAGTCGAAAGGCAGGAAGGTGTCATCGCGCCACGCGATGGGCAGCTGGAGATTGTCCGGCGTCACGCCGTGCGCGGCAAAGAGCCCGCTCTCCTTCGCCTCGGCCAGGATGTTGAGATCGAGCCCCAGCACCACGTCGGCCCTGTTGTTCTCGCCTTCCAGGCGCAGACGGCTGAGGACGCCGATGGAGGAATCGAGCGCGACGAACTCCAGCGTGCAGTCGCACTGGCCCTCGAAGGCCTCCTTGATCGCCGGGCCCGGCCCCCAATCGGAGGTGAAGGCATCGTAAGTGTAGACCGTCAGCGTCTTGTCCGCGGCGCCCGCGGGCAATGCGGCGAAACAGATCGCGGCGGCGCCAAGCAGGCAAGTCGAAAGGTGCATTATTCGCTCCATAGTATCTATGGGGCGGCTGGTTTTGAGAAACGGTGGGCTGGTGGTCGGCCGGTCGCTCAAATCCCTCCGCCGGCATTACCCGGGTCAGGTTCATCGGGTTGTCCGGTCTGCGGCAGGGCCGCGCCGGTCTCTCAGCCCTTGATGGGCACCCCGTTGAGACGGAGGCAGAATAGGGTCAGGGCGCTGCGGCTGCAAGCACTCCCGCCAACGCTCGGGGTCGGCCGTCCGGGCGATCTATGCAAGTGCTTTTCCCGGCGACACGCCTTATTGTGGGCCCTGTGAACGCCCCCCGACTGGTATCCCAATGAGCGAAACCTCCGCGCAGGCCAATCCTGCCCGGCACCCGGACATCCCTGCTCGCGTTGCCCGGCCGAGCGTCCTGCGCGTCCCCAAGGCCTCCATCGGCTTCTATCTCGTCGCCATGTTCTGCGCGGTGACCTTGCCGGTGTTCGCCTTCGCCGCACTGCTGCTGGCGCAGCTTCAGCTGAACGAGCGCGCGGCGCTGGAAAGCCGCACGGAACGCGAGGCGCAATTGCTCGCCACGGCTGTCGGCCATACGGTACAGGAGATGACCACGACGCTTCAGGTCCTGGTCACCTCGCCGGAACTGAGCAACGACGACCTGGAGGCTTTCCACAATCGCGCGCAGGCCGCACTGCGCCACGGCTCGCTGTTCGTGATTCTGGTCGACGAAGACGGTCAGCAGCTGCTGAATACCCGGGTGCCCTACGGAACCTCGCTTGGCAAGACCTCGAATATGAAGGCCCTGGAGGCGGCCCTGCGGACGGACGCCATCCAAGTCTCGGACGTCTTTTACGGCGCCACCAGCCAGCGCTGGGTCTTCAACGTCATCATCCCGCTACCGGACGACCTGACGCCGGACGGCGGCGCCCTGATCATCACCAAGAACGCCGATGAGTTGCGGGGGCTGATCAACCCCGACGGCCTGCCGGCGGGCTGGACCGCCGCCGTGATCGACAGCGCCGGCGCTGTCGTTGTCTCCAGCGCCGAAACGCCTCCGGAAGCGGATGCCGGCAAAGCGCGCCACTTCGACCCGGACCTGGCCACGCAACTGACCGCCACGAGCGGGGTTGCTTACCGCCAGAACGAGCAGGATAGGGAGGAAATCGTCGGCTACGCGCCGCTGCGGGACTCTGGCTGGAAGGCCGTGGTCTGGGGCCCAACCGTTGCCGCCCAGGCCTCGATCCTCACCACCTGGGAAAAGCTCATCTTCGGCAGTACCGCCCTGCTCGCCATTGCCATTGCCGCCGCGGTCTTCCTGGCCGGCAAGCTGCGCGTGACGATCGGCGGGCTGGCCAAGATGGCCGAGGATGTCGGCGATGGCAGGCGCGTCGCACCGATCCAGTCTCCGATCGCCGAGATCGACAGGGTCGCCCGGGCCCTGTCGGCTGCCTCCGTCGACCGCAGCCACGCCGAAGACCAGATCCGCCTGATGCTGGGAGAGCTGGCGCACCGCACCAAGAACCAACTGGCCGTCACCCAGGCGATCATCAACCAGACGTCCCGCCACAGCAAAGGCATCGATGAATTCAAGCTCGCCATTACCGAGCGGATCGCCGGCCTCGGCCGCTCGACGGACCTGCTGACCGAGACCCAGTGGACCGGCGTGCCGGTGAAAAGTGTCGTGCAGTCGCATCTGGCGAACTTTCTCGCCTCGCAGAAGCAATTGACTCTGGAGGGCGAGAATTTCCAGCTGAAGCCGGCAGCCGTGCAGAACCTCGGCCTGGTGCTGCACGAACTGGGCACCAACGCCACGAAGCACGGCGCGCTGTCGGTCTCCTCGGGCAAGGTGCGGATCGCGTGGCACATCGACAGGTCGGTCGCCGCGGCGCCACGGCTTCACCTCTCCTGGCATGAAAGCGGCGGCCCACCGCCGGCGGCACAGATAGAGAAAGGATTTGGCTCACGGATCCTGGAGCGTCATGCCGCCGCGTCGTTTCGAGGCGAGGTCAGCCTGAACTTCGCCACCGACGAGAGCGGCAACGGAACCTTCACCTGGTCGATCCGCGCGCCGCTCGACGCCTTCGCGGAGGTTGGCGAGGAAGGCACAGCGGCCTGAATTACTGCCACGGTCTGCGCGGCGACACTTCGGTCGCCGGCGAAACATCCTGCCTGCGGAAGCTGCTCTAAACGGCGAGAGTTACATCATCGCCCGAGGCCGCCATGATCACCTGCTTCATCCGCTACCAGATCGACCCCTTCAAGAAGGCCGCGTTCGAGACCTACGCCCGCACCTGGGGCCAGGCCATCCCGCGCTGCGGCGCCGACCTCATCGGCTACTTCGCGCCGCACGAGGGCTCGGCCACCACCGCCTACGGCGTCTACGCCATCGAGAGCCTGGCTGCCTACGAGGCCTACCGCGCGCGCCTGGCCGAAGACCCGCTGGGCCGGGAGAACTACCGCTTCGCGCAGGAAGAACGCTTCATCCTGCGCGAGGACCGCATCTTCCTGAAGCTCGCCTCGGCACCGCACGCAGGCAAATGACGTTTTGTGACACTTGGCCGATGAATCCTGTGACGCTTGCATCACGATTCTTGAAGCCTCGGCGCAGCAGCCCAGGTTATTGAGGAAGATCAAAGAAGTCCCGGCATCCCATCGTGTTTCATGGCGCTCCCACGCCCCCGAACGATTGGATTCCGACCATGGCCAAGACAATGAAAGCGGCGGTCGTCCGCGCCTTCAAGCAGCCCCTTTCCATCGACGAGGTGCCGGTGCCGGAGGTGACGCCCGGCAAGATTCTGGTGAAGATCGCCGCCTCCGGCGTCTGCCACACGGATCTGCACGCGGCGGACGGCGACTGGCCGGTGAAACCGAGCCCGCCCTTCATTCCCGGTCACGAAGGCGTCGGCGAGGTGGCTGCGGTCGGCGCCGGCGTCACCGCCGTGAAGGAAGGCGACCGTGTCGGCGTGCCCTGGCTGCACACCGCCTGCGGTCATTGCAAGCACTGCCTGTCGAGCTGGGAAACCCTCTGCGACGGTCAGCAGAACACTGGCTACTCGGTGAACGGCGGCTTCGCCGAATACGTGCTGGCCGATCCCGACTACGTCGGCCACCTGCCCGACCGCCTCGACTTCGCCCCCGCCGCGCCGATCCTCTGTGCCGGCGTCACGGTCTACAAGGGTCTGAAGGAAACCGACACCAAGCCGGGCGACAGCGTGGTGATCTCCGGTATCGGCGGCCTCGGCCATCTGGCCGTGCAGTACGCCAAGGCGATGGGGCTGCACGTCATCGCCGTCGACATCACCGAGGACAAGCTGAAACTCGCCCGCGAGGTCGGCGCGGATGCCACCGTGAACGCGCTGGAGAACGATCCCGTCGCAGAAGTGAAGAAGCTTTGCGGCGGCGCCGACGGGGTGCTGGTCACCGCCGTGTCACCCAAGGCCTTCAGCCAGGCCCTCGGCATGCTGGGCAAGCGCGGCACCATGTCCCTCGTCGGCCTGCCGCCGGGGTCCTTCGATCTCGACATCTTCGACACCGTGCTGACGCGCAAGACCATCCGCGGCTCCATCGTCGGCACCCGCATGGACCTCGCCGAATGCCTGCAGTTCGCCGCCGAGGGTAAGGTGAAGTGCCACTACACCACCGAGCCGCTGGAGGAGATCAACAGCATCTTCGAGCGCATGCGTGCCAACACGATCGACGGCCGCATCGTCATGACGCTCTGAGCCGGTGCCGGAGGGAGGGGCCACGCGCAAGTGGCACCCTCCCAAATTCCCATTTGGTTCTTGCCGGCGGGTCCGCCCGGCGGCATGAGGGAGCAGGATACACTCCCTCCGTGCCAGGACCGCCATGACCGCCTCGATATACGATCCGCTCGACCACCCCTTCGCGACCAACGACCTCGGCCAGCCGGTCGGAGCGCCCCTGCCCGGCTGGACCGCGCGGCCGCGGCCGCCGCGCACGGCGATGGAAGGCTGCTTCTGCCGTGTCGAGCCCGTCGATCCGGCGCGGCACGCCGCCGACCTCTTTGCCGCCAACGGCCTGGACACGGAAGGGCGCAACTGGACCTATCTCGGCTACGGCCCCTTCGCGCGCCTCGAGGACTACCGCGCCTGGATGGAGAAGACCTGTCTCGGCGACGATCCGCTGTTCCACGCCATCGTCGATTCAGCGAGCGGCAAGGCCATCGGCCTCGCCAGCTACCTGCGCATCGACCCGGCAGGCGGCGTCATCGAGGTGGGGCATATCAACTACAGCCCTGCCCTGCAGCGGACGCCGGCGGCGACCGAGGCGATGTTTCTGATGATGGCCCGCGTCTTCGACGAGCTGGGCTACCGGCGCTACGAGTGGAAGTGCGACGCCCTCAACGCGCCCTCACGCAAGGCCGCGCGGCGCCTCGGCTTCACCTTCGAGGGCATCTTCCGCCAGGCAACCACCTACAAGGCCCGCAACCGCGACACCGCCTGGTTCTCGGTCATCGACGGCGAGTGGCCGGCGCTGAAGGCCGCCTTCCAGACCTGGCTCGACCCGGCGAACTTCGACGGCGAGGGACGCCAGAAGCGCGGGTTGGCGGCGATCCGCGCCTCTGGCTGAGGCTCGCTACCCCTTCTTGCGCAGGATCGCGTCCAGCGACCAGGGGCCGGGGCCAGCGAAGACCAGGTAGAAAAAGACGAAGCAGTAGAGCAGCGCCGCGTCGCCGCCGTTCAGCACTGGGAAGAAGCTCTTCGGCGCGTGGGCCATGAAATAGGCGACGGCCATGGTGCCGGAGCAGATGAAGGCGGCCGGGCGGGTGAAGAGACCCAGCACGATGAGGGCGCCGCCGACCAACTCGATGACGCCCGCCGCGCCGCCCCACGAAGTCAGCGTGACGTTCATGGTGCTGGGCGGGAAGTTCAGCCACTTCATGGTGCCGTGGGCCAGGAAGGCCGCGCCGGAGGCGACGCGCAGCAGGCTGAGGACGTGGGGGGACCAGGAAGTCAGCGAGGCCATGTCGATTCGCCCTAATGATGAGTGATTTGAAAGGGCTAGCACGGCATTCGCCGTGGCGCCAGCATGACCGGCGTGGGGGGCACAGAGCGTGGACGACATCGTCTCACAGCCTATAGGTGCAATCGTTTGGCTATCATGCAAGGAAATAGCTACTACCTATGCACCCTGGAATTGCACAACCTCAACATGAGAGGGTTGCCGCGTAGAAGACTCAACTTGTGCCGCCGTCAGAACAAGTGGAGACGCTTCGATGATCCATCTAGAGAAGCTCGGGTTCCTGCTGCTGATCGCCATCGGCTCGCTGATCTACGCCGCCGTGCGCGGAAACCCTCACCTTCGCCGGGCGCGTGAACTTATACAGACCCGAGTGTGGCCCTTCATCGCAGTATTGGCGGGTTGCGTTGTAACCGTGCTCAGTGTCGTCGCGATCGCCATATTTGCCTCAGCGGACCTCGACTTCGCGGATCGATCAATCATCCGCGAGCTCAATACGCCGATCTCCGTGAAGATCCCCCTGGCATTGCTCTGCGGCGCTCTTTTCGTTGAACTGACTTCGGTAGTGAAGAAGGATCAAACCCCGCCGCTTTACTTGGCCGTGCGCGCCGTGCCCTTCGTCTTCTTTTTCACCATCGGCTTCTTCTCCTACGAACTGCAGCATGTTCTGCGGGCCATGACGCGCATCGAAGCCGCGGGTATCACGTTGGATTTCAACATCGCCTCGAGAGAGCAACCACAATCGCTTACATCGGTAGTCGGCAACGATGCTGGAACCACCAACATCCGTACCCCATTCCAGTTGGGCGTCAGAATGCTTCCCGAAGCCTTTGACCGTGTCACAAGAGATCGGGACAAGCTGCTGCACTGGTGCGACCAGCACGAAGCTCTGAAATGTGGCGAACTGAAGAGAATACGCGCAGCGTTGAATGATCTCGCTACCACCGAATCGGCCGACGGGGACCGGCTCGCACTGCTCCGTGTCGAGGAACAGCGGGCGCTCGAGGCAAAGGACAGACTCCACAAGGATTTTGCTACGAGTGTCGCGTACCTGGAAAAGCTGAGCCCACTGGAGCACTGCTTGGACAGGACCTATGTGGCGTTCTTTCCCAATGGCTCGCCCATTCAGGACGAGTTGTCGGAGTTTGCGGCGAGCTATTCCGCAGATCTGGTTCTCTTCGATCCCAAGGCAGCGAAAGGCGATCCGGCCGTAGACAGCGGCCATGCCGCACCGGCCAATGGCCCTACCCCGGTCACGTTCGAACCAGATGAGAACGCCAGAGAACCCACTGAAGATGAAGAAGATGAAACAAGCTTCAGTCCAGCATTGCGGACCCTTCGAGAAAATCTCATCCGATTCGGTCACTACGCCAGCCAGTACGCGGACATCACAAAGTATGAAGAACTGACTGTAGCAGCTAATCAGTGCATCGAACTGCGCCGAACCCTTGATCGAGATACCATACGCGAGTTGGCGAGCTTGCGAGCTAGACTCGAAAATCCCACCTACAGCCTGCCTTACAAGTCAATACTTGAGGCTGCCATCATTGCAGCGTCGGGCTATCCGGAAGAAGCGGGGCAGCATTTGGAAAGGGAATACGACCTCTTCATGACGGAAGAGTCGCAGGGCTACTTCGGCATCAGCCGTGGGGATTTCAGCGAGTTCGTCCTGGCTGTGCGACTGCTCAGTCCGCTGGAAGGAATCTTCGGCTATACCCGAAACACAGATGCCCAGGTAAAGTACGCGCGCATGCTGGTGACGCGGGTTGAGGACCAGTTCCGAAAGTTTAAAGCTTTCCCCGCAGACCGTCCGAGCGAGTTTGTCGCGCATTGCTCAGAAAACGGACTCATTCGAGATGACGCTCTAGTTAGCGCGGGACTTCACGAAGAAATCGAGGACTATTTCAGATTCTACATTTACTCCTATCTGCAGACGTATACACGGCTGCTGGAAGCGGCCGCCTTCGATCCCGGCGTCTTCACCAAGGAAGAGCGTTTCAATCACTTCACAAGAGTGGCCCAGGATCTGGGCAAGCTCTCAACAGACACTTCCTCTGCTCTCGAAGGGTGCCTCGGACCCGTTCTGAGAAAATTAACGAAATCCGAATCCGAGGTGGCTCGAAGGATCGAACAGCTTCGCTTCGATACTCTCGCCGCCCAGGGATTCATTCTGGCGCGGCAGGCCGACCAGCGCGAGATCGATCCAGAGATCGCTCCGCATATCGACCAAACCTTCAAGGAGGAGACCACCTGCGAAGCGCAGAAGATCCTGTTAAAGGCGTGGCGCATCAGGCGCGTCGCCGAGTCGCGCGACGGTGAGACCCCCGATGCCGCTTATTCTGAAAGAGTGCTGAAGATCCGCCGCATCCTTGAGCAGATAAACCGCTCGTCAGTGGAATGTGCCACGTGATGCACCGGCTGCGGATCAGGGCAGATAAGGTTCTGCGACAGGACCGCAATCAATTGGCTAGAGGAGAGGGATATGAGCAGATTCTGGATCGTTTTGCTGATCACGGCGGTCTGTCTCGCCACGCTCGGCATGGATACCGACGTGCTCGCCCAGACCCGGATTCCACCGCCCTGACCGATGAGGGCGGCGGGGATTGCTCGCCGCCGTGGTTCAAGAATCTCTGAGTTAGAATCTTACGGATCACAATGGCTGTGATCCGCCATGGCCGGATCGCGCAACCCTATTCGCTGGAGCCTCTTCCAAGCCGCCTGCCCCGCCTTGCCCCCCAATCCATCCAGCCGGTGGCGGGGTCCGCGGAGGCTCTATCCGGCGATATCGGTCCCTCCGCGCTTGTAAATTCCTCCGGAAGGCCCCATTTTCCCGGCCGACCCTGATCCCTTGCCCCCTATAGAGCATGTCCCAGTTGTCCGATGCCGTCGCGAGGCGGCGCACCTTCGCGATCATCTCCCACCCCGACGCGGGCAAGACCACGCTGACCGAGAAGCTGCTGCTGTTCGGCGGCGCGATCCAGCTGGCCGGGGCGGTGAAGGCGCGCGGCGAGCAGCGGCGCGCCCATTCCGACTGGATGAAGGTGGAGCGCGAGCGCGGCATCTCCGTCGCCTCCTCGGTCATGACCTACGACTATGCCGGCAAGACCTTCAACCTGCTGGACACGCCGGGCCACGAGGACTTTTCGGAGGACACCTACCGCACCCTGACGGCGGTGGACTCCGCGGTCATGGTGCTGGATGCCGCCAAGGGCATCGAGGCGCAGACCCTGAAGCTGTTCGAGGTGTGCCGCCTGCGCGACATGCCGATCATCACCTTCGTGAACAAGCTGGACCGCGAGAGCCGAGATCCCTTCGAGCTGCTGGACGAGGTCGAGCAGCGCCTGGCGCTGGACGTCACCCCGGCCTCCTGGCCGATCGGCATGGGGCGCAGCTTCCTCGGCTGCTACGACCTGCTGCACGACCGCCTGCTGCTGGTCGAGCGCAGCCGCACCAAGATGGGCGCCGAGGGCGAAAGCTGCTCGGGCATCAACGACCCGAAGCTGGATACCCTGCTGCCAGCCGACGCCGTCGCCAAGCTGCGCGAGGACGTCGAGATGGTGCGCGAGCTCTGCCCGCCCTTCAACATGCAGTCCTACCTGGAGGGCCATCTGACGCCGGTCTACTTCGGCTCGGCGCTGAACAACTTCGGGGTGCGCGAGCTGCTGCAGGGCGTCGGCGACATGGCACCGCCGCCGCGCCCGCAGCCGGCGCAGAGCCGCGACGTGCTGCCGACGGAAGAAAAAGTCAGCGGCTTCGTGTTCAAGATCCAGGCCAACATGGACCCCAACCACCGCGACCGCATCGCCTTCCTGCGCCTGTGCTCCGGCCACTTCAAGCGCGGCGCCAAGCTGAAGCATTCGCGCAGCGGCAAGACCATCAACGTGCACAACCCGGTGCTGTTCCTGGCGCGCGACCGCGAGCTGGCGGAGGAAGCCTGGCCGGGCGATATCATCGGCATCCCAAACCACGGCAACCTCGGCATCGGCGACGCGCTGACCGAGGGCGAGGATCTGAAGTTCACCGGCATCCCCTCCTTCGCGCCTGAGTACCTGCAGGCGGTGCGCCCGGTCGACCCGCTGCGCGCCAAGCACCTGGGCCGCGCGCTGCAGCAGCTGGCCGAGGAAGGCGCCGCGCGCGTCTTCAAGCCGAACATCGGCGCCGACTGGATCGTCGGCGTGGTCGGTCCCTTGCAGTTCGACGTGCTGGCCGACCGCATCCGCACCGAGTACGAGGTGCCGGTGCGCTTCGAGCCGACTTCCCTGCACACCGCGCGCTGGGTCGAGGCCGACGATGCGCTGAAGCTGAAGCGCTTCATGGATGCCAACCAGGGCGCGCTGGCGACGGATCACACCGGCGCGCCGGTGTTCCTGGCACGCAATGCCTGGCACCTGGATCGCGCTGCAGAAGACTGGCCGGACCTGCGCTTCCTCAAGACCAAAGAGCAGATCTAGTGGAGCCGGATGGCCGCCTGCCCGCCGAGCTGTGGATCAAGGCCCACATCCGGCGCTGCATCGCCGACAACATCCCCGCCGCCGTCGTTCACCGCGGCGAGAAGAACAGCGGCACCCTGATCCTCAAGGTCAACCAGATCGGCCAGGGCGTGAAGGTGCTGAACCAGACCCGCGACATCGACGGGGCCATCGCCTGGATGCCGGCGCTGGGCGGCGAACTGGTGTCCGAGGCCGACGCCGACGCCTACGTCGAGCGCGCGGTGAAGCGCGACCCCGACGTCTGGGTGGTCGAGATCGAAAGCCGCGACGGCTGGCACCCCTTCGAAGGCAAGGTGCTGTAGGCTCGCAATCCATCTCGCACCACCCCGCTCGTCATCCCGGCCAAGCGACCGCAGGGAGCGCGAGCCGGGAACCATGGATGGTCCGGACGCCAAGCGGCGCAATAGGCCCCGGATCGCACTTGCCTGACGCTCGCTTGTCCGGGGTGACGGTTTGTGTTGGTGCCGGCAACGCGTGCGCCTAGATGACTCTTCGTGCAATTCCCTTCAGGAGTCCCAAATGTCCCGACGCAGCATCGAGATGACCGACGCCCTCTACGCCTACCTGCTGGAGAACTCGCTGCGCGAGACGGACCTCCTGCGCCGGCTGCGTGAGGAGACGGCGGGCCTGCCCGGCGCCGGCATGCAGATCGCGCCGGAGCAGGGCCAGTTCATGGCGCTGCTGGCCGAACTGATCGGCGCCCGGCACTGCCTGGAGATCGGCACCTTCACCGGCTATTCGGCGCTGGCGGTGGCGCTCGCCCTGCCGCCCGACGGGCGCCTGATCGCCTGCGACGTGAACGAGAAGACCACGGCGGTGGCCCGGCGCTACTGGCAGGAGGCCGGCGTTGCCGGCAAGATCGATCTGCGTCTCGCGCCCGCCCTCGAAACCCTCGACACGCTGCTGGCCGAAGGAGCGGCCGGCCGCTTCGACTTCGCCTTCATCGACGCCGACAAGAGCAACTACGAGGCCTATTACGAAAGGTGCCTGGAGCTGCTGCGCGACGGCGGCCTGATCGCCGTCGATAACGTATTGTGGGGCGGAGCGGTAACGAATCCCGCTCCGGGTGATTCGGATACCAGGGCCATTCGCGCCCTCAATGCCAAGATCGCGTCGGACCAACGGGTTAGCTGCTCGATGCTGCCGCTGGGCGACGGCCTTACGCTCGTACGTAAACGATCCGCGCAGGCCAACTAATCACAATTTAAATGACGTCGTTAACTCATGCTTAAGCGGACGTTAACAGCATCTTCATTCCGCCGTGAAAAGCTTGTCATGTCGGCGAAAGCGTTTCGCTGAAAGACAACTGAAGATGAGGCTTATCATGTGGAAGATTTTAGCGCTCGGCGCTGGACTCGCCCTCGTCAGCTCCGGTGCAGCGATGGCGCAGCCTCAGTGTGATCAGCGAGACTCGGTACTGCAGGTCCTGCAGCAGAAGTACAAGGAGCAGCCTGTCGCTCTCGGTGTCACCCACAACGGCGGTCTCGTCGAAGTGCTGACCACCGGCAACGGCACCACCTGGTCCATCATCGTGACCACGCCGCAGGGCATGTCCTGCCTGGTGGCCGCCGGCGAAGGCTGGAAGGCCATGCAGCAGGTCGCGATGGATCCGGAAGCCTAACAGGCACCGGAAAAGCCGAACCCGGGAACTTCTTCGAGGTCGATGCACTCGGGGCCCTCTTGAGCCCGTTGTGTCTTGGGACGGTTGATTGCAGCGCTCGCCGCCGGTTGTTTCGGCGCCAGAGAACGCTACTTGAATGCGGGATGACGGACCCGGTCCCCGGGTTTGATCACGAGACGGGACGCCGTCCCGGCATTCAACTCCAGTACCGCGGAAACCGGGCCACCCGAGACGATGGCCCGCAGAGAATGCGGCACCGTCCGCTGCTCGATCCGCACGATCTTGCCCGTTTCATCGATGAACAGCATGTCCAACGGGATGAGCGTGTTCTTCATCCACATCGCCCGCTCTTCGCTGCGGCCGAAGAGGAACAGCATGCCCGCGTCCGCGTCCATCTGACGGCGGAACATCAGCCCCTGGGCGCGCTGGTCCGGCGTCTCGGCGATCTCGACGGTGAAGTCGTGCGTCTCGCCGTCCGCCGTCTCGATGCTCAGCGTATCGCTTGGGAATGTGACGAGACCGTTTTGCGCGGCGGCCGGAACGCTCCAGGCGACGACCACGAACGCGAGCAGGATGAGAAGTCTTTTCATAGCGCTAGATGTATCCACCAAAATTGCTGCGAACAAGGGCTGGCAAGCAAGTCGTTCAGGGCCGCAAGGCGCGCGCCGCCAGATCGCGCACCGCGTCCCGTAGCGGCCCTGGGCGCGGCGCATCGGCCAGGGTAGTGAACCAGGCCTCCGGCGGATTTCGCCCGCGGCTGTGGCGCCATTCGAGGGCACGCAGCACCGCCTCGGCCTGCGCCGGCAGGCGCTGCGGGATCTCGAAGCCGTTGAGCGTCGCCCAGACGCCGGCCCAGGCGCGCCCCACCGACCAGGGATTGTAGCCCCCGCCGCCCAATACCAGTAGACGCGGTACGAGGTCCGTCACCCCTGCGACCACGCGCCAGAGGGCAGCGTTGGACAGCGCCAGCTTGCTCAAGGGGTCTTCCGCCAGGGCATCGGCGCCACACTGCAGGACGATGGCCTCCGGCGCGAAGGCCTCGATCAGCGGCAGCACGGCTTCCCCCATGAGGAAATCCATCTCGCTGTCGTTGAAGCCTTCCGGCACCGGCAGGTTGCGCGCCGCGCCCCCGGCGCGGTCGTCGATGCCGCCGGCGCCCTCCTTGCGCATCGGCCAGCGCGCGTCCTCGTGGATCGACAGGGTGAAGACCCGCGGATCGTCGTGAAAGGCATCCTGCACGCCGTCGCCATGGTGGGCATCGACGTCCAGGTAGAAGACCCGCGACAGGCCGCCGTCCAGCATGGCCAGGATCGCCAGCACCGGATCGTTGAAGTAGCAGAAGCCGCTGGCATGGTCCGGTCGGCCGTGGTGGGTGCCGCCGGCCGGGCTGTAGATGACGCCCGGCGCCGCCGCGAGGCTGCGGCCGGCCAGGATGGAGGCGCCGCAGGCCGTCGCCGGGCGGCGGAACACCTCTGGATAGATCGGATTGCCGTTGCGCCCCAGGTTGAAGCGCTCCTGCTCCGCCGCCGGCAGGCCCTGGGTCGCTTCGGCCCGCTGCACGGCGGCGATGTAGGCCGGGTCGTGGAAGCGCGCCAGCTGCTCGGGCGTCGCCCGCGGGCTGTCGATGTAGAACGCATCGGGCAGCCAACCGAGGGCACGGCAGAGATCGATGCAGGTCGAGACCCGCGGGATCGCCAGCGGGTGCCGCCCGCCGTAGGTCGAGCGGCGATAAATCTCGCTGCCGATGAAGCGTGGTCCGCTAGTCATCGCGCTTCAGCAGCCAGCGCAACGCCACCGGCGTTACAAGGGTCGTCACCACCGCCATCAGCACCAGGACTGAGAAGAGGCTGGAGACCACGCCGTTGCCCGGGCCGGGCGTGAAGACGCCGGCCTCCGCCACCACACCCAGGATGATCAGCTCGACGGCGCCGCGCGCCGACATACCGACGCCCACAGCGCAGGCATGGCGCCGGTCGAAGCCCAGCAGCCGGGCCGGAATGCCGGCACCGATCAGCTTGCCGAAGAATGCGGCCAGGATGACAAGCACCAGCAGCAGCGGCTCGGCGGCGGCCGCGGCGAGATCGACCTGCAGGCCGATGGAGACAAAGAACAGCGGCCCCAGCACACCGCTGCAGATGGCGGCCAGGATGAGCTTCATGTCGTTGTAGGCCTGGTGCCCGATGCGATGCGGCTCGAAGAACAGGCCGGCCATGAAGGCCCCCATCACCCAGTGCAGCCCGAGGGCCTCGGCCAGGAGGGCGTAGCCGAGGCCCACCGCCACCAGGACACTGAGTTCCAGCGCCACCACCTTTTCCTCCTGCAGCCGCCCGCTGATATGCGGATAGACGTGGACGCCCAGCAGGCTGGTCGCCGCGAAGAAAGCGACGGCCTTGGCCGCCAGCCATCCCAGCGCCGCAAGGTCCGCCCCGCCGCCGGTGACTGCGACGGTCGTCACCATGGCCAGCAGGAGAAGGCCGAAGACGTCGTCGATCAGCGCGGCCGAAAGCACGGTGACGCCGAGCCGGCTGTGCAACAGGCCGAGTTCCTCGAAAACCCGGGCAGTGGCTGGGATTGCCGTCACCGAGATGGCAACGCCGACGACGAGCGCCTGCGCCGGTTTCAGGTCGGACGTCGGGAGCGCCCACCAGGCCAGCAGCACGCCCAGGGCCAGCGGCAGCAGCACGCCGCCCAGCGCCACCAGCAGGGCACCACCCGAGGCGGCGAAGACCTCCTTCGGCTCCAACTCGACGCCGGCCTGCAACACCAGGAAGAAGATCGCCAGTGTGGCGATCTCGTCCAGGTAGATCGAAGCGCGGGCGGCGGCGAAGTGCGCCTCGAGCGGCGCCAGCGGCAACATCGCCAAGGCGATCAGTACGCCGGCCAGCAATTCGCCGACCGGCGCCGCCTGGCCGATCCGCTCGGCCGCGACGCCGCAGATGCGGGCCAGCAGCAGCAGGCAGAGCAGTGCGGCGATGGTCAACAGCATGCAGGCGCGCCCCCTTCCTTGAAGAGCAGCCGACGCTTCAGGGCAGCCGCGCCAGGCGTTCGCGGATCAGCGCGTAGAAGCCGCGCGCATCGATCGCATTGATGACCCGGCAGTTGGCGGGATGCGGCGTGACGTCCCACCAGTCGACCACGGTCATGCCCATGGTCAGCTCCGAGCCGGTCTCGATCCGCACGTTGCAGTCCTTGCCGGCGAAAAGCTCGGGCCGCAGCAGGTAGGCCAGCACGCAGGGGTCGTGCAGCGGGCCGCCCTCGGCGCCGTACTTCTCCATGTCGAAACGCTCATAGAAGTCGAGCATCGCCGCCGCCGCGTCGCCGCTGCGCGTGCCGAGCTGGCGCAGCGACTCGATCCAGGCCTTGGTCATCAGCGCTTTATGCGTCACATCAAGGGGGTGCATGGTCAATTTGATACCCGAGGTGAAGACCACGTGGGCCGCGTGCGGGTCGACGTAGATGTTGAATTCCGCCGCCGGGGTGGTATTGCCGCCCTCGAAGAAGCCGCCGCCCATCAGAACGATCTCGCCGATGCGCGCGGCGATGTCTGGTGCCTTGATGAGGGCGGTGGCGACGTTGGTCAGCGGCCCCAGGGTGCAGAGGGTGATGCTGCCGGCCGGTGCCGCGCGCAGGGTATCGACGATCCAGTCGACCGCGTGGCGCTCCTGCAGCAGCATGGCGGGCTCCGGAAGGTCGGGGCCGTCCAGGCCGGTCTTGCCGTGCACCTCCTCGGCCGTCACCTGGTGGCGCACCAGGGGCCGCGCGCAGCCGGCAAAGACCTTCACATCGGGCCGCCCGGCCAGCTCGCAGACCTTGCGGGCGTTCTTTTCGGTCAGGCTGAGCGGCACGTTGCCCGCCACCGCGGTAATGCCCAGCACCTCGAGCTCCGGCGAGGCCAGGGCCAGCAGGATGGCGATGGCGTCGTCCTGACCCGGATCGGTATCGATGATAATAGGCCTGGCGGTGCCGGCTTGGGCGGCCATATGCAATCTCCCTAAAGTTTCCGCTCCGGCGGCGGCCATGCCAACTGGCGGCGGCCATGCGATGTCGTGCTGCCGCACCGCGCGCAACTACGCCGCCGACTCCGTGCAAGGCAAGCGGCCAACGCCGCAGACGGCGCCAACGACCGCTCCAGGGTACGCGAAACAGACCGCATTGCCGTGGATTTCGTCCCAGTTGGTCGCATCGCCAGACCAAGCCGGCCCTAGCTTCAGCCCGGAGCGCGAATTCCGTATGTTTCCTGCCGGTTTAACTTGACCGGCGCGGCTCCGTCAGTAGGCTCGTGACGCCCAAATCGGGGCCAATAAGACAAAATCACGACATGAGCTCCACAGGGGCGATACAGGGACGGTTCAGGGGCGATGCAGGGCGCTTTCCTTTCATTTTGTCGGTCAGCGTACAGTCTGTGCTCGGCCTGTACCGGGCGCGCCCGTCAATGACGCTGGCCTGGATCGTCCTGCTGCCGTTCCTCGGGGCGGCGCTGCCCGGGCTGCTCATTCGCGCCGGGCGCGATGCCTGCGCGCTGGCCACCGGCGCGGTCACCCTGCTGGCCTTCATCCTGCTGCTGACCCTGGCACCGGCGGTCTTCGCCGGCGAGGTGGTGCAGGCGCGCTGGGACTGGCTGCCGGCCCTCGGCCTCAACGTCACCTTCTTCGTCGACGGCCTCGGCCTGTTCTTCGCCGGCCTGATCCTCGCGATCGGCCTGCTGATCATCATCTACGCGCGCTTCTACCTCTCCAAGGACGACCCGATGGGTCAGTTCTACGCCTACCTGCTGCTGTTCCAGGGCGCCATGGTGGGCATTGTGCTGTCCGACAATGTCCTGCTGCTGCTGATCTTCTGGGAGCTGACCAGCCTCAGTTCCTTCCTGCTGATCGGCTATTGGAAGCACCTGCCCGAGGGGCGCCAGGGCGCGCGCATGGCACTGGCCGTCACCGGCATGGGCGGTCTCTCGATGATCGCCGGCATGCTGATCCTGGGCGACATCGCCGGTTCCTATGACCTGACGGTGATCCTGCAGCACGGCGCCGAGATCCAGGCCTCGCCGTGGTACATCCCCGCGCTGCTGCTGATCCTCGGCGGCTGCTTCACCAAGTCGGCGCAGTTCCCCTTTCATTTCTGGCTGCCGCACGCCATGGCCGCGCCGACGCCGGTCAGCGCCTACCTGCACTCCGCCACCATGGTGAAGGCGGGCATCTTCCTGATGGCGCGCATGTGGCCGGTCCTCGCCGGCACCGACGCCTGGTTCTACATCGTCGCCACAACGGGCCTCGCCACCATGGTGATCGCCGCCTGGATCGCCCTCTTCAAGGACGATCTCAAAGGGCTGCTGGCGTTCTCCACCGTCAGCCACCTCGGCCTCATCACCATGCTGTTCGGCTTCGGCACGCCGATGGCCGCCGTGGCCGGCGTGTTCCACATTCTGAACCACGCGACCTTCAAGTGCGCGCTGTTCATGACCGCCGGCATCGTCGACCACGAGGCCGGCACGCGCGACGCGCGGCGCCTGGGCGGGCTCGCCGGGCTGATGCCGATCACCGCGACCATCGCCACCGTCGCCGGCCTCTCGATGGCCGGCCTGCCGCCGCTCAACGGCTTCCTCTCCAAGGAGATGATGCTGGAGGAAGCCACCCACAGCGTCTGGGCGGGCAATCCCTGGCTGCTGCCGGCGCTGGCGACGCTGGGCGCCCTGTTCTCCGTCGCCTACTCCTTCCGCTACGTGTTCCACGTGTTCTTCGGCCGCCGGCGCGACGACTACCCGCACCACCCCCACGACCCGCCGAGCGGCATGTACCTGCCGCCCGCCCTGCTGGTCGTACTGGTCGTCCTCATCGGCCTGCTGCCCGCCGTCGTCGCCCAGCCGCTGGTCGAGGTCGTCGCTGGTGCGGTGACCGGCGGCAGGCTGCCCGAATTCCACCTGTCGCTCTGGCACGGCCTCACCCCGGCGCTGGGCATGAGCCTGATCGCGACCGCCGGCGGCGCCTTCCTGCTGTGGCGCCACGACGCCTTCAACCGCATCCGGCTGGCGACGCCGCGGCCGGAGGCCAAGGCGATCTTCGAGGCCACGGTGAACGGCCTGGCCGGCATCTGCAACGTGATGATCGACGGCCTGCACAACGGCTCGCTGCGCCGCTATCTCGCCTTCTTCGTCGCTGCCGCGCTGGCCGTCGGCGGCGCCGCCTTCATGAGCGGCGAGCACGCCATGGGCCTGCGGCCGCCGACGCCGGCGCCGCTGGTGCCGATCCTCGGCTGGGTGCTTTTGGTGGGCGCCTGCATCGCGCTCGTCGCCTTCCACCACAACCGCCTGCTGTCCCTGATCATCGTCGGCGTGGTCGGTCTCGTCGTCTCCATCGCCTTCATCTACCTCTCGGCACCCGACCTGGCGCTGACGCAGATCTCGGTCGAGGTGGTGACCATCATCCTGCTGCTGCTCGCCCTGAACTTCCTGCCCAAGGAGACGCCGCGCGAAAGTCGGCCGTCGCGCCATCTGCGCGACGGCGTGCTGGCGGGCCTCAGCGGCATCGGCATCGGCGGCCTGATCTACCTGGTGATGTCGCGCGACTTCACCAGCATCTCCGAATTCCATCTGGCGCAGTCGCAGCCCGGCGGCGGCGGCACCAACGTCGTGAACGTCATCCTGGTCGACTTCCGCGGCTTCGACACCTTCGGCGAGATCATCGTCCTCGGTATCGCCGCCCTGGCGATCTACGCCCTGCTGGACGGCGCCCTGCACGGCCCCGCGGCCAAGAGCCTGTCGTCGTGGATCCCCGACCAGGAGCGCGCCAAGGACCGCCACCCGCTGATGATGGTGGTGGCGACGCGCGTCATGCTGCCGCTGTCGCTGGTGGTCGGCGTCTTCATCTTCCTGCGCGGCCACAACGAGCCCGGCGGCGGCTTCATCGCCGGCCTGGTGGTGGCCATCGCCTTTCTCATGCAGTACATGGCCAGCGGCTTCGGCTGGGCCGAGCGGCGCATGAAGATCGACTACCACGCCTTCATCGCCTGGGGCGTGCTCATCGCCGGGCTGACCGGCGCCGGCGCCTGGCTCGCCGGGCGGCCGTTCCTCACCAGCGACTACACCCACGTCCACCTGCCGCTGCACATCGACTTCGAACTGGCGACCGCCATGGCCTTCGACACCGGGGTGTTCCTCACCGTCATCGGCTCGGTCATGCTGGCGCTGGCCAACCTGTCGCGCCTGGCGCGGCGCACCGAGGCGCCGATCAGCAAGCAGCCGATGGACTTCCGCCCGACGCCGGAAGGGCCCACCGTCACCGGCACGCCGAACAGCGATGCCGTCGGCGGCGGCATGGCGGGGGCCCGTCTGGCCGGCGAGGAAGCGGCACCGGACGACGGCTCGGGAGGGCGCAGCTAGATGGAGATCCTCGTCGCAAGCGGTGTCGGCGCCATGACGGCGGCAGGAGTCTACCTGCTGCTGCGCGGTCGCACCTTCCCCGTCATCATCGGCCTGGCGATGCTGTCCTACGCCATCAACCTCTTCCTCTTCGCCACCGGCCGCCTGGTGATCGACCGGCCGCCGGTGATCTCCGACAGCGCCCTCGGCTACACCGACCCGCTGCCGCAGGCGCTGGTGCTGACCGCGATCGTCATTTCCTTCGGCATGACCGCGGTGATCGTGGTGCTGGCGCTGCGCGCCTACCTGGAGGCCGGCACGGACGAGGTCGACACCGACGAGACGGCTGTCCAGGATAACGGGTCCGGCGGCGGAGGCGCGGCATGAACCACTGGATCGCCGTGCCCATCGTGCTGCCGGCCATGATGGCCCCGTTCATCGTGCTGGCGATGCGCCACGACCTGCTGCTGCAGCGCGTGTTCTCCCTCGCCGCCAGCGTCGCCCTGCTGGCCGTCGCCATCGGCCTCACCCTGCACGCCGCCGCCGGCGGGCCGCAGCTTTACGAGCTCGGCAACTGGCCGGCGCCTTTCGGTATCGTCCTGGTGCTCGACCGCCTCTCGGCGCTGATGGTGCTGCTGACGGCGATCCTCGCCGTCGTCGTCGCGATCTACGCCATCACCAGCAACTGGGACAAGCGCGGCCGCCATTTCCATGCCCTCTTCCAGTTCCAGCTGATGGGCATCAACGGCGCCTTCCTGACCGGCGACGTCTTCAACCTCTTCGTCTTCTTCGAGGTTCTGCTGATCGCCTCCTACGGCCTGATGCTGCACGGCGGCGGCGCCCAGCGCATGAAGGCGGGCGTGCAGTACGTGGTGGTCAACCTCGGCGGCTCGACCCTGTTCCTCATCGCCGTGGGCACCATCTACGGCATCACCGGAACGCTGAACATGGCCGACCTGGCGGTGAAGGTGCCGCTGGTGCCGGCCGGCGACCAGGCACTGCTGCGCGTCGGCGCCCTGCTGCTGCTGGTGGTCTTTGCGGTAAAAGCGGCGCTGGTGCCGATCCACTTCTGGCTGCCGGGCACCTACGCCAATGCCCCGGCGCCGGTCGCCGCGCTCTTTGCGGTGATGACCAAGGTCGGCGCCTACTCGATCATCCGCGTCTATACCCTCGTCTTCGGCGGCCAGGCCGGCGAGGATGCCTGGCTCGCCGCCGACTGGCTGCTGCCCGCCGCGCTGGCCACCCTGGTGCTCGGCAGCCTGGGGGTGCTGGGCGCCAAGGGGCTGAGCCGCCTGATCTGCTTCTCGGTGATCGCCTCCATGGGCACCCTGCTGACCGCCGTTTCGCTGTTCACTCCGGCGGCGACCACGGCGGCGCTGTTCTACCTGATCCACTCGACCTTCGCTGGCGCGGCCCTGTTCCTCATCAACGATCTGATCATGGAGCGCCGCGGCAGCGCCGGCGACCGCCTGATCACCGCGCCGCAGCCCGCCAACAGCGGCCTGCTCGCCGGCCTCTTCTTCCTCGCCGCCATCGGCATGGCCGGCATGCCGCCGCTGACCGGCTTCCTCGGCAAGCTGATGGTGATGGACAGCGCCCGTTCTTCGGAATCCATGGCGACCATCTGGACGGTGATCCTGGTCACCTCCCTGGTGACCATCGTCGGCTTCGCGCGGGCCGGCAGCATGGTGTTCTGGAAGAGCGCGGCGATCCCCGGCCCGCAGGAGCACCACAACGTCAGCCGCCCCGCCTTCCCGATCGTCGCCGCCGGCGCCATGCTGGCCGGCATGGTGGCGCTGGCGGTCTTTGCCGGTCCGATCACCGGCTATCTGGAAGCCACGGCCGCCGGGCTGTACGATCCCAGCGCCTATCTTCAGGCGGTGCTCGGCCCTGCCGTGCTCGCCGCCGGACAATAGGAAGGAGCCAGCCGTCATGTTCGCCCGTCTCCTGCCCCATCCTCTGCTGACCCTGACGGTGACCGCCGTCTGGGTGATGCTGGTGAACGACATCTCGCTGGGCGGCATCCTGTTCGGCATCGTCCTGGGCATCGCCATTCCGCAGATCACCTCGACCTTCTGGCCGCAGCGCCCGCGCGTGCGCGGTCCGCTGAAGATCGCCGAATACGCCCTGGTCGTCCTGTGGGACATCGTGGTGGCGAACGTGAAGGTCGCCTACGTCGTCGTCTTCAAGTCGAACCGCCAGCTGCGGCCCCACTTCATCACCATTCCGCTGGAGATCTATTCGCCGGAAGCGATCACCGTGCTGGCGGGCACCATCACGATGACCCCCGGCACGGTCACCGCCGACCTCTCCGCCGACGGCCGCAGCCTGCTGGTGCACTGTCTGGACACCGGCGATCCCGAGGGCGAGGTCAGCGGCATCAAGCAGCGCTACGAAGCCCGGCTGAAGGACATCTTCGAATGATCGGCTATGCTCTTCACTTCAGCTTCGCCTGCTTTGCCATTGCCTTGCTGCTGAACCTCTACCGCCTGGCCAAGGGGCCCAGCATCGCCGACCGCGTACTGGCGCTGGACACCATGGTGATCAACGGCATCGCGCTGCTGATCCTCTACGGCATCACCAGCGAGACGACGGTCTATTTCGAGGCGGCGCTGCTGTTCGCCATGGTCGGATTCATCTCCACCGTCGCCTACTGCAGGTTCATCCTGCGCGGCGACATCATCGAATAGGGCGCCGCGGTCATGGACATCCTCGTCGAATTGCTGATCTCGGCGCTGCTCGTGATCGGCGGCGTCTTCGGGCTGGTCGGTTCCTACGGCCTCGCCAAGCTGCCCGACCTGATGACGCGGCTGCACGGCCCGACAAAGGCCGGCACGCTGGGCGTCGGCGCGGTGCTAATCGCCTCGATGATCTTCATGCTGTGGGAAGAGCGCGACCCGTCGTTTCACGAGCTGATGATCACGCTGTTCCTCTTCCTGACCGCCCCGATTACCGCCAACTTCATCGCCAAGTCGTTCCTCCACCGGCACAGCGATGAAAAGGCCAAGCTGCCCCCGACGGGGACCGACTACGGCTGGGCGAGCTTCGATGAGCCGCCCTCGACCGCCGACGACGAGCCGGATTCACTCACCGGCCCGCGCCGCCGCAGCAACTGAGCCCGGCGTAAAGTTCTTCGAAATTCTGGTAACTTAACTGCTCCCGGCAGGCCCCGGCCGCGCGCCCTCTGGTCCGCAGAACGGACCAGTTGCCGGACTGTAGGACCTGCCAAGGGTTGCGTCAGACCGTCACCCCTCTATTATCGTCATCAACTGCGCTAGCAAAGCTGCAGAAACGAACTAAGCAGAACAGCTGCTTGGAATGAGGGAGGCAAAAAATGCTCACAATTTACACGCCAGAAGTGTCTCTTAAGCGTGCCCTGACCGGGCTCGTCATGGCCGGCACCGCCACCGGACTGATCGCCGCCGGCGCCGCGCAGGCGAAGGTGGAGGGCGATACCATCGTTCTCGGCTCGGCCAACTCGCTGACCGGCAAATACTCGTCCAACGGCATCGACACCCAGAACGGCTACGATCTCGCGATCAAGGTCATCAACGACAAGGGCGGCGTCACCATCGACGGCAAGCAGTACAAGCTGGCCGTCAAGTACTACGATGACGAATCCACCCCGGCGCGCACCGCGCAGTTGCTCGAGCGCCTGATCGAGCAGGACGGCGTCCAATACATTCTTGGCCCCTACAGCTCGGCGACCACCATCGCCGCGGCGCCGGTGACCGAGAAGTACCAGGTGCCGATGGTCGAGGCCGAAGGCGCATCGCGCGCGCTGTTCAACAAGGGCTACAAATACCTCTTCGCGGTGCTCTCGACGTCCGAGCAGTACCTCTCCAGCGCCATCGACCTCGCCGCCGAGGTCGCCGAGAACAACGGCAAGAAGCCGTCCGACGTGCGGGTCGCCATGGTCTTCGAGAACGATGCCTTCTCGCTGGACGTGCGTGCCGGCGTGATGGAGCAGATGAAGAAGCACGGCATGGAGGCCGTCATCGACGACAAGATGCCGGCCGACCTTTCCGACATCTCGGCGACGCTCACCAAGGTGAAGGCACTGAAGCCCGACCTGCTGGTGGTCTCCGGCCACAACAAGGGTGCCGTCACCGCGGCGCGCCAGATGAAGGAGCTGCAGGTCGAGGTGCCCATGGTCGCCATGACCCACTGCGAGGGCGCCAAGGTGACCGACCAGTTCGGCCCGGCGGCCGACGGCTATCTCTGCCCGACCCAGTGGGCCGAGACGCTGAGCTACTCCGACGAGTACTTCGGCTCGGCCGCGGACTACGACAAGCTGTTCCGCGAGACCTTCGACGGCTACACCACCGTGCCCTACCAGGCCGCCCAGGCCTCCGCCGCGGTGATCGTTTGGAAGGAAGCTTTCGAGAAGGCCAACTCGCTGGATCCGCAGAAGGTGCGCGACGCCATCGCGGCGACCGACATGGAAACCTTCTACGGCCCGATCAAGTTCTCTGAGGCCGGCAACAACATCGCCAAGCCGATGGTGCTGCGCCAGATCCAGGACGGCGACTACGTCGTGGTCGCACCGTCCAAATACGCCTCGCACGAGCTCGTCTGGCCACGCGAGGCGATGTACTGAGGTTTCGCCCCCTTGCCCCCGCCCCCTAAAGGGCGGGGGCAAGTGATTTTCCCCTTTCAACCGGGATAGATGGGCGAAGGACTCACATGCTCGACAACCTCGATCTGCTGCTGATCGCGCCGGTGCTGAACGTGCAGCTGCTGCTGGACGGCCTTTTCATCGGGGCGATCTTCGTGCTGGCCGCCTACGGGCTCGCGCTCGTCTGGGGCGTGATGAACGTGAAGAACCTGGCCCAGGGCGAATACGTCATCATGGGCGGCTACTTCGCCTGGCACCTCGGCACCCTGGGCATCCACCCGGTCCTCTCGATCCCGATCGTCTTTGCGATCATGTTCGTCTTCGGCTGGATCGTGTACCTGCTGGTCATCAAGTGGGTGATCACCCGCGATCTCTTCACCTCGCTGCTGGCGACCTTCGGTATCGCGCTGATGGTCCAGCAGGGCCTCAACCTGGCCTACGGGCCGGAGGTGCGCACGGCGGATTCAGGCCTCGGCACCCATTCGCTGTTCGGCGGCCTGGTGACCGTGGCGGAGATCAAGATCGTCTCCTTCGTGCTCTGCGTGCTGCTGGCCGCCAGCGTCATCCTCTTCATGAAGACCAGCCGCATGGGACAGGCGATCCGCGCCACCGCGCAGGATCCGCGCGCGGCCAAGATCATGGGCATCGATACCGAGCGGGTCTACGCCTTCACCTACGCCCTCAACGCCGCGATCTGCGGCGCCGCCGGCGTGCTGGTCGCCATGGTCTGGGTGATCCAGCCGTTCTACGGCGTCGTCCATTCGATCCGCGCCTTCGTCATCGTAACGGCGGCGGGCCTCGGCAACATTCCCGGCGTCATCATCACCGGTCTCGGCCTCGGCGTCGCCGAGCAGTACGCCGGCTTCGTGCTCGGCGCCGAGTTCCAGCAGGCGACGGCCCTGACGCTGCTCGTCCTGGTCCTCATCTGGCGGCAGATCCAGCTCGCCAAGCACAGAATGGTGGTGCAGTAGCCATGACCAGCGAACACACCCTGTCGGGCAGCAAGCCCCTCCCCGCCGGCAGCCGCCGCGCCACCAGGTTCGCCCACAATGCCGACACCACGCCGTGGTACGTCTATGCCGCGCTGCTGGCCTTCGCCATCGGCGCGCCCTTCGTGATTCCCGCCTACACCACGCAGGTCGCCTTCTTATGGCTGATGATCCTTTTCGCGCTGACCTGGGACATCGTCGGCGGCCAGATGGGCTACAACTCGCTCGGCAACATCTTCTTCTTCGGTGCCGGCATGTACATCTCCGCGGTGGTCCAGGTCGGCCTCTTCACCGACGTCGGCACCTACACTTCGGCGCGCGGCGGCGAGCAGCTGGTGCTTGACCATGGCGACTACTTCTACGGCCTCGTCCTGGGCATGGGCGCGGCCGCGATCGGCTGCGTCATCTTCGCGCTCATCCTCGGGCGCATCGTCTTCGGCCTGCGCGGTCCCTACTTCGCCATCGGCACCCTGGGCATCGCACTCTCGGCGCGCGAGCTGACCGGAACCTGGGAGTGGATCGGCGGCGGCAGCGGCATCGCCATGCCGGTCTATCCCGGCCTGCCGCACGAGAAGTCGGTCGTCTTCTACGTCATTCTCTTCGCTCTCGCGGCGCTCACGTTCCTCTGCGTGCGCTGGCTCTATTCGACGCGCTTCGGCCTCGCCATCAACGCCATCCGCGACGACGAGGAGAAGGCCGAGGCCATGGGCATCCACACCCTGCGCCACAAGCTCGTCGCCTGGTCGGTCTCCGGCTTCTTTCTGGGCATGTCCGGGGCGGTCTTCGGCAACATGACCGGCTTCGTCGAACCGCTGGAAGTCGCCTTTCCGACCGTCACCTTCGGCATCTTCATGGTCGTCATGGCCCTGTTGGGCGGCAAAGGCACGCTGTGGGGGCCGGTCATCGGCGCCACTCTCTTCCACGTCATCAAGGAGGTCACCTGGACCTACCTGCTGGGCTGGCAGTGGGTCGCCCTCGGCCTGCTCATCGTGGTCAACGTGGTGTTCTTCCAGGAAGGCATCATGGGCTGGCTGCAGCGCAAGTGGCCGGAACGTTTCGGCATAACCGTCGATGAAGGGATGAGCGCCGGCGCCGCCGGCCGGGAGGCCGCCCGATGAGCCCCTCTCCTATGATCGAGGTGCGCGACGTCTCCAAGTCATTCGGCGGCGTGCAGGCCAACCGCGCCATCTCGCTGAACGTGCCAGCAGGCAAGATCACCGGCCTGATCGGCCCCAACGGGTCCGGCAAGACGACGCTGTTCAACTCCATCGTCGGCTACCATCCGATCGACGGCGGCTCGATCCGGTTCGAGGGCCGCGAGATCTCCGCGCTGAGAGTGCCGCAGATCGCGCGTCTCGGCCTGCTGCGCACCTTCCAGCAGACCCGCATCTATTCCAAGATGGACTGCGTGAGGAACATGCTGATCTCGGTGCCGCACCGCAACGCGGGCTTTACCGACATGTTCAAGGGCTATTCGGCCGAACAGAAGGACAAGGCCGAGCGCCTCCTGGAGTTCGTCGGCCTCTACCAGAAGCGCCACCTGGTCTCCGGCGATCTCTCCTTCGGCCAGCAGAAGCTGCTGGAGTTCGCCATGGCGCTGATGAACGAGCCCAAGGTGCTGTTGCTTGACGAGCCGACGGCAGGCATCAATCCGACGCTGATCAACGGCCTCATCGACCGCCTGAAGCGCGCCAACGAGGAGTTCGGCATCACCCTGCTGGTCATCGAGCACAACATGCGGGTCATCATGAACCTGGCCGAGCACATCTACTGCCTCGCCCATGGCGAGATGCTGGCCGAGGGCGATCCGGACGAGATCCAGAACGACCAGCGGGTCATCGACGCATATCTGGGGGCGCATTGATGGGTACCACCAACGAAGCCAAGCGGGCCGACGGCGCGGAGCGGCAGGTTCGCGGCTACGGCCTGGGCGGGGTCGACACCGTCATCTCGGTGGAGGACGTCAACCGCCAGGCCGCCGCGCTGACCACCGAGGCGGTCCCGGAAAGCCATCTCGCCGCCCTGGCGGACAACAAGCCCTTCGTCAAGATCGCGGGGCTGCGCGCCGGCTACGGCAAGATGGAGATCCTGCACAATTTCAACCTGCAGGTCGGCAAGGGTCAGTCCCTCTGTCTCATCGGGCCGAACGGCGCCGGCAAGTCGACGGTGCTGCACTCCATCTTCGGCTTCACCAACATCTTCGGCGGCAACGTCGTGGTGAACGGCAAGAACGTCACCCGGCTGTCGCCCAAGGACAAGCTGCGCTCGGCCGGGGTCGCCTACATCCTGCAGGACAAGTCGGTGTTCCCCGGCATGACGGTGGAAGAGAACCTCTGGATGGGCGGCTACCTGATGAACAAGCCCGTCCAGGCCAAGCAGAAGGCCGAGGAGATCTTCGAAAAATATCCGCGCCTCGCCGAACGGCGGCGCCACCCTGCCAAGGTGCTGTCGGGCGGCGAGCGCCGCCTGCTGGAGATTTCCCGCGCCCTGGTGATGGACCCCGAGGTCTTGTTGGTGGACGAACCGTCGATCGGCCTGGAGCCGCGCTTCATCGACATGGTCTTCGAGATCCTCACCGACCTGCAGAAGGGCGACGGGAAGACCATCATCATGGTCGAGCAGAACGCCAAGAAAGGCCTGGAATTCGCCGATATCGGCTATGTCCTGGTCTCCGGCGAGCTGGCGATGGCCGACAAGGGCGACGCCCTGCTGGAAGATCCCGAGGTCGGCCGCCTGTTCCTGGGCGGATAAGGTCGCTCGGAGTCCCCAGGGTGCCGCGCCTATTGGCCGAAGGGGGGGCTTGAACCCGCGCGGCGGAACGGCAATTCTGACGTGAAACGAGATTCGGGGCGTGCTGCGGGCCGATGGGCCGCTGCCGCGCCTTTGCCATTGGTATTTCAGGATAGGATGAGCGAACGATCATGCAGATGACCGGCCAATACCGTATCGAGGCGCCGCGCCAGACCGTGTGGGAGGCTTTGAACGACGTCGAGGTGCTGCGCGTCTGCATTCCCGGCGTCGAGGAGATCGAAAAGACCTCGGACACCTCCTTTTCGGCCAAGGTGCGCGCCAAAGTCGGCCCGGTTTCGGCACGCTTTGCGGGTGACGTCACGCTGAGCGACCTCGATCCGCCGAACGGCTACACCATCTCCGGCGAAGGCAAGGGCGGCGCGGCCGGCTTCGCCAAGGGCGGCGCCAAGGTGAACCTGAAGGACGACGGCGCCGCGACCCTGCTGACCTACGACGTCCAGGCCCAGGTCGGCGGCAAGCTGGCGCAGATCGGCTCGCGCCTCATCGACGGCACCGCCAAGAAGATGGCCGACGACTTCTTCTCCCGCTTCGCCCAGACGGTCGAGCGGGGCGGCGAAGCGCCGGCGCCGGGCGAGACCGCCCCCTCCCCGGCCGCAACCGCCTCGGACGTTCCCCCCTCGTCCGCGCCGGCAGCCGCGCCAGCTCCCGCGCCGGCGCCGGCGACCGCCTCGCGCTCACCCGCGGACGCCGATGCCGACGTCGGCGCCGGCGCCTCCCTGGGGGTGTGGGTCACCGGCCTGCTGGTGGCGGTGGCGCTGCTGATCGCGATTTTCGCCCTCTGACCGAACGGGCCCTCTGACCGAACGGGCCCTGTGACCAAAAATTCATGAAGCCTGCCCGTGGCGCCCCTTGACGGGACTCGCGTGCGGCAACAGACTTCACCGTTGCAAGGACGTCAACCACCGCGAGCCTGCCAGTAAGCCCGCGGCAACAAACAAAAAAACCGAACATTCCGTTCGGAAGGTCAAGGAAGGGAGATACCCCATGCCCAGAGTGTCCATGACAGTCAATGGGCGGGCGGTGACAGGCGACGTCGAAGGCCGCACCCTGCTCGTTCAGTTTCTGCGTGAGAACCTGCACCTCACCGGCACCCACGTCGGCTGCGACACCAGCCAGTGCGGCGCCTGCGTGGTCCACGTGAACGGCGAGTCGGTGAAGAGCTGCACCATGCTGGCGCTGCAGGCCGACGGCACCGAGGTCGCCACCATCGAAGGCCTGGCCCAGAACGGCAGCCTGCACCCGGTGCAGGAGGCTTTCCGCGAGCATCACGGCCTGCAATGCGGCTTCTGCACGCCGGGCATGGTGATGTCGGCCGTGGACCTGCTGAAAAAGAATCCCAACCCCGACGAAGGCGAGATCCGTGAGTGGCTGGAAGGCAACATCTGCCGCTGCACCGGATACCACAACATCGTGAAGGCCATTCAATCGGCCGCCGCCAACATGAAGGGGTAGGATCATGCCAGACACCGGAATCGGCGCCAGCGTCAAGCGCAAGGAAGATTTCCGTTTCCTGACCGGCCAGGGCCGCTACACCGACGACATCGACCGCCCCGGCCAGCTCTTTGCCTATTTCGTGCGCTCGCCGCACGCCTACGCCAAGATCAAGAAGGTCGACACCGCCGAAGCGGCCAAGGCGCCCGGCGTGCGGGCCGTCTTCACCGGCGCCGACATGGCCGCCGACAGCGTCGGTTCGCTGCCCTGCGGCTGGGTCGTCACCGACCGCCACGGCGAGGCCCACAAGGCGCCGCCGCACTTCCCGCTGGCGCGCGACAAGGTGCGCTACGTCGGCGACCACGTCGCCGTGGTGATCGCCGAGACCTACGCCCAGGCCAAGGAAGCCGGCGAGAGGGTCGAGGTCGACTACGAGGAACTGCAAGCCATCGCCAACCCCGTCAAGGCGTTGGACAAGGGCGCCCCGCAGGTCCACGACGAAGCGCCGGGAAACCTCTGCTACGACTGGGTGCTGGGCGACGAGGCCGAGGTCAACGCCGCCTTCGCTAAGGCGGCGCACGTCACCAAGGTCGACCTGGTGAACAACCGCCTGATCCCCAACGCCATGGAGCCGCGCGCGGCGATCGGCGAGTACGACGGCGGCACCGACAGCTACACGCTCTATTCGACCAGCCAGAATCCGCACCTTCTGAAGCTCATCCTCTGCGCCTTCGTGCTCGGTATCTCGGAGAACAAGCTGCGGGTGATCGCGCCGGACGTCGGCGGCGGCTTCGGCTCCAAGATCTTCTGCTACGCCGAGGAGACCGTCTGCACCTGGGCGGCCAAGAAGGTCCGCGCGCCGGTGAAGTGGACGGCGGAGCGTTCGGAGAGCTTCTCCTCCGACGCGCACGGCCGCGACCACGTCACCCATGCCGAGCTGGCAATGGACGAGAACGGCAAGTTCCTGGGCATGAAGGTGGAGACCATCGCCAACCTCGGCGCCTATCTCTCCAGCTTCGCCACCTCGGTGCCGACCTACCTCTATGCCACGCTGCTGGCCGGGCAGTACACCACGCCGGTCATCTTCGCCAACGTGAAGTCGGTGTTCACCAACACCGCGCCGGTCGACGCCTACCGCGGCGCCGGACGGCCGGAGGCGACCTACGTCGTCGAGCGTCTGGTCGAGGTGGCGGCCCGCGAGATGAAGCTGGACCCGGCGGAGATCCGCCGCCGCAATTTCATCCAGCCGGACCAGTTCCCCTATCAGACCCCGGTCGCCCTGCAGTACGACATCGGCAACTACGGCGCCTCGATGGACAAGGCGCTGGAGATGATCGACTACGCTGGTTTCCCGGCGCGCAAGAAAGCCTCCGAGGCCAAGGGCAAGCTGCGCGGCATCGGCTTCTCGGCCTACATCGAGGCCTGCGGCATCGCCCCCTCGGCGGTGGTCGGCTCGCTCGGCGCTGGTGTCGGCCTCTGGGAGTCCGCCCAAGTGCGCTTCAACGCCACTGGCACGGTGTCGATCTTCACCGGCTCGCACAGCCACGGCCAGGGCCACGAAACGACCTTCTCACAGCTGGTCGCCGAGACCCTGGGCATCCCGATCGAGAACGTCGAGATCGTGCACGGCGACACCGGCTCGATCCCCATGGGCATGGGCACCTACGGCTCGCGCTCGCTGGCGGTCGGCGGCTCGGCCATCGCCAAGGCCTGCGACAAGATCATCGAGAAGTCGAAGAAGATCGCCGCCCACCTGATGGAGGCCTCGGTCGAGGACGTCGAGTTCGAGGGCGGCAAGTTCCGCGTCGCCGGCACCGACAAGGAGAAGTCGATCGCCGAGATCGCCTTCACCGCCTACGTGCCGCACAACTATCCGCCGGACCTGGAACCGGGGCTCGACGAGACGGCGTTCTACGACCCGCTGAACTTCACCTACCCGGCGGGCGTGCACATCGCCGAGGTAGAGATCGATCCGTCCACCGGCGTCACCGAGATCGTCGACTGGGTCGCGGTGGATGACTTCGGCAAGGTCATCAACCCCATGGTGGTGGAGGGCCAGGTCCACGGCGGCATCGCCCAGGGCGTCGGCCAGGCACTGCTGGAAAATGCCGTCTACGACATGGACAGCGGCCAGTTGCTGACCGGGTCCTACATGGACTACTGCATGCCCCGTGCCGACGACCTGCCGTCCTTCCGGGTCGGCATGACGCAAACCGCCTGCACCCACAACCCCCTGGGGGTGAAGGGCTGCGGCGAGGCGGGCGCCATCGCGGCGCCGGCGGCCACCATCAACGCCATCACCGACGCGCTGGGCATCCTTTCCATGGACATGCCGGCGACGGCGGAAAAGGTCTGGCGGCTGGCCAACCAGCACGCCCAGGCCGCGGAATAAGGGGAGATCACGACCATGTACGACTTTACCCATCATCGCCCCGCTTCCGTGGATGCCGCCGTGGCCGCCCTCACCGGCGCCGACGACGGCAAGATCATGGCCGGCGGCATGACCCTCATCCCGACCCTGAAGCAACGCCTCGCCAGCCCCTCCGACGTCGTCGACCTGGGCGCCATCGCGGCCCTGAAGGGCATCAAGGAGGAAGGCGGCGCCATCGTCATCGGCGCCATGACCACTCACGCGGCGGTCGCCGCCAATGCCACGGTGAAGGCGAAGATCCCCGCCCTCGCCCACCTCGCCGACGGCATCGGCGATCCGCAGGTACGCAACCGCGGCACCATCGGCGGCTCCATCGCCAACAACGACCCGGCGGCGGACTATCCGGCCGGCCTCGTCGGCCTCGGCGCCACGGTGGTGACGAACAAGCGCCAGATTCCCGCCGACGACTTTTTCACCGGCATGTTCGAGACGGCCCTGGCCGATGACGAGCTCGTCACCGCTGTTTCCTTCCCGGTGCCGGAGAAAGCCGCCTACGCGAAGTTCGCCAATCCGGCCTCGCGCTACGCCATCGTCGGCGTCATGGTCAGCAAGGGCCCGGCCGGCGTGCGGGTCGCGGTGACCGGCGCGGCGCCTTGCGTGTTCCGGCTGGCGGAGGCTGAATCGGCGCTCGGCGGCGGCTTCTCGGCCGACGCGGTCGGCAAGGTGAAGGTCTCCTCCGACGGCCTCAACAGCGACATGCACGCCTCGGCCGAGTACCGCGCCAACCTGGTCAGCGTCATGCTGAAGCGCGCGGTCGCCGCCGCGGGCTGACGCCAGAGATAAACAATAAGCAGAGAGAGAAACTGCGGCCGGTCCTCGCGGACCGGCCTTTCTTCTTTTGTCGCTTCGTCTCGGGCCCCGTGCTGCGTTAGCCTTCACCCATGTCGCAAGCCGCTTCGCCGTCTCCCAGGAAGCCGCGCCGTCTCCTGCGCCGCCTTTTGTTGGCCGCGGTCGTGCTGTTGCTCGCCGCCGCCGGCGGCGTCGTGCTGTTCCGCGAGGAGCTGGCGACCCGCGCCGCCGTCGCCTACCTGGAAAGCCAGGGCGTCGCGGTCCAGAACCTCGCCATCACCCACCTGACGCCCGGCAGGCTCGAGGCAACGGACATCCGCCTCGGCACGAATGGCGAAGTGGCCATCCGACAAATCACGGCGACGCCCGACTTCAACGGCCTCGACGTCGCCATCACGCAGGCCGCGATCGACGGGCTGCGCATCAAGATCGACCTCACCGGCGAGCGTCCGCTGTTCGGCAGCCTGCAGCCGGCGCTCGACCGCCTGCTGACCGGCCCCGAAGATGCCGCCGCCCCTGGCGACGGCGACGGCGCCCCGACTTCGGCGTCGCCGCCCCCAGTGCCCCAGGTGGTGCCCGAGGGGGTGCCCGAGGTGGCACTGCGTGAGGCGTCGGTCGTTTTTGCCACCCCCTCGGGCCCGATGACCGCCGGCCTTGAGGGTACCCTGACGCCGGCTGCAGACGGCACGCTGACCGCCGCGGCGTCCCTCGCCCTCGACAGCGACCTCGGCCGCCTGAAGGCAAAACTCGATGCGCGCCGCGCGGCGGACGGCACGATCAACGTCGATGCCGACGTTACCGACGGACGGCTCGCCTGGGAGACGCTGAAGGTGGAAAGCTTCGGAGGCAGGGTCGCCGCAACCGGCACCGGCATTGAAACGCTCCAGCTTACCGCCAGCGTCGACCTCACCGGGCTCAGCCACACGCCGGAGAGCGGTGCCGCCCTGCGGCTCTCGCAAGGCAAGATCGAAGCGGCCTTCGACGCCACAAGCTTCCTCCTGACGGCTGCCCTGCAAGGTGATGGGGAACGCCTCGACCTGAGGACCGCGGCCGACCTCGTCGGCGGTGACGATGGAACCCTGCAGCTTGATCTGGACCTCAACGGCACGGTCGAGACCTCGGGCGGCCTGGTCCGTCTCATCACGCTTCCGGGCCCTGCGGTCACGCGGGGTACCCTGGTGCTTCAGGCCGGCTCCACCAGTGTCCTGGGCAAGATCGGCGGCGAGGAGAGCGACGAAACCCTGCTGACAGCCCTGCGCGATCCAACAGAAATGCTGCTGCGCAACGACCTCGCTCTCACCGGCGAGGCGATCCTCGCCGAGGTCGCCCTGGCCGACGGCACCGAAGGCATTTCCGGACACCTGCCGCTGTCTCTGGCGCTCTCCGGCGGCCAGGCAATCCTCACGCTCACTCAGGACGCCGCGCTACGCGTCGAGCGGCCCTCGCGCGACACCCTCGCAGGCTTCGGCGTGCCGGACGACCTGCTGCCGCTTGTGGCCTCCGGCCTCAACCTCTCCCTGAAAAGCGACGGCGACCTGCCCTTGCGCCTCGCCGCGACGCCGGCCTGGCCCCCCGACACGGCAGAAGTCGCCGTTGCCGCCGAGGCCTCCAGCGAACAAGGCGTGAAACTCGGTGCGAGGATCGAGGGCGTCGGCGTGTTCGGCGACGTCCTCGCCTTCGAAGGCTTCAACGGCAGCATCGCGGCTCGAGCCGAAGCGAAGAGTCTCTCCGTCGGCGGCCGCGAGGCTCGCGGTGTCGCCGCTACGCTGCCGCTTGCCGCCGACTACGGCGCCGACGGGCTGCACCTTGAACTGGCGAAGCCCGGCAGCGTCAGCATCGCCCAGTTCGGCGAGGGCGCGCCGCTGCACCTGGCCGCGCCGCTGCGCATCGCCATCGACACGCTCACACTCGATGCCGTGCCGGATGCCGAAGGCTACCGCTACAGTCTCAGCGGACGCGAGGACGGCGCCGCCTTCGCCCTTACGGCGGCCGGGCGCGACCCCATCGACGTCACCATCGGCGCGCTCACCCTGCGGCTCGACGGAGGTTTCGACCCCGCCGCCGGACACCAAGCAAGCCTTGCCACGCGCCTCTCCGGCTTCGCGTTGCCGGGCTACGGTTTCACCGCCGAGGCCGCCGAAGTCGACGTTACCCTCGACCGTGACCTGCGGCCCGGCACCACCCGCTTCGCGGTCGGGCCTTTCCAGGCCGGCGGCGATCCGGCGCTGACCGCGCCGCTGGCGCTGAACGGCACCGTGAAGCGCCGGGGTGCCGGCTACGATCTCGCCGGAGAGGTCGCGCTGGTCGAGGGCGAGGCCTTGGCCGCCCTCGCCGGCCGCTACAACGATGACGGCACGGCACAGCTCGATCTTGACGGCCGGCCCCTCGCCTTCGCCCCCGGCGACCTGCAGCCGGCCCGGATCTCGCCGCTGCTGCAGGACCTGGAAGAGGTCAGCGGCACCGTCGAGGCGGATGCCGCGCTCGTCTGGCCGCGCGATCCCGCCCGGGAGAACGGCACCCTGCGCCTCAGCGGCCTCTCGTTCGGCGGGCCGGCCAAGGTCGACGGCCTCGACCTCACCCTCGATCTCAGCAGCCTGTTGCCGCCAACGAGTCCGCCGGGCCAGCGCCTCACCGTGGCCAGCCTGGAGGCCGGCATTCCCGTCGAAGACATCGCGCTGACCTTCGCGCTCGATCCCAAGCCGGCGCTGTCCGTCGCCGAGGGCGGCTTCGACCTGGGCGGCGCGCGCTGGCGGATCGCGCCGGCCACGCTCGACCCTGCCGCCGAAAGCAACCGCGTGGTGTTGGCGACCGACACCCTCGACCTCGCCACGCTCTTCAAATTGCTCGGCGTCGACGGGCTCTCCGGCACCGGCGTGCTGAAGGGCAGCGTGCCGGTCGTGTTTACCGGCGGCGACGTGGTCATCGAGGAGAGCCGCTTCGAGGCGCAGGGGCCCGGCGTGCTGTCGATCCGCATCGCCGCGCTGCGCTCGGCCCTGGCGGGCGGCGGTGAGGCCGTCGAAGCGGGGGTCCGGGCGCTGGAGGACTTCCGTTACGACAATCTGACGATCACCCTCACCAAGAGCGCGGAGAACGACGCCACCGTGCAGCTCTCCACTCTGGGCAGCAATCCGACCGTGATGGACGGCCAGCCCTTCCGGTTCAACATCAACCTCGAGAGCAATCTGACCAGCGTGCTGGAAGCCCTGCAGCAGGGCTACAGCCTCTCCGACGATGCCCTCAAGCGGGCCTGGCAGCTGAACCAGTAGGTCCGTCTCTTGCGCGGGGACGCTTGGCCGGCCGCCTGCGTAGAACCCTTAAGTCGCATGGTGCGCTGCATGGCGGTCTCCGCCGGGCGCTGTTATGCTCAAGGTTCCCGAGTCTGCGGGAATGCGCCGTGAAGGAGAAGGATATTGGTCAGCTTTGGTGCTCGTAGAGCGGCCCTCGGGGGAGCCCTGCTGTGCTTCGCCCTCGCCGCCTGCACCCCGACGGTCCAGGTGGCGGCGCCCAAGGAGCCGATCACGATAAACCTGAATGTGAAGCTGGATGCGGAAGTCCGTGTAAAGATTGAAGAACAGGCAGCCAAAGACATCCAGGAAAATCCCGATGTCTTCTAACGACGGCAGCCGAGAGGACGGTATCATGACCCCCAAGTTGACGCGGCGCAGGTTTTCGCTTTTCGCCCTGATGGCGGCGGCGTTTCTGGTGCTGCCGCTGCTGAGCGGCCCCGTGGCCGCCCAGACGCTCGACGAACTGCGCGCCGCCGGCAAGGTCGGCGAGCGCTACGACGGCTATGCGGTGGCACGCGATCCCAATGCCGCCGGCATGGTCGAGGAGATCAACGCCAAGCGGCGCGAGATCTACGAGGCGCAGGCGACCAAGCAGGGCGTGCCGGCCAGCCAGGTCGGCGCGGTCTATGCCGGCGAGCTGTGGCAGAAGGTCCCGGCCGGGACTTGGTTTTTGACAGCCGACGGCGAATGGCGGAAAAAGTAGGCCTGTTCAGCCGGCATCCTGCCCACGACCCGAGCGAGTTTGTCCTCTATGGCCGCCAAGGCCCCGCTTCCCTCCTCCGTTGACGAAACTCTGGCGCTGCTGGCGCGCGGCCGCTACATCGGCGAGCGCAACTTGGCAACGGTGCTGTACCTCGCCCTGAAGCTGGGGCGTCCGCTGTTCCTGGAAGGCGAGGCCGGCGTCGGCAAGACGGAGATTGCCAAGGTGCTGGCCGAGACCCTGGGCCGCCGCCTCGTGCGCCTGCAGTGCTACGAAGGCCTCGACGTCTCCGCCGCGGTCTACGAGTGGAACTACCCGCGCCAGATGGTCGAGATCCGCGTCGCCGAGGCCGCCGGCGAGCACGACCGTGAGAAGCTGAGCGGCGATATTTTCGACGAGCGCTTCCTCATCGAACGGCCGCTGCTGCAGGCCTTGAGGCCCGATGCGCAGGGCGCGCCGGTGCTGCTGATCGACGAACTGGACCGCACCGACGAGCCGTTCGAGGCTTTCCTCTTGGAGGTGCTCTCCGACTTCCAGATCACCATTCCCGAGCTCGGCACCATCAAGGCCGCCGAGCCGCCGGTCGTCATCGTAACCTCCAACCGCACGCGCGAGATCCACGACGCGCTGAAGCGGCGCTGCTTCTATCACTGGGTCGACTATCCCTCGGCAGCGCGCGAACTGGAGATTCTGCAGGTGAAGGCGCCGCAGGTCTCCGCCACGCTGTCGCACCAGATCGTCGGCTTCGTGCAGGCGCTGCGCGACGAAGATCTGTTCAAGGCGCCGGGCATCGCCGAGACCCTCGACTGGGCCGACGCGCTGACCCAGCTCGACAAGGTCGCGCTCGACCCCCAGGCCATCGACGACACCCTCGGCGTGCTGCTGAAGTACCAGGACGACATCGCCAAGATCCAGGGCAGCGAGGCGGCCCGCCTCCTCAACGAAGTGAAGGCTGCCGTAGCCCACAGCCTTGCCTGACTGGCCCCGGCGGCGTCGCCGGCTTCCCCCTATGCAAAACTTCCAGATACCTAACTCTGGCGTTTAGTCCGCTTTCGTGCAATCGTTCTGGCTGCAACGAAAAGCAAGAGAATGCCGGGCGGTTGAGCGTCAGCGTTCTGCGCCCCGGCGGAAGGCGGGGAAATGACGGATACCATGCTCGTCGGCATCGACGGCAGCGAGGGGGGAACACGCGCCGCGAAGTTCGCAGCGGAACTCGCAAAGAAAAGCAACGCCCGGCTGATCGTGGCGTATGTGATCGAGTGGTCGCCCTACACCTTCAACACAGCCCAGGAAAACGAAGTCCGCCACAAGCGGCGCGAGGAAGAGATCGCGCGCGCCGAGAGCGACGTGCTTCACCCTGTCGTTGAAGAACTGAAGAAAGCCGGGGTCGGCGCGGAGGGGGTCGTGCGCCACGGCCACGCGGTCGAGGTGCTGAACCAGATCGCCAAGGAACACGGCGCCAGCCAGATCATCATCGGCCGCCGCGGCCTGTCGAAGCTGCAGGCCCTGCTGTTCGGCAGCGTGGCCAGCAGTCTCGTGCAGGTTTCTCCGGTTCCGGTCACCGTCATTCCGTGATGAGAGGTGCCGCTCGAAGACCTTGACCTGATACAGAACCGCGACGCAGAGCGCGGCGCCAACCAGAAAGCAGTGAGGTTTCCCATGAGAATACCCCTATCTGCCCTTGTTGCCGGCCTGCCGGCACTGGTGATCGCGGTGCTCGCGTCGTCCGCGCGCGCACAGGACGGCGGCGCGGCCATGACCCTCGACGCGCGCATCAACCAGGCGGTCTCGCCGGTGACCGACGTCATCGCGGGAGTCATCTTCTACTCGCTGCCGATTACCGACGAGATCGGGCTGCCGCTGATCGTCGTCTGGCTGGTCGTCGCCGCCGCCTTCGCCACCGTTTATTTCAACTTCATCTCGGTGCGCGCCTTCCGCCACGCCATCGACCTGGTGAAGGGCGACTACTCCGATCCGAAGGACGCCGGCGAGGTCTCGCACTTCCAGGCGCTGGCGACGGCGCTGTCGGGAACGGTCGGCCTGGGAAACATCGCGGGCGTTGCCATCGCCGTGTCGATCGGCGGGCCGGGCGCGACTTTCTGGATGATTCTCGCCGGCTTCCTCGGCATGTCGCTGAAGTTCGCCGAGTGCACCCTGGGGGTTAAATACCGCAACGAGTATCCCGACGGCACGGTTTCGGGCGGCCCCATGTACTATCTCAGCAAGGGCCTCGCCGAAAAGAACATGGCGGGGCTCGGCAAGTTCCTCGCGGTGTTCTTCGCCGTGTGCTGCATCGCCGGCTCGCTCGGCGGCGGCAACATGTTCCAGGCCAACCAGTCGTTCCAGCAGTTCGTGAACGTGACCGGCGGCGAGGCCAGCTTCATGGCCGACAAGGGCTGGCTGTTCGGTCTCATCGTCGCCGTGCTGGTCGGCGCCGTCATCATCGGCGGCATCCAGTCCATCGCCAAGGTGACCGAGAAAATCGTCCCCTTCATGGCGATCGTCTACTGCACCGCCGCCCTGGTGATCATTGTCGTGAACTACGACATGGTGCCGGGCGCCGTCGCCGCCATCTTCGGCGGTGCCTTCAGCCCCGAGGGCGTTGCCGGCGGCTTCGTCGGCGCGCTGATCCAGGGGTTCCGCCGCGCCGCCTTTTCAAACGAGGCGGGCATCGGCTCGGCCTCCATCGCCCACTCGGCGGTGCGCACCAAGGAGCCGATCACCGAGGGCCTGGTCGCCCTGCACGAGCCCTTCATCGACACCATCGTGATCTGCACCATGACCGCCCTGGTCATCGTCATCACCGGCGCCTACACCGCCGGCGGCGGCATGAGCGGCGTCGAGCTCACCTCCATGGCCTTCGAGAGTGCGTTCTCCTGGTTCCCCTACGTGCTGGCGCTGGCGGTGATCCTCTTCGCCTTCTCGACCATGCTGTCGTGGTCGTACTACGGGGCCAAGTGCTGGACCTACCTGTTCGGCGAGAGCCGTTCGATGGACCTGCTGTTCAAGCTGATCTTCTGCATCTTCGTGGTGATCGGCGCCTCGATGAACCTGGGCCCGGTGGTCGATTTCTCGGACTCGGCCATCTTCGCGATGTCGATCGCCAACATCATCGGCCTCTACATCCTCTTCCCGGTGGTCAAGCGGGAGCTGACCTCCTACTGGAGCCGCCTGAAGAGCGGCGAGCTGCCCCGCTACGCAGGAACGCCGGCCGAATAGACAGCCAGCGTTCCGCGACAGGTGCTTCTGGGGGCAGTCAGCGGGCGTAGCCGCCCCACTTGCCGTGGCCGTCGAAGACCGGCGCCGGCGCGGGCTCCACCTGCGGCAGCGTCAGGCGCTCGACCGGCCCGGCCGGCTCGCCTTCCAGGTTGCCGGCAATCGCCAGCAGAAGGCCGAGCAGGGCCCCGACGGCGATCTTGAAGGCCAGGCGGCCATGCGTCACCGCCGGTGGGATCAGGTTGTCCCGGCGCAAGCCATCCCGGGGTCCGATCGAGGGGCAATTGGTCGTCGACATGGTCATTCTCCTGTTCCGGCAAGGACCTGCCGGGGCTTCCGGGCACGGTCCGCTGTCATCTCCTGAGCATTGAAATGCCCCCTTGCGGCGCCGCGGACAAACGACATCTCCTCATTGTTGAGATTAGCTGTCCTAATGCGACCGACGGCCCCTCTGGGCGCGGCGCACCGGCCGCGCTATCATCCCCGCCATGAGCGACCGGCCGAAAGACACCCCAGCCGACACGCCCCCGCACCCGGCTCTCCGGGACCAGGGGCGCATGGCCGAGAACATCCTCTATTTCGCCCGCACCCTGCGCGCCGCCGGCCTGCCGCTCGGGCCCGGCAAGGTGCTGGACGCGCTGAAGGCCGTCGAGGCGGTGGGGATCGGCCGGCGCGACGATTTCTACTGGACACTGCACGCCGTCTTCGTGAACCGGCGCGACCAGCAGGAGGTCTTCGACCAGGCCTTCCACGTGTTCTGGCGCAACCCGGAGATCCTGCAGCGCATGATGGCGCTGCTGCTGCCCGACATCACGCCGCTCGCCGGACAGCGCCCGGACGACGCCGACGAGTTGAGCCGGCGCCTGACCGACGCCTTGCGTCCCAAGGGTGGCGACAACCAGGAGCCCGACGAGCAGGAGGAAAAGCAGGAGATCGACGCCGCCCTCACCTTCTCCAGCAAGGAGGTTCTGCAGAGCATCGACTTCGAGAAGATGTCGGCCGCTGAGCTGGCCGAGGCCCGGCAGGCGATCCAGTCGATGCGCCTGCCGATCATGGAGGCGCCGACGCGGCGCTTCCGCCCCGGCGGCGGCGCCAAGGCCGACCTGCGCGCGACCCTGCGCGCGGCCCTGCGCCAGGGCGGCGACACCATACCACTGCGCTTCAAGAAGCCGCGCCGCCGCCATCCGCCGCTGGTGGTGCTCTGCGACATCTCCGGTTCCATGAGCCGCTACTCGCGCATGCTGCTGCACTTCATGCACGCGGTCACCAACGACCGCGACCGCGTCCACACCTTCGTGTTCGGCACCCGGCTCACCAACATCACCCGCCACCTGCGCCACAAGGACGTGGACGTGGCCGTTGAGAACGTCGCAGAGACCGTGGTGGACTGGTCCGGCGGCACCCGGATGGGGGCCTGTCTGCACGACTTCAACGTCACCTGGGCACGCCGCGTGCTGGGCCAGGGCGCGGTGGTGCTGCTGATTTCCGACGGCCTCGACCGCGACAATGCCGCGGGCCTGGAGGCCGAGGTGGAGCGCCTGCACAAGTCCTGCCGGCGGCTGATCTGGCTGAACCCGCTCTTGCGTTACGAGGGCTATCAGCCCAAGTCTTTGGGGGCGAAGGCGCTGGTCCCTCATGTCGACGACTTCAGGACGGTGCACAACCTTGAAAGCCTGGGCGACCTGGCGGCGGTCATCAGCCGCCCGGCGGCCCGGCGCGCAGAAGGAATGACGCAATGGCGCAAAGCAAGCTGACGCAGACTGAGGACCTCCTGGCCGAGGCGGCGCGATGGCGCGACGAAGGCCACGATGTGGCCGTGGCGACTGTAGTGCAGACCTGGGGCTCCTCGCCCCGCCCGGTCGGCAGCCAGCTGATCGTCGATGACGGCCTGCGCCTGCAGGGCTCGGTCTCCGGCGGCTGCATCGAGGGCGCCGTGGTGCACGAGGCGCAGGCGATCATGGCCGGCGCGCCGCCCAAGCTGCTGGAGTTCGGCGTCACCGACGAGCAGGCCTGGGATGTCGGCCTGGCGTGCGGCGGTACCGTCAAGGTCTTCGTCGAGCGCGTCGAATGAAGCGCCAGATTCTCGACCGGCTGCAGCAGGCCCGGGCAGACAAGCGCCCGGCCGCCCTCGTCACCGACCTTACCGATGGCCGCCAGCTGCTGCAGGTGGACGGCAAGACGACGGGCGACCTGCCGCTCACCGCGGCGCAGCTCGCCGATGTCGCCGGGGCCGTCAGCGCCGACCGCAGCGGCCCCTTGCCGGAGTACTCCAACCTCTTCGTCCACGTCTACAATCCGCCCCTGCGGCTCCTCATCGTCGGCGCCGTGCACATCTCCCAGGCGCTGGTGCCGATGGCGCAGATCGCCGGCTACGAGGTGGTGGTGATCGACCCGCGCAAGGCCTGGGCCAACGCCGAGCGGTTTCCCTCGGTGCGCCTGGTCGACGACTGGCCCGACGAGGCGATGGAGGCCCTGGCGCCGGATCACCGCAGCGCCGTGGTGGTGCTGACCCACGATCCCAAGCTGGACGACCCGGCCCTGCGCGTCGTGCTCAAGACGACGGCCTTCTACGTCGGCGCGCTGGGCAGCCGCAAGACCCACGCCCGGCGCGTCGAGCGGCTGAGCGACGAAGGCGTCAGCGTCGAGGCGCTGGCGCGCATCCACGCACCCATCGGCCTGGCCATCGGCGCCAAGAGCCCGGCGGAGATCGCCGTCTCGATCATGGCCGAGATCACGCAGGTGCTGCACCGCGTGCCCCCGCTGGTCCGCCAGGAAGCAGCCGAGTAATGCACTTCGGCCTCCTCCCGGTCGACAAGGCGGCGGACTGCATCCTCGCGCACTCGCTGCGCGGCGCGGGCTTCGCCTTCAAGAAAGGCCGCCGCCTCTCTTCGGAGGATATCGCCGTTCTGCGCGCCGCCGGCATCGCCGAGATCGTCGCCGCGCGGCTGGAAGCCGGCGACGTCCACGAGGATGCCGCCGCCACCGAACTCGCCGCCGCGCTCTGCGGCGCGAAGCTCACCGCCAGCGCCAGCTTCACCGGCCGCTGCAACCTGTTGGTGGCGGACCGCGGCGTGCTGGTCGCCGAGCGCGCCCGCATCGACGCCTTCAACCTGGTCGACGAGTCGATCACCCTAGCAACCCTGACGCCCTACGACCTGGTCGAGCCGCACCAGATGGCGGCGACCATCAAGATCATTCCCTTCGCCGTGACACGCTCGGCGATCGATGCCTGTCTCGCCGTTGCGCGCGACGGCGACCCGCTGCTGAGCGTCGCGCCGCTGGCCGCCCGCAAGGTCGGTCTGGTGCAGACGCACCTGCGCAGCACCAAGCAAAGCATTCTCGACAAGACGCGCGACGTGATGGACCGTCGCCTCGCCAGCCTCGGCTGCCCCGCCGCCGTCGAGCGGCGCTGCCCGCACGACAGCGCGGCGGTCGCCCGCGAACTCACCGCGCTGGCCGCCGAAGGCTGCGACATTCTGCTGATGTCCGGCGCCTCGGCCATCGTCGACCGCCGCGACGTGCTGCCCGCGGCGCTGGAGGCCGCAGGCGGGACGGTCGACCATTTCGGCATGCCGGTCGACCCCGGCAACCTCATGCTGCTCGGAACTTTGGAGGGGCGTCCGGTAGTCGGCCTGCCCGGCTGCGCGCGCTCGCCCAAGGTGAACGGCTTCGACTGGGTGCTGCAGCGGCTCGTCGCCGGCCTGTCGGTCGCACCCGCGGACATCATGCGCCTGGGCGCCGGAGGCTTGTTGAAGGAGATCGCCAGCCGCCCCCTGCCCCGCGCCGAGGCGGTCGAGGCAGCCGGAACAGCCCACACCGCCCCGCGCGCGCCGCGCATCGCCGCCATCGTGCTGGCCGCCGGGCAGTCGCGCCGCATGGGCGCGGTGAACAAGCTGCTGGCCAGCGTCGACGGCAAGCCGATGGTGAGCCACGTAATGGAAAGCCTGCAGGCGTCGCAGGCTCGCCCGCTGGCCGTGGTGACCGGCCACGACTATGCCGCGGTCGAAGCTGTCCTGCCGAAAAACGGCTTCACGCTCACCCACAACCCGGATTATGCGAGCGGCCTGTCGTCCTCGCTGCGCCGCGGCCTCGCCGCGCTGCCGGAAGGCCCCGAGGGCGTCCCTGTGGACGGCGTGCTGGTCTGCCTCGGCGACATGCCGCGCGTCTCGCCTGCGGTGATCAACCGACTCATCGCCGCCTTCAATCCCACCGAGGGCCGCGCCATCTGCGTGCCGACCTGGCAGGGCAAGCGCGGCAACCCGGTGCTCTTCGCGCGGCGCTTCTTCGCCGAGATGCAAGAGATCGCCGGCGACACCGGCGCCCGCGCCCTGATCGGCGAACACGCCGAGGTGGTCTGCGAAGTACCGATGGACGACGACGCCGTGCTGTTGGACATCGACACGCCGGAAGCGCTGGCGGCATTGGGTGGAGCAGCGGTCCGTTAGGCCGTTGCAAGCGCGGCATGCGGCACCTTCCATTGCGGCGGGAGCGATGGCGGCGGACCTCTTGATCACTCTGCGCAATATGGACCTCCCCATGCCGCCAACGTCCTGACGGCAGCCTGTGGCCAGCACGCTACCCCTGGATTTCGCGGGAAGACCGCAATGCTACAGCTGTAGCAATAGCGCTCATCATACTCCTGCGAATGATTTCACGGAGCCGACGAGGCGGCGCGCGTCGCAGACCTCTGGCGGTCACGGCGATGTGAACCCGTCCCACAATTCGCTCTTGCAAATCCCGTCGTGCGGCGCGGATAAGGCGCTCCGCCGACAGCCCCTATTTGCGCGTTGAATTGTCTGCGGAACTGTCCCATATGCTGCGGCGCGAAGAACATCCAATCGGATCAACTTGGGCAAAGGGTGTCATGGGTCCTTACGATAAGCATGCGGAAAACGAAGCGTCTTCTGCTTCCGGCTCGTCGGCGTTCCCCATAGTGTCCGACTGTTCAGAGGCCACCGCCACCGCCGGCCACGCGGTCATCGTCGATGACGACCCCGCCATGCGGCACATGGTTACTTCGTTCTTCCGGGAGAACGCCCTTCATTCCGTCGCCGCGGCGAATCGCAACGAACTGCGGCGTCATCTCGCCAACGGCAATCCCGCCATCATCATCCTCGACCTGCACCTGGGTCAGGAGAATGGTCTCGATCTCCTGCGCGAAATTCGCGCCCAGTCCGACGTTCCGATTATCATCACCACAGGGCATAGGCGCGAGGAAATCGACCGCGTCGTCGGGCTCGAACTGGGCGCCGACGACTACATCACCAAGCCTTTCAGTTTGCATGAACTGCTTGCGCGGGTTCGCGCCGTCTGGCGGCGACAGGAGATGGGACGCACCCTGCGCAACCGCGATCCCGAGCGCGGCGGCTACCGCTTCGCCGGCTGGATGTTGGAGCGCCGCCAGAGACGCCTGACAGATCCCGGTGGAAACGTCGTGGCCCTCACCAAGGGTGAGTACGCTCTTCTGTTGGCCTTCCTCGGCGCGCCGCAGCGCCCACTTTCCCGTGAACAGCTGCTCCAGGCCACCCGGATACACGAAGATGTGTTCGACCGCAGCATTGACGTCCAGGTACTGCGATTACGACGTAAGCTGGAGCCCGACTCCCGAACGCCCCAGGTCATCAAGACCGAGCGCGGTGTCGGATACATCTTCGCCCTGCCCGTGGAACCGTTCTAGGACCTGTCGTACTTCTGCCAAGTTCCTGCCGCCCGGCGCCTTTTTCGTCACAGAAAGCGCTACCGGCGTAACCTCAATTTCCTGCCCGGTGATCGAACCGTAGCCCTGCAGACCCAGAATCTCCTCATTCATACTTAGGAGATTCTTATGCGATCGATGAAAACCAATTCTCAGAACTCTGCAAAGTCCGAACGGACACGGGGTCCCTGGGGCGCCGCGTTTCCCCGGTGCGATTGCCTCACCGTTCTGCACGACCCGCGTCAGCCCGCGGGGCTGAACCACGCTGGGGCAACGCCGGCCCGCCGCAGCGCGCCTCTCATCCTGTTTCCGGCGCGCGCAGCCAGAGGCCGCGGGAAAAGCCTGCGTGGCCTCTTGCTGCGCTTCTTGAACGCGTGCCGGAATGAAGTCACCTACGCCCGCAACATCCGTTTCCTGGAGCAGCTCGACGACAGATCGCTCCGCGACATCGGCATCACGCATCGTGCTGAGATCCCCCATCTCGTGAGACACGGACGCTGGAGGCGGTAGACTCCTGATCATGCTCTTCCGGCACGTCGCCGGCGCCGTCGCAAGCGCCGGCGACGGCTTCGCCAGGTTCGCCCTGGCGATTCTCCTGGCCGTCCCTCTCATGGCTCTGCCCTACCCGGCGCGATTCTCGTCGGCGCCCTCGTCAACGGAGTCCGCGCCCGTCCTGCCGCGCAGCGACGAACCGATCCAGCCGCTGCCGCTGCCCGTGCCGGCGGACCCGCTGGTCGTCAGCCTGGGCGAGCTGCTGTTCCGCGATCCGCGGCTGTCTAAAGGCGACAAAGTGAGCTGCAATTCCTGTCACGACCTGGCTACCAATGGCGCAACCGCCGCTGTCCTGGACGAAGGCCTGGACGGAAGCCCGCTGCCGCTCAACAGCCTCACGGTCTTCAATGCGGCCCTCAGCTTCCGGCTCAGCTGGGAGGGCAACTTCCGCAGTCTCGAGGAGCAGGCGGCCGCCTCCCTCACCAATCCGCGCATCATGGGCACCACCTTCGACGAGGTGATCGCGAAGCTGGCGTCCGATCCGGCGATGGTAAGCCGTTTCCGCGCGGCATTCGGCCACCCGCCCGACACGGCCTCGCTGCTGCGCGCACTGGGAGACTTCCAGCGCCAACTGCTGACACCGGGCAGCCGCTTCGACCGCTGGCTGGCCGGTGCCGACGACGCTCTGGATCAGCAGGAGCAGCGCGGCTATGCGCTGTTCAAGTCACTCGGTTGCATCTCCTGCCACCAGGGGGTGAACATCGGCGGCAACCTGTTTCAGCGCCACGGCATCTTTCATCCGCTCGCCTCGCCGACACCTGAGGTCTTGCGGGTGCCAAGCCTGCGCAATGTCGCCGCCACGGCGCCCTACTTTCACGACGGCAGCTCACCGGATCTGCACGACGCCGTGCGGCGCATGGGCATCGCACAGCTCAACTCGACCCTCACGGAGGCGCAGACCGACGACATCGTCGCCTTTCTGCGCAGCCTGACTGGGACCTATGAGGAACGCGACGTCAGGACACCGCAATGACCATTGCCCAGACGATCGGCGGTGCCGTTTCGCTCTTCTTCCTGCTGACCTGGCTCGCGGTGCGAGGCATGACCAGCTCCAACGACCAGTCGGACGCGCTGTTCCGCGAGATCGATGCCTTTGCCACCGCGGAAAGCGGGCTGCACCGTGACGTGCTCGCCGCGCGCGCGGGCATGCTGCGCAGCTATGATCCCCTTGTGGAAGAGATCGCCGCCATGCGGGCCGCCATCGACCGAATTTCCCGGCGCCTGCCGGCCGGCTTCGATCGCAAACGGACGCTGGCCCCGCTGCACGACATCGTCAATCGCAAGGAGGTGCTGACCGAGAAGTTCAAGAGTCAGAATTCTCTGCTGCAGAATTCGCTTACACATTTCAATCTGTTCAGCACCCGGCTCAACAAGCCCGGCCGCGATGCGGCCCTGATCCAGGAAGTCAGCGGCCTGGCCACCGCGATGCTGCGGTTTACGCTGGACACCTCGCCGCCCGCGGCAGAGGCAGTGGAGCGCAAGATCACGGAACTGCGCATCGAGAACCTGCCGGCCGACGAGGCCAGGACGGTCGAGGCGCTGACGTCCCATGCCAAGCTGCTTCAGGTGGTGCTGCCGCAGACCGACAACATCCTGAAATCCATCGTCATGCAAAGTTCCGAATTCCAGCAGAAGAAGCTCGCCACGCTGGTGCGCGCCCATGCCACTGAGACGGACGCGGCCGCCAACCTCTTCCGCCTGCTGCTCTACGGCACTTCTGTGCTGCTCGCCGTCCTGCTGATCCTGCTCGGCATTCAGCTCCAGGGCCAAGCCCGGACGCTGCGCCGCCGCGCCAACATCGAGCACGTCATCGCCGACTTCTCGACCCGCGCCCTCAACTCGGCGGGCAACGACGTCGCGTCGCATGTGGAGACGGCACTACGCGAGCTGGCCCACTGTCTCCTTGCGGAACGCGCCTACTTCATTGTTCCCGGCGAGAGTCCGCGCATCTTCCGCTGGTCCCGCGATGGCCGCTTCCCGGCGGGCTGGCCCCTGCGCGCCCTGGCCCTGCCGGAGGCGATCTCCCCCACGCCCGAGGGTGTCCTGCGGGCCTCCGTTCCGGCATCGGGGCCAGAGACGCGCGTCGAGGCGGCCCTGGCCGAGGCGGGTGTGCGCCACTGGCTGGGCACCGTCAGCCTGCAGAACCCGGGTCCGCTGCTCGGCTTCGACATTCTGCGCAACCGCAACCCTTTCTCCCCCCACAGCTGCGGCCTCTTTCGCATGGCCTTTGAGGCCATCGCCAGCGCCCTCGAGCGCGATCTGCTGGAGCGCGAAAAGGTCCGTCTCGAGACCGTACTTCAGCGGGCACGCCGGATGGAGACCATTGGTTCTCTCGCCAGCGGTATCGCTCACAACTTCAACAACATCATCGGCGCGATCCTCGGCCATACGGAAATGGCCTTCGCTCATGCCGGGCCGGCGAGCGGCTTGAACGACAACCTCTCGGAGATCCGCCGCGCAGGCGAGCGCGCCCGTGATATCGTCGATCAGATCCTCGCCTTCGGTCGGCGCAGCGACGTGAAGAAAGAGATCGTCTGCCTGCGCGCGGTGATCGCAGAGACCCAGGCGATGCTGAAGGCAACACTGCCGCCGGAAATCCAGCTGCGGCTCTACACCACCCCGGAAGAGATTCCGGTTCTGGGCGAGCCCGCCCAGCTTCAGCAGGTCCTGCTGAACCTGTGCAACAATGCCGCCCAGTCTATGGACAGGGCCGGCGAGATCGTCATCTCGCTGCAGGCAAAAGTGCTGGGGTCTTCCAAGCGGGTCGGGCAGGACGAGCTTGCCCCAGGTCGCTACTTGGTGGTGTCGGTGATCGACCCCGGCCGTGGCATGACCGAGGCGACCCAGGAGCGGATTTTCGATCCTTTCTTCACCACCCGGCACGACGGAAACGGCCTCGGCCTCGCGACGGTGCGCGAAATCGTGCGTCAGCACGACGGTGCCATCTCGGTGCAGAGCACGCCCGGCGCCGGCACCCGCGTCGACACCTGGCTGCCGGCCATGCCCAGCGACGGGGCCGCAGCATCCTCAACCCGGCCGCTGCCGCAGAGGAAGGATACCGCGGAGACGGTGCTGCTCATTGACAGCGATCCGAATCAGCTGCTGTGGCACGAGGAAATGCTGGCAGCCCTGGGCTACGAGCCGATTGGCTTCGCCGATCCGGGCGCCGCCCTGGCGGCCTGCGCGGCCGCGCCCAAGCGCTTCGACGCCGCCCTTCTCTGCAACAACGGGCGCAAGTCCGCCGCGGTGCTCGACCTCGCCGGCCGGCTCCTGCAGCTGGCCCCTCAGTTGCCCATCCTTGTGGCGACCACTTCAGTCAAGGCCTTCAACGCCCCGCGCCTGGCTCGGGCAGGCGTGCGCGAAGTGATCCATCTGCCGCTGGAATCCGCCGAACTCGCCTCGGCCCTGGGCCGCTGGTCGACCGACAGGCAGGCGTCCGTCTGAACGCCGCCCCGTCACCGCCTCCGTTGCCGTATTGGCCGCGACGAAGCTGTAGATTACCATGAAGACCCTGACGAGCCATATCTGGAGGTTGCCGTATGGCGGCTTTGCGCGCGGCTAGGACGAGGGACGATGTCAAGGCGACGTTCTCGGTGGAGGACCTGCGTGTGTTCCGCACGACGGAGGGCAACGCCTACGCAATCGTCGGGCACAACCCGCTCCACAGGCTCATCACCGATACCTGGCTCGGCGGATTCGGTACCGAGGCGGAGTTTCGCCAGGTTCTGGAATTCATCTGCGAACGCTTCGAGACCGGGAACTACATTTTCTGGCTCGCCGATCTGCGCTTCCTCAACAGCGCCTTTTTCCATTCCGAGGCCTGGCTGGCCGAAACGGTGTTCCCGCGAGCCATCGCCGCCGGCCTGCAGCGGGAAGCCGTCGTGGTGCCCACGTACCAAGGCGCGCCACGCGGTTACGACGTCTTCGGTTCCGCCTCCTCCGCCCTGGGAAGGATTACGGACGGCAGGGTTCGGGGTTTCTCCGACGTCGAAGCGGCCAAGGCGTGGCTGTTTGAAAGTTCGTAGGTCTTCGGGCCGCGGGACAGCGGGCGACGCCGGCCTGTCCCGGCCCCGCCCCTCGGCGGCCTGCTTACGTCTGCAATTAAAAGTTGCGGCAAAGGCAAGTAACCAGCCCAAGCAACTTGGCGACGTCACCGTCTCCGAAGTGTTAACTATTCATTGCGCTTACCTCTTCTTAACTCCTCTGCTAATGTGAAGTAACGGGACACGGGGGATCATCCCTAACATCAACGTCTAAGGCCCGGCCGATCCGCAGCGCGGAATCGGCCGGGCCTTCGATGTGTGTCGGCATGAAGAAGACGGGCCATGGCCAAAACGGTTGAGGTACCTGAAGGTCTTTTCGGCGGCATCGAGGCTGTCGAAACACTCGGGCATCAAGGCATTGTCCTCGATGCCGATTTTCTCTTCACAGCGGAGTTCGTTCGCGTCGGCGACGACCTGATCCTGCGCGGTGCCGACGGCAGCGAAATCCAGCTGCCCGGCTACTTCGCCCAGGACCCGCCGCCACCGCTTGAGACCGCAGAGGGTGCGCGCCTGCTGCCGGAAACCGTCGAGGCGCTGGCGATCCCGGACACGCTGCAGGGCTATGCCCAGGCCGGCGCCGTGCCGCTGCCCCAGCCGATCGGCGAAGTCCATTTGTTGAACGGCACGGCCCGCGTCCAGCGGCCGGACGGCAGCCGCGCCGATCTGCACGAGGGCGACCCGATCTTCCAGGGCGACGTGGTCGCCACCGGCGTCGGCTCGGAACTCGGCATCGTCTTCATCGACGAGACGATCTTTTCGCTTTCCGCCGCTTCGCGGATGATCATCAACGAGTTGGTCTACAATCCGGGCAGCACGGCCAATTCGATGGGCGTCTCCCTGATCCAGGGCACCTTCGTGTTCGTGACCGGACAGGTGGCCCCCAGCGGCGGCCTGGAGGTGGAGACGCCGGTCGGCGTCATCGGCATCCGCGGCACCACGGTCGGCGTCGAGATCGCCACCCTGGGCGGCCGCACGGCGATTGCCAATCTGACCAACCCGGAGACCGGCGAAACCGGCAGCTTCCTGTTCAGCAACAATGCCGGCAACGCGCTGTTCTCACTGGCGAACCACTACCTCGAGATCCGCAGCATCAACGCCGATCCGGGCGTGCCGCGGGTCGCCTCCAGCCAGGATATCCTGAACGCTTTCGGCCGGCCGCTTTCCCGCGCGGTCGCGCTGCAACGCGCCCTGGGCCGCGATGAGGAACAGAACGACGACGCGAGCCCCGCCGAGCAGCAGGAAGGCGCCCTGCAGGGCGACGTGCTGCAGGCCCTGCAGGACTCCGGCCCGAGCCCGCAGCAGCCCGGCCCGTTCCAGGACGCGCCGGTCATCGAAACCGCCGCCGGGCCCAATCAGACCGGCGACGGCGGCAGTTCCGTGCCGAGCAGCGGCAGCGGTTTTGGCGGCGGCCTGCAGACCGAGGCCGTCGCCAACACCGCCAACGTCGGCGGCTCCGCCGGCGGCAACCTCGGCGGCGCCTCCAGCGGTGCCTTGCCCTCGACCGGCAGCCCAGGGACGCCACCACCCCCACCCGGGGGCGTTTCTTCCAATACCCAGGACGACGCGCCGCCGCCGCCCCCGGGTTCACCGCCGCCGGGTTCGCCGCCACCCGGCCCGACGCCTCCGGCCAACACGCCGCCGGACTTCACGGCCGCCGATGCCGCCGGCACGGAGGGTGCCGTGGTGCCGCTCGGCGCCGCCAACCTCTCGGCCAGCGACGCCGAGACCGCCGATCCGGCGCAACTCGTCTATACCGTGACCGGCGCCACCAACGGCGTGGTGCTGCTGAGCAACGGCGAAAGCGTCCAGGCGGTCACGAGCTTTACCCAGGCCGACGTGAATGCCGGGCGCGTGTTCTTTGCTCATGACGGCGGCGAAACCACGCAGGCCAGCGTCACCCTGCGGGTGAGCGATCCGAATGGCGGCGTCTCCGCCACCAAGGTCCTGCAGATCGGCATTGCCGCCGAGAACGATGCCCCGGTGCTGGTCAACAACAGCCTGAACGTCATCGAAGGCCAGACCGTGGTGCTGGGCGCGGGCGATCTCAGTGCCACCGATTCCGACGACCCCGCAGCCAGCCTGGTCTTCACGGTGAGCGCCGTGACCGGCGGACAGTTCGAGCTGCTCGGCAATGCCGGCGTCGCGGTCACCAGCTTCACCCAGGCGCAGGTCACCGCCGGCCAGGTGGTCTTCGTCGACGACGGCGATGACACGCCGCCCAGCTACAGCGTCTCCGTCGGGGACGGCCAGGCGGCGAGCGCGCCCGCCCCTGCCAGCATCGCCTTCACGACGCCGAACGCCGCGCCGGATGCCGCCGACGATGCGCTGGCGACCGACGAGGACACCATCCTCAGCGGCAACGTGCTGGCCGACAACGGCAACGGCACCGACAGCGACCCCGATGGCGATCCCTTGACGGTCACCGCGGTCAACGGCAGCACCAGCGCGGTCGGCAACGCCTTCGTGCTGGCCTCTGGTGCGCTGCTGACACTCAACGGCGACGGCAGCTTCAGCTATGACGCCAACGGTGCCTTCGATAGCCTGGGCGGCGGCGACAGCACCACCGACAGCTTTACCTACACCGTCTCCGACGGCAACGGCGGCAGCGACGACGCGACCGTGACGGTCACGGTGAACGGCGCCAACGACGCACCCATCGTGGTTACCGCGGCGGCCAGCGTGGCCCCGGGCGATGCGATCTTCATCAGCACCAGCATCCTCTCCGCTTTCGATGCCGACCATAGCGACCCGGCCGACATCACCTTCACGGTCTCGAACCTGGTGGATGGAGAGATCCAGCTGGCCGGCTCCGCCGTCACCAGCTTCACCCTGGCGGACGTGATTGCCGGACAGGTGACCTTCGTTCACGACGGCGGCGACAACGAGACCGCCGGCTTCTCGGTCACCGCCACCGACCCCTTGGGCGCCAGCAGCGCGCCGGCGGTGGTGACGCTTGTCGTTGCCTCCGGCTTCGTCTGGACCAATGCCAACGGCACCGGCGCCTGGAACGATCCGGGGAACTGGCTCGGCAACGCGGTGCCGCCCGCCGGCGCCAGCGTCACCATTCCCAATGTCGGTGCCGCCGACTTCTCCACCGGCAGCCTGGTGCTGGACAGCCTCCACCTGGCAGGCGGCAGCCTGGAGGTGACGGGCGGGCTTCTCGGCACGGGAACGGTGGATGGCGAAAGCGGCACGCTGATCGTCGACGGCGGCGAATTCCGCATCGCAGCCTCGTCCGAACCGACTCTGGACATCGGCCCGAGCCCGGGATCATTGGCCAACGCGATGGTGCAGAACGGCGGCGAACTGACCCTCGTCGGGAACGGCGCCCTGCTGTCGGTCGGCCGCGAGGGCAACGCCAACACCCCGGTTTCGATCTTCACCATCTCTTCCGGCGGCACCGTTCTGCTGGACGGCGAAGGCGGCAGCGCGACCGTCACCATGGGAGAAGGCGCCGAAGGCTTCGGTGCGATCTTCGTCAGCGGCGAAGGCTCCGCCCTCTCGGTGGAAGGAAGCTTCGCCGGGTTCGTCGTTGGCGGTGCTGGAACCGGCGAGTTGCTGATCAGCGACGGCGGCCTCGCCTCCGCCACTTACCTAGAAGCCGGCACGACCGCTGGGAGCATCGGCGTGGTCGCGGTCGGCGCGGGCGATGAAGGCGCGGGCAGCCGCAGCGAGCTGCGCATCGCCGGCCAGTTCATCGAAGGCGGCGGCGCCTTCGTGCAGATCGGCGGTGCGGGAACCGGCGCGCTTCAGGTCACCAACGGCGCCCTCGTATCGATCGACAGTGCCGGATTCTACCCAAGGCTCGTCATCGGCGCCGACACCGGCGGAGAAGGCTCGGTGCTGGTCACCGGCGCCGGCAGCGAGCTGACCGTCACCAACGGCGGCAACGCGAACGACCTGCCCTTCATTACCGTTGGCGACGAGGGCGACGGGACGCTCATCGTGCTCGACGGAGGTCAGGTGGTAAATGCCGCCAACGGCTATACCTTCGTCGGCCTCGATACCGGTGGCACCGGCACCGTTGTCGTCGGCGGCGACAGTGTGCCGGGCTCGCTGTTCGATGCCGGCGCCGTGCTCGTCATCGGGGCGGGCTACAACTTTCCGACCAACCAGATCCTCTTCGACGCCGGCGGCACCGGCAGCGTGACCGTCGGCGCCGGCGGCACGCTGACGGCGGGCGCCGCCCAGGGCGACGGCATCACCGACATCTACATCGGCAGCGGGGGCAGCCTGTTCATCCAGAACGGCGGCATCGTGGTGGGCGACATCGACAACCAGGGCGGCAGCCTCGTCAACGGCAACTCGCCGGGGACAGCCAGCTTCGGCGGCGACTTCGCCATGTCCGGCGGCTCCATGGAGATCGAGCTGGGCGGTCTCGCCGGCGGCGCCTTCGACCTCTACCAGGTGGCGGGGGCGGCGACGCTCGACGGCGGCACGCTCGAGTTTTCATTGATCGACGGTTACGACCCTGTCGCCGGCGACTTCTTCGCCTTCCTCACCGCCGGCGGCGGCCTGGCCGCCGACACCGCGATGCTGTCCTACGTCTTCCACGGCGTCGACAGAGACTTCGATTTCGCCGTCGACTTCGACGGCACCACCGCGGGTCTCACGATCTTGAACGGTGCCGGTGCCGGCAACTCGGTGATCTTCCGCGGCGGTGCGGGCGCCGAGAGCTTCCTCGGCGGTGACGGCGCCGATCGGCTGGACGGCGGGGGCGGCACCGACACCCTGGCCGGCGGCGCCGGGGCCGACCTCTTCGTGCTGCGCGCCGCGGACGCGCACGACAGCCTGTCATTCGCCGACATCATCCAGGACTTCGAGGTGGGCAGCGACCTCCTCGCCCTCGCCGACGGGCTGACCGTCGCCGACATTGCGCTCGGCAAGTCCGTTGACGGCGACGCCGTCATTACCCTGCAATCGACCGGCGCCTATCTTGCGGTGCTGCAAGGCGTCTCGGCCGCGGATGTGAATCTGGCAGAGATCGCCACCGTCGCCTGAGCGGCGGAGGGGAAGCGTCGTGAGCACCCAGGCCTTGCCGCAGGTGGCCGTTGCCGGCGGGTTTCTGCGGCGTCTCTACCGGCACCTGCACGTCAATGGCCGCAGCCGTTCGCTGGCGCTTGCGCTCCTGCTGTCGCTGCTGGTGCTGCAGGTCTGGGACCCGGCTCCCTTGGAGATTCTGCGCCAGCGGATCTTCGATCTCTACCAGGTGGCCAAGCCGCGCCAATCCCTGCAGCAGCCGGTGGTGATCATCGACATCGATGAAGAGAGCCTGGCCGAGATCGGCCAGTGGCCCTGGCCGCGCAACGAAGTCGCCCGCCTGGTCGACCGCCTGCGCGATGCGGGCGTGGCCGCCGTGGCCTTCGACGTTGTCTTCGCGGAGGCCGATCGCGGGCTGCCGGACAACGACGCGTTGCTCGCCCAGGCCCTCGGCGGCGTGCGCGCCGTGCTCGGCGAGTCCGCCTACCACCGCCGGCTGGCCGTCGGCCCGCGGGCTGAGCCCAAGCCGATGCAGCTGGCCGTCATCGGCGGCAATCCGGCGCCCCATCTGTACCGCTTTCCCGACGTGGTGCGGAATATCGAACTGCTGGAGACGGCGGCGGCCGGCCGGGCCGTTTTCAATCTGGTGCCGGCGAGCGACGGCGTGGTCCGTCAGGTTCCCGCTTTCGTCGCCGTGGAAGAGCGCATCCTGCCGAGCTTGACGGTCGAACTGCTGCGCGTCGCCACCGGCGGCAACGCCATCGCCATCAAGACCGACGCCGCCGGCGTGCGCGCTTTCGTGGTCGGCGGTGTCGAGGTGCCGACCGACCGCAACGGCAGGCTTTGGGTCTATTATTCGCAGCCCAGGCCGGACCTCTATGTATCGGCACGAGACCTGCTGAGCGGCGCCGTAGGCCCCGAGCGTCTGGCCGGCAAACTGGCGCTGATCGGCACCTCCGCCGCCGGGCTTCACGATATCAAGGCATCGCCGCTGCGCGACGCCGTGCCGGGCGTCGAGATCCACGCCCAGGTCCTGGAGACGATCATCTCCGGCCAGGTCCTGGTGCGGCCGCACTACGCTTTGGGTGCGGAGCTGTTGCTGCTGGCGGTGGCAGGACTGCTGTTGATCGCCCTGGTTCCGCTGATCGGAGCGGCCTTCACCCTGCTGCTCGGCGGCTGCGTCGCCATCGGCCTGTCACTGGGGTCGTGGCTGCTGTTCACCCACCAGGGCATGCTGTTCGACGTCGCCTATCCCCTGGCCGGCTCCGCCGCGGTCTTCACGCTTCTGGTTTTTGCCAACTACCTGCGCGAGGAGAGCCGCCGGCAGCAGGTGCGCAGCGCTTTCCATCACTACCTCTCGCCGGCCTTGGTGGATCAGTTGGCCAGCGACCCGAGCCGCCTGGTGCTGGGGGGCGAAAGCCGTGACATGACCATCCTGTTCAGCGACGTGCGCGGCTTCACCGCGATCTCCGAGCGCCTGCAGGATCGCCCGCAGGAGCTGACCCGCCTGATGAACCGGCTCTTGACGCCGCTGTCGGCGGAGATCCTGGCGAGCGGCGGGACCATCGACAAGTACATGGGCGACGCCATCATGGCGTTCTGGAATGCGCCGCTGCCCGATGCCCGGCACGCCTTGCATGCCTGCCGGGCCGCCCTGGCGATGCAGGACGCCCTCGCCCGCTTGAACCTCGAGCTCGCGGCCGAATGCGAAGCCGGAACGGGCCATGTCTCTCATATCGAGATCGGAATCGGCATAAACAGCGGGCTCTGCGTGGTCGGCAACATGGGTTCCGAGCAGCGCTTCGACTATTCTGTCCTGGGCGATGCGGTGAACCTGGCTTCCCGCCTGGAAGGCCAATGCCCGACCTACGGCGCGAAGATCATCCTCGGCGCAGCCACCGCCGCGGCACTGGAGGGCAGCGTCGTCTGCGTCGAGCTCGACATCCTGCGCGTGAAGGGCAAACACGAACCCCAGAAGATCTTCGCGGCACTGGCGCCCGCCGCCGATGTGCCGGACCTCCAGACCGGCGCCGCCCTGGCATCGATCGGCGCCGCCCTGGCCGCCTACCGCCGGCAGGATTGGGACGCCGCGCTCCGGGCGCTGACGGCGGCTGAAGGACATCGTCTGCCCCTCCTCGATCTGACGGTCCTTGTCGGGCTCTACCGCCGGCGCATCGAAACCCTGCGCGCCCAGCCCCTGCCGGAGGGCTGGGACGGCGTCTACGTCGCGACGTCGAAATAGCCCCGCCCCCGCCGCGCCGTCACCGCGCCCGGATGAACGCCAGCACGTCTTCGATCACGTCGGGGTAGTTCAGGATGTTGGTGTGCAGCGCCTCGGCGTGCCAGATCGCCTGCTTGGGCTCGGCCGCCGCCGCGAAGAGCTTCTTGCCAAAGCGCAGCGGCACGACCGGATCGCGCTCGCCGTGCATCACCAGCAGCGGCGCGCCCACCTTGGCGATGCGCGAGAGCGAGTCCCAGGGGTCGCGGATCAAGAGACGCACCGGCAAGTACCAGTAGTGCGCCGCCGCCACATCGGCGATGGAACTGGGCGGCGCCTCCAACACCAGGGCCGAGGGCGGCCGCTCGCTCGCCATCTTCACGGCGACCGCGGTGCCGAGAGACTCCCCGAAGTAGACCAGGCGCTCGCGCCCGTAGCCCTGGGCCGCCACCCAGTCGAGCACCGAGCGGGCGTCGGCGCTGAGCCCCTGCTCGCTCGGCCTGCCGGGGTTGCCGCTGTAGCCGCGATAGCCGGTCGCCAGCAGCCCGAAGCCGGCCTTGATGAAGGGGCGCATCTTCTCGACCGCGCTGCCGAGATCGCTGCCGTTGCCGTGGAAGAACACGATCAGCGGCTCCCCTGACCCCTCGGGTCCGCCCGCTGGCGGATGATACCAGTGGGTCAGCTTCAGGCCCGGCTCCGGCTCGGTCTCGATGGCCTGCAGCGCCGGCAGTCTATGGCTCTCGAGACGCGGCGTGATCGCCGCCGCCGGATAGATCAGGCTGCGCTGGGCCAGGAACATGACCACGACGACGAAGACATAGCCGCCGAGTATCGCCCAAAGCCAGGTCATCAGGAACTTCCTCATCTGCCGGCGCTCTTCCCGGGTCTGCCTGCCGCCACCTTAAAGCCTTAGACCCAAAGGGTTGATGGAAGGTAAGCATGGCAGCCGCAGCATACTCAGATTGTCATCCCGGCCAAGGGAGGCATCAGCCGAGCGCGAGCCGGGATCCATCGCGTGGCCGGGCGCCTGGCCTCGAAAGGCCCTCGGGCCGAAGCCGCAAGCTAACTTGGCAATGCCGGGAGTTTGTGCCTGCCATGGGCCCCGGATCGCGCTCGCTCATGCTCGCTTGTCCCGGGTGACAGGTGGAGTGTGCTTCCGCCTTCTCACGGCCACTCGTTGGCGCCGGCGGGGAAGTCGTCGCGTTGGGGATTTACCACGCAGAAGCGCTGGCCGCTGGGGGCCTCCATGACGCACCAGCGCTTTACCAGGCCGATGCGCTTTGCGCCGAGTGCCTCCAGGCGTTTCACCTCGGCCTCGATGTCGTCGGTCTCGATGTCCAAGTGGACGCGGCTTTCGTGCGCCACCGCCTGCAGCAGGATCTTCGGCTGGCCCGGCGCCTCCTGCAGCACGGCGTAGGCGGGGTCGCCCTCGGGCACCTCCTTCACCGGCAGGCCGAGAGCGTCGCTCCAGAATCCGGTCTCGCGGCCGAGGTTGTCGGTCTTGCAGTCGATGACGAGGCAGGCAAGGCGGCTGTGATGCATTCCTTTTCCTTTTTCCTTAGCTGACGTAGCTGCGGTCTTCGGCGTCCAGGAGGCGCTTCAAGGCCGCGAAGTGCGCGTCGGCATAGTGCTGCTCGGTGGCCGGGTCCTTGAAGGTCGCCCCAGCGATGTTGTCACTGACCCGGCGCAGCGGGCGGCCGGTCGAGTGCGCCAACACCTGCACCTGGCAGGCGCGCTCCAGGTAGTAGAGATCCTCAAAGGCCTTGGCGATGGTGGTGCCCACCACGATGACGCCGTGGTTGGCGAGGAACAGCACCCGCTTGTCGCCCAGCGCGCCGGCGATCCGCTCGCCTTCCTCGACCTCCGTCGCGATGCCGTTGTAGCTGCCGTCATAGGCGACGTCGTTGTAGTAGCGCAGGGCGTTCTGGCTGATCGGCTCCAGCGGCGTGTCCTCCAGCGAGGTCAGCGCCGTCGCGTAGGTCATGTGGGTGTGCAGCACGCAGGCCGCGCGCGGATGCTCCTTGTGGATGCGCGAGTGGATGCAGAAGGCCGTGGCCTCCAACTCGCCGCCGCCTTCCAGCACCTTGCCGTCGTAGTCGACCAGCAGCAGGTCGCTGGCGGTCAGCTGCGACCAGTGCTTGCCGAAAGGATTGACCAGGAAGGCATCCGGACGCTCCGGCGGGGCATAGCTGAAATGGTTGCAGATCCCCTCGTTGAGATCGAAGCGGGCCGCCAACCTCAGGGCCGCGGCGAGATCGATCCGCGCCTGGTTCAACGAGTCGTCCATCGGCAGTCTCCTTGGCACAATGACAGCGCCATCATAGCGCTTTCGCCCGCATGCGAAAGAGTCTCTCCCGGCCAAATTTGGGGCGCCGCGCGGGGTGGCGGCGGCCCGGCCGGCGGCCTAAACTCCCGCCCTTCGATGCGATTCCAATCCGTAAAGTCAGGGGACCAAAGATGGATGTACGGGCAGCGGTGGCGATTGCGGCGGGCAAGCCGCTGGAGGTGACGACGGTGCAG
>NZ_JBBKAH010000014.1:0-150256 GCF_037652055.1 Pelagibius sp. 7325
GGGCTCGATCCGCGCGTAGGCCTCGCGCAGAATGTAAACCGATTGCGCTTCCAGTGCGTCCAGATGGTCCATAACGGCGACGGTCCTTAACTTCCGAAAAATTGCTGCAGGTGGGACAGGCCCGTCCGCAGGCCGATCATGCAGGCAGCATTCCTGGGGGCAGGGGAAATGTCACGCCTTTCATTGGGGTTAGCATAGTGGGGGTTGCCCCCCGACCGGGAGGCGGCATTAACCATGGAGCGGCGCGGGGAACCGGGCTCGTTTCTGCAAGTCGTTGCAGAGTCGGCCGGATTTGGTTTAGCTGGTGGCTCTCCCGGGGGGCCTGACAGCCGGAAACTATGATAGAGGCACTATGATACTCGCCGATCCGGCCGTGCCGCGCGCCGCACCGCACCGCTTCGACCCCTCGGTCCTGCGCGAATACGACATCCGCGGGGTGGTCGGGCAGACGCTCGACACCGCCGATGCCGAGGCGCTGGGACGGTCCTTCGGGACCCTGGCGTGGCGCCGCGGCGCACGCTCGGTGGCTGTCTGCTACGACGGCCGGCATTCGTCGCCGCGGCTGGCGGAAGCGCTGGCCGGCGGGCTTGCCGCCAGCGGCATCGACGTCGTCGAGATCGGCCGGGGTCCGACGCCGATGCTCTACTTCGCCGCCCACACTCAAGGCGTCGACGGCGGCATCATGGTTACCGGATCGCACAACCCGCCGGACTACAACGGCTTCAAGCTGACCTTGCAGGGGGCGCCGTTCTTCGGCGAGGACATCCAGGAACTCGGCGCCATCGCGGCGACGGCGGACTACGAATACGGTACCGGCACGGTCGAGCGGATATCGGTCTTCGATGCCTATGTCGCGCGCATCCTGGAGGCCGTCGCCGGCGAGCGTCGCCTGAAGGTCGCCTGGGACGCCGCCAACGGTGCCATGGGAGAGGCCATGGCCGCGGTGGCGGCGCAGTTGCCCGGCGCGCACATCCTGCTGAACGAAACCATCGACGGCGACTTCCCCAATCACCACGCCGACCCGACGGTGCCCGAGAACCTGCGGCAGCTGCAGGCCGTGGTGCTCGCCGAGGGCTGCGATCTCGGCATCGCCTTCGACGGCGACGGCGACCGGCTGGGGGTCGTCGATTCCCAGGCCCGTATTCTCTGGGGCGATCAGATCCTACTGCTGCTGGCCCGCGACGTCCTGAAGCGGAACCCGGGGGCGACCATCATCGCCGACGTGAAGTGCAGCCAGGTGCTGTTCGACGGCGTCAGGGCCGCCGGCGGCGTGCCGCTGATGTGGAGCACCGGCCATTCCCTCATTAAGGCAGAAATGAAAAAGCGTGCGGCGCCGCTGGCCGGGGAGATGAGCGCCCACCTGTTCTTTGCCGACGGCTACTACGGCTATGACGACGCGCTCTACGCCGCGGTGCGGCTGCTGTCGATCTTGCAGACCTCGGGCGAGAGCCTCGCCGATTTCCGCGATTCCCTGCCGCCGGTGGTGAACACGCCGGAGATCCGGGTGCCTTGCCCCGAGGACCGCAAACGGGCGGTGGTGGAGGAGATCAAGGGCCGTCTCATCGCCGCCGGTGACGTGCTGAACGATATCGATGGTGTCCGGGTCTCCCAGGATGGCGGCTGGTGGCTGCTGCGGGCGTCGAACACCCAGGACATCCTGGTGGTCCGCTGCGAGGCGCCCGACGCCACAGGTCTTGAAAAACTGAAGGAAAGGGTGCGAGGGGAACTTCGCGCCAGCGGCCTCGAACTGCCCATCGAGGCGGCGGAATGATAGCGGCAGCAGTTTTCATTGCCTGGTCCGGCGTGGCGCCGTAAGCGGCGGAAATCCTCAGTTAACCATTTAAGCCCAGTATCCAACCGGCTTTGAAGCAGGGGCAACCCGACGCAGGGCGCCTGCCGGCGCCATGAGCCTTGTGCGCGCTTCATGGTTTGGCTCAATCAGGGTATATTCTACGCGGGCGTCAGAATTTCGGGCCAGGGGTACATGACCACACGCTTAGCCGCTGTGGGGGGCGTTATGCTTGTCGCCGGTACGAGACCGGAGATGATCAAGCTCGCACCCATCGTGCGCCAACTCGTTGCGCGGAACGAGTTGCCGGTGACGCTCGTCTCGACCGCGCAGCAGGCCGATCTGCTGCCCGCCTTCGTCGACCTGATGGGTGTGAAGCCGGACCACGAGCTGAACGTCATGCTGCCAGGCCAATCGCTGGGCAGCCTGCTGGCGCGTGCCATCGCGGCCCTCGATCCGGTGATCGGGCAGGTGGTGCCGGATCTGGTTGTCGTGCAGGGCGACACCACCACGGCGCTGGCCGGCGCCCTGGCGGCGCGCATGCGGGCGGTGCCCGTTGTCCACGTCGAGGCAGGCCTGCGCAGCGGCGATCGTGCCAACCCCTACCCGGAAGAGGATAACCGGCGGCTGATCTCCCAGGTTGCCGCGTTGCATTGCGCGCCGACTCTCGGCAATCGCGACGCGCTGCTGGCCGAGGGCATTGCCGCGCGCGATATCGTCGTGACAGGCAATCCGATCGTGGCCTCGCTGCGCGACACGCTGCGGCACAACGGCGCGGGCCGTGAGATCACCGAAGTGCTGGCGCAGATCGAGGGCTTGAAGCCCATGGTCCTGACCACGCATCGCCGCGAGAGCCTGGGGGCGACCTTGACGCGGAACCTCCGGACGCTGCGCGCTTTCGTCGAGCAGCACCCGGACGTCGCGCTCATCGTGCCGGTGCACCTGAATCCCGAAGTGAAACGCACCATCGAAGCCGAACTCAGCGCGGTGGAACGCATCAGCCTGATCGCCCCCCTCGACTACGCTTCCTTCCTGCACCTGCTTCGATCCGCCTGGCTCGTCGTCTCCGATTCCGGAGGCGTGCAGGAGGAAGTGGCCAGCCTCGGCAAACCGCTGTTGATCCTGCGCAGCACGACCGAGCGCCCGGAAGTGGTCGCCTGCGGGGTCGCGAAGATGGCGGGAGAATGGCCCAGCCAGCTCGCCGAACTGCTGAGCGACAGGCCGGCTCTTGAAAGCTGGATGGCGACGGTTGCGGCGGTTCGCAATCCTTTCGGCGATACGGAAAGTCCCGCCCGGATTGCCGAGGCCATCACCGCCTATCTGTCCGTGCCGGCCAAACGCGTGGGCGCGCTGCTATGAGCGGCGAAGCGGAAGGCGGGCGGCGTCACATTCTGACCGTGGTCCTGGAGGACTACTTCCAGGTCGGCGCCTTCAGCCAGCTCATCCCGAGCGGCTACTGGGACCGCTTCGAAACCAACCTGCAGCGCGACGCGGAGAGAGTCCTGGCGTTGCTGGAGGAGACCGGGAACCGTGCCACCTTCTTCACCTGCGGCTGGATCGCCGACAACCACCCGGAGATCCTCCGCCGCATCGCCGATGCCGGGCATGAGGTAGCCTGTCAGGGCTATTTTCACCACGCCATCGGTGAACTGTCCCCTGACGATTTTCGGGCCGATGTCAAGCGCTCGCGGCGAGCGGTCGAGGACGCGACGGGACAGGCCGTTCGCGGTTTCAGGATCGGGCGCGGCTGGATCGGCCCGCAGGATCTCTGGGCGCTGAATGTGCTGGCAGAAGAGGGCTTCGCCTACGATTCCAGCTGCCGCGCCGTCGGTGGCGACCGTGCCGGCGCCGTTGTGCACCGCCATGCCACGGCCGGCGGCAGCCTGTGGGAGGTGCCGCCGTCGGGTCTTTCCCTGCTGGGACGGCCGCTGCTGCTGAGCGGCGGCAACTACCTGCGGCAGCTGCCGGACTGGCTGGTGCGGCCGCGCGTGGACCGCTGGGTGTCGTCCCATGCCGAGCCGCTGGTGCTCTATTTCCACAGCTGGGAGATGGAGGCCGGGCAGCCCCGTATTGCGGCGGCGACCCTGCTGCAACGCCTCCGGCACTACCGCAATCTCGAACACATGCCGGACAGGATCCGCTCCTATCTGGCGCGCTACGCATTCACCTCGGTTGCCGATCATCTGGGTCTGGCGCCGGCCGCGGTCGAGCCGTTGGCGGAAGCGGGACCGGCAGTGCGCGCGGCGGGGCAGGGGGCTGCTCCGGCCGCTGCCGCCCGGGCGCGCCTCAGCCTCGTCATTCCCTGCTTCAACGAAGCCGAGACGCTGCGCTACCTGCAGAAGACCCTGCGGCGTTTCGCCGAGAAGAGCGCGCCGCTGTTCGACTTGGACTATGTGCTGGTCGACGACGGCAGCAGCGACGCGACCTGGGAGCTGCTGCGCGCGTACTTCGGCGGCGAGCAGGGTTTCAAGCTGGTTCGCCACGAGCGGAACCAGGGCATCGCCGCGGCCCTGATCACCGGGTTTCGCCACGCGCGCGGCGACTATGTGGCGGCGCTCGACGCCGACTGCACCTTCGCGCCGGAACAGCTGCTCGAGATGATGGCGATGATGACCGACGCGGTCGACGTTGTCGTCGCGTCGCCGGCGCACGCGCAGGGGGTGATGCAGGCGGTGCCGGCCTGGCGATCGCTGCTGTCGCGCGGCGCGGCCTTTCTTCACCGCTGCGTCTTCCGCAGCAAGCTGACGAGCTATACGAGCTGCTTTCGCATCTATCGGCGCAGCGTGCTGCAGGATATCGCCGCCTACGATCCGGGGTTCTGCGGTGTGACGGAGATTCTCGGTCGCCTCGACCTTGCGGGCTGCACCATCGTCGAGTTCCCGGCCGTCCTGGAGACGCGCCTGCTCGGCCGTTCGAAGATCAAGGTGGTGCGGACCATGGCCGGTCACCTGAAGCTGGCGGTCAGGCTGGCGCGGCTGCGCTGGCTGGGCCGGCCGCTGCCGCTGCCCGCCGCTGAGATGAAGATCTCCTATGCCGACAATGACCGCACGTGAAGCGGCGCAACCGGCGCCCGACATGGCGGAGGCGCCGTGCCGCTGGGCCGTCGTCGGCGGCGGCATGCTGGGGCTCACCCTGGCGCTCCGCCTGCATCAGGCCGGCCAGCGCGTCACCGTGTTCGAGGCGGCGCCGAGTTTCGGCGGCCTCGCCTCCGCCTGGCGGGTCGGCGACGTCGTCTGGGACCGCTACTACCACGTGATCATGCAGACGGATGCCCGCCTGCGGAGCCTGCTTACCGAACTCGGCCTGGAGCGGGACATCCGCTGGGAAGTCACCCGGACCAACTTCTACACCGGCCGGTCGATGCACCCGTTGAACAATGTGTTCGACTACCTTCGGCTGCCAACCCTCGGTCCGCTCGACAAGGCGCGCCTTGCCGCGACCATCCTCTACGCCTCGCGCATAGAGGACGGACGTCCGCTGGAGAAGCTCAGCGCCGCGGCCTGGCTGACACGCCTGTCGGGAGAGGCCACCTATCGCAACCTCTGGCAGCCCCTGCTGCGGTCCAAGCTGGGCAGCAACGAAAGCAAGGCGTCAGCGGCCTACATCTGGTCGGTCATCCGGCGCTTCTACGGCGCCCGGCAGGGCGGCATGCAGAAGGAGATGTTCGGCTACGTTCCCGGCGGCTATGGACGCATCCTCGAGGCCTTGCTGCAGCGGCTGGAAGCCGCAGGCGTCACGCTGCAGGTCAACGCGCCGGTTACTTCTGTAGGGCCGGTCCCGGGCGGCCTGACGGTCAAAACCGGCGAAGGCGTTCAGCGCTTCGATCGTGTCGTCAACACCTGCGCGGCGCCCATCGCGCTGCAAGCCTGCGAAGGGCTGAGTGCCGACGAGCGCGCGCGGCATGCGGCGATCAAGTACCAGGGCATCGTGTGCGCCTCCCTGCTGCTGACACGGCCGCTGGGCGGCGCCTACCTGACCTATATCACCGACGAGAGCATTCCCTTCACCACGGTGATCGAGATGACCTCGCTGGTCGACCGCGCGCTGACCGGGGGAAAGCATCTGGTCTACCTGCCGCGCTACCTGCCGGCGGACGACCCGCTGCTCGACGTGGCGGACGACGAGATCGAGGCGCGCTTCCTGCCGGCGCTGATGCGCATGTTTCCCGACCTCAAGCGCGACGAGATCACGGCCTTCAAGGTGACACGGACGCGCCATGTCCTGGCGCTCTCGACGCTCGACTACAGCGATCGGCTGCCGCCGATGGCGACCGCGCTGCCCGGCCTTTTCATCGTCAACTCCGCCCAGATCGTGAATGCCTCGCTCAGCGTGAACGAGACGGTGAATCTCGCCAATGAAGCGGCGGCGATGCTGCTGTCGCAGCCGGCCGTGGCGGGAGCGGCGGCGCGATGACCGCCGGGACGAGAGCGCAGCCGGCGGCGACGCTGTCGCTGGATCTGGACAATCTCTGGTGCTATCAGCGCAGCTTCGGCCTTGCCGGCTGGCAGGACTATCCGTCCTTCGCCGAGCGGGCGCTGCCCCGGATCCTCGCGATTCTGGACCGGCTCGACCTGCGGCTGACCCTCTTCATCATCGGCCGGGATGCCGAGCGTCCATCGATCCGCGGGCTGCTCGGCGAGGCTGTGGGGGCGGGGCACGAAGCCGCAAACCACTCCTACGACCACGATCCGGAGATGCTGCGGTGGGCGCCGGAGCGCATCGGTGACGACATAGCGCGAGCGGAAAACGCGATCGTGGCGGCAACGGGGCAACGGCCGCACGGCTTCCGCGGGCCGGCCTTCGCGGTCTCGCCGCGCATGCTGGAGGTGCTCGTCGGGCGCGGCTATGCCTACGATGCGTCCAGTTTCCCGAACAGCCTGGGCGCGCTCGCGCGTTCCTATCACCGCCGGCAGATGTCGCGCCTGGCGTCCGGCGCGCCGCGCACCGAGCCTGCCTACGGCGGTCTCGCGGAGGCTTGGCAGCCTTTGCGGCCCTTTCGCTGGTCGTTGCCCAAAGGCGCGCTCGTGGAAGTGCCGGTGACGACGATGCCGATCCTGCGGCTGCCGTTTCACGGCACCTATCTGCACCACCTGGCCGACCGCTCGCCCGGCTTGGCGCGGGCTTATTTCCGCGCGTCGCTCGGCCTCTGCCGGTTGCGCGGCGTGCCGCCGTCGCTGCTGCTGCATCTCACCGATGTGATCGGTCATGACGATTGCCCCGGACTGGACTACCTGCCGGGGATGCGCCGCAGCGGCGCGCAGAAGGCGGCTTTCCTGGAAGGCCTGCTGGCGGCCTACCGAGACACTTTTCGCGTCATGCCGACCGGTGGCTTCATCGATGCCCTGCAAGCGCGGCAGCCCCTGCATCACGTTTCCCTGGCGGCCGTCTCGTGACCGCGCTGACGCCCCGGAAGCCGAGCATGGGGAGTGGCGGCCCTGACCGCCTGGCCGCGGCGCTGGCCGCCGGCGAGTGGCGCGCCAGCATGTTCTGCTTCCTGCTGCTGGTCGCCTTCTACCTGGCGACGGCGGCCGGCAATCTCAGCGAAACCGACGACGTCTACGCCTTTGCCTATCGTGCCGAGCACTTCGACCTGGCGCGGCTGTCGGATCCGCGGCTGATGCTTTACCACGCTGCCATGCGTCTGTTGTTCCTGGGCAGTCAGGCCGTGGGATTGGATCTCGGCGCCCTCGGGCTCATGCGCGCCGTATCGGCGCTCGCGGCCGGCGGATCGCTGCTGCTGATCGTCCGCATCGCCTCCGCCGACCTGAAGCTCGGCCCGACGGTGGCTCTCGCCGCGGGAGCGATCCTTGCCAGCTGCTATGGCTTCTGGCGCTACGCGGCGGAAGCGGAGGTCTATCTTCCGGCGATCTTTCTGATCCTGCTGATCTTCCGCGGTCTCTCGGCGCTCGGCCGTGATATCGGCGTGAGGCCGGACGGGAAAGAGGGGGGCGGGAAAGCGGCGCTGGCCGCGGCGGGGTGGGGGACGCTGGCGGGCCTGGCGATCCTCTTCTATCAGCCGAGCGTTATTCCGCTGTACTTCGCCTTTCCGCTGTTGCTGGCGCGGCGGTCCCACATCGCCGCGCTTTGCGGCTACCTGCTGGCCGGGGGCGTCGTCGTTTGCACGGGCTATGCGATCGGCTTTCTGGTCTATTGGCAAGGTGCGCCCAGCCTGGCCGGCTTCATAACCTTCATGTCGCAGCGGTCGGGTGAGTTCATCGTGCCGCCGCTGTCGCTGCGCACCGTGGCCGTCTCCCTGGTGCGCGCGGCCTTCGCCCTCGGACACGACATCGCGTCGGCCAACTGGATCTTCGCATTCGACCCGGTTTCCGGGGTGATCCAGCGGGCGTTCTCCTACAACGTCATCACCGAGGAGATCTTCCTGGCCAAGCGGGCCGGCGCGCTCGCCTACCTGCCGCTTGCCACGCTGTTGCTTCTGATCGTCCTGGCCGCCGGTTTGCTGGTGAAGCTGTGGCCGCTCTCCCTGGCGCCACTGCGCGACCGGCGGGTGCTGACGCTGGTGGCGTGGGTTGCGGCCAACGGCGCCATCGTCGGGCGCCTGAACCCGGCAGGCGTGGAGGCCTGGATCGTGCTGCTGCCGCCGCTGGTGCTGCTGTTGGCGGTCCTGGTGGTTCAGCCCTACTGCGCCCGGGGGGCGGGCCGCTGGATCGCCGGCTTTGCAACCGTCCTCTTCCTGCACAACGCCCTGGGCGGTATGGCCTTGGTTCAGGACCCGGCCGGTGAGTACGACCGGGTAAAGGGTACCTGGGTCATCGCCGAGGCCGAGCCGCGGGATCTGGTGGTGGTCGCGGGCAACGCCGGGCTGGTGGAAACCCTGCGCTATCTCTCCCGCGCGAAAATTGCGCTGATCTCCGTGAACGACGCACCTAAGCTGGCTGACAGCCTGCGGCAGGACGACCTGTCGCAGCTGCGTGTCCTCACCCGCGGCCGCGACTTCAAAAATTTGCTTCTGCACGCCCTGATCAAGGAGACCGCAGCGGCGGGCGGCCGCCTGATCCTCTTTGAGGACTTTTTCGAACGCCCCCCGAGCCTGCAGGATCGACCCTGGCCGGCTTTCGACCGGGTCCGCGCGTTGCGGGACGCGGCGACAAAGGTCTACGACAGTGCCGGGGCCGGCGCGACCTACATCCTGCCGCTGCCCGCATCCTGGCGTGGCGCAACCCGGTGACGTGCAAAGGACCGCCGACGAGCGAGGTGGACTGCGTAGCCGGTGAGAATGGCCCTTAACCGCAGAACACGTTCCTGCAAGATTCGATACGTCAGGACCGAAGAAACACGGGGAATTTCTTGAAAGACCATTTCACCGCCGACTTCAAGGCGGCACCCTATTGGTGGGAGCGCTCGCCGAGGCCGCAGCTGGAGCAGACTTCGCTGCCGGCCACCGCCGACGTCGCCATCGTCGGCTCCGGGTACACCGGGCTCTGCGCCGCCCTGGAGACTGCCCGCGCGGGCCGCTCGACCGTAGTGATCGACGCCGCGGACGCCGGCTGGGGCTGCAGTGTGCGCAACGGCGGCCAGATCAGCACCTCGGTGAAGCCGGATTTCGAGACCCTGGCGCGCCGCCACGGGGCCGAGGCGGCCTTTGCCATCCTGAAGGAAGGCCACAGCGCCCTGGCCTGGATCGGCGACTTCGTGGCGGCCGAGGGTATTGACTGCGACTTCAAGGTGCCGGGCCGCTTTCACGCCGCCCACAGCCCGCGCCACTACGAGCGTCTGGCACGCGCCATCGCCAACCAGCCCAAGGGCCTGGAAGTTCCGGCCCATGCGGTCCCGCGCGCCGAGCAGCAGCGTGAGTTGGGTACCGAGCTCTATCACGGCGGCGTGGTCTACGAGAAGCACGCCTGCCTGGATCCCGGCCGCTACCACCAGGGCCTGCTCGACCGCGTTCTGGCGGCCGGTGCCAGCGTCGTGCCGCACTGCGCCGTGACCGCAATCGAGCGCGACGGTGCCGGCCATCGGCTGACCACCCGGCGGGGCACCCTGCGCGCGCGCGACGTGGTCGTCGCCACCAACGGCTACACGGGATCGCCGACACCTTGGCTGCGCCGCCGGGTGATCCCCATCGGCAGCTACATGATCGCGACGGAGGCCTTGCCGAAGGCGGTGATGGACCGGGTGATGCCGACCGAGCGCATCGTCAGCGACAGCCGCAAGGTCGTCTACTACTACCGGGCCTCGCCGGACCGCAGCCGGATTCTTTTCGGCGGGCGGGTGACCAGCGGCGAGACGGATCCGCGCCACAGCGGGGTGCTGCTGCGCCGTGAAGTCGTCCGGCTGTTTCCGGAACTGGAGGCGGTGCGCATCAGTCATTCCTGGATGGGCTTCGTGGCTTACACTTTCGACTCCCTGGCCCACGCGGGTACACGCGATGGCGTCCACTATGCGATGGGCTACTGCGGCTCGGGCGTTTCCATGGCGAGCTATCTGGGCATGCGCGCCGGCCAGAAAGTGCTGGGCCGTGCCGAAGGGCGCAGCGCCTTCGACGGCATCGGCTTTCCGACGCGGCCTCTCTACAGCGGCAGGCCGTGGTTCCTGCCCGCTTCGGTCGCCTTCTACCGCTGGCGCGACGCCCTCGGCTTCTAAGCCCGGTTCAGGATCAGGTCGCTCGCCTTTTCACCGACCATCATGGCCGGCGCGTTGGTGTTCCCAGAGGTGAGGGTGGGGAAGATCGAGGCGTCGGCGACGCGCAGGGCGTCGATGCCGTGAACCTTGAGGGCGGGGTCGACGACGCAGCCGCGGGCGTCCATCCCCATGCGGCAGCTGCCCACCGGGTGGAAGACGGTGACGCCGTGGCCGCGAGCGAAGGCGAGCAGGCTCTCGTCGTCGTCGCCGTCGGGGCGCGGCCGGATCTCCTCGGCGATCAGGGCGCTGAGCGCCGGCGTCGCCGCGAGGCGCCGCAGGAAGTGCAGTCCCGCCAGGACGTCCTGGCGGTCCTGGTCGGTGTCCAGATAGCCGGGGTGGATCTCGGGGCTGTCCGTGGGGTCGGCCGCGCGCAGGCGCAGGAACCCGCGGCTGGTCGGCCGGCAGGGCGAGATGCTCATGTTGAAGGCGGCGTAGGGATCCGGGTTCATCAGCGGCCGGGTGCCCGGTGGGGCCTTCAGGTAGCTGAGCGGCGAGAAATAGAGCTGGATGTTCGGCCGGTCGAGGTCCGGCCGGCTGCGGAAGAAGCCGCCGGCCTGGTTGAGGCTGAGGGCCAGCGGGCCGCGGCGTGCCAACAGGTAGTTCATGCCGGCCCAGGCCTTGCCCCACCAGGGATAGAGCTGGTTGTTGAGGGTCGGCACGGTGGTGCGATAGATCAGGCCGACGTCGAAGTGGTCCTGCAGGTGGCGGCCGACGGCGGGGCTGTCGACGCGCGGGGCGATGCCGAGAGCCTGCAGCTCCTCGGCGGGGCCGATACCGGACAGCAGCAGCAGCTTGGGCGTGTTCACCGCCCCGGCGCAGAGGATCACCTCGGCGCCGGCGCGCGCGGTGACACTGTGTCCGCCCTGGCGGTATTCAATGCCGACCGCGCGGCGGCCCTCGAAGAGGATGCGCGTCGCCTCGGCGCCGGTCTCGATGCGCAGGTTGGCGCGCCGGCGCGCCGGCCGCAGGTAGGCCCTGGCGGCGGACATGCGCAGGCCGTCCTTGATGGTCAGGTGGTAGGCGCCGGCACCTTCCTGCTTCGCGCCGTTGAAGTCCGGGTTGCGTGGCAGGCCGGCCTCCTCACAGGCGCGCAGGAAGACCTGGCAGATCGGATGCAGCTCCGTGGTGGGCGCCGCGATGCCGAGCGGGCCGCTGCCGCCGTGCCATTCGCTCTCGCCCCAGGCGTGGCTCTCCATGCGCTTGTAGAGCGGCAGGACGTCGGCCCAGCCCCAGCCGGGATTGCCGGCCGCCTTCCAGCCGTCGTAGTCCTCCGGCTGGCCGCGCACGTAGACCATGGCGTTGATCGAACTGGAGCCGCCCAGCACTTTGCCGCGCGGCCAGTAGCTCGGGCGTCCGTCGAGGGCGGCGACCGGCTCGGTCATGTACATCCAGTTGACCCGCCGGTCGTAGAAGCTCCGCCCGTAGCCGATCGGCACCTGGATCCAGAAGCGGCGGTCGTCGGGGCCGGCCTCCAGCAGCAGGACCCGCTTGCGTCCATCTTCGCTGAGGCGGGCGGCCAGTACGCAGCCGGCCGAGCCGGCACCGACGATGATGTAGTCGTAGCGATCCATGGCGGGGGCGGTTCAGCCGGTGGTGCGGTCGCGCTGGATGACGATTGAGAGCAGGGCCAGCAGTCCGGAGCCGATGATGAGGCAGAAGGAGACGGCATTCAGAACCGGTGTGGAGCCGGCCTTGGCCATGCGGTCGAACATGGTGATGGTCAGGGGCGATTCCGAGCCGACCAGGAACAGCGTGGTGTTGAAGTTCTCGAAGGAGACCAGGAAGGATACGATCCCGGCGGCGATCATCGCCGGGCGCAGGAAAGGAAGCGTGATGGTCGCCAGCACGCGCAGGCGGCTGGCGCCGAGATTGAGCGCCGCTTCCTCCATCGCCGCGTCGAATTTCTTCAGCCGCGCGGTGATGACCAGGGAAGCGATGGTGGCGATGAAGGAGAACTGGCCCATGACCACCAGAAACAGGCCCGGGCGCAGAAAGCCGAGGTCGATCCCCAGGCTGTCGTCGAACCAGTTGGCGACGCTGCTGGCGAGCAGCAGAATCGAGATGCCCAGGATGACGCCGGGGATGACCAGCGGCACGATCATGACGATGTAGAGGAAGTTCTTGCCGGGAAACTCCCGCCGCACGAAGAGAAAGGCGTTGCAGGTGCCGACGGCGACCGCCAGCAGCGACACGCAACCTGCGATAACGAAGGAATAATAGAGGCCGCGCAGCAGGCGCCGGTCGTGAAACATGCCGAGCTTGGGCTCGGTGTCGTTGAAGAACCAGTCGAGGGTGAAGCCCTGCCACGGCAGAGAGGGGAACTGCGAGTCGTTGAAGGCGAAGGTGCCGGCGGCGACCAGCGGCGCCGCGAGGAAGACGAAGAACGCCAGCACGTAGAGCCGGTAGCCGAGCAGAAAACCCCAGTTTCTGTTCCTGTTGAGCATCGCCCCCGTCCCCGTCAGCTCTTCGCCACGGTGCCGGCCAAGGTCTGGCCGGACAGCTTCAGGCCGATCCAGACCACCAGGGAGGTGAAGCCGAGTAGCAGGAAGCCGAATGCGGCACCGGATTCCCAGTTATAGCGCGTGATGAACTGCTGATAGATCGTCTCGGTAAACCAGCTCGAGTATTTGCCGCCCAGCAGGATCGGCGTCAGGTAGGCGCCCGCGGTGAGCATGAAGACGATGATGCAGCCGGAGACGATGCCCGGCATGGCATAGGGAATGATGATGCGGCGCAGGACGGTCAGGCCGTTGCCGCCCAGGTTATAACCCGCCTCGATCATGGCGTTGTCCATGCCGTCCAGGGTGGAGACCAGCGGCACGATCATGAAGAGGATCACCGTGTAGACGAGACCCATCACCACGGTGGCGTCGTTGTAGAGCAGCTCGATCGGGCCGTCGATGAGGCCCATCGTCTGCAGCAATCCCGAGATCACGCCGGTCTCGCGCAGCAGCAGGATCCAGCCGAAGGCGCGGATGAGGTCGCTCACCCACAGCGGGATGAGGCAAACCAGGAAGAGGGCGCCGCGCGAGCGCGGGCCGGCGATCTTGGCGATGTAATAGGCGATGGGAAAGCCGATCACGAGGGCGAGCGCGGTCACCAGCAGAGAAAAGCCGCCGGTGCGCAGCAGGGTGTTCCAGTAGATCGGCTCGTGCAGGAACTCGAGAAAATTGCCGAAGCCGAATTCGTAGACGCGCGGCGCGACCTTCTCGCGCAGGGCGATGACGCCCATGCCGATGTGCGGCAGCACGATGAGCAGCAGGATCCACAGCGCAAAAGGCGCGAACAGCAGGATCAGCGACAGCCGCTTGATGTCGCTCTGGTTCATCGGCCGTCCGCTTGCCGGGTGAAGCACTTGGCCTGTTCGGCGGCCCAGGAAAGCCGGACCGCTTCGCCGGGCTTCAGGTCCTCGCTGCCGCCGGTCAGAGTGACGTCGGCCTCGATCAGCTCGGCTTTGTCCGAGCGCACCAGGACACGGCTGTTGGCGCCGTTGAAGAGCAGGCTGTCGACGGTGCCCGTCAGGCTATTGCCGCTGGCAGCGGGCGCCCCGGCGGCTCGTTCGGCCCGAATGAATTCCGGTCGCACGAAGATCTCGACGGTCTCGCCGTGACGCAAGACCTGGCCGGCGCTGAGCGTGCAGAGGGCGTTGAGCCCCGCCGCGGTTTCGACGCGCGCGCTGCCGCCCGCGACCTCAATGACGCGGCCCGTCCAGCGGTTGGCATCGCCAACGAAGCCGGCGACGAAGGCGCTGGCGGGGTGGTGGTAGAGCTGCTGCGGCGTACCGATCTGCTCGAAGCGGCCATTGTTCATCACCGCGACGTGGTCGGACATGACCAGCGCCTCGGACTGGTCGTGGGTGATGTAGACGAAGGTGGTGTTGAACTGGTGCTGCAGCAGCTTCAGTTCGATCTTCATGGCCTCGCGCAGCTTCAGATCCAGCGCGCCCAGGGGTTCGTCGAGCAGCAGAACGTCGGGGTCCAGGACCATGCAGCGGGCGATGGCGATGCGCTGCTTCTGGCCGCCGGAAAGCTGATGGATCGCGCGCTCGCCGACGTCCGGCAGGGCGATCCGCTCCAGGACGTCGGTCACTTTGCGCCTGATCTCGTCCTTGCCGGTGCCGTTGCAGCGCAGACCGTAGGCGATGTTCTCGTAGACGTTCATCATCGGAAACAGTGCCAGGTGCTGGAACACCATCTTCACGTTGCGCTTGTTCGGCGGCCTGTCGACCACCGACTTCCCTTTGATGCGGATGTCGCCGGACGACGGCTCCTCGAAGCCGGCGATCATGCGCATCAGCGTGGTCTTGCCGCAGCCCGAGGGTCCCAGGATGGAGAAGAACGAGCCGCTGGGAATCCCGAAGGAGACGTCGCAGACCGCGCGGACGGGTCCGAAACTCTTCGAGACCTCAACGCATTCGAGGTCGAAATCAGATGAAGAAGCCATGCTGCGAACTGGACCGAGGATGCCGGGATGAAGAGACGCTGCCCCGGCGCCCTGGGCCGAGGCAGCGTCCCGAACTATAGCACGAGCGATCAGCCGCCGGTCGCGGCCTTGATCTTCTCGAGCGCCTTGCCTTCCATGTCCTCGACACCCGGCGGGATGTTGGCGAAGAACTTCAGGTTCGCCATGTCCGCGTCGGTGAACGCGGCGTTCACGGCGGCCTTCTTGTCTTCGGGCAGCAGGTCCTTGCCGCCCTTCACCGCGGCGGTACCGCCGGTGCTGGCCGACATGATCTTCACGATCTCCGGCTGCAGGACGAAGTTGATCCACTTGTAGGCGGCGTCGTCGGCCTCGCCCTTGCGCGGCAGCACGAAGGTGTCGATCCAGGCCAGGGCGCCGGTTGCCGGCGGAACGAAGACGATGTTGGGGTTCTGGTTATAGAGCTTGTAGGCCGTCGAATCCCAGGTCTCCGAAGCGACCACCTCGCCGGACAGCATGAGGGCCGCCAGGTCGTCGCCGCCCTGCCAGTAGGCTTTCACGTTCTCTTTGCAGGCGATCAGCTTGTCGACGACCTTGTCGAGGATTGCCTGATACTTGCCGAGGTCGGAATAGGCGGCAAAGGGATCCTCGCCCATCGCGAAAGCGGTGCCCAACAGGATGGTGCGCCGCAGACGCATGGAGGTCTTGCCCTTGTACTTCGGATCGCAAAGGTCGGCCCAGCCCGTGATCTCGGGCGCCTTCGACTTGTCGGCCATGATGCCGGAGGTGCCCCACTGGTGCGGCACGGCATAGACTTCGCCTTCGATGGTGGTGTTGGCCTTCACACCTTCCAGCAGTTTCGGCTCCATCACCGAGGTGTCGATCTTCGACAGGTCCATCGGCTTGTAGATATTGTATTCCAGGTGAGCCGCATAAATACGGTCGTGGCTCGGCTGGGCGAGATCGAAGCCGGCGCCGCCGGTCGCCCGCAGCTTGGCGATCATCTCCTCGTTGTTGGAAAGCGTCACCTCGACATCGATGTCGGGGTACTTTTCCTCGAACTTCTGGATCACTTCCTCGGGCGCATAGCCGCCCCAGGTCAGCAGCCGCAGGGTTTCGGCCTGGGCCGGGGCCCCCGCGGTTAAGAAGGTGGCGGCCAACAAGACCGCGGACAATTTTCCTGTTTTCATTCTGTGCCTCCCGGTTCAGACCGGTCGTCCGGGCAGACGCACCGGCAACATGATCGCAAAAGCCTAAGGCATCATTGGACTGCGAAATATATCCACTATCGATATAGGGGCAGTCCAATTAGTCGGGCCGATCGGGGCGGAGCGATTCACCCGGCGAGAGCGGGCAGGGCTCTCAGGGTCTTCACGCCGCGCCTGATCTCCTCCGGCGTGACGCCGCCGAACCCCAGGACCAGCCCCTTGCGGCCGACCGGCGTGGCGCAGTAGCGCGACAGGCCGGCGACGACGATGCCCTTGTCGCGGGCTTCGGCCACGATGCGTTCCTCGTCGGCGGCGTCCGGCAGGAAGCCGACGGTGTGAAATCCGCTGGCGGTCGGCCGCAGATCGATGCGATCCGAAAAGTCCGCCATGGCCTCCACCAGGGCGTCATGCCGCGCCTTGTAGGCCCGGCGCATGAGGCGGATGTGAGTGGCGAAGAGGCCTTCGTTCATGAAATCTGTAACGATCGCCTGGGTCGCCGTGGGCACGCCGCTTAGCCAGGAGGCGCTGACCTCCGCGAAGGTGTTCACAAGGCCGCGCGGAACCAGGATGAAACCGAGCCGCAGCGAGGGAAACAGCGACTTCGAAAAGGTGCCGACGTAGATCACCCGCTCCCGGGTGTCGATGCTCTTCAGGGGCGGCTGCGGCTGGTTGCCGTAGTAGAACTCGCCGTCGTAGTCGTCCTCGACGATCAGGGCGTCGGCGTCCTCGGCCGCCTGCAGCAGCGCGAGCCGGCGCGGCAGCGTCATGACGTGGCCGAGCGGCTGCTGGTGCGACGGCGTGGCGAAGGCGAGGCGGAAATGCGGCGCCTTGCCGAGGCCGTCGGCGACGCTGAGGCCTTCATCGTCCACCGCGACCGGCACGATGCTGGCGCCGCCGGCGACGAAGGCGTTGCGCGCGCCGATGGCGCCCGGGTTTTCGAACCAGACGGGATCGCCGGGGTTGAGCAGCAGAGCGCTGATCAGGAAGAAGGCCTGCTGGGCGCCGGCGACGATGAACACCTGATCAGGACTGCACTTGATGCCCCGGGCGGCGTTCAGGTGGGTGGCGATGGCTTCCCGCAGGCCGTGATAGCCGGAAGGGTGTCCGTAGCCCATGACCGTCTCGCGCCCGGTGCGCCAGTGGCGAGCCGAAAGCCGCGCCCAGTGCGCCATGGGGAAGAGGTCGAGGGCGGGCAGGGCGGTGATGAAGGCCTGCGACTTGTGCGGCAGCCAGGCGCGTGGCGCGAAGTGGCGCTGCGCGTGGGTCGCGGCATGGGACAGGCGCGGCGCGGCCGGACTGGCGTAGCGCGGATCGGCGGTGGGCGCTGTCGCGCGCCGGCCGGACAGCACCGCGCTGACGAAGGTCCCGGCGCCCACGCGCGCCTCCAGCAACCCCTCCGCCGTCAGCCGGTCGAGAGCGTCGATCACGGTGGTGCGGGAAACCCCGATCTCCTTGGCCAGGGTGCGGCTGGCCGGCAGCCGTTCGCCGGGGTTCACGCCGCCGGACAGCAGGATCTCCTTCAGCCCCATGTAGAGCTGGATGCTGATCTTGCGGTCGGTATCGCGGTCAATGCGGATGGACGACAGCAGGGCCCCCGCTTTGGTCTTCATGTCTCTGATCCCCAGCCGAATTGGACTACAAGATCGGCGGCAATGGACCTTAAATCAAGTCCAATTCGGGTTATCGTGGCCGCTGAGATACCGCGCCGCCGCTTTCGGAATCATCCCGCCAGGCCCGTCATGGACATCGCCAGCATCGAGACCTTTGCCAACCAGTTCGTCTGCTTCGTGCGCGTGCGCGCCGACGATGGCAGCGAGGGCTGGGGGCAGGTCGCGCCCTACAATGCCGACATCACCGCGCAGGTGCTGCACCGCCAGGTCGCCCCCTATGCGCTGGGCAAGAGCGCACTCGATATCGACGGTCTGGTCGACACCATTCCCGAGCGCGAGCACAAGTTTCCCGGCTCCTACCTGCGCCGCGCCATCGGCGGGCTCGACACGGCGCTGTGGGACCTGCGCGGCAAGCGCGAAGGCAAGCCGGTCTGCGCGCTGATCGGAGGCACGCCGGGGCGGCTGCGCGCCTATGCCTCCTCGATGAAGCGTGACATCACGCCGGCGGACGAGGCCGAGCGCCTGGGGCGGCTGCGCGACCGCTTCGGCTTCGACGCCTTCAAGTTCCGCATCGGTGCCGAGTGCGGCCACGACATCGACGAGTGGCCCGGCCGCACGGAGGAGATCGTGCCTACCATGCGGCGGGCGATGGACGACGGCGTGGCGTTGCTGGTCGACGCCAATTCGGGCTTCTCGCCAAATCATGCCATCGAGATCGGCCACATGCTGCAGGACAACGGAATCTCGCACTACGAGGAGCCCTGTCCCTATTGGGAGTACGAGCAGACCAAGCAGGTGGCCGACGCCCTGGACATCGATGTGACCGGCGGCGAGCAGGACTGTTCGCCGGTCGATTGGCGGCGGATGATCGCCGACCGCGTGGTGGACATCATCCAGCCGGACATCTGCTATCTGGGCGGGCTCACGATGACGCTGCGCGTCGCCGGACTGGCGGCAAAGGCCGGCATTCCCTGCACGCCGCACAGCGCCAATCTCTCCATGGTCACGATCTTCACCATGCACCTGCTGCGCGCCATTCCGAACGCGGGGAAGTACCTCGAGTTCTCCATCGAGGGCGAGGACTATTACCCCTGGCAGGACGGCCTCTTCGTCGAGGATCCCTACGTCATCGACGGCGGCCATGTGACGGTCACCGACAAGCCGGGCTGGGGCGTCGAGGTGAGCCCCGAATGGCTGGCGCGCTCCTGCTACCAGGTCAGCCGGCAGGACGGCTGAGGCGATGCAGAGCAAGCAGGAACTCGTCGCGCTCGCGCTCTCTGCCGGTACGCTGCCCGGCCTGCCGCAGGGCCATTTCATCGATGGCGCCTCCTCGACTGCGGCATCCGGACGCTCGATGGAGAGCTTCGATCCCGGTCGTGCGGCGCCCTTCGCCGTCTTCGCGCGGGGCGATGCGGGCGATGTGGAAGCCGCCGTCGGCAGCGCGCGGCGGGCTTTCGAGCAGACCTGGCGCGACACCCCCGCCGCGGCGCGCGGGCGGATCCTGCAGCGCGCGGCCGAACTGATCCGCGAGGAGACGGCGCGGCTTGCGGTGGTCGAGAGCCTCGACAGCGGCAAGCCGCTGGCCGAGGCGGAGGGCGACGTGCGCGGTGCCGCGCGGGCCTTCGAATACTACGCCGGCGCCTGCGACAAGCTGCAGGGCGATACTTTTCCCTTAGGCCCCGACTACCTGGGCTACAGCCTGCACGAGCCGGTCGGGGTGGCGGCGCAGATCATTCCTTGGAATTTTCCGATCTCCACCGCGGCGCGCGGCATCGCCCCGGCGCTGGCGGCCGGCTGCGCGGTGGTCGCCAAGCCGGCGGAGCAGACTCCCTTCACGGCGCTGCTGCTGGCCGAACTTCTGAAACGCGCCGGCCTGCCCGACGGCGTGCTGAACGTGGTGACCGGGACCGGGGCCGAGGCGGGTGCGCCGCTGGTCGCCCATCCGGGCATCGACCACGTCACCTTCACCGGCTCGGTCGCAACCGGGATCGGCGTCATGAAGGCGGCGGCCGACAACGTGACGCGGGTGGTGCTGGAACTGGGCGGCAAGTCGCCGGTGATTGTGCTGGCTGACTGTGACCGCAAGGCGGCGCTTGACGGCGTCATGGGGGCGATCTTCGAGAACGCGGGACAGATCTGCTCGGCCGGATCGCGGCTGATCGTCGAGCGCTCCCTGCACGATGGGTTCGTCGAGGACCTCTGCCGCCGGGCCGAGGCGCTGCGTCTCGGCCATGCCCTGCGCGAGCCGCAGATGGGCCCTGTGAATTCCGATACGCAGCTTGGCCGCATCGCCGGCTTTATCGACCGCGCGCGGGCGCGCGGCGTGGACGTCGCCACCGGCGGCGCGGAAACGGCCGACCCCGAGAGCGGCCAGGGCTGGTTCTATCGGCCGACCATCGTCGACGACTGCGCGCCCGACGACGAGTTGGTGCGCGAGGAAATCTTCGGGCCGGTGCTGACAGTGCAGATCGCCGAAGATGCCCAGCATGCGCTGGCCCTGGCCAATGACAGCCAGTACGCCCTGGTCGCCGGCGTATATACCGCCGACTTTGCCAAGGCGCACCGCCTTGCCGCGCGCCTCGACGCCGGTCAGGTCTATATCAACGAGTACTTCGCCGGCGGCATCGAAGTGCCCTTCGGCGGCAACAAGAAGTCGGGCTTCGGCCGCGAGAAAGGGCTGGAAGGCCTGCTCAGCTATTGCCGGACCAAGAGCATCGCTGCGCGCATCTGAGCGCACCGCGGCGGGGGCGGCCGGCGTCAGCCGCCGCGCCGGATCTTGTCAGCTTGCTCTTCTCTGCGGTTGAGGGAATAGCCGCTCGCCGGCCCCTTCACTGGCTGGATCAGCATGCGGTCGAGGCGCAGGTCGCCCACTGTGCGGAACTGTTCGATGCCGATGGTCATGGCCTCGTGGCCTTCCCGCGGCTGCGGCGTGTAGGTGCCGAGCAGGCGGTCCCACCAGGGGAAGTTGAAGCCGAAGTTGCTGTTGGTCTCGTTGGGATGAATCGAGTGGTGCACGCGGTGCATGTCGGGCGTCACCACGAGGAGGCGCAGCACGCGGTCGAGCCCTAGCGGCAGTTTCAGGTTCGAATGGTTGAACATGGCCGTCGCGTTCAGCAGCACTTCGAACACCAGCACCGCCACCGCCGGGGGGCCGAGCGCGGCGACCACCCCGATCTTCAGGCCCATGGAGAGCAGGATCTCGACCGGATGAAAGCGCAGGCCGGTGGTGACGTCGAAGTCGAGATCGGCATGGTGCATGCGATGTAGCCGCCAGAATGCCGGGACCGCATGAAACATCACGTGCTGCAGGTAGATGGCGAGGTCCAACGCCAGCAGGGAGACGACAAAGGCGAGCCAGCCGGGCACCGCCAAGGTGTTGAAGAGGCCCCAGCCGCGCTCCTCGGCGACGAGCGCGAAGCCGACGGCGGCCAGCGGGAAGAGGAGACGCAGCAGCAGGGTGTCGATCACCACGATGCCGAGATTGCCGACCCAGCGCGTGAGGCGCGGAATCGCCCGCCGGCGGCGCGGCACGACCGCCTCAGCCAGCATGAGGGCGGCCAGCACGCCGAAGAAGAAGGCGAGGCGGAGGACCGGCTCGTTTGCCAGCAGGAGGTCGGTCACGGACGCTGCCCTTCCTTGCCAGCGGGCCGCCGGCAATCTATATTCAAGAACTTTATTGAATGATATAGTTTAAGGATGGCAGGGATGTCAATTGGCCCCAAGCAGGCGCTCCTGGCGGAATTCGCCGCCGTGGCGCGCGCGCTGGGATCACCGAAGCGGTTGGAGATGCTGGAGCATCTCGCCCAGGGTGAACGGGGCGTGGAGGCGCTGGCCAAGCGCATCAGTCTCTCTATCGCCAACGTTTCCCAGCACCTGCAGCAGCTGAAGCGCGCAGGCTTGGTCGCCTCGCGCCGGGACGGCAAGTTCGTCCTCTACCGCCTCACAGACGAGCGCGTGGTCATGCTGATGCGGGCGCTGTTCGACGTCGGCGAGCGCAACCTCGCGGAGGTCGACCGCATCCTGCGCAGCCATTTCGCTGAGCGCGACAGCCTGGAGCCTGTGACGCGCGAAGAATTGCTGGAGCGTACGCGCGGTGGCCTGGTGACGGTCCTCGACGTGCGGCCCGCTGACGAGTTCGCGGCCGCGCATCTGCCGGGGGCTGTCAACATCCCGCTGGTGGAACTGGAGGCCCGGTTGTCGGAACTGGACCCGCGACAGGAGATCGTCGCCTACTGCCGGGGTCCCTATTGCGTGCTGTCTTTCGAAGCTGTGGCGGCGCTGCGCGCGCGCGGTTTCAAAGTACGCCGGCTGCAGGATGGCCTGCCGGAATGGCGGGCGGCTGGCCTGCCGATGGAACAGGGCGCAGCCTCAGGCGCCTGACGCCCGGGGCACCCCCGCTGTTACTCCTTGAGGCGCGGGCGAAGCGAATAGCTGTCCGGCTGATGCAACTCGCTGCCACCGCGCCGGCCGGGGGTGGTGACGACATGTTCCGATGCCGATGCCTCAGGCTCTTCACCGACGCGTTTAAGATCCTCCGCCGTCACCAGACCGCATAAGCGCCGGTGATCGTCCAGCACGAGCAATCGCGTGAAGCCGCGTTCCCGCATGATCGTGCGGGCGGTTTCGATGTTTTCGGTCGGCCGGCAGAAGGCAATCTCGGCCGACATGTGATCACGCACCGCCTTTCGCGAGAGGTCGTTGTCTTTCTGCGAGGCAGTCGCCTCGATGTCGTCCGGCGTCAGCAGCCCGACGATCTCGTCGCCGTCCACTACGGCAAGGGCGCTGAGACGATACTGCCGCATTCGGATGCCGGCATCGAGCAGGTTTTGGTCTAGGTGAACAACCTCGGAAGTCGGCTGCATAAATTCTTTGACTTGCATTGCCTCTGCTCCCCTATCGGTGAGGCGGAACAATTCTTGCGCAGAAAGGGAACACTCCCCATGGATATTCGGTTCCTCATAAGGCACTCCCAGTATGAGGGCACTTCCATGATGTCTTCAGGATATCTCTGTCGATCTCACCCGCATGACCGCGCCGTCGCGGCTGGACTTCGTCATCGCGGAACCGAGTCCGGCCCTGCGGGCCGGCAAGCCGGCGCGACCTATGCTGCATGCCGGGGAGGGGGAAGCCATGCCTGAAGCCAGCAAGCGCAGTCTCGCCCGTGTCCTGCTGCAGCGCTATCCGAAGAGTCCCGCCGATCGGCTGAAGATCGAGGTCAGTCAGGACAAGCCGGCGGTTCTCTTCCGATGGCTCGTCGCTTCTCTCCTGTTCAGTGCCCGTATTGGGGCGGATCAGGCGGAGTCCGCCGCAGGCGCGCTGTTCGCGCAGGGGTGGCGCACGCCGCAGAAGATGGCGAAAGTGACCTGGGCGCGGCGGGTGAAGGTGCTGAACCGCGCCGGTTATGCGCGCTATGACGAAAGCACTTCCCGGTATATCGCCGATAGCACCGAGATGCTGCTGGAGCGCTACGGCGGTGATCTGCGCCGTCTGCGTCAGGAGGCCGGGCACGATCCGGCACGCGAACGCATGCTCGTGAAGCAGTTCAAAGGCATCGGCGACGTCGGCGCTGATATCTTCTTCCGCGAGGTCCAGTGCGCCTGGCCGGAACTCTATCCTTTTGCGGACAAAAGGGCGCTGCAGGCGGCGGCCAAGGTGGGTCTGGGCAAGGACGCGGCGGACCTCGCCCGCGCTGTCGAGAGAAAAAGCGATTTGCCGCGGCTGCTCGCCGCCCTGGTGGCTGCCGATCTTGCCAAGAAGCTCGACGACGTCCGCCGCGAGGCTGGCTGACCCCCGCACTGGCGGCGCTAGATGCTGATGAGCGCTAGGCCGGTTTCCTTGTCCTTGCACCGCCGCAGGTGAGCCGGCGTCTCGTGCAGCACAACCTCCAAGGTCGGGCGCACTGTCCCTTTCAGCAGGTGGCCGCCCAGCGCGCTGCCGTCGCGCCGCGATACCACCACATGGGGATGCAGCGCGGGCGCATCGTCGGCGCCGACAGCGATGTCGCCCAGCAGCGCCACAACCTCGACCTGCTCGTCAACGGGAATTTCCTCATAGTCCTTGGATTCCCAATCAAAAAAGCCCAGCGTCACGCGCTGAAAGGCCCCGATCCCGGTGAATTGCGCAGCGGTCAGTTTTTGCTCCTGCGCGAAGGTCGTCAGATCGCGTACCACTTCGTCGCCGCTGTCGAATATGACGGCGAAGCTACGCAGATCGCCGTCATTAAGCTGCTTCCACTTCATCTGTGACCTCCACGGTGAGTTGCCGTTGCCGGAGCCGAGAAACCCGCGGCGCGTGCACGCCGCGGGTTCCGGCTGGTTGGGCAGAGTCTATCTGCTATTGCCGCAGGGCTTCCTGCAGCCTGTCGTTGTCGGCGCTTTCCACGCCGCCGCGCAGAATCACCTCGGGGGTCGCGTCCCCGCTGTAGTAGGCGCGGTTTGCTTCCTCATCGACGGAGATGTCGGAGGCGCTGATCGAAGCGCCGACGAAGGCGCCTTCCTTGTCGGACCATACGACAACGTCGTTATCCGCGAGGTCGGCCTGCGCCGAAGCGTGGTAGTCGACCAGCGTAACGCCGGCTTCAGCGTCGAATGAGAAGTCGTCGCTGGACCGGAAGCGCTCGATGGCAGCGTCGGACATCAGGATCATGGCGACGGCACCTTGCTCGCCGCCCCCCTGCGCGCCGATGCTGACCGAACCCAGCGAATAGAATGCGGGCTCGCTCCACTCGGAGTTCTGATGAGACAGCAGAACACCATCGCCGCCCTGGGCGCCGACGATGAAGGCGCCCTTCAGAAGGTCAGGCACGACGAACACGCCTTTGGACTGCTCCAGCAGGCCCGAGAGGCGTTGGTCGGCTTTCATCTGCTCGACCACCGCAGTGGCATTGCGGACGGTCTCGGCGGCATCACCGCGCGCTTCCACCTGGTCGCCGGCGGCCATCGCGGACCCGGCGCTCAGGGCCGCGGCAATCGCGGCGGAAGAGACGAGTATCCGGGAACGGGTCATATCATTACTCCCTTGGTTGCTTTGGTCTGACGGCTTTCTGAAGGACCAATTCGACCCGGCGCCCATGAGTTCCAGAACCGTGCGTAGCTTTCGCTTCGAAAGGGTGAGTCGGCGCGGCCAGCCTTTTTCCCGCGAACTAGGGAACGATGCGGCGTTGAGGGGTGTTTGCAATGCAGTAACCCGGCGTTCAGAGGACCTTCCATGGACATTACCATAAACGGCAGTCGCTACGATCTTGAGGTGGATGCGCGCACGACCTTGCTCGATGCCTTGCGCGAACACCTTGACCTCACCGGGACGAAGAAGGGCTGCGATCATGGTCAGTGCGGCGCCTGCACGGTGCAGCTCGGCGAGCGGCGCGTGCTTTCCTGTCTTACCCTGCTGGCGTCGGTTCGCGAGCCGGTCACAACGATCGAGGGCCTGAGCCCCGATGACGGCGTGCTGCATCCCGTGCAGCAGGCCTTCATCGACCAGGATGCCTTTCAGTGCGGTTACTGCACGCCGGGCCAGGTGATGGCTGCGGTCGGCTGCCTTGAGGAAGGACATGCCGACAGCGATGACGAAATCCGCGAATACATGAGCGGCAACCTGTGCCGCTGCGCCGCCTACCCGCGCATCGTGGCGGCCGTTCGGCAGGCGCGCGATGCGGCAATGAGGGACTCCGACTGATGCGCTCCTTTCACTACGAACGCGCGCAGGATATCGATGCAGCGGTTCAGAGCGCGGCCGACGCGAACGCCTCTTATCTTGCCGGCGGCACGACCTTGCTGGACCTGATGAAGCTCGACGTTCTCAGGCCCTCGACGGTCGTTGACATCGGCAGCCTGGAAGACCACTTCGGTTCGATCGAGGTGAACCGCAGCGGACTGAAGCTGGGGGCGCTGGTGCGCATGGCGGATGCCGCGGAACACCCTGAGATCCGGCGCGACTACCCGATGATCGCCCAGTCGCTCGAGAAGGCGGCCAGTACTCAGCTGCGTCACATGGCGACACTGGGCGGCAACGTGCTGCAGCGTACCCGCTGCGCCTACTTTCGCGATCCTGACACCAGCGCCTGCAACAAGCGCGTGCCGGGCAGCGGCTGTGCCGCGCTTGAGGGCCTCAACCGCACACATGCGGTGTTGGGCACCAGTTCGCAATGCATCGCCACCTACCCGGGCGATTTCGCCCAGGCCCTTATCGCGCTGGACGCCAGTGTGATGGTCGCTGGTCCGGAGGGGCCGCGCAGCCTGAGCTTTGAGGATCTTCACGTTCCTCCCGGGGAAACGCCGCATATCGAAACCGTGCTGCAGCCGGGTGAGTTGATTACCAGCTTCTCGATCGAGGCCGCGCCCTGGACGCGCCGGTCGATCTTCCTCAAGGTCCGCGACCGGGAGTCCTTCGCTTTTGCTCTGGCGTCCGCGGCCATCGCCCTGGACATGGATTCCGCTGGGGGGAAGGTTCAGGCGGCGCGGATCGCGCTCGGCGGCGTGGCGACGCGACCGTGGCGCAGCCACGAGGCAGAGGCTCTGCTGGTCGGAAAGCCCTTCTCTCGCGAGCAGGCGGAGATGGCGGCGGAGGCGGCTTTCTCCGGCGCCGATCCGCGGCCGGACAATGCCTACAAGATTGAACTGGGGCGCCGCTGCCTGACGGCGGCCCTGTGTCGCGCGGCAGCAATGGAGCTCTCCTGATGAATGCGAAGAACGCCTCGGCGGAAAGGGCGGCGGGCGCAGATGTGCCGCGCGTCGACGGCCGGCTGAAAGTGACGGGTGCTGCCCGTTATGGTTCGGACGTTAAGGTCGACAAGCCTGCCTACGCCTACCTGCGTACCAGCGCGATCGCGCGCGGCCGCATCGCGCGGATCGATGAAGGGGCGGCGCGCGACGTGCCCGGTCTGCTCGACATTCTCACCTACGAAAACGTCGGCGAGCGGGTTGGGCCTGGTGATTTCTTCGCCTCCGGCGGCTACTTCAGCTCGACCATGCGGCCGCTCAGTTCACCCGAGGTGCGCCACGCCGGCCAGATCGTTGCCATGACGGTGGCGGAGAGCTTCGAGGCGGCCCGCGAGGCAGCGCAGCGCCTGGAGATCAGCTATGACGAGGAACAGCCCGCAGCGGGGTTCGACGCCGCGTGCGCGGAGACCGAGCCCGTGGCGGATGCCATGTCGAGCCATCAGGATCCCGCCGTTGGCGATGCACAAGAGGCCTTTGAAGCATCGCCCGTTACTTTGGATGCGCGCTACGAAACACCGACGCAGCACCATAACCCCATCGAGCTGTTCACCACGACCTGCGCCTGGGACGGCGACCAGCTGACGATCTGGGAGCCGAGCCAGAACGTCTATGGCGTGAAGCACGGCATCGCGCAACAGCTGCAGATGGACCCGGAGGACATCCGGGTCGTGTCGCGCTATGTCGGCGGCGCCTTCGGATCACGCGGCTCCCTCACGCAGCGGACGGCGCTGGTCGCCCTCGCGGCGAAGCGCCTGCAGCGTCCGGTGAAGCTGGCGGTCAGTCGCGCCCAGGGATTCACCATCGCCACCTACCGCGCCGAGACGCGCCACCATGTCCGCCTGGGCGCGGACAGGGATGGTCGCCTCCGCGCGCTGATGCACGAAGGCTGGGAGGTGACCAGCCGGCCGGACCCCTACAATGTCTCGGGCACCGAGGTCACGACCCGGCTTTATAATTGTCCGAATGTCTGGTCGCGGGTTTCGATCACCCATGCCGATCGCAACACCCCGGGCTTCATGCGCTCGCCGCCGGAGGTGCCTTATCTGTTCGCGCTCGAATCGGCGATGGACGAACTGGCGGTGGAACTCGGCATGGATCCGGTCGAGCTGAGGCGGGTGAACGACAGCAACAAGGAGCCGATCGGCGGCCTGCCCTGGACCAGCCGCGCGCTGATGCCCTGCTTCGACGCGGCGGCGGCAGCCTTCGGATGGCAGAACCGTGATCCGCAGCCCGGTGCGATGCGCGACGGCGACTGGGACCTGGGCTGGGGCTGCGCGGCCACGATGTATCCCACGGTGATCGCCCCGGCGGCGGTGCGCGTGACCGTCACGCCGGAGGGCAAGGTGCAGGTAGGCTCGGCGGCCCATGATATCGGCACCGGCGCCTATACGGTGGCGGCGTTGACGGCGGCGGAGTTGCTGGGCGTGCCCGTCGAGGATGTGACTGTCGAACTCGGTGATACCGCATTGCCGGCCGGCCCGATTGCCGGCGGCTCGAACACGACTGCGAGCCTCTGCAACGCCATTGCTCAGGCCTGTGGCAAGATCGGGCGGCGGCTTGCCGAGGCCGCGGTTACGGCGGATGGTCCCTTCGCCGGTATGAAGGCGGCCGACCTCACCCTGACCGACGGCCGCCTGCACGGCCCCGGCGGGCACAGTGAGCCGCTGCGAGAGGTGCTGCGCCGCACCGGAGAGGGCGGCATTACGATTGAGACTGAAAATCTCCCGGACGGTGTGAAGCCTGAGGGCCTGCAGCAACTGCACCGTGGCCTGCCGGCCTTTACCGGCGGCACCGAACGCAGCGACAGGGTCCAGGCCGCCTTCGGCGCCATTATGGTCGAGGTCCGGGTTCACCGCCAAACACGGGAAATCCGCTGTCCGCGCGCGGTCGGCGCCTTCGCGGCCGGCCGCATCATCAGCCAGCGGACGGCGGAAAGCCAGCTGATCGGCGGGCTTATCTGGGGCATATCGGCCGCGCTCCACGAGGCGACGGAGATCGATCGCCGCACGGCCCGCTACGGCAGCACGGATCTTGCCGAGTACCTCATCCCGGTGAATGCCGACATCGGCGACATCCAGGCTATCACCCTTCGCGAGGAGGACTACGAGATCAATCCGCTCGGCATCAAGGGGTTGGGTGAGCTTGGCAATGTCGGCACCAACGCCGCGGTTGCCAACGCGGTCTACCACGCGACCGGCATCCGCATCCGCCAATTGCCGATCCGGATCGAAAACCTGCTCGCCGGCTAAAGGCGGGCCCAATTGTCCGACCGCCGGGGGCATGGAACGGAAACCGGCCCCGGGGCGTTGCTTCGATACCCGTTCCATTTAAACGGCATCAGCGAGCAGGAGCCATGGGAAGCAACGCCGAGACCAGACAGCCTGCCTCACCCGATCAGCTTGAGCAGGAAATTGCCGACACTCGCGCCGAGATCGATCGGAAATTGGCCCTGCTGCAACAGCATTTCTCGCCGCGCCAGGTCGCCGGCCAGTTGACATCCGCGGTGGTCAGCCAGGGTGGTATCTTCGCCCGCAATCTCGGCGTCACTCTGCGCGACAATCCGGTGCCGGCAATTCTTGTCGGTATCGGTCTGGCCTGGCTCATGATTGCGAGCAGCCGCGACCAGAGACCCGCAGCTGTCCGGCGGGATGCCGCCGATTCTCGTGCGCCAAGGGCGGCCGCCGCGCTGGCCGTGATTGAAAGGGGCGGGGCTCGTCAAGCTGCCCTGGGAAGTCCCGGGGGCACAGGCACAGCCGAGCCCACGGCCGCTCAGCGCGGCGCCGGCTGACACGGCGCAACGATGTCGAAGTACTATGCGGGGGAGCGGGGCGAGTATGCCGACCGGCCCCTCGCGATCCCCCGGCGCGGCTGGTGGCAGATCTTGAAGCGGGTCTACGGCGAGATGGCCGAGGATCGGCTGTCCATCATTTCGGCCGGCATCAGCTATTATTGCCTGCTCGGCGTCTTCCCGGGCATCGCCGTGCTCATCATGCTTTATGGCGTGTTCAGCGACCCCGCCGAAGTGCGCGACCGGCTGGCGACCTTCAGCGACGTGTTGCCTGCGGATGCCTATGCCATGCTGGTCGATCAGCTCGACCGTATCCGCGACAGTGCGGGCAGCGAGCTGGGCTTCGGTTTGCTGGCCAGCTTCGCACTGGCCACCTGGGGGGCATCACGTGCCGTCCAGGCGCTGATGATTGCGATGAACGTGGCCTACCAGCAACCAGAGCGGCGCGGCGTCATTCGGCGCAACCTGGTCGCACTGGGCCTTACCCTCGGGGGCGTCTGCTTCTTCATTCTCTCGATCACCGCGATCGCCGCCCTGCCGGCCGCCGCCGCCGTGCTGAACCTCGGTCGACTGGTTACCTTTGGTTTGGGCGTGCTGCAGTGGGGGGCGCTGTGCATTGCCGCGATCTTCGCGCTGGCGGTGCTCTATCGCGTCGCGCCCTGCCGCGCGTCGCCGCGCTTCCGCTGGGTCACACCGGGTGCCATCGTCGCCACGCTGCTGTGGATGGTGAGTTCTCTGCTGTTCTCCTTCTACGTGGCGAATTTTGCGCACTACGATCAGACCTTCGGGTCGATTGGTGCGGTCGTGATCCTGCTGTTGTGGTTCTACATCTCGGCTTTCGCGGTCTGTCTCGGCGCCGAAATCAACGCCGAGCTGGAGCACCAGACCTACCGCGATACGACGACCGGCCCGACCCGGCCGATCGGGGAGCGGGGTGCTTACGTTGCCGATAACGTGGCACCGCCACCCCGCTGATGCGACTGTCGCGCCTATCCCTGCGCCGGTTACAGGGGGTGCTGCGCGACTCCGCGGAGACGTTGCGCGCGCAAAAGCTGCGATCCAAGACTTTGGCCAGAATCGGCCTGCGGGAACTTTGGCTGATGATCTTGCTCTGCCTCATGGCGGGCGGAATCTGGACGTTCGTGGGTATCGCCGACGAGATATCCGAGGGGGAGCTGGAGAACTTCGACAGAACGATCCTGCTGGCTTTGCGCACGGCGGACGACCGGCAAGACCCGCTGGGGCCGGTGTGGTTCGAAGAGGTAATGCGAGACGTCACGGCGCTCGGCGGAAACCTGGTGGTCGGTTTCGTCACCTTGGCATCCGCCACCTATCTGCTGCTCCTGGGCAAGCGCAGGGTCGCCGTATTCGTGCTGTCGGCGATCGGCTCCGGTGTCATGGTCGGCTCGTTGCTGAAGGCCGGATTCGGACGTCCTCGACCGGACCTGGTGGAGCATGCGACGGCTATCTATACCAGCAGCTTCCCCAGCGGCCATTCCATGACCGCCGGGATCGTCTATCTGACTCTCGCTGCGGTGCTGATCCGGGTGCAACGCCGCTGGCGGCTGAAGCTCTATCTCCTGGCACTCGCGGTGCTCGTCACGCTCAGCGTCGGCGTCAGCCGCGTCTATCTCGGTGTCCACTGGCCGAGTGACGTGCTCGCCGGCTGGGCGGCCGGCGCGGCCTGGGCGATCTTCTGGTGGTGCCTTGCGCTGTGGCTGATGCGGCGCGGGGCCTTGGAAGAGGGATGGGGAGAGGCAGGGCGGATCCCGCCGGGGCGGGGAGAGAGCGGGTGACCGGTCACCCGCTCCCGCCTGCCGCGCCCGGACATGGGTGGGATCGGAAGCGGGCCTCCTTGCGTCATGAGCCGACGATGTTGCCGCCGTTGGGGTGCAGGACCTGCCCCGTCATGTAGGAGCCCTCTTCGCTGGCGAGGAAGACGTAGCAAGAGGCAACCTCGTTCGGCTGGCCGGCACGCCCCATCGGCGCCGAGGACCCATGCCGCGCGACCTTTTCAGCGTCGAAGGATGCCGGAATCAACGGGGTCCAGATCGGTCCCGGGGCCACCGCGTTCACCCGGATGCCGCGCTCGACGAGCGCGCCGGCCATCGACCGGGTGAATGAGACAATGGCGCCGCGCGTCGCGCTGTAGTCGACCATATCCGGGTAGCCCTGGTAGGCCGTGATGGAGGTCGTGTTCACGATGGAGCCGCCGGCCCCGATATGTTCGAGCGCAGCTTTGGTCATGTAGAAGTAGCCGAAAACATTGGTCTTGAACGTGCGCTGCAATTGTTCGGCGGAGAGGTCGCGGAAGTCCGACACCTCGTGCTGTTCGGCGGCATTGTTCACCAGGACGTCGAGCCGGCCATATTCCGCGATGGTGCGCTTCACCGCCTCGCGGCAGAAATCCTCGTCGCCGATGTCGCCGGCGATTTGAATGATGTCACTCCCTTCTTCCCGAACCGCACGACTGGTTTCTTCCGCGTCCTGATCTTCTTCCAGGTAGACGATGCCGATCGAGGCACCCTCGCGCGCCATGGCGACCGCTACGGCGCGGCCGATGCCGCTGTCGCCGCCGGTGATCAGAGCGACTTTTCCATCAAGGCGTCCGCTGCCGGGAAAGCGCGGCATGTAATCGGGCGGCGGATCCATTCTGTCCTCACGCCCCGGTTGGCGCTCTTGATGCTGGGGCGGCTGCTGCGTTTTATCCATTGTGGATCCTTTCCCAGCCTTGTTGATGGCTGTCGCGAGCGGTTGGAAACGGCAGCGGGCGACCGCTGCCCTTTCATCTCAAAACCGCGTCCGCGGCAAAGGGTTCCTGCCCGATTGTGCGCCCGCCGTGTCAAAGCGGCGCCCCTCTTGCGACGCATCCGGGCTCGGCTTCACAGCAAGGTGCGATAGACGACCCAGCCGGCGCCCAGCGAGAAGCCCAAGGCGATCAGCGACAGGAGGCCGTCGCGAGCGATCAATGCCAGGCCGAAGATCCCGATAGCGGCCCAGGACACGCTGCCGGCGAAAGGAACGATCTCCAGAGGCGGCACCGTCAGCGCGAGCAGGATGCAGGCAAAAGCGGCGAGGTGAACGAAGGGCTCCCGGGTCAAGCCGGTCAGGCGGGGGCGGATCAGCTTGTCCGCCCAACGTGCCGGCCGCTGCAGGACATCGGCCGACTTGCGAAGCTTGTCCGGTTTGACGCTGCGCCGCAGAATCATATCGGGCAGCCAGAAATGGTCGAGCCCGATGACAAGTTGCCCGGCGATCACGATCACCACCGCGGCCATGGCCGTCGGCAAGCCGGGAATGCCGCCCAGCGGCGTGAAAGCAATCAAGGCCGGAAGCAGCAGGAAAGCACCGAACGAGCGGGTCCCGATACGGTCCAGAAGATCGCCCACCGTCACCTGGCGGTCGGCCGCATCTGCGGTGTCGCCGATCTCCTCGAGCAGACTCTCGAGGTCGTCCAGCGATCTGGCATCATCGGGTCTGGGCGAAATCTCTCCCATTTCATGGCAACGAACCGCGGAGGGCGATGTTCCAGCCGTGCCAGCATCACAGCAAAGAAAATGAGGACGTCTCCGCTACCCGTGGGGTCTACTGCGGGGGCAACGGCCGTGGCGCACGTCCGAAGGAAGCACCCTAGCGCCGGAGGAATGACTGGATTTTCTCGATGGCAGCCGTGCGTCCCCGTTCGGGGCGGTCCAGGATGATGTAGTGGGTCGCATTCTCCGGCTCCCACAATTCGACCTCCTCGGCATGCACCAGGTCGTCACACAGGCTGGCGACGTCGTCCTTGCGCGAAAAGTAGTCGAGGCCGGGCCGGATGATCAGAACCTTGGCGTAAACCTGGCTGGCGTGGACGAGTTTCTGGCCGCGGCCCATGTAGTAGCTGTCCTCGAGCATGCCGTTGGGGCTGCGATAGGTCGGCGGTTCGCGGGTCATCGCGGTGGGGTCGCCGTCGAGCAGGGCCTGCGCGAACGCGCGGGCGACGGCGGGGTCGCGCCAGGCGTTCTTGTCCGCGATGGGGATCGACTGGTCCCATTTGTCCATGAGCATCTGTGGATCGTTGTAGCTGTAACCGCCGTAGTGCGCGGCGTTGAAATGCCCCGGCTGCTTGGGGTCTTCCAGAGGGTGGTTCCGATAGCGGGGATGCTCCGAGCTGCCGCCATAGAGCACGTTGTAGAGCACGAGGTGGCTGACCTTCTCCGGCCAGATCGCGGCGTGCATCAGGACCACGGTGGAGCCAACGCCCCAGCCCATGAGGGCGACCCTGTCAAAGCCGGTCGCCGCGCGCAGGGCGTCGACTGCGGCATCCACGTCGCGCACGATCTCCATGCAGCGCGAAAGCGGCGCCGATTCCGATGGCGGGCGATCCATGGCCGCCGGCCGCTGCGAGCGCCCGAAGCCGCGCGCATCCAGAATGAAACAGACATGGCCGGCGAGGGCGAGATCTTGCGCCAGCGAGCCGTTGGGCACCGGCAGATCGTACTCGCTCAGTCCCGGAATACGCGTACCGTGCAGCAGGACGATGGGCGTGCCTTTGGTCACGGCAGGCCCGGCAGGCTTTACCTCGCGCACGGCGATTGTCACGTCGTCGACGGTTTGAAGCTCGAGATCGCGGCGTGTCACCGGCATGGGTCTTATTCCTGGCGAAAATAGAGGTCGTAGGCCGTGCGGTCGATCGCCTGGCGCACCACAGGGTCAGGCACGATCTCGCGATAGAGTTCGACGGCCTTGGCGTAAGTAACGCTGTCCTCGTAAGCGGCGAAGGGCCAGTCGCTGCCCCATAGCAGGCGCTCAGGGCCGGCGCGGTCGATCAGCGCCTCGGCGAGCGCTCTTGCCAACGTCGGCTGCTGCAGCCGGAAGGCAGCCGACAGCTTCACCCAGGTATTGCCGCGCTCCACCGAGTCGAGAAGCCGCTGGAAGCCCGGTGAACTGGTGCCGGCGGGCGCCGGCGGGCGACCGAAATGATCGATGACCAGCTTGGGCCCGGCCCGTTCGAGGTGGTCGAGAAATTGCGGCAGCCGGTCGCCTTCGTCGTGCAGGTGGACGTGCCAGTCGAGATCGGCCACGCGCCGCAGCAGCTTCTGATAGGGGAAGGAGGCGAGGTCCGGCGGTGCCTCGACGTTGCGGAACTGCAAGCGGATGCCCACGACGCCGATGTCCTTCATCATGCGCAGGATGAAGGGGTCGATGTCGGGTTGCACGATGACCGTGGTGCGCAGCCGCGGATGGCGCCGCACGGCTTCCAGCATGTAGTCGTTGTAGTCGCCGTTGATGCTGGCGGCGGCGAGGGCCGCGTAGCGCACGCCCGCAGCGTCAAGTTCGGCGATAAGATCTTCCAGCGTGGCATCGCGTGTCGGTCGATGCCATGCCGTTGACGGCATCGGCATGTCGAGGCGGTAAATGTGGGCGTGGGCATCCACCAGCGGCGCATCCTGCGTCGCCGCGCCGCCCGGCTCCGTTGCCTGATTCACTGCATCCAAGCGCGTGCTATCCTTCGTGGTTTTCCCGCGGACGGGATGGCATGAGCCCTGCCTAACAGGTGTTCTGTTCGCTGACAAGATAGCTTCAACTATCAGAACGACGGCACGCCGTGGCGAGGGCTCAGGCGGACTGGATGCCGGCGAGATCGAGCTCGTGCGACAGCCGGCGCGCGGCGTTGCGCAGGTAGGCGCCTTTGCGCTCGCCCGCGTCGTCCCCCATCATCGCGCGGGTGTCGAGGAGGGCGAGCGTCGCGATCAGCATACCGTTCCTGGCGAAAACCGGCGCCGCGAGGCCGAAGAGTCCCTCTCGGATATGCCCCGTCGACCATTCGTTGCGGCTGATCGCCGTGAACTCCTCCGGGTGATCGGCGCTGAGCTTCTTGTAGGCACGGGCGAGGGCGCCGTTGCCGGCGCGGCGCTCGGCCGGCGCGAAGACGGTTGCGATCTTGCCCTGCGCGGAGCCTTCGAAGGGCAGCACCGTGCCGGGGCGGATAGCGATGGTGACGGACGAGTCGCTGTCGGTGGTTTTCAGCACCACGGGGCCTTCCGCATCGACCCGCGACAGGATGACCGTATGCCCGAAGTGGCTGCGCAGGTCCGCCATGATCGGCTGCGCCACGGTGACGAGGTCGAAGCGCTCGCTGATCGTCCGGCAGAACGCCAGCAGCTTCTTGCCGACCTCGTATTCACCGCCCGCTTGCGGGCTTGCCACGTAGTCGCAGGCCGCCAAGGTCTGCAGATGGCGATAGATGCGGCTCTTCGAGGTGCCGATATCGCGCGCCAGGTCGCTGATGCTGACCGGGCCGTTGCCGGCGGCGAGGCGCTCGAGGATCCGCACCGTCAACAGCACCGACTGGGTGCCATCGCCGAGCGACTTGGTGACCGGTGGCACGTGAGCTCTCCTCCTGCTGGCAAGCCGGCGGCGGCTTGACCGCGCCGACCGCCGGTGATAATGGTTTTGATAGTTAGATCATATATTTCATCTATCAGAACAATGCAAGGGAAGGGAGGCGACCGAAATGACGATGGACTCCCCGAACGACGTGGCGTCCCGGCGATGCCGAGGGCGGCGCCGAACGACCGCGTGAACGCCGCAAAGGCAAGCCTGCCACGCCCCGCCAGAGAGTGCCGGGCGCGGCGGTGGAACGAAAAAAGGTGAGGAGCCCCGAGATGAACATCAGTCGTCGAGAGATTCTAGGATGGACCGTGGCCGCCGGCTCGGTTGCCGTGCTGCCCGGCTGGGCCGCCGCGCAGGGTGCGGTGTCGTTTGCCGGCAAGACGGTGGAATGGACGATTCCTTTTGGCGAGGGCGGCGGCAGTGACGCCTGGGCGCGGTTCTTCGCGCCCTATCTGGCCAAGCATCTGCCCGGCAATCCGACGGTGCTGGTGCGCAACGTGCCGGGCGGCGGTGGATTGTCCGGCGTCAACGCCTTCGCACAACGCCCTCAGGACGACGGCCTCGCCATCCTCGGCGTCTCGGGCTCCAACCAGTTCCCCTATCTGCTCGGCGATCGCCGCGTGCAGTACGACTACAAAGACTTCACGCCGGTCCTGGTGTCGCCGACGGGGGGTGTCGTCTACATCCCGGGCGACTACGGCGTCGCGGACATGTCGCAGGGCAAGGCGCTGCTGGAGCGCGAGTTCGTCTTCGCCAACACCGGCGCGACCTCGCTCGATCTTGTGTTGATGCTGGCCTACGATCTCCTCGGCCTCAAGGTGCGGCACGTCTTCGGTATGTCGAGCCGCGGCGAGACGCGCCTGGCGTTCGAGCGGGGCGAAGCCAACATCGACTACCAGACCTCGTCCAGCTACCTTGCCAACATCGTGCCGCTGGTCGAGGCCGGCAAGGCGGTGCCGCTGTTCTCGCTGGGGGCGCTCGACGCGGACGGCAATGTGGTGCGCGATCCCACCTTTCCGGACATTCCGCACTTCCTGGAAGCTTATGAGATGATGTACGGCAGGCCGCCGGAGCCGAGCGAGAAGCTCGACGCCTATATCGCGTTCTTCAGCGCGGGCTTCCCGGCCCAGAAGATGGTGGTGCTGCCGAAGTCGGTGGCGCCCGAGATCGTCGAGGCCTACCGCACGGCCTTCGCCAACGCCGTTGCCGATCCCGATCTGCAGGCGAATAAGGAAAAGGTGCTTGGTGCCTACATGCAAGGGACCGGGCCTGCCGCGCAGCGCCTCTTCGCGATCGCGACCACGATCTCGCCCGAAGCCAAAGCCTGGATGCAGGACTATCTGCGGACGAACTACAACGTCCAGATCTAGCCGCATGTAAACCTGTCCGCTCGGTCCCTCCGGACCGGGCGGCAGCCGGTCGAAACGCACCAGTCCCTTTGGGTGCCCTGTGGTCGATACCTTTTTCACCGCCCTTGCGACCCTTCTGACTTTTCAGCATATGACCGCGCTGTCGACGGGCGTGGTGCTGGGTCTCGTCGTCGGCGTGCTGCCAGGGCTCGGCGGCATTGTCGGCCTGTCGCTGCTGCTGCCCTTTCTCTACGGCATGGAAGCGACCCACGCCTTGGCGATGATGGTCGGCGTGCTGGCGGTCATCCCGACGTCGGACACCTTCGCCTCCATCCTGATGGGCATTCCGGGTTCGACGGCAAGCCAGGCGACGGTGCTGGACGGCTTCCCGCTGGCGAAGAAGGGTGAGGCGGCGCGCGCGCTCGCCGCCGCCTTCGCGGCCTCGATGGTGGGGGGCGTGTTCGGTGCCCTGGTGCTGACCGCCTTCGTGGTCATCGCGCGGCCCGTCATTCTCAGCTTCGGAACCTCGGAGCTCTTCGCCCTTACCATCTTCGGGCTCTCCATGGTCGGCGTGCTGGCCGGCACCAGTCTGACCAAGGGTATAGCGACGGCGGCCCTGGGGCTGGTATTCGGCATGGTCGGCGACGCGCCGGCCACCGGCGAGTACCGCATGGAGTTCGGCTCGCTCTACCTGATCGACGGCGTTCCGCTGGTCATCGTGGCGCTCGGCCTCTTCGCCGTGCCGGAGATCGTCGACCTGCTGCGCAGCCAGTCGAGCATCGCCGGCAGCACTCACACGCTGGGCAAGGGCTGGCGCCAGGGCTTGCGGGACACCTGGGCGTGCAGGTGGCTGGTGTTGCGCTGCTCGGGCCTCGGCACGCTCATCGGCGCGATGCCCGGCCTCGGCGGCTCGGTGGTGGACTGGATCGCCTACGGCCACGTCGTGCAGATGTCGAAGGACCGCAGCGAATTCGGGAAAGGCGACATCCGCGGGGTGATCGCGCCGGAATCCGCCAACAACGCCTGCGCCGGCGGTACGCTGATCCCAACGCTGCTGTTCGGCATCCCCGGCTCCGGTGCGACGGCGGTGTTTCTCTCCGCGCTCATTCTCATCGGCGTGCAGCCGGGCCCCTCGATGGCCGATCCGGCGCGCGACCTCGACCTGACCTACACCGTGGTCTGGTCGCTTGCCGTGGCGAGCGTGCTCGGGACGGCGCTGTGCATTGCGCTGGCGCCTTACATCGCCCGCCTGACGACGATCCCCTACGCGTTGATCGCGCCTTTCATGATCATGATCGTTTCCTTCGCCGCGTTCCAGGCGACGCGCTCGCTTCAAGACATGATCGCGCTGCTCGTGATGGGGGCGATCGGCATTTTCCTGCGGCGCTTCGGCTGGCCACGTCCAGCCTTCCTGATCGGCTTCGCCCTGGCCACCCAGTCGGAGCGCTATCTCTATCAGGCGGTGCAGTTCTCCGGCTGGGGCTTCATGGGACGGCCTCTCGTCCTGCTGATCATTGCCGTCACTGTCCTGTCGATATGGCTCAGTGTGCGCAAGCGCCCCGGCGAGGCCGTCGCCGCGGTCCATACCGAGGGCAGCTCGGCGCTGGCCGGGCCGGGCCAGGTCTGGCCGCAGGTGGCCTTCGCCGCGGCGACCACGGCGGCCTTCGCCTTCGCGGTGGTCTCCGGCCTGTCGGTATCGCTGCTGGCGGCGATCTTCCCGATCGCCATCGGCCTCGTCGGGATGGTGGCCAGCGGCTTCGTCCTACTGCCGCTGCTGCGGGGAAGACTTACGACCAGCGCCAACTTCGATGCCGAACTGGCGCCGCGCGAAAATGACGTGAGAGGCGGCGCCTGGGCCATGCTTGGCTGGCTTGCCGCCTTCGTTGCGGCGATCGCCCTCCTTGGGTTCTTTGCCGCCCTCATCGTCTTCTTCGTTGTGTTCCTGCGTGTCATGGCCCGGATTTCCTGGGCGCGCATCGCTCTGCTGACCGGCGTGGCCTGCGCCTTCATGCTCATGCTGATCCGGGCGCTCAACCTCGTGCTGCCGGGCGGTCTGCTGCAGGCTTACTTTGATCTGCCGTGGCCGTTTCGCTAGCGGATCGGCGCACGGACGATCAGTGAGCGGGCTGTTCGGCCTGGGTCTCTACCAACTGCCGTTGCACCGGCTCGACTCCGGCGAGAAACACGCGGACCTCGTTGTCGATGGCGACATCGCTGTCGGCGGCCGACGTCAGGTTATAGACGTAGCGTCGGATCGCGCGATAGAAGAAGCTGCCGTGCAGGCCCCAGGCGAGCTCCAGCTCCTGCTCGCCGATGGGCACCTCGTTCGGCGAGGGAAGGCCGTGGGCATGGCGCAGCTCAGTGCAGATCGGGCGCAGCACCTTGTCCTTGATGCCGCGGAGATAGCGGTCGTTGATGTCGACGCCCTTCAGGCCCGAGTAGACGAACATCCGTACCCAGACGTAGTCGTACACGGCGCGCGAATATTCCCGGTAGAACCGGCTCAGGCGGTCGGCTAGCGGCATCTGCCGGTCGGTGATGAGGCTTTCCCAGTCCGGGTTCCACCGCTGCACGTAGACCTCTTGGTACACGCGCTCGATCAGGCTCTCCTTACTGGGGAAGTAGCGATAGAGCAGAGGCTGGGTGATGCCGATGCGCTTTGCCAGATCGCGCGTCTTGCCCTCGAAGCCCTGCTCGGCGAAGAAACGCACCGCTTCGGCGACGATGTGGGCTTCCCGTTCGTCCGGGTCCATCCGCTTCTTCTTCGGCGCCGCGGCTTTGGGCGCCTTGGTCTTGGGGCTGTCGAGCAATCCGGTCATCTGGCCTTCGGCATCGCTTCAGGGGTTCCGGGCCCGCTGCCTCACCCGGCTGCAATCGGTTGCGCCACGGCACGCAGGCGTCGCCGGGGACACTTGATAAGAGTTGACAGCTAAATTATCAATCGATAGATAATAAATGATCAAACGATAAATAAGAGGCATCCCTTAGGGTGCCCGCCGGGATGGGGAGGATGCGCTTGAAACCCCGCGCATTCGAATATGTCAGGGCAGTGTCCCTGCAGGATGTCTTCGCCGTGCTCGACAGCCACGGTGACGAAGCCAAGGTTCTGGCTGGTGGGCAGAGCCTGGTGCCGGCGCTGAACATGCGCCTGGCCGCCCCTGAGATCGTGATCGACATGAACGCCGTCGCCGAGTTGCGCGGCATCGCCGTAACCGGCGGGATGCTGCGCATCGGTGCCATGAACCGCTACGCCGAGGTGGCGGCCTCGGAACTGGTGGCGCGCCACGCGCCGCTGCTCGCCCGTGCAATTCCCTTCATCGCTCATCCGGCCATCCGCAACCGCGGCACCTTGGGCGGGTCGTTGTGCAACGCCGACCCGGCCTCGGAATTGCCGGCCTGCGCGCTGGCGCTGCAGGCGATGTTCCATCTGCGCAGCTCCGCGGGAGAGCGCTCGATTGCTGCGGAGGAATTCTTCGCCGGCACCTACACGACGGTGCTGGAGCCGACCGAGGTCCTGGTTTCCGTGGACGTTCCGCTGGCAGCGGCGGACTCGGTTTCGTTCTTCGACGAAGTGGCGCGCCGCCAGGGTGACTATGCCATGGCCGGCCTCGCGGCCTGTGCCGTGCGGCGCGGCGGCGTGCTTCGCGACGTGCGGCTGGCCTTTTTCGCTGTTTCCGACATGCCGCATCTGGCGGACGCCGCCATGGCAGAGGCGGAAGGCCAGCCGGCCGCGGATCTGGACGTCGAGGCGGTCTGCGCGGCCCTGGGTAAAGGCTTCACGCCGCAGGAGGATCTCACCACCTCCGGGGCCGCCAAGTTGCACCTCATGAAGGTGCTGACGCGGCGCGCGCTCACGGCCTTTGCCGGTGGAGAAGCCTGAGCCATGGTGAAACCCGTCATCGTCAACCTTACCGTGAACGGCGAACCGGTTAGCCGGGCCGTGGAGCCGCGTCTGACGCTGGCGGATTTTCTGCGGGACGATCTGGGCCTCAAAGGCACGCATGTCGGCTGTGAGCACGGCGTCTGCGGCGCCTGTACCCTGCGGCTGGACGGCGTCGCGGTGCGCGGCTGCCTGACCCTTGCCGTGCAATGCGAAGGCGCCGCGGTCGAGACCATCGAAGGTGTCACCGAACGCGGTGTCCTGAAAGACCTGCAGGACGAGTTCGTCGCCCGCAACGCGCTGCAGTGCGGTTTCTGCACCCCGGGCATGCTGATAAGCGCCGGCGAACTGCTGGAGCGCAATCCATTGCCGAGCCGAGAGGAGATCCGCGAGCAGCTTTCCGGCAACTACTGCCGCTGCACCGGTTATCAATCCATCGTCGATGCCGTCGAGACCACGGCACGCAAGCGGTCAGGGCAGAACACATGACCGACCGTCGCGCCATGACCGTGCTCGACCGCCCGAACTCCTATATTGGCCGAAGCGTGCCGCGGCCCAACGCCGCGCGCCTGGCTCAGGGGCGCGGCACCTACGTCGACGACATCGTGCTGCCGCGCATGGTGCACCTGGCCTTCTGCCGCAGCCCTTACGCCCATGCGGAGATCCTCTCCATCGACACGGCGGCCGCCGCCGCGCTGCCCGGCGTCGTGCGCATCGTCACCATGGCGGACCTCAAGGACTACTGCACGCCCTGGGTCGGCATCCTGGATCACCTGAAGGGCATCAAGTCCGCGCCTCAGTGGCCGCTCGCCAACGGCAAGGCCTTCTTCCAGGGCGAGCCGGTGGTGGCGGTGGTCGCCACCAGCCGCGCCCTCGCCGAGGACGCCGTCGACCTGGTGGAGATCGACTACAGGGAACTGCCGGCCGTCGCCGATATGGAGACAGCGCTGGATCCGGATACGCCGGTCATCCATCCGGAACTGGGCGACAATCTCTGCTTCGAGCGCCGCATCGACGCCGGCGACGTGGAGGCCGCCTTCGCCGAGGCCGCCGTGGTTGTCGAGGAAACCCTGCATTTCAACCGCCATACCGGCGTAACCCTGGAGCCGCGCTCCATCGTTTGCGACTTCAACCCGGCCGAAGAAACGCTGACCCTCCACATGTCGGTGCAGTGCCCGCACATGTCGAAGAACCTGTACGCCAAGCACCTGGGCCTGGACGAGGATCGGGTGCGGGTGATCTGCAAGGACGTGGGCGGTTCTTTCGGCATCAAGATCCACACCTATTCCGACGAGATGACCGCGGGGGCCCTCTCGGTCATGCTGAGGCGTCCGGTAAAGTTCGTCGCCGACCGGCTGGAATCCTTCACCACCGACATCCATGCGCGCGACCATCGGGTGACGGCGAAGATGGCGTTCAATGCGGAAGGCGAGGTAACCGCCATCGACATGGACGACCTCACCGGCATCGGCCCCTATTCGGTCTATCCCCGCAGCAGCGGCATCGAGCTGAACCAGGTCGCCAACCTGACGGGCGGCCCCTACAAGCACCGCAACTACCGGGTCCGTGCCCGTGCCGTTTTCCAGAACAAGGGCGTCATGTGCCAGTACCGCGGTGTCGGCCATCCGATCGCCGTCGCGGTCGGCGAGGCGTTGATCGACAAGGGGGCGGCGGCCCTCGGGATGGACCCTGCCGAAGTGCGGCGGCGCAGCTTCATCGCGGACGACGCCTACCCCTACACCTCGCCGTCCGGGGCGATCTACGAGCGCCAGTCGCACCGCGAGAGCCTGGCAAAGCTGCTGCAGACGATGGACTACGAGGGCCTGCGCCGGGAGCAGCAGGAACTGCGCGGCCGCGGCGTCCACCGGGGTATCGGCTTTGCCAGCCTGATCGAGGTGACCAACCCCAGCCCGGCCTTTTATGGTGTCGGCGGCGCGCGCATTGCCTCGCAGGACGGCTGCACCATCCGCCTCGACCCGACAGGCGGCATCACCTGCGCCACCGGTGTCACCGAACAGGGGCAGGGCACCGAGGCGATCATCGCGCAGATCGCCGCGACCGCCGTGGGTGTTGAGCCGAGGCACGTGCGCGTCATCACCGGCGACACCGACGTGGTCCCCTACGGCGGGGGCACCTGGGCGTCTCGCGGCGCCGGTATCGGCGGCGAGGCGGCGCTGCAGGCCGGCAAGGAACTGCGCCGCAACATCCTCGCGGTCGCGGGCGCCATTCTGCAAAGCACGCCGGAAAGCCTCGACATCCGCGACGGCGTCATCGTTGATGAGTCCGACGGCACCGAGCGCATGCCGCTGGCGGAGCTGGGCCGCCTGGTCTACTTCCGCGGCGACACCCTGCCGCCGGATCTGCAGCCGGAGCTGGTTGCGACCAGGCACTACACGTCGCGCAGCTACCCCTTCGCTTTCACCAACGCGGCCCATGCCTGCTACATCGAGGTCGATGTCGAGACCGGCCTGCTGAAACTGCTGAAATACTGGGTCGTGGAGGACTGCGGCACGGTGATCAATCCGCTGCTGGTGGCGGAGCAGACCCGGGGCGGCGTGGTGCAGGGGCTCGGCGCGGCGCTTTACGAGGAATGCCTCTACTCGCCGGAGGGGCAGCTGCTCAACGGCTCGCTGGCGGACTATCTGCTGCCGATGGCCGGAGAAATGCCCGATATCGTGGTGGAGCATGTGACGACCCCCACCGAGACCAGCGAGCTCGGCGCCAAAGGCGTCGGCGAGGCGGGCACGGCGGGGGCGCCGGGCGCCGTGATGAACGCCCTGAACGATGCTCTGCGGCCCTTCGGGGCGCGGCTCGCGCACATGCCGTTCACGCCGGATAAGATTTTGAGGGCACTGGGTAAGATCTGAGAGAAGAACGCCGGGCAAGACGCAAGAAGCGACGCAATGAACAGCCCGGCGGTGGGAGCGACATCAGTCCAAGGAGACGAAACTATGGGTGACCACGAAAAGAGCAAGACAGGCATGGTAGCGCGGGGGTTCAGCCGACGTTCCATCCTGAAAGGGACGGCCGCCGGCGCGGCTGCGGTGGCCGCGGGCCCGGCCCTGTTCAACATCGCCCGCGCGGCGGAGGAGACGATCCGCATCGGCTTTCCGGTGCCGCTGACCGGTCCTTACGGATCGGAAGCGCAGGAACAGGCGCGCTGCGCACAGATCGCCGTTGACCAGTTCAACGCCGCGGGCGGCCTCAACGGCCGTATGGCCGAATTGCTGGTGCGTGACGATAAGCTGAAGCCCGGCGAGGCGGCGACGCGGACTTTGGAACTGATCGAGAAAGACAAGGTCCACTACGTCTGCGGGTCGCTGTCTGCGTCGGTGCAGCTTTCGGTGAACGCGGTGACCAAGGCGCGCGGCATCATCTACGTATCGATTTCGCAATCCGATGCCATCAACGAGGCGCAGGACTTCTCCAAGTACACCTTCCACGAGGCGATGAACCCGCATATGACGGCCGGAGCGGTCGGCCGCTATGCCTTTCCGAAGCTCGGCAAGCGAGTCGCCTTCCTGATCGCCGACTATGCCTACGGCCACGAGATGGTGCGCGGCTTCAAGCGGGCGGGTGAACCGCACGGCATCGAAGTCGTCGCCGAGGTGACCCATCCGCTGGCGAGCAAGGACTTCTCCACCTTCCTGCCGCAGATCATGGCGGCCAAGCCGGACGTGCTCTGCCTCTGCAATTTCGGCTACGACCAGATGAATTCGCTGAAGCAGGCGACCGGCTTTGGCATGAAGCAGCAGATGCAGGTGCTGGCGCCCGCCCTGCTGTACAACCAGCGCCGCGCGGGCGGTGCCGCCGCCTACGAGGGAGTCATCGGCGGCGCCAACTACCACTGGACCCTGGAAGAGTCGGTGCCCAGCGCCAAAGCCTTCAATGACGTTTACCGCAAGAAAAATGACGGGGCGCCGCCCTCCGACTATGGCGCCTACGGCTATGCCGGCGTCGGCGCCCTGCTGGACGGCGTGAAGCAGGCGGGCACCACGGACACCGATGCCGTGATCGCCGCCCTGGAAGAGCTGAAGTACGACAAGTACAAGGGAACCCAGTACTATAGAAAGTGCGATCACCAGTCGGTGCAGTCTGTTTTCATCGTGAAGTCGAAGTCGGAAGCGGAAATGGCGAACGAGTACGACGTGTTCGAGATCGTCGACACCGATCCGGCATCCGAGGACATGCTGCGCAGCTGCGCGGAACTGGGCCACGCCTGACCGCCGGAACGACCCGCCCCCGCCGCGCAGTGCGCCGCGGGGGCGCTCGGCGAAGAGGCGGATTGCAATCAGCGAACAAGAGAAACGAAGCGTGATAGGCGGTTTTCCGATTGAGTTGCTGGCCCTGCAGTTGTTTACCGGAATCGCGCTCGGCTCCGTGTTCGTCCTGCTCGCGGTCGGTCTGTCGCTGATCTTTGGCCTCTTGACCGTGGTCAACTTCGCGCACGGCGCCTTCTACATGCTGGGCGCCTATGCCGGCGTGTTCTTCATCGGCTATCTGGGCAATTTCTGGCTGACGCTGGCCGTGGTGCCGCTGGCGGTCGGCGCCGTCGGGCTGGCGGTGGAGCGTTGGCTGGTACGCCCCCTCTACGGGCGTGGCATCGACTATCCCCTCATGCTGACCTTCGGTCTCGCCTATGTGCTTGTCGAGGTGGTGCGCATCCTCTTCGGCGCCGAGGGCGTCCCGTTCGACGCGCCGGACTCCCTGATCGGGGCGGTCAACATTGGCGTCGGCTACTTCCCGGCCTACCGCCTCTTTGTCATTGCCGCTACCGCCGTCCTGGTACTGGCTCTGTGGTTGTTTCTGGAGAAGACCTCTTACGGCCTCATCATCCGGGCCGGCGCGCGAGACAGCGAGATCGTGCGCGTTCTCGGCATCGACATCTCGCGGGTATGGCTGGTGGTCTTCGCTTTGGGAACCGCCGTGGCGGGGCTGGCGGGCGTGCTCTCGGCGCCCATGCGCAGCGTCTTCCCCGACATGGGAACCTCGGTGCTGGTGGAAGCCTTCGTCGTTACCGTGGTCGGTGGCATGGGTTCGCTCGCCGGGGCGGTCGTCGCCGGCCTGCTTGTCGGCGTCGTGGTCAGCATGACTTCTCTTTTCGCGCCGGCCATGGCAGAGGTCTCGATGTTCGCCCTTATGGCGCTGGTCCTGCTGGTACGCCCGCAAGGCCTCTTCGGCAAGAAGGGTCTGATGGGATGAATCTCGCCAATCCCCAGGATGAACTGACCGTCTCCGGCCGCCGCCTGGCCTGGCTGGTGTCGGGCATGGCGCGACACCGGGTGGTGGCGGTGCTGGGCTTCCTGCTGGTCTTCCCCTTTCTGCTGCCCTACGAAGCGCTGGCCGTGAATATCCTGATCTACGGCCTCTATGCCCTCGGGTTCAACATGGTGTTCGGCTACATGGGCGTCCTGTCCTTCGGCCACGCCGCCTTCTTCGGTCTCGGCAGCTACGCCACCGGCATCGCCATCGTCCACTATGGGGTTCCCTGGCTGCCGGCCCTCGCGCTCGGCGTCATCCTTGCCGGTCTCGGCGCGGCGGTGATCGGCGGCCTGGCGATCCGCACCCGCGGCATCTACTTCGCGATGGTCACCCTGGCGCTGTCGCAGTGCGTCTACTATCTGGTCTATCAGCTGGAGGATCTCTCCGGTGGTGAGAACGGCCTGCGCGGCGTCGACGTTTACGACCTCAACATTCCCGGCCTCGACCTCTCGCTGATCGATCCGCTGACGAAGTACTATTTTGTCTTCGCCTTCGTTGCCCTGGCGGTTTGGTTGTTCTCCCGTATCCTTGCCTCGCCTTTCGGCGCGGTGCTGGAGGCGATCCGCGAGAACGAGAACCGGGCGCGCGCCTGCGGCATCGACGTGGCCACGTCCAAGTGGCTCGCCTTCGTGATCTCGGGCCTGTTCTGCGGCCTGGCCGGGGCGCTGAACGCCATCCACCTGACCATCGTCCCCATCGAATCGCTGCACTACCACACCTCGGGCCTGGCGGTGATGATGGCGCTGCTCGGCGGCATGGGAACCTTCTTCGGGCCCTTCGTCGGCGCGCTTACCTTCTTGATGCTGGAGGACGTGATCACGGTGATCACGGTTCACTGGCAGCTTTTCGTCGGGGGGCTCTTCGTTTTCTTCATCCTGTTCTTCCCGCGCGGGATCTGGGGTACCTTGCTCCATTGGATGTCGCGGTAGGGGGTGGGAATGGTTTCTTCCTCTGCCATCGAACAGCCGATTCTCAGGGCCGAAGGCCTCGGCATGCGCTTCGGCGGCTTCACCGCCCTCAACGGCGTGTCGGTGGCCTTCCCCGAGGGTCAGCTCACCGCGATCATCGGTCCCAACGGCGCCGGTAAGAGCACCTTCTTCAACCTCCTCTCCGGCGCCTTTGCGCCCAGCGCGGGGCGCATTTTCTTCCGCGGCCGCGACATCACCGGCACCCCGCAGCACCGCTTTGCCCGCCTGGGCATTGCCAAGTCTTTTCAGATCACCAACGTTTTTCCGCAGTTGACGGCGCTGGAGAACGTACGCTTTGCCATCCAGTGCATGAGCCAGCGCTTCAACATCTGGACGCCGCGCCACCGCTATACCGAGATGAGCGCGCGGGCCGCCGAACTGCTGGAGATGGTGGGCCTCGACCGGCACTACCACCGGCTGACCATGAACCTGGCACACGGCGAGCAGAGAGCCCTGGAGATCGCCGTGGCGCTGGCCTGTGATCCCGCGCTTCTGCTTCTGGACGAACCGACGGCCGGCATGAGCCCGGAAGAAACCACGGCGATGATGGGGCTCATCACCCGCTTGGCCAGCGAGCGGACGGTCATCCTGGTCGAGCACAAGATGAAGCTGGTGATGGGCATCTCGAACCGCCTCATCGTGCTCCACCACGGTGAGTTGCTGGCGGAAGGCACGCCGGAGGAGGTACGCGCCAACGACGAAGTCCGCCGGGTTTACCTTGGCCAGGGCAACCACTGATGGCAGCGCCGATGCTGAAAGTTGAAGACCTGCACGCCTGGTACGACCACAGCCACGTCCTGCAGGGCGTGAGCCTGGAAGCGCGCGCCGGCGAAATCGTCTCCCTTATCGGGCGTAACGGCGCCGGCAAGACGACGACTCTGCGCACCGTCATGGGCCTGGTGAAAAAGTGCCGGGGCGAGGTCGCCTTCGATGGCCAGGCCGGCCTGCTTGCTCGCCCGGCGCATGACCGCTACCGCCTGGGCCTGGGATATGTCCCTGAAGACCGCCGCATCGTGCCGGGCCTGACGGTGCGCGAGAATCTGCGTCTGGGCCTGGTCTCGTCGCCTCTGAAAAAAGAGGAAGCCAGCATTATCGACCGCATCGCCGAGACCTTTCCGCGGCTGAAGGAACGCTTGGACCAGATCGCCGAGACCATGTCCGGGGGCGAGCAGCAGATGCTGGCCATTGCCCGTGCCACGGCGTCGAACCCGCGCATGGTGATGCTGGACGAACCCTCGGAAGGGATCATGCCGGTGCTGGTGGACGAGATGTTCGAACTTTTCGCGCGCCTGAGAGACGCGGGCACCACCATCCTGCTGGTCGAGCAGAACGTGGAGCGCGCGCTATCGATCTCCGACCGCGCCTATATCATGGACCACGGCGTCATTGTGCACGAGGCGCCGGCGGCAGTTCTTCTGGCGGACAGGGAAATCCAGGACAGATACTGCTCTGTTTAGCGGGGCATCAGCGGGATAATTGCGGCATGTGCCGCAGCAGCGAGGTCCGGTGAGAACCACGGGTCTTTCCCCCTGAGTAGGGCAGTCCAAGGGACCGGGCCGGGGGGCGGCAGAACCTTGCGTGGATTTGGACCCTACTGAACCCTTGCAGCCGCAGGGGCGGCGGCGATACCCTTGTCTCATGCGTTGCGTCAACGGCTTGCACTTCCGGCACAGGAGGCCCGCCTATCGCTTCGCAGACTGACGGTCCGGCCCGACCTTGCCCACAGGAGTTGCCCGATGGTTGCCGCCCCCCACCTTGCGTCCGACCACAACATGCCGTTCATGAAGCAGCGCTGCGACCTCGCCGCCGCATTCCGCTGGGCCGAGCGCCTGAACTTGCATGAAGCGGTGGCCAACCACTTTTCACTGGCCGTCGACGACAGCGGCAAGCGGTTCCTGATGAACCCGAACCAGCGTCATTTCAGCCGCATCAGGGCAAGCGACATTCTGCTGCTGGACGCCGACGACCCGGCGACCATGACGTCGCCGAACGCGCCGGATCCCACGGCCTGGGGCCTGCACGGCGCGGTGCATCGCCACTGTCCGCATGCGCGCTGCGTGCTGCACGCTCACCCGGTCTACTCGACCGTGCTGGCCAGTCTTGCCGACAGCACCTTGCCGCCGATCGACCAGAACAGCGCGGCGTTTTACGAGCGCCACGTGGTCGACGAAACCTACGGGGGCCTCGCCTTCGAGGATGAAGCGGAGCGTTGCGTGACGCTGCTTTCCGACCCCAAGATCAAGGTCATGGTGATGGGCAATCACGGGATCATGGTGCTTGGCGACGACGTCGCCGACGCCTTCGACCGCCTGTACTATTTTGAGCGGGCGGCCGAGAACTATGTGAAGGCTCTGTGGACCGGCCAGCCGCTGCGGCGGCTCTCCCATGAGGTCGCTTCGCGTACCGCCGAGCAAATTGAATCCTATCCCAGCGACGGCAAGCATTTCGGCGAACTGGTGGCGATCCTCGACGAGGAAGGCTCCAACTTCCGCGAGTGAGCGGGAAAAGCGGCGGCGTCAGTCCGGCTGCGCCGGCCGGTGTCGGCGTAGCAAGGTGACGGACAGCAGCACCGTCACCGTGACGGCGATCAGCACGACGGAGATGGCGGCGACCGCCGGGTCGACATTGTCGCGCAGACCCATCCACAGAAGGCGCGGCAGCGTGACCGCGTTCACGCTGGTGATGAACAGGGTCACTGCGATCTCCTCCCACGACAGCACGAAGGTGAGGAAAGCGGCCGAGATCACGCCGAAACGGATGTTCGGCAGGATCACCAGGACGATGCGCTGCATGAGGCTGGCGCCCATGCCGCGCGCCGCCATGTCCAGGTTGCGCTGCACCCGCGCCAGGGCGACCAGCACCATGATGACGGCGAAGGGGACGATCATCACCACGTGGGCGATGACGACGCCCAGCCAGCTGTCGTAGCCGATGGCGGTAGAGACCTGGGACAGCGAGGTCAGCAGAAAGTAGAGCGTGACGGCCGAGACCACCGGCGGCACGATCATCGGCAGCAGCACGAAGCCCACCAACAGGGCGGTGACGCGGGGTTGCAGGAACCAGATGCCGAGGCCGAAGAGCGTCGCAAGCGTGGTGGCCAGGGCGCTGGCGCAGAGGCCGACCAGCAGGCTCATGAGAACGCTTTCACCCCACGCCGGGACCTCGACCAGTGCCCGGTAGTGGCGCAAAGACAGCGTGTCGGACGGCAGGGAGAGGTAGCTGGACGGTGTGAAGGAGATCGGCACCACGGCGATGAGCGGTGCCAGCAGGAAGATCACGATCAGTGCTGTCAACAGCAGGGCAAGGGGGCCGGGACGGTAGATCGCCATGCTGTCAGCCCACCAGCGTCTTGGCGCGGCGGCCGCGCAGGAACAGAACGATCAGCAGGGCTGCCGCCACGACGATGACCACCGAGAGGGCGCCGGTCAGGCCCCAGTTCACGGTCTGGAAGGTCTGCACGTAGATGAACTCAGCGATCATGACGCTGCGCCCGCCACCCAGGATCGCCGGGGTGATGAAGAAGCCGAGGGAGAAGACGAAGGTGATTACCGCGGCGCCGACGATGCCGGGCGCGGTCATCGGCATGAACACGGTGCAGAAGGTGCGCGCGCGGCTGGCGCCCATGCCGCGCGCGGCCATGAGCACCCGGTGATCGAGATGGCGCATGGAGGAAACCAGCGGCAGCACCGCGAAGGGGATCAGAAAATGCGTCATGCCGACGATGACACCGAACTCGTTGCGCACCAGCATCAAGGGGAAATCGATGATTCCCAGACTCATCAAAGTGCTGTTCACGATGCCGCGGTTGTAGAGCAGCGCCAGCCAGCCGAAGGCGCGGGTCAAGGTCGAGATCCAGAAAGGGATCAGCACGCCGAACTCGACGATTGTGGCCTGCAGGCGGCTGCCGCAGACCCAGACGTAGGAGATCGCGTAGGCCGCGACCACGGTCAGCAGGGTCACGATGCAGCAGATGCGCAGCGTGCGCCACAGCACGCCCAGCACGGTCGGGTCGGTGAAGACCCGCTCGTACTGCTGCAGCCCGGGTTCGGGCAGGGTGACGCTCCACTCTACGACACCGAGGAACGGCAACAGGTAGACCGCCGCCAGGAACAGAGGCAGCGGAGCGATCAGGGCAACCTGGCCGAGCTTGCTCTTGATGCTGGTCATCCGCCCATCGCTCCGCTGTATCCCCGTTCCCGGTGCGCCGCTCAGGCCGAGATCATGGCCAGGTAGGTATCGAGGGCGGCGGAATAGTTCTCGGCGTACCATTCCATGTCGAGAGGGATCTGCTTGGCCGCGTTCTCCGGCGCCACGCAGTTGTGGCGCCGCTGATCTTCCGGAATAAGCGCGTCGGCGGCCGGGTTGGCCGGGCCCTGGCCCAGCTTTTCAAACATCACCAGCTGCTTTTCCGGATCCTGCATGCTGGCGAGGAAGGCCATGGCGTTCTCGGTGCCGCCGGGATTGCCCTTCAGCACCGCCATGGCGCCGGGCGACAGCAGGCCCTGGTCCCAGAAGTACTTGATGCGGCCGTTCGACTCTTCCTCGATCAGCTTGGCGCGGGTGCTCCACACGATCCCCATCGAGGCCTCGCCGCTCAGCATGGCGGTCTGGCTTTCCGCGCCGCCGCCCCAGAAAGACACCACATGCTGCTTGAAGGCGCCCAGCTTGGCGTGCGCCTTTTCCAGGTCCAGCGGATAGAGGGTCTCCGGCGCGGCGCCTTCGGCCAGCAGCGCGGCCTCCCAGCTCGACACGCCCCACTTGTACATGGCGCGGCTGCCGGGAAACTTCTCCACATCGAAGAAGTCGGCCATGGAGGTCGGCGCTTCCGGATAGAGTTCCGAATCGTAGGCGACGACATAGCTGAAGAAATAGGCCGACATGGCATAATCCCAGCCGAAGCCCTCGCGGGTCTTGGCTTTGTCGACGACGTCGTAATCGATCGCCTGCAGGTAGCCCTGCTTGCCCAGCGTGATCGCCGAGAAGGGATCGGCATCGACAATGTCCCAGCTGACGTTGCCGCTCTTGGCCTGCGCCGTGATGGCGCCCTCGGTCGGACCGGAGCCGTCCATCTTGACGGCGACCCCGGTGGCCTCTGTGAAGGACTTGCCGTAGGCCTCGGCGTAGGCGGTCATGGCGTCGCCGCCCCAGTTGACCAGCACCAGTTCCTTGGCCTGGGCGAAGGAAAGGCCGGCCCGTGCCGCCAACGGCAGCGCGAGGGCGGCGGCGAGGGCGGTGGTAAAGCTGCGCCGGCTGATGAGGCCTGTCTCGGCTGCCGCCAGCAGCCGGCCCCAGTTTTTAGCTTCCATGTTCTTCGTCCTTTGTTTTGTTTTCCCTGTTCACACACAATCCTGGTTCGTTCGGACCCTAGCTTTCCCCGGAAAGGGCAAAGCCGCTGTCCCGTGGCCAGGTCACCCAAACCGTCTCGCCGCAGGCCATCGACGGCGCTTCGCCCCGACTTGGCACGTCGAGCGAGATTTCCACGCCGGAGTCCGTCGTGAGCTGCAGCACCGACTGCGCGCCGCCATAGACACGCGCGCGCACCCGGGCGCGAAGGCCGTTCTCGCCCTGGTGCGGCGGCCCGGCGGAGAGGCGCATGTATTCCGGCCGTACCGCAATGACCGGGGTGTTCAGCGGACCTTTGGGAGCCGGGGCCGTCAGTTCCTGGCCTTCGAAGCGGCCCGTCAGGCGGCAGTTCGCAACGACAGCCTGATCGAGCGGGATCAGGTTAATGCGGCCCAGGAATTCCGCGACGAAACGGTTCGCCGGGTGCTCGTAGACCTCTTCGGGTGTGCCGATCTGCTGCACGCGGCCGTGGTTGAAAATAGCGACGCGCGAGGACATCGAAAGCGCTTCGGTCTGGTCGTGGGTCACGAAGACGAAGGTGCTGCCGATCTTGCGATGCAGGGACTTGATCTCCTCCTGCATCTGCTCGCGCAGGTTCTTGTCGAGGGCGGAGAGCGGCTCGTCGAGCAGCAGCACCGGCGGATGGGAAATCAGCGCCCGGGCGAGGGCCACGCGCTGCTGCTGTCCGCCGGAGAGCTGGTGCGGCCGCCGGTTACCCAGAGGCGCCAGCCCGACGGTCTCCAGCATCTCGGCGACACGGGCCCCGCGCGCGCCGCGCGCCATGCCGGCGACGCGCAGCGGGAAGGCGACGTTCTCCGCCACGCTCATGTGGGGAAACAGGGCATAGCCCTGGAACACCATGCCGTAGCGGCGGGCTTCGGCGGGCCGCTGAGTGATGTCGACGCCGGCTTCCTCCAGGCGGCCCGCGGTCGCTTCGACGAAGCCGGCAAGGCACATGAGGAACGTCGTCTTGCCCGACCCCGAGGGGCCGAGCAGCGTCAGGAATTCTCCGCGGGCGATATCGAGGGACACGCGGTCAAGCGCATGCAGCGCGCCATAGCTTTTGGTGATCTCCACCGCCCGCAGGAAAACGTCAGACGCTTCAGCCAAATCCGTCCTCCGGCCCGGCCGCCGGGTCGCCGTCACCGCGATGCCCGGACCGCCGCGTCACGCCGCCTCGCGGTTGAGCGGCTGGCACATGCAATGGACGCCGCCCCCGGCCCAGGTGAACATGGTCATGTCCGGATCGTAGACCGTAAAGCCGGCCGCGCGCAGCTTGGTATTCAGATCCTTGGCGCCGGCCGTCGACAGCACCCGGTCGTTGCCGAGGGCGACCACGTTGCAGCCCAGGGCCATGGTCTCCTTGAAACTGGCCGGAATGATCTCGATCTGCCTGGCCTTCAGCCAGTCGACGATGTCGTCCTCGGTGGTTTCCAGGCAGACCGCCGCGCAGCGCTCATTCAGCATGCAGACCATGAGGTCGATGTGGACGTAGAACTGGTCGATCGGCGCGAAGCGGATTTCCCAGCCCTCGTCCTTCATCCAGCCCGCTACCTGGCGCGCGGCGATTTCCTCTGAGCGGTGATCGGTATAGCCGACCAGCGCGGTCTTCTCACCGATGATGTTGAAGTCGCCGCCCTCGAAGTTGCCGGAGGACACCATGTCGTAGATCGGGATGCCGCGCTCCAGGTAGAAGCGCAGGCAGGCAGCATACTCGCCGCGCCGGCGGGGATTGGCCATCTGGCAGATGACGGCGCCATACGGCGTCATGAAGGAAGAGTCGCGCGCGTAGACCTGATAGGGATTGTACTCGTCCAGCGGCAGGAAGTGGCAGGTGACGCCGGCATCCTCGTAGGCGCTGACCATCTCGCGGTGCTGGCGCATGGCCAGTTGCTTGTCGAAGCTGTAGCCGCGCCGCAGGGTATCGCGCACCAGCGACGACCAGGCCGCGTTCTCCAGACCCATCCAGCGGAAGCCTTCCGGCGGGCCGAGCAGCACGTCCTTCAGAACGCCGGCTTCCGAACCGAGGCTCCAGTTCGCCATGGTGGGGGTTCCGCCGCCCTCGACACGCGCCTGCAATGGTGTGGCCTGCTGCATCTCGTTTGTGCTCCCTGTGACGCGCCCTGGGCCGCGAGGCCGGCGGTGATCGACTTGATTATGAATTAGGCAAACTTTCTCTGTGCCCATGTTCGCGGCAGGCAATCAGCGTAAGTGGCGATTTTATTCACCTCAAACGAAATATTCTGCGCCGACTGGTGAAAAGAATTCGGCTATTTCCAGTTGCCGCCCGAGAAGATCCCGCCGGCGGCGAGCTGGCTGTGCAGCCAGGCCAGAAAGGCCTTCGCCAGTGGGCCTTCGACCAGGGTCGGGTCGGCGACGATGTAATAGGCGGCGGGTGCCGGAATGGTTTGGGAGAAGGGCTGGACGAGCATGCCGGCTGCCAGGGCGCTGCCTGAGATGATGGTATCCCCCATGGCGACGCCTTGGCCTGCGATGGCGGCAGAAAGAGTGAGGTTCATGTCGGAAAAGGCGATGCCGCGGCGGGGGTCGACGCCGGCCACGTGGGTTGCGGCCAGCCAGCGCACCCAATCGCTCTCGTCCTTCAGATGCAGAAGGGGGAAGCGCGCCAGGTCGCGCGGTTCGCGCAGGCCCTGTTGCAGCAGGGTAGGGCTGCACACCGGGGAAAACTGCAACTGGCTGAGCGGCTCCACCCACATGTCGCGCCAGTCGCCCTGGCCGTAAGCGATAAAGATATCCACCCCGGGGGCGGTGACGTCGTCCAGGCGCTGGGGCGAGATGATGCTGAGGCTGATGTTCGGATGGTCGCCGATGAAGCGTCCGATGTTCGGACACAGCCAATAGGTGGCAAAGCCCGGGGTGCAGCTGATGGTCAGCCGGCCTGCCAGTTCGGTCTCCGCCGTATGGGCGTGGGCCAGGGTCAGGGTCCGCAGCGCCCCGCGCACCTCGCGGGCATAGCGCTCGCCGCGCACGGTCAGGACGATGCCGCGACCGTTGCGTTCGGTGAGGGGAAAGCCGAGGTCCTCCTCCAGGAAGCGAAGCTGGTGGCTGACGGCGCTGCGCGTCAGGTTCAACTCGTCGGCCGCCTCGCGAACGGACCCCAGGCGTCCGACGGCCTCCAGCGCCCGCAGCGCTTTCATCGAGGGGAGATTGGACATGCTGGCTCGTTTGTTGAATTTATTTCTTCAAATGGCGGTGCAAACCTCACTTTTTCACAAAGGGTTTTCACCGGCAAGATCCGCATGACGCAGGCAGGAGGCGAAGGGATGACGGCGGCAAAGGCTTTCGCAGGGGCCTGGATCGAGGATCGCAGGGGCGACTGGTCGGCCTGGAACCGTGAAATCTGGGACTATGGCGAGACCGCCTGGCGGGAGTATCGCTCGGCCGCATGGTACGTCGACCGGCTGGAGGCGGCAGGCTTCGCAGTGGAGCGCGCCAGCGGCGGCATGCCGACTGCGTTCGCCGCGCGCCGGGGCACCACCGGCGGCCCCACCATCGCCGCCTACGCGGAATACGACGGCGTTCCCGACAACTGTCAGGCCGCGGACGTGCGCCCGGGGCCGCGCCCGGGCCTCAGTCTGCGCGCCGGCGGCCATACCGATCCCCATTCGGCCCTCGGCATTGCGGCTCTGGTCGGCGCGCTCGCCGCCGCCGCGGCGATGGAGGCCAAGGGCCTGCGCGGCGAGGTGGCCCTGTTCGGCGAGCCAGCGGAGAAGGTGCGCGGCTCCAAGCCGATTCACGCCGCACGGGGGTACTACGACGATCTCGATGCCGCGATCAGCTTCCATCCCTTCTACATGCTGCCGCTCTGCAACACCGCGCGCTGGGACACCCATTGCGGCGCGGGCTACGCCTGGGTTTATCGCTTCCTCTGCGAGACGCCGGAGACCTGGCCCGCCTATGCGCCGCAAGGAAACCATCGCGTGGACTCGCCGATTCCGGCGTCCCATGCCGCGCCGCGCGCGCCGGGCGCCAACGACGCGGTGATCCAGATGTACATTCAGGGCAAGGCCGCCAAGGAACACCTGCTGCCCAGTGGCCTCAGCTGGTCGATCAACGAAACCATCCTGACCGCGGGACAGGCGACGGCCGACAACCTGCCGGCCTTGGAGGCCGAGATCATGTACATGGCGCGGGTGCCGGATGTCGCCCTGGCCGAGCATGTGGTCGCCGGCCTGGACCGCATCGCCGAGGCGGCGGCGCAGGCCAGTCACTGTCGCTGGGAGCGGCAGTGGATTGCCAAGTCGCGTCCCGGTCTGGCCAACCACGCGATGGCGTCGCTCACCTACGGCAACCTTGCTGCAGTCGGAGCGCCGGTCTTCGACGGCGAAGCTTGTGAACTGGCGCGGGCGATCCAGCGCACGCTGGGCGACGCGCCTCAGGACAGTCCCTTCCTGCCGCAGATCTCGGAGCTTCTGGAACCGCAGGCGGCCGAGACGGCGCTGCGCCAGATGCTGTCACCGCAGCAGACTCATTTTACCTCGGACGATTACACCGAATACTGCTGGCATTGTCCCACGGCACGCTTCTACGTCGGACGCCCGGCGCTGGCGCCGCGTCCGGGCGGCGGCGCCTATCCTGCCTGGGTGATGAACGCCCTGGGCGGCCTTGCGCCCTGCATCGATCCGATGATCGAGGCCGCCGCCAAGACCATCGCCTTCACCATCCTCGATCTCGTCGAACGGCCGGAGACCTTGCGGCAGGCCACGGCGGAGTTCGTGCAGCGCACGGGCGGCGGCGTCGGCGGTGAGGGATGGCTGGCGCCGCTTTGCGACTACCCGCCGCCGATCGACCTGCGCTGGCCGGAGTACGTGACCACGGCCCGCGGCACCGACTGGCACATTCCGGCAAGGCAGCGCTGACCTGCGGTCCCACCTACGGAGCGGCGGAGGCAAGAGCGGCGTCGGGGGACGATGAACGCGGCCCGATGTGCTACGCGCTGCGCAGCACGGTTTCCGAAAAGTGGCAGGCCGCACGGTGGTCCGGTGCCGCTTCGCGCAGCGGCGGCGCCGTCTCGCAGGCCGGTCCGGCGAAGGCGCAGCGCGGGGCGAAATGGCAGCCCGGCGGCGGCGAGAGGGGGGAGGGGATCTCGCCGCGGATCGGCTCGAAGCGGACCAGGGCGTCGTCGTCCAGGACCAGCTTGGGCACCGAGGCGAGGAGCGCCTTCGTATAGGGATGCGCCGGCGTGCGGAACAGGGTTTCGGTCGCGCCTTCTTCCACCACTCGGCCGAGATACATCACGGCCATGCGGTCGCTGACATGCCGCACCACCGAGAGATCGTGGCTGATGAAGAGGCAGGTCAGGTTCAACTCGCGGCGCAGGTCGAGGAAGAGGTTGATCACCTGCGCCTGGATCGAGACGTCCAGCGAGGCGACCGGCTCGTCGCAGATCAGCAGATCGGGCTGCATCGCCAGCGCCCGGGCGATGGCGATGCGCTGGCGCTGGCCGCCGGAAAACTGATGCGGATAGCGCCCGGCGAAAGACGGGTCGAGGCCGACCCGCGCGAACCACCGGGCGACGTAGTCGCGGGACGCGGCGCGCGTCGTCAGGCCATGGCTGATCGGCCCCTCGGCGACGGCGTCGCCCACCTTCATGCGCGGATCGAGCGAGGCGAAAGGATCCTGGAACACGGTCTGAATCCGGGTGGTCACCTTCTGCCCGTTGCGCGTGACAGGCTGACCGTCCAGCAGGACAGAGCCGGCCGTGGCCTGCAGGATACCGGCGGCGACACGGCCCAGTGTCGACTTGCCGCAGCCGGACTCGCCGACCAGGCCCAGGGTGCGGCCCCGCTCCAAGGAAAGGCTCACGTTATCCACGGCGCGCAGCACGCGCGTGTCGACACCGGCGCCGAGCGTCGCGGCGATGCGGCCGCCCAGGGTGACATGAGGACGAAAGTCGCGCGTCACCCCGTCGATCTGCAGCAAGGCCTTCATGCCGGCGCCCGCGGATCGGGGGTGTTTAGCGGATGATGGCAGCGCCAAAGGCGGTCGTCGGCGGTCTGCACGGGCGGCGGCTGTGTGCAGAGCTCATCCGCCTTGAAGCAGCGCGGGGCGAAGGGGCAGCCCGGCGGCAGGGAAAGCATCGACGGCGTGGTGCCGGGTACCTGCGCCAGCGCCTCGCCGGGCTTGCTGGTTGCCGGCAGGGACGCGATCAGCCCCTGTGTGTAAGGGTGCCGCGGCGCGCGCAGGACACGCGCGACGGGGCCTTCCTCGACAACGCGTCCGGCGTACATCACCAGCAGGCGGGTGGCGAGGCTGGATACCGTCGCCAGGTCGTGGCTGATCCAGATCATCGCCGTGCCGCTCTGCGCCGTCAGGCTGCGCATCTCGTGCAGGATCTGCGACTGGATCGAGACGTCGAGGGCGGTGGTCGGCTCGTCCGCCACGATCACGGCCGGATCGTGGAGCAGGGCGATGGCGATGGCGACGCGCTGGCGCATGCCGCCGGAGAATTCGTGGGGATAGGCGTGCAGCCGCGCGGCCGGTTCGGGGATACCGACCTTGTGCAGCACCTCGACGCAGCGCGCTTCCATGGCCTTGCCGGAGAGGCTCTGATGGGCCTGCAGCGCCATGAACATCTGCTGGCGGATGGTGAGCAGGGGATTGAGCGTCGCGATGGGGTCCTGGAACACCATCGCGATCTCGCGGCCGCGCCGGCGGCGCAGCTGCTTGTCCGGCAGCCCGACCAGTTCGGCGCCGTTCAAGCGCACGCTGCCGCCGACGATGCGGCCCGGCGGATCCACCAGCCCCAGCAGCGAAAAGCCGGTGACGGTCTTGCCGGAGCCGGATTCTCCGACCAGGCCGATGATCTCGCCCTGATTGAGGGTGAAGCTGACGCCGTCCACCGCTTTCACCACGCCCTCGCGGGTTTCGAAGTGGGTCTGCAGGTCGCGCACTTCGAGGACAGGGCGCGTCACGGGGCTCATCGCCGCAGCCTCGGATTGAACTGGTCGCGCACCTGGTCGCCGACGATGTTGATGGCGACGATCAGGATGATCAGGGCGATGCCGGGGTAGACGGAAATCCAATAGCGCCCGCTCATCATGTAGGGAAAGCCGTTGGAGATCAGCATCCCCAGGCTGGGTTCGGTGACGGGCAGGCCGAGCCCCAGGAAGCTGAGCGTCGCCTCCAGCGAGATCGCGTTGGCGATCTGCACGGTCGCCACCACGATGAGCGGCGGCAGGCAGTTCGGCAGCAGGTGGCGCAGGACGACCCGCGATCCGGACAGCGGCGTCGCCAGCGCAGCCTCGATGTATTCCTTGTGCCGCTCGCCGCGGGCGGCCCCGTAGGCCGTGCGCGCGAAGTAGGCGTATTGCGCGGCCACCAGGGCGGAGATCAGCTGGCCCTTGCCCTGGCCCAGCAGGGCGACCAGCACCAGGGCCAGCAGAATCGCCGGAAACGAGAGCTGCAGGTCGATGACCCGCATCAGCATCGCCTCCAGGCGCCCACCCGCATAGGCGGCGAAGATCCCGACTGCGGTGCCGAGCACCAGGGCGACGGAGCCGGCGGCCAGCCCGATCATGATGGAGATGCGCAGGCCGTAGAAGATCGCCGACAGCAGGTCGCGGCCCTGGGGATCGGTTCCCAGGTAGTGGATGTAGCCGCCCGAGCCGACGTAGCCGGGCGGCCGGCGGGCATCCAGCAGCGACAGGTGCGCCATGTCATAGGGGTTCTGCGGCACGATCAGCGGCGCCAGCAGCGCCAGCAAGCCCAGCGCGAGCACGATAACCAGGGCGACGATGGCGATGCGGTTGTCGCGGAAGTCGGCCCAGAAGCGGCCGAGGGGAGTCTGGCTGCCGGCCATCAGGCCCCCCGCGCGCGCATGCGCGGATCGATCACCGCATAGACCAGGTCGACGGTCAGATTGATCAGCACGAACAGCAGGGCGGTCAGGATGAGATAGGCCACCATGACCGGTCGGTCGAGCACCGTGATGCTGTCGATGATCAGCTTGCCGACGCCCGGCCAGGAGAAGATCGTCTCGGTCACCACGGCGAAGGCGAGGGTCGAGCCCAGTTCGAGGCCAAAGACGGTAATGATCGGAATGGCGATGAGCTTCAGGACGTGGCGGCGCAGGATGCGGCCCTCGGAGATGCCGGCGGCGCGCGCGAACTTGATGGTGTCGGTCAGCATGACCTCGCGCGTGCCGGCGCGCGCCAGGCGGATCATCATCGCCAGCTTGAAGAAGGCGAGGTTCAGGGCGGGTAGCAGGATGTGCGACAGGCCGTTGAGGGTCAGGAAGCTCCAGCCGACGCCGAAGACCGTGACCACCTCGCCGCGGCTGCCGGCCGGCAGCCAGCCGAGATTGACCGCGAAGGTGAGGATCAGGATGAGGCCGACCCAGAAGCTGGGAACCGAGAAGCCGAGAACCGAGAGCGCCATGATCAGCCGCGAGAGCCAGCTGTCGGGCCGGTATCCGGCATAGACGCCCAGACTGACGCCGCCCACGGTCGCGGTGAGGATGGAGATCATCACCAGTTCCAGCGTTGCCGGCAGGCGCCCGGCGATGAGGTCCAGCACAGGCATGTTATAGATGAAGGATCGTCCGAAATCTCCCTGCACCAGGTTCGACAGGAAGATGAAATACTGCTGCCACAGGGGCAGATCCAGGCCGAAGCGGCGGATGGTCTCGGCCCGGATGTCTTGCGGCGCATCGGGGGGAATGACGATCTCGATCGGGTTGCCGATCGCGTAGACGCCGACGAAGACGATGACCGACATCACGGCCATGACCACGCTCGCCTGCAGCAGACGCTGAATGATGAAACCGAGCATGCCCCTGACCTGCGCCGCGGAAGGAAGAGCCGGGACCGCGGGGGTCCCGGCTCGGCCCGATCAGCTCTTCGGTTTGATGAAGAACGCCAGGGTATCTTCGTCGAAGCGCGGCTGGAATGTCACGCTGTTAGCCTTGGAGCCCCAGACGGTCTGCAGCTGAACCACCGGGATGTAGGCGCGGTCGGCCATGGTCTCGACCATCGCTTGCTCGTAAAGCTTGCGGCGGGGCTCCGCTTCCAGGGTCTTGGCGCCGTCTTCCAGCAGCTGGTCGACCGTTTCGTTCTTGTACTCGATGCGGTTGAAGGCACCCAGCTTCACGTCGGGATCGTTCGAATGGGCGAGGGCGCCCAGCGTGTAGGAGGCTTCGCCGGTGAGGGTGCCCCAGCCATTCATGAAGACGGAGTATTCCAGGCGGGCCTGGGCCGGAAAGTAGACGGTCTTGGACACGGCGTTCACGTTGGTCTTGATGCCGACCTGCGTGAACATCTGCCCGAGGCCCTGGCAAATCGCACCATCGCCGGGCAGGCGGTCCGAAGTGCAGTAGAGGTCGATCTCGAAGCCGTCGGAGTAGCCGGCCTCCGCCAGCAGCTTGCGGGCCTGCTCCGGATCGTACTCACGGGCGGGAATCGCATCGCTGGAGCCGAAGAAACCCGGCGGCATCATCTGATTGGCCGGCTTGCCGAGGCCTTCCAGCACGATGTCGACCATGGACTGACGATCGATGGCGAGGTCGATGGCCTCTCGCACCTTGGGGTTGCGCAGCGGGTTCTTGTCCAGCTTTGAGCCGTCCTTGGCGCGCACCAGCGGCGTGTCGACCCGCTGGTCGAGCTGCAGGTTCATGATGTAGACGCTGTCGCCCACCACCGCGTCGATCGAGGGGTCGCGCTGCAGGGCCAGGTAGTCGATGGAGGAGACGTAGTTGATGAGGTCCACCTGACCGGCCTTCAGGGCCGCCAGGCGCGAGCTGTCATTGGGCATCTCCTTGCGGATGACCTTCGCCCAGGGGCCCTTGCCGCGCCAATAACCGTCGAAGCGCTCCAGCACTAGGTCGCCCTTGGGCTCCCAGCTCACCAGCTTGTAGGGGCCGGTGCCGACGGCAGCCGGGCCGCCGTTGAAGCCCGCCGCCGCGGTCTCCGGCGTTGAATAGTCCTTCGCCGCGTCGGAGCTCACGATGAAGAGGCGCACGAAGTCGTACGGCAGCGTCGCCGCCGGTCCGTCGGTCTTGATGTGGATGGTGTGGGGATCGACGATCTCCACCGTGGCGACACGGCGCACGTAGATGGTCGTTGTGGTCGGTCCGCTGACCAGCGGGATGCGCTCGATCGAGAACTTCACGTCTTCTGCGTCGAAGTCCGATCCGTCGTGAAACTTCACGCCCTCGCGCAGCTTGAATTCCCAGGTGGTATCGTCCAGCGGCTTCCACGACGTCGCCAGACCCGGTTCGATCTGCAGATCGTCGCCCGACCACACCAGCGTATCGTAGATGTGCTTTGCCGCTTCCGCGTGGCTGCCCAGCGCGGAGAAGTGCGGGTCAAGGGATTCCGGCCCGCCGCGCACACCGACCGTCAACGTCTGCGCCGAAGCCAGCGGGGCCGAAGCCAGTCCCGCCGACAGGGCGACACCCAGGGCAATGGCCGCGGATGCCAAGATTCGTCTTGTTGTCATCGTACCCCCTGTTCTTTTGTATAATCACAAACTAGTTCTAGATGGAACTTGTTTTGATAACGATGTTATGGAATATTTCTTCTGTCAAGTTCTATATGGAACTAAATTTGTCTGCGAACAACGAGCACGGGGCGGATGCCGACGCGAATTGATTTCTCTGCGCCTGAAAGCCAAGGCGGTGTATCGGGTCTGGACCGGATGACCGAAGCCAAGCTGTGGCGCAACCCCTGTCCCTTTGCCTTTCGCCTGAATTATCTGGCCTTGCGTTACAACTCGGTCTGCTACGACTGGGTGCAGCAGACCGAAGGCCTCAGCCGGATCGAGTACGTGGTGATCTATTCCCTGGCGCTTTGCGAGGGCGGACAGGCGCGCGATATCGCGCAGTCCTCGGGCTTTCCGAAGAACAGTCTCTCGCGCGCCATTTCCCGGCTGGAAAAGCTGGGCCTCGTGACGCGGCGCCGGGACCCCAACGACGGCCGCTCGCAGGCGCTGTATCTGACCAAAGAGGGCGGCGCGCTGTTCCGCCGCACACTGCCGGCCTTCGAGCTGCGCGAGAAGGAAATGCTGAACGGGCTCAGCGAGGACGAGCTGCGCAGCCTGTCCCATCTGCTGGCCAAGGTGGTGCTGAACTGCGCCCCGTTGCCGGGCGAACTGCCCAGCGAATTCTATTCGTCGAGTGACAAGCGTTCGAGAAAGGGAAAGCGCGCATGATGATCTCGGAAATGAACTGGATGGACGTCGAACGCCGGGTCGCGCTGGATACGCGCTGCGTCCTGCCGATCGGCTCGACCGAGCAGCATGCCCAGTTGTCGCTCTGCGTCGACATGATCCTCGCCGAGCGGGTTGCGCGCGAAGCGGCGGAGCCGCTGGGCGTGCCGGTCTACCCCGTCATCCCCTACGGCCTCACACCCTACTTCAGCGCTTTCCCGGGGACGGTCAGCCTGCGGGTCGAAACGTTGATGGCGCTGATGCGCGATGTGCTGACGTCGCTGCGCCGCACGGGGTTCCGCAAGATCCTCATCGTCAATGGCCACGGCGGCAACAACCCGATCGGTGCCCTGGGGCAGGAGATGATGGCCGAGTACGGCGATATTTCCGTGCGTCTGCACAACTGGTGGGCGGCACCGCGGACCATGGCGAAAGTGAAGGAGATCCATCCCGTCGGCAGCCACGCCAACTGGATGGAGAACTTTCCCTGGACCCGCCTTGTCCATGCCGCCGCGCCCGAAGGGGAAAAGCCGGCCCCCGACCTGGAGAAGATCCGCGCCCTGCCGCCGGAAGAACTGAAGACGCATCTGGGCGACGGCAATTTCGGCGGCCCCTGGCAGTTGCCCGACGACCAGGTGTTGGACCTGTGGCGGGTGGGCGTCGAGGAAACCCGCGACGCCCTCGAGGGGCCCTGGCCGGGCTGGAATCGCTGACGCCGGGCGGGAACCGCTGACGCCGGGCAGAGTGCCGGAAGAACACTAGCGAAAAGGGATGCGGGGCGTGTCGGAAGAGCCAATTCTCATTTGGGGGGCCGGAGCCATCGGCGGCATCCTCGGCGCCTACTGGGCGCGCGCCGGCCAGCCGGTGCTGATGGTCGACATCGTCGAGGATCATGCCCGCGCCTGCAGCGGCGGCGGCCTCGAGATCGAAGGGCCGGTCGAGAGCTTTCGCCAGACCGTGCCCTGTGTCACGCCGGACGCGGTCGAGGGGCGCTACCGCCGCATCGTCCTGGCGGTGAAGGCCCCGGCGACCGAGACGGCAATGGACCAGCTGCTGCCGCATCTGGCCGAAGACGGCTTCGTGCTGTCGGCGCAGAACGGCCTCAACGAACGCCGCATCGCCGCGCTGGCGGGGCCGGAGCGGACCATGGGCGCCTTTGTGAACTTCGGCGCCGACTGGCAGGGGCCGGGGCGCATCCTCTTCGGCAACCGCGGCGCCGTGGTGGTCGGCGAGATCGACGGCAGCGAGCGTCCGCGCACCCGCGAGATGCATGCGTTGCTGAGGCTGTTCGAACCCGAAGCGGTGCTGACGGAGAACATCTGGGGTTATCTGTGGGGCAAGCTCGCCTATGGCGCGATGCTGTTCGCCACCGCCCTGACGCCGGACAGCATGGCCGCTAACTTTGCCGATCCCGCGCGCATCCCGGCACTGATCGCGCTGGGGCGCGAGGTCATGGCCGTCGCGCGGGCCGAGGGCGTGACGCCGCACGGCTTCAACGGCTTCGATCCGGCAGCCTATATGCCGGGCGGCGGTGATGCGGCGGCGCGCGCCTCCATTGCCGCGCTCGCCGCGTTCAATTCCAAGACCGCGAAAACCCACTCCGGCATCTGGCGCGACTTGGCGGTGCGCAAGCGGCGCACCGAGGTCGATCCGCAGATCGGCGTCATCGTGGAGATCGCGGAAAGTCACGGCATCGCCGTGCCGGTGCTCGCCCGGCTGGTGGCGCTGATCCACGACATCGAGGACGGACGGCGTCCGCAGTCCGCGGAGACTTTCGCGGCGCTGGCCGAGACCCTGACTCCGGGAGTGGCGTGAATGACGGTCGCTCTGGTCACCGGCGTGGTCGGCGGCATCGGTGCCGCCATCGCCCGCCGTCTCGCCGCGGACGGATTCCGGGTCGCGGTCTGCGACCGCCCCGGCGCGGATTTCGACAAGGCCGCCGCCGCCCTGGGGATGCCGGCCTACGCCGCCGACCTCGGCCGGCGGGCCGAGGTGGAGCGCCTCGCCGCGGCCATCGCCAACGCTGAAGGCGCGCCCGAGGTGCTGGTGAACTGCGCCGGCGGCGTCTGCGGCCAGGTGCACCGCCCCGTCGATGAAGTGCCGGAAGAGGACTGGCGTGCCGTCTTCGCCGCCAATACCGACAGCGCCTTCTTCCTGGCGCAGGCCTTGGCGCCGGCCATGCGCGCGCGGCGGCGCGGCCGCATCGTCACCATCAGTTCGGGTGCCGGCCTGCGGCCCAGCCTCACCGGCATCCAGGCCTACACCGCCGCAAAGCACGCGCTGGTCGGCCTTACGAAGCAGCTGGCGCTGGAACTGGGGCCGCACGGCGTCACCGTGAATTCCGTCGCGCCCGGCTTCGTGCTGTCAAACGAGGCGACGCGGCGCCAGTGGGAAAGCTACGGCGAGGCGGGGCAGCGGGCCCTGGTCGAACGCATCCACCTGCGCCGCCTCGGACGCCCGGAGGACATCGCCAATGCGGTTGCCTTCCTGGTCGGCGCGGACGCCGCCTGGATCACGGGGCAGGTCTTATCAGTCGATGGAGGTCACGCTTGACGGATTCTGAAGCGGCGCAGCGCGCAGACGCCGTGGTCGGCCATTGCCGGCAGCAACGGGATGCCTTCCGCCATCGCCTCAAAAGTTATCTTGCCTGTCGCTCCGTCAGCACCGATCCGGCCTATCGCGACGGCATGGCGGCCGCGCGCGACTTTCTGAAGGGCCTGCTGGGCGACGCCGGCTTCGCCAACATCCGCGAACTGGACGGCGGCGTCGGCGGCCATCCCGCGCTGTTCTGCGAATGGCTCGGAGCGCCCGGCAAGCCGACCCTGCTGGTCTACGGCCACTACGACGTGCAGCCTCCCGATCCCTTGGAGCTGTGGGACAGCCCGCCCTTCGAGATGACGGAGCGCAATGGCAGGCTCTATGCCCGCGGCATCTCCGACGACAAGGGCCCCAGCATGATCGCGCTGGAGGCGCTGGGCGCGTTCCTCGCGGTGGAAGGGCAACTGCCGGTCAACGTGAAGATCCTGCTGGAGGGCGAAGAGGAGACCGGCTCGCCCTCGCTGCCGAATATTCTGGCGCAGAACGCGGCGCTGCTCGCGGCCGATGCGAACCTCTCGGCTGACGGCGCACGCTGGCGCGCGGACCTGCCGTCGGTCAACGTGGGCTCTCGCGGCAACGGCGGCTTCGAGATCACGCTGCGCACGGCATCGACTGACCTGCACTCCGGGCGTTACGGCGGCGCGGTGCCCAATGCGCTGCACGAGATGACGAAGCTGGTGGCCGCGCTGCACGATGCGGACGGCCGGGTGACCGCGCCGGGGTTCTACGACGGCATCGAGATGCCGGATGAGAAAACCCGTGCCGACCTGGCCGCCATTCCCTTCGACGGGCCGGCCTGGGCCGCGGCCGTAGGCGCCCGCGAGAAGGGCGAGGCCGGATACTCGACACTGGAGCGGCTGTGGGATCGCCCGACCCTGGAGGTCAACGGCCTGTGGGGCGGCTACCAGGGCACCGGCAGCAAGACGGTGATCCCGCGGGAGGCGCACGCAAAGTTCACTGCGCGCCTGGTGCCGGGGCAGGACCCGCAGCGCATCCTGAGCCTGCTGAAGGAGCATCTGCGCAGCCTCTGCCCGGCGGAAGCCGAGCTGATCTTTAGTGGCGACCGCGGCTGGACCAGGGCCTACCGCGTGCCGCCGCGCCACCCCTTGCTGGCGGCGGCCGAGGCGGCGCTGGAGGAAACCCTGGGACGCAAGCCGCTGCGCGTGCGCATCGGCGCCACTTTACCGCTGTCCGACCTGGTCCAGGAAGCGCTGGGCATCGACACGGTGATGTTCTCGTTCTCCACCGCGGACGAATGCTTTCACGCGCCCAATGAATTCCTGCGCCTGAGCGCCGTCGACGAGGGTATCGCCGCCTGGGTTGCCATCCTGCGCAAGGCCGGCCGGCAGGCGCCGGAGACCTATGCGCCCTTCCGCAGGCGGTGACGGACCTTGCAGAACGACAATAGCCGGGGGGCTCTGCTGCTGGCCCTGGCGGGCCTGGTGTTCACCGGCGAGGTCAGCATCGTGCGTCTGCTGGGCGAGGCGGCCAGCGACGGACAGATCGTCTTCGCGCGGGCCAGTGTGCAGCTCATCGCCGTGGCGGCCTGGATCCTCTTTCGGAACCCTCGGCTGCTGCGCACGGCCCGGCCGGGACTTCACCTGCTGCGCGGCGGCACCAGCCTGATCTGCTGGTTCTTCTACTATCGCAGCTTCCAGACCCTTGACCTCGCGCTTGCCACCACGCTCACCTTCACGACCTCGCTTTTCGTGGTCGCGCTGGCGGCGCCGATCCTCAAGGAGCAGGTTGGCGCGCGGCGGTGGATCCTCACGCTGGTCGGCTTCGGGGGCGTGGCGCTGGCCAGCGGCATCTCTGATGTCACGGCGTCCACGTTCAACTTCGGCATCGTCTACAGCCTGGTCGCCGCCCTGGCTGCCGCGGCCCTGGTGTTTCAGAACCGGGTCCTCGCGCGCACCGAGGCGACGCCGACGATCATGTTCTACATCGGCCTCGTCACGACGGCCGGAGCGGTGCCGGGGCTGCTCGACGGCTGGCACCCGCTGGCACCTTCGGCAGCCGGCATGCTGGTGCTGGCAGGCGGGCTCGGTACCCTGGGCATGGTCCTGACCGTCGAGGCCTACCGCGTCGGCGAGGTCTCGGCCCTGGCGCCCTTTCCCTATCTACGTCTGGTCTTTGCGATCTGCGCCGGGATCCTCGTCTTCGGGGAATATCCCTCTTTCGACGTGCTGTGCGGCGCCGCGGTGATTACGGGCTGCGCCCTGGCGGTACGCGGCAGCGAGCCGCGCCGCCGCGGCCTTTCCTCGCCGATGCGTTAGCCGGACGGTTGTGCAGGGAAGGCCTTGTGTGCCGTGCGGCAAGCAAGCCGGCTGTCTGAGCCGGCAGGCCTCAGAGGGACAGGGGAGCCGATCAGGACGTCAGAACGAGAAACGCAGGCGCGGCGGCTCGGGGCGGTCGGCCAACTGGTTGGCCGGCTGCACGCTGTCCGCCTGGATGCCGGGCTTCGGCAGGCTGCGCAGCATGGACGAGGTGCGCGCGCGCCACGCCATGTCGTTCACCACGTTGTCGAGGGTGAAGCCCCACTGGGGATTGTCGCCCTTGGGCGTGTACTTGGCCTGTTCCGCGGCCGAGTAGTGACGCTGCACACTCTGGCGCCAGTCCCGGGCATCGGCCGGCGCGGCGGCAAGCAGGGAGACGGTGACGGTGACCGCCGCGGCGATGAGGATCTTGGTGACCTTGGGTGACATGGCTGCCCCTTGTTTCCTTTTGTGCCGAAGCAGAAGGTATAAGGGGCAGTTTTCGTCATTTCTCCTGTTAAATGCTTAAGTCCGCAAAAAGACACCAATCAAAACCCATTAATGTCACAGAATTACAAATCAATGGAGTTTCTATACTTCATTAATACTTTGTTAACTTTTGGGCAAATGCGGCGCCATTGCGGCAGTCGGGCAGGGAGCCGCCCTCGGATCAAAGACTTATCTTGGCGGCCCGGTCCCCAAGATTTGCCGGAAGGCCCCAATTCCGCCGCGATCCGGTGAGCCCGGCCCCAGGCGGTGACCCGCGCCGACTCAGTCGTCGTTACGGCGGCGGGCGAAGAGATCGCGGGCCGTCTGGTGCATCAGTTGCTCGAAGCGCGGATCGTCGGAGCCGTTAGCGTCCACCACCCAGCCGTCGACGGCGGCCAGCAGGTCGTCGTCGCGGCAGAAGCCGGCGCGCAGATCTACGCGGGCGGTGTCCTGCGGCGGCCCGCCCGCGGGCTGCGCCGCGCAGAACGCCAGCAATTCGCCCTTATCCGGCGGGTTGAACACCACCACTAGGCGGAACTGCGGATCCTCGGCCTCCGCCTGCTCGGTGGTGAGGCGCAGGACCCGGGTCTGCAGGGCGCGCTCCATGGCGGCGATGAGGCGGGTTTCCAGGCCGTCGCCTTCCGCCGTGAAGGGCGTTCCGTTGATCTCCAGATAGAGCGGCCCTTCGTTGCGGGTCGCCGCCGCCAGGAAGTCGAGGGTGCCGGCCGCATGCATGTAGGGCGTCACCGTCGCCGGCCCCTCGTCGCAGGCGGCCAGCGCCGCCAGGGCGGCAAGGGGAAGAAGCGGGTGCGGCAGCCGGCGGGGGTGTGACATGAGGGGTGAAGCGCTCCGTCCTCCGCCGGACGAATCGCCGGCACGAATCGTCTTAAGGATGCGGCGCCGGCATGATAGAGACAACACCCCATGAACACGCTTCCCTTCACCCACCGTTTCATCGTCTTCGATGTCGACGGCACCCTGATCGACAGCCAGCACACGGTCGTCCACTGCATGACCCAGGCCTTCACGGCACGCGGCCTGCCGGCACCGGGCGCCGCGGCGATCCGCGCCACCATCGGCCTGAAGCTGGACATCGCACTGACCAGTCTGCTGCCTGACCCGCAGGCGGCCGATGCGCGCGCGCACGCCGAGGCCCTGGTCGAGGGCTACCGCACCGCTTTTTTCGTGCTGCAGGACAGCCCGGGTCACGACGAGCCGCTGTTTCCCGGCACCCTGGAACTCCTGGAGGCCCTGAGCCATCCCGACCTCTTCCTCGGCATCGCCACCGGCAAGAACCGACGCGGGCTCAGCCGGGTGTTGGCGCGCCACGACCTCGAGAGCCGCTTTCACAACCTGAAGACCGCCGACGACGGTCCCGGCAAGCCGCATCCCCATCTGCTGGAGGTGGCCATGGCGGAGGTTGGCGCCAGCCCGGCTGAAACCGTTATGATCGGCGATACGACCTACGACATCGAGATGGCCCGCGCGGCCGGCTGCGTGGCTGTCGGGGTCGCCTGGGGCAACCACCCGGAGGAGCGCCTGCATGCCGCTGGTGCCCACTGTGTCATCGGGCATTTTTCGGAGCTGGAGCAGGAGCTTGTCCGCCTGAGCGGAGAGCGCGTATGAAGAAGAGGCGCGGCCGGCTGCGGCGGCTGCTCACCGTTGTGACGGCCCTCGTCGTGGCGGTCCTGGTGGCCGCCTACGCGATGATCTCCTCCTTGGACGTGCAGCAGCTGGCCGGCCTGGCCAAGCGCGAGGTCAAGGCCGCCACGGGCCGGGACCTTGCCGTCGATGGTCCGGCGTCGCTGCGGGTTTCCCTGGTGCCTTCCATCGACCTGCAGGACCTGCGGCTCGCCAACGCGCCCTGGGGCAGCCGCCCCGACATGGCGACCCTCGACCGCCTGGAGGTCGAGGTCGCGTTGCTGCCGCTGTTGTGGGGCGAGGTCGTGGTGAAGCGCCTGGTGGCGGTGGAGCCGGACATCCTGCTGGAGACCGACGCGCAAGGCCGCGGCAACTGGGAGTTCGAGACGGCGGCGCCCATACCCGAAACCGCGCCGGCCGTGGACGAGCCGGACTCCGTGACCGTGCCGGACGTCCAGGCTTTCCGCATCGAGGGCGGACAGCTCACGGTGCGCGACGCCGCTTCCGGCGAGGTCCTGCAGCTTGCGGTCGGGCAGGTCGTGGGCTCGGTCCCTGCCGGTGGCGGCCAGCGCAACCTCCTCTTTGAGGCCGCCTACAACGGCAACCCCTTCAGCGTGGAAGGCAGCTATCCGGGCCTGGCGGCCCTGCTGTCGGGGGCCTCTGCGCCCCTCGACCTGACATTCATCGCCGGCGGCACGACCGTGACGGCCAAGGGGCAGGCGGGCGACCTCACGGGCGATTGGACGGCGGATCTGGCCGTCACGGCCGAAGGCGAGAGCCTGGCCGGGCTGTCTCCCTTCGTCGGCAGCGAGCTGCCGGCCTTGGGGCCCTTCGAACTCACTAGTGAGTTTAAGGGTGGTAATCAAATCATTGAATTAAATGGATTGCGACTTGTCGTTGGCGGCAGCGATCTGGCCGGAAACGCGACCCTGTCGCTGGCCGGCGAGCGTCCGGCGCTGAAGGCGGCGCTGGTCTCCAAGCTGCTCGATCTGGCCGATGTCACGGGCCGCACGGGCGATGGCGATGGCGCCTCCGGCGGCGGCAGCGCCGGCGGCCCGGCCCGGGTGTTTCCCGACACGCCACTGCCGCTGGAGGCGCTGCGCGCCGCCGACGCAGAGGTGAAGCTCAGCGTCGAGCGCCTGCGGATCGCCGGCATCATCCTGGAAGCGGTCGAGGCACCGCTGGTGCTGAAGGACGGCAACCTGACGGTCGATCCCTTGGCCGCCAGGCTGGCGGGCGGTCCCGTAGGCGGGCGCCTGGCGGTGGCGGCCGGCGAGGCAGAGCCGGGGGTCGCCCTGACCCTCAAGGGCCAGGACATCGACTTCGGCGACCTGCTGCGCCAGGCGGAGGTCAGCGACGAGGTCGGTGGCGCGCTGGCGCTCGACATCGACCTGAAGGGGCGCGGCGCCAGCCCGCACGCCATCGCTGCCGGGCTGGGCGGCCACGTTCAGGCGGTCTCCCAGGACGGCACCCTCGACAACAACCTGCTGCGCTTCTTCAGCGTGGGTCTGGGCGACATTACCGGGCCGCTGTTCGGCGGCAGCGACCGCACCCGGCTGGAGTGCTTCGTCACCCGCTTCGACATCGAGAAGGGGCAGGCCAAGAGCCGGGCCCTGGTGCTCGACAGCGGCGCCTTCGCGCTCGCCGGGCGGGGCGGCATCGACCTCGGCGCGGAGCGGGTGAGCCTCGCCTTCGACACCCAGACCAGCCAGCCGAGCCTCGCCAGCCTGGCGGTGCCGTTCCGCGTGACGGGACCGCTGGCCGCCCCTTCGGTGGTGCCCGATCCGATCGGCGCCGCGGTGGGCGTGGTCGGCACGGCGGGCGACGTGGCCAAGACCGGCGCCAACATCGTCGGCGGCGCGGTCGACGCTGTCGGTGGTCTCTTCGGCACCGGCCCGATCATCGGCCAGATCGGCAGCGACCAGACCCTCTGCGGCGAGGCGCTGGCGGTCCTCGGGCAGAATAGCGGCGCCGACAGCGGCACGGCCACCCAGCCGAAATCCTCCGGCGGTCTCGTCGATGATGTCGGCGACGCGGTGAAGGGGGCCGGCGAGGGCATCGAGAAAGGCTTGAAGAGCCTGTTCGGCAACTGATATTCAGCCGGACACCGATCCGCAGGCACCATGCAGCAGAAAATCAAACGCTTCTACAAGACGGCCAGCGCCGCGCCCGTTCCCGATTTGCCCGCGGGCGGCGGCTTCACGGTGCTGCTCGACGGCCGCCCGCTGCGCACCCCGAGCAAGGCGCCGCTGGTGCTGCCGGGCGAGGCGCTGGCGGCCGCGATCGCCGCGGAATGGCAGCGCCAGGAGGGCGAGGTCGTCCCCCAGGCCATGCCGCTGAACGCCCTGGCCTGCACGGCGATCGACGTGGTGCGTCCGCAGCGCGGTCAGATCGTTGAAGACCTGGTCGGCTTCGGCGGTCACGACCTGCTGTGCTACTGGACCGACGAAACCGGCGAACTGCTGCGCCGCCAGCAGCAGCAGTGGCAGCCGCTGCTCGACTGGACGGCGGGAGAACTCGGCGCGCCGCTGAGGAAGACCTGCGGGATCGTCTCCCAGGCACAGCCCGAAGAGAGCCTTCAGGCGTTGCGGCGCGCCATCCAGGCGCACGACGACCTCGCCTTGACGGGACTGGCCGCGGCGGCGAAGGCGGCCAGCTCGGTGATCCTCGGCCTGGCGCTGGCGCGGGGGCGTATCGATGCCGAGGAGGCCTTCCGGCTGTCGCAGCTGGACGAGCTCTATCAGGCCGAGCGCTGGGGCGAGGACGCGGAGGCGGCCGCGCGCCGCGAGGCCCTGCGCCAGGAGCTGGAAAGCGCCCGCGATTTCCTTGATCTACTCAGTTAGAAAACTGAACTAATTATCTGATTTTCAGGAGATTTCGCGAGTTGCGGGCGGCTCCTGGGCGCCCCGCATCATGACCTCGGCGATGGCGGCGTAGGTCTTGGCCCAGGCCTGCTCCATCGCCGGGGTGAAGGCCCCTTGCAGGCCTTCCTTCAGGGTCCACAGCAGGGCCTTGGCGACACTCTCGTAGTGACCGAAGCCGACGCCGTAATCGTTGTGGCGCTGGCCCATGATCTTCAGCGCCGGGACCAGCTTCTCGAAACGATCGAGGCCGGCGACCACGGTCTTCAGCACCGACATGAGCTTCTTGCCCTGGTCGGCACCAGGTTTGGTCGGGTCGCCCTTGAACAGCTTGCTGGTGATGGGGTCGATCTCGAAGAGCCGGGAGTAGAACAGGCCGGCGGCGTCGTCGGCGATGGGATCGACCAGCGCGAAGCTCTCCTGCACCAGGGCGATCTCCTTGGCTGTCAGGGGGGCCGTCAGGGCGGCCGTCGGGGCGGCCGTCACGGCGGCTGTCGGGGCCGCGCTCTTCAAGGCCCCGGCCGGCGTCTTGCCGGGTGCCGATGCGGAGATGGAGGCGGTGGCGGCAATAGCCGCCGGCTTGGGGGCGGGACCCGGCCGGACGCTACGGCCCGGCTGCGGTCTGGCTTCCGCCACCGACTCCACCTCAGCATCGGTGATCTTGGCGGATGTCGGCTGCTGGGCCGACGAACGAACGTCCTCTTCTGTGAGGGTGGCCAGGCGCTCGATGCGGCTGGCGAGGCTGGCGGCGATCTCGGCGATCTCCGCGGTGGTCTTGCCGGTCTGGGTGGCCAGCGACTTGACCTCGCCGGCGACCACGGCGAAGCCCTTGCCCGCCTCGCCGGCGCGCGCGGCCTCGATGGTGGCGTTCAGCGCCAGCATGTTGGTCTGCTTGGCGATGGCCTCGATCTGGCGGGCCATCTTGGCGACGTTGTCGACATCGGCACGCAAGTGCTCGATCTGCTCGGCGACGCCTTCTCCGGCGCCGGCCCCGGCACCCGCCCTTGACCCGGCGGCGGGTTTCGGCGCAGCAGAGCGGGCGGGGGCAGCACACATGGACAGGCTTCCTAGGAGAGGGGGCGGGGCCGGCAGGCCCGCCGGCGGGGAAACTCCCTGTGCATTTCTAAGGAAACGCCGTTAACGACTTCCTAATGCTAAACAATTTGTCAGAATGACGCGGCGTCTTGCTGCGACTGCTCACTGGCTGGCTTCGCCGACGCGCACGTGGTATCAGCTTGCCAAAACCAAAAGCGGGGAAACGGGGCGTCATGCAGGACATCCTCCAGCGACTTGAGGAAATGCGCGCACAGGCCGCCATCGGCGGCGGCCAGCGGCGGATCGAGGCGCAGCACGCCAAGGGCAAGCTGAGCGCCCGCGAGCGGCTGCAGATCCTGCTCGACGAAGGGTCCTTCGAGGAATGGGACATGTTCGTCGAGCACCGCTGCATCGACTTCGGCATGGAAGAGCAGAAAGTCTCCGGCGACGGCGTGGTGACCGGCCACGGCACCATCAACGGCCGTTTGGTCTTCGTGTTCAGCCAGGACTTCACGGTCTTCGGCGGCTCCCTCTCGGAGGCCCACGCCGAGAAGATCTGCAAGATCATGGACAAGGCGGTGCAGGTCGGCGCCCCGGTGATCGGCCTCAACGATTCAGGCGGCGCGCGCATCCAGGAAGGCGTCGCTTCCCTGGCCGGCTATGCCGAGGTGTTCCAGCGCAACGTCCTGGCCTCCGGCGTGGTGCCGCAGATCTCCATGATCATGGGCCCCTGCGCGGGCGGTGCGGTCTACTCGCCGGCGATGACCGACTTCATCTTCATGGTGAAGGACAGCTCCTACATGTTCGTCACCGGCCCCGACGTGGTGAAGACGGTGACCCACGAGACGGTGACCGCCGAGGCGCTGGGCGGCGCCATCACCCACACCACCAAGTCGGGCGTCGCCGACCTCGCCTTCGAGAACGATCTCGAGGCGCTGCTGGAGCTGCGCCGCTTCGTCGACTTCCTGCCGGCCTCCAACCGCGAGGCGGCGCCCTGGCGTCCGACCGACGATCCGGGCGACCGCGAGGAGATGTCGCTCGACACCCTGGTGCCGCCGGATGCGACCAAGCCCTACGACATGAAGGAGCTGATCGCCAAGGTCGTCGACGAGGGCGACTTCTTCGAGATCCAGCCGGCCTACGCCGGCAACATCATCACTGGCTTCGGGCGCATGGAGGGCCACACGGTGGGCTTCGTCGCCAACCAGCCGATGGTGCTGGCCGGCTGCCTCGACATCGCCTCCTCGATCAAGGCGGCGCGTTTCGTCCGGTTCTGCGATTGCTTCAACATCCCGATCGTCACCTTCGTCGACGTTCCGGGCTTCCTGCCGGGCACCTCGCAGGAGTTCAACGGCATCATCAAGCACGGCGCCAAGCTGCTGTTCGCCTATGCCGAAGCGACGGTGCCCAAGGTGACGGTGATCACCCGCAAGGCCTACGGTGGCGCCTACGACGTCATGGCCTCCAAGCACCTGCGCGGCGACGTGAACTACGCCTGGCCCACGGCGGAGATCGCCGTCATGGGCCCCAAGGGCGCGGTGGAGATCATCTTCCGCGGCGACCTCGGCGATCAGGAGAAGATCGCCGCGCGCACCGAGGAATACCGCAAGAAGTTCGCCAATCCCTTCGTCGCCGCCTCGCGCGGCTTCATCGACGACGTCATCAAGCCGCACGGCACCCGCCGGCGCATCTGCCGCTCGCTCAACATGCTGCGCGACAAGCAGCTGGAAAACCCCTGGAAGAAGCACGACAACCTGCCGCTTTAGGTCCTCCCCATGCCCCTCAGGCTCTACGACGATCCGGATTCAGGAAACGGCTATAAGGTCCAGCTTTTGCTGGCTCTTTTGCAGGTTCCTCATAATTTAGTGGAGGTCAACGCGATCCAGGGCGAGACCCGCAAGGAAGCCTTCCTGGCAAAGAACCCCAACGGGCGCATTCCGCTGCTGGAACTGGAAGACGGCAGCTTCCTGCCGGAATCCAACGCGATCCTGTTCTATCTGGCCGAAGGGACTGCCTATCTGCCGGGCGATCGCCTGGGCCGGGCGAGAGCGCTGCAGTGGATGTTCTTCGAGCAGTACAGCCACGAGCCCTACATTGCGGTGCTGCGCTTCTGGAAGCGGCACACCGGCAAGACGCCGGAGAACGAGCCGCTGTGGGCCGACAAGGAGAAGAAGGGCTACGACGCGCTGGCCGTGATGGAGAAGACGCTTGCGGGGCAGGACTGGCTGCTGGGGGCCGCGCCGTCGATCGCCGACGTCTCGCTCTACGCCTATACGCACGTCGCGGACCAGGGCGGCTTCGACCTGACCCGTTATCCGGCGCTGCGCGCCTGGATCGAGCGCTTTCCGGCGCTGCCCGGCTACAAGCCCTTTTCCGGGCGGCTGAAGGACACCGACGACCGCAAGATTTGAACTAGAAAATGCAAAGGCGCCGGGGGTGGCGGCGGCCGGCAATAAAAACGAGGCTTTAGGGACGGATGTTCAAGAAAATCCTCATCGCGAACCGGGGCGAGATCGCCTGCCGCATCATCAGGACCTGCCAGCGGATGGGCATCCGGACGGTGGCGGTCTACTCCGATGCCGATGCGACGGCGCTGCACACCCGCCTGGCCGACGAGGCGGTGGCCATCGGCCCAGCGCCCGCGGCGCAGAGCTACCTCGTCATGGAGAAGATCATCGACGCGGCCCGGCGGACCGGTGCCGAGGCGATCCACCCCGGCTTCGGCTTCCTGTCGGAGAACGCGAAGTTCGTCGAGGCGCTGGACGCCGCCGGCCTCGTCTTCATCGGCCCGCCGGTGAAGGCCATCGGCGCCATGGGCGACAAGATCACCTCCAAGAAGCTGGCCAACGCGGCCAAGGTCTCGACCGTGCCGGGCCACCCCGACGCGGTGGAGGACGAGAAACTGGCGGTGAAGATCGCTGGCGAGATCGGCTACCCGGTGATGATCAAGGCCTCGGCCGGCGGCGGCGGCAAGGGCATGCGCATCGCCCGCAGCGAAGCGGAGGTGAAGGACGGCCTGCGCTCGGCGCGCAACGAGGCGCGTTCCAGCTTCGGCGACGAGCGGGTGTTCATCGAGAAGTACATCGAAGAGCCTCGCCACATCGAGATCCAGGTGCTGGCCGACAAGCACGGCACCACCCTGCACCTGGGCGAGCGCGAGTGCTCGATCCAGCGCCGCCATCAAAAGGTGGTGGAAGAGGCGCCGTCGCCCTTCCTCGATGCCAAGACCCGCGCGGCCATGGGTGCCCAGGCGGTGGCCCTGGCGGAGGCTGTCGACTACGTCTCGGCGGGCACGGTGGAGTTCATTGTCGACAAGAACAAGAACTTCTATTTTCTTGAAATGAATACAAGAATTCAGGTCGAGCATCCGGTGACCGAGCTCATCACCGGCCTCGACCTGGTGGAGTGGATGATCCGCATCGCCGCGGGCGAAAAGCTCGCCTTCGGCCAGAAGGACGTGAAGCTGAACGGCTGGGCGGTCGAGACCCGCGTCTACGCCGAGGATCCCTTGCGCGACTTCATGCCCTCGATCGGTCGCCTGGTGCGCTACCGCACGCCGGGCAGCCCGGAGGACGAAGCGGTCACCGTGCGCATCGACTCAGGCGTCGAGGAGGGCTCGGAGATCTCCATGTTCTACGACCCGATGATCGCCAAGCTGGTGACCCACGCGCCGGACCGCACCCGCGCCATCGACGCCATGCAGGCGGCCCTGGACGCCTACGGCATTCGCGGCATCAGCCACAACATTCCTTTCCTCACGTCTGTGATGGCCAACCCGCGTTTCCGCGCCGGCACCCTCTCGACAAATTTCATCGCCGAGGAGTTCCCGGACGGCTTCCAGGGCTCAGAGGTCAGCGGGGAGAATCTCGACGTCCTGATCGCCGTGGCGGCCATCCTGCAGCAGCGCCGCGCCGGCCGGGAGGCGACCATCTCCGGCCAGATGGACGGCGCCCTGGAGTTCGACCCGGCCAAGCCCGCCGACTGGGTGGTCATGCTGGGCCAGCAGGCCAACCCCCGCACGGTGACGCCCGAGAACGGCGCCTACCGCGTTACCGGCGGCAAGGCCGACCTGCTGATCGAGGTGGTTGGACGCCTGGGCGATCTGGTGCTGCCCTGCTTCATCGACGACCGCCCGGTCACCGTGCAGGTCGACCGCCGCGGTCCGGCCCTGCGCCTCAGCTACGCCGGCGCCGACATCGAGGCGCTGGTGCTGACGCCGCTGGCGGCCAAGCTCGCCCAGCGCATGCCGGTGAAGGAGCCGCCCGATCTCTCGCGCTACCTGTTGTCGCCGATGCCGGGCCTGCTGATGACGCTGGCGGTCGAGGAAGGCCAACTGGTGAAGGCCGGCCAGGAACTGGCGGTGGTCGAGGCGATGAAGATGGAGAACGTGCTGCGCGCCGAACGCGACGGCAAGGTCGCCAAGATCCAGGCGAAGCCCGGCGAGAGCCTCGCCGTCGACCAGGCCATCCTGGAGTTCGAGTAGGGCCGGAAGCCGGGGAAGGCGGGGCAGTGCCGCAGGCTTGCAGTGCCCTTCGCCTCACTTCACTGTCATCCCAGGGCTTGACCCCGGGATCCAATGCCAGCGCCGCTTGCTGAGGCCAATGGGTCCCGGCATCAAGTGCCGGGACGACAGTTGCGGCTGTGGATTGGATTCTGTCCCTTTTTTAGGTTGGACATGGAACATCTCGACCGCCCGACCGAGGAACTCTGGGACGAGCGCCGCCTGTGGTTCGAGGAGCAGGACGCCGCGCACGCCCGGCATGGCACCCAGTCGCCCAGCGAGCAGGCCTGCGCCCTCATGATCGACCTGCAGGCGGTGTTCTGCGCCGGTGCTTGGGCGGCGGCGGTGATCCTCGCCTGCGCGGTGACCGAAGCCCAGGGCGGCTCCAAGCGCGAGAGCCTGCCGGGGGTGGCCGACGCCGACTACCGCTGGCTGCGCGCCCTGCGCAACCGGCTCAGCCACGAGAACCGCAACGATCCCGAACTGACCGTCGAGGACCAGTGGCTGCGCCGCGACCTCTGGGAGCAGCGCGCCCGCCGCGCGGTGGCCATCGCCTTCGCCGCGCTTTATCCTGCCGCCGGCAAGACCGCCCACCGTGAGGAGGATGCATGACCACGACGCTGCGCGTCGTCATTTCCGGCCGGGTCCAGGGCGTGTGGTACCGCGCCTGGACCGAGCAGCAGGCCAAGGCGCTGGGGCTCCACGGCTGGGTGCGCAACCGCCGCGACGGCAGCGTCGAGGCGGTGATCTCCGGGCCGCCGGACGTCGTCGAGACCATGCTGGCGGCGTTCTGGGAAGGCCCGGATCTCGCCCGGGTGACGGCGGTGGAACAGCACCCGCACGTTGAGGCCGTGGCGCCGGGATTCGAGGTACGGCAGACGACCTGACCTTCCGTTAACTTCTCTTTTGTTTTTTCGGCCATAGGTTGTCCCAAACGCCACGGGACACAGGGCATGATCGCGGTCGAACTCTTTGGCTCTGATTGCGGCGGCGCCGTCCACTGCGCTTACGACGACGGTCGGGAAGACTGGAAGGTTCTGCCATTTCGCGACGACCTCTGCCAGGAGGTCCGGCGTGTCGGAACCCAGCGGTTCCTGGCGCGGGGGCAGCGCAAGCTGGCGCTGTACGACGCCGAGGAACGGCGGCTCGTCGGCATCCTGCCTTTTGGCCACAGCCGGCGCGTCACGATCTCGCAATACGGCGACCGGATCGTCCTGTCGGGCCAGGTCTGCGAGGGACGCAATGGCCTGGCAGTTTACGACGCGGCCGATCTGAAGGAGGTGCTGCGTATCGAAGATCCGGCGCTCGTATATGTGGCACCGGTCTATGAACAGAGCGACGGTACCCTCGTCGCCGGGGGACGCAGGGCGCAGGACGGCTGCCAGGTGACCTATCTCATCCGTCGTGGTGAGGCCGGGCGTTCCGCGATGAAGCTGGTAGGGGACAGGGGTCCGCAGGCCCCCGGCAGCAAGTGCTGGCTCGACCCGAGCGGACGCCGCCTAGCTGCGCTGTCGGCCGCGCGCGTTGAGCGGCAGCCTGAGAGGCGGCCGAAAACCTATGGCATTGTCATCGATATTTGGAATGTCGATACGCTCGAAATCGAGGGTTCTGTGGTGGTCGACCGCCTGGCACCGCAGCTGCATCATTTCTACTGGGGGCAGGACCGCTACCGGCGTGGCGATGCCAATGCCGAAGCCTGGCGGGACTACCTGGATGGGATCGAACAGGCGACGCGGTCCGAAGCCCTGGCGACCAATCTATTCCGGCTGGAGGGGGAGGATCGCGACCGATGCGCGAAACTGCGTGCCTTCGCCGTCGACTTCCTGCGTGACACCTTGAAAGACTTGACCTGGGAACCCGATGGAGGAGCCTTCTGGGTCCTGTTCTCCTCGGGCATCCTGCGGCGTGTCACACTCGAGGGTTCACTCTCGCCGCGCTACATCATCGAGCGCTTCGCCACACCGCCCGCGCTCGGTGCCAGGCGGTGGGACGCCTTTCCGCCCTGGAAGCGCCAGCTACCGTGGGAAGTCGCCTGTCTTTCCGACAATTGCCTGGAGATTGTCGGCTTCCAACCCGACGCCCATGACAGTAGGTGCAGGGTCAGGTTCGATCCGCGTGAGCTTGGCGCGAGAGCCAACCGATTGCGCCGCTTCTTGCCCAAGGCGTTATGGCGGTCCTATGACCGCCACATCCTGCGCGAGGGTGACGATGGCTACGTTGCCCTGCCACCGGGCCGTACGGCCGAAATGACCTCCGATCTGGTGCAGCAACGGCGCGCCTTCGAGCTGGAGATGATCGAAACGGAAGTTCCACTCGCCAGCCTGTCCGGTGAAGATTGCATTGCCGCTCTCGACTGGCTGAAAGCCGCGATAGCCGAGCGCTTTCCGGAGTTGGTCTGTTACATCTGGTTTCGTCCGGTCTTCGTGCTGCCGACCCCGGCAAGCGATGGCGCCGCCACTCTGCGGCGCCTGGACGAAGTGGCCTTCTTCGCCCGGCTGGCCGAAGAAATTCCCGAGGCCGCGCCGTCCTTGGAGCGCCTGCTCGACGCTTACCTGGATGCAGCTGCGAATCTGTCACCGCCGGTCGGAAACGATTTCTATGGCCCGGACGAAGAAACGCCGGCAATGGTGCACGCGCTGAAGGCGCTCATCCTGCTCGAACCGCTGTGCACTGCGACCTTGCGCCGTTTCATCCTGAGCAGCGATATCGAGCACGCAGGCTGCCTGAACCATGAAATCGCGCGAGTCTTCAATGAAGCGAACGGCTGGCGCGATCCCGATGCTCTGAGTTTCGGCTACGCCTGGATGGTTGCGCTATGGCGCGGGGGATCGAGTGCCTACGCGACGCTGTGGCACGATCTCGGGCTCGGGGTGGAAACCCAACTACGTCTTTCACCTGCGGAGTTCTGCCGGCTTCTCATGAAGGAGCTGGCAGACCAGCTGCGCGACGGCGCGGACGGGAACGACCTCTTCACTCCGGCCTCCTTCCTCACAGCGGTTGAAAAGGAGCTTGTCGACGGGACCACAGTCTTCGATTGCGAAGTCCGAGAGGCAATACAGCAGGTTTTGTCCAGAGAAGCCGGTAAGGACCTCGGGTTGTCGATTTAGCCGTCGGGTCAGGCCGACCGCCGCTCCGCCGTCTGCGCCTCCACCCACTCGGTCGGGCCGAAGACGCCGGGGAAGCCGGCGCGCAGGGCGGCGTCGAGGTCGGGCAGGCCGACCGGCAGGCCGAGGTCGACCAGCGAGGTGACGCCGTGCGCGCTGATGCCGCAGGGCACGATGCCGCTGAAGTGCTCCAGCTCCGGCTCCACGTTGATGGCGATGCCGTGGTAGGTGACCCAGCGTCTGACCCGCACGCCGATCGCGGCGATCTTGTCCTCGCGGCTGCCATGCAAGGGATCGCGTCTTTCCACCCAGATGCCGACCCGGCCGTCGCGGCGCTCGCCGTCCACCGCGAAGGCGGCCAGAGCGCGGATGATCCACTCCTCCAGGTCGGTCACGAAGCGGCGGACGTCCGGGCCGCGGCGCTTGAGGTCCAGCATGACGTAGACCACCCGCTGGCCGGGGCCGTGGTAGGTGAACTCGCCGCCGCGCCCGGTTCGGTGGACCGGGAAGCGGTCGGGCTGCAGCAGGTCCTTGGGATCCGCCGAGGTGCCGGCGGTATAGAGCGGAGGGTGCTCGACCAGCCAGACCAGTTCCGGCGCCGTGCCGGCGCGGATCGCCGCCACCCGGTCTTCCATCGCCGCCACCGCCGCCGGGTAGCCGGTCAGCCCGGCCTCGACCCGCCATTCAACGGGAAATGGCTGTTGATTTGCCGGCTGCTTATCCATGACCTCATCCATGACGGGGGAAGATAGCTCCTATGCACAAGATTGCTATCTCTTTCATTTGCTTGGTTACTTGCCCGTTGAATACTTGCGCTGGGGCGCGCCGCCGGTCATCTTCTGACCGCTGCCGGGCCCCTCAGGTCTAACACTTGGGGAGGCGCGGCCCCCAGGGGTAGGACAAGAAAGAAAAGCAATGAGGGACGGGATGGCAAAGGACCTTCGCGAGGCAGCCCTGGCCTATCACCGCTTGCCGAAGCCCGGCAAGCTGGAGATCAGCGCCACCAAGCCGCTGGCCAACCAGCGGGATCTGGCCCTGGCTTACTCGCCGGGCGTGGCGGCGGCCTGCGATGCCATCGCGGCGGACCCGGCCGAGGCCCACAACCTGACGGCGCGCGGCAATCTGGTGGCGGTGGTCACCAACGGCACGGCTGTCCTCGGCCTCGGCGCCATCGGCCCCCTGGCCGCTAAGCCGGTGATGGAAGGCAAGGCCGTCCTGTTCAAGAAGTTCGCCGGCATCGACGTCTTCGATATCGAACTCGACGCCAAAAGCTCCGAGCACCTGATCGACGTGGTGGCCGCGCTGGAGCCGACCTTCGGCGGCATCAACCTGGAAGACATCAAGGCACCGGAGTGCTTCGAGATCGAAGCGGCTCTGCGCGAGCGCATGAACATTCCGGTGTTCCACGACGACCAGCACGGCACCGCGATCATCGTCGGCGCGGCGATCTACAACGGCCTCAGGCTGGTCGGCAAGGAGATCGGCGACGTGAAGCTGGTCACCTCCGGTGCCGGCGCGGCGGCGCTGGCCTGCCTCGACCTGCTGGTGTCGCTGGGCGTGAAGCAGGAGAACATCTGGGTCACCGATATCGCCGGCGTGGTCTACGAGGGCCGCACCGAGCTGATGGACCGCTGGAAGGCGCGCTATGCGCAGAAGACCGACAAGCGCACACTGGCCGACGTGATCGGCGATGCCGACGTCTTCCTCGGCCTCTCGGCCCCCGGCGTGCTGAAGCCGGAGATGGTGAAGGCGATGGCCGGCCAGCCGATCATCATGGCGCTGGCCAACCCGGTGCCGGAGATCATGCCGGAGGACGCCAAGGAGGCGCGCGAGGATGCCATCATCGCCTCGGGCCGGTCGGACTATCCGAACCAGGTGAACAACGTTCTCTGCTTCCCCTATATCTTCCGCGGCGCCCTCGACTGCGGGGCCACGGCGATCAACGAGGAGATGAAGCTGGCCTGTCTCAAGGCCATCGCCGACCTGGCGATGAAGGAGCAGAGCGAAGTGGTGGCCAAGGCGATGGGCGGCGAGGGCCGCAGCTTCGGCCCCGACTACCTGATTCCCAGCCCCTTCGATCCGCGCCTGGTGCTGGAGATCGCGCCGGCGGTGGCCAGGGCCGCGATGGACAGCGGCGTGGCGACGCGCCCGATCGAGGACTTCGAGGCCTATCGCCAGAACCTGCAGCGCTTCGTGTTCCGCTCCGGCCTGATCATGAAGCCGATCTTCCAGCGCGCCAAGGAAGAGCCCAAGCGCGTGATCTACGCCGAGGGCGAGGACGAGCGCGTGCTGCGCGCGGTGCAGGTGGTGGTCGACGAGGGCCTGGCCCAGCCGATCCTGGTCGGCCGTCCCGAGGTGGTGGCCGCCCGCGTCGAGCGCCTGGGCCTGCGCATCCGCCCCGGCGACGACCTGCCGCTGATCAACCCGCAGGACGATCCGCGCTTCCGCACCTACTGGCAGACCTATCACGAGCTGATGCAGCGCCACGGCGTCTCGCCGGAGGCGGCGCGCGAGATCGTGCGCACGCGCAACACCGTGATCGCGGCGCTGGCCGTGCGCCTGGGCGATGCCGACGCGATGATCTGCGGCACCACCGGCCGCTACAAGCGTCACCTCGACCACGTGACCGCCGTCATCGGCAAGGCCGAGAATGTGCACGACTGCTCGGCGATCAGCCTGGTCATCCTGCCGAGCGGTTCGTTCTTCATCGTCGACACCTACGTCTCGCCCGATCCCACGGCGGAAGAGATCGCCGAGATGACCATCCTGGCGGCCAAGCATGTGAAGCGCTTCGGCCTGACACCGAAGGTGGCGCTGCTGTCGCACTCCAACTTCGGCTCGGCGCTGACGCCCTCGGCCTGCAAGATGCGCGATGCCCTGGCCATGCTGCACGAGCGTTGCCCGGACCTGGAGGTCGAGGGCGAGATGCACGCCGACGCGGCCCTCAACGAGTCGATCCGCGAGAACATCTTCCCGAACTCCAAGCTGAAGGGCACGGCGAACCTGCTGGTCATGCCGACGCTGGACGCGGCGAACATCTCCTTCAACCTGGTGAAGGCACTGGGCGAGGGGCTCTCGGTCGGGCCGATCCTCATCGGTGTGTCGGCGCCGGCGCATATCCTAACGCCTTCGGTGACCGCTCGTGGTATCGTGAACATGAGCGCCGTTGCTGTGGTCGACGCCCAGGACCGCGCGCTCGGGAACTAAAGCAACGCCACCCTCAGGGGCAACCCACCGGGACAGACTGATCGGGACACAGCAAGGATAGGCGCCAGGCCATGTCGCAGACCCCGCCCGAGCGAGATGACTCCGATGCCTGGCTGCCAGAGGTCCAGCCCGACGGCTACGGCATTTCCGCCGACATGGTCCGCTCGGTGTCCGACGCCCTCGACGCCGGCAACACCGAAGAAGCCCGCAAGATCGCCGCGGATCTGCACGAGGCCGATCTCGCCGACCTGCTGGAAAACCTCGATCGCGACGAACGCCTCCATCTGACCCAGGCGCTGGGCACCGACTTCGACCTGGAGGTGCTGACCTACCTCGACGACTGGGTGCGCGAGGAGATCGTCGAGGCGCTGGAGCCGCGCCATCTCGCGTCTTCGCTGGCCGACCTGCACAGCGACGACGCCGTCGACATCATCGAGGATCTCGACGAGGAGGCCCAGCAGCGGGTCCTGGCCGCGCTGCCCAAGGCCGACCGCCTGGTCATCGAGGAAAGCCTCAGCTTCCCGGAAGACTCCGCCGGCCGCATCATGCAGCGCGAGCTGCTGGCGGTGCCGTCCAACTGGACGGTGGGCGAGACCATCGACTACATGCGCGCGGCCAAGGATCTGCCGGACGACTTTTACGATCTCTATATCGTCGATCCCAGGCACCAGCCGATCGGCTACGTGCCGCTCAGCCGCGTCCTGCGTACCCGCCGCCCGGTCAAGCTCACCGAGATCATGAGCGATGAGATGCGGACCGTGCCGATCGCCATGGACCAGGAGGAGGTCGCCTACCTCTTCCGCCAGTACGGTCTGGTTTCGGCTCCGGTGGTCGACGCCGCCGGCCGGCTGGTCGGCGTGGTGACGGTCGACGACGTCGTCCACATCATCGACGAAGAGGCAGAGGAGGACCTGCTGAAGCTGGCTGGCGTGCAGGAGACCGACCTTTACAGCGCCGTGCTCGACACCACCAAGGCACGCTTCACCTGGCTGCTGGTCAATCTCTTCACCGCGGTGGCGGCCTCCGTCGTGATCGGCTTTTTCGAGGGCACGCTGCAGCAGATCGTCGCCCTGGCCGTGCTGATGCCGATCGTCGCCTCGATGGGCGGCAACGCGGGCACCCAGACCCTGACGGTGGCCGTGCGCGCCATCGCCATGCGCGATCTCAGCGCCGGCAATGCCCTGCGCTTCGTCGGCAAGGAACTGCTGGTCGGTCTTGCCAACGGCGTGATGTTCGCGGTGGTGGCCGGAGTGGTCGCGTGGCTCTGGTTCGATACGCCGATGATCGGCGTCATCATCGGCATCGCCATGCTGATCAACCTGGTGGCGGCGGCGCTGTCCGGCGCGCTTGTGCCGCTGGGGCTGGAGAAGGTGGGCGTCGACCCGGCGGTGGCTTCCAGCGTGGTGCTGACCACCGTGACCGACGTGATCGGCTTTCTCGCCTTCCTCGGCCTCGCGACGCTGCTCCTGCTCTAGTTCTGTCTGGAGCGGCCGAGGTTCTTGGTGCCGATCTCTTCCTTCGAATAGGGATCGGGGTTCTTAGTATTGAGCTGGCCCTCGAGCTCCTCCAGTTCGCCCGACTTCTCCAGGGCTTCGCGCTCCAGGCGCATCTGGCGGTCGATGTCCGACTCGCAGCCGGCGACCAGGCCGGCCAGGACCAGCATCGTCGCGGCGAGGAGCGGCCTGCTTTTCTTGACGTGAAACATGCTCTCTTCCCTGGCGTAGGCACGTCCGGCGGGTGGGATACTCCCGGGCCCGCCATGCGGCGCACTATGACCTCTTCGCGGGGGGCTGTGCAAGCCATCCGGGCGCGATATGCTGCGCTCCTTGTTGCCCTTGTGCGGGAGTCCGCTTCGACATGCCGTCCTTCACCCCGAAAGACTCCGCCTTCGCCCAGCGGGTGCGCGAGAGTTTCCAGCGCCAGAGCATCATGGGACTGATCGGGGCGCGCCTCAGCCGGGTCGAGCCGGGGGAAGTGGAGATCGAGCTGCCGTTCCGGGCGGACCTCTGCCAGCAGCACGGCTTCTTCCATGCCGGGGTGACCAGCACCATCGCCGACTCCGCCGCCGGCTACGCCGGCTACAGCCTGTTCGCGGCGGACAGTTCCGTGCTGACCGTCGAGTTCAAGATCAACCTGCTGGCCCCGGCGGACGGCGAGTTGCTGCGCGCGGTCGGCCGCGTGGTGAAGCCGGGCCGCACCCTGACGATTACCGAGGCGGAGGTCTTCGTCACCAAGAACGGCGGCGAGAAGCCCTGCGCCCGCCTCAGCCAGACCCTGATGTGCCTCAACGGCCGCCCGGACATGCCGCAGGCGGGCTAGCGGTTCTCGGCGGCGCCGCACGTTGTGCCGTCGGATGTGCCGTCGGGTCTATTGACTCTAGCGGCCCTTCCGCAGGCGTCTTACAGTGCCGCAAAACGAGAGCCGGGAGATGACGCGGCCGCCCGCAATGCAGTGACAGGAAGAGAGTGCCGACGATGCGCCCCAACCAGTTTCCGAGCCTCAACTTCGACCTGGGAGAGACGGCCGACCTGCTGCGCGACACGGTGATGAGCTTCTCCGCTGAAGAGATTGCGCCGCTGGCGGAGGAAATCGACCGCAGCGACAAGTTCCCGCGTCAGCTCTGGCCGAAGATGGGAGCGTTGGGTCTGCACGGCCTCACCGTTGAAGAAGAATTCGGCGGCGCCGGCATGGGCTACCTGGAACACTGCGTGGCGATGGAGGAAGTCAGCCGCGCGTCGGCCAGCATCGGTCTCAGCTACGGCGCGCACTCCAATCTCTGCATCAATCAGATCCGCCGTAACGGAAGCGAGGAGCAGAAGCGCCGCTACCTGCCGAAGCTGATCTCCGGCGAGCATGTCGGCGCGCTGGCGATGAGCGAGCCGGGCGCCGGCTCCGACATCGTCGGCATGCGCACGCGCGCCGACCGCAAGGGCGACCGCTACGTCCTGAACGGCTCCAAGATGTGGATCACCAACTGCGACGAGGCCGACACCCTGGTGGTCTACGCCAAGACCGATCCCGACGCAGGATCGCGCGGCATCACCGCCTTCATCGTGGAGAAGGGCTTCAAGGGTTTCTCCGTCGCCCAGAAGCTCGACAAGCTCGGCATGCGCGGCTCGCCCACCGGCGAGCTGCTGTTCCAGGACTGCGAAGTGCCGGAGGAGAACCTGCTGGGCACCCTCGGCAAGGGCGTCAAGGTGCTGATGTCCGGCCTCGACTACGAGCGCCTGGTGCTGGCCGCCGGGCCGCTCGGCATCATGCAGGCCTGCATGGACCTGGTGGTGCCCTACGTTCACGAGCGCGAACAGTTCGGCCAGCCGATCGGCGAGTTCCAGCTGATCCAGGGCAAGCTGGCCGACATGTACACGACGATGAACGCCAGCAAAGCCTACGTCTACGCGGTGGCCAAGGCCTGCGACCGCGGCGAGACGACGCGCAAGGACGCCGCCGGCGCGATTCTCTACGCGGCGGAAAAGGCGACCTGGATGGCGCTGGAGGCGATTCAGACCTTGGGCGGCAACGGCTACATCAACGACTACCCCGCCGGCCGTCTGCTGCGCGACGCCAAGCTCTACGAGATCGGCGCCGGCACCAGCGAGATCCGTCGCATGCTGATCGGCCGCGAGCTGTTCAACGAGACGAAATAGGCCGGCCGGACCCGCCGCCCGACGCCGCCCGCCACCCACCATATCGATGCAATCGTTAGGAATTTCAGTCTGTTGTATGGGGCGGGCTTGGGGTGTTGTGTCGGGGGACCAAGTGATGTTCTCTAGTGCCGCAGGGGTTCGGCCCTCCGGGGGCCGTCGTCGTCGGGTCCCTCCGGGGGCCTCGGGATCCGAAGGGGGAGAGCCGGGAATGGCCTTGCAGATGAAGCCGGCCTGCGAGCGTTGCGAAGGCGGGCTCGCCATGAAGGATGAAGCCTGGATCTGCAGCTTCGAGTGCACCTTCTGCGCCGCCTGCACGGCATCGATGGGCCATCGCTGTCCGAACTGCGGCGGTGAACTGGTCCGCCGGCCGAGGCGCGACGCTGCGCCGGACGCCGCGTGAGCCGCGCATGGCTTGAGCCTTGAGAGTCCCGCCGCCGGCGCTGCCGAGCGGCGGTCCATGTTTAGGGAGAATGGTTTGCCTACAGTGCTGGTTACCGGCGCCAACCGCGGCATCGGCTTTGAGTTTGTGAAGTCCTTCGCGGCGGACGGCTGGCGCGTTCATGCCTGCGCGCGCAACGTGGAAAAGGCCAAGCAGGTGCGTGCCCTCGACGGCGACGTGGTCTGCCACAAGCTGGATGTCACCAACGGCCTCAAGGTCGCCAGCCTGGCGCGCGAGCTGGCCGGCGAAGGAATCGATATCCTCATCAACAACGCCGGCCTGCGCGGCCCCAAGACCGGCTTCGGCGAAACCGACTACGACGCCTGGGCCGACGTGCTGAAGGTGAACACCCTGGCGCCGCTGCGCATGGTCGAGCGCTTCGTCGGCCTGATCGAGCAGAGCGAGCGCAAGCTGGTGGTGAACATCTCCAGCATCATGGGATCGATCGCCGACAACAGCTCCGGCGGCGAGTACATCTACCGCAGTTCCAAGGCGGCGCTGAACATGGTGACCAAGTCGCTGGCCGACGATCTTGCCGGGCGCGGCGTTACCGTGGTCTGCTTCCACCCCGGCTGGGTTAAGACCGACATGGGCGGCGAGGGCGCGGCCATCACCCCCAGCGAGTCGGTGGGCGACATGCGCCAGGTGATCGACGGCCTGACCGCCGACCACAGCGGTAAGTTTTTCAACTACGATGGCCGGCCTCTCCAGTGGTAGTTATGGTGCCTGACTGACGATTGCATGCGGCGAGGGATGCGATGAGCGGATTTCATCTGGCGCAGATCAACGTGGCGCGGGCGCTGGCGCCGCTGGACACCCCGAAACTGGCGGGCTTCGTCGCGCGCCTCGACGAGATCAATGCGCTGGCCGACCGCAGCCCGGGCTTCGTCTGGCGCCTGCAAAGCGACAGCGGCAACGCCACCGACATCCAGGTCTCGGAAGATCCGCAGTTCATCGTGAACATGTCGGTCTGGCGGGATCTCGATGCGCTCTTTGGCTACGTCTACCGCTCCGACCACCTGCAGGTGATGGCGCAGCGCAGCCGCTGGTTCGAGAAGATGAGCAAACCCTTCATGGCGCTGTGGTGGGTGCCCGCCGGCACGCTGCCGAACGTCGAGGACGGCATGGCGCGGCTGGCGATGCTGGAGCACCGCGGCGCGACGCCGGAAGCCTTCACCTTCAAGGCGCCCTTCGATGCCCAGGGGCGTCCGCTCGATCGCGCCGCCCTGGTGCGCGGCCGGGAGCCGGAGCCCTGTGCATGACCCTTGGGCCTGAGCGGTCCCCACCATGCTGCTGACCGAAGAGCAAAGCCTGATCCGTGACACCGCGCGGCAGTTCGCGCGCGCGCAACTGGCGCCGCATGCCGCCGAGTGGGATCGCGACTCCCGCTTTCCGCGCGAAGCCATCGCCGCGATGGGCGAACTCGGCTTCCTCGGCATGCTGGTGCCGCCGGAATGGGACGGCGCCGGTGCCGATCATGTCTCCTATGCCCTGGCGCTGATGGAAGTGGCGGCCGGCGACGGTGCCTGCTCCACGATCATGTCGGTGCACAACTCGGTCGGCTGCATGCCGATCCTGAAGTTCGGCACGCCCGAGCAGCAGGAGCGGTTCCTGAAGCCGATGGCGCGCGGTGAGATGCTGGGTGCCTTCTGCCTCACCGAGCCGCAGGCGGGTTCCGACGCGGCGGCGATCAAGACGCGTGCCGAGCGCGACGGCAACCACTACGTCCTGAACGGCGTGAAGCAGTTCATCACCTCGGGAAAGAATGCCGACGTCGCCATCGTCTTCGCGGTGACCGATCCGGCGGCGGGCAAGCGCGGCATCAGCGCCTTCATCGTGCCGACGGATACGCCCGGTTATCGCGTCGCCTCGGTCGAGAAGAAGCTGGGCCAGAAGGCCTCCGACACCTGCCAGATCGTTTTCGATGACCTGCGCCTGACGCCCGACCTGCTGCTCGGCGAGGAGGGCCAGGGCTACAGGATCGCGCTGGCCAACCTGGAGGGCGGGCGCATCGGGATCGCCGCGCAGTCGGTCGGCATGGCGCGCGCGGCCTACGAGGCGGCGCTGGCCTACGCGCAGGAGCGCCGCAGCTTCGGCAAGCCGATCTTCGAGCACCAGGCCGTCGCCTTCCGACTCGCCGACATGGCGACGAAGATCCATGGCGCCGAACTGATGGTGCTGGAAGCAGCGGCGCTGCGTGACGCCGGCCGTCCCTGCCTCAAGGAGGCGGCCATGGCCAAGCTCGCCGCCTCTGAGATGGCCGAGCAGGTCTGTTCCGACGCCATCCAGATCCACGGCGGCTACGGCTATCTCAGCGACTTCCCGGTCGAGCGCATCTATCGCGATGTGCGCGTGTGCCAGATCTACGAAGGCACCTCCGACATCCAGCGCCTGGTGATCGCACGGCACTTGACCGCAGGGTGACCGCATAGTTCTGTTCCCGACGCCAATCGCCCCAGGGAATCCGTCGTCATGTCCGCGCCCATCGACTTCTACTTCGATTTCTCCAGCCCCTATGGCTATCTCGCCGCCGAGCAGATCGAGGCGCTGGGCGCCAAGCACGGGCGCGGGATCACCTGGCGGCCGATCCTGCTGGGCGTGGTGTTCCAGCAGACCGGCGGCCAGCCGCTGCTGAACATCCCGCTGAAGGGCGGCTACGCCCGCCACGACCTCGCCCGCTCGGCTCGCCTGCTGGGACTGCCGTTCCAGTTGCCGCCGGAATTCCCCTTCATGTCGGTGGCCGCCTGCCGCGCCTTCTATTGGCTATACGACCAGGACCCGGAAAAGGCGGTCGCCCTGGCCAAAATGCTTTACCGCGAGGCTTTCGGCGCCGGCCGACGCATCGATTCAGGCGAAGCGGTGGTCAAGGCCGCGGAGTCGCTGGGGTTGGACGGCGGTACCGTGGCCGAGGCGCTCAACGATGCGGCGGTCAAGCAGCACCTGCGCGACGAGGTTTCCGCGGCGATTTCCAAGGGAGTGTTCGGCTCCCCCCTATTCGTCGTTGATGGGGAGCCGTTCTGGGGGCATGACCGTCTCGAGCAGGTGGACCTATGGTTGCAGCGCGGCGGCTGGTAGCCGCAACGGCCGGTGGTCCCCTGCCTGAGACCCGGACCTAAGGTGTTGTAGGGCAGCGAAATAATGTCCACAGCCGGGGCCCGATTTGCTAGATAGTGTTGCCGTCAGCCGACTTGGGGCGGACACAGGCGTTTTCAGTGTATAGGGCTCCATGAACGACGGATCGTCGGATAGCGCAGCTAAAGCCAGCCAGACCCTCGCGGTGCTATTCGCGGACATCGATGGCAGCACGAAGCTCTACGAAACCCACGGCGACGAGACGGCTCATCGTCTGACCGCCCAATGCCTGACGATTCTCGACGCTCAGGCGGGGCTGGCCGGCGGCCGCACCGTGAAGACCTCCGGCGACGGGGTCATGTGCGTCTTCGCGACCCCCGACGAGGCCTTCCGTGCCGCTACCCTGATGCGCGACGCGCAGAAGCGCACGCCGGTCTCGATTCACGCCGGTTTCCATTTTGGCCCGGTCATCGAGTACGACGGCGACTTCTACGGCGACACGGTCAACGTCGCCGCGCGGGTGGCCGACTTGGCCAAGGCCGGCGAGATCCTGGTGACCGAGGATACCGTGGTGCGCCTGTCGCCGGGCCTGCGCGCGGCGACACGCTGGCTCGACAAGGCCTCGGTCAAAGGCAAGAAGGAGCCGGTCGGCGTCTACATGGTGATCACCGAGGAAGAGAACGTCACGGTGATCCGCGCCCCGCTGGTGGCCGCCGAGAGCGACGTGCTCAGCCTCGCCCTGAGCTACCGCGAGATGGCTTTCACCTTGGAGGAGCCGATGCCCGAGTTCGTGCTCGGCCGCCAGGATACCTGCGACCTGGTGATCGACAGCTCCTATGCGTCACGGCGGCATGCCACGATCCAGGCGGTGCGCGGCAAGGTCTTCCTGAAGGATCACAGCACCAACGGCACCTATGTGCGCAACACCGTGGGCGAGGTCGTCTTCGTGAAGCGCGAGATGGTGCAGCTGACCGGCAGCGGGTCGATCTTCCTGGGCCGTGAGCCGGAGCTGGCCGAGGACGACGGCGTCTCCTTCAGGATGCCCTGAGCGAAAGCGGCCGGCGCCGGGACAGGGCTCGGCAGGCGGCTTTACCGCTTCGCCCCCCTGTTTCATACTTTTCGAGATAGGGCTCGCGGGAAGCGAGTCGCGGGCAAACTAGCAGAGCAAAAGACGGGGGCGGTGCGGATGCTGCAGGACGGCCAAGGCGCAGGAAAAGCCGAGACCGGTATAGCGGCCACGCTGGGTGTCCACAGCGATGTCGGGCGGGTGCGCCGCCACAACGAGGACAGCTTCGCCGCGCGCGAGGACCTCGGCCTCTGGGTGGTTGCCGACGGCATGGGCGGCGCCGCCGCGGGTGAGGTCGCCAGCGCCATCGTCGTCGATACTATTGCCAAGGAGATCGAGGGCGGTGCCGAGCTGGACGCGGCGATCGCCGCGGCCAACCGCTCGGTCCTCAAGGCGGCGGCCTCGGGCCACGGCAAGCCGGGCATGGGCTCCACCGTGGTGGCCGCCCAGTTGCAGGGCAGCGCCTACAAGGTGGCCTGGGTCGGCGATGCGCGCGCCTATCTGTGGGGCGACGGACTGCGCCGGCTGTCGCACGATCACTCGCGGGTTCAGGAACTGATGGACGCCGGATTGATCAGCGACGAGGACGCCCGCCTGCATCCGCAGCGCAGCGTCATCACCCGGGTGCTGGGCGGCCCCGACGGCACCGCCGCGGCGTCGGAACAGGTGAGCGGATCGCTGGCGCCGGGCGAGGGGCTGCTGCTGTGCAGCGACGGCCTGACCTCGGAGGTCGGCGATGCGGAAATCGCCCGTGTACTGTCGAACAATCCGGCGGTGAACGGGCAGGGCCAGGCGGCGGTCGACCGGCTCATCTCCCTGGCGCTCGATCATGGCGGCAGCGACAACGTGACGGTGATCCTGATCGGCATCCCGGCGGAGACGACCAAAAAATGAACCGCGCGAAAAGAGACGGGCGGCGGGGCGCAGGGGCATGAGCGGCAGGGTGCTGGCGGCGCTGGCGATGCGCCGGACAAAGGTGCTAAAGACAGCCCGGCGGGGTGCGCCGGCGGCCGCTTCGCCGGGGTCGCGACCCAGGGCCAGGGCCGGGGCCGCGCGAGCCGCCTGGGCGATGCGAGACCATAGTGATGAGTGACGATCCCAAAAGCGCCCGCGGGTCTTCCAGCGGGTTCGGCGCTTCCTCCCGCGGCTACCAGCAGCCGCCGCTTTTCGAGGTCGGCAGCCTGATCTGCTTCACCTACCAGGTGGAGGCTTTGCTGGCGCGCGGCGGCATGGGCGAGGTCTACAAGACCCGCCATACCGAGATCGGCACCGAGCACGCCATCAAGATCGTTCGGCCGGACCTGGCCAGCAGCGAAAAGATCATGGAGCTGTTCCGCCGCGAGGCCTCGGTACTGCGCACCGTGCGCGACGACGCCATCGTCGGCTACGACGGGGTGCTGCGCGACGAGGAAGGCCGCGTCTACCTGGTCATGGAGTTCGTCGACGGGCCGTCGCTGACCCAGTTCCTGGAAAGCCGCGTGCTGACCCTGGACGAGGTGCGTCGGCTGCGCGACCGCCTGGCCCGCGGCCTCGCCGCGGCGCACGACAAGGGCGTCATCCACCGCGACATGTCGCCGGACAACATCATCCTCGGCCACGGCGACCTGGAACACGCGAAGATCATCGACTTCGGCATCGCCAAGCTGGCCGATTCCTCGGCCACCACGATCATCGGCGACGACTTTGCCGGGCGCTATGCCTACGCCTCGCCCGAGCAGATCGGTCTCTACGGCGGCCAGGTCGACGGCCGCTCGGACGTCTACAGCCTGGGCCTGGTGCTGGCGACGGCGGCGACCGGCAAGGCGCTCAACATGGGCGAGATCAACGAGTCGCTGGTCTCGGTCATCGAAGCGCGCAAGCGCATTCCCGACTTCACCTCGGTGCCGCCGGAACTGCGCCCGGAGCTCGGCTCCATGCTGGAGCCCGACCCCGCCGACCGCCCGCAGTCGATGCGCGACGTCGTCGGTCTCGACGAGCGCCTGCGCGAGGCAGAATCGGCAGCGGCGGGGCAGAGCACGCCAGCGCCGGCGGTGTCCCAGCCTTCTGGCGCCACACCGCTGGCCGCCGAACCGGCGGCGCGGCACTCGGCCCCGCCCCCTGAGGCGGGGCAGCGCCGCTGGCTCGCACCGGCCCTGGCCGCCGGCATCACGGCCATCGCGGCGGGTGGTTATTTCGTCTGGCAGGAGAGCAGCAGGGCACCGGATACCCTGGCCGCCCAGGCGCCTGTTGCCCAAACGCCCGCTGCGCCCGCGCCGACGGCTGCCGAGCCGGTGGAACCGGCACCGGCCGGTGGATCGGCGGAGGCAACGGCTGCCGCGGCCGAAGCCGCCGAGGAAGCGCGGCTTGCAGAGGTCAGGGCCGCCGAGGAAGAGGAACGCCTCGCAGCCGAGGCGGCGGCCGCGGAAGAGGCACGGCTGGCGGCGGAGGCGAAGGCCGCCGAAGAAGCCGCCCGGCTGGCCGCTGAGACGAAGGCAGCCGAAGCGGAAGAGGCGCGGCTCGCCGCCGAGGCTGTCGCCGCCGAAGAGGCGCGTGTGGCCGCCGAGGCGAAGGCAGCGGAAGAGGCACGGCTCGCCGCCGAGGTTGTCGCCGCCGAAGAGGCGCGTGTGGCTGCCGAGGCGAAGGCTGCCGAGGAGGCGCGGCTGGCCACCGAGGCACAGGCTGCAGAGGAAGCACGACTGGCTGCCGAGGCGCAGGCTGCCGAGGAGGCAAGGGCGGCGGCAGAAGCCAAAGCCGCCGAAGAGGCCAAGGCAGCCGAGGAGGCGAAGCTCGCCGCGGCAGCGGCGGCACAGCAGCAAGCCTCCGCAGCGGACCTGCAGCTGGCGATGCTGCGGGCCGCGGAAACCGACCTGACCCTGGAGCAGCGCCGCGAGATCCAGCGCGACCTGCGGGCGCTGGGCCACTATTCCGGCGGCATCGATGGCGACTTCGGGCCGGGCACGCGCGCGAGCATCGAGGCTTACCAGGCATCCGCCGGCCTCGAGGAGACGGGCTATCTGCTGCCGGAGGCTCGCGGCGCGCTGAGCGCCCAGGCCGCGCCGGTGCGCGCCGAGGCGCAGCGCCTTGCCGCCGAGCAGGCGGCGGAGAAGGCCGCCGCCGAGCAGGCGGCGGAGAAGGCTGCCGCCGAGCAGGCGGCGGAAAAGGCCGCCGCGGACCGCGCCGCGGCGGAAGCCGCCGCGACACGGGCGCGGGCCGTGGCGTCGGCGCGAGAGCCGGCGCCGCAATCAACGCTGCAATCCGCCCTCGACGCCAGCCAGCAGGCGGCGCGGCCCAACGAAAGCGAGGTGGACCGTCTGGTCCGCATGGCAGAGGGCGGCGATATGCTGGCCCAGGCGAGCCTCGGCGTGCGCTACTACCGCGGGGACGGGGTGCAACGGGACTACAGGGAAGCCGCCCGCTGGACCCTGCGGGCCGCCGAACAGGGCGAAGCGCGTGCCCAGTCGAACCTAGGGTTTTATTACATGCGCGGCGAGGGTGTCGCGAAGAACCCCGCCGAGGCCGCGCGCTGGTGGCGTGCCGCCGCCGACCAGGGCCATCCGCAGGCGCAGTTCAACCTCGGCCTGCTTTATGAACAGGGCGAAGGGGTGGCGACGAACTTCCTGGAAGCGGCCCGCTGGTATGAACTTGCCGCCGCCCAGGGTGATCGCAATGCCGCCGACCGGCTGGCCGGCCTAAAGCGGCGGAATCTGGTGCCTGCGGCAAACTGACGAAATAGCACCATAGCGGGAACTGCAACCCAAGGCACACGCGCGGGAGGTTCCGGACACCTCCCAATTGCAGTCCCGTAAACACTAGTTAATTCAAACCGTTGCGGCGGCTTTGCTTGCGCCCCATCGAGAATCTAGCTATACCGCTCTGCAATGTGTTAATCATGTAATCTGCAGGGTGTTGTGCAGGGCCTGCACGACGCCCAGCGCAGGGGAATTTTCAAAGGGGAAAGCCGATATGAAGGCGAAAGGTATTATCGTTGGCGCCGGTTTGGCGGTCGCGGTTTCTCTGGCTGCGCCGGCCAATGCGATTACGCCGTTCAACGTTCCCGGCACGCCGCTGTGGGACCATCCTTTCGGCAGTGTCTTCGATACGCGCAGCGGACTGGACCTCGAAGCGAACGGCATCGCTTTCAACCAGGCGCTCTATTCCGGCTATGCCGAGCTGTCCGAGGATCGCTCTTCCGGCTGGCTCGGGGCTGACTGGGACTTCGCCGACGGCGAGCTGTTCAATCACAAGGCTCGCACCGCGCAGAAAAACTCCATCGTGCTGCCGGACGAGCCGATGGACCGCGATCTGACCGAAGAGCAGGCGGCCACCTTCCAGGATGCCATCGAGCGCCTGCGCAGCGGCTTCGACCAGGGCGGCCGCTATCTGGCCCCGCAGGATGCCGCCACCGCCCAGGTGAAGTACGACTGCTGGATCGAGGCGACCGAAGACGGCCGCAGCGACGATGCCGAGGCTTGCCGGTCGGCTTTCGAGCAGGCCATGGCGGCCCTTGAGTCCCAGGCCAACTACGCGCTGACCGACATCGATTACAGCACGCCGGCGCCGGCGATGGCTGCTGCGACCCCGTCGCAGATGCAGTTCATCGCGCTGTTCAACTTCGACAGCTCCGAGTACGCCCCGGGCAACCAGACCGTGGTGCGCGAGGCCCTGGATGCGGCCCTGGCCAATCCGGGCACCGCGCTGAAGATCGTCGGCCACGCCGACCGTTCCGGCCCGGTGGCCTATAACCAGACCCTCTCCGAGCGCCGCGCCAACCGCGTCATCGAAGAGCTGGTGAGCGGTGGTGTCGATCCGGTCCGCATCAGCGGTGAAGCGGTCGGTGAGACCCAGCCCCTGGTGCCGACGGAAGACGGCGTGCGCGAGGAAGGCAACCGCGCGGTCGTGATCAACCTGAACTGAGCAAAGGCGGCGTCGTCGCCTCCGGAAACCGGAGACGCGAACCCGCGAAAAGACAGGCCCCCGGAGGTGCATCCTTCGGGGGCCTTTTCTTTGCCTTGCCAAAGCGGCTGATCCTCACGCGTCCTGAAACCAGCATCGCGCCGGCAGAAACGCCCTATGCCTGATCAGGAATGCGCGCGATCACCTTGATCTCGAAATCGAAGCCGGCGAGCCAGTTCACCCCGATTGCGGTCCAGTTGGGATAGGGCGGATCGCTGAAGACCTGGTTCTTGACGGCCATGATGGTCTCGAACTGCTGCTCGGGATCGGTGTGGAATGTCGTCACATCGACGATATCGTCGAAGCTGCAGCCCGCGGCTTTCAGCGTGGCCCGGAGGTTCTCGAAGGCCAGCTGAACCTGACGCCCAAAATCCGGTTCGGGAGTACCGTCGGCGCGGCTGCCGACCTGCCCGGAGACGAAGAGCAGATCGCCGCTGCGGATGGCAGCCGAATAGCCGTGAGCCTCGTAGAGGGCATGCCTGTCGGCCGGAAATACTGCGTCGCGCTGCGTCATCTTTTGAGCCTTCTCATCATTGCTGGGCGGGGCAGTCGACCCGCGCTACGCCGAGCATCGAGTGCTTCACACGCCGCCGCGTCGTCTGATATACGCCTTGTATGCGAAATATTGGGCATACGCAGCGTATGTCAACCCATATACATTACGTATATGAAAATGGGAGGGGCCACGATGGCACGGCGACGCGTCGAAACGATGGAGGAGAACCGCGCAAAGCTGATTACCGCCGCGCGCAGAGCCTTTGCCGAGAAGGGGTACGCTGCCGCGTCCATGGATGAGCTGACCGCCGAGGCCGGCCTGACACGGGGCGCGCTCTATCACAACTTTGGGGACAAGCGCGGACTTCTGGCTGCCGTCGTCAACCAGATCGACGCCGAAATGGCCGCGCGCGCGCAGGAGATCGCCGCCCGGGCGGATGACGACTGGGAGGGGCTGCTGGCGGAGGGGGCTGCCTATATCGAGATGGCGCTCGATCCCGAGGTCCAGCGCATCGTCCTGCTCGACGGCCCGGCATTCCTCGGCGATCCGTCGCAATGGCCGAGCCAGAACAGCTGCCTGCAGGCGACAACGCAGACTGTGCAGCGGCTGATCGCGCGGGGGATTCTGAAGCCGGTGGATGCGGAGGCCGCGGCGCGGCTTCTGAACGGGGCGGCGCTCAATGCGGCCCTGTGGATCGCGGCCAGTGACGCTCCGAAAGAGGTCCTGCCGAAAGCTGTCGAGGCCTTCCGGTACCTCGCCACCGGCCTGCTCGCCAGACAGAGGTGAGTCCCGGCCGGCATCCGGGTCCTTCAGAGCACTACAACCAGAGAATGAATGACGTGGTCCCGCAGCGGGGCGGCGAGGTCTCCGGTATTTGCGACCGTCACCTTCAATCGCGCAGCCGGCAGGTTGACCATCACAAGATCACCACAGCGCGGTTAACGGTCTCTCCTGGAAAAACACAATAAAATATATAATAATCAATACTATATAAGTATTTCACTGTTGCGGTAGCCTGCGGCGTTAACTATAGGGCGCAATGACCTCATACTATTATATATGGATATTCAACGAAGTCATCTTGTAAGCGCCACAAGATTCTCACAAACTCCGCCAGCTTTTTAGCCGGTGTTTTCGCGTGGGGCGCGAGCCGGCGCCACCTGCACCGCATATTGAGTGGTGCGCACCTGTCTGTGGGGCGGCGGGTTGTTATTCGGGAGATAACAGCATGACGGACGATCTCACCCGCGGTTACGAAGCGCAGGAAGCCAACGTGACCGAGTCCGCCGAGGCGTTTACTTCCGGTGCCGAGGGCACCCAGGGCATGGGTGCCGAGGGCACCCAGACGATGGGCGCTGTGGCCGTCGGCCAGGCCGGCGAGGCGATCGTCGTCAGCCGCCCGGCACCCGGCCAGACCGTCGAGATCCAGGTTGCTCCCGGACAGACCTACGTCCTGGACTTCGCGCCGGGTGACGCGCAGGTCCAGGTGCAGGGCGACAACTTCGCCCTTGCCTTCGATGACAACGGCGACGGGACGCCGGACAGCCAGATCGTGTTCCTCGATCTGGTCGACATCGTTGAGGCCGGCGATGCGCCGACCTTCCAGATCGGTGGCGCCGAAATCGGCTCCGACGTGTTGCTGGGCCAGGCGCTGGCGCTGGCGGGCCAGGGTGAGGCCCCGCTGGATGAGGTGTCTGCCGGTCCGGACGCGACGGGCGGCGGCGCGTCCTTTTACGACGATAATCTGGGCGGCATCCTCGACCTGCTGGTGGCGCAGGGCGTGATCCCGCCGACGGCGCTGCAGTTCCGTCTGATCGAGCTGGAGGACGAGATCACCTTTCTCGATCCGGCCGAGGGCGAGATCGCGCTGACCTTCCGCACCGATACGGATGGCGGCGAGGGCGCGGTGAACACTTGGGAAGGCGGCTTTGAGGACTGGCAGCCGAACCAGGACGTCTGCGACCCGGCGACCTTTCCGATGGAGATCCTCATCGGCTTCACGCCGGCCGACAACGAGGAACTGGTCACCCTGGTGATTTCCGGCATCCCGGCCGGTGCCACGCTGTTCGTCGGCGGCGTCGCGGTGGATACCTCGAGCGGCTCGTCGCCGGCACTGACCCCGGCGGACCTCGCCTCCGGGCTCCACCTGCTGCCGCTGGAGGACAGCGGCGACGACATCCCGCTGACCGTCACGGCGACCATCGTCGATCCCGACAGCGGCGCGAGCGCGGTCATCACCGGTTCGGCGACGGCGATCATCGACTCGGTGGCCGACAAGCCCGCGATCGGGCTGGACGGCGAGGCCGACGGTGGCGAAGGCGGCTACGGGCAGGGCGGCGGCCAGGGGGACTACGGCGACTATTACGGCGGCTGCGAGGATGACGGCTGCAAGATCGTCGTCTCCAAGGTCGTCTACAAGGAGGACAACGGCACCGACGGCGGCGAGGGATGCTGCCCGACCGACGGCGCGCCGATCTTCGGTGCCGGCTTCACCGCGGCCGTCACCGACATCGACGGCTCGGAGAGCCTGACCAAGATCACCGTCGCGACCCGTGAAGAATACTGCCCCGTGGATCAGAACGGCCTTCAGGTGCCGCTGTCCGCGACAGGCGATGAGACCGCCACCAGCTTCATGATCGGCGGCCAGGTGCTGGTCGATGGCGAGTTCGTCGAGGTCGCCGCCACCTTCGCCGACGGCTCCACGGGCTTCGCCACAGCGACCATCGAGATCAGCGGCGGTGTGCTGACGCTGACGTTCGCGCCCGAGCTGCGCGTGCAGGAGGTCGACCTGTCGAGCGGCTCCGACACGCCGTTCCAGGTGCGCCTGCCGCAGCACAGCGACGACGACTTCCAGCTGAACCTGGAGGTGACGGCGCAGGAGTTCGTCATCGACGGCGAGCTGACCCTCGACAACAACGAGGCGACGCAGCAGGCGGTGCTGAACGTCGAGGTCCAGGCGGTCGCCGACGGCGCCCTGCTGACGGCGACGGACGAGTCCCTCTCCTTCGCCGAGGATGACGAGTCCGACCCGACCAAGCATGGCGCGGACAGCGGCGAGACCGGCCTGGTCATTCCGCTCGGCTCGCTGGGCGCGACCCTGATCGACCGCGACGGCTCCGAGGGCATCACCCAGCTGAAGGTCAGCCTCGTGGGCGCCGACGAGTTTGCCGAGTTCGTCGATGCCGAAGGTCACCCGCTGGTCGGGCCGCTGCAGATCGAGGTCGCCGAGGGCGTTTTCGTGACTGCGGGCGTCGACATCGACGGTTCCTGCCTGACCCTCACCTTCGACGGCCACGAGACCGCCGGCTACGACATCGACATCTCCGGCCTCGTCCACGTGAAGCTGCCGGTCGATGACAGCAGCGACTTCACGGTCGAATTCGCGGCGACCACCACCGAGGTCAACACGGAAGGCGCCGTGGCCTGCGAGTCGCGGACCACGGAGACCAGCTTCGAGGTGCAGGTCGCCGGCGTGGCCGGGCCTGCCGCCATCAGCTTCGGCGACTACGAAAATCTCCCGGGCTGCGGTTGTCGCGGCCAGCAGGTCGACGGCAACACCCTGACGCTTTCGCTGTTCGAGGATGGCGTCGGGTCGGTCCACGGCCAGGCGGGCGCCGGTCCGTTGACGGTGCCCGTGTTCTTCACCGCGCAGCCGCAGGACAGCGACGGTTCGGAGAAGATCACCAAGGTGATTCTCAGCCTCGACGGCGCGCCGGAAGGCACCGCCTTCGTCGATGGTCTGGGCGAGGTCCTGGAGGCAGACGACGTCATCGCCGGCGGTGTGGTGAGCTTCGCCGAGGGCCAGCTGGTGCTGACCTTCGAGCCGGGCGTCGACGCGGTCGACCTCGCCGGCCTCGGCGTGAAGCTGCCGCTGCATGCGGACGGCGATTTCACCATCAACATCACTACCACGACCACCGAGTACGACGACGACGGCGTCGGCGCCCTGGTCGAGACGCACGAGACCGATGCCGCGATCGTCGTGAAGGTCGACGCGGTGGCCGACGCGGTGACGGTCGCGGTTGACGCGGTGAGCGCGAGCGGCGACGAAGCTTTCGCCCCGGGCGAGGCCGGCACGGTGAAGGTGAATGCCACCTTCGGCGACCTCGACGGTTCCGAGGCGCACACGGTTACGGTGAAGGTGCCCTATGGCTTCACGGTGACCGACACAGCCGGCGGTACGCTGGACGGCAATACCGTCACCTGGGTCGTGACGGGCGAGGCCAACTTCGAGGCCGTTCTCCAGATCGCGGCGAAGGATGACCTGGCTCTCGACAAGACTGTGCAGTGGGTGGCCAAGGCCAAGGCCGTCGAGCAGGCCACGGGCGATGCGGAGTGCACGACGTCGAACAACACCGCCGTTGCCACGGCGAAGGACCGGGTGACACTTGACCCGGCACTGCCGCCGAAAGTGGCGGTGATGCTCCACGGCAAGCCGCTGTGCATCAAGGAAGACGGGCAGGGCGAATTCAAGGTGAAGGTCGACGCCAAGGGCGACGACTTCATCAGCCAGATCGAGGTGGAGAATCTGCCCGGCGCCGAGCAGGGCTGGACGGTCTCCGTAGTCGGCAATGACGGTGGCAGCTTCGATCCGGTCACGGGGATCTATACGACAGCCGGCGAGCCGGGCTCGGTGACGCTGACGGTGACCCTGGCGCCGCCGGCCGACAGCGACGTCGACGTTGCCACCGTGATGGGCGATGACATCATCTTCACGGCCACGGCAGAGGACCCGGACAGCGGCGACACGGCGGCCTCCGCTCCTGCGGTCGCGGATGTGAATGTGGATGCGGTGGCCGATCCGGTCGCGGTGAATATCACGGTGAACGACGACCCGGCCGATGCCGGCAACCAGTTCGCCGCCGGCGAGACCGGCACGGTCAAGGTCCAGGCGAGCTTCGGCGATGCGGAGGACGGATCCGAGCAGCACACGGTCACCGTCTTCATTCCTAACGGCTTCACCGTCGGCGATCTGGGCGGCTTGCCGGAGGGAGTGAGTGCGGTCGTCGACGGCGGCAAGGTTATCTTCACGCTCGGCAGCGGCGTCCCGACCCTCGACTACAGCTTCGCGGTGACGGCGCCCGCCAGTGGCGTGTTCGACGGCCGTCCGTTTGTCTTCGCCGCCGAAGCAAAGGCCAAGGAGATTCCCACCGACGCCGAATGCAGTGTCCTGAACAACTATGCCCTCGACTATGACGCCGAGTTGGTGTTGGGCGAAGCGGCGCGCCAGCCCTGTGTCGGCCTTCAGGTCGAGGGCGCGGGCGCCGTCAAGGAAGACACGACGGCCAATGTCCAGGTCACGGCCAGCACGACCAGTCTCGGGGACACGCTGAGCCAGGTTGTGGTTGCGGCACCGGCGGGCTGGGTGCTGAATGCGGGGGCCGGCGGGCAGATCGCGTCTGTCGCGGGCGACGGCACCGGCACCCTGACGCTGACCCTGAATCCGGGCGTTACCAACTTCTCGGGGACGATCCAGGCGACCCCGCCGGAAGACAGCGATGTCGACGCAGTGTTCACGGTGACGGCGACCGCGGTCGACGGGCTCGATTCAGCCGAGGGGTCCGACGACTTTCCGGTCACCGTCGACGCGATCCTCGACCACGCGCTGGATCTAGGTAGCGACGGCAGCAACAGCGGCGCCGAGACGGTCGGCGCGCAGACCTTCGCCCTCAACCTCGACAGCTCGGTTGTGAACCCCTTCACGGGTTCCGGCGCCGGCGGTGCGGATACCGATGGCTCGGAGACGACGACGGTAACGCTGACGTTGGACGAGCCTCTGCCGGTGGGGGCGGTGCTGTCCTCGACGGGCGGCACGGTGACCCAGGACCCGAGCGACCTGACGGGCAAGACCTACATCGTCTCGGGGGTGAACCTCGAGGCGGCGGTGGACGGCCTGCAGGTGCAGGTGCCGGGCGGCTACGACGGCACCATCTCGGGCACGATCACGGCCGAGAGCCGTGAGGCCAACACCCCGGCCGGGACGGTCGTGGGCAGCGGTGCCGAGCCGGATGAGACTGACAACGCGTGGTCCAACTCCGTCGACTTCACCGTCACCGTGCGCGGCGGCGAGGTCGCGCCGGAAGCGGCGATCGGCCTTGCGGGCGCAGCCGCGGCGATCAAGGAGGACTCCGAGAACAACGTGGTGGCGTTCTCGGCCAACGCCGGCGATGCGACGGACGAGCTGACGACGGTGGTCATCGAGCTGCCCAACGTTGCGACGGGTGACCTCGACATCGCGCAGATCAATGCCGATCTCGGCGGCAACGGCACGGCGATGCTGAGCCAGAGCGGATCGACGGCGGTGATCACCATCACCTTCAACGACGCTGCCGACGTGCAGAGCTTTGCGAGCTCCTTCACGCTGGACGCGCCGGACGAGGACAGCGACGTCGACCTGACGGGCGTCAAGATCACGGCCAACGCCAAGGACAGCTCCGATGCCTCGGAGACGGGCTCGGGCGGCCAGACCACGAGCATCGTGGTGGACGCGGTGCTGGACCACGCGCTGGAGCTGGGTGAGGACGGCGTGGCCGGGGCCAGCGAGAGCGACACGGCGCAGACCATCGGGCTCGGCCTGGATGCGACGCAGGTCTCGGCGGGCTTTGCCCTGTCGCTGGCCGGCGGCGAGGATAGCGACGGCTCGGAGACCACCACAGTGACGCTGACGTTGGACGCGGCGTTGCCCGAAGGGGCGGTGCTGAGCTCGACGGCGTTGGGCGCAACCGTGGTGGGCGGCCCGCTGGTCTACACGATCAGCGGCCCGGACCTGGCGGCCGCGGTGGACGGCCTGCAGGTTGAGGTGCCGGGCGGCTACGAGGGGACCATCTCGGGGACGATCTCGACCGAGAGCCGTGAGGCCAACACCCCGGCCGGGACGGTCGCGGGCAGCGGCGCCGAGCCGGATGAGACTGACAACGTCGTGACAGACTCCGTCGCCTTCACGGTGACGGTGGGCGGCGGCGGTGTCGACCCGAGCGCGTCCATCGCCTTGGCGGGCGGCGGCGACTGCATCGAGGAAGACTCGCTCGGCAACGTGGTCGAATTCACCGCGTCCTCCGGGAACGCCACCGACGAGCTGACCACCGTCGTCATCGAGCTGCCGAACGTGGCGGAGGAAGACATCGACATCGCCCAGATCACCGCGGATCTGGGCACTGACGGCACGGCCACGGTGACGGCGCCGGGCGGCTTGACGACGATCACCATCACCTTCAACGACGCTGCCGACGTGCAGAACTTCTCGAGTTCCTTCACCCTGGATGCGCCGCTGGCCAACAGCGATGTCGACCTGACGGGCGTGACGATCACGGCGACGGCGCAGGACAAGACCGACCCGTCACAGACGGGCACGGGCGGAGAGACCATCGATATCCCTGTCGACGCGGTGGTCGACGGTTCCGAGGTCGAGCAGACGGCGCCGGCGGTGGGCGATGAGGACACCGAGATCGCGCTGAACCTTGCGATCGATCTTGGCGGCGACAGCACCACGGGCCCGGGCGAGTCCCAGGGCGGCACGGACAAGGACGGCTCGGAGTCGGTGACCAGGTTGGTGGTGATGCTGTCGGTCGGCACCTTGATGTGGGATCTGCCGGCCGCGATCGCGGCCCCGACCGAAGGCCCTGAGGGCACCTGGACGTTTGAGACCTCGGGCGCGGACCTCGCCGATGTGCAGGACCTGGTCGCCAGCCTGAGCGTGACGCCGCCGGAGGATTTCAACGGCGATATCGACGTGACCGTCACGACGACCACGGCGGAGGCGGCCACCGAAGCCGGACCCAATGGTGCCTCCGGCCAGGAGTGCGACGACGGCAACAACGTCGACGAGGACACCTACGAGTTCACCGTGACGGTCAATCCGACGGTAGAGCCGGCGCCGGTGCTGGTTGTCGGCGAGAACGTCGACGACATCGCGACCGAGCAAACGCCTCACCGGGTCGACGAGACCAGCGAAGATCCGGTCGCCGGCGAGATCGTCGGCAACGGCGGCGGCGACGTGCTGGTCGGCGACGTCGGCGGCGGCGCGCTGGACGGCAAAATCATGAACCTGGCGCTGATCCTCGACACCTCCAACAGCATGGAGGAGGAGATCGAGTTCAACGGCGTGACCATGACGCGCATCGAGGCCCTGGACCAGGCGGTCGAGAGCCTGCTCGACAAGCTGACCGACACGGCGGGCCTGACCGTCCGCCTGCACATGGTGAGCTTCAACAGCAACGTGACCGGCCAGGACACGTTCGACATCATCACCAACGGTGTCGTGAATGCCACGGCGTTGCAGGCGGCCAAGGACTTCATCCTGGACGCGGACGACGAACCGACGGATGTGGCGCAGGGCAACACGAACTACGAGGCCGGCTTCCAGGCGGCGCTCGGCTGGTTCAGCGATGATGCCAACACGCTGGACAACCCCGACTTCAACAAGACCATCTTCGTCTCGGACGGCCTTCCCAACCGGGTCTATGAAGGAAACAGCCCGACCAAAGTGGCCGTCGAAGGGAATACCCAAAGAGCCCTCGATCACGTGCTCGGCGCCTTTACCCACCCGGGCAATCCGAGCAAGTCCGATACCGTCAGCGAGTACGACGGCCTGCTCGGTGCGTTCAAGGGCGTGAACGGCACGGTCGATGCCATCGGCATCAATGTGGACAGCGATGGCATAGCCGTGCTGAGCCAGGTCGATGAGGGCGAGGCCGACAGCATTGCCGAGGGTCAGGAACTGGCCGATGTGCTGGATGGCCTGTCCCAGGTGACCGAGCTTGCCGGGGTCGGCGACGACGTCATCGTCGGCAACGGCGGCAGCGACCTCATCTTCGGCGATGCCATCTTCACCGACAGCCTCGCCGTGGATCAGGGCCTGACCATGGTTCCCGGCTCCGGCTGGGAGGTGATCCAGCACCTGGTCAACAACACCGATTTCTTCGACCAGGACCTCGGCAAGTCCGTGACCGAGGAGATCATGGACTTCCTGCGCGATCCGGCCAATCTGGCGACCTATGACCTGGGCCGTGAGTCGGTGAACAGCGAGGGTGTCGGACGCACGGGCGGTGACGACACCATCAGCGGCGGCGCCGGCAACGACACCATCTTCGGCCAGGAGGGCGCCGACCTCATCGACGGCGGGTCGGGTGCCGACATCATCATCGGCGGGACCGGCAACGACACCATGACCGGCGGCGAAGGGGCAGATACCTTCGTCTGGACCGACCAGTTCATCGCCGGCGAGACCGATACGGTGACCGATTTCAGCGCGGCCGACGGCGATGTTCTGGACCTGTCCGCCGTGTTGGAAGGGACGGACCCGACGGACGGCGGCGCCGAACTGCAGAGCTACCTGAACATCACCTACGACGGTACCGACACGACGATCGCCATCGACGTGAACGGCGACGGCAGCGGGACCGACGTTACCATCGTCTGCGAGGGCGTGAATCTCACGGCCGGCGGTGTCGACCAGGCGGACATCATCCAGTCGCTGATCGACAGCGGACAGCTGCAGGCCGCCACGGTCTGAGTCGAGACGGCGTGACGGCTCCGGCTGCCTGCACCGGGTCCGTCACGCGACCGAAGCATGACTGAAAGCCCGGGGAGGGCTTTCGGGGGGGGCAGGGGGATGGCCCGGGGAAAGCGCTGGGGCCCGGTGGGAGACCGCCGGGCCCCTTTGCCGTCGCGCGGCCAGTATTCGACGTCCGGTGCTGTCGCTGCGCCCGATTTGGCCAGCCAAAAATCAATTTAAACGAGATAAATGGAAGGCCTGACTTCCCGTTTGATTGTGCGGCGGAAATTATGTGATTTCCGACTGAAAATTAACCAAAAACGTTAGGAAGCCTAAATAAAAGCGTCAGATATCTTAACCATAGATATTTCAATCTAAACGCGTAGTTTTAATGTTTCTAAGCCATTTTATTAACCTAATTCCCCCTTTTTGCCCGAATATTTCAGGAAACTCATACAAAACAGCATAGGTTTTAACGGAGCTTTCCTTGCTATTACCACAGGATTTTCACAAACTGCGCGCAATTGGTTTATGGGGACCAGGGGCAATTATCGCGCGTAGCGCACATTTCAGCCCGGCCTGGTCATAACGGAGGAAGAATTATGACGGACGATCTCACCCGCGGTTACGACGCTCAGGAAGCCAACGTGACCGAGTCCGCCGAGGCTTATACTTCCGGTGCCGAGGGCACCCAGGGCATGGGTGCCGAGGGCACCCAGACGATGGGCGCTGTGGCCGTCGGCCAGGCCGGCGAGGCGATCGTCGTCAGCCGCCCGGCACCCGGCCAGACCGTCGAGATCCAGGTTGCTCCCGGACAGACCTACGTCCTGGACTTCGCGCCGGGTGACGCGCAGGTCCAGGTGCAGGGCGACAACTTCGCCCTTGCCTTCGATGACAACGGCGACGGGACGCCGGACAGCCAGATCGTGTTCCTCGATCTGGTCGACATCGTTGAGGCCGGCGATGCGCCGACCTTCCAGATCGGTGGCGCCGAAATCGGCTCCGACGTGTTGCTGGGTCAGGCGCTGGCGCTGGCGGGTCAGGGTGAGGCCCCGCTGGACGAGGTGGCTGCCGGACCGGACGCGGCGGGCGGCGGCGCGTCCTTTTACGACGACAATCTGGGCGACATTCTCGATCTGCTGGTGGCGCAGGGCGTGATCGACCCCGTGGAGTTGGAGTTCGGCGGCTTCAATGTCGAGGCCGACGAGATCATCCTGATTGATAACGAGGCGCCGCCCCTGCTGATCAACGAGATCGGCCTGAGCGTGAAGATGGGCATTCCGCCGCTGCCGGGTGAAGAAGGCGACGGCGGCATCTCCTATGGCGATCAGGTCGAGGCGGTCGAAGAACTCGAGTACAACTTCATCGAGCTGGTGAACACCTCCGATGACGACATCGATACCGACGCGCTCACTATCGAGATCCTGAATCCCGCCGGCGTGGTCGTGACCTTCGAAGTGCCCGACGGCATCACGATTCCGGCCGGTGGCTTCATCGTGTTCTACCAGCTGGCCGACGACACCGGCGCGCCGGGTGAGGACATCATCATCCGGGTGTTTGACGCCGACGGCAACGTGGTCGACGGAACCACCATCGCCGGCGCCGCCTTCTGGGACCTCGGCGACGACACCACCGAGGCCATTGCCGTCAACGTGGTGTTCGATGGCGACCAGTCCGTCGACTCCTTCGCGGCCAACGTCGACCAGAGCGACCTGGGCGGCATGACGGACCCTGACTTCGCCGGCGCGCCGGCCGGCTTCGGCTCGCCGCTGCTGAACCTCAGCTTCGAGACCTTCAACGGCCAGTTCACCGGCAACCACCACATCTTCTCCCGCGTCGATCTGGACGACACCAACAGCCAGAGCGACTGGACGACCAACAACACCCCGACCGACGGCACGCTGAACGATACCGTGATCGACGGCGGCGAAGGCTCGACCGACGACAATCCCTGGGACCCGCTGAACGACGACCTCAACCCGCAGCAGAACAACCCGGACCCGCTGGCCGGCCAGAACTTCCTGCAGGCTGAAGCGGGCGGCGACCTGGTCGAGGGCTACGGCGGTCCGGACTTCATCCTGGGCGAAACCGGCAACGACACGCTCTACGGCGGCAGCCAGGAGATGGTGCAGGACCAGGCGCAGAAGGTGCTGGATCAGTTCAATGAACTGTTCTTCGGCGGCGGCGTCTTCTCGGGCGGCGCGGCCGGACTGGACCACACCCCCAAGTTCAGCGACCACAACGACTTCCTGTTCGGCAATGCCGGTGACGACCAGATCTATGGCGGCTCTGGCGGCGACGTGGCGATCGGCGGCGAAGGCGACGATTCCATCGACGGCGGTACCGGCGACGACGCGATCTACGGCGACGGCGACGACAGCGAGGGCGGCCTGGGCGGCATGCCCGAGGGCGGTGAGGCCGGCGACGATGTGCTCGCCGGTGACGCGCTGAACAACATGCACTCCCTGCCGGTCGCAGAGGTCCCGATCGAGGAGATCCCGGACCAGCTGAACCTGCAGCTCGTGGGCGGCGGCGAGGGCGGCTATGTGCCGTTCGACGCCATTGCGATCATCGGCGGCAACGATACGATCGTGGCCGGCGGCGGTGACGACAAGATCTCCGGCGACGCCCTGGCGACCGACGATTCCGACGGCATCGCCAGTGCCTTCGCCTATTCGGACGACAGCATCCAGCGTTCCGAGGATGGCAACAATCAGGAAGACAGCGGCTTCGGCAACGACAGCCTTTCCGGGGACGAGGGCGATGACCTGATCGCCGGTGATGCCGGCGCCGTTGCCGAAGACGAAGCGGCAGCTCTGGCCGTGGCCAAGAACCTGGCCGTCTTTGGTGCGTCCCAGGCCGATGTCGGCAGCGACGAGATCGTCGGTGGCGATGGCGACGACGTGATTGGCGGCGAAGCGCTGGCCGTGTCCGAATACGGCATGGCCACGGCGCTGTCCTACAACACCGCCGACCGCGGCACGGGCTACGTCGCGGGCGACGCCGGCAACGACACCATCTACGGCGACGGCGGCGAGGGCGAGACGGGCGATGATGCCATCGGCGGCGATGCCGCCGCGGTGGGCTATATCGCGACCGCGATTGCCACCAATTCGGCCGACGATTTCGGCGGCGACGCCGGCAATGACGAAATCCACGGCGGCGACGGCGACGACGCCATCGCCGGCGATGCCCTGGCTCTCGCGACCGGCGGCTACGGTCTGTCGAAGACCGTGAACACTGCCAAGGATGCTGCCGAGGCGGGCAATGACAAGATTTTCGCTGGCGAAGGCGACAATGTCTTCTCCGGCGACTCGCTGACCATCGAGCACTTCGGTGCTGGCGATGAGGAGGAGCGCTCGGCCTACGCTTACAATACGGCGTATGACGGCGGCTCGGCCGGTGACGACCTGATCACCGCGGGCTCCGGCAACGATCTCGGCGCCGGCGATGCTGCCGAGATTTCGGTCTACGGCGACGCGCACGCCCACACCGGCAACACGGCCGGCGGCTGGAGCTCCAGCGCCGGCAACGACACCATCCTCACCGACGGCGGTGACGACACGGTGTCCGGCGGCTCGCTCGCCAAGGGCGCCGGCAGTGCGCTGGCGAAGACCGAGAACGGGGCCTATTGGGGCGGCGAAGCCGGCAACGACAAGATCTTCAGCGGCTCGGGCGACGACGTGGTTGCCGGCGACGCGCTGGCGATCGCGGACGGCAGCGGTCTTTCGGTGGCCAACAACACGGCGGTCGGCTACGGCGCGAAGGCGGGCAACGACCACCTCGACACGGGCAGCGGCAACGACGTCTTCTCCGGCGATGCCCTGACCATCGAAAACGGCACGGCGGTACCGAGCTCGGCCTATGCCAACAACGCCGCCTTCCTGGGCGGCAGCGCGGGCAACGACGCGATCTACGCCGGCAGCGGTGACGACCTGGGTGCCGGCGACGCGGTGGAGCTGTCGCAGGGGTCCGCTCATGCCGATGCCGACAACGAGGCCGTCGGTTACGGTTCGACGGCGGGCAACGACTTCATCAGCACCGACGGCGGTGACGATACCGTCTCCGGCGGTTCGCTGGCGAAGGGCGGCAGCAGCGCCTACGCCAAGACCAACAACGATGCCGACGACAAGGGCCAGGCGGGCAACGACAAGATCGTTGCGGACAGCTTCCCGTGGAGCGACGGCAACGATCAGGCTGCCGGCGACGCCATGGCGATCAGCGGCGGCTGGTACGGCCATGCCGAGGCCAAGGCCGACAATAAGGCCGACGATCACGGCTCCTCTGCCGGCAACGACACCATCTGGGCGGGCAGCGGCAACAACACCGCGGCCGGCGACGCGATGGCGGTGGCTCTGCAGCACGGTGGCGATGCCGAGGCTTACACCGACAACACGGCGACTGACGGCGGCTCGGCCGGCGACGACGAGATCCTGACCGGGGCGGGCAACGACATCGTCTCCGGTGGCTCCCAGGCGCGCGCCGACGACGAGGCCAAGGCCGACACCGACAACAAGGCGACGGGCTACGACTCCTCCGCCGGCAACGACACCATCGACGTCGGCGGCGGCTGGTGGAACAAGGTGGCGGGCGACGCCCAGGCGATCGCCGGGCGCATCGCCAAGGCGTTTGGCAAGAACGACGCCTTCGCGGGTGACAAGAACGACGCCGGCAACGACACCATCAAGGCAGGCTGGGGCAGCGACACCATCTCCGGTGACGCCCAGGCCGTCGCCGGGCATTACGCCGAGGCCAAGCAGGAGAACCATGCCGGCGGGCGTGGCCACGACGACGACCGCAATGAGGCCGGCAACGACTCCATCGAGGCGGGCGACGGCAACAACGCGGTAGCCGGCGAGGCGCAGGCGATCGCGTGGTTCGGCACGGCGAAGGCCGATGCCCACAACCATGCCGACAAGGACGAGGGCAACGACGCAGGCAACGACAAGATCACCAGCGGCTGGGGCGACGACACGGTCTCCGGCGACGCCCAGGCGATCGGCAAGTGGTACGCCGAGTCGGACGCCGTCAATAAGGCAGAGGGTCACGACGGCGACAACACCGCCGGCAACGACACCATCTATGCCGGCGACGGCGACAACCTGGTGGCGGGCGACTCGCAGGCGATTTCCTCGCACGGCGACGCCAATGCCTACGGCAGGAACGAGGCCATCGAGGACGCGGCCAACGGCGCCGGCAACGACCTGATCAAGACCGGCGACGACAAGGACACCATCTCCGGCGGTGCCATGGCGGTGGCCGACAACAAGGCCTATGCCAAGCAGGAGAACATCGGCGACAAGGGCGACGCCGGCAACGACACCATCTATTCCGACTGGGGTTCCCCGGATGACCACGACGTGGTCGCGGGCGACGCCCTGGCCCTCTCCAAGGGCTACGGCGAGGACTCCGAGGCGGAGGCCAAGGCCGACAACTACGCCGATGAGAATAGCGGCGACGCTGGCAACGATGTCATCTACGCCGAAGGCGGCGACAACAAGGTCGCCGGCGATGCCATGGCGATCAGCTACCATGACGACGCCGAGGCCTATGCCAACAACACCGCCGAAGACGGCGGCCAGGCCGGCAACGACACCGTCGTGACCTACGGCGGCGACGACACGGTCTCCGGCGACGCCCAGGCGATCGCCGAGGAGTACGCCAAGTCCGACGCCGACAACAAGGCGACCGGCTACAACTCCGACGCCGGCAACGACTGGCTCTCCGTCGACGGCGGCGACAACCTGGTGGCGGGCGACTCCCAGGCCATCTCGAAGGACGAGTCCGCCTATGCCTACGGCAAGAACGAGGCCTATGACGGCGACGGCAATGACGCCGGCAACGACACCATCACCTCCGGTTGGGGCGACGACACCATCTCCGGCGGCGCGCAGGCGGTGGGCGAGGACTACGCCTACGCCGAGCAGGAGAACAAGGCCGGCGGCAAGAAGCACGACGACGACTACAACCAGGCCGGCGACGACGAGATCTACGCCTCCAAGGGCGACAACGTGATCGCGGGCGACGCGCAGGCGATCTCCAGCGAGGGCAGCTCGAAGGCCAAATCGATCAACACGGCCGACAAGGACGACGGCAACAGCGCCGGCAACGACAAGATCGTCACCGACGAGTACGACCACTACGGCGACGACGTGATCTCGGGCGATGCCCAGGCGATCGCCAAGTGGCACGCGGAGTCCGTCTCCACCAATACCGCCAAGGGCGACCGGGACAACAAGGCCGGCAACGACTCGATCTATGCCGGCGAGGGCGACAACCTGGTGGCCGGCGACTCGCAGGCCATCGGCAAGACCGCCAACGCCTACGGCAAGAACGTGGCCGTCGACGACGCCGACAACGGTGCCGGCAACGACCACATCGTGACCGGCAACGACAAGGACACCATCTCCGGCGGTGCCATGGCGGTGGCTTCGGCCGCGGCCTATGCCAAGCAGGAGAACTACGCCGACAAGGGCGACGCGGGCAACGACACCATCTACTCGGACGCCGGCTCGCCGGATGACGACGACGAGGTGGCCGGCGACGCGATGGCCCGTTCGCAGGGCTGGTTCGGCGGCGAGGCGCATGCCGACGCCCACAACACGGCAAAGAACGCCAGCGGCGACGCGGGCAACGACAAGATCCGTGCCGGCGGCGGCGAGAACCGGGTGGCCGGTGACGCCATGGCCGTGAACACGGGTGGCACCGCCAAGGCGCACAGCTACAACACGGCCGAGGACGGCGCCCAGGCGGGCGACGACGACCTCGAGACCGGCAACGGCAACGACACCATTTCCGGCGACAGCCAGGCGCGCGCGTCGGGCTATTCCGAAGCGACCGCGACCAACCTGGCGACCGGCGGAGCCTCCGCGGGCAACGACTACATCGTCGCCGGCGGTGGCGAGAACAAGGTGGCTGGTGACGCCCAGGCCCTCTCGTGGGGCGACGACGCGGTCGCCAAGGGCTGGAATGACGCCAAGAAGGGCGACGGCAGCCGCGCCGGCAACGACACCATCCACGCCGGCAGCGCCGACGACACCGTCTCCGGCGGCTCCCAGGCGATCGGCCACAAGTCGGCCTTCGCCGAGCAGCAGAACCACGCCGGCGAGTGGGATAACGACGACGACAACAAGGCGGGCAACGACTGGATCGATGCCTACCAGGGCGACAACAAGGTCGCCGGCGACGCCCAGGCCATCGGCACGGGCAACGACTCCTGGGCGACGGCCAAGTCGCACAACCATGCTCAGGGCAAGGATGACGAGAAGGCCAACAACGCGGCCGGCAACGACACCATCCGGACCTGGTACGGCGACGACACGGTCTCCGGCGACGCACAGGCGATCGCCAAGAAGGACGCCAAGTCCTACTCCGAGAATGTGACCGAGGGCGACGGCAATGACGCCGGCAACGACGACATCTTCGTTGACGGCGGCAAGAACCTGGTGGCCGGCGACTCGCAGGCGGTGTCCAAGCACGACGACGCCGAGGCTTACGGCAAGAATGACGCCGGCTGGGGCGACGGCAACGACTCCGGTAACGACAAGATCGTCTCCGGCTGGGGCGCCGACACCATCTCCGGCGGCGCGCAGGCGGTGGCCAGTGATTGGGCCTACGCCGAACAGGACAACCACGCCGGCGGCAAGAAGCACGACGACGACTACAACGAGGCCGGCAACGACACGATCTACGCCGACAAGGGCGAGAACGTCGTGGCGGGCGACGCCCAGGCTATTTCCTCCTGGGGCAACGCCAAGGCCAAGTCGCACAACCACGCCGAAAAGGACTACGGCAACCGGGCGGGCAACGACTACATCGAGACCGGCCGCGACAGCGACAAGATCTCGGGCGACGCCCAGGCCATCGCCAAGTGGCACGCGGAATCCGACTCCGAGAACAAGGCCGAGGGCTATGACGGCGGCAATGGTGCCGGCAACGACACCATCTATGCCGGTGACGGCCACAACCTGATCGCCGGCGACTCCCAGGCCATCGGCCACACCGCCGATGCCTATGGCAAGAACCGCGCCACCCAGGACGGCGACAACGGTGCCGGCAACGACCTGATCGAGACCGGCAAGGGCGAGGACACCATCTCCGGCGGTGCCATGGCGGTGGCAACCGCTGCGGCCTTCGCCAAGCAGGAGAACTACGCCGAGAAGGGCGCCGCCGGTAACGACACGATCTACGCCGACGCCGAGGGCCCCGCCGCCAGCGACGACATCGCCGGCGATGCGATGGCCGTGTCCACGGGCACCGGCTACGCGGCCGACGCCAAGGCGGTGGCCAATAACGAAGCGCACTACAGCTCCGGCAGCGCCGGCAACGACTCCATCGAGGCCTGGTACGGCGAGAACCGCGTGGCGGGCGATGCCATGGCGGTGGCCGGCGACGACGCCGAGGCCTACACCAACAACAAGGCCTACAGCGGCGCCGAGGCCGGCAACGACACGATCTTCGGTGGTGGCGACGACGACACGATCTCCGGTGGCTCCCTGGCCATCGGCGAAGACGCCGTGACGGCCGACACCGACAACTACGCCACGGGCTCCGGTTCCAAGGCGGGCAATGACCACATCGAGGCTTTCGACGGCGACAACCTGATCGCCGGCGATGCCCTGGCGAAGTCCGCCAACGGTCTGGCCACCGCGCGGGCCACCAACACGGCCCACAGCGGTGCCGAGGCCGGCAACGACGACATCTCCACCTGGTCGGGCAAGGATACCGTGGCCGGTGACGCCCTGGCCTATGGCGCGGGTGTCTCCGCCCAGGCCAACAACGCGGCCACCGGCGGCGGCTCCGCGGGTGTCGACGCCATCAATACCTCCGGCGGCGACGACAGCGTGTCGGGTGACGCCCTGACCATCGAGACCGGCATCGGCTCGACGGCCACGGCGACCAACACGGCCGGCGGCTGGGGCAGCCAGGCCGGCGATGACTCGATCAACGCCGGCAGCGGCAACAACAAGGTCGCTGGCGATGCCGGCGAGTTCTCCGGTGGCGCGGCGGATGCGACCACCACCAACACGGCGACCGCCAACGGCTCAGCCGGCAACGACCGGATCGAGACCTATTTCGGCCACGACGTGGTGGCCGGCGACTCCCTGGCTTACGGCACGGGCGCCAGCAACGCCACGGTGGTGAACTCCGCCGAGACGGGCGGCAAGGCCGGCAACGACACCATCTACGCCGACATGTACGGCGGGGCGGGCAACGACACCATCTCCGGTGACGCCCTGGCCTTTGGTGCCGGTGCGACCAGTTCGGTCTCCAACACCTCCAAGTACGCCAGTCAGGACGGCCACCAGGCCGGCAGCGACAAGATCCGCGCGGGCGACGGCCACAACGTGGTCGCCGGTGATGCCGCCTCCATGGGCGCCAACAGCGGCAACTCGACGGTGAAGAACCTGGCCGAGTCCAACGTCAGCCCGAACACCGGGGCCGGCAACGACGATATCGAGACCGGCAACGGCTACGATACCGTCTCGGGCGGCTCGCTGGCAGAAGGCAACGGCGCAACGGCCTGGACCGAGAACAAGGCCCTGGCCAACACGGGCGACTACGTCGACACCTTCGCCGGCAACGACACCATTAAGTCCGGCGGCGGCAACGACATCGTCGCGGGCGATGCGCTGGCGACCGGTGACAACGGCACCGCGAACTCCGACAACATCGCGCAGGCCATGGGCGGCTACGAGCCCTGGGCCGAGGCCGGCAACGACGTGATCAACTCCGACGCCGGCAACGACGACGTCGGCGGCGATGCGGTCGCCACCGGCAAGTACGGCAAGGCGCAGTCCTCCAACCAGGCGTCGGCTTCGGCCGTCCGCGCCACCGCGCTGGCGGGTAACGACATCATCGATGTCGGCGGCAACCACGACGATGTGGCCGGCGATGCCCTGGCGACCAATGAGGGCGGCACCGCGGAGGCCAAGAACAAGGCCGTCGCGGACGAGGACCAGGGCAACACCAATCAGAACTACTCCGTCGCCAAGGCCGGCAACGACAAGATCACGGCCACCGGCGGCAACACCGGCGACCAGATCGCCGGCGACGCGGCCAGTGTCGACGACAAGGGCGGCGACGCGACCACGGAGAACACGGCACTGGCCGGTGAGAACTGGTACGAGGGCCATGCCGAGGCCGGCAACGACACCATCAAGGCCGGCGACGGCGGCGACGAGATCGCCGGCGGCTCCCTGGCCGCGGGTGAGGGTGCCTGGGCCAAGGTGACGAACCTTGCCAAGGCCTGGTTCGGCGGCAAGGCCGTCGCGGGCGACGACACCATCCATGCCGGCTATGGCAACGACACCATCTCCGGTGACGCCCTGGCCACGGGCAAGGACGGCAAGGCGGTCGCCAACAACACCGCGCAGGTCGTCGAGGACGAGGACCAGTGGGGCGGCAAGTGGTACGACAGCCACGCCCGTGCCGGTAACGACACCATCAATGCCTCCCAGGGCGGCGCAGCCGACATCCTGGCCGGCGACGCGGCCAGCACCAGCCACCAGGGCGGCAACGCTTATGCCAACAACACGGCGGATACCGGCTACAACTACGGCACGGCCGAGGCCGGCAGCGACCTGATCAAGGCGGCCGACGGCAACGATCTGATCTCCGGCGGCTCCCTGACCAAGGGTGCCGGTGCCACCGCGGACACCGACAACAAGGCGACCGCGTACAAGGGCACGGCCCTGGCCGGCAACGACACCATCGAGGCGGGCGACGGCTACGACACGGTGGCCGGCGACGCCCTGGCGCTCGGCGCCAACGGCACGGCCAAGTCGGACAACCAGGCGACGGCTGGGACCTACGGCACGGCCGGGGCCGGCAACGACAAGATCGATGCCGACGACGACGGCCGGTCGGATGTCCTGGCCGGTGACGCCGCGGCCGTGATCGGCAGCGGCACGGGCACCGCGACCGCCAACAACAAGGCGGACGGTGAGAATGCCACGGCCGGCAACGATACCATCCAGGCCGGTTGGGGCGCGGACATCATTGCCGGCGGTGCGCTGGTGAAGGGTCCGGCTGGCACGGCCACCACCACCAACGAGGCGCTGAACTACGGTAGCGCGGGCAACGACTCGATCGTTGCCGGCGGCGGCGCCGACACGGTATCGGGCGACTCCGGCTCGGTGGTCGTCACCGGCGGAACGGCGATCGCCAACAACGACGCCAGCTCCGGCGGCGATGCGGGTGCTGACGATATTGACGCCGGCAGTGGCGACAATGTGGTGGCTGGCGACGCCCTCGAGGTGGCCGGCAGCAACGCGAAGGCCTACGCCAACAACACGGCCAACGGCGACTCCTCCGACGCGGGCACCGACTACATCACCATGCAGGACGGTCACGACAAGGTCGGCGGCGACGCCCTGGCCATGGGGGCCGACGCCCTTGCCGAGGCCGACAACAAGACCACGGGCGGCGAGGCCGAGGCCGGCAACGACCGGATCGAATCTGGCGGCGGCAACGACTCGGTGGCCGGCGACGCGGCGGCGTTCGGAACGAACGCCGGTGCGGTGGCCAATAACACCTCCGAGTACGGCGGCACGGCCGGCGACGACAAGATCGAAGTCGGCAGCGGCGAGGACTGGGTGGCCGGCGACGCGGGCTCCTTCAGCGCCGACGGCGGCAATGCCACGGCCAACAACCTGGCCAAGGCGGATGCCAGCAACACCGACGAGTCCGGTGCCGGCAACGACTGGATCCAGGCGACCGGCGACGAGGGCAAGGACCGCATCGCGGGCGACGCACTGGCCGCGGGCGTGGCGGCCATCGCCACGGCCAACAACACGGCCGAGGCGCTGGACGGCACCTGGGATGCCTTCGCGGGCAACGACTCCATCGAGTCCGACATCGACAGCGGCGACGGCGACGACATCATCGCCGGTGACGCCCTGGCGACGGGTGCCGGCGGCGTGGCGAACGCCAACAACAGCGCCAAGGCGGGCGGCAACTCCCAGAGCGACGCCTTCGCGGGCAACGACACGATCCGCGCCGACGGCGACAACAACGTCATCGCCGGCGATGCCGCCAGCACCGACGTGGCCGGTGGCAACGCCACGGCGACCAACTTCGGCGAGGGCTCCGGCGACCAGTTCACCAACGAGGCCTCCGTCGGCAACGACTCGATCACCACGTCCGACAGCGACCAGGGCGGCACGGTGGACATCGTGGCGGGCGATGCCCTGACCATGGGTGCCAACACCACCGCCTGGGCCGACAACGACGGCGTCGGCAGCGGTCGCAGCACCGTGTCGGTCGGCAACGACTGGATCTCGGTGGGCTCCAACGAGGACTACGCCGCCGGTGAAGCGCTGGCTTTGGGCAACGGCTCGACGGCCGATGCCGACAACACGGGCACCGGCTCCAATGGCGCCTCGGTGAAGGTCGGCAACGACACCATCTACGGCGGCAGCGGCTACGGTTACCTGGCCGGTGAGGCGATGGCGGGCAATGCCTCGGGCGCGGCCACCAACGTCTCGGCCCTGGCCGACAACGACGGCATCGGCTACGACGACGCCTTCGTGAAGGTCGGCAGCGACAGCATCGTCGGTGGGTCGGGTGTCGACTTCATCGCCGGTGAGGCGCTGGCGCTGGGCGAATACGGCCAGGCGATCACCACCAACGACGGCACCGCCAACGGGACCAGCCACGTGGAGGTCGGCAACGACACCCTCGAGGGCAACGGGTCCGGCGACGCCATCTCCGGCGGCTCGCTCGCCACGGGCGACAACTCGACGGCGACGGTTACCAACACCGGCACCGCCAACAGCCCGGCCCAGGCCTTCGTCGACAACGACAAGATCAAGGGCGGCGACCACAGCGACCTGCTGGCCGGCGAGGCTCTGGCCACCGGTTACAACAGCTCGGCGACAGCCACCAACACCGGCACCGGGTACGGCACCGGCGAGGTGAAGGTCGGCAGCGACACCATCGATGGTGGCGGTCTCTTTGACGGGACCGGAAGCAAGATTGCCGGCGAGGCTTTGGCCAGCGGCGATTACGGCACGGCGACGGCCACGAACACCGGCACGGCCAACAATTCCAGCACCGTCATCGTCGGCAACGACGTGATCGACGGCGCCAGCGGTGCCGACGTGATCTCCGGCGACGCTCTGGCGACGGGCGACCACGGTACGGCCGAGGTCTTCAATACCGGCACGGCCAACAGCTCCGGCTACGTGACGGTCGGCAGCGACTCGATCACCGGCGGCTACGGCAGCGACAAGCTGGCGGGTGATGCCCTGGCCACCGGTGACGACAGCTCGGCCAAGGCGACGAACAAGGGGACCGGCTATGCCGAAGGTGTGGTCGCCGTCGGCAACGACACCATCGACGCCGGTGCGTTCCTGGATGTTCTGGACAGGGGCCAGATCGCGGGTGAGGCCCTGACCACGGGCTCCAACAGCGACGCGACGGGCACCAACACCGGGATCGGCGAGGGCAGCTCGACGGTGAAGGTCGGTAACGATCTCATCGTCGGCGGATTTGGTTTCGACGAGATCTCGGGCGGTGCTCTGGCGGCTGGCGATGACAGTGACGCCACCCAGAAGAATACCGCGACGGCTTCGGCCAGCGCCACGGTGCAGGCTGGCGACGACACCATCCATGCCAGCGCGAGCGGTGACAAGGTGGCCGGCGACGCCCTGGCGACGGGCGCCAACGGTACGGCCCTGGCCGAGAACACGGCGGCCGCCAGCGGCGGTGGCAAGGCCTCGGCCGGCGGCGACACGATCTATGGCAACTCCGGCAACGACACCATCTCCGGCGATGCCATGACCGGCCATGGCGGCAGCCATGCCACGGCGGCCAACACCGCGACGTTGGCCCTCCATGCCAGCGGCACGGCCAGCGCCGGCAGCGACGTGATCGAGGCCGGCGACGGTTCGAACAAGGTCGCCGGCGACGCCCTGACGCTGGGTGATTTCGCCAAGGCGACGGCGACCAACCGCGCCGTCTCCGAGGGGAACGGTAAGGCCCAGGCCGGTGACGACACCATCGCTGCCGGCTACGGCAATCACGAGATTGCCGGCGACGCCGCAGCCTTCGGCTACGGCGCCACGGCGGAGGCCACCAACTTCGCGGGCTTCGACACCTTCCTCCCGGGCGGTGCCGACGGAGCTTCGGCCGGCAACGACAAGATCACCGCGGGCGACAGCTCCTGGCTGTACGGCAAGTCCTACATCGCGGGCGATGCCCTGGCGGCCGGTGAGAACGGCACGGCGACCGTGCTGAACATCGTCAACGGCAACGGTGGCAAGGCAGGCAACGACACCATCGTTGCCGGCAGCCACGGCCAGGTGATCGCGGGTGATGCGCTGGCGTCGGGCCGCAACGGCAACGCGACGGTGACCAATACCCTCGGGCTCGGCGTCATCGGTGCGCTGGTTGGCAACGACCACATCACCAGTGGCAACGGTGCCGACCTGATCTCGGGCGACGCCCTGGCGAGCGACGGCGGCAACGCCACCGTCACCAACCAGGCCGTGGCCGGCGTGCCGAACAGCGGTGCGGACACCATCTTCGGCGGTGGCGGCAACGACACCATCGCGGGTGACGCCCTGTCTGTCGGCGGCACGGCGACGGCCAATATCGCTGGCCACGACTCGATCGACGGCGGTGAGGGCAACGACCTGATCTCCGGCGACGTGCTGGCGCTCGACGGCGGCACCGCGGTGCTGACCCAATTCGCTGGCAACGACACCATCTACGGCGGAGCCGGCAACGACACCATCTACGGCGACTCTTCCGACATCGACGAGAGCATCGGCGGTGATGACGTCATCCGTGGCGGCATCGGCAACGACCTCGTCTACGGCGGCGCCGGCGACGACCTCATCTATGGCGATGCCGGCAACGACAGCCTCTTCGGCGGCGTTGGCCTCGACACCATCTACGGTGGCGATGACGACGACTACATCGACGGCGGCGACGAGGACGACGATCTCTACGGCGATGCCGGCAACGACACGGTCTACGGCGGCCAGGGTCGCGACGAGATCTACGGCGACGCCGGCGACGACCGCCTGTACGGCGAGGAAGACAACGACTTCATCGACGGCGGCGAGGGCAACGACGTGGTTCACGGTGGCGGCGGTGCCGACACCCTGATCGGCGGCGAGGGCTCTTCGGACACCCTTTACGGCGGCAGCGACGACGACCTGATCTACGGCGACAACTCCGCTGACACAGGGTTCGACGACGACGTGCTGTACGGCGACAGCGGCAACGACACCCTGTACGGCGGTGGCGGCAACGACACCCTCTACGGTGGCGACGGGTCCGACTTCATGTACGGCGGCGACGGCGACGACGTCTTCTACGTCGATGACTTCGGCGACTTCGTCGACGGCGGCGCCGGCTTCGACACGGTGGTCTCGACCGTCAGTGTCAATCTCAACGACTTCGATAATGTTGAGAACGCCACTCTTCTGGGCGACGGGCCGGGCAACGTCATCGGCAACGATGACGCCAACCACCTGCAGGGCAACTCGGGTGCCAACTCCATCGAGGGACGCGGCGGCAACGACAGCATCGAGGGCTTTGGCGGCAACGACACCCTCGACGGTGGCGAGGGCGCCGACACCCTTGATGGCGGTGATGGCAACGACTCGCTGCTGGGCGGTGCCGACAACGACAGCCTGATCGGCGGTGCCGGCAACGATACCTTGGACGGCGGCACCGGTACGGACACCATGGCCGGCGGCGACGGCGACGACGTCTACTACATCGACTCTCTTGACGATGTGGTGACCGAGCTGGCCGGCGAAGGCAATAACGACACGGTCTACATTTCCGTGGCGGGCTACAACGGTGATCTCTCCAACGTCGAGAACGTCATCCTGGTGGGTGACGCACTGACCTACCCGGCCAATCCGGAGACGGATGGCCAGGGGATCGTCGGCACCGGGGGCGACGACACCATCGACGCCGGCCTGGGCAGCGACTTCGTCTTCGCTGGTGACGGTGCCGACGTGGTCTACGGCGGCGAGGGCGGTGCTGGCCATCGTGACACGATCCACGGCGGCAACGGTGCGGACCTCATCTACGGTGACGATCCGACCGACGCCGATCCGTCAACGGGTGACGACGACCTCCTGTTCGGCAACGAAGGCAGCGACACTATCTACGCTGGTGGCGGCAACGACTCCGTCGACGGCGGCACGGACAACGACCTGCTGTATGGCGGTGCTGGTGCCGACACCCTGTCGGGTGGCGCGAACTCCGACACCCTCTACGGCGGTGCCGACGGCGACCTGCTGCTCGGTGGCGGCGACAGTGACCGTCTCGAAGGTGGAGATGGCGATGACACCCTGGACGGCGGCGACGGCATCGACCTGCTGATCGGTGGCGATGGCGACGACCTCTACATTGCCGACCCGCTGGACAGCATTATCGACTCTGACGGCAACGACACCATCGTCGGGTCGTTCAGCATCAACCTGAACAACTACGCCGGCATCGAAAATGCGGAGCTGCTGGAGTTCGCCGGTAACGCCTCCCTGACCGGCAACGCTGGTGACAACCTCCTGATTGGCAACGAGTTCGGGAACACCATCAACGGCCAGAACGGTGCCGACACCATCTATGGCGGCGACGAGCTCATCGGTGGCGACAGCATCCTCGGTGGCAACGGCAATGACCTGATCTACGGCGAGGGCGGCGACGACACCATCGACGCCGGTGACAACAGCGGTGCGGACACGGTCTACGGCGGCCTCGGCAACGACCGGATCGAAGCCGGCGGCAGCAGCGACCTGCTGCATGGTGACGAGGGCAACGACACGATCGACGGCGAGGGCGGTGCCGACACCATCTTCGACGGCACCGGCGAAGACCTCATCATCGGCGGTGACGATGCCGACCTCATCAACCTCGCGGCCGATGGCGAGACCGACACGGTCATGATCCTCAACTCGGGTGAGATCGGGGATACCGTGAACGGTTTCGACGCCGGCGACCTCCTCTCGGGCGGCGATATCCTGGATATCTCCAGCCTGCTGGACGAGGGCGACTTCACCGGCAGCGACCTGGCCGGAGCGATTGCCGACGGCTACGTGACGCTGGTCCAGAACGGTGCCAACGTGGACGTCATGGTGGATCTCGACGGTACGGCGGGGGCGGGCACCTCGTCCCTGGCGGTGACGCTGAACGACGTGCTGGCGAGCGACCTCACCACCAACAACAACATCGTGGTCGACTAAGACGCCACGGCGTTCATAACCCCTACCCGGGCCCGGCGGGAAACCGCCGGGCCCTTTTTCTTTTGCGCGGGAAGGCGTGCCGCTGCTAATGGGCCGCTCTGCGGCCGTCCAGGATCGCGAGGCAGGTCTCGACGATCGTCTCGACGCTTTTGAGTGGACCGCGCGCGGCGATCGCCTGCGACAGGGTGACGGCACGGGCGGCCATTTCCGCATCACCGGCCACCGCGTCCAGCACGGGCGGCAGGCCGGTCTCGCTGGTCTCCTTGGCGCCCAGCAGGTGGCCGACACCCTGGGCGACGAGGGTGTCGGCGGAAAGACGCGCCTCCATGTGGGTCGGCAGCAGGATCTGCGGGCGCCCGGCGCTCAAGGCCGCGCAGCAGGTGCCGTTGCCGCCGTGGTGCAGGATGACCGTCGAGCGTTCCAGCAGCTCGGCCATCGGCTGCGGTTCGCGGTGGACCGTGAGGCCGGGCCGCGCGATTTCCTTGGCGATGTCGTCGGTCATGCCGCGCGAGAAGACCTCGCCGCTGAGGCCGCTCGCCTTCAGGCCCTGCAGGAAGGCGCGCGTCTTCTTGTGCTCCAGGCTGACGTAGGCGAAGAAATGTGGTGCCTTGGGCAGCGGCATCGGCTGCTGCAGGCCCTCGACCGGGCCGACCACCGGGTCCTGGCGCAACGCGCCATAGGGGTCGAGCTCGGGCAGGGTGCAGACCATGCGCCCGGCGGTGCGGAAGGGCTCGGTCACCGTCTTGGGGACCGGCAGGCCGTGCGCCTTCTGGACGTCCTGCATGACGCGCAGCACATGGCCGGGCTGGACCAGCGGCTTGGTGCGCGTCTTGCGGAAGATCGGGAAGCGCGCGCCCTGCGCCGGCGGCATGGTGAAGCCGTCGGCGACCTGCACCACCGGAATGCGCCCGAAGCAGGCGAGCAGCAGGATCGGGCTGTGGTCGGCGACCACCAAGTCGGCCTTGGCCTGGGTCAGCAGGGTGCGCCAGGCCAGCAAGCCGGCATGCAGCGTCTGGCGGCGGAAAAAGCCGGAGGCGCACATGATGTCGGCGTAGTCGGCCAGCGGCGCCGGGTTGGGCGCGCCGGGGATGCGCGCGACGAGGTCGGGCACCGGCAGGATGGCGCGGTGCTCGCGCGCCAGCAGCACCGCGTTCTCCTGGATGTTGCGCAGGAAGAAGGTGACCCGATGGCCGCGCGCCTCCAGGGCGCGCACGATGGGCATGAGGCGGTGGACGTGGCCGTGGCCGCCGCCCAGTTCGTAGCCGACGAGAATATGGGCCATGCGCTGTGCTTTCCGCTGACTAGGACGCTGCCCTTAGCCCCGTCCTTCGAGACGGACCTTCGGTCCTTCTCGGGATGAGGCAAGGGTTGATCGTGACCCTCATGGTGAAGAGCCCGCGCAAGGCTTGCCGCTTCCCGCTACGGGCCTAGCCGCGCGCCCGGGCAGGCTTCTTGCCGCCACGCCCCTTCACCGTCTTCTTCTTCGCCGCGGCCTTGCCGGTCTTTTTCGCGGTCTTATTGGCCGGCGCCGCCTTCGCGACGGTCGCGCCCTTGAGCGACCGGTAGTTCGGCCGGCCGGGCGTGCCGCCGGGCACCGGGCGCTTGCCCCCCACCAGCTGGCCAATCAGCTTCAGTTGCGCGGTGAGGCAGTCTTCCAGCGCATAGTTCTGCACGATGGTCTGGCGAGCCTTCTTGCGGATCGCCGCCATGCGGTCCTTGTGGTCCAGGACCTCGTCGACCCGCCCGGCGACGGCTTCGTGATCGAAGAAGTCGACCAGCAGGCCGTTGACGCCGTCCTTGATGACCTCGGTCACCGGCTGCGTGGCGGAGGCGACGAGGAGACACTCCGACGACATCGCCTCCAGCATCGACCAGGACAGCACGAAGGGGTAGGTCAGGTAGACGTGCACGCCTGAGACCTGGATGACCTTCAGGTAGGTCGCGTAGGGCACGCGTCCGATGAAGAAGACGCGGCTCATGTCGAGGTCGACCTGTTCCAGCATCTGCTTGCGGTAGGTCTGTCCGTCGGGCAGGGCGCGGCCATAGCTCACCTCGTCGCCGCCGACGATGATGATCTTGGCCTTGGGCCGCCGCTTGAGGATCAGCTCGGCGGCGCGCATGAACTGCGGGAAGCCGCGGTAGGGCTCCAGGTTGCGCACCACGAAGGTGACGATTTCCTCGCCCTGGCTCAGCTTCGTGGTGGCGCCGTCGGTGTTGCGGATCTCGAGGAAGGCACCGCCGTCGGGCGTGCAGACCGAGGTGTCGATACCGTCATGGATGACGGAGATCTTGTACTGAAATTCCGCCGGGTACTGCTGGAACTGCCAGTAGGTCGGCGCCATGCCGGCGTCGGCCGACTCAAGGCCCATGAACTGGATGATGTTCTTGGTGCGGATGCGGCAGTGGGTGTCCAGCGTCACCGGGCTCTCCGGGTCGAAGCCGACGTCGGAGCCGACGGAGTGGTAGTAAAACTCGAAGAATCCCAGCAGCGGCGTGTCGGGATAGACGTCCTTCAGGTACAGCGTCTCGCCCCAGCCGGGGTGGCCGACAATGACGTCGGGCACGAACCCCTCGGCCTTCAGCGCCAGAGCCTTCCGCGCCACCTCCTGCGCGTGGAGGATGCCGCGTTCAGCGTCGCGGATGTAGCGGTGGGTCGATTCCGACGGCTCGCGATGCGGCTTGTAGAGCACCTTCTTGATGTTGGGCAGCTCCAACCCTTCGCGCTTGGTGATGAAGACGACGGTGTTGTCCGTGTCCGCGGCCAGGCGCTGGCAGATGTGCTTGTACTGCCCCGGCATGTTCTGGTGCACGAAAAGGTATTTCATGAGTGGAGACCCGCGGAGTGCTGCTGGGCAGGGAGGGAGCGGGGAGTCCTTCTCCGACCGTCATCGCCGGGCTTGACCCGGCAATCCATATCCGCGGCGGTCCCCGAACGCTCCAGCAAGGCTCGGTGCCGCGGCGAAAGGAGCCTTCGGGTCAAGCCCGAGGGTGACGATCGCGTGGTGGTGAAGGAGAAGCTCTCCGGCATGAGAGGCGTGAATGCTGTCGTCACAGGTTGGAGAGCGCTTCGTCCAACTCGTCGCCCTTTTTGCCCTCGCTCTCCAGGCGGTCCTTCTCCGACTGGCGCTCCTGCAGTTGCTCCAGGGCCTTGGCGAGCTGCAGGGTGAGGTTCTTCAGCGAGCCGACCGGCATCAGCAGGGTGCCGGTGCTCTGCGAGCTCAACTCCGCCTTGCCGTCCTTGCGGCGCAGCTGGACCAGTTCGATGCGCACGACGCCGTTGGACACGATGATGGAGCCGGTCCCGTCCGCGAAAATCTCCGTCATGAAACGCTTTCCTTCTGTCGATCTCTTGCAAGGGTGTTGGCGCAAAAAGGTGCCGAGGCGCGCCGCAATCAAATAGGCCCTGCCGCCGGGCAGTGGGTCGCAAAATTCAGCGCTCTGGATATCAGGAATGGCGTCGATAATCCAGGTTGCCTGCGGGTTTGCACGAAGGCCCCGAAGCGCAGGGTGTCACGGCGTCGAGGCATGCAGCAGGTGCCCCATGACCGCGATGGAGGGCTTGCCGCTCCTGGCCAGTCCGTTCTCGTCCTGGAAGCGGCTGAGCGCCGCGCTGCGGGCGTCCCCCGAGGGGCCGCCGGCGGTCAGCTGCAGGTAGCCGAGTTTGGCCAGCAGGTTGTCGATGGTGGTGAGTGGCACCCGCGCCGCCGCGCTGCCGGCTCCAGGCAGCTGGCCGGCTGCCCACCGCACCGACGTGGCGGCCAGCGCCCGCACGGCGTCCGCGCGCCCGCCGTTGGGATGGAACAGGCTGAGCGACAGCACGCCGCCCAGGTGCTGCTTTTCCTTCAGCACCAAGTCGATGGTGTGCAATCCGATGGCGAAGAACTCCCCGTCGGCGTAGAGCAGCAGGGGCGATCCCGAGTCGCCTTGGATCACGTCGCAGTCGTGCAGCAGCAGCCGGCCGCCCTGGATGACCCCGGCAAGGGCGCAGGCCCAGCCTGCGGTCATCACATGCGCGCGGTCGCGGCGATAGCCGGCCTGCAGCAGGAGGGCATCACCGGCCTTGACGCGCGATTGCATCAGGCTGTCCAGCGCCTTGATCCCAAGCCAGCCCGCCTGGCGGCCCAGCGGCTCGGCCAGCGTCAGGATCGCCCAGTCGTTCGACGCCGCCTTCGGATCCGGTTTCGGGTTGTAGACGTAGGTCTCGGGCCGGCTGTAGCTGGCGATCTTGGAATGCAGGATGTAGCGGTCGCGCTGATAGCCGGCGATGAAATGCAGCTCGATGGCGCCGCGCCAGCGCCCGACCACTGGGTCGTAGAGGCAATGCGCCGCCGTCAAGACATGACGCTCGCCGATCAGAAACCCCGTGCAGTGGCCCCGGCCGCCGGCGTTCACCCGTCCGATGGCACTCCAGGGGTACTCCATCGCGTTCACTTCGACGCGGCGCTCGGGCTGCAGCAGTTGTGCGGCGGATGGCGGCGGGAAGAGGACGGTGGCGGCGAGGACGGCGAGCACCAACGACAGCCGCGCGGCCCCGCGCGCCAGGCGGCAGGCGAGGATTCCGCGTCCGGCCTGCGGCGCGGCCTCAGGCCGTCGCAATACTGGCGATAATTTTTTCACCCGGGACCGTCGCCACCACCTGTTTCAGCGCCTCGATCACTCTTGGATCGTAGCGCGTCATGTTTTCCGCGAGAATATCGAGGACCGCGTCAGGCGCAAGCCCGGCGCGGTAGGAGCGCGGCTCCAGGCGCGCGCAGAACACGTCGCAGGCACCGAGAATCCGTCCGGTCAAGCGGATCTGGTCGCCCTTCAGGCCGTGGGGATAGCCTTCACCATCCAGCCGCTCATGCATCTGGGCGATGGTCTCGACGACCGGCAGCTCGAAGTCGATGCCCTGCAGCAGGTCGACCGCGTGGTCCACGTGGCTTTCCATCTCCTTGATCTCTTCGGTCGTCAGGCGCGCCGGCTTGGTCAGGAGCTCCTTGCGGATGGCCAGCTTGCCGATCTGCGAGAGGTTGGCCGCCAGCTCTAGCGTCGCCAGCTCCTCGTCGCTGCAGTCCATTTGCCTGCCGACGGCGACGGCGAACTCCGCCACCCGCCGCGAATGCCCGCCCAGGTAAGGATCGCGCAGCTCGATGGCGCGCACCAGGGCGATCACCATCTGCTGGATGGCGCGCTCCTTTTTGTGGCGCTGCTCGACCAGCTCGGTGATATCGCGGGTGACGGAGACGATGCCGCCCGGTGCGCCGGCGGCATCCAGGAATGGCACCTTGGAAATCTGGAGGTAGCGCCGCACCCCGTCGAGATAGACCTCTTCGTCGGCGGTCACCGCCTCGCGGCTGCTCAGGACGCGGCGGTCGGTGAGCGCCATCCGCTTGGCCGTGCCCTGGCCGAAGATCGCCGCGTCGTCGAGGCCGACCATCGATTCGGGACTGCGCGAGACCGCCTCGGCGAAAGCCGGGTTGACGTAGCGGTAGGTGCCGTCCGGCGTCTTCAGGCCGATGTATTCCTGGATCGTGCCGTTGATGCTGTCCAACAGCTGCTTCTGGCCTTGGATGCGATTGGCCAGCGTGCGGTATTGCTCGGCCAGAGCGCGGTCGTGCAGGCTGGCGAGACGCCACCAGAAGGCACCGAAGGCGACGGCCATGGCAATGACGACCAGCACGGCGACGATGACCGCCGCGGTGGTGTAGGTCGCCAGCGGCCGCTCGGCGACCGCCGCCTCGATCTCTTCCAGCACCCACCAGGTCGGGCCGGAGACCATGGCGCCGGCCGAGTACACGGTACCGGCTCCGGCCAGGGAGGCGCGGCGGCCAAAAGGAATCTCGCCGGCGGCGAGGTCGAAGCCGTCGATGCGCACCGGTGCGACGCTGTTGGCGGCGCCTGGCTCGATGCGCTGCAATTGGTCGTTGGAAAGCTGCAGCAGGATGCGGTGCGTGCCCGGGCTGGCGAGCGGATCGCCGGCGAGGAATTCCGAAAGCGCGCCGGTCAGCGGCACCACCAGCACCAGGGTGGCGACCGGCTTGCCGCGGCCCGGTTCCACCTGCGCCGCGTAGATCGGCGCCGCCAGGTCCATCACCAGGCCGGCGGGGACGCTGCGCGCCGCGCCGTAGGCGGTCTGGCCGCGCTCGATGCTGTCGAGCGCCAGATGCCGCTGCTGGACGGAGAAGGGCATGGCGCCGCTGGAGGTGACGAAGGCGTCGCCGTTGCGGCCGACCAGATAGGCGGCCAGGAAGTCGGCATTGCCGGCGAAGTCGCTGATGATGCGTTCGATGAAGGGGACCTGCTCGACCAGCGGCACGCCGAGGCCGGCCTGGTCCTCGCTCGGCGGGGCCACCATCTTCGACATGTCGCCGCCGGCCAGGTCCATCTCCGATGAGAACAGGCGCAGCAGTTCGCTCTCGACCACCGGCTCGGCGAGCCGGCGGGTGCCTTGCAGCCAGGTCGAGATCACGCCGGCCTGTCCGGTGGCGGTGATCTGCAGACGCTCGGCGATCTGCTCGCCGAGCTGGCTCTTCTTGGCGCCGATGGTCAGCGTCGGGACCAGCACCGCGGCAATAGCGATGACGGCCAGGACCGCGGCGCCCCAGGCGAGCAGGCGCCCGCGCTGGCCCGGCTCGGGCCGGCTGCGCGGCGTGGAAAAATCCAGCAGCGCGCCGTGCTGATCGCTTTGCGTCGTCATCTCGCTGTTATCCCATAGTACGCATTAACGATAGTTTACAATGATGCGGTGCGGTTCTTGTCGTAGAAGTGCGCCCAACGGGTCGTCTCGTTCATCGAATACTGCGGCACGTAGTGCTTATATTTCTTATGGGAGAACACCAGGTCCGTCAGGCTGTCGAGGATCAGGATGTCGCCTAGCCCGTAGACGGCCAGCACAGCATGGCCGATGCGCCGGATACGGTCCATGAGGATGACGATGCGCAGCTGCTCGTTGTCGTAGCCGAGGTCGCGCAGGGCGAAGAACTTGGCGATCGAGTAGTCTTCGCAGTCGCCAGAGCGCTTCATGAATTCCTGCGGGGTCGCCCAGAACTCGCTGACGCCGTAGAGCTCGCGGTCGATCTTGTAGGGCCAGCGGTTAAAGTAGCCGTTGACGGTTTTCAGCTGCTCCAGCTGCGGCTTGCCGCGGGCGGCGGTGGAGACCTCGCGCCAGGACTTGAGGCCGGCGGTCGAGCAGGCGGCCGGGTTGTCGAGGCAGGCGCGGAACAGCTTGCGCTCGGTCTTCATCTTGGACAGCACGCGTGCCCACTGCGGCAGCGCGGTCAGGTTGGCCGAGGAGATCTCGGTCGAGCCGAACAGGCCGCCGCCCGGGTTGTCGTTGGACTTCATGAAGTCCTGCAGGGTCTGCGCGACCGCCTCTCCGGTCCAGGCAGCCGGCAGCAGCAGGCCGCTGGCAGCGGCCCCCGCGATGGCGGCTCCGTGGCGCAGAAAGGCTCGGCGATCCAAGAAAAGGCTCCTGGTTGCGGGGCGGGAATACGGCTTTTGAACCGCATCCCGCGCGTCCTAGGAGGATCGCCGTTTTGGCTTAATGGAGCTTTGCCAAAGGTGGTTTACGCGGTCCGCAAAGGGACCGCTGGAATCGGCGGAAAACCGCAGATTCCGGGGCGGCAGGTGGTTAACGGGAGGGCGGCGCCTCAGCGCTCGCGCAGGGCCGAGTCCTTGGCCTTGAGGATCGGCTTCAGGATGTAGTCCAGCACCGACTTTTCGCCGGTCAGGATTTCCGCCGTCACCGTCATGCCGGGGATGATCGGCAGCGTCTCGCCGCGGTGGTGCAGCGCGTTCTCCTCAGTGCGCAGGTAGACGTGATAGAAGCTCTCGCCTTCCTCGTCCCGGATGGTGTCGGCCGAGATGCGCACCAGCTTGGCGGTGAGGCCGCCGTAGATCGAAAAGTCGTAGGCGGAGACCTTGATCACCGCCTTCTGGTCGGGACGCAGGTAGGCGATGTCGGCCGGACGGACCCGGGCCTCGACGATCAGGGAGTCGTCCAGCGGCACGATCTCCATGATGTCCTCACCGGGCTGGATGACGCCGCCGACGGTGTTGATCTTCATGTCCTTCACGGTGCCGCGCACCGGCGAGGTCACCGCCGTGCGGGTGACGCGGTCCTGGCCGGCAAAGAGCGACTGTTCGATCGACTTGCGCTCGGCACGGGTCTTGTTCAGCTCGTCCGAGGCGTCGGTCTGCGCGGTCAGCTTCATCTCCTCGATGCGCTCGTTGGCTTCCTGCTGGGCCGACTGCAGGCGGGGCAGCGCCGCGCCGATGGTGCGGATCTCGCCTTCCAGGTCGGCGACCTGGCGTTCAATGCGGATCAGATCGATGCGCGGCATGACGCCCTTCTGGACCAGCGGCGCCATGATCGCCAGTTCGTCGCGCGCAAGACCCAGGCTCTGCTGCAGCTGCTGGCGGCGGCTGTTCATCTCGGCCACTTCCTGCTTGCGCTGGACGGCCTGGGATTGAAGCACGTTGATCTGCGCTTCCAGCTGGCGCCGGCGCGCGTTGAACAGGCGCTGCTGGTCGGCGGCCACGGTGGGGGCCTCTTCCAGAACGCCCGCCGGGAAGGTCACCGCATCTTCACCCTCCAGTTCGGCCATGAGGCGCGCCTCGGTGGCCTGCAGGCTGAGGTACTGCGAGCGGGCGTCCTCCAGGTTCGCCTGGGCGACCGTGTTTTCGATGCGCACCAGGACGTCGCCGGCCTGGACGATGTCGCCTTCGTGGACCAGAATCTCCGCCAGGATGCCGCCTTCCAGGTTCTGGATCACCTGGGTGCGGGAGGAGGGGACGATGGTGCCCTCGCCGCGGGTGACCTCGTCGAGCACCGCATAGTGGGCCCAGACGCCCATGACGGCGAAAAAGGCAACCGACAGCACAGTCAGGATATAGGCGAAGCGCCGCCCGCGGTGGCGGGTGGCGGCATGCACATCGGGCATGAAGTCCAGATCGTCGCGATCGTAAACGCCGTGTGCACTCATCTTTGTCTTGTCCTCGTTATGCCTGGCTCAAGCCTGGTTCGACGCCGGGCGTCCGCTCAGCCCGCGCTGGCGCGGATCTGTCCCTGGCGCAGTGCCTTCAGCACCTCGTCCTTGGGGCCGTCCGCGACGATCTTGCCGTTGTCGATGATCAGCAGCCGGTCGACCAGCGACAGCAGGGAGCTGCGGTGGGTGACCAGGAACAGCGTCTTGCCTTGCAGGGTGTCGCCGATGCGTTTCTTGAAAGCCGCTTCGGAGGAGTTGTCCATGTGGCTGGTCGGCTCGTCGAGCAGGACGATCGGCGGATCGAGCAGCATCGAGCGGGCGATCGCCACGGACTGTCGCTGGCCGCCCGACAGGCTCATGCCGCGTTCGCCGACCTGCAGGTCGAAACCGCGCGGATGGGTGCGCAGGAAGTCGCTGACGCCCGCCACGTTGGCGGCGCGCAGGATGCTCTCGTCGTCGATGTGCGGCGCGCCGAAGCAGATGTTGTCGCGCACCGATCCGAAAAACAGGTAGTTGTCCTGCGAGACATAGCCGATATTGCGGCGCAGGTCGGCCGGATCGACCTGGCGGATGTCGGTGCCGTCGAACAGGATGGCGCCCTCCATGGGCTCGTAGAGGCCCATCATCATGCGCGCGACCGTGCTCTTGCCCGAGCCGATGCGGCCCAGCATGCCGACCTTCTCGCCCGGCTTGATCTTGAACGACAAGCTGTCCAGCGCCTTGGTTTCCTGGCCGGGGTAGCTGAAGGTGACCTGCTTGAACTCGATCTGGCCGCTGAGGCGCGGGCGGTGCAGGAACTGCTTGTTCTGCGCGCGTTCGACCGGCGCCTTCATCAGGGTGTCGAGCGACTTCAGCGCGACGCGCGACTGCTGCAGCCGGGTCAGCATGGCGGCGACCGCGCCCAGCGGGGCGAGCGCCCGGCCGGTCAGGATCGTCGCGGCGATCAGCGCGCCCATGGTGATATTGCCGGCGGCGATCTCGTAGACGCCGTAGACGATGACGATCACCGTCGACATCTGGATGGCGATCTGCGCGAAGGTCGTCGCCAGGCCGGAGATGAAGCGGGCCTTGCCGGAGGAGGCGGCGGACAAGCCGACGAAGCGCTCCCACGACTTCTGGACGCGGCCCTCGGCGGCGGTCGCCTTGATGGTTTCCAGGCCGTCGATGGCTTCCACCAGCAGGGCGTGCTTCTGGCTCGCCTCGCGTTGGCTCTTCTCGACCAGGGAGCGCAGCGGATACTGCAGGAAGAAGCCGACCATGATGACCAGCGGCACCATGGCCAGCGGCACGAAAGCGACCGGGCCGGAGACGATGAAGATGACGCCGATGAAGAGGAAGATGAAGGGCAGGTCGACCAGGGCGACCAGGGTGCCGGAGGTGAAGAACTCGCGCAGCGATTCGAATTCGCGCAGGTTGTTCGCCATGGCGCCTGTCGAAGCCGGCTTTGAATCGAGCCGGGTCGACATCAGCTGTTCCAGCAGGCGGCTGGCGATGATCACGTCGGCGTTCTTGCCGGCCACGTCGACGAAATAGGTGCGCAGGTTGCGCATGACGAATTCGAAGCCGAACACGGTGATGACGCCGGCGGCCAGCACCCACAGCGTCTCGACCGCCTGGTTGGGCACCACGCGGTCGTAGACGTTCATGATGAACAGCGGGCTGGCGATGGCGAAGCAGTTGATCAGGATCGAGGCCAGCAGCACGTGGCTGTAGATCGGCCAGAACTGCCACAGGGTGCCCCAGAACCAGGCGCGCGGTTCGGTCAGCTTGGTGTCGGGCGCGCGCTCGTCGAAGCGGGCTTCGGTGCGCGCGAAGATGGCATAGCCGGTGAACTGCGGCTGCAGCTCGTCGACCGGCACGGTCTTGGCGGTGCCGCCGGCTTCCGGCAGCAGGACGTCGGCGTGGCCGCGGCTGACGTTCTGCAGCACGCAGCAGGTGCCGCCTTTCAGCAGCAGGATGCAGGGCAGGGTGACCGGCAGGATCTTGCCGATCTGCGGCCGGCGCACCACGCGGGCCGACAGGCCGGCGCGCAGGGCGGCGCGCACCGCCAGCTCCGGCGTGAAGGCTTCGTTCGCGTGCGGCAGGCCGGCCTTCAGGGCCTCTGAGGAAATCGGACGCTGCAGCAGGCCGGCCAGGATCGACAGGCAGCGCACCAGCGGGTCTTCGAAGTCGATCACCGAGGGGGCCAGGTTCCAGCCCTTTTCCTCCTTCGCCGCCTCGATGAGATCGCGTGGGCGCAGCACGGTTCCCGCCTTCTGCGCCTTGGCGTCCTCGTCGGACTCGTCGTCATCGGCCAGGTTGGCGGACATCGCGGCGTCGGCGGCGGCGTCTTGCGCGGCGGAGGGGCTCTTCAGCCCGGGGTCGTTCCAGCGCCCGCCGGCCATGCCACCTGCCGAGGATTTCTTCGGGTCCATTGAAAGCTCCGCTTTCCTGTCGGCAGCGTCACCGTTGCCGAGATCGTCTTTGACGGCGGTCGTATCGTCGCGGGCAGCCATACTATCCCTATGCCTTCACAATGTATCGGACCCTGCGGGCCACCCCGGCTGCGCCGTCGGGCCGGCTTGGGCAGCCTGCGCACCGGAGCGAGGGATCAGCACGAGCCCCCTGTCTCATTCTGTACGAATTCTCCGGGCCTAAAGCTTCATCAGAATTGTTACGAATTCGCAAAAAGGACGGGGTGAAAAAACCACGGTCCCCTGCCGCATCCCTCTGGAAAATCTAGCAATGCTTCATTCGGAAAGGGTTAATATCACAGATTGCCTTTCCGGCCAGGGCTTTCAGGCGCCGTGGTTTCCCCGCTTTCCTGTGCCGCCCTGTGCAGTGCCCTCTACAGTCTGCCACCGCAGCTGCGGCGCCGGGGCCACGCTAGGCAGTTCCGGGGTTTCCGACTGTGTGCTTTATCACATGCGTGGGGGCTGGCGCTGCCGCTGAATCAGAACGCGGCGGGGCGTCCGCCGGCCGTTGGAAGGGCGGCGGCGGCGCCTGCCCGACCTTGCCGGGCAGGCCGTTGGGGCCGTTCAACGCCCGGTCGGGTCTGAGGTGGCGGGTCGAAGGTTGCGGGTCTGGTTGACAGAATCGGGTGATGAGCCTAGGCAGGGGCCCGTCTACTCCCGTCGGAAGGCTGACGTATGGCTCGGGCTTGCGGCCCCGCCACGCTCTCCCAACGCCGGACGTAAACGAATTATCAACCCGAGGTAGCTAGTGTCGCAAGCATCTGTGACCCTTTTGCCACAGTGTGGCAACCCCGTTCGGCTGATCCAAATTAACCATGTATTGCCTGGGGGGTCGCGTTGACAGCCAAACTAAAAACGGGTTACAAGTCGCGAATATTTCTGGATTTGTTTGCCTTATCGTCCGGTTTCGGTGACGCCGCAAGAGCCGACTCGGGGGAAGGGTATTGGAAGCAAGGTTTTATGTCGGGGGAAACTAGCATGCGCTGGTCAAGCAGCACGCGTTCGACTCATTTCAAAGCGGTCCTTCTGGGTTCGGCTTTGGCTTTTCCATTGGCGGTGTCGGCGAATGCCATGACGCTGCAAGAGGCGGTCCAGCAGGCGATCGCCACCAACCCGGACATCGGCATTGTGGCCAGCAACCGCGAGGCTGTTGACCAGGAACTGCGTCAGGCGCGGGGCCTCTATCTGCCGCAGATCGACGCGGCGGCCGGTATCGGCGTTGAGGCGTTCAACGACTCGACGTCGCGCTCCGACGGGGAGAGTGGCGACACCGAAAACACGGTCCGTCGCGAATCCTCTATCACGCTGCAGCAGCGGCTGTTCGACGGCTTCGAGGCCGGAGCAACCGTTGAGCGCGAAATGGCCCGTGTCGAATCGGCTGCCAGCCGAGTGCTGGAAAACTCCGAGGTCCTGGCGCTCGATGCCATCGGTGCTTACCTCGAGGTACTGCGTCAGCGCGACCTGGTACGCCTCGCGGAAGACAACGTCGCCTACCACAGCCAGGTTCTCGGCGCGCAACGCGAGCGTCTTGAGGGCGGTGGCGGCAGCGAGGCCGACGTCGACCAGACCGAGGGCCGCTTTTCGCGTGCGCGCAACACCTTGATTGAGACTTTGCAGGACCTGCGGGTCGCCGAGGCGATCTACACCCGCATCGTCGGCTCCTTCCCGGGCAACGATCTCAGCTATCCGGAATTTCCGGCCGGCGCGCTGCCGGGCGATCTGGACGAGGCGGTGCAGCTTGCCGTGCGCAACAATCCGACCACGAAGATCTTCGAGGCGGATGTCCGCACGGCGGAAGCCGAGGTCGAGCTCTCCGAAGTGCCGATGTATCCGGCGATCACCCTGGAGGCCCAGACCGAGTACAACGACGGCACCTCCGCCCTCGACACCTACGAATTCAACAACCAGCTGATGGTTCGGGTGCGCTGGAACCTCTTCCGCGGCGGCATCGATCGTGCCGCGCGCCAGGAAGCGCTGTTCCGCCTGAACGAGAGCAAAAACCGCCGCTACGCCTCCGTGCTGGAATCCCAGCAGGAAATGCGCCGCTCCTGGTTTGAGCTTGAGGCCGCCCGCGACAGCATCGAAGCGCTGGAAGACGCCCGCGACTTCAACCGGTCGACCCTGGGGGCTTACGAGCAGCAGTTCGAAGTGGCTCAGCGGACGCTGCTGGACGTCCTCGATGCGGAGAACGAACTCTTCGTCGCCGAAGGGCAGCTGATCACGGCGCAGACCAACGAGCAGCTGGCTTCCTACCGCATCCTCGGCGTGGGCGGCGTCCTGCTTGAGACGCTCGGCGTCAGCGCGCCGGAGCAGGCGATCGTCGAGCACAAGTCCTGGATTGACGGATTGGTCGACTGACCTGATGGATCTCCGTTGCCGGTAACGGCGGCGGGCAGTCACTGAAAACGGCGCCCCTTGGGGCGCCGTTTTCTATTTGCCGCAGACCGGGCCGAGAGGATCGGCAATCCCCGATTGTGCAGAGACGCAACCAAAACGGGGATGCGGCGCGGGGCTATTGCAGCGCACCGGGAAAAAGTATTCGTTTCTAGGACAGGGGTCCTTTTTTCTTGCGGCGCCACGATGAGAAATATTGTTCTTTTCGGGGCGACGTTCTATGTTGATTCACCTGCTTAAATATTCGTGGCCCGACTCCGGGTTCAGTGACAGAGATGGTAAAGAATAAGACATCTGTGGACTTGCCCCAGGCGCCCGTAAGCGCGGACGCGCCGGAAGGGCACGGCTTGTGGCTCGATTCCGGGCCGGAGAAGCTGCCACTGGTCATCGTCGACCCGGGGGCGCCGTCCCCCGTGGACGAAGCCGACTCTGTCGTCCTGGAATTGGGGGACCTTTTGCCGGATTCCTCCGGCGAGGTCGTGCTCTTCATGGGCGAGGATGTTTCCGTCAATCTGCTGACGCGCGAAACCATCACGGGCTTCGGCATTGCCGATCCCCACGTTACCGCCACCGGCCTCGACGTCACCGGCCTGCATTTCTACAGTTTCGAAAGCGGGCTGACGATTTACAGCGCCAGCGACATTCTCATCATCAACGATCCCAACGTCGGCTGATCGGCCGCCAGCTTCAGTCGACCAGCGGAGGCGGCGGCAGGGTGCCGGCGCCCGTGCGTCTGGACTGAAGCGACAGCCACATCACCGCGTAGAACTCCTGATAGGTCTGCGAACTCAGCGCCAGGATGGTCGCCTGGGCGGCGTTGACCCGTCCCGGGGCGACGTACAGCAGCTTGGCGTCGGCTTTCGGCTCGCGCCCGCTGATCAGGTCCTGCCAGACGTCGTTGAGCGAGCGCCGCGTGCGCACCTGCACCAGGGTCGTCAATTCGGCGCCGATGACGGCGACGTCGGCCGGCCCCAGCCATTCGCCGAAGGCCCGGTTGTAGGCGATCACCGTGCGGTAGCGCGACAGGATGAGGCCCGGATTGGGGCAGTGGGTGACGACGTCGAGCAGGCCGTGGTGGGTCGGCCCCAGGATCTCGCGAGCCAGGGCCTGCTCGCCTTCCAGCATGCAGAAGACCCTGAGGTAGGACGAGAAGTTGGGCCCTTCGTAGTTCTCCGCCAGTTCGGCCACGAAACGGCCCAGGCGCACACGCCGGCGGTCCGCCAGAACCTCCAGGGTCTGCCAGTAGATGGGCTCCAGCCGGACCGAGTAGCGCTTGTTGCGGTACTGGACGATGCGGGGCTTGGGCGCCTGGTTCAGGAATGCCGCAGGGGCGGTAATTTGCATGCTCGCAGGTCTGCCGGCGCTGTCACGCGGAAGACCTACTCATACATAGTTATTGGTTTTTTTGCAAGCGGCCCGGGGTGGCCGGCGATCAGGCCGCCGGGCTCACGGCAGCATGATGTCTTCCTGGTCGGAGATGATGCCGCCCAGATCGGAGAGGGCGCTGCGCAAGTTGTAGCGTCGGGCGAGCTTCTCCTGGGCGGCCGCGGGCAGGTCGGTCAGCATGAAGACCCGCTTGTCGATCAGGACGGTGATCACGTCCTCGATGACGCGGATGAACTCCAGGTCCGAGGCTTCCAGCTCGGCGCGGAGAATCTCCGGGTGGCTGCCGTCGCTGGCGCCGTTGCTCAGGTAGGACATCAGGTCCGGATCGTCGAGGGCGACCTGCTCGTAGGCGGTTTCCGTCTCGCGTTCCTGGACATCGATGATCTGTCCCTGGTCGTCTCTGGCCACATAGGGCATACCTATACTCCTTGCTAGGGATCGGCCCTAGGAAGGCCAAGCTAGGCAGCCAGTGGTTAAATTTGGGTAAGCAGTGGCATAGCGCCAGGGCGCCGCTCGATGCAGCGGGGCACCAGGCTCGCAAGGCGGTGAAGCGAAGGATTTTGCTTGCTGCGCCTCTTGGCCTGACCAAACTAGGGGCACCCGGAACTGCTGCCGATTCGCCGTCTCCATGCCGCTGATTCCCAGCAAGATCAACGCCCGCGACCCGCAATTCGCCGAGAATAGCCGGGCCAATCAGGCGCTGGCCGACGAGTTGCGGGCGCAGGTCGAGCGGATCAAGCTCGGCGGCGGCGCGACGGCGCGCGAGCGTCATCTCGGCCGCGGCAAGTTGCTGCCGCGCGAGCGTGTGCGCCGTCTGCTCGACAGCGGCTCACCCTTCCTGGAGCTGTCCCAGCTCGCCGCCACCGGCCTCTACGGTGACGAGGTGCCGGCCGCCGGGCTGATCACCGGCATCGGCCGCGTATCGGGCCGCGAGTGCGTCATCGTCGCCAACGATGCCACGGTGAAGGGCGGCACCTATTATCCGCTGACCGTGAAGAAGCATCTGCGTGCCCAGGAAATCGCCGAGCAGAACCACCTGCCGTGCATCTACCTGGTCGATTCCGGCGGCGCCAACCTGCCGAACCAGGACGAGGTGTTTCCCGACCGCGACCACTTCGGCCGCATCTTCTTCAACCAGGCAAATCTCTCGGCCAAGGGCATTCCGCAGATCGCGGTGGTCATGGGCTCCTGCACCGCGGGCGGCGCCTACGTGCCGGCGATGGCGGACGAGAGCATCATCGTGAAGGAGCAGGGCACCATCTTCCTCGGCGGCCCGCCGCTGGTGAAGGCGGCCACCGGCGAGGTGGTCAGCGCCGAGGACCTGGGCGGCGCCGAGGTGCACACGCGCACTTCGGGCGTCGTCGACCACTACGCCGAGAACGACACTCATGCGCTGGCCATCGCGCGCCAGATCGTCGCGACGCTGAATCGTACCAAGCCGGCGGCGCTGCAGGTGGCCGAACCGCGCGAGCCGCACTACGATCCGGCGGAACTCTACGGCCTCATACCGCGCGATCTGCGCCAGCCCTACGACGTGCGCGAGGTCATCGCCCGCCTGGTCGACGGCAGCGAGCTGGACGAGTTCAAGGCACTCTACGGGCAGACTCTGGTCTGCGGCTTCGCGCACATCTGGGGCTATCCCGTCGGCATTCTCGCCAACAACGGGATCCTGTTTTCCGAGTCCGCGCTGAAGGGCGCCCACTTCATCCAGCTCTGCGCCCAGCGCGGCATCCCCCTGGTGTTCTTGCAGAACATCACCGGCTTCATGGTCGGCCGCAAGTACGAGGCCGGCGGCATCGCCAAGGACGGCGCCAAGCTGGTTACCGCCGTCGCCTGCGCCAAGGTGCCGAAGTTCACCGTGATCCTGGGGGGCAGCTTCGGCGCCGGCAACTACGGCATGTGCGGGCGCGCCTACAGTCCCCGCTTCCTGTGGATGTGGCCCAACGCGCGCATTTCCGTCATGGGCGGCGAGCAGGCGGCGGCCGTGATGGCGACCCTCCGGCGTGACGGCCTTGCGGCAAAGGGCGAGGCCTGGCCGGCGGAAGAGGAGGAGCGCTTCAAGGCGCCGATCCGCGCGCAGTACGAGGCACAGGGGCACCCGTACTATGCTTCGGCACGCCTGTGGGATGACGGCATCATCGATCCTCTCGACACCCGCATGACTCTTGGCCTTGGGATCTCCGCCGCCTTGAATGCGCCCCCAGAGCCAACCCGTTTCGGCATCTTCCGGATGTAGCATCATGGCTTTCCCACTGTTCGTTCAGGAAATCGACAAGTACGGCGCCGCCCGGATCACCCTGACCCGCGCCGAGGTGCACAACGCCTTCAACGAGGCGCTGATCGCCGAACTGACCGCGGCACTGGCCGGCCTGGCCGAGGACCCGCGCGTGCGCGTCGTCGTGCTGGCCGCGCAGGGGCCAAGTTTTTCCGCCGGCGCCGACCTGAACTGGATGAAGGCGATGGCCAGTTACTCGCGCGCCGAGAATCTGGAGGACGCCCGCCGGCTCGCGCGCCTGATGCGCAGCCTGAACGAGCTGCCCAAGCCGACGGTCGCCCTGGTGCAGGGCCCCGCCTATGGGGGCGGTGTCGGCCTCATCGCCTGCTGCGACGTGGTGGTGGCGGTGGAAGAGGCGAAGTTCTGCCTCTCCGAGGTGAAGCTCGGTCTCATCCCGGCGGTGATCAGCCCCTACGTGGTGGCGACAATCGGCGAGGCGGCGGCACGCCGCTATTTCCTTACCGCCGAGACCTTCTCGTCCTGGGAGGCCCAGCGCCTCGGCCTGGTGCACGAGGTGGTCGACCGCGGCGCCCTGGAGACGCGCGGGCGGCAGGTCATCGATGCCCTGCTGCAGGGTGGTCCGGCGGCGCAGAGCGCGGCCAAGGACCTGGTCTTCGCGGTGGCCGGGCGCAGCGTCGACGATGCGCTGGTCGAGGAAACCGCCGGCCGCATCGCCACGCTGCGTGCTTCCGACGAGGGGCGTGAGGGCATCGCCGCGTTCCTGGAGAAGCGCAGGCCGACCTGGCGGACGGACTGATCGGCGATGGCCAGGCCGGACCGCTATTGGCTGAATGGCCTCGTCCTGACCCTGGGGCTCTATGTTCTGGTATCGGTGGCCATCGCCGATACCTTCGGCCTGTTCTTCTTTCTGATGCTTGGCGCGCTGGCCCTCAGTGTGACGCTGTTCTACTGGCTGTTTCCCGGCAGCCACTTCACCACCATCGCGCTCGCCAATTTTCTTTCGATCTACGCCTGTCTGTTCACCTTCTTCGTCGACTCGAACTTCGCGGCTGCCGAGGATTGGGCGGTGCGCATTGCCTTCCTGCTGCCGATCGCCGCCTTCGTTGCCGGTGTCGCGCTGCGCCGTGAGGCGATCCGCCTGCTGGTGCGCCACGAGGCCGAAAGCCGGGTCCACTATTCGCCCCGACTCTTCATCTGGCTGGTTCCGGTCTTTGCCGTCGGCCTCGCGACTTTCGTGTTGCCGCATCAGGCCTACAGCGCCCAGACCATCGGCATCCTCCTCGTCGTCAGCATGGCGCTGATCGGCGTTCTCGTGTTCGCCGTCAGTCGCGACGTCACCGCTTTCCTGCTGGAAACCGGCCTTCTGTTCGAGGAGTTCTTCGACCAGGCGACGGCGCTGCTCGCCCCGACCTTGGCCTTCTTCACCTACTACACCTTCGTCATCATTGTCTTCGGCTGCATTTACCGCATCGTCGACCGCCTGATTCCCGGGACGCATTTCGTCGTCTTCGGCATCGAGCGCGACATCTCTTTCCTCGAAAGCCTCTATTTTTCGATCATCACGCTCAGCACGGTCGGCTACGGCGACCTCCTGCCGCTCAGCCCGCTGGTGCGCGCGATCGCGGCGCTGCAGATCGTCATCGGCGTGTGGCTGATCATCTTCGGTTTCTCCGAAGTGCTGCGCTACGCGCGCGAGCGCGACTGGCGCGATCAGCGCCGGCACGGCCGGCACTGAGGGGGACGCGATGCATGGCCCGGCCCATCTTGAAGAGGTTCTCGTCTTCCTCATCGCGGCGGTCTGCATCGTGCCGCTGTTCCGCTGGTTCAAGTCCAGCGCGGTGCTCGGCTACCTGGCCGCCGGCCTGCTGCTCGGTCCGCATGCGCTACGCCTGATCGAGGATCCCGACAGCGTCCTGCTGCTGGCCGATCTCGGCGTCATCTTTCTGCTGTTCACCATCGGTCTCGAGCTGTCGATCGAGCGCCTGAAGCTGATGCGCCACTACGTCTTCGGGCTTGGCGCGGTCCAGGTCTTCCTCACCGCCCTGCTGATCGGCGCTGTCGTTTTCGCGACCGGGCAGTCCGTCGAGGCGGCTCTCGTCGTCGGCAGCGGGCTTGCCCTCTCGTCGACGGCCTTCGTCATCCAGATGCTGGTCGAGCGCGGCGAGATGATCACCCGCTACGGCCGCGTCTCCTTCTCCGTGCTGTTGTTTCAGGATCTCGCCATCGTGCCGCTACTGGCGCTGCTGCCGCTGCTGGGCGGGCCGGAATCATCGCTCCTCGGAGCGGTGGCGATCGCCGCGGTGAAGGCCGTCGCCGTGGTCGCCGCCTCGGTCCTCATCGGGCGGCGCGTGCTGCGCCCGCTCTACCGGGTCATTGCCGCCGCGCGGCTGCAGGAGCTCTTCGTCGCCGTTACTCTGCTGGTGGTGCTCGGGGCGGGCTGGCTGATGGCGCAGGCCGGTATCTCCATGGCGCTCGGCGCTTTCCTCGCCGGGCTGCTGCTGGCGGAAACCGAATACCGTCATCAGGTCGAGGCTGACATCAGGCCCTTCAAGGGGCTGCTGCTGGGCCTCTTCTTCATGGCGATCGGCATGCAGATCGACCTGCCGCTGGTCGCCCGTGAAGGCTGGCTGCTGGCGCTCGTCCTGGTGGGCCTGCTGACGCTTAAGAGTACGCTGATCGCCGGCCTCTGTCTGCTGTTCCGCCTGCCGGCGGATGTAGCCTTGCGGGCCGGTCCCCTGTTGTCGCAGGGTGGCGAGTTCGGCTTCGTGCTGGTCGGCGGCGCCATGGTGACCGGCCTGGTCGATCGCGACCTTGGCCAGATCGTCCTGGCGCTCATCGCGCTTTCCATGGCGGCGACCCCGGCGATGGACTGGCTCGGCGGGCAGCTGTCGCGCTTGGTGACGCCGAAGCCCAGCCTGAACGTGGCGGTCCTGCGTGAGGAGAGCGACGCCCTGGGCGACCACGTCATCATTGCCGGCTTCGGCCGTGTCGGACAGACCGTGGCGCGGGTGCTGGCAGCCTGCGGCGTGCCCTATGTCGCCGTCGATCTCGATCATGCGCGGGTCGCGCGGGGGCGCGTTGCCGGCTTGCCGCTCTACTACGGCGATGCCGGGCGCGTCGACGTGCTGGAGGCGGCGGGGATCGAGCGGGCTCGCGCCGCCGTCATCACCATCGATCGTGCGCGCGAGGCGAGCCAGGCGGTGGCGGCGCTGCATCAGCGGATGCCCGGTCTGCCGATCTTCGTGCGCTCGCACGACATGAGCCACGCGCACCAGCTGGAGGCGCAAGGGGCTGCCGCGGTGGTGCCGGAAACCGTGGAGGCCAGCCTGCAGCTGGGCGGAATTCTCTTGTCCGCCGTCGGGGTGGGTACCGATGATATCACCCGCGTGATGAATGAGTTTCGCGACAACAACTACGCGCGCCTGGAGGATCTGGTGGAACCAGCTTCGGAAGGCGGCCCTCCGGCCCCGGCACGCGGCAAGAAGAAATAGGAGAGGGGGAACGGCTTGTTCGAGACCGTCCTGATCGCCAACCGGGGAGAGATCGCCCGCCGTGTCATCCGCAGCGCGCGGCGTCTCGGCCTGCGCTGCGTCGCGGTCTATTCGGAAGCCGACGGCGGTGCGGCCCATGTCGCCGAGGCGGATGCGGCCTACTGCATCGGTGCGGCCCCGGCCGCCGAGAGCTACCTGCGCGGCGAGGCGATCCTCGAGGCCGCCAAGGCCGCCGGCGCCGAGGCGATCCACCCGGGCTACGGCTTTTTGTCGGAGAACGCGGCTTTCGCCGAGGCCTGCGCCGCCGCCGGCATTGTCTTCATCGGCCCGCCGGCCGCGGCGATCCGCGCCATGGGTTCCAAGAGCGAGGCCAAGGCGCTGATGGAGCAGGCCGGCGTGCCCCTGGTGCCGGGGTACCACGGCTACGAGCAGGCCGCCGAGGCGCTGGTGGCGGAGGCGCACAAGGTCGGCTACCCGCTGATGATCAAGGCCTCGGCCGGCGGCGGCGGCAAGGGCATGCGCGTGGTCCAGCACCAGGATGATTTTCTCGAGGCGCTGCAGGCCGCGCGCCGCGAAGCCAAGGGTGCCTTCGGCGACGAGCACATGCTGTTGGAGCGCTACTTGCCGGCGCCGCGCCACATCGAAATGCAGATCTTTCGCGACAACCACGGCAACGCGGTGCACCTTTTCGAGCGCGACTGTTCTTCGCAGCGCCGTCACCAGAAAGTCGTCGAAGAGGCGCCAGCACCGGGTCTCAGCGAGGCCCTGCGCGAGGCGATGGGCGATGCCGCGCTGCGCGCCGCCGAAGTGATCGACTATCGCGGCGCCGGCACGGTCGAGTTCCTGGTCGACGGTGACGGCTTCTACTTCATGGAGATGAACACCCGCCTGCAGGTCGAGCACCCGGTGACCGAACTGATCACCGGCTTCGACCTGGTGGAATGGCAGCTCAGGGTCGCCGCCGGCGAGCCGCTGCCTGCAGCGCAGCAGGAGATCGTCGCCACGGGGCACGCCATCGAAGCGCGGCTCTACGCCGAAGATCCGGCGGCGGGCTTTCTGCCGTCGACCGGGCGGCTGCTGCATCTCGCCTTTCCGGAAGCGGCCGAGGGCGTGCGCGTCGACAGCGGCGTGCGGCCCGGCGATACGGTCTCCATCCACTACGACCCGATGATCGCCAAGGTCATCGCCTGGGGCGCCGACCGCGCCACGGCGCTCAGCCGTCTGCAACGGGCGCTGGCGCGCACCGAGGTCGCCGGCGTGGTCACCAACCTCGGCTTTCTGCAGGCGGTGCTGTCGCACACGCGCTTTGCCGCCGGCGTCGTCGATACCGCCTTCATCGATCAGCAGCGCGCAGCCCTGGTGGCCGCTGACGAGGATGTGCCGGCCTTCGTGCTGGCTGCGGCGGCGCTGGCCGAGATCGGCTGGCGCGGCGCCGATGCCGACGCCGCGGCGGCGGCCTCCAGCGATCCCCATTCGCCCTGGCGGCTCACCAACGGCTGGCGCCTGAATGCTGAGACCCACAGCGATCTCACCTTCCTGAACGGCGAGGAAAAGCTGGAGGTGACGGTGTTCTATGGGCGCGAGGGCCTGCGCCTGGCGCTGCCGGGCGGCGAGGTCTCGGCCGCGGCGCTGCCGCGGTCCGACGGGCGGCTGGAGCTGCGCCTCGGCGACGTCGCCTTCGACGCCCGCGTGCTGCGCCAGGGCCTCGAGCGCTGGGTCATCGTCGAGGGCGCGAGCTACCTGCTGATGCTGGAGGACGTGCTGCGCAATGTGGCCGGCGAGGCCGGCGCCAGCGGGCGCATCGTCGCGCCGATGCCCGGCAAGGTGACCGCGGTGCTGGTGCGCGAGGGCGACGCGGTGGAGACCGGGATGCCGCTGCTGCGGCTGGAAGCGATGAAGATGGAGCACACCCTGACGGCGCCGCACGACGGCACCGTCGAGCGGCTCGACTGCGCCGCCGGCGATCTGGTGGAGGAGGGCGCCGAACTGGCGATGGTGGCGCAGGACGACCCGGCGCTCTAGCCTGGGACCACAACGTTCGCATTGCGAGGAAAGGGCGGGCGACATCATGGCGCTGCCGAAGTTTGTCGAGATCGTCGAGGTAGGGCCGCGCGACGGCCTGCAGAACGAGCCGAAGAGCCTGCCGGCGGCGGTGAAGGTGGCGCTGATCGAGCGCCTCGCCGAGGCCGGCTGCAAGGTCATCGAGGCCGGTGCCTTCGTCTCGCCCAAGTGGGTGCCGCAGATGGCGGATACCGCCGAGGTGCTGGCGGCGCTGCCGCGCCGGCCCGGCGTGCGCTACCCCGTGCTGGTGCCGAACCTCAAAGGCCTGGAGGCGGCGCTGGCCGCCGGCGTGGAGGAGATCGCCGTCTTCGGCGCCGCCTCGGAAACCTTCACCCAGCGCAACATCAACTGCTCCATCGCCGAGAGCCTGGAGCGCTTTCGGCCGGTCTGCGCCGAGGCCAGGGCGGCGGGCCTCAGGGTGCGCGGCTACGTCTCCTGTGTGCTCGGCTGCCCCTACGAGGGCGCGGTGCCGGTCGCCAGGGTGGCCGAGGTGGCGGCGGCGCTGGACGCCATGGGCTGTGCCGAAGTCTCGCTGGGCGACACCATCGGGGTCGGCACGCCTTTGAAGGCCCGGGCCATGCTGGAAGCGGTGGCCGCGCGGGTGCCGCTGGAGCGCCTGGCGGTGCATTTCCACGACACCTACGGCCAGGCGCTGGCCAACGTTCTGGCCTGTCTGGAACTGGGGGTGGCGACGGTCGATTCGGCGGTCGCGGGTCTGGGCGGCTGCCCCTACGCCAAGGGCGCCTCGGGCAACGTCGCCAGCGAGGATCTCGTTTACATGCTAAACGGTCTCGGCATCGAGACCGGCATCGATCTCGAGCGTCTGGCCGCCGCCGGCGCCTACATCTGCGCCGAGCTGGGCCGGCCGCCGTCGTCCAAGGTGGCCCTTGCGCTGGCCGGCCGTGCGGCCTAGGTCTCTCGGCGTTGAGAGGTAGCAGGAAGAAGGCCGGAGAATGACGCTGCATCTGCGCAAGCTCTGCGTCGGCGTCGAGAGCGTCGAGCAGCTCCAGGACTACCAGGCGCGCCGCCTGAAGCGCGGCGAGACGCTGCGCCACGACACCCGCATGATGCCCAAGCGACGCGACGAGATCCTGGAGGGCGGCTCGCTTTACTGGGTGATCAAGGGGCTCATCCAGGTGCGCCAGCCGATCCTCGACATCACCCAGGAGAGCGACGCAGAGGGCCGCGGCTTCGCCCGTCTGCACCTGGCGCCGGACCTGGTGCGGGTGGCCCCGCGTGGCCACCGCCCGTTTCAGGGTTGGCGCTACCTGGCGGCCGCCGACGCGCCGGCCGACCTGGCCGCGGCAGGGGCAGGGGCGGACGATTTGCCGCCGGTTCTGGAGGCGGAATTGCGGGCTCTGGGGATCCTTTGAGAGATATACAGAAAAAAGTGCCGGCGGGTCGAATTTCGGTGTTTACAGCCCGGCGGGGACCTCCTATATACCCCCTCGCTGTCGCCGGGAACGGGGGTTCCACTCCTCGGGTTGGCGACGGTGTCTGAAGGGCCGGTTTTCCACTGCCTAAGGCGTTGAAAGTTCGGTCCCAACTCAGTATATTGTTTGCCCCTATTTCTGCTTCTTCGTGAGTGGTGAGGCGGGCAAATCGCTCGGCGGCATTCGCTTGCGCGGATCCAGCACGGGCCGGCTGTTTGACATTGTAGATTTGGAAGGGATACGCGGGCGGCGGGTCTGTGTCTTGTTGGCATT
>NZ_JBBKAH010000015.1:0-138463 GCF_037652055.1 Pelagibius sp. 7325
CTGGATGAGATCGCCGGCGACGAGCTGCGCCTCGTCGGCCTCAACACCGACGACCTCCACGACGACGACTTCATGTTCAACGTCGCCTAAAAGGATCGGGACCGGGCGGGGACGCAGCGCGCCCCCGCCTCGCCCGGCCGCCACAATCCCTTCTGCACGAAGCAGGGCAGAACCGCTTTTGGGGGCCGGTTTCGACCGGGCCCCCTTTTTTTTGCTAATATTCCAACGGCTTGCGCCGCTCTTGGGAACCAATCCCCGACGCGCTACGTTACCAGAATGCGCGGCCGTCCCGATGAGCCGTGAACCCTGGGAATCACCCTCGTCAGCAAAGACATGGCCGCCAAAACCGCCCCGCCCTCTGCCCCGATCCTCGAGGAAAACGAAACCTGCTGGCGCCGGGCGGCCTGCCCGCGGGCGCGGGTGCTGATCGACGGCGCCGACTACTTCCTCGCCTTGCGCCGTGCCCTCTTGAACGCCAAGGAGACGGTTTTCATCGTCGGCTGGGACATCGACAGCCGCACGCGGTTGGTGGGGCCCGGCGGCGAGAAGGACAAGGACGACGATCTGCCGGTGGCCTTCGGAGCGTTCCTGGTCGAACTGGTCAAGCGCCGCCCCGGTCTGAGGATCCACCTGCTGCTGTGGGACTACTCGATGCTCTATGCCCTGGAGCGCGAACCGCTGCCGGAGGTGAAACTCGACTGGTCGACCCCGTCGGAGATCTCCGTCTGCCTGGACGACGTGCTGCCGATCGGCGCCTGCCATCACCAGAAGGTCGTGGTGATCGATGATGCCTTGGCCTTCTCCGGCGGCCTCGACATCACCGTGCGACGCTGGGATACGTCGGATCATAGCCTGAAGAACCCGGAACGCAGCGATCCGCACGGCGCCGACTACCGTCCCTTTCACGACATCCAGATGATGGTCGACGGCGAGGCCGCGCGCGCGCTCGGTCAGCTCGTGCGTTATCGCTGGCAGCGCGCCGCCTGCGAAACGCCGCCCGCCACGAAGTCCGCGAACGACCCCTGGCCGCAAGGTTTCGAGCCCGACTTCGCCGACTGCAGGGTCGGCATCGCCCGCACCTATCCCGCCTATGACGGCCAGCAGGAAGTGCGCGAGGTGGAACGCCTGTTTTTCAGGTCGATCGAGGCTGCCGAGCGCTCGATCTACGTAGAAAACCAGTTCCTCACCACCGAGAGCGTCTGCAGCAGTCTGATCGAACGCCTGAAGCAGAAGCCCGACCTCGAAGTCCTCATCGTCGCGCCCAACGTCCACCAGAGCTGGCTGGAGGAGCGCGCCATGAATACCGGGCGCCGCCACTTCGTGGAGCGGCTGGAGAAAGCCGGCGTCGCGGAGCGCGTAAAGCTGGTCTTCCCCACCATCCCGGGCGACGACACCGGCGAGGGCGTCATGGTGCATGCCAAGGTGATGATCGTCGACGACCGCCTGCTGCGCGTTGGCTCCGCCAACCTCAACAACCGCTCGATGGGCACCGACAGCGAGTGCGACCTGGCGCTGGAGGCCGGCGATGATGCCGAGCGCGCCGCCATCCGCGGCCTGCGCGACCGCCTGCTGGCCGAACACCTGGGGTGCGAGGCCGCCGAGGTCGCCGAAGCGATGGCGGCTGAAGGCTCGCTCTTTGCCGTGCTGGAGCGCTTCTCGGCCGGTGACGGCGGCCTGAAGCCGATCGACTTGAGCGGTGTTCCGGCCGACGATCTGGCGCGCGCCGTCGGACAGTTCGCCGACCCCGAGCGCCCCATCGGAACGCCGGAGTTCGTCGGCGACATGTTCGGCGGCAGCCACGACAAACAACCGATCTCCCGCTTCGTCAAGCTGGCCGCGGCCGGCGCGGTGATCCTCGGGTTGGTTGCTCTGTGGCGCTACACGCCGCTCTCGGACTTCACCGATCCCGACAGTCTGAAGGCGATCCTGGAGTCCCTGGGCAGCGGCTGGTGGACGCCACTGATCGTCATCGCCGCCTTTCTGCTCGGCAGCCTGGTGTTCTTCCCGGTTACCGTGCTGATCGTCATGACAGGGCTGATGTTCGATCCCCTGTTCGCCTTCGGCTGCGCCCTTGCCGGGTCGATCCTTGCTGCTTGCCTCAACTACATCATCGGGCGCACCGCCGGCGCGCAGCCGCTGCGCAATCTGCTCGGCACGCGCATCAACCGGATCAGCCGCGCGCTGGCCAAGCGCGGCGTGCTGTCCGTGGCGGCGCTGCGCATGCTGCCCATTGCGCCCTTCAGCTTCATCAACCTTGCCGCCGGCGCCAGCCATGTGAAGTTCGCCGACTTCGTGATGGGAACCGTCCTCGGCATGGCGCCGGGTATCCTGATCATCACCTTGATGGGCAATCAGCTGGGCCGCGTGCTGACCGACCCGGAGCCGATGGAGCTGGCGCTGTTCGGCCTTTTCATCCTGGCCTGGCTGGCGACGTCACTCGGACTGCAGGCCCTCGCCTCGCGACTGCGGGGCAGCCATGCCTGACCTGAAGCCCCACCTGCGGGTGCTGACCTGGAACGTCCACGGCTGCATCGGCGGCGACGGGCGCCACGATATCGCAAGGGTCGGCGCCAGCGTGCGGGCGCTGTCGCCCGACATCGCCGCTTTCCAGGAGATCGACTCGCGGCGCCGCAGCGTGCCGGGCACCGCGGGCGTCGGCGAAGTCTACGACCTGCTGCGCGCCGAGGTCGGCGAGCACGGCCACGATGCCTGGGCGATCTCGGGCGCCGACGGCCGCTATGGCCAGATTCTTGCCAGCCGCTTTCCGCTGGAGAATAAGCGGGTCCACGACATCTCCCAGCCCGGCCGCGAGCCGCGCAAGGTCATGTCGGCCAGCGTCGAGCTGCCGACCGCGCGCCTGCGCGTGATCGCCACCCATCTGGGCCTCGGACGGCGCGAGCGCCGGCGCCAGGTCGCCGCCCTCAAGGAGATCATCAGCGACGACCTGGACGGACCCGTGCTGCTTCTGGGCGACTTCAACGAATGGTTCTGGCCGCTCCGCGTGCAGCGGGATCTCTTCGGCCTGTTTCACAGCTGGACCCACCATGCCAGCTTCCCGGCCTGCTTCCCGCTCTTCGCGCTGGACCGCATCTGTTGCCGGCCCGGCGACCTGCTGGCCCGCACCTGGATCGCCAGCGAGGCGCGCGGCGCCTCCGATCACCTGCCGGTGGTGGCGGAACTGGCCCTGCCGGTGCCCCGCTGAGGCCTCTCGGCCCGGTTCCCGCGGTTTTCCAGGCGTTTGATGCCGCGGCCGCGGGCCCCCTTGACGAACGCCCGACATATTCATATTTATGAATTCATGAAAGCGGAGGACATGCTGACCAAGGCCCGCGCGGCGGCGGACCTGATGAAGGCGCTTTCCAGCGAGAACCGCCTGCTGCTCCTGTGCCAGCTGGCCGAGGGCGACAAGACCGTGGGTGAACTGGCCGGGATCCTGGGCCTGCGCCAGGCCGCCGTCTCTCAGCAGCTTGCCCTGCTGCGCAGCGACGGGCTGGTGACCGCCCGGCGCGATGGCCGGCAGGTGCACTACAGCCTGACGGGCCCGCAGGCGCGCGCCGTCATCGCGCTGCTCTATGACCTCTACTGCGCCCCCGCCGGACAGGCGAAGACCGCGGGTGCCAAAACCGGCGTCTCTGGAGACTGAAAGCCGCCATGACCACACTGAACAGAATAGATGCCATGAAAGCCAAGTCGCTGATCGACAGCGGCAGGGCGGTGCTGATTGATATTCGCGAAAGCGACGAGTTCGCGCGCGAGCACGTGCCGGGCGCCCACCACGTACCGCTGTCCGGCTTCAGCCCCAAGGACTTCCCGCAGAACCGCGACAAGATCGCGATCTTCCACTGTGCCAGCGGCGCGCGTACCGCTGGCGCGGCGCCGCAGATCCTCGGCACCGGCTTCGCCGAGGTCTATCAGCTGGATCAGGGCCTCGGCGGCTGGAAGAAGGCCGGTCTCGCGACCGTGGTGAACCGCAAAATGCCGATCCCCATCCAGCGCCAGGTCCAGATTACCGCCGGCCTGATGGTGCTGGCCGGCGTCATCCTCGGCTTTGCGCTCTCGCCCTGGTTCTTCCTGCTGTCCGGATTTGTCGGCGCCGGCCTCACCTTTGCCGGGGTCTCCGGGACCTGCGCCATGGCGAGCCTGCTGGCCGTCATGCCCTGGAACCGGAGGATGCTGGTCTAGACTCCGTCACTGCGGCTAGACTCGCCGGCGTGACCGTCGCCCGCGAAGAAGACCTCTATGCCCCGGTGAAGGCCTTCCTGGAAGGCCAGGGCTACGCCGTGAAAGCGGAAGTGCGCGGCTGCGACCTGGTCGCGCGCCGCGGCGAGGAGCCGCCGGTCATCGTCGAACTGAAGAAGGCCTTCAACCTCGCCCTCGTGCTGCAGGGCGTCGACCGCCTGGCGATGAGCGACCAGGTCTATCTCGCCTTCGCCGCGCCGGCGCGGGCGGCAAGCTGGCGGCGCGACCGCAAGGGGATGCTGAAGCTGTGCCGACGGCTCGGCCTCGGACTGCTGGTCGTGCATCCCGAAAAGGCCGTCGTCGAACCCCTGCTCGACCCGCTGCCTTACCAGCCGCGTCCCAACCGCAAGCGCCAGGCGCTGCTGCTGCGCGAGTTCGCCCAGCGCGTCGGCGACCCCAACACCGGCGGCCAGACGCGCCGCCCCATCGTCACAGCCTACCGCCAGAACGCCCTGCGCTGCGCCGCCCTGCTGCTGCGCGACGGCCCGACCAAGGCCGCCCTCATCGCCGCCGGCAGCGGCGTCGCCAAGGCCGCCCCGCTGCTGCAGCGCGATGTCTACGGCTGGTTCCTGCGGGTCGAGCGCGGCATCTACGACCTCTCGCCCAAGGGCCGCGAGGCCCTCGCGCTCTATGCCGATATGCTGCCGGACCTCGATTCGACCGAAGTCCCGCAGCACAAGCGCCGGGGCCCTCGCTAGCAGGCTGCTAGCGCGCCGCGTCCAGCTCCGCCAGCTTCGCCACCCGCCGGCGGCAGTCTTCGTCGGTGGAGAACTCGGCGCCAAGGTATGCGGCCACCAGATCCTTCGCCAGCCAGGGTCCGACGATCTGCGCGCCGATGCACATGACGTTGACATCGTCATGCTCGACCGACTGGTGCGCCGAATGGACGTCATGGCAGACGGCGGCGCGGATGCCTCTGACCTTGTTTGCCGCGATCGAGGCGCCGACCCCGGTGCCGCAGACCATCAGCCCGCGGTCGGCTTGCCCGGCCGCGATCCTGTCGGTGAGAGCGCGCGCGATGTCGGGAAAGTCGACGGGTTCGGGACTATGCGAGCCGACGTCCTCCACCTCGTGCCCCAGGCCTCGCACGAACTCGACGATGGCGGCCTTGAGAGGAAAGCCCGCATGGTCTGACCCGATGACGATACGCATAGCAGATGGTCCTTGTGGTTTCAGGTTGGCTCAGCGCAGCAGGCCCGGCAACCATAGGACCAGCCAATCCGCAAAGGATATGACGGCAAGGGTTGCCAGCAGCGGCAGATAGAACGGCAGCAGCGCCCGCAGCAGCTGCCGCAGCGAGATCTCCGCGATACTCGTCAGCAAAAATAGCGACAGCCCCATGGGCGGCGTCAAGAGGCCGAACATCAGGTTGAAGATGACGATGATGCCGAGGTGCACCGGATCGATTCCGGCCAGTACCAGCGGCGGTGCAATGATCGGCACCACCAGCAGCGTCGCCGTCGTGGAGTCGAGGAACATACCCGCGACAAAGAAGATGAAATTGGCGATCAGGATCAGGACGATCGGATTGGCGCTGAACTGAAGAATCCAGCGCGAGAAGTCCTGGGGGACCTGCTCGACCGCCAGGATCCAGCCGAACAGCGCCGCGGCCGCGACGATAATGAGGATGGCGCTGGTGCTGCGCACGGTGATGATCAGGGCCTGCCAGAGGTGCGGCCAGGTGAGGTCGCGGTAGAACAGCGCGCTGATCACCATGACGTAGACGGCCGTGACCGACGCCGCTTCGGTTGGGGTGAAGAGGCCGGCCAGCATACCGGCAATCATCAGGAAGGGCGCGAAGAGCGCCGGAAGGGCCGGCTGCAGGTCGCGCAGCACCTCACCGCCCGTCGGCCAGCGCTCCGCGCGCGGCATCCTGTGGCGGTAAGACAGCACGGCGACCGTCAGCATCAGCAGGGCCACGCAGACGAGCGCGGGCACGATGCCGGCGATCAGCAATTGCACGATGGAGACGCTGGTGACCGAGCCGTAGACGATCAGCGGGATGCTGGGCGGAAAGATCGGCCCGACGACCGCCGAGGCCCCGGTCACGGCCGCGGCGAAAGGCGCGGTGAAGCCGCGCTTGCGCATCGCCGCGATCTCGATGCGGCCCAGCCCCCCGACATCGGCCAGCGCCGCCCCCGACATTCCCGAGAAAATCAGGCTCGAAAAGACGTTCACCTGGGCCAGCCCGCCCGGCGCACGGCCCACCAGGGTGTCGGCGAAGCGGAAGATACGGTCGGTGATGCCGGCGGAGTTCATGAGGTTGCCGACGAAGATGAAGATCGGCACGGCCACCAGCGGAAATGAATCGAGCGCATAGGTCACCCGCTGGGCAAGCAGCCCGTATGGCAGCCCTTCCAGCAGCACATAGACGATGGAAGGGATGAGGATGGCGTAGACCACCGGGAAACCGGCGATGAAAAGCAGCAGGAAGGCGGCGATGACGATGAGGCCCATGACGCCCTTCAGAGCACGGTGGTTTCTTCACGCGGCGGGTGGCGCGTGTCGAGCAGGTGAACGACGGCGGCGAGCGCGAAGCCGACAAAGGTCGACCCCAGGAAGAGCCAGAAGGGAATCTTCAGGGTCGGCGTCGCATTGTTGAGGTTCTTGAAAATGGTGATCCAGGCAACATAGGCGATGAAGCCCGCCGCGAGCGCCGCCGAGAGGGCGATCACGAAGGCCACGACCTTGCGCGGCCGCGCCGGCAATGCCTCGCGGAACTCCGCCATGACGATATTCTCGTGCTGCATGACAACGATCGGAAACGCGGTGAAGACCAGCACGATCAGCAAGAAGCGCGTGAACTCCTCGGCGCCGATGATGGGCGCACCGAAGAGATCGCGCATCACGACCTGGATGAAGGGCACGGCCACAAGCGCGACCAGCACAAGGACGCAACAGGCGGAGAGCAGCTTGCTGACGATCGGCATGGCGTGGTCCTCCTAGCGCAGAACCGGCGGGAACGGATCGCGACGATCCGCCCCCGCGCCCGGAAGACCGGTCTATTCGACCGCGTTGATCTGCTCCATGTAGGGCTGATAGTTCGGGAAGTCGGCCCTGATCTGCTTCAGCACCGAGGTCTTGAACGCCGGCATGTCGAGCCCTTCCTGTTCGGTGATCACCGTCATGCCGTGGCCCTTCAGTTCTTCGACCAGCTGGGCCTGCGATTCGTTAGCCCACTGCAGCGATTCCTCGGCCTTGCGGTCAAGCACCTCGGTGATGGCCGCGCGGTCCTCTTCCGACAGCGCCTGCCAGGCCTCCTCGTTCACAAAGACCGCCAGCACCGACTGCATGTGGCCGGTGAGCGCCACGTGCGACTGCACTTCGTAGAGCTTGTTGGCGCTGATCATGGTGAGCGGGTTTTCCTGACCGACGACCAGGCCGGTCATCAGCGCCGTCGGCAGTTCGGCAACCTCGACCGGCGTCGGCGTGGCGCCGAAGCCCTTCACCATGGAAACCCAGAGGTCCAGCGGCACGGCGCGGAAGGGCTTGCCGGCGAGATCGGCCGGCGACTTCACCGGGAAGTTCGAAGAGATATGGCGCGCGCCGCGATAGATGCGGCCAACGATGCGCACGCCACCTTCGGCGACCAGCTTCTCGTTGATGGCCTGCAAGGCGGGGGAACTGGTCGGATCTGTCGCCGCCAGGGCGTGGGCGCCGTCGCGGTAGACGAAGGGTGCATTGAAAACGGCCACCTCGGGAACGATGCGGGCCAGGGACGCGAAGTCGTGGTGGCCCATGGAAATCGAGCCCATGCGCACGCCATCGACCATCTCGGCGACGCCGCCGAGCTGGCTTGCCGGATAGACCTGAACGGTCACCGAACCGCCGGTCGCCTCGGCGATGGCGGCGGCGGCTTCCGCCGCGTAGCGTGTCTGGATGTCGCCTTCCGAGCCGACGTGGGCGTAGCGCAACTCCTCGGCGCCGGCGGCGGTGCCTGCGGCGAGGGCGGCAATGAGGGCTGCGCCCGCCAGGGCGCGGCGGGCGTTCAACGGGTACATGGCATTTCCTTTCCCTGTAGTTTTAGTCTTCTTCTTGTGATGCCGCCTTTGCATAGGCGGCTATGTAACTCTTGCGTCGGAACTCGTCGCCGATCGCGAAGTGCTCGCGCAACCGCGCCTCCGCGGCATTGGGATCGCGCGCGACGATGGAGAGGAAAACCTCGCGGTGGGCGTCGACGAGGTAGTCCCGGATGCCGGGGATCGCGACGGTCTGCTCGCGGCGCTCGACGTGGCTGCGCTTCAGGAGCTCGGCAAGCGCCTGGTAGAGCTGCAGCAGGACGGGACTGCGGCCCGCCTCCACGATGGCGAGATGAAAGGCAAAGTCGGCGTCGCCGCCGCGCTCGGGATCGTCGATCGTCTCCATGAGGTGCGCCAGCCGGCCGCTGATCCGCGTCAGGTCGCTGTCACCCGCGCGCTCGCAGGCAAGTCTTATGGCCTGGCACTCGATGGCGATGCGCGCCTGCATCACGTCGTCCAGAATATCCGGCTGCTGGGCCAGGCAGAACGTGAGGAAGTCGGACAGCACCGCGAGGTTGGCGGGCTTCACGTAGGCGCCCTTGCCGTGGCGGATGTCGAGCACGCCGAGCATGGCGAGCGAGCGTAAGGCCTCGCGCAGCACCGGCCGGGAAACCCCCAGGGCGAGCGACAGTTCGCGCTCGCTCATCAGGCGGTCGCCGGCCTTCAGGGCCCCGGACAGCAGCTGCTCGCGGAAGTAGGCGACGACCTTTTCCGTTCCCAGCAGGTCGATGGCGCGCTCGCTCAGGGTCATCCGTATTCCCACAGGTCAAAACTGGCCTGACCACTTTTGACCAATTGGCATAGCACTGTCAATTTATGTTTCAGATTATCTTGGCATACAGGGGCCCAGTGCCAAGAATAGTGGTAAGACCACTGGATCTTTCAGCAGTGCCGGACGGGTTGGGGCGGAGGGTTCTCACCCGCGCCGATGCACCGCGCCCCCTGCGGGAAGGGCGCGTGATCAGGCGGAATCGCGGCGCGCGTTTCAGCAACTCCGCACGGGGTAAAGGACTGTCTAGAAGCGATAGCCTTGAAGGGCGGCGTCGATCTCATCGCGCGGCGGCAGGCTGGACTGGGCGCCCAACCTGCGGCAGGCGAGGCCGCCTGTGACAACGCCCTGCGCCAGCGCCCGCTCCATCGGCTGCCCCTGGTGAATTGCCGCCGCGAAGCCGCCGACGAAAGCATCGCCCGCCGCCGTGGTGTCCACCACCTCGACCGACAGGGCCGGCAGGCGGTGGGTACCGCCGGCGCCGTAGGCGGCGACGCCCTCGGCCCCGAGAGTAACGATGCAATGGGCGACGAAATCGGCCGCCAGGCGCGCGGCGATCTCTTCCGGCGTGCGCTCGGCCAGGCCGAGTTGTTCGCCGAGCTGGCGCGCCTCGGTTTCGTTGACCACCAGGAAGTCCACCTGCCGCAGGGTCTCCGGCGGTACCGCACCGGCCGGCGCCAGGTTCAGCACCACGCGCGCGCCGGCCGCCTTGGCGACCGCCACCGCCTTCCAGTTCTCGGCGTGCGTCACCTCCATCTGCAGCAGCAGCAGGTCGTCCGGCTGAAGGCCGGTGCGGTGAAGCTGTTCCGCCCGAGTCTCCAGGTTGGCGCCGCTCGCGACGATGATGAGGTTCTGCCCCGCCGGGTCGACTCCGATGAAGGCGCAGGCCGTACGCTCTGGGCTTTCCACGATGCCCGAGAGATCGACACCGCCTTCGCGCAGGCTCGCCAGCGCCGCCTCGGCGAAAGCGTCCCGGCCGACGGCGCCCACCATGCGCACCGCGGCGCCGGCGCGCGCGGCGGCCAGCGCCTGATTGGCACCCTTGCCGCCGGCGACCACGGTGTAACTCGGGCCGGTCACCGTCTCGCCGGGCACCGGCAACTGTGGCACCTGGCAGACCAGGTCGGCGTTCAGCGATCCGAAGACGGTGATCATGGATACCCCATTTCGCGTAAAAACGGCCAAGACCTTATCCGCCCCTTCACCGCGGTTCAACCGGCCGACGGCTGAGCCCTGCCCGACGCCGAAGCCGAAGAGGGGCGCGCTTTTCTCAACGATCTGTGGTATTTAGACCCGGCGATGCGATGCAGGAAAGGCAGCAAGCCTTCATGAGCGGATCTTCGGTGTCGGGCGAGCACGTGGCGCAGTTCCGGGCGGAGGGCTATGCCGTGGTGCGCGGCGTCTTCGCGCCCCAGGAGGTCGCCGCCATGGCCGCGGCCTTCGACCGCCTCCACGCCCGGGCACTGGCCGGCGGCCGGAGTTGGCGCGACCGCAACGTCTTCTTCTGCATGGCCGAGGAAGCCGGAGCGGGCAGCCTGCTGCGTTACGCCCAGTGGACCGCCTGGCTGGAGCCGGACTTGGAATTGGTGCGCCGCGACCTGCGCCTCTTGGCGATCCTGGAGCCACTCATCGGCCGCGACATCAAGCAGATCATCAACCAGCTGCACTGGAAGCCGCCGGGCACCCGCGCCGAGTTTGGCTTCCACCAGGACTCGCGCTCGCGCCGCCCGCGCGAAGCCTACCGCGACCTCGCCAGTTCCTACGTGCAGACGGGCATCGCCGTCGACCCGCAGCGCCGCGAGAACGGCGCCGTGGTGGTGGTGCCCGGCAGCCACCGCCTGGGCGAGCTGCCGTTCGATGCGGACCGGCCTTCCATGAAGGAGGCGATGGATACCGAAGACCTCGCGCGCCTCGGCATCGATCCGGCGAGCGCCGTAACGCTGGAGCTGGAGCCCGGCGACATCGCGCTGTGGCACGTGCACACCCTGCACGGCTCCGGCCCCAACACCTCGCGCATCGACCGGCGCTTTTACATCAACGGCTATGTAACGGCGGCGAACTGCGAGCGCGGCGAATGGGCCTTCCAGGACGGCCAGCCCTGCCCGCTGGAAGGCGAACACAGCCTGGTGCACTACGAAGAGCTCTACACGAAACCCGGCCCGATGTTCGTGGATTGAGGCTGCGGTTCCTGGATGCTCGGGTCAAGCCCGAGCATGACTATCCGGATGTCGCAAAGAGCAAGCGACCATTTCAACTGTCACCCGCGGGCTTGGCCCGAGGGTCCATGGATCAGCCGCCCCTACCGCGTCGCGACCGCCACGCCGGCGCCGACCAGCAGGCCGCCGGTGGCGCGGTTCACCCAGCGCAGGGCGCGCTCGCTCTTCACCACGCGGCCGGCGCGCGCGGCGAGGAAGGCGTAAGTGCCGAGCACCAGGAACAGCATGGCGGTGACCACCATGGCCAGCACGACGATGTCGCCGCCGGTCAGGGCTTCCAGGTCGACGAAAGTGGGCAGCAAGGCGCCGTAAAACAGGATCACCTTGGGATTGCCGAGGGTGACGAAGAATCCCAGCAGCGCCGAACGCCCCAGTGACTTGGGATGCGGCCTTTGCGACGCCGCCGCCTCGGGCGCTTCCAGGGGGGGCAGGCTCGGCCGGCTGCGCCAGGTCTTCACCCCCAGCCAGACGAGGTAGGCGGCGCCGAGAATTTTCACTGCCAGAAAGAACTCGCCCATCACCGCCGCCAGGGTGCTGAGGCCTAGGATCGCCAGCACCAGGAAAACGATGTCGCCGACCACGAGCCCGGCGACGGCGGCGAGACCCGCGGCGAAGCCCCCGGAGAGCGCGCGGGCGACCACCATGAGGAAGCCCGGCCCCGGCGAGACCGAGAGCAGGAACATGGCCAGGGTGAAGGCCGCGAGGGTTTCAAGCGACATCGAGATCGTCATGAACCGGTTCTAGCAGAACGCCGCCGCCGGCGGCAGGGGCTATATCCACCGGCGGAAATCCGCCATAATCGGCACCCCATAATCGTCACCCCATAATCGGCGCCAGGGAAGTTGCCTTCACAGCAAAGAAAGGCACGGCAGAACAGGAGGAAGGGACCATGGCCGACGAGCAAGTCCACCCCGCGCCCGCTGAGACCGGCGAAGCGGCGCCGAAACCCGCCCCGCGGGTCCAGACCATCACCCTTGCGGCCCTCATCGATTCCCTGGAGCAGGGCCTGCGCGACTTCCGCGCGGCGCCCGCCTTCGGCCTCTTCTTCGGCGGCATCTATGCCGTCGGCGGCATGCTCATCGTGCTGGCCGCCGCCGCCCTCGACATGGGTTACATCTCCTATCCCCTGGCCGTCGGCTTCGCCCTCATCGGGCCCTTCGTCGCCGTCGGCCTCTACGAGGTGAGCCGACGGCGCGAGACCGGCGAGCCGCTGCAGTGGAAGCCGGTCCTCGGCGTCGTCGTCGCCCAGCGCAAGCGCGAGACCGGCTGGATGGCCTTCGTCACCCTTTTCGTCCTGGTCATGTGGATGTATCAGGTGCGCATTCTCATCGCGCTCTTCATCGGCCTGCGCGCGCCGACCTCCCTGGAAGGCTTCGTGCAGGTCATCGTCGGCACGCCGGAGGGCCTCATGTTTCTCGCCGTCGGCCACGTCATCGGCGCCTTCATGGCGCTGGTGCTGTTCTCGCTGACGGTCGTCTCCTTCCCGCTGCTGCTGGACCGCGAGGTCGACTTCGTCACCGCCATGATCACCTCGGTGCGCGCCGTCGTGCAGAACCCGGTACCCATGATCGGCTGGGCCTTCATCATCATGGTGCTGCTGATGATCGCCATGGCGCCCTTCTTCCTCGGGCTCTTCGTGGCGCTGCCGATCCTCGGACACACCACTTGGCATCTCTACCGTAAACTCGTCGCACCGGAAGCAAGCCCATGACCTATAAAGCAATCAACCTGGCGCAGAAGTTCGGGCTGTTCTCGGAGCCGTGGCAGCCCAAGGTCATCGCCGAGATGAACGACTACCAGTTCAAGATCGTGAAGCTGGAAGGCGACTTCGTCTGGCACGACCACCAGGACACCGACGAGACCTTCATTGTGCTGGATGGAGAACTCCGCATCGACTTCCGCGACGGCGCCGTCACCCTCGGCCCCGGCGAGATGTTCGTGGTGCCCAAGGGGGTCGAGCACAAGCCCTACGCGGCGACTGAAACGCAGGTCATGCTCATCGAACCGCGCGGCGTGACGAACACCGGTCACGAGGCAAGCGCGCGCACGGCCGAAAACGACGTGTGGATCTAGCGGCGGCCCATCCTTCGAGACGCACTGCTTCGCAGCGCTCCTCAGGATGAGGTCTCAGTTCCGTGGCGCTACCTCATCCTGAGGAGCCGCCGCACGGCGGCGTCTCGAAGGATGGGCCGGTGCCAACTCAGTCGATCAGCTTCCTACTACGCAAAACGGGTTCCATCACAGCGTAACTCCGCATGCCCGGTTGGCCGCAGTTTTCATGGGCAACGAAAGGCAAGTCGCCGAATTTAATGGCGACAACGTTACTCGACTCCGCCAAGACGACCACGAGGTCGTCGCCAATCTCTTGTTTGAAAGTCACAAGATCGACCGGCTTGGAAAAGGCCGTAGTAATCCAAACAGCAGTCCAGTTATTCCTTTGTTCGCCCTGGTAGGTCTCAGAGACGCTGAAAGTAATCTCTACCCGATCGCTGAAAACAGTCTGACCACTTGGCTCGGGATGACGGTACGCAATGGGATAGCCGCGAAAGATGACCATCGCTCCATTGAAGAAGTGTTCGTAGAAGGGCTTGTCCGGCTCATAGCGCTCATTGATCATGCATGCGTTTGCAGGCAACGCCGGCAAGACAAGTACCGCTGTAGCCAGAAGAATTGCAGAAAAATGCCGGAGCAGGCGCCGCCTCATCTCTCAGTCCGCTCCGGAAACAATTTCGCCAGGCCCTCCGCTGACGCTTCCGCCACGCCGCGCTCGGTGATGAGGCCGGTGACGTAGCGCGCGGGCGTCACGTCGAAGGCGAAGTTGGCGACCGGGCTGCCGTCGGGCGTGAGAGTCACCGTCTCGATAGTGCCCGACGCCGTGCGGCCGGTCATCTGCGCGACCTCCTCGCCGCCGCGCTCCTCGATGGGGATCTCCTTTACGCCGTCGTGCACCGTCCAGTCGATGGTCGGCGACGGCAGCGCCACGTAGAACGGCACATCGTTGGCGTGGGCGGCCAGCGCCTTCAGGTAGGTGCCGATCTTGTTGCAGACGTCGCCGCTCGCCGTGGTGCGGTCGGTGCCGACGATGCAGAGGTCGACCTTGCCGTGCTGCATCAGGTGGCCGCCGACATTGTCGGCGATCACCGTATGCGGCACGCCGTGACGCCCCAGCTCCCAGGCGGTCAGCGAGGCGCCCTGGTTGCGCGGGCGGGTCTCGTCGGCCCAGACATGGATCGGGATACCCTCCTCGAAGGCCATGTACATCGGCGCCGTCGCGGTGCCCCAGTCCACCGTGGCGAGCCAGCCGGCATTGCAGTGGGTGAGGATGTTCACCGCTTCGCCAGCCGGCTTCCGCGCGGCGATCGCGCGGATGAGCTTCAGGCCGTGGCGGCCGATCGCCTGGCAGATCTCGACGTCCTCGTCGCAGATCTCGGCCGCGCGTTTGTAGGCGGCGGCGAGACGCTCGCCGCGCGGCAGGTTGCGCAAGGCAGCGCGCATCTCGTCCAGCGCCCAGCGCAGGTTCACCGCCGTCGGCCGCGTCGCATAGAGCGTGTCGTAGGCATGGTCGAGAGCCTCGTCGCTGTCGTCGTCGCGCAGCGCAAGACACACGCCGTAGGCCGCCGTCGCGCCGATCAGCGGTGCGCCGCGCACCAGCATCGCCTTGATGGCGTGCGCCGCTTCGTCCAGCGTCGTGAGGGTCACCGTCTCGAAGCGGTGCGGCATCTTCGTCTGGTCGATGATCTCCACCGACCAGCCGTCGCCGTTTACCCAGATGGTCCTGTATGCTTTGCCGTCGACCTTCATGCGCGCGCTCTTTGTTTTAGCGAGAGCGCCATCCTAAGGGCTCGGCACGGCGAGAGCCAGACCCGCCGTCCCCTCAGACGCCGGCCGGCTGGCGTGTCCCCATCTCCTTCAGGCGCTTCTGCAGGCTGAGGCGGTCGAGGGCGTCGAGCGGCAGGCTGACGAAGATGCTGATGCGGTTGTTGATCTGCCCGTAGACCTCGGCAAAGACCTGGCGGATCTCCGCCTCGCTACCCTCCGCCGACGCCGGGTCGCGGAACGGCCAGTGCGCCGTCATCGGCTGGCCCGGCCAGATCGGGCAGACCTCGCCGGCGGCGTTGTCGCAGACGGTGAAGACGAAATCCATCCGCGGCGCGTTGGGCGCGGAAAACTCGTCCCAGCTCTTGCTGCGCAGGCCCTCGGTCGGGTGGTTGAGCCGCGCCAGCAGGTCGCGCGCGTAGGGGTTTACCTTGCCGGTCGGATAGCTGCCGGCGCTGTAGGCGCGGAAGCGGCCGGCGCCGAGGCGGTTGAGGATCGCCTCGGCCATGATGCTGCGCGCCGAATTGCCGGTGCAAAGGAAAAGGACGTTGAAGACTTTCTGGTTCTCATTCGCGGCCATCACAGTGTCTCCTTCTCGGGCTCCTTCCGGCCCGCATCCTTGCCGAGACCCGCGCAGATTTCCGGCCGCCCGTGGCAGCAGTCGTCCAGCAGAAAGCCGACCAGCGCGCGCATGGCGGCGAAGTCGGCGGCATAGAAGATCTGCCGGCTGCTCCGCCGCGCGGTCAGCAGCCCCGAGCGTTCCATCTGCGCCAGGTGGAACGACAGGGTGGCCGGCTGCACGCCCAGCCGCTCGGCGACTTCGCCCGCCGGCACGCCCTCCGGCCCCTCGCGCACCAGCAGGCGGAAAACCGCGAGGCGGGTGGGCTGGGCCAGGGCGCCGAGGGCCTGGGTGGCTTGGGTCTCATCCATAATTTGATAATCGTTGAACTATCAAAATATGGCAAGCGCTTTCAGGAAGCTTTATGAGAGAGGCCGACTGAGGCGGCGGCCCGACCCTTCGGGCGGCCAGAAGCAAGAACAACAAGCAAAGGCGGCGGCGGGCGCGACCGGCCGCCCGCAGGGAACGCCCAAGCAGGGCGCGTGAAGGTCCATGCCCCAATCCATGATTCTCGTGGTCAATGCCGGCTCCTCCAGCATCAAGTTCTCGCTGTTTCCGGCGGGAGAAGGCGGCGCCTCCGAGGGTGACGGCATCATCGAGGGCATCGGCGTCCAGCCGCAGTTCAAGGCCAAGGTCGCCGGGCGGACCTTCCACGACGCCTGGCCCGACGGCAAGACGCTGGGCCACGCGCACTTCTTCGGCTTCCTGCTGGACTGGCTGGCGCGCGAACTGCCGGAGGTGCGCATCGCGGCCGCCGGCCACCGGGTGGTGCACGGCGGCACCGGCTTCGCCGCGCCGGTACTGGTCGAGGGCAATGTGCTGGCGCAGCTGGAGCGGCTGGTGCCGCTGGCACCGCTGCACCAGCCGCACAACCTTGCCGCCATCCGCGCGCTGGCCAGCCGGGCGCCGCAGGTGCCCCAGGTCGCCTGCTTCGACACCGCGTTTCATCGCTCGATCCCGGCGCGCGACCAGCTCTACGGCCTGCCGCTCCACTATGCCGAGGAGGGCCTGCGCCGCTACGGCTTCCATGGCCTTTCCTACGAGTACATCGCCGGCGCCCTGCCCGGCTACGACGCGGCGGCGGCCCGGGGCCGCACGGTGGTGGCTCATCTCGGCAACGGCGCCAGTCTCTGCGCCCTGAAGGACGGCCGCAGCCAGGCCTGCACCATGGGTTTCTCCACCCTGGACGGCCTCATCATGGGGACGCGCTGCGGCAGCATCGACCCTGGCGTGCTGATCTACCTGCTGCAGGAGAAAGGCATGAGCGCGAAGGATCTCGAGACGCTGCTCTACAAGCAGTCCGGCCTGCTGGGGCTTTCCGGCGTCAGCGCCGACATGCGCGACCTGCTGGCCAGCGAGAGGCCGGAAGCCGCGCAGGCGGTCGAGATGTTCTGCGACCGCATCGCCCAGCAGATCGCCCAACTCGCCACCCTGCTGGGCGGCCTCGATGCCGTGGTCTTCACCGCCGGCATCGGCGAGCGCTCGGCAGCGATCCGCGCCGCCGTCTGCCGCCGCCTCGCCTGGCTGGGTGCCGCCCTCGACGCGCGCGCCAACGATGCGGCGGAAGCGAAGATCGCCGCCGCCGAAAGCAGGCTCGGGCTGTGGATCATCCCGACCGACGAGGAAAGCATGATCGCCCGGCACACCCGCGCGCTGCTGGCCGGCGGCCGCGCCGCGGCGAATGCATGATGGGCCGATGACGGAGCGCCTCATCGACGGCCTGGCGGCGCTGGCACCGCGCTACGAGGCTTTCCTGCTGGACCAGTTCGGCGTGCTGCACGACGGCACATCGGTCTATCCCGGCGTCCTGCCCTGCCTTGAGGCGCTGAAGGAGGCCGGCAAGCGGGTCGTTATTCTCTCCAACTCCGGCACCCTGCAACAGCCGAACCGCGAGCGCCTGGCGCGCCTCGGCATCCCCGAGGATCTCTACGAGGACTTCGTCACCTCCGGCGAGGTCGCGCGCGCCTACCTGGCGGCGTCGCCCTATGAGCTGCGCACGGTCTCGACGGCGCCGGCACCGCTGCGCTGCCTGCCGCTCGGCCGTTTGATGGGGGGCGAGTCCGAGCGCGCCATCCTGGCGGGCCTTGCCGTCGCCGAGGCCGCTTCGGTGGAGGACGCCGACTTCCTCATGGTGGCGAGCTTCGGACAGGAGCCGCCGCCGCGCGACGCCTTCGACGCCGTCCTCGCGGTCGCAAGACAGCGCCACCTCACCCTGGTCTGCGCCAATCCCGACGTGCGGGGCGTCAGCCCCAACGGCCTCATCCACGCGCCGGGCGCGCTCGCCGCCGACTACGCGGCCGCCGGCGGCAAGGTGGTCCATATCGGCAAGCCGCATCCGCTGATCTACCGCCATGTGCTGCAGAAAATCGCACCGGTTTCAGCCGGTCGCGTGCTCGCGGTAGGCGATTCCCTGTCGCACGACATCGCCGGCGCGCAGCGCAGCGGTATCGCCTCGGCGCTGGTGATCGAGGGCATCCACAAGGAGGAACTGGGCGACCCGGCAGACGGCGAAGCGTTCGAAAGCCGCCTCGCCGCGTTGGAGCGGCAGCATCACGCCCGGCCGGACTTCGTGCTGCGGCACCTGGCCTGGTAGAAAGGTGAAAGGCGCGACTGCCCCCGGCAGCCGCGCTTTTCTTCGTAGCAAGGAGTCGGCGTCAGCGGCTCTTGAAGCGGCTGCGCATGGCAAGATCGGCGCGCGCCGAAAGGTCGGCCCGAGCCGAGAGGTCTGCGCGCGACGACATATCGGCGCGACCGGCCATGTCGGCCCGGCTGGCCATGTCAGCACGTGCGGTCATGTTGCTGGCGCTGCCGATCGCTGCGTTCAGCAGGATGTCGTCGATCCAACCGCTGGAGATCTCCAGGCGAATGGAGAAATCGACCTTGTCGTAGGACCACACCCGCACTTCTTTCAGGAACTTCTCGCCCAGAAGTTCGACGCCGACGTCACCCATTGCCGGATCGTTGACGTCGATCTCCTCGCCGTCGCCGTGCACCAGGAATATGTAGGGCGCGTCGAGCTTGTAGTAGCTGGCTTCATAGGTGAAGCCGTAGATGCGGGCCAGCTTGCAGTCCTTGCGCGGCTCCAGCCGCTGAGCCGCATTGCCGGTCAGAGATGACAGCCACTTCGCATCGATCGACAACCCGGTGAACAGCCGGCCGAACAGTCCCACCTGTGATGAAGACAGGGGTGTCTCATCAAAAATGCTCATCGTCCCCTCCATGGTTCGAAACGGGTATGCCGCAGAGTCATCCCGTTCCGATACAAAATTGCACCGACTAATCCAGCGGGCGGATCATAGCACCGCCGGATCAACTAACAAGTGAGCTACCTCACATTTGCAGACGAAAACTGTGATTCAGCATGCCGTACACACGAGCGTAGGCATCGGGATCACCCGAAGCCGCCGCCGATACAGCCCGTTCTTGCAAACCACGCCGCCGCAGCCACTTCCAGCGCACGAGATAGGGTGCCGAGCGCAGCGGCGGCATGTCGTCCGAATGCGCCGGCGCCGGACTTAGCGCGATGTCGCGCTCGAGAAAGTTCTCGGCGAAGGCCGAAAGATTGGACGCTTGGTCAAGCTCAGCCATCACATTCAAAAAGGTTTCCGCAAAGCCGGCATAGCTGAAGTTCTCCGGTTGCAACCGCTGCCAGGACAGCGCCAGAGCCGTGCCGGTGATATCGCGCGCCTCGATCAGGGCCGCAACAAAAGCGTCTCGATCACGGCCGACGGCATTCTGGTGCACCTTCTGGAACCGGGCGAGGCTCCTTTCCACACCGGCACGGTCCCAGCCGCGCGGGTCGAGCTCCGGCGGAATCAGGCCGCGACGCGCCAGCCCGTCCTGGTAAATTTCCACGAAGTTGTCGAATACCGCGCCGGTCAGCGGCTGCGCCAGGTGATGACCGTTGCGCCCCTCGCCCTTCGGGTCGATCCACTCGCCGTCAGCCGACAGGATCAGCGAATCCAACTCGCGCATACTGGTCTCGTTGCAGGCGACGCGGATCTGCTCGTTACGCGACAGTTCGCCGACACGGTTCAGCCAGTTCAGGACGTAGAGGTTGCCGCCGGTCTGGTCGATCAGGTCGTCGAGCATCGATTCGAAATGCAGCGAGGAGATCAGCGCCACCATGTCGGACATCGACTCGTGGAAGGCGAGGAACTGCGCCGTCAGGCTATCGAAGCTGGGAATCCCCATCTCGGAGAACAAGAGCGTATGCCCCACTTCGTGCGCCAGCACATCGAAGTTCAGCGCAAAGCTCTGATAGCGCCCTTGCGCGTTCACGCGTCCGCCGGTCTCGATGAAGCCGATGCCGGCATGGGCGTTGTCCCAGTCGACCTCCGGCACCAGTTCGACAACGAATCCGTCTCTAGGGTCGTACCAAGCCACCGTCTTGCCGAGATAGCGCTCCCAGATATCGAGCGTGAAGCGTACCGATCCGTACATATGTGCAGAGATGAACTGCCGGCTGCCAGTGGGGATGTGGTCAAAATGACCGTCGCGCCCAGGCATCGCCGGCGGGAACACCGGCCCGCGATACGGCGGCATGTAAGGAAACTCGTAGGGTGCCGGCTTGTCGATGGGATCGACGACCCGCATGGCGCCGTCAAAGGGGCCCGGCCCGATGTCTCCGGGACGCGGCGACACGCGCACGGTCTCGGGCCGCGAGAAGCCTTCCAGTTCCGGCATCTGCGCATAGAGACGAAAGCGCGTGCCGCCGGCAACCCCGTCGATCGCATCCATGTCCCCCCAGACCAGGCTCACCCGACTCCCCCACAATCACTCGGCACCGCTCCGGCGGGCTCATCCCCCGGCGTTGCCGCGGAGACGACGCGATAGGCCCGTTCCCTCGAAAGCGCAGACAGCAGTCCCTGCACGCCATCGTATCCGAGTCCCGCAGCGTAGCCCGCTACGTCTCTCGGCACACCGCGCCCGAGGCAGTTCTCAAAGTACCAGTCCAACAGGGCCCCTGACGATAGCGCAGAATGGGCAGCGGCCTCTGTTTTATGTCCACTCAATCGCTGCGCCTTGTCGCGGGCGCGCGCCGCCAGCGCCGCGTAGCGTCCCTCGCGCCGCAGAACGTCGAGCAGCGCGACGTCGAGTGCCGGACCGGCTTCTGCCGCCGCGGTTTCTGCCGCCGCCTCGAACGCGAGCAGGCGGTCAAGCCCGGCGCGGTCGAGATCGCAGGACTCCGCCCAGTCATCCAACGCGGCGCGCGACATCAGGCCGTGACGGTGACGCAGGCGGTCGAGCGCGGCACGGCGGCCCTCCTCATCCACAAGAACCGGCGCCGGCGCGGCCAGTTGCAGACACAGCAGTGCCGCCTCTCGCAGGGACAGATAGAGATCGGGATCGAGACGCAGTTCCTCCAGCACGTCGCGCTCTGCATTGCTGACCGCCGCCGCCCCATCAGCCGCTTCCTCGACGAACTGCGCCCATAGCGTGGTGCGTTCGAAGACGAAGGACTGCCTCTCCCCTTCTTGCCGCACTTCCCCGGAGGCAAGTCGCGCCAGCAGGCTGCGCGCATCGTCCTTTTTCTGAAACACCCGCCCTTCCGGCAGCCAGGACTTCAGCAATGCGGCTTGCCTCGGTTCGGCGCCGATTGCGTCCAACACCTCGGACAGTGCCTCGAAGCTGCGGTGGTGGTAGTAGCGCCGCTTAAAGGCGGCGACCAGCGCATCGCGCAGGGCCGCGTCGATCACGCCCGCTTGCGCCGCCGCCGCGCAGGTCTCGCGGATATCAACCATGGCATCGGACAGGGCGGGGAAGGCAAGCTCCGCCGGGCCGTGGATCACCGCCACCTCGTCGTCGTCCTCGAATATCTCGCCGTCGTAGGGCGCGTAGTGGCCGCTGCGGTACGCTTCGTAGATCTTGCCGTGGCCGACCATGCCGTAGGCCGCCAGTTCGGCGGCGCGCAGCGCGCCCATGCTGGCAGAGCCATAGACAGGGATGCCCTGGTCCAGTGCCCAGAGGATCTCCTTGTGCCACACCGAGGGCACTTCCTGAAAGTAGCCGTCGACCACAGCAATCGCCGAGGGTCGGCGCTGCATCACGAGCCGGTAGATGTCGCCCTGGCGTACCGGCGGGTGGTAGTCGGCAGCGAGCAAGGACTCCGCCTCCGCCAGCGGCAGGCTGGGTCCGAGGAACACGGCAACGGTCATGACGCGGCCTCCAGATCGGTACCAAGGCCGCAGGCCCGGGCGCGCGGTCCGGGGCGATAGTCGCTGCCGGCCCCCTGGTAGGCGCCTTCCAGCCCCGCGGCGACCACGCGCACCACCGGCAAACCGATGTCGGCCTTGGTGAGATCGACTGCCATAACCTGGGTGATGCCCCTGCCGCGCAGATGTGCCAGCACGCGCGCCAGGTCACCGTCGATGGTGGCGCCGCCAATGCTGGGCGTCTCCGCAAAGCTGAGCCGCGGCGGATCGGAAAGCCACAGACGCGCAGTGCGGTTGCGCGCCAGCTTCGCCGCACCGTCATAAGACTGCGGCACGTAGTCGTCGCGTGAGCCCGCGATGCGGGTGGTACGCGACTGCGCCGCCTCGGTGAGGGCGCGCAGCAGCGCCACCTCGCGGTCTGGGTGGCAGCCGGCACCCAGCTCAGCCTCTACCGCCACGTCGCTACGCGCGGCGACGGCGCAGCAGAAGACCGGCACGCCGAGATTGGAAGTGACGTCCCACAGGCCGACGTCGAGGCCCGCCTCGGCATAGTGCGCCAGCAGACCGCGGCAGGCGGACGAATCGACGCTTGCCGGATCCAGCTTGGTGGCGGCGCGCGCCTTTTCGCCGCCGAGGCGCCAGAGACTAAGGGCGTCGCGCTCGATCAGCTCGCAGAGCGCGTGCAGCGCCGCCTCGGTGAAGGAGTTGCCGGACGCGAGACCGTTGGTGTTTGCCGGAAACGCGAAACTGCCCTGCGGCTGTGGCAGGGTGTAGTTCGTCGACACCAGCTCCAGCGGCACCCAGAAGGTCTCGCCGTCGGCGAGGGCGGCTCCTTCGATCCACAGAATCTGCTGGCGCCGATCGAAAGTGCCCAGGCGCGAGCGCGGCAGGCCTTCAATGTCGATGACGCGGTGGTCGCGGCTCAACTCGTCGAAGGATGCCATCTTCAGCGGCAGGGTGATGGTCTCTCCGTGCCAGGTCTCCGCCGCTTCCATGAAGGCAGAGATCTTTGCCTCCGCCGGCGTCAGCCCCTTGCCCTGCGAAACGGCGATGGAGCGCGACAGCGGGCGGCTGGCCATGTAGACGGGGATGCCGATGGTGTCGAGGCCAGTGACGTTGGCAAGCCGCGTGATGCCCATGCGCTCGGCATGCGGCAGGAAGGCGCGCAGCGTTTCTTCAGGTCGCCGGCTGCGGTGCGTCCCGCCGCGATAGACCTTCGCCTCGCCGGCCCCGGCTGGGAGGGCGGTATCGGACAGCGGCGTCACGGCTTTCGGCTTGGCGGCATCCATGGCAGCCTTACGCCCCGCGGCGGTGCGCCGCGGTCATCAGAGACTGCGCCGCGACGTATTCCGCGGTACCGGTCAGGCCCTCCTGCCCGTGCAGATAGGATGCCAGAATATTGTAGGCATCGTCGGCGAGACCCTGGCTGCGCAACAATCCAGCAAGGCTGGTCGCCGCGCGCAGCTCCAGCATGATTGCCCCTTGCGCCTTCGCCAGATCCAACGCACCGCGGAAGGCGGCCAGCGCTGGCTCCGGATCGCCCGGCATGCGCAGCTGCAACAGATAGCCGACCCGCCGGCGCAGCTCCGGCAGCCAGATGCCGAGGCCGGTGGCTTCGAAACGCGCCTGGGTATCGGTTGCTTCCTCCAGGGCTTCGTCGATGCGTCCGTTGAGCGCCAGCACCTCAGCGAACATGTCATAGTAGACTGGGAAATCTTCCTGAGTGCCGATGACCTTCTGGCGTTCCAGGCCCTCGCGCAGCTCGGTCAACCCGCGCGACGGATCGCCGAGGCGCGCATGCGCCCAACCCGAGAAGATCAGCGCCTTGGCGCGGTGGTCGCTGAAACCGTGCTCGTCGGCAAAGGCGATCATCTCGTCGGCGATCCGCAGCACCTCCGCCGCATCGCGGCGGTAGAGGCGGTGCATGATGGCGATGTCCTGGTGATGCAGCCAGCTGCCGCCATGGCCCAGGGTCCCCATCCACTCTTGGCCCCTTCGCTCGGACTCCATCGCCTCGACGGGCCGCCCCAGCAGCCAGTAGACCAGCGCGCGTTCGCCGTGGCCGCAGACCTTCGCGTCGTGATTGCCGTAGAGCGTCGCGTGCGCGCGGTAATCGCTCTTGTCGTAGAGCGCCAGGCCGCAGTCGATGTGCTCGAGACAACCCTTGAAGTCACCCCGGTTGAAGTGCGAGGCCCACTGGCAGTGGTGTGCCTGCAACATAAGGCCTTCGTCCCGCCGGGTCTGGGCACGGCCCAGCAGTTCGTCGGCCCGGTGGTTCATCTCGTTGAAGTCGCGTGACAGCCGCCACCATCCCCAATAGACCGGGAAGTGATCCTGCGATTCCGGCAGCTTGCGGCACAACTCGTAGCCCCTGGCGTAGATCTCCTCGACTTCCTTGGAGCCGGGGCCGTGGAGAAAAATGAGCGCAGGGCCGAGCCGGATCAGAATCTGGAGACGTAGCTCCTGCATGTCCTTCCGTCCGGACAGCTGCTCAAGCGCTTCCAGGCCGCGGCGCAGATGGTGGACGGCTTCAACGATGGCCGACTGGGCGAGGCTGATGCGACCGGCCTTCAGCCAGAGACGCGCCGCCTCCTCGAAGGCACCCGCCGAGGAAAGGTGGTTCGCCAACAGGTCGGGGCGGTCTTCCTCGATGCGCGGGAACAGGCTGCGCAGGCCGCGCGCCGTCGCCGCGTGGAGGTGCTGGCGCTCCTCGCGCAGGAGCGAGTCGTAGGCCGCGTCCTGCACCAGGGCATGCTTGAAGACGAAGCTCTCCTTGCCGCGCTGGTCGATCTCGCGATAGATCAGGCCGGCGTCCGAGAGCGTGGCGAGTGCGGCATCCAGATAGGCCGGATCGAAATCGCCGACCTGGGAAACCAACTCGCGCGAGAACGACCGGCCGAGCACCGAGCCGACTTTGGCCACCGATTTCGCCTGGCCGACACGGTCGAGGCGCTCCATCAGCGAGTCGTGCAGCGAGATCGGCACACGCGCGCCGGCGCTGCGCACCGGGCGCCTGCCCTGGGACGACGCCCGCTCGAAATCCAGCTCGATGACCGTCTTCGTCAGCTCTTCGACGAACAGCGGAATGCCGTCGGTCTTCTCGGTGATCTCGCGAACCACCGCCTTGGTCAGGGACGTTCCCTGCGCGAGGCTGGCAATCAGGGCTGCGGTATCCGTCGCCGGCAGGCGGCCAAGCTCCAGACGGGTCACGTAGCCCCGCCCGATCCAACTGGCCGCGATCGCTTCGCGCGAGGTCGAGATGAGATAGATGCGCTCGCGTTCGATGGACCGGACAAGACGCTCGAAGAGCTCGATCGACGTCGGATCGAGCCATTGGTAGTCGTCGACGACGATCACAATGGGCCGCTCACGGCTGCGCCGCACGAAGAGATCGACCATGGTTTCCAGGGTGCGCTCGCGAGTCTGCTTGGCGGCGAGTTGCGACTGCGGGCGGTCGATCGAGACAGGCGACAGCAGGGCAGCGAAAATCTCCAGCCGGTTCTGGCGATCCGCGTCATCGCCGAGGATCACCTGGTCCAGTTTGTGCCGAATGGTCCCGGGACTGTCGCCGTGGTCGATGTTGGCGATGGCGCGGAACCGCTGGATCATCGGATGCAGTGGGCTGTCCTGGTTATAAGGTGTGCCCTGGTAGAACTGCACCGTCGCATCGTCGCCGACCTCGCGCAGGAACTGGTGCACGAAGCGCGACTTGCCGATGCCGGGTTCGCCGGAGATCGTCAGGACGCGGCCGTTGCCCTGCAGGACTTGCTGCCAGTGCTGGCGCGCGAGATCCAGCTGGTCGCTGCGGTCGGCGAAGGTTGACTGTTCCCAGCGGCCGTAGGACACCGACTGGCCGCCGCCGTTGCGTTCGCCCAGCAGGTGCCAGATGCGCACCGGCTCGGAAATGCCGTGGAAATCGCGGCGCCCGAGATCCTCGAAATCGAAACTGTCCTGAGTCAGCCGGTACGTAACGTCGGCCACCACGATCTCGTTCGGTCCGGCGAGGCCCTGCACGCGGGCGGCCAGGTTGGGCGCGATGCCTATCGCCGGCTGCTCCACCGCGGCACCGGCGCCGATCAGGTCGCCGACGATGACGACACCGGAGGCGATGCCGATGCGCACCGCCAGCTTGATGTCCTGCGGCAGCGCCAGTTCGCCGATCCCCGCGGTGATCGCCAGGGCGGCCTGCAGGGCGTGGGAGGGCGCGTCCTCGTGCGCCATGGGATAGCCGAAGTACGCCAGGATGCCGTCACCGACGAAGCGGGCGATATAGCCTTCGTGATTGCCGATGATGCCGGCGCAGAAATTCTGATAGTGCCGCACGACATCCAGCAGGTCCTCGGCCTCCAGGCGCTCGGAGAGCACCGTGGAGCCGACGATGTCGCAGAACATCACTGTCAAATGCCGGCGCTCGGCACGCACCGGCTCGCCCGCGTTCCGGGCGGTCAGGGCCACCGCCGGCGCGGAGCCGGCCGTGGCCAGGGACTGGGCGGCCCGCAGCAGGCGCCGCCGCTGGCCGAGCGAAAGGCCCAGGCCGGTGAGATCGTCTTCCGTCAGCTCGCCGACGATGTCGAGGGCGATGTCGTTCTTCTCGAACAGGTCGGAAAGGCCACCCAGGCCGATGGCCATGAGCCAGCGCCGCACGGCCGTCATGCCGCCGTCCCCCGTCCGTCCGCCGGAATCAGCCGGCGTCTCGGGCTGCGGGGCGGTATCCCGAGGCTCCCCGCTCCCACCGGCGTCACGGCCCGTTGGCGACAACGGATCTGTCTTCCTGGTATCTTGCGGCATCGCCGACGCACCCGCCCCCTCGGTTGCGAAAAAGTAGAGTTAATAGTGTAGCGCCGTCCCAAAATCGCGTCTCCCCTTGTGTAGCCATCCTACTGACGGGGAAATGCCGCTGATGTGCGTTCTACTACACTTTTAGGATGTTTTCGGCGCGCCGTGGGACTACCACCAACGCTGCGCGATGGTCTCTCAACCGGCGATGGCTAGCCGCGCACGGCCCCCTCCCGGCGCCGGTTGTACGGGACAACCCCGCCGATTTGCTCGGTAATTTCATTGGCCGCCTTGACGACCCGCGCCCCGAGCTCGCCCAGGCGGGTCTCGGTGACCCGCACCGAGGGGCCGGACAGCGAAACGCCGGCGATCACTTCTGCGTGTTCGTTGTGGATCGTCGCCGCGACGCAGCGCATGCCCACCGTGTGCTCCTCGTCATCGACCGCCCAGCCGCGCTCGCGCACCCGCGCCAACTCGGCCCGCAGGGCCGCCGGATCGATCAGGGTCTTGTCGGTGAAGCGCGGCATGCCCTTGCGATGCAGCAGGTCGGCCACCGTCGCCTCGTCCATCTCCGCCAGCATCGCCTTGCCGACCGCCGAGGCATGCATCGGCGCCCGCCGACCGGGACGGAAGAAGGCGCGCATCGGCGCATGGCTCTCGAACTGCGTCACATAGACCAGCTCGTTCTGGTCCTCGACGGCCAGATTCACGGTCTCGCCGACGTCTTCCATCAGCCGCCGCATCACCGGCCGGCCCAGGGTTACGATACGGCGGTTGCGCAGGAAGGCGTTGCCGACGTTGAAGGCGCCGACGCCGATCACCCAGACGCCGTACTCCTCGTCGAAGGCGGCGAAGCGGCGCTGCAGCAGGGTGGTCAACAGCCGGTGGGTGGTGGAGGGCGCCAGGCCGACCGATTGCGCCAGGTCGGTCAGCGTCATGCCATCGGCCTCGGCCAGGCGTTCCAGGATCGACAGTGCGCGATCGAGCGACTGCACCTGCCCGACCCCCTTGCCCGCCGGGGCCGCACTCTTGCGCGCGGCCGCCCGGCTGGCGTCCCGCGTCTTCGTGGCGGTCTTGGCCATGCGGCGAATCTCCCCTCCCCTGTCCCCTGTCCGGGCTTTTGCACTCCCGGGCCTGTGAATCCCGGTCCCTGCGTCGTTTGCGTCGGGCCGCCGCAGCATAGAGGGCAAAGCCTCACCCTGTCAGCAGCCGCTTCGCTGCCCCGATATTAGATGGTTTTGGCCAACGTTTCCATTTTTAGACCGGATAAATCTCTTATTTTTCCGCTCTTTTCCGGCACCCGTTCTCATGTATTCCATCATACGGAACACTATTCCATTATATTTGACTCATGACATGCCCGATGGCATCCTCTGGGCCGGAACAAGAACGACACCCAGTCTGCTGGCATCCGCGGCACGCCAAGCCCCGCGGCAGCAGAATTGAGGCGGAGGAACGAAAATGACCCTGATGACCGCAGCAGAAGCCGCCGTTCGCGTCATGGAGAAGGAGGGCGTGAGCGTCGCCTTCGGCGTCCCCGGCGCAGCGATCAACCCGCTCTATGCCGCCATGAAGAAGCGCCAGTCGATCGACCACGTGCTGGCGCGCCATGTCGAGGCCGCCTCCCACATGGCCGAGGGCTATACCCGGGCGGAGCCGGGCAACATCGGGGTGTGCATCGGCACCTCAGGGCCGGCGGGCACCGACATGATCACCGGGCTCTACTCCGCCCAGGCCGACTCCATCCCGATCCTCTGCATCACCGGCCAGGCGCCGCGCGCCAAGCTGAACAAAGAGGACTTCCAGGCGGTCAACATCCAGGAGATCGCCAAGCCGGTGACCAAGTGGGCGGTGACGGTGATGGAACCGGCGCTGGTGCCGCGGGTGCTGCAGCAGGCTTTCCACCTGATGCGCTCCGGCCGGCCGGGGCCCGTCCTCATCGACCTGCCGCTCGACGTGCAGCTGGCCGAGATCGAGTTCGACGACGAGACCTACGAGCCCTTGCCGGTCTACAAGCCGGCCGCCAGCCGCAGGCAGGTCGAAAAGGCGATGACGATGCTGAACGCGGGGGAGCGGCCGGTGATCGTCGCCGGCGGCGGCATCATCAATGCCGACGCCGCTGACCTGCTGGTCGAATTCGCTGAGCTGACCGGCATTCCGGTCATCCCGACGCTGATGGGCTGGGGTGTCCTCCCCGACGACCACCCCCTGATGGCCGGCATGGTCGGGCTGCAGACCAGCCACCGCTACGGCAACGCCAGCTTCCTGCGCTCCGACTTCGTGCTCGGCATCGGCAACCGCTGGGCCAACCGTCACACCGGCTCCATCGATGTCTACACCAGGGGCCGCAAGTTCATTCACGTCGACATCGAGCCGACGCAGATCGGCCGCGTCTTCGCGCCCGACTACGGCATCGTCTCAGACGCCAAGGCGGCACTGGCCCTCTTCGTCGAGGTGGCGAAGGAATGGAAGGCCGCCGGCAAGCTGAAGGACCGCAAGGCCTGGGCGCGCGAATGCGATCACCGCAAACAGAACATGCTGCGCAAGAGCCACTTCGACGTCGTGCCGCTGAAGCCGCAGCGCGTCTACGAGGAAATGAACGAGGCCTTCGGACGCGACACCCGCTACATCACTACCATCGGCCTGTCGCAGATCGCCGCCGCGCAGTTCCTCCACGTCTACAATCCGCGCAACTGGATCAACTGCGGCCAGGCCGGTCCCCTGGGCTGGACCCTGCCGGCGGCGCTCGGCGTGCGCAAGGCCTGCCCGAAGGGTGAGATCGTCGCCATCTCCGGCGACTACGACTTCCAGTTCATGATCGAGGAGCTGGCCGTCGGCGCCCAGTTCAAGCTGCCCTATATCCACGTGGTGGTGAACAACGCCTATCTGGGCCTGATCCGCCAGGCGCAGCGCGGCTTCGACATGGACTACAACGTCCAGCTCTCGTTCGAGAACGTGAACGCACCGGATCTCGGTCAGTACGGCGTCGACCACGTGAAGGTTGCCGAGGGTCTGGGCTGCAAGGCGATCCGCGTGACCAGCCCCAACGAGTTCAAGGAGGCCTTCGCCAGGGCCAAGGCGCTGATGGATGAGCACCAGGTTCCCGTCGTGGTGGAATTCATCCTGGAGCGGGTCACCAACATCTCCATGGGCATGGAGATCGACGCGGTGAACGAGTTCGAGGAAACGCTCTGTCTCGACCCGACGCTTGGCCCCGACGGCCTGCCCAAGGGCAAGGAACGGGCGCTCGAGCCGGCCGAATAGCACCGGCGCCAAGTGGCCTGCGCGCCAGACCGGCGCGCGATTTCATCCGGCTATCATTGACTCCGGCCCGCCCCGGGCCTGTAAGCTGTCGAAAAAATCGTGAGGAGGAACGCAAGAATGCCCAAGTTCGCTGCCAATCTGTCGATGCTCTACGGTGAGCACGATTTTCTCGACCGCTTCGCGGCGGCCGCGAAGGACGGCTTCCGGGGCGTCGAGTACCTCTTCCCCTACGCCTTCGAGAAGGAAGTCCTCGCCGAAGCGCTGAAGGCCAACGGCCTCGTACAGGTGCTGCACAACATGCCGGGCGGCGACTGGGACGCCGGCGAGCGCGGCCTCGCCTGCCTGCCCGACCGCGTCGGCGAATTCCAGGACGGCGTCGGCAAAGCGATCGACTATGCGAAGGCGCTGGGCTGCAGCCAGCTGCATGCCATGGCCGGCGTGCGGCCGCAAGGCGGCGATCCCGACAAGCTGGACGAGACCTATATCGAGAACTTGCGCTTCGCCGCGGCGAAGACCAAGCAAGCCGGCATCAAGCTGCTGATCGAGGCGATCAACACCATCGACATCCCGGGCTTCTACCTCTCGACCTCGGCGCAGGCCCTGGCGGTGATCGACACCGTCGGCTCGGACAACCTCTACTTCCAGTACGACATCTATCACATGCAGATCATGGAAGGCGACCTGGCCCGCACCATCGAGAAGAACCTCGCCAGGATCCCGCACATGCAGCTGGCCGACAATCCCGGCCGCCACGAGCCGGGCACCGGCGAGATCAACTACGGCTTCCTCTTCGACGCCATCGACCGCATGGGCTACAAGGGCTGGATCGGCTGCGAGTACAAGCCCAAGGCGGGCACCTCGGCCGGCCTCGGCTGGCTGCGCCCCTACCTCACCGCCAGCGCCGCCGCCGAATAAGAGCGCGCGCATCAGAAAGATCAGTGAAAGGAACGGAAAGTCATGGCAAAGATCGGATTCATCGGCCTCGGCATCATGGGCGCGCCCATGGCCGGCCACCTCCTGGACGGCGGCCACGAGGTCACCAGCTGCACTCACCGTAAGGCGCCGCCGGACGCGCTGACCAAGAAGGGCCTGAAGGTCGTCAAGACGCCAAAGGACGTCGCCGCGGCCAGCGAGATCGTCATCACCATGGTGCCGGACACGCCGCAGGTCGAGGCCGTGCTGTTCGGCGAGAACGGCGTCGCCGAGGGCCTGAAGAAGGGCACGCTGGTGATCGACATGAGCTCGATCTCGCCCATCGAGACCAAGACCTTCGCGAAAAAGATCAACGACCTCGGCTGCGACTACCTGGACGCTCCGGTCTCCGGCGGTGAGGTCGGCGCCAAGGCCGCTTCGCTCACCATCATGGTCGGCGGCACCGATGCCGCCTTCGAGAAGGCCAAGCCGGTCTTCGCCCTGATGGGCAAGAACATCACCCTGGTCGGTCCGAACGGCGTCGGCCAGACCACCAAGGTCGCCAACCAGATCGTCGTCGCCCTGACCATCGAGGCCGTAGGCGAGGCGCTGGTCTTCGCCTCCAAGGCCGGCGCCGATCCCGCCAAGGTGCGCCAGGCGCTGATGGGTGGCCTCGCCTCCTCGCGCATCCTCGAGGTGCACGGCGAGCGCATGATCAAGCGCACCTTCGATCCCGGCTTCCGCATCGAGCTGCACCAGAAGGATCTGAACCTTGCCCTGCAGGGCGCCAAGGCGCTGGGCGTCAGCCTGCCCAACACGGCGACCGCCCAGGAACTCTTCAACGCCTGCGCCGCCAACGGCGGCTCGGGCTGGGACCATTCCGCCATGGTGAAGGCCCTGGAGCTGATGGCCAACCACCCGGTGGCCGAGGACTCCGCCGCCTCCGCTGCCGCGGAGTAAACTGCTTCTGCGCAGAAGTCCTATCCCTGCGACTGACAGCCCGCCGGCTCATGCCGGCGGGCTTTTTCTTTCGGACCTATAACCCAAAAAAAGCAGCCCTAAGTCGGATAACAACTAGATCTAGTAGCATGTGCCGCGTAAGCTGAGGCAGCTTTTTTGTATTTCCCCTTCGGAGGATATCGTCAACAACCAGCTTGAACAGAGCGGACTCTCAAAGCTGATACTGGTCAGCCAGGACCTTCAGTTCCTAGCTCACTTGAGGCAAGAAGTGAGTACGATTGGCGTTGAGTTTCTGTCGTTGTCAGACCTCAATTTGCCGGAACCGCAGGTGTACGAACGCGACGCGTGCCTCGCTCTCAAAACCAAGGGGGCGGTCATTTCCGCCGACACGGGTTTGCCGGCCATCGTCTATGGTCGTTATTTTGTGATCGACCCATTGTTGAGATACGGCGGCGGTGGGCCTCAATGGCGATGGTCGGTTCCTTGGTCAGGATCGGAAGAGGACCTTGTGGCCGATATTTTTGAGGCAGAGGACACCCTGAATCGGAATGGATACTGTGGACCCGATGACAGGGGCGCACTCTTCCAAACGCTCCTGTGTCTGGTCTGGCCCGATTCTCAGTCGCAGATCTTTGAAGGCCGACTGGAGGGCCAGGTCGCACCGCTGTTTCACCGGAGGCGATTGCACGATTGGCCGCATCGCTTTGAAGGCTGCTTCGTGCCGAACGAAGAAATTGCTGTCACCCCAACCCCGATTTCTGGACTGGCCGCATGGAGTTTGGATCAGGCGCAAGCTGTTTGTGCCTTGCGGCGTTCTCTCGAGACATTGTGAGGCGACTAGAAGGCTAAGAGCATAACGATGTCGGCGAATGTCCACCTTATTTCACCTCCCAAGACTCGATGATTGAACCGGGCATCAAGACAGAATCGTCAATCGTACGATACTTCAGCTTTGGCGCGCACTGTTCCGGGTAGCGGGACCAGAAAGCCTTCCTGGTGGCGTCATCCGGCGTGACCGGCTCGACTGTTCGAACCCCTTTCTTGCGCCGGCCTTTGAGCTGGACCCAGCCACAGCCGGGCAGATAGCGGAATCGCCCCCGTCGGGTCTGTTGTCGACGCTCCTCTGGGGAGCAGATGCCGCCTACATCAGAGAAGCGCAGCTCACTGCCCGGAGCCCGGCGAGCGATCTTTTTCAGCTGGTCCTCGAAGGGCAGCTTGTCGAAGCCGAGAAGCTGTCCGTCGTCATCCAGAACAGCATCCCGCTGGTTCCATCGAAAAAAAATCGCCTCATCGATATAACGGTAGATGTGCTGTTTGCCCACCAGGTGGAAGACACCAATCAGCGCACGCTCAAGCACTGAGCCGAAGGCCTCGGCCGTATTCGAGTGAACGACGTCATCGAGATCATCGTCACGCCGGGCGAACTCCTTCTTGTGGTGGACGACAGAACGATGGTCCGAGAAGTCCTTTCCGATCTTCGCGTAGCCGCTGGCAGCATCCGACATGATCCGGGCATCGGGGCTTACGACGCTGCCGGCGAAACCCCTCAGGTTTGCCTCGGAGTCATTCTCCAGTAGTACGGCCCGTACAGGGCCGAGCCTCTGAGCGGCGATGCCAATGAGCTGCTTCGCTGTGCCCTTTCCTCGTTTGTGCGTGACGCTTTTTTTGAACCGCGGAGCACCGCCGAAGTACTTCTCGTCCAATTCGACAGTGCAGGTCAGCAGTTGGCCGAACTCATGCCGTTGTGACAGCAGGAGGCGCAGCGCATGGCAGATCTTCCTGGCCGACTTCTGAGAGATGCCGAGCCAGGATGCCATTACGACCGAGGACACGCCTTTGCTCGATTCGAGCATCAGATAGATGCCCTGGATCCATTTCCACAACGGCAGCTTGGTTGAGTGGAGAGGCGTTTTTGTCGTCACAGTGAATTGCCGGCGGCACTCCGGCTCGGCACACTGATAGAGGCCTGGACGCGCTGTCCGACCACGAATCGGGGAGCTGTGAAGGCTTCCGCAATGGGGGCAGAAGCGACCCTCTGGCCAGATCGCCCCTTCAAGAAAATGCCGGCACGCGTCTTCGTCCGGGAACTTCTCCCGGAGCTGGTCGATGGACAGCCGTCGCTTCGGCCGCCACCGCTTCGGCGCCTGAATGTCGTCGATCGTGTCCAGCAAGATGCAGAAGTCCTCAGGTAGGAGGAGCCCACTACATCTTGTGATGGAGAGATTTCGGTCGATTTAAGAAACAGGGTTAACAGGCCAAATAGAATCAATGAGTTAGCGGACCAAAGATCAACGCAGCTTTGTTTGGGTTATAGGTCCGTTTTCTTTATCGAGCGACGGGATTCAGCAGGATCGGTGAGCGTCCAGGATCGCCGCGATCGAGCGCTCTACGTCGTCGTCCGTGGTCGCCCAGGACGAGACGCTGATGCGCATCGCCGCACGCCCCTTCCAGGTCGTGCCGCCGCACCAGCAGGTGCCTGCGTCCTGAACCGCGGCGAGCACACGCCTTGTCCTGTCATCGTCACCGAAGGCGGCGACAACCTGATTGAGCACGACATCGTTGAGGATCTCCGCACCGCCCGCGGCAAGGCCTTCGGCCATGCGCCGCGCCTGGCGGCAGTGGCGCTCGATCATCTCCGCAAGACCGGCGCGCCCCAGCGCCTTCAGCGCGGCCCAGACCTCGACCGCGCGGGCACGCCGCGAACTCTCCGGCGTGTAATGCATGGCGTCGCGATGCGCGCTGGTCATCAGGTAGGCGCCGCTGATCGACATCGCGCGGGCGAGCGCCGCCGGATCGCGCACCAGGGCAAGGCCGCAGTCGTAGGGCACGTTCAGCCACTTGTGTGCGTCGGTCGCCCAGGAGTCCGCCTCGCGGAACCCCTCGGCCAGGCTTTCCTGCTCCTTGGACGCCAGCGCCCAGAGGCCGAAGGCGCCGTCGACATGCACCCAGGTGTTGGACTCGCGCGCCCAGGCGATGGCCTCGGCCGCCGGGTCGAAGGCGCCGGAGTTCACGTTGCCGGCCTGGAGGCAGAGGATGGCCGGGCCCTTGACGGCCGGCAACCCCTCGGCCCGCAGCCGTCCCTCGCCGTCCGCCGGCACGCGCAGCACCCGCTCGCGCCCGAGGCCCAGCAGCGACAGCACCTTGTAGAGCGTGGCATGCGCCTCCTCGCCCACGATCACGGTGACCGGTGGCGCGCCGAACAGGCCGTCGCGGTCGGCGTCCCAGCCGGCATCGGCGAGCACTTTGTTCCGCGCCGCCGCCAGGCAGGTGAAGTTGGCCATGGTCGCGCCGGTGCAGAGCGCGCCTTCCGCCTGCATCGGCAGGCCCAGCGCCTGCTTCAGCCAGCGCAGCGCCGTTGCCTCGAAGGCTGCGGCGGCCGGCGAGCTGACGAAGCTGAAGGCGTTCTGGTCCCAGGCGGCAGCGAGCACCTGCGCCGCGACCGTGGCCGGCAGGGCGCCGCCGGTGACGAAGCCGAAGTAGCGCCCGCCGGCGCTGGCCACCGTGGCGGGGGAGCCGTGCTCGTCGAGAAAGTCGAGAATCGCCTCGGCGCTTCCGGGGCCGGCCGGCAGCGGCCCGTCGAGGGCCTCGGTGAGCCGCTCGACGGCGCCCGGCAAGGGCCCCGCAGGGCGCTCCGGCAGGGCGCTCAGGTAGTCGGCCGCCCGCGCCGCGGCTTCGGCCAGGAGTTCACGGGTGGTCGTGTCGGTCATGGTGCATCCTGCGGTGAAGCGGCGATGGCGGCGGCGAAGGGTCCCGAACAGATTACGCAGGCTGCCGCCGATTGCTAGTCTGCCGGAGACGCCTTTTCAATTCGGACGGTTGGCAGGCGCAGGCGCGGCGGCTATCAGGAAACAGCCCAGTTGCCCGCCCCCCGGGAGTCGCCTGCCGATGATCCTCACCCTTGCCGTCTCCGGCTACCGCTCGCTGCGCGACCTGGTCCTGCCGTTGGAGCGGCTAAACGTGGTGACGGGCGCGAACGGCAGCGGCAAGTCCAGCTTCTACCGCGCGCTTCGCCTGCTGGGCGAGGCCGCGCAGGGCCGGATCATTCCCTCGCTCGCCGCCGAGGGCGGCCTCGAGTCAACGCTCTGGGCCGGCCCGGAGAGTTTCTCCCGCGCCATGAAGGCCGGCGAGGCGCCGGTGCAGGGCACCGTCCGGCGCGAGAGGGTGAGCCTGAAGCTCGGCTTCGCCTCGGAAGACTACGGCTACGCCATCGACCTCGGCCTGCCGGTCAGCAGCGGCCACTTTCACGACGGCCAGATGGCGATCCCATCGATGTTCAGCCAAGATCCGGTCATCAAGGCCGAGGCCGTGTGGATCGGCGAGGTGCTGAAGCGCAGCAACCTCATCGCCTCGCGCGGCGGCGCCGGCGTTCATATCCTGGATGAGCGGGGCAATCGCGCGACCGTCATCACCGACCTCGCCCCCTTCGACAGCATGATGACCCACGCGGCCGATCCGCGCGGCGCGCCGGAGCTGCTGGCGCTGCGCGAGCGCATGCGCGGCTGGCGCTTCTACGACCATTTCCGCAGCGATCCGGAAGCGCCGGCGCGGCGTCCTCAGGTCGGCACCCGCACGCCGGTACTTGCCTCGGACGGCGCCGACCTTGCCGCCGCCCTGCAGACCGTCCGCGAGATCGGCGACCCGGCCGCCCTGCACGACGCCATCGAGGATGCCTTTCCCGGCAGCACCGTCGAGATCGAAAGCGCCGGCGGCCTTTTCGAGGTGACCATGCGCCAGCACGGCCTGCTGCGGCCGCTGCGCGTGGCGGAACTCTCCGACGGCACCCTGCGCTACCTGTTGCTGGCAGCGGCGCTGCTGACGCCGCGCCCGCCTTCCCTCATGGTGCTGAACGAGCCGGAGACCAGCCTGCATCCCGACCTGTTGCCGCCGCTCGCGCGCCTCATCGCCGCGGCGGCGCGGCGCTCCCAGGTCATCGTGGTGACCCACGCGCGCGCCCTGGTCGACGCGCTGGAAGGCGAGCCGGACAGCGCACTCTTCGTGCTGGAAAAGCAGCTCGGCGAGACGCTGGCGCCGGGCTTCGAGGGGCCCGCCTGGAACTGGCCGAAACGCTAAACCGCGCGCTTCCGCCGGGCGCCGCCGGCCTCGCGGCGCACCAGCGCGACGAAGCGCCTTGCCGCCGCCGCATGGTCGACGCTGCGGCAGGCGAGGCGCAGCGGCGCGACCAGCCGCGGCCGGCCGACCAGCGGACGGTAGACGATGGCCTCGGGCTGCAGAACCGCCAGCGACTGCGGCACCAGGGTAACGCCCAGGCCCGCCGCGACCAGGTTCAGCGTGGCGGTAATGCGCGGCGCCTCCTGCTCGGTGCGCGGCGTGAAACCGGCCGCCTGGCAGGCGCCGACGATGGCGTCGTGCAGGCCTGGCCCTGAGGCGCGGCGGTAAAGCACGAAGGCCTCGGCGGCCAACTCGGCGAGCGCCAGCGGCTTACGCTTGCGAGCCAGGGGGTGGCTCGCCGGCAGTGCCGCGAACATCGGCTCGTCGAAGAGATTGTAGAAGGTGATCCCCTCCACCCCGGTGACCGCGGAGCGCACGAAGGCGACGTCGATGCGCTCGGCCCTGAGATCCGCCACCAGCTCCGCCGTGCCGCTCTCCTCCAAGGTGAGCGAGACCAGCGGGTGCGCGGCGCGGAAGTCGCGGATGATCCGGGTGACGAAAGGATGAAAGGGCGCCGAGGCGGTGAAGCCGACGGCGATACGCCCCTGCTCGCCGCGCGCCGTGCGCTGCGCCTTGGCGAGCGCGCCTTCCACCTCGCCGAGGATGCGCCTCGCGTCGGTCAGCAGGCTCTCGCCCGCCTCGGTGAGCTCGACGCCGCGCGGCTTGCGGCGGAACAGCTGCACCTCCAACTCGGTTTCCAGTGCCTTGATCTGCTGGCTCAAGGGCGGCTGCTGGATGCCGAGGCGCTCGGCGGCGCGGGTGACGTGCCCTTCCTCCGCGACGGCGACGAAATAGCGCAAATGCCGCAGGTCCATATCATATGCTTTCCATATGGATATTGGGCTATCGATATATTGGATATGTGGGCGCAAGGCCAGTAGGAATCTCCCAAAGCCGTGAAACAAGAGACTTTGGAGAGATCAGATGGTGGAGATCGACTCGACTCCCGACATGGTGGCGCGCAGCCTGGGGCGCAGCGCCGCCACCCTCAATGCCGTGCGCCGCTGGATCGGCCGGCCGCTCACCCTCGCCGACAAGCTGCTGCTCGGCCACCTCGACGACCCACAGCGCCAGGAGGCCCGCCCCGGCAAAACGCAGCTGAAGCTGCGCCCCGACCGCGTCGCCTTCCAGGATGTGCTGGGCCAGAGCGGCATGCTGCAGTTCATGCAGACCGGCCTCGACCGCGTCGCCGTGCCGACCTCGATCCACTGCGACCATCTGATCCAGGCACGGGTGAACGGCGCCTCCGACCTCGCCGCCTCGCGCAATGAGAACGGCGAGGTCTACGACTTCCTGCGCTCCGCCGCCGCGCGCTACGGCTGCGGCTTCTGGCAGCCGGGCGCCGGCATCATCCACCAGGTGATTCTGGAAAACTACGCCTTCCCCGGCTGCATGATCATCGGCACCGACTCGCACACGCCCAACGGCGGCGGCCTCGGCGCCTGCGCGGTGGGCGTCGGCGGCGCCGATGCGGTGGAGGTCATCGCCGGCCTGCCGTGGGAACTGCTCTATCCGCGCCGCATCGCCGTGGTGCTGACGGGAAAGCTCGACGGTTGGGCGGCACCCAAGGACGTCATCCTCTGGCTCGCCGGCCGGCTCGGCGTCGCCGGCGGCACCAACGCGATCATCGAGTACATCGGCCCCGGCGCGCGCACCCTGAGCGCCACCGGCAAAGCGACCATCTGCAACATGGGCGCCGAACTGGGTGCCACCACCTCGGTCTTCCCCTACGACGACCACATGGGACTCTATCTGAAGGCGACCGGGCGCGGCTCCCTGGTGCCGATCGTCGCAGGCGCCCGCGACCTGCTGACGCCGGATGCCGAAGCCGAAGCGGATCCCGCCGTTCACTACGATCAGGTGGTCGAACTCGACCTCTCCTCCCTGGAGCCGCACATCGTCGGGCCGCACTCGCCGGACCGGGCGAGGTCGCTCTCGGCGCTGGCCGCCGAGGTCGCCGATCCCGCCAACGGCTTCGTCGATGCCATCTCCACGGCGCTCATCGGCAGCTGCACCAACTCCTCCTACGAGGACATGAGCCGCGCCGCGGACGTCGCCGCGCAGGCGGCGGCCCACGGCCTCGCCGCCGCAGCACCCTTCCTGGTTACCCCGGGCTCCGAGCGGGTGCGCGCCACCATCGCCCGCGACGGTCAGATGCAGACGCTCAGCGCAATCGGCGGCACCGTGCTGGCCAACGCCTGCGGCCCGTGCATCGGCCAATGGCGCCGCAGCCAGAACGCCACCGCACAGCCGAACACCATCGTCACCTCCTACAACCGAAACTTCCCGGCCCGCAACGACGGCCAGCCGGCGACCATGAACTTCATCGCCAGCCCGGAAATCGTGACCGCCCTGGCGCTGGCCGGGCGGCTCTCCTTCGACCCGCGCCGCGACACGCTGACCGGCGCAGACGGCAGGCCGTTCAAACTCGAACCGCCGCAGCCGGCGCCGGAAGTGCCGCCGGCAGGATTCGTCAGCGACCGCAGCGCCTACGTCGCGCCGCCCGCCGACGGCCGCGGCGTCGAGATCGTCATCGCCCCCGACAGCGAGCGCCTGCAGGCTCTCACCCCTTGGCCGGCCTGGGACGGTCAGGACTTCATCGATGTGCCGGTGCTGGTGAAGGCCAAGGGCAAGACCACCACCGACCAGATCTCGCCCGCCGGACCCTGGCTGGCGCTGCGCGGCCACCTCGACCGCTTCAGCGACAACCTGCTCTCTGGCGCGGTGAACGCCTTCACCGGCGCGCGCGGCACGGGCCTCAACCTGCTGAGCGGAGCCACCGACGAGTCCTTCTCCGCCACTGCACGGCAGTACCGTGCGGCGGGCCTGAAGTGGGTGGTGATCGGCGATGCCAACTACGGCGAGGGCTCCAGCCGCGAGCACGCCGCCCTCTCGCCGCGCCTCCTGGGCGGCGCGGCGGTCATCGCCCGCAGCTTCGCGCGCATCCACGAAACCAACCTGAAGAAGCAGGGCCTGCTGGCCCTCACCTTCTGCGACGCGGCGGACTACGAACGGGTGCGCGCCGATGACCGGATGAGTCTCCTCGATCTCGCCGGGATGGCGCCGGGCAAGCCGGTCGCCTGCCGCCTCGCCCACGCCGACGGCACCGTCGAGGAGTTGGCTTTGAACCACTCCTACACGGAGGAACAGCTCGCCTGGTTCCGCGCCGGCTCTGCTCTCAACGTCATGCGGGCGATGACGGAGAAGGATGCGCTCAGCGCTTGAAGGCACTTGAGCATAGGGGGCATCGGGTGTTCCACCCGACGCCCCCTATGCCGACCAGTCCCACTGTCGTATAGTTGATCTGATTACTGCGCTGGCCGATCAGCAAGCACGACAAAATGAAGTATAAGAACATCTATTCGGCGATTCACAACTTCGGCGACTCCTTCGTCAGCTTCACGAATTACGTGGACGAAGGATTCGTCGTCGATGACCTCAACGCCATTCACAATCAAGGCCGCGACATCGAGATCGATTGGCTGACCAAGACGTTTGAGCCGTCACCTTTGGCGACTAACCGGATTAAGAAATCAATCGATTTCTTCCACAAGGATCTGGAACGCTTCCTGCAAGCTCAAAGCGTCGATGTGACGAAGTTGACCGCCTTGCGCTTTCACTGGCCGGCCTGGAAGGCGAGATATATGGAGGCCACAGACGATCGGGGGAAACGCTACAAGATCTTCGTTCAGGCGCTGAAGTGAAGGCCCCTCAGCGCTTGAAGGTGTCCATCGCCATGGAGATGCGCACGGCCGTAGTGAGCCAGCAGAGCGCCCCGAAGATCCAGGCGAACCAGGGGAAGAGGTCGGGCAGCAGGCAGATCGCGACAAACAGCGCGATGGTCTCCGTCCCCTCGGTGAGGCCGCCGAGGTAGTAGATCGACTTCTCGCCGCGCGCCGCCGTGGTGATGCCGCGCTTGGCGGCCACCGCGGCGAAGGCGAGGAAGGAGGCCCCGGTGCCGACGAAGCTGAAGATCAGGAAGGCCGCCGGCAATGCCTGCTCGGGCCGCCCGACGGCGAAGAAGAACACCACGCCCGAGTAGAACAGGAAGTCGAGCACGATATCGAGATAGCCGCCGAGATCGGTCAGGCGCGCGTGGCGGGCGACCGCGCCGTCCAGGCCGTCGGCCAGGCGGTTCAGCAGGATCAGCGCCAGGGCGGCGGGGTAGCTCTCCAAGGCGAGCAGCGCCCAGGCGCCGACGCCGATGCCGAAGCCGGTCCAGGTGACGCTGTTGGCGCTGACGCCGAGACGCGCGAGCCGTCGCCCGAGACTGTCGAGCGGCGGGTCGATGATCCTGCGCAGGCGGGCGTCCAGCATGGCCTTCCCTTACCCCGGCGGCAGGCGCGACGCCAGAGCTTGCCGGATCACGCTTGCGTCAGGACATATCCCCTTATCCCATATCCCCTTATCCCATATCCACGTAGCGGCCGAGCCGTACCGCCGAGGCGCCGGGGTTGAGCCGGCGCGAGGGCATGATGAGCACGCAGTCGTCGTAAGGGGTCTTGATCGGTTTGTCGCCGTCGTAGGCGATGATGCTGCCCGCCTTGGGGATGACCTCCAGGCCCATGAACTCCTGGATGAAGCGAAAACCATCGCTTTCGATGGTGACCGGGCCGGTCACCTCGACGAAGCGCTGCACGGGCAGTTCGACCCCGTCCAGCCCGGCCGCCGCCCAGTCGGGATCGACCATCTCGTTCACCAGCAGGAAGCGCAACGCCGTGTGAATGGCGATCGGGCCGGAAGCCGCTTCCCAGTGCTGGCCGCACTCCATCAGCAGGGCGTTCTTCGGACTGGCCGGGTCGGCGAAGCCCTCGTAGTCGCGCATGCGCTTGCCGGCGGCGTGGCCGGCGTCGGTCACCACGATCTCCGGCAGGCCGACGGCCTTGGCCAGTTGGCGTCCCTTGGCCAGCGGCCCGGCCATCATCATCGCCGGCTGCTTGCGCTGCATGGAGTGGATGTCGAGCAGCATATCCACGGTGTCGATGTAGGGCCGCACCGCCCGCGCGCGGGTCAGCTCGGCCGACTGGCGCGCCGGATCGTCCAGCACCTCCGCCGTCCACAGCCTGTTGAAATCCTCGTCGATGAAGCGCGAAGCGGTCGGATTGGCGGGATCGAAGCTGAGATAGGCCGCGACGTTCATGAAGCCGAGGGAGAGTGCGCCGCGCAGCGGTTTCACGTCGTGCTTGAACAGCCAGTCGAGCGCAATGGCGCCGCACAGCTCGTTGCCGTGCACCACGGCGGTGATCATCACGTGCGGGCCCGGCTTGCCGCTGTCGAAGCGGGTGATGTAATCGAAGCCGGTGTTGCCGGCCTTGTAGGGTGCAATGTCCGGCGCTTTCAGCTCGATGGGGTGGTTGTCGTTCATCTTCAATCGTCTCCCTGCCCTGCGGCCAGTCGCCGGGCTTCCTGTTGTTTGCCTGCACCGCCCGGCCACGCCGCCTCGCGGTCGAGCGGAAAGATCCCAGGCCGCACGTGGCGGTAAGGCAGCTGCGCCAGGTCGGCGGTGCCCCAGTCGGGCGTGTCGACGATGACGATGGCGGCGGCCAGCGGCTGGTAGACCGCGCGGAAATGAGTCTTGGAGCGCAGCAGCACGATGTCCTGCGCGGTGACGTCGATGCCGAACTGCTCCAGCGCGTCGAGGTCGATGGCCGAGGTGCAGACCGAGATCACGCTGACCGTCACCGTGCCCAAACGCAGCAGCGCCGCCGGGCCGAGGTCGATGCGGCGGCCCTGGCGCATGGGCCCGGTCCCGGTGAAGACCTTGTGCCCCGCCCAGAGCACTTCGGCTTCCGCCTCGACCGGCCCGCCGGCGCGCTCCGACGACTTGCCGCCAAGCGAGACCTTGATCCTGGCGCCGGCACCCGCCTGCACCGCCGCCCCGGCCGTCTCGGCGTCCCACAGATAAGGACAGTGCACGGCAAGGCCGTCGGCGTCCTCGATCAGACGCTGCAGCGCCCAGGTGGAATCGTTGAATCGGTCGGCGTGCTCCAGCAGCACCACCGGCCTCTCGTTCGCCCGCGCGATCCGCTTCGCCTTGGCGAGGCCGGCGTCGAGGTCGTCGACCAGTTCTTCGTGCAGCAGCGCCTCGCGCAGCGTCCACACCCGCCAGGCCAGACGCTCGGCCTCCTGCTGCGCCAGTTCGCGGCTGCCGTCGGCCACCACCGCGACCGAGAAGCCAAGGTCCGGCGTGTCGGCATAGGCAAAGCCGCAGAACACCGAGGCGTCGAGGATGCCGGGCACCTTCTTGGGCAACGCCAGCGAGTCGGCGACGATGTCCTGCAGCGGTGCCAGCGCCGTGGCGGTGAAGATCGACGGCAGCGTCACCGGGGGCTTCACCAGGGCGACCTGGGGATCGGCGGTGCCGTTCAGCTTGGCCAGCAGACAGCGTGCCGCCCGCGCACCGGTCTCCGCCATGTCGACATGCGGCGAAAAATGAAAGCCGAAGAGCGCGTCGCAGAGCTCGGCGGTACGCGGTGAGAGGTTGGCGTGCAGATCGAAGCCGACCATCACCGGTACATCGAAGCCGCAGCGCTCGCGCAGGGCCTGCAGCAGGTCGCCCTCCGGATCGGTGCGGCTGGGCGTCGTCATGGCGCCGTGCAGGAACAGCAGCACGCCGTCCAGCGGCCCGGCGCCGGCGATGCCGTCCAGGATCTCGTCGCGATAGCGCTGGAAGGATTCGTCGCTGGCGTGCCCCGCCGCCGAGCAGTCGGTATAGACCAGCGGCACGATCTCCGCGCCCGCGTCCTGCAGCACCTGCAGGAAGCCGCCGCCGACGCTGGCGGTGCCGGCCAAGTCCTCGATCAGCTGTTGCCCGCGGCGTGCCTCGTGCTCGAAGTCCGCGATCCCGGTCTCCACCGGCAGGAAGGATACCGACTCCAGCGCGAAGCCGCCGACGGCGACACGCCATGCCTTGGAATTCACCCGACTACTCACAATCGTCCCTCAACCCGACTTCACTCTTCACCCAGATACACGGTCCCCATGGTCTGCGCCAGATGGCAGCGGATCGCCGCGATCAGCTGCTGGGCCGGACGCGAGAAGCCGCGGTCGGCCAGGTGCAGCACGCCGTAGCGGTTGACCAGGCGCGGCGTCAGCGGCCGCGCCTCCAGGTCGCCGCGCCCGGTGCCGCCCCAGGAGAGCGCGTTGAGGATCGCCACCCCCTGCCCCATGCGCACCAGGTCGCAGATGGTGCCGGAGAGATTGGTCTCGGCGCGCAGGCGCATCGGCACGCCGGCCCGGCGGAACATCTGCTCGATGCGGTGGCGCGAGGGATAGCGCCGCGTCATGGTGATCAGCGGCACTTCGGCCAGGTCCTCGACCCCGATGGCATGCTTGGCCATCAGCGGGTGGCCCGGCGGCATCAGCACCACCGAGTGGGTCTCGATCAGCGCGATCGCCTCGATGCCCGGGTGGCTGCCCATCATGGAGGCGAAGGCCAGTTCCACCTGGTCGCGCAGCAGCCAGTCGACCATCATCTCGGTGAGGCCGGTCTCCATGGTGAGGATCAGGTGCGGCTGTTCCTTGAGGAAATCCTTCAGCAGCCGGTGCAGCACCGCCTCGTAGAGCATCGGCGTGATGCCGACGCGCAGGCGCCCGGTGCCGTGGCGGCGCACGTCCTCGGCCGAACGGCGCACGCGATCGATGCCGTCCAGCGCGTTGCCGACGTCGATGGAGAGGCGGTGCGCCTCGGGCGTCGGCGTCAGCTTGCCCTTGGCGCGGTGGAACAGCGGAAAGCCCAGTTCCTCCTCGAACTGCTTCAGCAGGCGGCTGACCGCCGGCTGGGACACGCCAAGGTAGCGTGCCGCGGCACTGACTGAACCGGCCTCCATAACTGCATGGAAAGCCTCCATCATCCGCGGCGTGGGCAGCCGGCGCTCGTCCGCAACACTTTGGGGATCGTAGCTGTACTCCATAATCTTATGTTATGGCCTCTATGACCCAAATGGCAGGAATTGCTTGCAGAAAGTCGTAAACGCGTGCCGCCGCCATTTCGCTTTGACAGCCCCTTTAGACATTCGCATTATACCCAGGAAGGCTCCGCCGTCGAGAGACGGCAAGGGCCCGCCGAGCAAAATCCGCGCGACGCTTTGGAAGACGCGGGATTGCAGGAACAGGCGCTTCAACGTCTTACGGGGAACGAACTCATGCGAAAGAGCACTCTGCTGTGCGCGGTCTCGCTGGCTGCGGTTCTGGCATCGCCGGCCGCCGCTCAGGAGCTGACCATCGGAATTGCGGCCGAACCCTCGGCCCTCGATCCGCACTACCACAACCTCGGCCCGAACAACGCCATGCGGCGGCACATTTTCGAGTCGCTGGTGCTGACCGACGAGAACCAGCGCCTGCATCCGGGCCTGGCGAGCTCCTACGAGCCGCTCGACGAGACCACCTGGCAGTTCAAGCTGCGCGAAGGCGTCACCTTCCACGACGGCTCGCCCTTCACCGCCAAGGACGTGATCTACACCGTCTGCCGTGTCCCCACCGTCGAGAACAGCCCGTCGTCCTTCACGGTCTACACCAAGGCGATCGCCGGCATGGAGGCCAAGGATCCGCACACCCTGATCATCACGACCGACGGCCCCTACCCCTTGCTGCCCAATGAACTGGCTTCCTGGGGCGTGCTCTCGGCCACCGCCAACGGCGTCACCGGCGATATCGGCTTCAGCCGCGACGGCTGCACCGGCATCGACAGCTATCCCAAGACCGAGGCCTTCAATTCCGGCGAGGCCGCCATCGGCACGGGCATGTACAAGTTCGGCGAGTATACCCGCGGCGAGAAGATCGTCTTCGAGCGCAACGAGGACTACTGGGGCGACAAGGCCGAGTGGGCCACCGTCACCTTCCGGCCGATCACGGCGGACGGTCCGCGCGTGGCCGCCTTGCTGGCCGGCGACGTCGACATGATCGACAACCCGCCGCTGCAGGACCTCGAGCGCATCAGGAGCGAGGGCTTCCAGGTTTCCCAGGGCCTCTCCAACCGCGTCATCTACTTGCACATGGACCATGAGCAGGAGCCGACCCCCGGCGTCACCGGCACCGACAAGAACCCCTTCAAGGACGTGCGGGTGCGCCAGGCGGTCTCCATGGCGATCAACCGCGACGCCATCGTGGAGCGCATCATGGGCGGCGTGGCCGTGCCGGCCGGCGAACTGCTGCCGCCGGGCATGTTCGGCTCCAGCCCCGACGCCAAGGCGACGCCCTACGATCCCGACGCCGCCAAGAAGCTGCTGGCCGAGGCGGGCTATCCCGACGGCTTCGGCCTGACCATCGGTTCGCCGAACGACCGCTACATCAACGACGCCCAGGTCACCCAGGCGGTCGCCCAGATGCTGACCCGCATCGGCATCGAGACCCAGGTGGACGCGGTCACCGCCAGCACCTTCTTCGCGCGGCGCAACAAGTTCGAGTTCTCCATGTACCTGGCGGGCTGGGGCTCGGCCACCGGCGAGATGTCCTCGCCGCTGCGCGCCCTCATCGCCACCAAGGACAAGGACAAGGGCTACGGCGGCACCAATGCCGGCCGCTACTCGAACCCGGACCTCGACGCCCTGATCGACAAGGCCCTGGCTACGGTCGACGACGACAAGCGCGAGGCGATCCTGCAGGAGGCCAGCAAGCTGGCGATGGACGACTTCGCCATCCTGCCGCTGCACTTCGAGGTGACGCCCTGGGCCTTCCGCAAGGGCATCACCTACGTGCCGCGTGCCGACCAGTACACCCTGGCCACTGGCGTGAAGCCGGCCAGCTGACGGCGTAACCTAAGCCCTGGGGGCGGAGACTCCTCTCCGCCCCCAGCGGTTTTGCCAACCGGGTTCGACGAACCGCCAACCGCGGCAGGGCACAGCCGATGCTCGTCTACCTTCTGCGCCGCCTGGGCCAGAGCCTCTTCGTCGTCGCCGCCATGGCGGTGCTGGTGTTCATCGGCGTCTACGCGATCGGCAGCCCGATCGACATCATGATCAGCCCCGATGCGGACCAGGCCGAGATGGAAGCCGCCATCGCGCGTCTTGGCCTCGACAAGCCGCTGTGGGAACAGTTCTTCATCTTCGTGAAAAACGCGCTGCAGGGCGACCTGGGGCGCAGCTTCGTCTACTCGACCGACGCTCTCTCCCTCATCCTCTCCAAGCTGCCGGCGACCCTCGAGCTCGCCTTCCTGGCCCTCCTCTTCGCCATCTTCATCGGCGTGCCGCTGGGCATGATCGCCGGCCTGAAGCCCAATTCCATCGCCGGCAAGACCATCATGGCCGGGTCGATCATGGGCTTCAGCCTGCCGAACTTCTGGCAGGGCATGATGCTGATCCTGCTCTTCGCGGTGATCTTCAAGCTGCTGCCGTCGGGCGGGCGCGGCGAAACCGTGGAGGTCTTCGGCATCGCCTTCTCCTTCCTGACGCTGGACGGCCTGTCCCACATGTTGCTGCCGGCGATCAACCTCGCCCTGTTCAAGACCTCGCTGGTGATCCGCCTGGCGCGCGCCGGCACCCGTGAGGCGTCGCTGCAGGACTACGTGAAGTTCGCGCGCGCCAAGGGGCTTTCCCAGCGCCGCATCGTGCTGGTCCACATCGCCAAGAACATCATGATCCCGGTGGTCACCATCCTCGGCCTCGAACTGGGCAGCATGATCGCCTTCGCCGTGGTCACCGAGTCGGTCTTCGCCTGGCCGGGCATGGGCAAGCTGCTGATCGATTCGATCCAGCTGCTCGACCGTCCGGTGGTGGTCGCCTACCTGATGCTGACGGTCTTCATGTTCATCATCATCAACTTCACGGTCGACATGCTCTACTGCCTGCTCGATCCGCGCGTACGGCTCTCGGAGGTGCGGGCATGACCGACACCCTGAAGGCCACCGAGACCCGCGCCGCGAGGCTGCGCCCGCACTGGCGCGCGACGCCGATGGCGCGCTTCGCCGCCGAGTTCGCCGACAGCCCGGTCGCCGTGGCGGCCCTCTTCGTCACCCTGACGCTCGGCCTCCTGGCGCTTTTTGCCAACTTCATCACGCCGCAGAATCCCTACGACCTGATGCAACTCGACATCATGGAGGGCATGCAGCCGCCGGGCAGCACCAGCTTCGACGGCACCATGACCTACCATCTCGGCACCGATCAGCAGGGCCGCGACATGCTCTCGGCCATCATCTTCGGCCTGCGCATGAGCCTCGGCGTCGGCGCCATGAGCACCGTCATCGCGCTGTCGGTCGGCATGTCGATCGGCGTGCTGGCGGCCTACTTCGGCGGCCGGGTCGATTCCATCATCATGCGCATCGTCGACCTGCAGCTCTCCTTCCCCGCGATCCTGGTGGCGCTCATCCTGCTGGCCGTGCTCGGCAAGGGCGTCGACAAGGTGATCTTCGCGCTCATCATCGTGCAGTGGGCCTACTACGCGCGCACCGTGCGCGGCACCGCCCTGGTCGAGCGCCGCAAGGAGTACATCGAGGCGGCCTCCTGCCTTGCGCTCTCGCACCGGCGCATCGTGTTCCGCCACCTGCTGCCCAACTGCCTGCCGCCGCTTATCGTGGTCGCCACCGTGCAGGTCGCCAACGCCATCGCGCTGGAGGCGACGCTCTCCTTCCTCGGCGTCGGCGTGCCGATCACCGAGCCGTCGCTCGGCCTGCTGATCGCCAACGGCTACGACTACATGCTGTCGGGCAGGTACTGGATCGCCTTCTTCCCCGGCGTCGCCCTGCTCGTCACCATCGTCGCCATCAACCTGGTCGGCGACCAGCTGCGCGACGTCTTGAATCCCAGGCTGAAGCGATGAGCGGACGCGCGCGATGACGGCCCCGACGCTTGAGGTAAAAGACCTCCAGACCCATTTCTTCACCCGGGACGGCGTGGTGAAGGCGGTGGACGGGGTCAGCTTCCGTGTCGGCGCCGGCGAGGTGCTGGGCCTGGTCGGCGAGTCGGGCAGCGGCAAGTCAATCACCGGCTTTTCCATCCTCGGCCTGGTCGACGCGCCGGGGCGCATCGCCGGCGGTGAGATCCGCTTTCAGGGCCGCGACCTGGTGCCGCTGCCCGAGAGCGAGCGCCGCAAGCTGCGCGGCTCCAAGATCGCCATGATCTTCCAGGATCCGATGATGACGCTGAACCCGGTGCTGCGCATCGACACCCAGATGACCGAGGCGGTGCTGGCGCACCGCGACGTCTCCAAGGCGCGGGCGCTGGAGATCGCGCGGGAAGCGCTGGTGAAGGTCGGCATCGCCTCGCCCGACGAGCGCCTGATGTCCTATCCGCACCAGTTCTCCGGCGGCATGCGCCAGCGCGTCGCCATCGCTATCGCCTTTTTGAACGAGCCCGAGCTCATCATCGCCGACGAGCCGACCACGGCACTGGACGTCACCATCCAGGGCCAGATCCTGCACGAGGCACAGACCCTCTGCCGCGAGACCGGCACGGCGATGATCTGGATCACCCACGACCTCGCCGTCGTCGCCGGCCTCGCCGACCACATCTGCGTCATGTACGCCGGGCGTATTGTGGAGCAGGGTCCGATCGACGCCGTGCTCGACCGACCGGCGCATCCCTATACCGTCGGCCTCATCGGCTCGGTGCCCAGCCGCAACCGGCGCGGCGGACGCCTGTTCCAGATCCCCGGCATGACACCGTCGCTCATGAACCTGCCTGAGGGTTGTCCGTTCCGCAGCCGCTGCCCGCGCGCCGACGATGCCTGCCTCGAGGAGCCGCCGGTGCAGGCGGCCTCTCATGAGCGCCTGGTGCGCTGCGTCCATCCGCACGATGAACCGCTGGAGGAGGTGCTTCGATGACCGCCCAGCCGGACATCGCAAATCTGCGGGCCGCGCCGGTGGAGCGCCGCCCGATCCTGGAAGCCCGCGACGTCAGCAAGCGCTTCGTGAAGCGCCTCGACCTCGCCGGCCGGATCGCCCGGCGCCTCGGCTCGTCGATCCGCGAGGAGACCGTGCACGCGGTGGACGGCGTGAACCTCACCGTCGGCGCCGGCGAGGTGGTGGGGCTGGTCGGCGAGTCCGGCTGCGGCAAGTCGACCTTCGGGCGCATGGTCGCCGGTATCCTGCCGCCGACCGAGGGCAGCCTCGCCTTCGACGGCAAGCCGGTGTGGCAGGGCGGCAAGGTCGCCGGCCACGACACCGCCCTCGCCATCCAGATGATCTTCCAGGACCCCTTCGCCTCGCTGGATCCGCGCATGCGCGTGGAGGAGATCATCGGCGAGGCGCCGCTGGTGCACGGCATGGTCGGACGCAAGGGTCTCGCCGATTACGTGGCCGAGACCATGCTGCGCGTCGGCCTCGACCCGGACTTCCGCCGCCGCTATCCGCACCAGTTCTCCGGCGGCCAGCGCCAGCGCATCGGCATCGCCCGCGCCCTCGCCGTGAAGCCGCGCTTCCTGGTGTGCGACGAGGCCATCGCCGCCCTGGACGTGTCCATCCAGGCGCAGGTCATCAACCTCTTCATGGACCTGCGCGCGGATCTCGACCTTACCTATCTCTTCATCAGCCACGACCTCTCGGTGGTCGAGCACATCGCCGACCGCGTCGTGATCATGTACCTCGGCCGCGTGGTTGAGGTCGCCGCCACCGAGGACATCTTCGACGCGCCCAACCATCCCTACACCCAGGCGCTGCTGTCGGAGGTGCCGCGCATCGAGCTGCGCCGCCGCCAGTACCAGCCGGTTAAGGGCGAGATCCCCTCGCCCCTCGACCCGCCGTCCGGCTGCCACTTCCATCCGCGCTGCCCGCACGCGACGGAACGCTGCCGCATCGAGCGCCCGGCCCTGAAAGAAATCGCGCCGGACCGCTGGTCCGCCTGTCACCTGAACGATTGACCATGGACCCGATGGATAGCGCCCCGCCCTTCGACGCGCATGCCTACGACTTCTTCGCGCCGCCCGGCGACGCGGTGCCGCTGCTCATCGACTCGCCGCATTCCGGGCGCGTCTATCCGGCGGACTTCGTCACCCGGGTACCGCACCTGACCTTGCAGGGCGCCGAGGACTGGATGGTCGACGACCTGGTGGGCGCCGCGCCGCAGGTGGGCGCGACGTTGCTCGCCGCGCGCTTCCCGCGCGCCTACATCGACCCCAACCGGCGTCTCGACGACGTCGATCCCGCCCTGCTCGACGGCAGCTGGCCGGAGCCGCTGAACCCCGGCCCCAAGTCGGCGCTGGGCATCGGCCTCTTCCGCCACCGCACCAACGACGGCTCACCGCTCCTGGCAGGCCCGCTGACCGTTGAAGCCCTGCATGCCCGCATCGAGCGCTGCTGGCGGCCCTATCGCCGGGCCCTCGATGACAGTCTCGACCGCCTGCACGCGCGCCACGGCGCCGTCTGGCACATCGACATGCACTCGATGAAGTCGTTCGGCACGGCGATCACTCCGGACGGCCCCGGCGCCGAGCGCCCGGACATGGTGATCGGCGACCTGGAAGGCGAGAGCTGCGATCCCGCCTTTACCGCCTTCGTCGCCGAACGCCTGAGCGCGCTCGGCTACAGCGTCTCGGTGAACAAGCCTTACAAGGGCGCCGAGATCATCCGCAGCTCCGGCCGTCCGGCGGAGAACCGCCACGCCCTGCAGATCGAGATGAAGCGCAATCTCTACATGGACGAAGCGACCGTCACCGCCAACGCCGGCTACGCGACGCTGAAAGCGGACCTCAGCCGGCTCATCGCCGACGTCGCCGCCTGGACGCGGAAAGCCAAGGCGGCTTAGCTCCCCTCACCCAGCTTCGCCTAGGCTCGGTTCCCTCGCCAAGGCTGCGCAACCCTCTCCCACGAGGGGAGAGGGAAAAGGACTGCGATCGCGATGAAGTCCCCTCTCCCCTCGTGGGAGAGGGAGGGGCCCGCAAAGCGGGAGGGTGAGGGGGATTTGGTTCTCCCTACTCCGCCGCCAGCGACGACTGCCGCCCCGGCAGCGCGCCCCGGATCACGTAGGCCAGCGTCTGCACCACCTGCTGCGGCGTTTCACAGACCGCCAGCGCCGCGCCGTCAACTTCCTTCAGCGCATGGGTCAGCGAAGGATCGTGCAGCGTGATCAGCGCCTTGCCCAGCCCCGCCGCGGTGCCGGCATCGAAGGCCGCGTTCCACTGTTTGTACTTTTCGCCGAAGCGGACCACCACGACGTCGGCCTCGCCGATCAGCGTGCGGGTGCGGATGGCGTTCATGCGCGAGCCCTTCTGGTCGCGCCAGAAAGGGTTCTCTTCCTCGCCCAGGATGACCGCGCCGCAATCGTCGCTGTCCTCGTGCACGGTGATCGGCGCATCGAGCCGCACCGGCAGACCGGCCTCGGCCACGCCCCGCGCGATCTGCTCGCGCCAGTCGGAATGGATTTCGCCGGAAAGATAGACCTTCCAGAGCCGTTCGCTCATCTCGCTGATCCTCGGTCATGGATATTGGGGGAATGTCTATCCGCAGTTCTAGCACAATGGCGCGTCCCAGGCAGCCCCTCAGGCGGCCAAATTGGTCTGAAGTGAGCGCCTGTCGGAGAACGCACGGAGCACGTCGCTTAGCGTATTTTAACCAGTTTCTCCGAATATTCGCCGACGGAGGTAACCATGCTGAGACACATGCTCGCCGGGGCCACAGCACTCACCCTGGTCATGGCCTTCGCGGCTGGTGCGTCGGCGAACCCGCAGAACAGGTTCGGCGACAACAACACCGCTGCAGCCGCTGCCATGGCACACGCCGATGCCGCTCCCGCCCATGCCAACAACGGCGCTGGCGGAGCGGCGAGCGCCTATGCGGAGTCGTTCAACGGCGACATCGAAGTCATCTCGGTTCAGCAGATGACGGCAACGGTCAACGGTGCCCCCATCGTCGCCATTGCCGGCATTGGCGGAGCGCTCAGCTCCGGCGCGACCACGGTCGCGGTAGGCGCCGGGATCTTCGGTGGCATTGCCAACGTGAACGTCGCGTCAGGCTACTTCAACAGCGCCTTGGGTGGCGTTTCCTCTACCCTGCACAGCACCGACTAGTCGGGACGGCGCGCCGCATAGCGACGACGCCGCAGGGCAGGACCGGCCTTCGCGGGGCCGGTCCTGCCGTGCCGTCAGGCGGCTGCGCGCTTGGCGTCCGCCGTGGCGTCGAGGGCCTGGCCAATGTCGGCCAGGATGTCGTCGATGTGTTCGATCCCCACCGAGAGGCGCAGGTAGCCGGGCGTCACGCCGGTGGCCAGCTGGTCCTCGGCGCTGAGCTGCTGGTGCGTCGAGCTCGCCGGATGGATCGCCAGGGTGCGCGTGTCGCCGATGTTGGCCACGTGGTAGATCATCTGCAGCGCATCGATGAAACGCGCGCCGGCCTCCGGATCGTCGGTCTTCAGCTCGAAGCCGACCAGCCCGCCGCGGCCCCCGGTCAGGTAGCGCTCGGTGCGCGCCGTGGGGTCGTCCGCGGTCATGCCCGGGTAGATCACCTTCTTCACCAGCGGATGCCGCGCCAGGTAGTCAGCGACCGCCTGGGCGTTGCGGCAGTGCTCGCGCATGCGTAAGGGAAGGGTCTCCAGGCCCTGGATGAAATTGAAGGTGTTGAACGGGCTGAGCGCCATGCCGAGGTCGCGCTGCAGGGTGCAGCGGGCCTTCACGATGTAGGCGACCGGGCCCATCTCCTTCACCGCCTGGGTCCACACCGCGCCGTGGTAGCTGGGATCCGGCTGGTTCAGCATGGGGAAGCGCTGGGCATGCTTTTCCCAGTCGAACTTTCCGCCGTCGACGATGACGCCGCCGATGGAGTTACCATGGCCGCCGATGTACTTGGTGGCCGAGTAGACGATGATGTGAGCACCGTGATCGAAGGGCCGGCAGATCACCGGCGCGGCGGTGTTGTCGAGGATCAGCGGCACGCCCAGATCCTCGCCGATGGCCGCGACTTCCGCGATCGGAAACACCTTCAGCATCGGGTTCGGCAGCGTCTCGGCGTAGTAGGCGCGGGTACGCGCGTCGGTCGCCCTGCGGAAGTTCTCCGGGTCGGTGGCGTCGACGAAACGGACTTCGATGCCCAGGGTCTTCAGGGTGTTGGCGAAGAGGTTCCAGGTGCCGCCGTAGAGGCCGGTGGCGCTGACGATGTTGTCGCCCGTACCGGCGATGTTGAGGATCGACAGCGTCGTCGCCGCCTGGCCCGAGCTGACCGCCAGCGCGGCGGCGCCGCCGTCCAGAGCGGCCATGCGCTGCTCGAAGGCATCGTTGGTCGGGTTCATCACGCGGGTATAGATGTTGCCCATCTCCTCCAGCGCGAAGAGCCGGCGGGCGTGGCCGGAGTCCGCGAACTGGTAGGAAGTCGTCTGGTAGATCGGCACGGCCACCGCAGCGGTGGTCGGGTCGGCACGGTAGCCGCTGTGCAGGACGGCGGTCTCGGGATTCTTGGTGAAATTCATGGGTCGTTCCTTGAATACGAATGAATTTTGGGAATCAGGCCGCTGCGGACGTGCGGCGAAAGACGGGCGCCCGCGCGGCGGGGCCCTCCACGGCCTCGGCCAGACGGATATGCCGCTCGATCAAGGCATTGACGGTCGCCGCGTGGGTCAGCGGCGACATGTGGCCGGCCCGGAAAATTCGGGCGGCCGTCACCGCCGGCACGGCATCGAGGATGCGGTCGGTCACCTGGCGGGCGACCGCCTGCGACTGCGCGCCGGTGATGGTCAGCAGCGGACAGCCAAGCCGTGCGACGTCGGTGACCGGCCAGCTCTCGTCCAGCACGGCTGTAAAGTTGTCGAGCACCGCGCGGGCCTGGCCGGCGAGGCGCTGGCGCTGCTCCACCGCGATGCCGTCCCAGCTGCCCGCGCCGTTCCAGAAGTCGACGAACGCGGCCATGCCGTGGGCCGGCCAGCCCGCGGCGACCGCACCGCGCAGGCGGTCGCGCACGCCGAGGATGCCGCGATAGAGCTTCAGGTCTTCCACGCCGCCGGCCAGCGGCAGCAGGTGGAAAAGCACGGGCTCGATCAGGGTCAGACTCCGCACGCGCGTGGGATGGTCGAGCGCGATGCGCAAGGCCACCGCGCCGCCGTAGGAATGGCCGACCAGGTGAAAGGCCGACGCCCCCTCGCCGAACGTGCGCAGCACCGCCGCCGCATCGGCGGCGAGGCTCGCCGGCTCGCCCCGGCGGCCGTCGCGGAACGCCGCCCGGCCGTAGCCGGGCAGGTCCGGCGCGATCACCGGTGCGATGCCGTCCAGCGCCGCGGCCAGGGACTTCCATTGGCCGCCGGTCGCCGCCGAGCTGTGCAGCGCCAGCACCGGCCGGACGGCCTGCGGCACTGTTGTCGCACCGGCCTGCCGGTCAGCGTAGCAACGATGCTTGATCCGCAGCATGAGCATGCCTCCGATTGAGAAGACGCCGGCCCACCGCATCGGCGGCCGTCAGGCCGCCGCCGCCGTGGTGCAGGCGTGGCAGATCGCCTCGATATGCCGGTGGTCGGTGCCGCAGCAGCCGCCCATCACGGTGATGGTGCCGAGCTTGCGCCTGAGGTCGCGGTACTGCCGGCCCAGTTCGGCGGGATTGCCGTCGTCCAGCTCGGTCGCCTCGTCCAGTTCCGCGTGACTGAGGCGCGAGGCGTTGGCGCGCAGGCCGCGGATGCGCTTCACCCAGCTTTCGCCGGCCGCCAGCGCGCCGTCGAAGTGATCCGGGTGGGCGCAGTTGATCATGAAGTAGGCCGGGCCGTTGCCGGTGGCGGCATCGACCGCTTCGATGGCGTCCTTCAGGGTCTCGCCGTCCGGCAGGCGTCCGTCGGTCTCCACCGTGAAGGAGATCACCACCGGCATGCCGGCTGCCTGCGCGGCGCGGGTGACGCCGATGGCTTCGGGCAGGTTGGTCATGGTGATCGCGGTGACCATGTCGGCTTCGGTCTCGGCGAAGACACCGATCTGCGTCGCGTGATAGGACTGCGCTTCTTCGGCGGTCATCACCGCGCCGGGGTTGTAGCCGTCGCCGCGCGGTCCGACGCAGCCGCTGATCACCATCGGCGCGCGCTCGGATTCGAAGATGCGGCGCAGGTCCAGCAGCAGCGCGATCGACTGCCGGTTTACCGCTGCCATGTCGTCGTCGCTGTAGCCGAGCTTGCTGCCCCAGTCGCGTGAAGCGCGCCAGGTCGGGCTCTCCAGGATGAAGCCGCAATTGTTTTCGCGCGCAATCGAGGCGTGGCTGCTGAAATAGCGGCGCAGCGCGGCCTGTCCCGCCTGGTCCTTCAGCAGATCGAAGGCAGCGAAGTAAGGCAGGTCGAGGCCGTCGTGGAAGATCAGGGTGGTCTCGATGCCACCGTCGGTCAGGAAAAGGCCGCCATTCAACTGCGGCAGGCTGTTTCGGTACTTGGCCATAAGAGTCTCCTTCAAGCGATTGCAGCTTTCAGGCGGCTGCAATGGCTGGAGACCCTAGCCGTTCACTATTTCTGCATGATGTCCCGCCGCAGAAACACTTGGCCACCGCGGGAAACACAACTGAAACCCCGCGGCAGCGGACCGCCGATCAAGCGATCTGCGTGTCTTCGCGCGCGACCACCACGAACAGGCGATCGATGTCGCCGTCGTCGTTGGAGGAGAAGGCGAACAGGCCGCGCAGGACGCGCACGAACTCGCGGTCCGGAATCGGCAGGTGGCTGACGAAGAAAAGGGGGCCCTCGCCGGAGATGACCCGCTGGAACTCGGCCAGGCGTTCGGCCGCCGCCTCGGCCGGCATGCCCTCGCCGAACAACTTCCCCTGGTAGCTGAAGCCGAACAGCTCGGTGCAGCCGGTGCCGCAGACGCTGTAGCGCCAGCGCGGAGAACCGCCGCCGGTCTCGTCCGGCTCCCGGCGCAGCAGCAGAACCCAGGGCAGTATTCCCGGATGCTCGGTCGCATCGAAGCGGCGCCACGGCACCCAGGCCGACCCGTCGGCGGCCTGCTGCCAGAAGCGAAAGAAGACCGCCGCTGGGTGGCCGGGCGGCACCTCCGCCAAGGAAATCTCACGAATCGGCATAGGACGTATGTCCCGAAATACAACCTATTATGGTATAGCATGTGAAAAAATAGGTTAACGAACAGATAAGGCCAGGGAAATCACACAAAAATCTTTCGTGCCTCTCATTACTCACGGTTGATTTGTGAATAGTGGCGCCGTCGCGGCGAAGTACAGACCAAGGCCCGGCCGCTGCCGCCGATGCCGCTGTCCAAGCGCTGGGCCCGGCGTACGGCCGGCGGTTTCCCGACCTGCAACGTGGCAATGCAGGCCTCAGCCCTTATATTGAGATGAAGAGCCTGATCCAGGGAAGCTGACAATAAGAATGAGGCCCTGCCTCTTCCATGCCGTGAATGTTGCCATGACAAAGCCGAGGGCGGGGGCCGCTTCTTGAGACGCCCGCGCACGACCGACGCCCGGGTCCGCCGGGGCGCGCGCGCTTGGCGTGACCTCCGCGCCGCGCTGCTGCTCTGCGCAGCCGTCCCGGTTCTGCCCGCCCCGGTTCTGGCCGGCCAGGCGAAGGAGTTCTTCGGCCCCGAGGAGCCGGCGGCCGCGGCCGAAAGCGAAGTCCAGGACAGCGTTCGCTACCGGGTCGAACTGGAAGGCGTCGAGGATGAGGCGCTGCTGGAGATTCTGCGGCAGTCGTCCCAGCTCGTCGCGCTGGCCGACAAGCCGCCGGCCACCACGGTGGGCCTGCGCCGCCGGGCGGAGGCCGACATCGAACGGCTGCAGACGGCGCTGCGCTCGGAAGGCTACTACGACGGCAAGATCGACCTGGAGATCGACATCCCCGACCAGTCCGGGGGCCAATCCGGCGACCCGTCTGGCGCCCAGCCTGTTGCCGAGCCGGCGGCGGTGCGCCTGCGGATCGACACCGGGCCGCGCTATCGCCTGGCCGCCTACGAGATCGGTTATACCGGCGATAGCCCGCCGCCGGCCGAAACACAGCCGGCGTTGGACACGCTCGGCATCGAACTCGGCATGGCCGCCCGCGCGCCGGTTATCGTCGCCGCCGAACAGAGCCTGGTCGGCCAGTTGCAGGAGAACGGCTATCCCATGGCTCGCGTCGCCGAACGCAAGACCTTCATCGACCGCGACAAGACCGAGATGACGGTGCGTCTTTCGGTGACCGCCGGCCCGCGCGCAACGTTCGGCCCCCTTGCCTTCAAGGGGCGGGAGGATGTCAAGGAGGACTACCTGCGGCGTGTCGCCGACTGGCCGGAAGGCGCGCTCTACGACCGCCGGGTGGTGCGCGACCTGCAGCGCCGCCTGTCGAACACCAACCTCTTTTCCACCGTCAACGCGGAAACCGCAGGCACGCCCGCCGACGACGGCAGTCTGCCGGTCACCGTGACCCTGGTGGAGCGCGAGCACAGGTCGATCGGCGCCGCGGCGGCCTATTCCACCGATATCGGCCCCAGCCTCGAGCTGTTCTGGGAACACCGCAACCTGATGGGCCGCAACGAAACGCTTCGGGCCAGCGCGACGGGATCGCCGGTCGAGCAGACGGGCGAGCTGGATTTCCGCAAGCCGGCCTTCCTCCGCAGCGACCAGGACCTGCTCGGCAACCTGAACGGCGGCCTGGAAGACACCGACGCCTACGAACGCCAGTGGGTCGATTCGCTGGTCGCGCTGGAGCGGCCGGTGCTCGACAACTGGCGCGTCTCCGCCGGCCTCTCCTTCGCCTACGAGATCATCGACGAGAACGCCGATAACGGCAAAGGCGAAGAAACCTTCCAGCTGTTCGGCCTGCCGCTGACGGCCAGCCGCGACGACACCGACGATCCACTGGATCCCACCGAGGGAACGCGCCTGCAGCTGACGCTCACGCCGTCGACCGGCGTCGGCAGCGAAAGTCTTTTCTTCCTAACCACGGTCGTGGGCGGTTCGGCCTACTATGCCATCGACGACGCCAAGCGCTTCGTCCTCGCCGGGCGCACGCGCGTCGGCTCCATCGTCGGTGAAAAGACGGAGGCCCTCCCCGCCTCCCGCCGCTTCTACGCCGGCGGCGGCGGCTCGATCCGCGGCTACGAGTACCAGCTGGTGGGCCCGCTCGACAATGATGAGGACCCCTTCGGCGGTACCTCGCTGGTCGAGGTGGGCGGCGAGCTGCGGGTGCGTGTGAGCGAAGAGATCGGCGTCGTTCCCTTCGTCGACGGCGGCACGGTCAACGACGACCCCTGGCCGAACGGCGAGGAAACCTTCCGCTGGGCCGCCGGGTTGGGCCTAAGGTATTTCACCGGCTTCGGCCCGGTGAGGTTGGACGTCGCCTTCCCCCTCAATCCGCGCGATGGGGTCGACGAGACGTTCCAGTTCTACGTGAGCTTCGGACAGGCGTTCTGAGATGCCGCGCGCGAAAGCGATCTTGAAGGGGCTGGCAATCGGCCTCGGCGGCCTTGTCGCCCTGGTGGCCGCCGCCCTCGCCGGCGGCTACGCCTGGATCAACAGCGACAGCGGGCGCGCCTGGCTGATCGCGCAGATCGAAGACGCCGCCGGCACGCCGGGCGAAATGGAACTCTCGATCGGCGCGCTGGAGGGCAGCCTGCCGCAGTCGCTCGTGGCGCGCGACATCGTGCTACGCGACGGCGAAGGCGAGTGGCTCACCATCGCGGCGCTGGCGTTCGACTGGCATCCCTGGTCGCTGCTCGAGCGCACCTTGGATATCTCAAGCCTGAAGCTGACCGACGTCGATCTCGTGCGGTTGCCGTCCACGCCGGCGGAGACGGCCACGCAAGACGACAGCGGCGACACCTCCCTCGATCTGTTGAACTTTCCCCTGAAAGTGCGCATCGGCCAGCTCGCGGCCGACGAGATCGCGCTCGGCGAACCGGTGCTCGGCCAGGCCGCCCGCTTCACCCTCTCCGGCGAAGCGGGACGCAGCGACGACGGCAGTCTCACCACGCGGCTCGACGTCGTGCGGCTGGACGGCATCGAGGGACGCCTGCTGGCACGGCTGCACTACGCACCGCAGAGCGACAGCCTTACCGCCGACGTCACCGCGGCTTCGGCGGCCGGCGGGCTGCTCGCCGCTGCACTGGACATGCCGGACCTGCCCGGTGCACAGCTGGAGATCGCCGGCAGCGGCCCGCTCGCCGACTGGAACGGCGACTTCACCTTACATCTCGGAGATGTCGCCGAAGCCCGCGCCGACATTGGGCTGCGGCGCGAGGCGAACGACGATCTCGGTTTCCGTGTGAAAGGCGGCGGCACGATCCGACCGCCCGAAGAGTCCGACCTCTGGCGCCTCGCCGCGGGACGCACGGAAATCGACCTCGCCGGCACCTGGCAACAGGCGGGACGCCTCCGCCTTGATCATCTCTCCGCGACCAACGACAACCTGCGTCTCGCCCTGCAAGGGGGCGTGACGCCGGCGAGCGGCGAACTCGACATGACTTTGTCCTTGGCGGCCGACGACGCTTCGGCGCTGGCGACGCTTGCCGGCCTCGATAGCCTTGGCGCCCTGGCCGCCGACATCGCCGTCAGCGGCACCATGAACCGGCCACAAACGACTGTCGATCTGAGCATTGAAGGCATCGCGACGCCCGACGTCGCGGCCGGCAAGGCAACGGTGACAGGTACGGCGAACGCCGAAAGCGACCTGCTCGGGGACGCACCGGTGCTGGCGCTCGATTTCTCGGGGCGCGTCGACGCGCCGCGCCTGCCGGGTCAGGATGCCGTGAACGCGGTCCTCGGCGACTCGCTGCCGGTCAAACTCGCCGGCCGTCTCGACCTGGCGCGCCTGGTGCTCGACGTCGAACGGCTCGAGGCCAGCACAGGGGCCGCGCAGCTCACCGCCAGTGGGCCGTTCGACCTGAATGACGGCAACGCGCAGCTCGACGCCAGCGCGGAAGTGGCCGACCTCGCCGCCCTGCAGCCGCTCACCGAGATCCGGCTCGGCGGCGGGCTGAGTCTGGCCGGGCCGGTGACGCTCGAAAACTTCGGCAGCCGCATTGCCGCCGACCTCACCGGCCGCTGGGCGCAGCCGTCCAGCGACATCGGCCTCATCACCGCCGTCGCCGGCCAGGATCTCGACGTCGCCACGCGCCTCGCCATCGACGGCGCCGAGGTGCGGGTGGAGCAGCTGACGGCGCGCTCTCCCACCACCGATCTGAAGGCAAGCCTCACCGTCGCCGGCAGTGAACTGCGGGACGGCCGCTACAGCCTTGCTCTCGCCGACGCCGGCGTGCTGGCCGGCGAACTGGGTGTTGCCACCGCCGGACCGGCGACGGTCGAGGGCACCCTCGCCGGTCCCTTCGACGCGCTCGCGCTTGCCGGCCAGGCCAAGCTCGCCCGCCTCAGCGTGGAGGATCAGTCCCTCACGGCGATCGATGCCGGCTATCGCCTGCGCATCAGCGGCGCCAATGTCGACGGACCGGTCGAGGTCACGCTGACCAGCCCCTACGGCCCCGCCAAAGCCTCCGCGGAGCTGCAGGTGCGCGAGGAGTCGGTCACCCTCGATGCGTTGCGCGGCAGCCTGCCGCAAACCACGGTCACCGGCGCTCTCACGGTACCGCTGGACGGCCGCCCGATCGCTGCCGACCTCCGGGGCGAATTCGCCGATCTCGCTCCCTGGCTGCAGGTCGCCGGCCTGGCCGGGGGCGGTTCCGGCAATGCGCGCCTGCAGTGGAATCAGCCAGGCACCGCCGCGCCCGTCGTAGCCAGCGCCGAGCTGTCGCACCTTCGTGTGCAGCCGGACGCCGACGCCGCGCCGCTGCGTGCCGAGCGGGTCACGCTGGCCCTCAGCGCGCAGGACCCGGCGCTCACCGAGCCTGGTCAGGTCGACATCGCCACCGAGACGCTGCGTTGGGACAGCCTCGACCTCGAGCGCCTCGATCTCGCCGCCCGCGGCAGCCTGGCGGCGCTCGACGTCACGCTGCAGGCCGACGGCAGATGGATCGAGCCGCTCAACCTCAGCGCGGAGGCCCGCGTGACGCAGCAGGCAGACACGCTCTCCGTCGCGCTCGACAAGGCAGAGGGCGAGATCTTCGGCCAGCCGCTGCGGTTGCGCGAGACGGCGACCCTCACGCTGGCCCCGGATGCCACCAGGCTGGAGAACCTGACGCTGGCCTCCGGCGACACGACGCTGCAGGCCGATGCGCTGCTCGGCGAGGGGCGCGTCGCGGTGACGGCGGCGCTCGAGGCCCTGCCGCTCGCCACCGTCGACGCCTTCTGGGACAGCGGCCTGGAGGGCAGCGTCTCCGCTCAGGTCGACTTGCAGGGCAGCTTCGCGGCGCCGCAAGGGACCGCGCGGCTGACCGCCACGGGGCTACGTCCGCGCGATGCGGGGGACACCCCGCCTCTCACCCTCGAGGCATCCGCGGACTGGCGCGACGGCCGCGTCGCCGCCACCGGCGAACTGGGCGGCGCGCAGGTCGCAAGCGCGCGCTTCACCGCCGATGCCCCGCTCGAAATGACACCGGAAGGCGGCGTTGCCGTGCCGCCCCAGGGGCCGCTTGCCGCAAGTCTGGACTGGACCGGGGATATCGCGACGCTGCTGCTGTTCGTACCCCTGCCCGAGCATCGTCTGAACGGCGACGCCAGCATCGCCGTGACCGTCGACGGCACGGTGGCGGCGCCGCGGGCGGAGGGCAGCATTGCCCTGCGGAACGGACGCTACGAGAACCTGGAAACCGGAACCATCCTGCGCGACCTCACGCTGGCGGCGGAGGCGACCGAGGAGCGCGTCACCTTGAGCGCCCTCAGCGCCAACGACGGCGCCGGCGGCACGCTGCGCGGCGAAGGCAGCCTCGCCGTCGATCCCGCGGCGCGCTTTCCCCTCGACGTCGCCATGACCTTCAACAAGTTCCACGCCGTTCGCCGCGACGATGTGACCGCCGTCACCGGCGGCACGCTGACGATCAGCGGCGATATCGACGCGCCGCAGGTCGACGGACGCTTCACCACCGAGACGGTGGAGATCAGCCTCCTGGCCAACCTGCCGCCCAACGTCGTCAGCCTCGACGTCGTCGAGGTGAGCGACGGCGAGGTCGTCGCGGCGCCGGAAGAAGCCGACGGACCGCCGCCGGTCGATCCTGTCCTCGACATCGTCATCGACATGCCCAGGCGCGTCTTCGTGCGTGGCCGCGGTCTCGATTCGGAATGGGCGGGACGGATCTCCGTCCAGGGGCCGGCATCGTCGCCGGCGGTGGGCGGCGAGCTGAACCTGGTGCGCGGCTTCCTGTCTGTCGTCGGCAAGCCCTTCGACCTGACCGACGGGAAGGTGACCCTGCCGGAAGGCGCCGACAGCGAGCCGTCGCTCGACGTTACCGCCGTGCACAAGGGCGAGGACATCACCGTTACCGCGCGCCTCAGCGGCACCCTGTCGCAGCCCAGCCTGGACCTCTCTTCGTCGCCGGAGGTGCCGCGCGACGAGATCGTCTCGCGCGTGCTGTTCAACAAGTCGGCCGCACAGCTGACCGCCGCCGAGGCGGCGCAGCTCGCCATTGCCCTGCGCGAACTGACCGGCAGCGGCGGCGGCGTCGACATCCTGGGCTTCGCGCGCCGCACCCTAGGCGTCGACGTGCTGCGCATCGAGACCGCCGATACCGGCGGGGCCGCCGTCGAGGCCGGCAAATACCTGACCGACGACGTCTATCTGGGCGTGAAGCAGGGCGCCGATCCGCAATCCACCGCGGCCGGCGTCGAGGTCGAACTGACCCCCAACATCACCGTCGAGAGCGAAGTCACCGGCAGCGGCGCCAGCAAGTCCGGCGTGCGCTTCCAGTGGGACTACTAGATCGGATCACGATCTAGCAGGCTGCTGAAAGAGGCGCTCGGCCTGCGGCCCATCCTTCGAGACGGCGCTGACGCGCCTGCCTCAGGATGAGGGCGGAGTTTGAAAAGATTGACCTCATCCTGAGGAGCGCGGCGTCGCCGCGCGTCTCGAAGGATATGCCGAAGCCGCCAAGTATTTTTCAGCAGCCTGGCATGCCCTCAGCTTTCCGCCGGCCGCTCGCGCGTCTCCACCGGGATCGGGTGGGTGACCAGCAGGTGGCGGTGCGGATAGGGAATCTCGATGCCGTGCTCCTTGAAGGCGTCCCACACCGCCAGCAGCACCTCGCCCCTGATGTTGGCGACACCGTCCTGCGGGTCGCGGATCCAGAAGCGCAGCACGAAATCCAGCGACGAGTCGCCGAAGCCGGCGAGATGGCAGACGGGCGGCGTGTCCTTGGCCACCCGTGACGGCTTGGCCGCTGCCTCGCGCGCGATGCGGCGCACTTCGTGCGGATCGCAGCTGTAGGAGACGCCGAAGGTGATCTCCATGCGCACCAGCTGGTTGGTGAAGGACCAGTTGACCACCTGCTGGGTGATCAGGTCCTCGTTCGGAATCAGGTACTCCTTGCCGTCGCGGGTGACCACGGAGACGTAGCGCGCGCCCAGCGAGGAGATCCAGCCGAAGGTGCTGCCCAGCTCGATGACGTCGCCCGGCTTGATAGACTTGTCGAGCAGCAGGATGACGCCGCTGATGAGGTTGGAGACGACCTTCTGCAGGCCGAAACCGATACCGACACCGATGGCGCCGGAGAACACCGCCAGCGCCGTCAGGTCGATGCCGACGCTATTCAGCGCCACGACGACGGCCAGGGTGATCAGCGTGATCTTCAGCAGCTTGCCGAGCAGCACCTGGACCGAAGGCGTCAGGTCACGGACGCCGCTGATGCGACGCTCCAGGAAGCGCGACAGCGTCGAGGCTGCCCACAGCAGCAAGGCCAGGGTCAGCATGCCCTTGACCACCGTCAGCAGCGAGATGCGCAGTTCGCCGAAGGTGAAGGCCAGGGAATCGAGCAACACCACCGTCGGGTCCAGCAAGTCGGTGATGTTGAGGGCGGCGAGGGTCCAGGCAGCAACGGCCACTGCCTTGGCCAGCGCCGGGTTGCGCACGAAGGTGGTGACCAGTCGAATCACCACCCAGGCCGTGAGGAGGCTGACCGCCACACTGACCAGGTAGCTGCGGCTGGGCCAGGTGCTCTGGCGCAGCACCGCAAGGGCGATCCATAGGAACACCAGGTAGAGGAAGGGCCTCAGCAGCGAGGGCAGCACCCGCACCTGCGCGGCAAAGCGCGCCGGTACGCTGGCGCGCGCGATCCAACCCTCCACCGGCGCCCGCAGCCGGCCGCCGAGCAGCATCGCCAGCCCGAAGAGCACCGCCAGCAGAACCACCTGCAGCAGGGTCCAGAAGTTGGTGACGTTCAGCAGGATCCAGTCGCCGGCAAAACGCAGGGTTTCCGCCGCCTGGTCCATATCGAAGAAGTCATCCATGCCGGCGTTCCGCGCTCCTCAAGTCGACCTTGGTCCCGCCCAGAGTAGTGCCAAGGCACCCTCCGGTGGAACCGTGTTCAAGCCCCGCACGCCGCCGGGGCAGCCCGATCGGACCCGGCAACGTCGCGATCAGGGAGATGAATTTACCCAACAGTTGTTGAATACATTGGTTTTTGAATGATTAATTGCAAATAATTTGGATTTTATTTAAATTTATATAAAGTAATATATTAATTTGTATACGATATTTATTGCGAATCCATTTAGCGTGGGTAACTCTTTAGTCACCATGTCCAGAACAACTTCAAAACCGGCGGCAGTTATGCTCGTGATTGTCGCCCAGGCAGCGCTCTTCGGGGTGCTGGCCTGGCGCGCCGATCTGCCGTCGCTGGCCGCCGCGCTGGCCCTGACCACCGCCGCGCTGGTGATGCTGGTTTCCCGCGTCTACCGCCAGCAGGCCGAAACCAGCGACAGCGAGCGGCGCTTCCGCAGCCTGATCGAGCAGTCGCACAACGGCGTCGCCATCCACCGCGACGGCGTGGTGCTCTTTGCCAATGACGCCATGGCGAAGGTTCTGGGCTTCGCCCGCGGTGCCGATCTGGTCGGCCGTTCGCTGCTCGACTTCATCCCGCAGGACCCGCGCCACGAGGACGGTGCGCCCTGGTGGGAAGCCGGGTCCGGCGAGGCGGGTTCGAAGCCGCTGCGCTGGCAGGCGCGCACCGCCGACGCGCGGCGCATTCCGGTCGACATTCTGTCACAGCCGGTGGACTGGCAGGGCGTCCAGGCGGTGCGTTCCATTGTCAACGACGTGACCGAACAGGTCGTCCTGGCGGAGCGCCAGCGCCGGCAGACCGCCATTCTCTCCGCCGTCAACGACGCCCACGCGATCTACCTGGACGAGACGCGGGCGCGGAAGTCCTTCGACCAGCTGCTCGCCAAGATCCTGCAGATCAGCCGCTGCCAGCACGGCGTGATCGCCGAGAACGTCCACGACGGCACCCGCCGGACGGCGGTGCGCATCCTGGCGGTTTCTCACGAGGCGCTCGTTTCCAACCGCCTGGAAGACCTGCTCGGCGCGCGGGCGCTGACCGGCGAGACGGGCCTCGCCAAGCCGCAGGCCGAGGCGCCCAAGGCCGCTGCCGTTGGCGGCATCGCCCTCGCCAATGCCCTGCACTTGCCGCTGAAGCTGGACGATGAGGTGCTGGGCCGCATCGTGCTGGCCAACCGCGCCGGTGGCTTCAGCGAGGCGCTGGTCGACGAGCTATCGCCGGTCATTCACGCGATCACCCGCATCGTTGCCGACTACCGCTCGGTGCGCCGGCGCGAAGCCGCCGAGCATGCTTCCGCGCTGAAGTCGGCCTTCCTCGCCCATGTGAACCACGAGCTGCGCACGCCGCTGTCCGGCGTCATCGCCAACCTGGAACTGTTGTGCGACACCGGTCTCTCGGCCGACCAGCGCGAGCTGGTCGACGCCTCGATGAGCGCCGGGCGCGGCCTCTTGAGCGTGATCGGCAACACCCTCGATCTCACCAAGATCGAATCCGAGGAACTGGCGCTCGACCCGACGGAGTTCGACCTTCTTGCCGTGGTGGAGAGCATCCGCTCGATCTACCACGCCGCTGCAAAGACGAAACATCTCGCGCTCACCAGCACGGTCGCGACCGAGATTCCCGGCCGCGTCATCGCCGACGAGATGCGGTTGCGCCAGATCCTTTCAAACCTGCTGAACAACGCGGTGAAGTTCACCCACAAGGGCCATATCAGCCTGTCCGTGGCGGCGGAGAAGATCGACGATCGCTCGGCCTGGCTGCATTTCGCGGTGGAGGATACCGGCATCGGCTTCGAGCCGGAGCAGGCCGAGACGCTCTTCACGCCGTTCCGCCAGGCCTCGACGTCCATCGCGCGCGACTTCGGCGGCACCGGCCTCGGCCTCGCCATCGCCCGCGAGCTTACCGTGCTGCACGGCGGCGAGATCCGCTGCAGCTCGCGGCCGCACGAAGGCAGCCGTTTCCTGGTCAGCCTGCCGGTGACGGTGACCCAGTGGACGGGCGGCGCCCCCGCGGCCCCGCGCGACGCGGCCGCCGATGCCGACAGCGATATCAGCCGCTTCCCGGCGGGCGCGGCCCCGCGCGTTCTCGTCGTCGACGACCAGGCGATGAACCGGCGGGTGCTGGAGCGCCAGCTGGAGCGCTTGAACATCGACTGCGATCTGGCCGACGACGGCCGCCAGGCGCTCGACCTGCTAACGCGCCGACGCTACGACATCGTCATCGCCGACTGCGCCATGCCGGTGATGGACGGCCTGGAAATGACACGGCAGCTGCGCGCGGCGGAGGCCGCGGCGGGCCGAGCGCGCACCACCGTCATCGCCCTCACCGCCAACGCGATCACCGGCGCGGCACAGGACTGCCATGCCGCCGGCATGGACGCGTTTCTGACCAAACCGCTGAAGCTGGCCGAGCTGCATGCCGTGCTGCGGCAGTGGCATCAGGATGGCGCGCCGACGGCGGCCGTCGCGCCTGCCGCGCCGGCGCCGAACGACCGGGCGGCGAGCGACAGGACGCCGATCGACCGGCCCCCTATCGACCGGGCCGACCTGGCGCGCATTCTCGGCGACGACGATCCCGCCCAGCTGGACCGCATCATCGACGCGTTCCACCGCAGCTGGCAGGAATCGCTCGCCGCCATCGAGGAGCTGCTGGAACGACAGGACGCGGCGGGCCTGGCCGAGGCGGCCCACGCCGCCAAGGGCATCGCCCAATACGGCGCTGCGGGGCGGCTCGCCGCCGCCGCGGGCGAACTGGAGGCCCTGGCCCGGGACGAAAACTGGACGCAGGCGGCGGCGAGCGTCCGGTATCTGAAGAGTGAGACACGCCGCCTGGAGGCTTTCCTGACCACGTCAGGACTGATGGGACATGAACAACTCAAGACCGCATAACGCCATCCTGATCGCCGACGACCAGGCGTTCATCCGTTCGCTGCTGGTATCGATGCTGCGCGACCTCGGCTACAAGCCGGTGGAGGCCATCGACGGCCACCAGGCCATGCAGCAGCTGGTCCTGCGCCCGCGCGCCCTGATCCTGGATCACCGCATGGCCGGGCTCACGGGCCTGGAGATCCTGCGCGCGGTGCGCGCCGGCCATACCGGCCTGTCGCGCGCCCTGCCGATTCTCATGCTGACCGGCCATGCCGACGAGCACATCGTGCGCGTCGCCGGCGAGCTCGACGTCTCCGCCCTGCTGACCAAGCCGGTCTCCAAGGCGCAGCTGCGCCAGCGGCTGGACAGCGCGCTGAAGCGCAGCCCGCAGCTGAAAGCCCCGACGTTCTACGATGCGGTCGAGGTGCTGCCCGCCGAATGCGGCGCCCAGGCGCGCACCTCCAGCAACGCCTGGATCCTGCGCGACACGATCTTCCCGCCCGAGGTGCCCTTCACGCCCCACCCGCGGGCCGCCAAGACCAAGCGGCGCGGGACGCCCGGCGACGAGCTGCACTACAGCCGCATAGAGCCCGGCATGGTGGTCTCGCAGGACGTCTACAGCGACGGCGGCCGCCTGCTGCTGGCCGCCGGCACCGCGCTTACGGAGAAGTCGATCCAGCGCCTCAGCAAGCTCTGCGAGGACAGCCCGAAGCTGCGCTACCTGAACGTCCAGCCGGCGAAGAAGGCGGAGATCTACGCCGCGGTAAACGGCCAGGAACCGAAAGAGGCATGAGCTTTCCTCCTAGACAATCGGCGCCTCGCCGGCCAGCTCGGAGGTGAGGCCGCGCTCGTAGGCCGCTTCCGGCTCGAAGTCGTCAAGCGAGCGGGCGACGATCTGCGTGCCTTCGTGGCGCGCGATGTGGAACAGGGCATCGCCCTCGTGCACCAGCGGGATGTTGCTGCGCCCGATCACCACGCCGCTGACACTGGCGCGCACCTCGACCTCGTTCTCCCCGAAGGCATCGGAGATGACGCCCAGCAGCTGGCCCTCGCTCACCGCACTGCCCAGCGCGGTGGCCGAGCGCAACAGACCGCTGTGCGCCGCGCGCACCCACTTGCTGGAGCGGATGACCAGCGGCTTCACGCGCCGGGTCTTGCGCGACGACGGTGCCAGCATCTCCAGCTGGCGCATGACGCGCACCACGCCCTTCACGCCGGCGCGGATGCTGTTCTCGTCGAAGCGCAGCGCCTCGCCCGCCTCGTAGACGATCACCGGCACCGAGAGCTCCGCGGCGGCCTCGCGCAGGCTGCCCTCGCGAAAGCCGGTGTTGATCACGAAAGGCACGCCGAAAGCCTGGGCCAGGCGCTCGCCCTCCGGGTCGTCGAGGTTGACGCGCACCTGCGGGAAGTTGTCGCGGTGGATCGCGGCGGTGTGCAGGTCGATGCCGTGGCTCGACTTGGCGACGATCTCGTCGAGGAAGAGGCGCGCCAGGCGCCCGGCGAGCGAGCCCTGCGGCGAGCCGGGGAAGCTGCGGTTGAGGTCGCGGCGGTCCGGCAGGTAGCGCGACTGCGAGAGAAAGCCCAGCACATTGACGATGGGCACCGCGATGAGGCTGCCCTGCAGGCGCTTCAGCGCCGAGAGCCTCAACAGCCTGCGAATGATCTCGACGCCGTTGATCTCGTCGCCGTGCAGGGCGGCGCAGACGAACAGCGTCGGCCCGGCGCGGCGCCCGCGCACCACGTGGATCGGCATGGTGATGGGCGTGTGGGTCGAAAGGTCGGTGACCGGCAGGTCGATGGTCCGCCGCTCACCCGGCATCACCGCCACGCCGCCGATGACGAGCGGCTTCTTCTGGAGCTTCCCGGATTTGCCGCCCTCCGAAGGCGCGGTTGCGGACTTCTTGCGGCCGCGCTTGTGCGCCCGGGAAAGGGATTCGAGCTTGGACATCCTGCGATCGCCGCCACCGGCCGGCGGGCACCCCATGCGCCCCGCGTCGGCCGGCCCCCGAGTCTCGCCTTTTGCGGCCCGGATATCAACAGGGCACGAAGCGGGCTAACCCCGCCCGCGGGTCTGCGTCTTGTTGGGTTTCGCGTGTTTCTCCAGAAAGCCGATGATGGCGCCGGCGACGTCCTTGCCGGTCGCCTTCTCGACCCCTTCCAGGCCCGGGGAGGAATTCACCTCCATCACGACGGGGCCATGGTTCGAGCGCAGCATGTCGACGCCGCAGACGTTGAGGCCCATGATCTTCGCCGCGCGCACCGCGGTGGAACGCTCCTCCGGCGTGATCTTCACCGCTTGCGCGGAGCCGCCGCGGTGCAGGTTGGAGCGGAACTCGCCTTCCGATCCCTTGCGCATCATCGAGGCGACGACCTTGTCGCCGACCACCAGGCAGCGGATGTCGGAACCGCCGGACTCCTTGATGAACTCCTGCACCAGGATGTTCGCCTTCAGCCCGCCGAAGGCCTGGATCATGCTCTTGGCCGCCCCCGTCGTCTCGCCCAGCACCACGCCGATCCCTTGCGTGCCCTCCAGCAGCTTGATGACCACCGGCGCGCCGCCCAGCATCTCGACGATATCGTCGGCCCGGCTGGTCGAATGGGCGAAGACCGTCACCGGCAGGCCGATGCCCTTGCGCGCCAGCAACTGGTGGCTGCGCAGCTTGTCGCGCGAGCGGCTGATGGCCACCGATTCATTCAGCGGATAGACGCCCATCATCTCGAACTGGCGCAGCACCGCGGTACCGAAGAAGGTCACCGAGGCACCGATACGCGGGATCACGGCATCGAAGTCACCCAGCTTCTCGCCGCGGTAATACATCTCCGGGCGATGCGAGGCGATGTGGATATAGACCCGCATGGTGTCGATCACCTCGATCTCGTGGCCGCGATCTTCGGCGGCCTCGATCAATCGCTGGTGGGAGTAGAGGCTCGGGTTGCGTGCCATCAACGCGATTCTCATACCGGCCTCGCTTTCTTTTTCAGTTTCACTTTGCGCGCCGTCTTCTGACCTGAAGATTTGCCCGAAAGCCTGCCCGAGATCTTACCCGAGATCTTACCCGAGATCTTATACGAACCGCCGGGATCGACCACGAAACGCTTCCTCAGCGCGCCGCGGCCCAGCAGCATGCGAAAACCCATCTCGTCGCGATTCGTCAGCGTCATCTCGATGGGCCAGACCGCTTCGCCCAGCTTCACGGCCGTCTCGATGACATAGCGGCGCTCACGCTCCCCGTTCGAGGAGGTCACGATACGCTCGTCGATAACCGGCGCCTCGCAGCGCACCTCCGGCTGGCGGCGACGCTGAACCGGATGCAACAGGAAACGAACGTATTTCTTGCCATTTCGCTCAAAAGGCCAAATTTCGAAGGCGTGGATCGCCGAAGTGCGCGCGCCGGTATCGATCTTCACCTTGATTCTGTCAACACCCAGTTCCGGCAAGCCGACCCATTCGCGCCAGCCGACGACGGGGCGCTCGCGCTTGACCTTTTTCATCGGCGCAGACCGCCCCGATTCGCCGGCAGGAGAACAGGGATTTCCCCTGGCTTGGCTGCCCCGTCCCCCTTCAGCCGACCCCGCAATGGCCTTGCTCCCCTGCTCTATCCCTTACGACCGGACGCCGCCTGCCGTGCAACCGGCGCACGCCGCGATCCCAGCATAAGCATTCTTGGCGGCGGCCTGTCAAAACTGCAGTTTCCGCGATGTCCGCCGGAAAGCAGGGTCTGGCGGTTCACATCGGATTGACTGTCCCTCCACCCCGTCCCCTGAGGACTTCTCGGAACCCGGCAGCAGCAAGCCCGTTATCCCTAGGACACAGAAAGGCCGTGCCGGTGGCGGTACGGTCACCATTGTTCTGCGCGAAAGGACCCCCGATGCCCAGCCAAACCCAAGCCAGCCGAACCCAAGCCAGTCAGGCGGAACTCGACAGGAACGCCTACGAGGCGCCGGCTGACGTGCTTGCCGATACCACCCTCAGCGACGCGCAGAAGCGCCGCATCCTGGAAAGCTGGGAGCGTGACGCGCGCGAACTGGCCGTCGCGGAGGATGAGAACATGGGCGGCGGCGAACCCAACGACCTGGACCGCGTGCTGCAGGCGCTCGCCGAATTGCCCGCGCCGCCAGAACGCCCGCGCGGCCCGGCGACGATGCACGGCAGTCAGCCCACGCCCACTGCTGCGCGCTCTGCTTCCCCCTCTGCTTCGGCGCCGCTCTCTGCCGGCTCTTCCTCTTCTCCCGCCGCGGAAACCGGCGGGCCGACGCTCAGCGGCGGCGAGGCGCGCCAGGGTGAAATCATCCTGAAGACCCGCACGCGCCAGGCGATCTTCATCGCCGGCCTGGTCGCCGCCGCCGTGATCGGCGTCCTGGGATTCTACATCGCCTGGCCGGTCGGCAGCTAATCGTCGTCACCGGGAAGCAGCCGGGCCTCCACCTTGCCCAGCAGATACAGTACCACCAGCGCCAGCAGCGTGCCGATAACCGCGATGATGTAGAAGCCGCCGCCGCAGGCAAGGCCGATCGCCCCGGCCAGCCACATGCTGGCGCCGGTGGTGAGGCCCTGCACGGTGCCGCCGGATTGGATGATGGTGCCGGCGGCCAGGAAGGCGACGCCGGCGGTGACCGCCTCGATGATGCGGATCGCGTCGCTGCGCGGTTCCGCCATCAGTTCGTTCATTTCGAAGAAGATCTCGAAGGTGATGAGGGTGAAGATCGCCGCCGCCAGGGAGACCAGTATATGCGTGCGCAGGCCGGCGGCCTTCTGGCGCAGTTCGCGGTCGAGCCCCAGGGTGCCGCCGAAGACGATCGCCAGGGTGAGCCGGCTGACGATCTCGAGAACGGGGGTATTCGTCTGCAGCAGATGGGGGGAAATGGCGTCGAACATAGGGGTTCCGCGCTGGCAGCCTTATCGAAGGCAATGTTCGGCGGGGCCCGAAAGTTCCCGGCGAGGTCGGTTGAAAAGGATCTCGCCGGCTGCTGAAGAAGGCCTGACGGCCTGATTGACCTCGTGCTTCGAGACGCACGCTCCCGCGTGCTCCTCAGCATGAGGTCAATCTTTTCAAACTCCACCCTCATCCTGAGGCAGGCGCGTCAGCGCCGTCTCGAAGGATGGGCCACGGGTCGGGTGCCCGTTTTCAGCAGTCCGCTAGCTGTTGAAGACCAGCAGGGTGGTGCCGCCCAGGTAGATCAGCAGGATCAACAGGCTCTCGAAGCCGATGTTGGCAAAGCCGTATTTCTCCCGCCGCAGCAGGCCGAGCATCAGGATGGCCGCCATCAGCACGGTGAGCACGATCAGGAAATCCGGGCGATCGGAGCCGGCGTGGTAGATCGAGCCCGGCCGGTAGGCGATGTCGGAGGCCGCGACCAGGATGACGTCGAAGGTATTGCCGCCGATGATGCCGCCGACCGCCAGGGTCAGCGCGCCGCGGCGCACCGCCGCGATCGTCGTCACCAGTTCCGGCAAGGAGGTCGAGACGGCGGTCAGCAGCGCGCCGACCACGGTCTGGGAGAGGCCGGTCTTCTGCGCGATGGCGATGCCGGACTGTCCCAGTGCGTAGCCGGCGAAGCCGACGACGACCAGCAGCAAGGCGAAGCGCAGCACCAGCATGCGCAGAGGCCGCCCGCCGCCCTGCGGCTCGGCCGGCACATCGGCACGGGTTTCCTCGGTCTGCTTCGCGCCCCACAGCGGCTCGCGCTGAGTCTGCGAGGCGAGGCGAACGCCGAAGACGTAGGCGATGAGGATGACGAAGCTTGCCGGATGGCAGCCGAGGATGGTCCAGGGCGGCATCTGACCGGCAAGCAGGGGAATGCTGAGCAGCGCGATGAGCAGCGCGCCCTGGGTGAGGTTGGTCAGCGAGGCGGCGGCGTGCTCCAGGTTCGCGCGGCGGTAGGTGATGTCGGCAACCGCCAGGAAGGCCGTCTGCACGGCGATGCCGCCCACCGCATTGCTGAGCGCGAGGTCGGGAAAGCCCTGCGCGGCCGTCGACACCGACGTGATGAAGCCGGACAGCGATGTGCTGGCACCCAGCAGCACGCCGCCGGTGATCGCTTCGCCGAAGCCGGTGCGGTCGGCGAGGCGGTCGGCCACCTGGGCCATCACCGTGCCCGCCGCGGCGATGACCACGACGGCGACGGTGAAGACCGCCAGCGCGGCCCACAGCGGTTGAGCGACCAGATCCATAAATGCTCCCTGCTCTCGGCGTCCCTGCGGGATCTCGACCTGCCCCGCCTCGATGCGCGGGTTCAAGATGCCAAGACCGGGCGCGGATGCAAAGAGCGGATCGGCGGAAACGATCCTGGGAACCGCATCGCCCCGCCGTACGTTGCTCTCTTGTGTACTTTACCTCGCAAGGAACGAGGAGAACCGTCATGTCGACGACTTATCACAGCGGCTCCGCCTATCAGGCGCCGACGGCGCAACCGCCGGATGCCGCGCTGAACCACGCCCTGCGCACCAAGTGGCGCAAGCGGCTGTTCGCCTTCTGGATCGCCGGCTCAGCGGTGGTCGCGGCCTATCTCATGATCGGCGGACCGCTCACCCCCTTTACCGGCTTGAACGATCCCCACATCGCCTTGGTCGTGGTGCCTTTCATGCTGCTGATGCTGATCAGCGGCTTGGCCTGGCTGATCCTGCTGGTACGCTCGCGGCGCTGAAAGCAACTCGCGCTTCGGTAGGAGCTCACAGTTCGATTCCAACCTCATCCTGAGGAGGCGCGCCAATGCCGTCTCGAAGGATGGGCCGGAGCACGGCCGTAGCCGCCTGCTACCCTTGCATCTCCGCAATGCTGGCGCGGAAACGGAGGGCGGCGAAGGCAAAGAACAGCGCGCCGATGCCGCCCACCAGGGCGAACTGCGGCCAGACGATCTCGATCCCGGCATCGCGGAAGAGAATGGCCTGGGCGAAGGACACGAAGTGCTTGGAGGGCACCGCTTCCATGATCGTCTGCAGCCATTCGGGCTGGCTTTCGATCGGCGTCTGGCCGCCGGACAGCAGGTTCATGGGCAGCGCTACCAGCATGAACAGAAGCCCGAACTGCGGCATGGAGCGCGCGAGCGTGGCGAGGAAAATGCCCAGCGCCGTCGCGAAGAAGAGATAGAAAACCAGACCGAGGAAGAACAGGCTGCGCGAGCCCGCCACCGGCACCTGCAGCAGCGTTTCCACCACCAGCAGCAGGCAGAGGGCAACGGCGACCAGGATGACCAGCCCGTTGGCCCAGACCTTCGCCATCATGATCTCGAACGGCGTCAGCGGCATGACCAGCAGGTGCTCGATGGTGCCGTGCTCGCGCTCGCGGATGAGGGCGGCGCCGGTCAGCACGATGGACAGCATGGTGACGTTGTTGATCACCTGCATGATGCTGGTAAACCAGGAACTCTCGATGTTCGGGTTGAAGGCATAGCGCGCCTCCAGCTCGACGGCGGTCCGAACCTGCCCGCTGCCGCGCAGGAACGTCGCGATCTCCTGGCTGATGATCGACTGGATGTAGCCGTCGCCGATACCCGCCTGCATCATCGCCGTCGCGTCGATGTTGACTTGCAGCGCCGGGGCCCGCCCGGCCAGCACGTCAGCCTCGAAGTTCGGTGGAATCACCACGACGAAGGTGTAGTCGCCGAAATCCATGCCCGGATCGATCCCAGCGAAGCTGATCACCTGTGGCTCCTGGAAGAAGGGCGGCAGAAATGCCTGCTGGATGCGCCGGGACAGCTGCGACCTGTCCTCGTCGACGATGGCGATGGCGGCGTTGCGCAGGTCGTGCGACATGCCGGTGGCGGCGGTGTAGATCGACAGCGAGAAGGCCCAGGCCACCAGCGCCAGCAGCACCACATCGCGGCGCAGGCTGAATAGCTCCTTCACCCCCAGGTTAAAGATGTTCTTGAGGCTGCCCACGGTCAGCGCTCCTGCTTTTTCAGAAGCAGCAGACTGACCGTCGTCAGGACCGGAAAGAACAGCGCGAGCGACAGGAAACTGTCGCGCAGCTCGGCGAAGCCGAGCGCCTTGGTGAAGGTCCCCACGCAGATGGTCATGAAATAGCCGGCGGGAAAGCCCTTGCCGATCAGCGCCGCGCCGCCTTCCAGAGACGACACCGGCTGCATCATGCCGGAGAACAGCACGGAGGGCACCATGGTGAGGATCGCGGTTCCGAACAGCGCCGCGATCTGCGTGCGCGTGAAGGAAGAGACCAGCAGGCCGACCCCCGTGGTCGCGATGACGTACAAGAAGGCGCCGAAGCTGAGCGCAAGGAAGCTGCCCTTGACCGGCACCCCGAAGAGGAAGACGGCCAAAGCCGCCATCATCAGAAAGTTCACCATGCCGATGACGACGTAGGGCAGCTGCTTGCCGAGCAGAAATTCCAGCCGGCTCACCGGCGTCACGTAGAGGTTGGTGATCGAGCCCAGCTCCTTCTCGCGCACCACCCCCAGCGCCATGAGGATGGCCGGGATGAAGACCAGCATGATGACGATGTTCGCCGGCACCATGGCGTTGACGCTCTCGAAATTCTGGTTGTAGCGGTAGCGCGACTGGATCTCGGCCGGCAGGGCCGGCAAGGCGAGGTCCGGCGCACGCTGCGCCAGGTCCGCGAGATAGCCGCGGTGCAGGCCTTCCAGGTAGCCGCGCACGGTTTCCGCGCGGAACGGCATGGAGCCGTCGATCCAGGCGGCGACCTCCGGACGCCGCGCCCGCAGCAGATTCTTGCCGAAGTCCGGCGGGATCTCGACCGCCAGGGTGATCTCGCCCGACTGCAGGCGGCGGTCCATCTCCGCGTAGCTGCCGATCGGCGCGCGCTCTTCGAAGTAGCGCGAGCCGGCAAAGCTCTCCAGGTAGCGCCGGCTCTCCGGCGTCCTGTCCCGGTCGAAGGCGGCGTAGGTGAGGTTTTCCACGTCGAAGGTGATGCCGTAGCCGAAGACCAGCAGCAGCAAGGCCGTGCCGCCCAGCGCGAAGGCAAGGCGGATGGTATCACGCAGCAGCTCCATGGCTTCGCGCCGGCTGTAGGCCAGTAGGCGGCGCGGGCTGAAGCCGAAAGCGGCGCGGCGCGGCGCGGCGCCGCCGTCCTCCTGCGCCAGCCGAACCGGCTTCGCGCCGTTCGCCGCCTCCCCGCTTTCCCCCGTTACCCCCTCCAGAGTCGCCTCTTCCAGGTAGGCGATGAAGGCGTCTTCCAGGCTGTCGGCATGGCGCGCGGCCGTCAGCGCCTCGGGTGTGTCGCTGGCCAGCACCTTGCCGGCATGCATCAGGGAAATGCGGTCGCAGCGCAGTGCCTCGGTCATGAAGTGGGTGGAGATAAAGATGGTGACACCCTGGTTGCGCGAGAGATCGACCAGCAGTTCCCAGAAGCCGTCGCGAGCCAACGGGTCGACGCCGGAGGTCGGCTCGTCGAGAATCAGGATTTCCGGCTTGTGGATCACCGCGACCGCCAGCGACAGCCGCTGGCGCACGCCCAGCGGCAGGTCGCCGGTGAGTTCCTCGGCGTAGTGCGCCAGGCCGAAGCGCGTCATCAGTTCCTCGACGCGCGCGGGAATTTCTCCGGCCGGCAGGTGGAACAGGCGGGCGTGCAGCAGCAGGTTGTGCGCCACCGTAAGCTCGCCGTAAAGCGAGAAGGATTGCGACATGTAGCCGACGCGCTTGCGCGCGGCGATGTCCTGGGAACGCGTCCGCTCGCCGAACAGCCAGGCCTCGCCCTCGCTGGGCGGCAGCAGGCCGGTCAGCATCTTCATGGTCGTCGTCTTGCCGCAGCCGTTGGAGCCGAGGAAGCCGAAGATCTCGCCGCGCGCGATCTCGAAGCTGACGTTGTCGACCGCGGTGAAGTCGCCGAAACGGCGGGTGAGATTCTCCGCCTTGATGGCAGGGGCGCCGTCGTGCCGGGGCGGCGGCGGGATCTCGAGCTTGCGATGACCCTCGCGCCTTTCCGGCGGCAGCAGGGCGATGTAGGCCTCCTCCAGGGTGTCGGCCTGCTGCGCCCGCTTGATCTCCGCCGGGCTGCCGGTGGCCAGCACCTTGCCGTCGTTGATCACCACCAGGTTGTCGAAGCCCTCGGCCTCGTTCATGTAGGCGGTGGCGACCAGGACCGCCATCTCCGGCCGCTCGGCGCGGATGCGGGCGATCAGTTCCCAGAACTGGCGGCGCGAGAGCGGGTCGACGCCGGTGGTCGGCTCGTCGAGGATCAGCAGGGCCGGATCGTGGATCAGGGCGCAGCAGAGGCCCAGCTTCTGCTTCATGCCGCCCGACAGCTTGCCGGCACGGCGGTTGGGAAAGGGATCGAGGCCGGTGCTCTTCAGCAGCGAGTCGATGCGGCGGCGCCGTTCCTTCGCGTCCTGTCCGAAGAGGCGTCCGAAGAAGTGCAGGTTCTCGGCGACCGTCAGGTCCATGTAGAGGTTCTTGCCGAGGCCCTGCGGCATATAGGCGATGCGCGGCTGCACCGCTTCGCGGTGGCGCCGCGCGCCCATGTCGCCGCCCAGCGCCTCGACACGGCCCTCCTGGATCACGCGCGCCCCGGCGATCAGCGCCAGCAGGGTCGACTTGCCGACGCCGTCCGGCCCGATGAAGCCGGTCATGCGGCCGGCCGGCAATTCCAGGGAGACCGCCTCCAGCGCCGTCGTCTTGCCGTAGCGGTGGGTGACGGCCTCCAGCCGCGCGGCCGGAACTCCCTCCCCCGGCCCCGGGGTCATTGCCCGGCGGCCGGCGGCAGGTTGACGGCGAAGCGCTCCGGCCAGGCGCTGCCGCCGCCCAGCATCACGTAAGCCTCGCCGGGCAGGCCGGTGCGCACCTTCTCGATGTGCTCGCTCAGCAGCGTCGGCGCGATCTTCACCTTCACCCGGAACATCAGCTTCTCGCGCTCGCTGCGGGTTTCCACCTCGCGCGGCGTGAACTGCGCCTCGGCGGAGATGAACGACACCGTGGCCGGGATAACGTACTGCGGCACCGCGTCCAGCAGGATGCGCGCCTCGCTGCCGACCAGCAGGCGGCCGATCTCGGCCGTCGGCAGGAAGATGGTCATGTAGACGTCGGTCAGATCCAGCAGCGTGACCACCCGCCCGCCGCTCGCCAGCACCTCGCCCGGCTCGGCCAGGCGATACTGCACCCGGCCCGCGCGCGGCGCGGCCAGCGTGGAGTCGGCGATCTGCGTCTCGATACGCTCGGCCTGCGCCCTGGCGGCTTCGACCGCCGCCTGGGTGCTGGCAAGCCTCGCCCGCGCGGCATCCAGCGCTGCCTGCGCGGTCTCACGGTCGGTGCGCTTCTGGTCGGCCTGCTGCTGGGAGATGTGCCCCTTCTTCACCAGGGTATCGGCGCGCTCCAGCTCCTGCTCGGCGAACTTCAGCTCGCTCTCGCGCTGGATGATCTGTGCGCGTGCCTCGACGACGTTCTCCCGGGCCTGGGCGATGCTCGCCTTGGCGGCGGCCAGTTCGGCGCGCAGCTCGCTGGTGTCCATGCGGGCCAGCACCTGGCCGGCCTCGACCATGTCGCCCTCGTTCACCAGCACCTCGGCGACGCGGCCCGCGTACTTGGTGGCGACATGGACCTCTTCCGCCTCGATGCGGCCGTTGCCGCTAGCGATGAAGTCGGGCAGGTCGTTCTGGTGATCGCGCCACCAGAGCGTGCCGGCCGCGCCGGCCGCCACCAGCACGACGGCGGCCAAGAGAAGCAAAGAACGCTTTTTCATCCAGGGCCCCTTCCGACCGGCAACACGCGGCGACCCTACAACGCCGCGCCGCGGCCCGCAACGCGGCTCCCCGCAGTGCAGCCTTGCACCGCGGACAGAGTTTCAGCCCGCGAGGACGAGTTTGATGAGGTAGCCGACGGCGCCCAGCGTCAGCACGCCGGCCGCCCACAGCGCGACGAACCACAGCAGGCGGCGCAGTTCCTTCTTCACGCCAGCCTCCTCAGTGATAGCCCTCCTCGGGATCGACCTTGCCGCGGAACACCCAGTAGGCGTAGCCGGTGTAGGCCAGGATGATGGGGATCAGCACGACCGCGCCGACCAGCAGGAACGCGAGGCTCTCATCGGGAGCGGCGGCCTGCCAGATGGTTACGCTGGGGGGCACCATGTAGGGATAGAAGCTGATGCCGATGCCCGCGAAGCACAGCACGAAGAGCGCCAGGGACGCGAGGAAGGGCTGCGCCTGGCGATGGTCGATGAGGCCGCGGAACAGCAGCCACGCGCAGGCCGCCACCAGCAGCGGCACGACGATGCTGAAGATCAGCGTCGGCCAGGCGAACCAGCGCTCGAGGAAAACCGGGTTGAGGAACGGCGTCCACAGGCTGACCACGGCGATGAGGCCCAGCGTGGCCAGGCCGGCGATCCAGGCGAAGCGCCGGGCGCGGTGGTAGAGCGATCCCTCGGTCTTCATCACCAGCCAAGTGGCGCCGAGCAGCGCGTAGCCGACCACCAGGGCAGCGCCGGTCAGCAGGCTGAACGGCGTCAGCCAGTCCCACCAGCCGCCGGCATAGGCGCGGTTGGCCACCTCGATGCCCTGCACCAGGGCGCCGAGGGTGATGCCCTGGGCGAAGGCGGCGACGAGCGAGCCGCCGGCAAAGCCCCAGTCCCAGAGGAACTTGCCGCGCACCGTGCGGTGGCGGAACTCGAACGAGACGCCGCGGAAGATGAGGCCCAGCAGCATGGCGATGAGCGGCGCGTAGAGCGCCGGCAGGATGGTCGCGTAAGCCAGCGGAAAGACCGCGAAGAGACCGCCGCCGCCCAGCACCAGCCAGGTCTCGTTGCCGTCCCACACCGGCGCCACCGAGTTCATGGCGACGTCGCGCTCGCGCCCCTTGTCGAACAGCGGAAACAGGATGCCGATGCCGAGGTCGAAGCCGTCCAGCACCACGTAGGCGAGCACGGCGAAGGCGATCAGCGCGGCCCAGATGAAAGGAAGATCCAGTTCCATGGTCGTCTCTCCCCTACTCCGCCGGATGGCTGCGGTGGCGCCCGGCCATGGCCGGCCCGGGCACGATGCCGGCCGCCCGCGACGGCCCGCTGTCCTCTTCGCCGCTGTCGCCTGAACGCGGCGGCTTCGCCATCAGGCGCAGCACGTAGAAGGTTCCCGCCCCGAACACGGCGAAATAGACCACGATGAAGGCGACCAGCGAGGTGGCGACCGCCGGCGCCTCCAGCGGCGAGGCCGACTGCGCCGTGGTCAGCAGGCCGTAGACGGTATAGGGCTGGCGGCCAACCTCGGTGGTGATCCAGCCGGCCAGCACGGCGGCAAAGCCGGCGGGCCCCATGGCGACGGCCGCGCGCTGCAGCCAGGGCGAGTCGTAAAGCCGCCCCCTCAGGCGCTGCAGCCCGCTCCACAGGCCGAGGCCGACCATCGCAAAGCCCAGCGCCACCATGATGCGGAAGCTCCAGAACACGATGGCGGAGAGCGGCCGCTCCTCCTTCGGCCAGGCCTTCAGGCCGTTCACCGTGCCGTTCCACTCATGGGTCAGGATCAGCGAGCCGAGATGCGGAATCTCGATCGCGTAGTCGGTCGTCTCGGTCTCGTCGTTCGGCAGCCCGAAGAGGATCAACGGCGCGCCCTCGATGGTCTCCTCCCAGTGGCCTTCCATGGCGGCGATCTTGGCCGGCTGGTGCTCCAGGGTGTTGAGGCCGTGCAGGTCGCCCGCCACCACCTGCAGGGGGGCGACGATCAGCGCCATCCACATGGCCATGGAGAACATGATGCGCGCGCCCTCGTCGCGGCTGTCGCGCAGCAGGTGCCAGGCGCCGACGCCGCCCACCACGAAGGCGGTGGTGAGATAGGCCGCCATCACCATGTGCACGAAGCGATAGGGAAAGGAGGGATTGAAGATCGCCGCCCACCAGTCTGTCGGCACGAACTGCCCGACCTCGTTGATCCCATAGCCGGCCGGCGTGTGCATCCATGAATTCGCCGACAGAATCCAGAACGCCGAGAACAGCGTGCCGACGGCGACCATCAGCGTGGCGAAGAAATGCAGCCGGGGGCCGACGCGCGTGAGGCCGAACAGCATGATGCCGAGGAAGCCGGCCTCCAGGAAGAAGGCGCTGAGCACCTCATAGCCCATCAGCGGCCCCAGGATCGGGCCGGTCTTATCCGAAAAAACGCTCCAGTTGGTGCCGAACTGGTAGCTCATGACGATGCCGGAGACGACGCCCATGCCGAAGACCACGGCGAAGATGGTTTTCCAGTAGTCGAAGACACGCATGTAGCGGTCGTTGCGGGTCCACAGCCACAGCCCCTCCAGCACCGCGAGATAGCTGGCCAGCCCGATGGTGAAGGCGGGGAAGATGATGTGGGCCGAGACGGTGAAGGCGAACTGGAAGCGCGCCAGGGTGATCGCAGAGTCGACGGCGGCAAGATCGCTCATATCAGAATCGCTTTCCCGTGACGTTCGTCGGAACTGGCGTGGGCGTATTCCCTAAGACTGGCATGGGCCGCTGGGGCCGCTGCAGAGGCCGTATCGTCACAGGGCGCATTTGCCGCAGGGATCATGTCGGCGTAATCGGTCGGCGCCCTTCTTTCTGTAACTAGGTCACAGGCGCAGCCGTTCCATCAAGAAGTTCCATCGGCGCGGCGTTATGACGCGCCCGATGCATCCTACGGCAGGATCTCGCCCTTGTGGTCGACGATGAAGCGACGCAAGACCTCGGCCGCCTTGGTCAGTTCACGGTCGGCACGGTGGATCAGGAACCACTGGCGCACCAGCGGCAGGCCCTCGGCCTGCAGCAGCGCCAGCTTGCCCTCGGCCAGCTCGCTGTGACAGGTGTGCGCCGAGATGATGGCGATGCCGAGGCCCGCCATCACCGCCTGCTTGATGGTCTCGTTGGTGCCCATCTCCACCGTGTTGAAGCTGCGCCCGCCGCCGATGCGCTCGAGGAAGCGGCCCATCAGCAGGCGCGTGCCGGAGCCCTCCTCGCGCGCCAGGAAGGTCTCGCGCAGCAGATCCTCGGGCAGAATCTCCGGGTCGCCGACCAGCGGATGGTCGGGGGCCGCCACCAGCACGTGGGGATGGTCGCCCAGCACCTCGCGCTCGACGGCCACGTGGGCCGGCGGGCGCCCCATGATCAGCAGGTCGTATTCGCGCCGCTCCAGACCCTTGATGATCTCCGTGCGGTTGCCGATGGCCAGCCGCACCCGGATATCCGGATGATCCTGGCGGAACCGGGCGACGATGCCGGGGGCGAAGTACTTGCCGGTGCTGACCACCCCCAGGATCACTGAGCCGGTCGCGCCGCTGGCGAGTGCCTCAATCTTGACGCGGGCCCGCTCGATGACCTTTTCGATCTCGTCGGCGGCCTCCAGCAGTTCGCGCCCCACCTCGGTCGGCTCCGGCCCGTCGGGGTTCCTTTCGTAGATTGACTGGCCGACGATTTTCTCAAGGGATTTCAGATGGGTGGTAACCGCCGGCGGGGTCACGAAGAGGGCCTGGGCGGCCTGCGTCACCGAGCCCCTGCGGATGGTCGCAGCGAAGGCGCGGAGGTGCTTCAGGGAGAGGCTGCGGAAGTCGACCATAGTTTTTCTTAACATACATTCCATTTTTTTAAATTTTCTTTTTCTCCGTTTTCCCGGAGCATCCGCCTCCGGACAGCAAAAAAAGTCCACTGCCCCAAGCCCGCAGGGCCCGGCGGCAGCGCGTCCCAGAACAAGAACGCCGCCCGAAAGCGGCAAAAGAGCGGCCTGAACGGCCGCTCGGGAGGAAAAGGAAATGGTCGCCGTCGCGCGCCGCATTGCGTCCCCGATCGGTCAGTCCCTCTCGGCCTACCTCGCCGAGGCCACGGCGGCGGGCAGCCCGCAGCAGCGCGCCGTCGCCGCGACCGTCGCCGCCCTGGCCGGCGCCGCGGTGCAGATCTCCCGCCTCATCGCCGCGGGTCCCTATGGCGGCGCCCACGGCGAAACCGGGGGCAGCGCCAACGCCGACGGTGATGTCCAGGTCGCCCTCGACCTGCGCGCCAACGAGTTCGTCCTCGCCGCGCTGCACCGGGCGCCGGTCGCCTACTTCGCCTCCGAGGAAGAAGACGCCATCCTCACCCTGGCCGTCGACGGAACCGGCAAAGAAGAGCGGCTCGCCGTGGCGGTGGATCCGCTCGATGGCTCCTCCAACGTCGACGTGAACGTCTCGATCGGCACCATCTTCTCGATCTTCGGCGCATCGCCGCAAGGCGCCACCGCCTCGTTCTTCCGCCCAGGCCGGGCGCAACTCGCCGCCGGCTATTTCATCTACGGGCCCCATACCGACCTGGTACTGACGCTCGGCGACGGCGTCGACCTCTTCGTACTGGACCGGGAGAGCGGCGACTTCCACCTCGCGCGCAGTGCCGTCGTCATTCCGCCGCAGACCCGCGAGTTCGCCATCAACGCCTCCAACTACCGGCACTGGTTCGCGCCGATCCGCACCTTCATCGACGACTGCCTGGAGGGTGCCGACGGCCCGCGCGGCAAGAACTTCAACATGCGCTGGGTCGCGTCGTTGGTCGCCGAGACGCACCGCATCTTCTCGCGCAGCGGCGTGTTCCTCTACCCCTGCGACCGCCGCCCCGGCTACGAGAAGGGGCGCCTGCGCCTGCTCTACGAGGCCTTCCCCATCGCTTTGCTGGCCGAACAGGCCGGCGGCGCGGCGACCGACGGCATCGAGCCGATCCTCGACAAGGTTCCCGGCGAGCTGCACCAGCGCACGCCGCTGATCTTCGGCTCGGTCGAGAAAGTCCGGCGCATCACCGGCTACCACGTCGATCCCGCATTGGCGCGCGATCTTCCGCCGCTGTTTCGCGAGCGTGGCCTGTTCAGTTCCTGAGCGACTACCCCCTACCGGGATTTTTGCATCCATGTCCGTCAAGCATCCGATCATCTCCGTCGTCGGCTCCTCCGGGGCCGGAACCTCCACTGTCAAGCACACCTTCGACCAGATCTTCCGGCGCGAGGAGATCACTGCCGCCGCCATCGAGGGCGACGCCTACCACCGCTACGACCGCGCGGCGATGAAGGCGGAGCTGACACGGCGCAGCGCCGAGGGCGACCAGACCTTCAGTCACTTCTCCATCGAGGCCAACATCCTCGATGAGCTGGAGAGCACGTTCCGCCACTACGGCGAGACCGGCAAGGGCCGCACCAGGCACTACGTCCACAACGACGAGGAAGCCGACCGCTTCGGCGTGCCGCCGGGCCACTTCACCGACTGGCACGAATTCGGCGAGGGCTCCGACCTGCTGTTCTACGAGGGCCTGCACGGCGCGGTGAAGACACCGCAGATCGACATCGCCGGCCAGGCGGACCTCAAAATCGGCGTGGTGCCGGTGATCAATCTGGAATGGATTCAGAAGATCCACCGCGACCGTGCCTCGCGCGGCTACACCACCGAGGCGGTGACCGACACCATCCTGCGCCGCATGCACTCCTACGTGCACGTGATCTGCCCGCAGTTCACCGAGACCGACATCAACTTCCAGCGCGTGCCGGTGGTCGACACCTCGAACCCCTTCATCGCGCGCTGGATCCCGACGGCCGGCGAGTCGCTGGTGGTGATCCGCTTCAAGTCCCCGCGCGGCATCGACTTCCCCTACCTGGTCTCGATGATCCAGGGCAGCTGGATGAGCCGCGCCAACTCCATCGTCATCCCCGGCGACAGGATGGATCTCGCCATGCAGCTGATCCTGACGCCGATGATCATCCGCCTCGTCGAGCGCGGCCGCCGCGCGAAATGAATCCAAGGAGCCACGCGATGTCCCCCCTGCAGACCGCAGCCGCAGCCGCAACCCCAGCCCGGGCAGAATTTGTCCAGCACCCCGCGCCCGCCACCGCCGAGATGGCCAAGGCGATCCGCGTCCTGGCCATGGACGCCGTGCAGAAGGCCAACTCCGGCCACCCCGGCATGCCGATGGGCATGGCTGACGTTGCAACGGTGCTGTTCACCGAGTTCATGAAGTTCGATCCCCAGGACCCGCAGTGGCCGGACCGCGACCGCTTCGTGCTCTCCGCCGGCCACGGATCCATGCTGCTCTATGCGCTCTTGCACCTGACCGGCTACGCCGACATGACGCTGGAGGAGCTGAAGAACTTCCGCCAGCTCGGCGCGCGCACCGCGGGGCATCCGGAATTCGGCCATGCCGCCGGCATCGAGGTGACCACCGGGCCGCTCGGCCAGGGCATCGCCACCGCCGTCGGCCTGGCCCTGGGCGAGCGCATGATGGCGGCGCAGTTCGGCGCGGATCTGGTCGACCACCACACCTACGTGCTGGCCGGCGACGGCTGCCTGATGGAGGGCATCAGCCACGAGGCCATCGATCTCGCCGGGCACCTGAAGCTTTCCAAGCTCATCGTCCTCTTCGACGACAACGCGATCTCGATCGACGGGCCGACCTCCCTCGCCACCTCCATGGACCAGCCCGCCCGCTTCGCCGCGGCCGGCTGGTCCGTCTTTCGCGTCGACGGGCACGAGCCGGGCGCGATCTACGACGCCATCGCCGCCGCGAAGCGCAGCGACCGGCCGAGCCTCATCGCCTGCAAGACGGTCATCGGCTACGGCGCGCCGAACAAGCAGGGCAGCGCCGCCACCCACGGATCGCCGCTGGGCGAGGCGGAGATCGCCGCGGCGCGCCGGCAGCTCGGCTGGTGCCACGGTCCCTTCGAGGTTCCCGAACACATCCGCCATGGCTGGCTGGAGGCCGGACGGCGCGGCCGCCGCGAGCGCGAGGCCTGGGGGCAGCGCCTCGAGGCGAGCCCTCGGCGCGGCGCCTTCGTCACGCGCGTTGCCGGCGACCTGCCGGCCGATCTCGGCAAGATCGTCGACGGCCTGAAGCAGCGGTTCAGCAGCGAGAAGCCGGCGCTCGCCACGCGGCAATCGTCGCAGCAGGTTCTGGAGGCCCTGGTGCCGGCGGTGCCGGGCCTCATCGGCGGCTCGGCCGATCTGACCGGCTCCGTCGGGACCAAGACCGCGGCCTACAAGCCTGTCAGTGCGGACGACTTCTCCGGCAGCTACATCCACTACGGCGTGCGCGAGCACGGCATGGCCGCGGCGATGAACGGCCTCGCCCTGCACGGCGGCTTCATCCCCTTCGGCGGCACCTTCCTCGCCTTTGCCGACTATTGCCGCCCGGCGATCCGTCTCGCGGCCCTCATGGGCATCCGCGTCATCCACGTGATGACACACGATTCCATCGGCCTCGGCGAGGACGGCCCGACCCACCAGCCGGTCGAGCAGCTCGCTTCCCTGCGCGCCATCCCCAACCTCAAGGTCTTCCGCCCCTGCGACGCGGTGGAGACAGCGGAGGCCTGGGCCTGCGCCCTGGAAAACACGGACGGACCCTCGGTGCTCTGCCTGACGCGCCAGGGGCTGCCCACCCTGCGGACCCGGCACGTCGACGAAAACCTGGCGGCGCGCGGCGCCTACGTGCTGCGCGAGGTCGCCGAGCTGCGCGACGTCACCCTGCTGGCGACCGGCTCCGAGGTGTCGCTCGCCATCGACGCGGCCGACCGGCTGGCGCTCGAAGGCATCCGCGCCGCCGTGGTTTCGATGCCGTGCTGGGAACTGTTCAAGCAGCAGTCCGCCGCCTACCGCGCCGACGTGCTGGGCAGCGCGCCCCGCGTCGCCGTGGAGGCCGCCACCCGCAACGACTGGGACCAGTGGATCACGCCGGAAGGCGGCTTCGTCGGCATGACCGGCTTCGGCGCTTCCGCTCCCGCCGAGCAGCTCTACGAGCACTTCGGTATCACCGCCGCCGCCGTGGCCGCCGCCGCGCGCGACCTCGTGAACTGAGCGCCCCCGGGAAACGGGCCTCGCGCGCAAGAGAGAAAGGAGACCTTCGATGGCACGCATCACCCTGCGGCAGCTTCTCGACCACGCCGCCGAGCGCGGCTACGGCCTGCCCGCCTTCAACGTGAACAACATGGAGCAGATCCTGGCGATCATGAACGCCGCCGCCGCGGTCGATGCGCCGGTCATCCTGCAGGCCAGCCGCGGCGCCCGCTCCTACGCCGGCGACGTGATGATCCGCAAGATGGTCGAGGCGGTCGAGGAGATGCATCCGCGCATCCCGGTCTGCGTCCACCAGGACCACGGCAACAGCGAGTCCACCTGCTACTCCGCCATGCAGCAGGGCTTCACCTCGGTGATGATGGACGGCTCGCTGGAGGCTGACGCCAAAACCCCGGCCAGCTACGACTACAATGTCGCCATCACCCGCAAGGTGACCGAGACCGCCCATGCCATCGGCGTTTCGGTGGAGGGCGAGCTCGGCGTGCTCGGCTCGCTGGAGACCGGCGAGGGCGAGCAGGAGGACGGCCACGGCGCCGAGGGCAAGCTCAGCCGCGCGCAGCTGCTGACCGATCCGGACCAGGCGGTCGACTTCGTATCCCGCACCAGGGTCGACGCCCTCGCCATCGCCATGGGCACCTCGCACGGCGCCTACAAGTTCTCGCGCCGGCCGGACGGCGAGATCCTCGCCATGGACGTGGTGCAGGCGATCCACGAGAAGCTGCCGAACATTCACCTGGTCATGCACGGCTCCTCCTCCGTCCCGCAGGAGCTGCAGGAGCTCTTCAACAAGTTCGGTGGCGCGATGCCGCAGACCTGGGGCGTCCCGGTCGAGGAGATCCAGCGCGGCATCAAGTACGGCGTGCGCAAGGTCAACATCGACACCGACTGCCGCCTGGCCATCACCGGCCAGTTCCGCCGCGTCGCCATGGAGAACAAGGCGGAGTTCGACCCGCGCAAGTTCCTGAAGCCCTCCCTGGACGCCATGGAGCAGCTCTGCCGCGACCGCTTCGAGCAGTTCGGCGCCGCCGGCCAGGCTTCCCGCATCACCCCCCTGCCGCTCGCCGCCATGGCCGAGCGCTACCGCAGCGGCGTCCTGGACCCGCAGATCGCCGCCGCCACCAAGGCCGCCTGACGGCGCCCCTCAAGAAGGAGACACCCCGTGACCCTCATGGATACGAAATCGCAGACCGTCACCGGCAAGGACCGCTACAAGTCCGGCGTGATGGAATACAAGAAGATGGGCTACTGGGAGCCCGACTACGAGCCCAAGGACACCGACATCCTGGCGCTGTTCCGCATCACCCCGCAGGACGGCGTCGACCCCATCGAGGCCGCCGCGGCCGTCGCCGGGGAGAGCTCCACGGCAACGTGGACGGTGGTATGGACCGACCGGCTGACGGCGGCGGAGAAGTACCGCGCCAAGGCCTACCGCGTCGACCCCGTGCCCAACGCCGAGGGCCAGTACTTCGCCTACATCGCCTACGATCTCGATCTCTTCGAGGCCGGCTCCATCGCCAACCTGACGGCCTCGATCATCGGCAACGTGTTCGGCTTCAAGCCGCTGAAAGGCCTGCGCCTGGAGGACATGCGCTTTCCGGTCGCCTACGTGAAGACCTTCCAGGGCCCGGCCACCGGCATCGTGGTGGAGCGCGAGCGGCTCGACAAGTTCGGCCGGCCCCTGCTGGGCGCCACGGTGAAGCCGAAGCTCGGCCTCTCCGGGCGCAACTACGGCCGCGTGGTCTACGAGGCCCTCAAAGGCGGCCTAGACTTCACCAAGGACGACGAGAACATCAACTCGCAGCCCTTCATGCACTGGCGCGAGCGCTTCCTCTACTGCATGGAGGCGGTGAACAAGGCCCAGGCGGCGACCGGCGAGATGAAGGGCACTTACCTGAACGTCACCGCCGCGACGATGGAGGATATGTACGAGCGTGCCGAGTTCGCCAAGGATCTCGGCTCCTGCATCGTCATGATCGACCTGGTGATCGGCTACACCGCGATCCAGTCGATGGCCAAGTGGGCGCGCCGGAACGACATGATCCTGCACCTGCACCGTGCCGGACATTCCACCTACACCCGGCAGAAGACTCACGGCGTGTCGTTCCGCGTCATCGCCAAGTGGATGCGCCTCGCCGGCGTCGACCACATCCACGCCGGCACCGTGGTCGGCAAGCTGGAGGGCGACCCGGCCACCACCAAGGGCTACTACGACATCTGCCGCGAGGAGTTCAATCCGACGGCGCTGGAGAACGGCATCTTCTTCGACCAGAACTGGGCCAGCCTCAACAAGCTGATGCCGGTCGCCTCCGGCGGCATCCATGCCGGCCAGATGCACCAGCTGCTCGACCTCTTGGGCGAGGACGTGGTGCTGCAGTTCGGCGGCGGCACCATCGGCCATCCCATGGGCATCGCCGCCGGCGCGACGGCCAACCGCGTCGCCCTGGAGTGCATGGTGCTGGCGCGCAACGAGGGCCGCGACATCGTCAATGAAGGCCCCGACATCCTGGCCGCCGCCGCCAAGACCTGCAGCCCGCTGCAGCAGGCACTGGAGACCTGGAAGAACGTCACCTTCAACTATGCCTCGACCGACTCGCCGGACTTCGTGCCGACCGTGACGGCTGCTGAATAAGGAGCAAAACTATGCGTGTTACCCCCATGCGTATTACTCAGGGAGCTTTCTCCTTCCTGCCGGATCTGACCAACGCGCAGATCACGAAGCAGGTGCAGTACTGCCTCGACAACGGCTGGGCGGTGAACCTGGAGTTCACCGACGATCCGCACCCGCGCAACACCTACTGGGACATGTGGGGCCACCCGATGTTCGACGTGAAGGACGCCGCGGGCGTGCTCTACGAGCTGAACGAGTGCCGCAAGGTCTACGGCGACAGCCACTACATCCGCATGTCGGCTTTCGACGCCAGCCACGGCTGGGAATCGGTGAAGCTCTCCTTCATCGTGAATCGGCCCAAGGCGGAGGAAGCCGGCTTCTGGCTGCAGCGCACCGAAACGCAAGGCCGCAACATCCGCTACACCACCCACCCCTACGCCACCCGCAAGCCGGAGGGCGAGCGCTACACCTGAGGGCTCCCCTCAAGACCCTCAGGATGCCGGCGGGCGGCGGTGCTACCCTGCTGCCGCCGCCCGTCATTCCTCAAGCGAGAGGTGACGCATGACCCGTGCCGAGAGCGTGACTGAAGTCAGCGAAACCGCGATCGACCTCAAGGCCGAGTACGAGTCCTCCGGCGTGAAGGACGTGCTGGAGGAGCTCGACCGCGATCTCATCGGCCTCGCGCCGGTGAAGAAGCGGATCCGCGAGACCGCCGCGCTGCTGCTGGTCGAGCGTGCGAGGAAGCGCCTCGGCCTCGCCCAGCAGACGCCGACCCTGCACATGTCCTTCACCGGCAACCCCGGCACCGGCAAGACCACGGTGGCGCTGAAGATGGCCGACCTGCTGCACCGCCTCGGCTACGTGCGCAAGGGCCACCTGGTGACGGTGACGCGCGACGACCTGGTCGGCCAGTACATCGGCCACACGGCGCCCAAGACCAAGGAAATCCTCAAGAAGACAATGGGCGGCGTGCTGTTCATCGACGAGGCCTACTACCTCTACCGCCCGGAGAACGAGCGCGACTACGGCCAGGAGGCCATCGAGATCCTGCTGCAGGTGATGGAGAACCAGCGCGACGATCTCGTCGTGATTCTTGCCGGCTATGCCGACCGCATGGACCGCTTCTTCGAGAGTAATCCCGGCTTCCGCTCGCGCATCGCCCACCACATCGACTTTCCGGACTATTCCGACGGCGAGCTGTTCCGCATCGCCGGGCACATGCTGGCGGAGCAGAACTACACGCTGACAGCAGGCGCGGAGGCCGCGCTGAAGGACTATATCGCCGCGCGCCGTGGACAGCCGCACTTCGCCAACGCGCGCTCGATCCGCAACGCGCTGGACCGCACGCGCCTGCGCCAGGCCAACCGCCTCTTCGAGAGCGCCGCGGGGCCGCTGGATGCCGCGGCGCTCTCGGCCATCGATGCCGAGGACATCCGCGCCAGCCGGGTCTTTGCGGGCGGTCTTAAGGGAGGCGGTCTGAACGGTGCCAAGGATTCTGCATCATGAAAGCGCCCTTCAACGCAGTCGTCTTCGATCTCGACGGCACCCTGGTCGACAGTGCCGCCGACCTGCAGGCCGCCGCCAACCGGCTGATGCGGCAGAACGACCTGCCGGAGCTGGACCGCGCGACGGTGACCAGCTTCATCGGCAACGGCATCGCGCGCCTGGTCGAGCGCTGCTTCCAGCGCAACGGCATCGTGCCCGGAGATCTGCCGTCGCAGGTCGCCCGCTTTCAGCTCTACTACGCCGAGGAGGAACACCGCCGCACCCGCTTCATGCCCGGCGCCGAAGCGGCGCTCAGGCGGCTCGCCGCCAGCGGCGTCACGCTCGGCCTCTGCACCAACAAGGATACCGGGCCGACGCTGGCCATCCTGCGCCGCCTGCATGCCGAGGGCCTGTTCACCGCGGTGGTCGGCGGCGACAGCGGCCTCGCCAAGAAGCCGGACCCGGCACCGCTGCTGGCCTGCATCTCGGCCTGCGGTGCAAAGCCGGAGGACGCGCTCTACGTCGGCGACAGCGAGACCGACGCGCAGACCGCGGGCTTTGCCAAGGTTTCCTTCGTGCTGTTCACCGAGGGCTACCGCGCCTCGCCCTGCGCGGCGCTCAGCCACGACGCCAGCTTCGCGCACTTCGCGCTGCTGCCGCAGGTGATCGCCGCGCTCGCCGCCCGGCGCGATGCCGACGGCCGCGTCATCCCCTTCCCCGGCCCGGCCCGCACCGCGGTTTAGAAAAGCGCGGTTTTAGAGGAACCCGGCGCCGGCCAGGCCGTCCCACACCAGCTTCAGGCCGGTCAGCGCCAGGAAGGCGTAGCAGGCGGTATAGAACAGTCCGGTCGGCACGCGGTGGTGCAGCCAGATGCCGGCCAGGATTCCGGCGACGGCGACCGGGAACAGCGCGGCCGAGGTCGCCAGGTTCTCCCCCGTGAACAGGCCGAGGCCGGCGTAGGGCACCAGCTTCACGTAGTTCACCAGCAGAAAAAACCCAACGGTCGTCGCCTGATAGCGGGTTTTCTCAAGACCCAGCGGCAGCAGATAAACGTTCACCGGCGGCCCGCCGGCATGCGCGGTGAAGGAGGTGAAGCCGGAAACCGCGCCCCAGAACCAGCCGCTGGCCGGCCCGGGCGCCGGCGCGGCCGATCGTTTACCATGTAAACGATTTTTCCAGTAGTTGGCGGCAAAGCCGAGGGCGATGGCGCCGACCAGCAGGCGGATCGACCACGGCGCCATGAGATGGAAGGTGAGCGTACCCACCGCGATGCCGATGACCGCGGCCAGCGCCAGGCGGCGCAGCACCGGTCCGTCCCACTTGCGCCAGTAGGCCCAGACGCCGACCAGGTCCATGAGGCAGAGGATCGGCAGCATGATGGCGGCGACCTGCACCGGCGGCAGCACCAGCGCCATCATCGGCACCGCCACCACGCCGAGCCCGGCGCCGAAGCCGCCCTTGGAAATGCCGGCGATCAGCACGGCGGGCACCGCGGCGCAGTAGAACCAGGGATCGGCGATCATGGGTAAGCGGTCGACTCGGGCGGGAAAAATCGGAATGGAACCTGCGAACGCATCAGACTGGCGCAGAACGGCGCAGGCGGCAATGGCGATTGCCCAGCCCGCCCCCGGCCCTGGACCGCACCGGCTAGCGGTGTCATGCTGGCGCGGTCGATCACCCCTTGAGGGAGGTGTTGATGGTGCGCACAAGACGCCGCGCCGCCCCGGCTGCGTTGGCCGCTACGTTGGCGGCTGCATTGCTGATTGCCACCCTGCGGGCTCAGCCAACGCAAGCGCAGCAGGATCTCGCCGTCGACCTGGAGCTGGTGCTGGCGGTCGACGTGTCGCTCTCCATCGATACCGGCGAAGCGCGGCTGCAGCGCCAGGGCTACGTCGAGGCCTTCCGCGATCCCGACGTGCTGCAGGCGATCCGCGGCGGCATCCTGGGGCGCATCGCCGTCACCTATTTCGAGTGGGCCAACTCGGCGCACACCCACATGGTGGTCGGCTGGACGGTGATCGATTCCGAGGCGAGCGCCGAGACCTTCGCCGCCGCGCTGGCCAAGCGCCGTCCGGGCCCGGCGCATTACACCTCGATCAGCGGCGCCATCGACTTCGGCGCGCGGCTGTTCGACGACAACGGCTTCGAGGGCACGCGCCAGGTGATCGACGTCTCCGGCGACGGGCCGAACAATTGGGGCGACCTGGTGGTCCATGCGCGCGACCGCGCGGTGGACAAAGGCATCACCATCAACGGCCTGCCGATCCTGGACCCGGATCCCGGGCCCTACGCGCGCTACAACATCCCGAACCTGGACCTCTACTTCCGCGACTGCGTGATCGGCGGCCCGGCCGCCTTCATCGTGGCGGCCGAGGGCTTCGACTCCTTCGCCAGCGCGATCCGCCGCAAGCTGATCCTGGAGATCGCCGGCCTCACGCCCGCGCGCGAGCCCGCGCAAGGGCCCGCGCAAGGATCGGAGAGACACGCGCTGCATGCCGTAACGCCGCGCCTGCAGCTTGCGCAGTTCAGCGGCCAGACCGAAGCGCCCCTCGGCCAATACGAGGCGGAAGGCGCGCGCGTCGCCCCGCCCTGCGACATCGGCGAACAGCTGCTGCGCTCCAGGCAGGAGGATTTTTAGCGCCCTCCCCGAATCCTCTTCGTAATACGAGAAGCTGGCACTGGCTCCCGGGAACGCTACTATGGCGGGAATGCGCAACGGCGCGCCTCGACCCCCTGGGTCGCCATAGGACGCGCCCAAGAAGGCTGCTAGGGGGGGTTGTAGTGCCGAAAACCTGGATGGTGCGCGCCTGGAGAGGCGGGCGCTACTTCGATCTCTTCAAGGACAATGCCGTCGTCGCCATCGGCTGGTCCGATATCGGACCGCTGGATGCGCTGAAAACCCGAGAAGAGATCACCGAACGCCTCACCCGCGAATGGCCGGAGTGGCACCCACAAAAAATCAGCATGACCGCGGGGCAGCTGTTTCGCTTTCGGTACGAAATGCAAAGAGGGGACCGCGTCGTTACCTACGACCCGGGCCGGCGGGTTTACCTGCTGGGGACGATATCCGGCGACTACCGCTATGATCCGAAGCTGGATAACGACGCCATGAACGCGCGCCCGGTGCAATGGGAGGGCGAGATCTCGCGCGACCTGCTGAGCGTCGCCACCAAGAACAGCCTCGGCGCCATCTCCACCCTCTTCCTGCTGCCCCCGGAGGCCGCCGCCGATCTGGAACGCGCCCTCGGCACGCAGCAACCGGTCCCGCAAAGCGCGTCGGAGGAAACCGACGCCGGGGAAAGCGACCTCTTCAAGGACGTCCAGGATCGCAGCATCGAGTTCATCAAGGACCACGTCTCGCGCCTGGACTGGGACGCCATGCAGGAACTGGTCGCCGGCCTGCTGCGCGCCATGGGCTACAAGACGCGGGTCTCGCCCTCGGGGCCCGACCGCGGCAAGGACATCGTCGCCTCGCCCGACGGCTTCGGCTTCGAATCGCCGCGCATCGTGGTGGAGGTGAAGCATCGCGGCCAGACCATGGGCTCACAGGAAATCCGCAGCTTCCTGGGCGGCCGCCACCCGGAGGACAAGGGCCTCTACGTCAGCACCGGCGGCTTCACCAAGGACGCCTACTACGAGGCGGAACGGGCCAGCATTCCCATCACCCTCATGACCCTCGACGACCTGGTCGATGCCCTGCTGGAGCATTACGAGAACCTGGACATCGAGAGCAAGCAACTGCTACCGCTGAAGAAGATCTACTGGCCGGCGTGAGAGCATCAATGCCAACCACCCTATTGCTGTGTTTGAATAGGCCCGCCGCGTGACCGCTGCCCACCCCGATATCGAAGGCTTTATCGAGCGCTGGTCGCCGACCGGCGGGGGGGAGCGCTCGAACTACCAGATGTTCCTGACGGAGCTCTGCAAGCTCATTGGTGCCCCTACACCAACCCGCGGTCAGGACGGCCGGCAGGGCAATGACTACCTCTTCGAGCGGTCCGTACGTGTCCGCAGCATCGACGGCCCGGACACCACCAACTTTATCGACCTCTACAAGCGTGGCTGCTTCGTCCTTGAGGCCAAGCAGAGCAACAAGCGCCGCAGCGAACTGGAGCAACTGGGCCTCGACCTGCCTGAGCCGCAGGTCGGCTCCGGCAAGCGCGGCAGTGCCCAGTGGGACACCCTGATGCGCAATGCCCGCCAGCAGGCGGAGAACTATGCCAAGCGCCTGCCACCGGAGGAGGGCTGGCCGCCGTTCCTCGTCATCGTGGATATCGGCCACGTCATCGAGCTTTACGCCGATTTCTCGCTGCAGGGCAAGCACTACGCCCAGTTCCCCGACCGCCAGTCCTTCCGCATCTACCTGGAAGACCTGCGCGAGCCGAAGGTGCGCGAGCGGCTGCTGAAGATCTGGACCGAGCCGGAGAGCCTGAACCCAGCCCGCCGCACGGCGGAGGTGACGCGCGAGATTGCCGAGTTGCTGGCGAAGCTCTCGACCTCGCTGGAAACCCGCCTGATCCGCGCGCTACCGAAGAACCTGCCGGCGTCGGAGGCCGCACAGCACCACCACACCATCGCCGAGAAGGTGGCGATGTTCCTCATGCGCTGCCTCTTCACCATGTTCGCCGAGGACGTCGGTCTGCTGAAGCGCCAGAGCTTCGTCGGCATGCTGAAGGAATACCGGGGAAATGCCGGCAAGCTGCACCTCGCTCTCATCGACCTTTGGAAGCGCATGAACGAAGGCGGCTTCTCGCCGATCCTTCGGGAAGATGTGCTGCGCTTCAACGGCGGACTCTTTCAGAGCGCCGAGGCTATTGAGATCACCGAAGATGACCTTGATCTTCTGATCATCGCCGCTCAGCGCGAATGGCAGAACGTGGAGCCGGCGATCTTCGGCACCCTGCTGGAGCGCGCCCTCGACCCGCGCGACCGTCACCGCCTGGGCGCCCACTACACGCCGCGCGCCTACGTCGAACGCCTGGTGGTCGCCACGATCATCGAACCGCTGACCGAGGACTGGCGCAACGTGCAGACCGCCATCGCCCAGCACCTGGAAGCCGGCGACAAGAAGGCGGCAATCAAAGAGGCGCAGGACTTCCACCGCGCGCTCTGCAACACCCGCGTGCTCGACCCGGCCTGCGGCACCGGCAATTTCCTCTACGTCTCCCTGGAGCTGATGAAGCGCCTGGAGGGCGAGGTGCTGGAGACCCTGACCGAACTGGGCCACGACCAGTACCTGCTGGAACTGGACCGCCACACCGTGGACCCGCACCAGTTCCTGGGGCTGGAGCTCAACCCGCGTGCCGTCGCCATCGCCGAACTGGTCCTCTGGATCGGCTACCTGCAATGGCACTTCCGCACCCGCGGGCGCACCATGCCGGCCGAGCCGGTGCTGAAGAACTTCCAGAACATCAAGGAGCAGGACGCCGTGCTCGCCTGCGACGGCTGGGACATCCAGCGCGACGCGAACGGCAAGCCGGTGACGCGCTGGGACGGCGTCACCTTCAAGCTGCACCCGGTGACCGGCGAGCTGGTACCCGACGAAGACGGCCGCCGCGAGCTGCTGACCTACAAGAAGCCGCGGCCGGCGGCCTGGCCGGAGGCCACGTTCATCGTCGGCAACCCGCCCTTCATCGGGAACAAGCGCATGATCGAGGAGCTTGGAGAAGGATACACGGAGGCCGTCAGAAAGGCCCATCCTGCCGTCCCAGGCTCGGCCGACTTCGTCATGTACTGGTGGAACACCGCGGCGTCACTCGTAAGAAATGGTCAGACAAAACGCTTTGGCCTTATCACCACCAACAGCATCACTCAGGTTCAGAGCCGCAAGGTCGTTCAATCTCATGTCAGCGCGAAGAAGCGACCTCTGTCTATCAAGTTTGCCATACCAGATCATCCATGGGTCAAGGCAGCGGAGAAAGCTGCTGTACGTGTGGCCATGACGGTAGGTGTCACAGGTAAGCAGGCTGGCAAGCTTGGACGGGTTACTGTGGAGAAGGGCTTAAACACGGATGCACCTGACGTCGAACTGACATTGCTAGAAGGGATGATTGCCGCCGACCTCACGGTTGGCACTGACTTGACATCTGCTGTTCCACTCAAAGCGAATGAACGTCTTTGTTGGCAAGGATGCAAACTCGTCGGAAAGCATTTTCAGATTGATGCGAAGACCCGAGATAGACTCACCGCTGAATCCAATGCCGCTTCTCAGCGGACGCCAAGATATTGGGCAGGGAGCGATATTACTGGAAAGCGAAGATTGCGATATGCAATTGATCTCACGGACTTGACCGCCGAGGAGGCTGGAGAGCAAGTTCCAACTTTGTTGCAGCATGTCATTGACTACGTAAAGCCTGAGCGCGATGCGAATCGTGATCGTGGATTCCGGGAGAAGTGGTGGTTGTTTGGGCGCCGCAGGCCGGAGATGAGAGAGGCCTTACAAGGCATCTCTCGCTACATCGTGACGAGCGAAGTATCGAAGCACCGTATTTTTCGGTTCCTATGCTGGCCGGATGACCTAGTTGATGGATCTATCATTGCCATCGCCCACGACGACCATTGGATATTTGGAGTTCTTTCCTCACGAATTCATATGACATGGGCGATATCTGTAGGAGGGCGAATGGGGATTGGCAACGATCCCCGTTACCAAAATGATACAGTGTTCGACCCCTTCCCCTTCCCCGATCCACCGGAAGACCTGAAAGCGCGCATCCGCGATCTCGGCGAGCGGCTGGACGCCCACCGCAAAACCGTGCTGGAGAAGCACAAGCAGCTCACCATGACCGGGCTCTACAACGTGCTGGAGAAGGTGAAGGCGGGCACGGCGCTGACCGAGGCCGAGAAGGACGTATACGACGCCGGCCTGGTCGGCGTGCTGCGACAGATCCACGCCGAGCTCGACGCCGCCGTCGCCGCGGCCTACGGCTGGCCGGCCGACCTCAGCGACGAAGAAATTCTGGAACGCCTGGTGGCGCTGAACCACCAACGGGCGGCGGAGGAGCGCGAAGGCAAGGTGCGCTGGCTGCGGCCCGAGTTCCAGGCGCCCAAGCAGGCCGAGGCGGCGAAGAAGGCGCGCCAGGTGGAGGCCGAGTTGCTGCCCGGCGAGGAGAAGGCGAAGAAGCCCAAGCTGCCCGCCGCCCTGCCCGAGCAGGTGGCCGCCATCCGCGCTGTGCTGGAGGACTCGGCCAAGCCGCTGTCGGCGCTGCAGCTCAGCCGCCAGTTCGCGCAGGGCAAGCGCGCCGAGAAGAAGGTCGAGGACGTGCTGCGCACCCTCGCCGTGCTGGGCCAGGCGCAGCGCGCCGGCGGCGGCTATATCCTCACCGGCTGATCGCCCGTGACCCGGTAGAGATCGCGAACGGCGGTGGCCCCGCGCCGCCCGCTACCCCCTTCCGCCGCGCTGCAGCCGCTCGTAGGCGTCGCGCTCCAGGATCGTCTTGCCGATGGGCCAGAGCGAGATCGGCACCAGCTTCAGGTGGACCCAGGCGAAGGGGATGCCGATGAGGGTGACGGCCAGGGCGAGCGCCGTCAGGATGTGCAGCAGCGCCAGCCACCAGCCGGCGAGGATCAGCCAGACGAGATTGCCGAGGGTGCCGAGCGGGCCGGTGCCGAGGTCCTCGCGCCCGCTCACCGCCTCGCGCGACACCGCGACGCGGCCGAAGGGCAGGAAGGTGTAGCTGGCGATGTTCAGCGCCGCGCGCGCCCACGGCAGGCCGACGACGGTGAGCGCCATGAGGCCTGCCGCCAGGAGCCAGCCCAGCGCCATCCAGATGCCGCCGAAGACAATCCACAGAAGATTCAGAAGGACGCTGAAGAAGGACATGTCCGTTGGGCCTTTCGCTTGTGTCTTGGGGGTCACGGGGGTGGCCGGGGGCAGCGGGGAGGCTTGCGCCGGCGCCGAGGATAGCACGGACGCGGCGCTGCGGGCCCGCCGGGCCGGCTGCTGAAAATGGCGCCCGCCCTGTGGCCCATCCTTCGAGACGCCGCCTTGCGGCGGCTCCTCAGGATGAGGGTGGCGCTTGAAAGGGCGGCCCGGGCGAAGGCCCGGCGGCCTCAGACGGCCGCGAGGGCGTCCAGCACGCCCGGCAGGGCGTCGAGGTCGGGGATGCGGTGGCGGGCCTCGTAACCCGGCTGGGCGGGGGTATCGCGGTGCAGGCCGGTCAGCACGCGCACCGTCGGCATGCCCTGCCGGTTGAGGTTCACGAAATCCTTGGCCGGGTTGTCGGCGACGTAGACCATGTCGGACCAGGCGCAGCCTTCCAGGGCGCGGATGCGCTCGAAACAATGGATCGAGGGCTTGGCGTGGCGGATGCCGAAGCGGTGGGTGATCATCACCCGGCGAAAACGCGGCCAGAGATCCAGCGCCGTCACCTTGTTCGCCTGCACCACCTTGTGACCGTCGGTCACCAGGTAGAGCGGCGCCTCGTCGCGGTAGCGGTCGAGCACGCGCCGCGCCGCCGGGAACAGCGCCAGGTCCGGGGCGTGATGGCGGTAGACCTTCACCAGCGCCGCGACGCGCCCCCGCGTCGCCAGGCCGTGACGCTCCAGCACCGCGTCGAAGATACGCCCGCGCCCCTCGCGCTCCAGCACCTCGGTCATGCAGCGGAAGGCCTCTTTCGCATCCCAGCCGAAGGCGCGCGCGCCGTGGTCGGCGACGGCATGGAGACCGCTGTCGACGTAGCTGCGCTCGTCATAGAGCGTATCGTCGAGGTCAAAGATCAGGATCATGGATGATGACGTCCTGCGGCAGGCGGACCTGGCGCAGTTCGCCCTCTGCGCGGCGGAACAGCGGCGGCGTGCCCGGCGCGTGGCGCTCGGCGAGACTCCAGCCAAGCAGCTCCAGCCCGGCGGCGATGGAAGCGGTCGAGGCGCCGCCGAAGCGGCAATTGCACTCGATGATCCGAAGTCCCCCTTCGGGTAAGACGATGGCCTGCATCACGGCGGGCCCGTTCAGTTGCAGCGCGCGGAACACCTCGTGCGCCGCCGCCTCCAGCGCCGCGTCGCGGAAGGTCGTGGTGATCTGCGACTCGCCGCCGACGACACGGTCGCGGCGCCGCAGCACGAGGCCGGCGGGCGCGCCGTGACGGTCCATCCAGGCATCGATGGAGATCTCGACGCCGGCGACAAAGGGCTGGAACAGCGGCGCCTGCAGCGCGCGCGCGTGCGCCCGCGCGGCGGCGCGATCCAGCCCCAGCCCGATATTGCGCGAGCCGGCGCCGAAGCGCTCTTTCACCACGAAGGCGCCAGCGTCCAGGGCGTCGATCTCGAGAGCCGCAGGAATGAACGGCAGGCCGCGTTCAGCGCCGATGCGCGCGAAGGCCAGCTTGTCGAGACAGCGCGCGACGCTGTCGGGCGCCGAGACGATGACGTCGATGCCGGCCTCGGCGAACAGCGGCTTGGCTTCGGCCCAGAACGCCAGCTCGCCGTCGCGGGTCGGCAGCACGCTGCCGATGCCGCGCGCCAGGCAGCCCTCGCACAATGCCTCGGGCGTGCTCTCGGCCAGCGGCGGCATGTGCCAGAAGCCATCGGCGGCGTAGCGTGCCGGGGCCTGAGCGTCGACGTCGCCGGCGATGACGGCGGCCCCCGGCACCACCCGCCGGGCCGCCGCCTGCATGGCGCGCACCAGCGGCGCCTTGCGCGCCGCGCTGGTGATGAGGATGTTCTCCGCCGCCGCGCCGCCCATGGCGGTCACCCTGCGTCGGGGTCGGGATCGGCGGCGAGGCAGCCGTGCAGCAGCGAGTCCACCGGCTGGCCGTTGATCCACACATGGCCGCGCAGCCGCCCTTCGCGGCGGAAGCCGCAGGCCTCCAGGGTCGCGATGTGGACAAGGCGCAGGGCATAGGTCTCGGTGTGCAGGCGCGCCAACCCCAGGTCCTCGAAAGCCAGCGTCTTCATCAAGGTCAGGAAGCGGGCAAAGAGGTCCGCCAGTTCGGCGTCGCCGCGCGCCACGGCGGGATCGAGCAGAAAGGAAACCTCGGCGCGGCGATGCTCCCACGCAATGTGGACGAGGCCGCCGTAGCCGATCGGCCGGCCGTCTTCCAGGTAGATGAGCAGGATGTTGCGCGGCTCGGCGGCGTCCTTGTCGGGCCAGATCTCCCGCGCGTAGTAGGCGGCCTGCTGCGGCGACGCAATGGGGGCGGACTGGCGCAGCACGTCGATCTGCGCATTGCGCCAGCAGCGTATCGCCTCAATGTGCTGCGGCTCCACCGCGCGCACGGCGTAGCGGCCGTCGGCGACCTCGGCACGCGGCATGCAGCGGTAGCCGCCGCTGCCCGGAATCGCCTCCGGCCGGTTCATTCCACGACCAGGTAGGAGGTCAGGGGGCTCGCCGGATCGCGCCGGATGGCGTAGCGCGAGAGGCCCAGCACCTCGCGCAGCGCCAGGGTCTCGCCCGGGAACTCCGGCATGTTCAGCTCGTCGAAGGCCAGCACGCTGCCCTTGGTGAGGTGTGGCTGGATCGCCTTCAGGCAGTCGCGCGTGGGCTTGTAGATGTCGAAGTCGAAGTAGGCCAGCGCCACGATGGTCTCGGGATGCGCCTCCAGGTAGGCCGGCAGAGTCTCGGTCGCGTCGCCCTCGACCAGCTCGAACTTGCGCTTGTGCGGGATCGGTGCGTTGGCGTTGTGGAAGTCGAGAATGGTTTCCAGCTGCGCCTTCCAGTTGTCCGAGACGCCGTAGTCGCCGACGCTGGCGTGGGCGCCGTCCTCGCGCGCCACCGCGGGAAAGCCGGAGAAGGTGTCGAAGCCGATGATCTTGCGGTTGTGGTTGTAGGGCTCGTGGATGCCGCGCAGGGAGGAGAACAGCGCCATGTTCTGGCCCCAGCGCACGCCGAACTCCATGATGACGCCGTGCACCGGCACGATCATCTCGTAGAGCTTCTGCATGAAATTGATGCGCGAAAGCGTCTGGCGCGTGAGGAACAGGCCGAGGTTGTCGAGCAGCTCCACATCGGGGACCGGCGTGCCGCGCAGCCGCGCCACCAGGTCCTGCTTGGCGTCGGTTTCGCCCCGGGTCGAGCCCACCAGCGTGCGGATCTCTTTCTTCGCCGTCATGAAACGTTCCCTCAGATCTTCGGCCGCATGAACGCGGTGATGTTGCGGCCCAGGCCGACCTCCGCGAGGGCGGCGTAGAAACGGTTGGCCGCGGGCACACCCGCCTGGCCGATGACGCGCTCCAGCGTGAGGCGCGCGCGGTGGGCGGCGCCGCCCTGGGCGCGGTCGCGCACGTAGTTCGAGCCCTCGTGCGCCAGGAAAAGGTCGATCGGAAAGTCCGCCAGGATGTCGAGGCAGTCCCAGCCGGTCGCCGCCGCCGTGCGCCGCAGACTCTCCGCCGTGAAATAGGAAAGGTGGTCGGGAATGGCGACCCAGAAGCGCTCGGGAATGGCGCCGCTCGCCAGCAGCTCCTCGTGGTAGGCATTGCCGTCGTTGGGCAGCGTGGCGACCAGCAGACCGCCGGGCGCGACGAGGGAGCGCAGCGACTGCAGTAGGCCGAGCGGATCGAGCACGTGCTCCAGCACGTTGCCGAGCCAGACGAGATCGTGGCGCTCGCCGGCCTCGATGCGGCGGTCCAGGAGGGCGAAGACGTCGCCCTGCTCGACGCGGCCGGCGACCTGCGGGTTCATCGCCTCGACACCAGCGCGGCTGTAGTCGATGCCCTGCGCCTGCCAACCCTGCCGCGCGAAGGCCGCGACCACGAAGCCCTCTCCGCAGCCGACGTCGAGCAGGCTGCCCGGCGCGTCGCGGCCCAGCAGCTCCAGCGCGCGGGCGCCGCGCTGGGCGATGCGCTGCTCGATGACGGCCAGCTCCTCCGGCGGATAGGCCTTGCGGAAGCCGCTCTTTTCTTCCTGGTAGTAGGTCCGGGCGTAGTAGTCGGCGAGCTCGGCCTCGCTGGGCCGCTCGGCCACCTCCAGGAAGCCCAGGGCGTGGCGCTTCAGGCGCGGATCGTTCATCCGAAGAGCCTCTCGTGCTTCAGCTCGGCCAGGGCCCAGTCGTCCTCGGTGTCGATGTCCTGCACGCGGCCCGCCGGCAGCACGATCGAGCCGGTGTTCGCCCCCATCAGGACAGGGTCGCGCAGGAAGGCGGCGGTGCGAAACCAGTACCACTGGCCGGCGTCGTGGTAGGCCGGCTGCAGGTCCTGGGAGCGCGCGTTGAGGTGCTCTGGAAAGTTCAGCCGCACGCGGCCGTCGTCGCCGCGCGTGAGCGAGCGCCAGATCGGGTAGCTGAAGGCCGCGACCGGCATGATGACGTCCAAGATTTCCGCCAAGAGCCGCGCCTTGCCGGCCCGCAAGTCCTCGGCGCGCACGAAGGGCGCCGTGGGGTAGAGGCAGCAGGCGAGGTCGAAGGTCTGACCCATCTCCGCATAGCGGTTCAGCACCTCCAGCAGCACGTCGCAGGTGGTCGCGTGGTCGTCGGCGGCCTTGGCCGAGCGCAGAAAGGGCACCTCGGCGCCGCAGGCGCGCGCTGCCGCGGCGATCTCGGCATCGTCGGTGCTGACCATGACGCTGTCGAAGGCGCCGGAGGCGAGCGCCGCTTCGACCGACCACGCCAGCATCGGCCGGCCGCGGAAGGGGCGGATGTTCTTGCGCGGAATCCGCTTGCTGCCGCCGCGCGCCGGAACGATCGCGACACAGCGCGGCGCGGCGCCGCTCATAGCGCCAGCCCGCCTTCGATCATCGAGGGGTCGAGCGGCTCGCCGAACGCAAGATCGCGCGCGGCCTTGCGGCCGATCACCGCGTCGAGGTAGCGGGGCTTCATGCCGTGACCGGGGCGGATCGAGCGCACGTTGTCGTGGGTCAGCACCTCGCCCCTGGCGACCGGCGCGACGACGTAGAGCGAGCGGCGGTTCTTCAGCACCGTGGCCTCGGAGAGGGTCGGCTGGTAGGCCGGCGTGCCGATCGCCGCGCGGGCGATCGCCGCCTCCTCGACCAGGCGCCGGAGTTCCGCCGGCTCCAGCGAGAAGGCGCTGTCGACGCCGCCGTCGGCGCGCGCCAGCGTGAAATGCTTTTCGATCACCGCGGCGCCCAGCGCGACCGCGATGGCCGCGACGGTGGTGCCCAGGGTGTGGTCGGAGAGGCCGACCACGACGCCGAGGCGGCGCTGCAGGTCGGCGATGGTGGCGAGGTTGGCCTCCTCGGGCGGCGTCGGATAGGCGGCGGTGCAGTGCAGCACCACCAGGTCCTCGGCGCCGGCGCCGCGCGCCGCGGCGACCGCCTCCTCGATCTCTTCCAGGCTCGCCATCCCGGTCGACATGATGATCGGCTTGCCGGTGCGCGCGACCTTGCGGATCAGCGGGATGTCGATCAGTTCCGGCGAGGCGATCTTGTAGGCCGGGGCGCCCAGGCTCTCGAGGAAGTCCACCGCCGTCGGGTCGAAGGGCGAGGAGAACACCGTGATGCCGAGATCGCGCGCGCGGGCGAAGATTTCCGGATGCCACTCCCAGGGGGTGTGCGCCTCCTCGTAGAGCTCGTAGAGGCGGCGGCCGGCCCAGAGGCCGCTTTCGACCATGAATTCGGGCCCGTGGTGGTCGATGGTGATGGTGTCGGCGCGGTAGGTCTGCAGCTTCACCGCGTCGGCGCCGGCGGCCTTGGCCGCCTCCAGGATCCGGAAGGTGCGCTCGATCTCGCCGTTATGGTTGCCCGACATCTCGGCAATGATGTACGGCGGCTCGTCCGGCCCGATGCGGCGGCCGGCGATCTGCAGTGTCCTGACGGGAGCCCTGGTGGCGGGAGCCATAAGCCTGATCTGCCTGTTGGCTGTTGCGACGGTAATTCTTACCGCCCCGCGGCTTACCTCATGGTTAATAAACCATGTTCGACCTGTGAAAAAGCCGGCGCAAGCCCGCGCGGGCGCTGACGGCGGAGCGCCGGGAACGGGCGCCGGGAAAAGAGCGACGATGTGGTGGAAAAAGCCTGGCGTCCCCTAGGGGAGTCGAACCCCTGTTTTCGCCGTGAGAGGGCGACGTCCTAGGCCACTAGACGAAGGGGACCAATGGCCGGAAGGGCGGTTGTGTAGCCCAAGACGGCGGGGCTTGCAAGTCCCCTCTGCGCGCCCGCGCAAGGGGCTTGGGGGTGGGGCAGCGGCGGGGCTGGATCGGCGGAGCTGGGGCAGCCTCGCCCTTCGAGACGCCGCCTGGCGGCGGCTCCTCAGGGTGAGGCTCTGTGTTGGGTTGGCGCCGGCTCGGGGCGCCGGCTCGGGGCGCCGGTGTCGGGGCGCCGGTCTCAGGGCGGCGTTTGGGCGGAGGACGGCACCGCCTTCACCCGGCCGATCTCGCGGCCGCTGGCGAGGTCGACGATCACCAGCAGCTGGCAGCCGCGCGCCGGCTGGCCGGTGAAGCGCACCACCAGGCGGTCGCCGGCCAGCTCGCTGGCCGCCAGGCTGCAGCCGTCGGGGACCGCCAGGTCGAGGGTGCCGAAGGGCGTGACGGCCGTGGGGGTGGAGACCACCCCGGCGGGGGCGATCCCCGGGGCAGCGGGCGGCGCCGCCGGCGCCTCGTCCCCAGCCCCGTCTCCTCCGGTGCGCGTGATCAGGCCGTAGACCAGCAGCACCATGCCGGCAACGATCAGCACGGCCATGAAGATGACGAGGGCTTTGAGCGCTTGCATCGGGTAGAACCCCTGGCTAACCACAGCAGTCGGGTCCCGGGCAACCGGGCCACGGGGGAATCGGGCGCGGCGCCGGGCCGGGCGCCGCATCCTGAGACCGAAAGGCGAGGAAGCATGACGGCCCCTGAGGGTCAAGAAGAGATGGCCGGCGACCAGGAAGCCGGAAACCAGGCGGCCGGGTCGCAGGAAGCCGGGGCGCAGGCGCTCAGCGTCACCGCCGGCGCGGCCGAGGCCGGCCAGCGCCTGGACCGCCTGCTGGCCGCCGCCCTGCCGCAACTCTCGCGCAGCCGCCTGCAGACGCTGATCGCCGAGGGCCGGGTCCGCTGCGCCGGCCAGGCGGTGACCACGCCCTCGGCCAAGGTGAAGGCCGGCCAAACTTTCGCCATCATCGTGCCCGAAGCTCGGCCCGTCGCCCTGGAGGCCCAGGCGATCCCGCTGGAAATCCTCTACGAGGACCGCGACCTCATCGTGCTGAACAAACCCGCCGGCCTGGTCGTCCACCCCGCCGCCGGCAACCCGGACAAGACCCTGGTGAACGCGCTGATGGCGCACTGCGGCCCCGACCTGACCGGCGTCGGCGGCGGCATCGGCGGCGAGCAGCGCCCGGGCATCGTCCACCGCCTGGACAAGGACACCTCCGGCCTGATGGTGGCGGCCAAGACCGAGGCCGCCCACAAGGGCCTCAGCGCGGCCTTCGCCGACCGCAGCATCGAGCGCGCCTACCAGGCGCTGGTCTGGGGCCTGCCCCAGCCCGCTGCGGGCACGATCACCGGCAACATCGGCCGCAACCCGAAGAACCGCAAGAAAATGGCGGTCGTGAAGCACGGCGGGCGGCCGGCAGAGACCGCCTACAAAGTGATCGAAACGTACCAGAACGGCCGCGTCAGCCTGCTAGAGTGCCACCTGAAGACCGGGCGCACCCACCAGATCCGGGTTCACCTGGCGGAGGCCGGCCACCCTCTGCTCGGCGACCCGCTGTACGGGCGCCAGGGAACCGCCGGGCGCCGCGCCCGTTTGCTTCCAGAGGCGGCACAGACCGCCCTGGGCGCCCTCGGACGCCAGGCCCTGCATGCGAAAACCCTGGGTTTTCAACACCCTGTCAGCGGGGAGCGCTTGCAATTTGAAAGCGTATTACCATCTGACATAAGTGCCTTGATCCGCTCCTTAGAATCGTTTTAAATATACTGGAGCAAATTGGTCAGGTATGGTTTCAAGAGTTGGACATCCAGGAATTTGACGTCGGGGCCAAGGGGGGTCCGTGCCAGAGTCTGATGCGACGGCGTGACGCTTTCCCGCGACGGCCCAGCGACGGCCCCGCGACGGCATTGCGGCCGGCGGTGAGCGCAGCAGAGTTCTTTAAGGCGGGCCCGTCCCCAAGGGCCCTAGAGGAGTGACGGAGATGGCGGCAAAAGTTCCGGTTCTCGTTCCCGAAGGCAATCTCAGCGGTTACCTGCAGGAAATCCGCAAGTTCCCGATGCTGGAGCAGAACGAGGAGTACATGCTCGCCAAGTCCTGGCGCGAGCGCGGCGACACCGAGGCGGCCCACAAGCTGGTCACCTCGCACCTGCGTCTGGTGGCCAAGATCGCCATGGGCTATCGCGGCTACGGCCTGCCGCTGTCCGAGCTGATCTCGGAAGGCAACGTCGGCATGATGCAGGCGGTCAAGCGCTTCGATCCGGAGCGCGGCTTCCGCCTGGCAACCTATGCCATGTGGTGGATCCGCGCCTCGATCCAGGAGTACATCCTGCATTCCTGGTCGCTGGTGAAGATGGGCACCACCGCCTCGCAGAAGAAACTGTTCTTCAACCTGCGCAAGCTGAAGGGTCAGCTGAAGGCGATGGAGGAAGGCGACCTGCATCCGGAGAACGTCTCCAAGATCGCCGAGACCCTGGGCGTGCCGGAGCAGGACGTGGTGTCGATGAACCGCCGCCTGTCCGCCCCGGACCATTCGCTGAACGCGCCGCTGCGCATCGACGGCGACGGCGAGTGGCAGGACTGGCTGGTCGACGAGGGCGAGGACCAGGAAAGCCTGCTCGCCGAGTCCGAGGAGATGGGCAAGCGCCGCACCCTGCTGAAGTCGGCCATGGCCAACCTCAACGAGCGCGAGCGCCACATCCTGGAAGAACGCCGCCTGAAGGACGAGCCGACGACGCTGGAAGACCTGTCGCAGGAATACGGCATCAGCCGCGAGCGCGTGCGCCAGATCGAGGTGCGCGCCTTCGAGAAGCTGCAGAAGGCGATCCGCAACGCCGCCATCGACGAGCGCCTGGCGGTCAACTGAGCGAGGCCGGGCGGTCAGCCCGCCTCCCCCAGGCTGTCGCCCTACTGCATTCACACGTCTCTCGCGGTTTGCCCGCAATGTTTCCACACACATACCGTTGTCGTCCCGGGATCAAGTCCCGGGACGACAGCCCTGGTTTGGCAGGGGCGAACCTCTGCTGCATGCGATGGGCGAATGCGGGGGACCGATCGCAGCGGGAACTGCCGGTCTTCACCGCGCGCGGCGTGGCGGTACCAGTTCGGCTTCCGTGACTTCCGGCTCTTCTTCGTCCTCGGCGCCTTCGCCCGCCTCCGCGTCGTCGTCGTCGCCCGACGGTATCACGCCGATGCCCTCGGCGACCGCGTGCCCCCACTCGGCGATCAGCGCCTTCTGCCGCTTGACCAGGCCGCGGATGCGGTTCTGCGTGGTCATGCGGTAGTAGCTGCCGACGATGTTGGGCATGAAGCCGAAAATCAGCCAGCCGCAGGAAGCGGCGCCGTAGGCGACCACCCAGACGTAGACGTCGCCGAGCAGGTCCATGGCGACGGGATGGTTCTGGCCGCGCGCCCACAGCGTGATGATCGCCGGCAGGGTACCGGCGAAGTTCAGCATGCCGACGGTGGCCGCCAGGTGCTTTTCCTTCGAGCGGTCGGTCATGTAGGCGACCCAGGTCGGCGCCATCATGGTGAAGAACACCAGCGTGGTCGGCAGCAACACCGCGGCGAAGGGAAACAGGATGATGAGGGCGAGCACCTTCACCCAGGTCCTGGGCCCGCGGCGCGCCTTGCCGGCCTTGCGCTGGCCCTGGGAAGCCGCCTTGCCCGGGCCGCCCTTGCCTTGAGCCCCGCTGCCTTGAGCCCCGCCGCCCTGAGGCTGACCCCTTACCGCAACCGCCTTTGCCATCGCCGCCTCCTAGAGCGCCGCATTCAAGGTGATCAGCATCACCGCTACCGCCGCGATGACGCCGGAGACGACGCTGGCGGCTTCGCGGCCGCTGGCGCGCACCACCGCCGGCCTGGTCAGGCCGCCATTGCGCAGCCAGTTCATCTGCTCGACCAGCGCGGCGAACTCGCGGCGGGCGAGCAGGAAGCCCTGCTCGTCGGCGGCGCGCCGGTCCGGGTTGTCGATCAGGGCGACCAAGGACGAAAGATGCCCCTTGCCGGCCAGCTGCTGCAGCACTTCGGTCATCTGCTCGCGCCGGGTCCGGTTGCGGAACTTGTCGACCGCAGGCTTCAGCAGCGCCGCGCACCAGCCGGCGAGATGCGGCAGGCGCTCCGGCCCGACCGCTTCCTGGATCTCCGCGAAGAGGCGGACCAGGCCGAGATTGTGGATGTCCTCGCGCTCGGTCTCCGACATCTCGGCGAAGGCCCGGTCGAGCGACATCTTCGAGCGCGCCGAGGCGAAGCCGGCGATGTGCCAGTCGATCGGCAGGCGGTCGGTCTTGCCCTGCTGCGCCAGGCGCTCGAGCGCCGGCAGCAGATCGCTCAGGTCGGCGACGTAGTCGCCTTCCAGCAGCGGGCTCTGGCAGGGCCACGAGGTATTGAGAGAATAGAGCGCGCGCTCCAGGCCGTAGCCGATGCGCGGCTTGGTCAGGTGCATGGCGACCATGTCGAAGGCGCGCACGAAGGCGACGACGTCGGCGCGCACCTGCGGCTGCACCTCGATCCACATCTGCGGCAGCTTGTGCAGGATGATCTCGGCGAAGATCTGCCGGCGCTCGTCGTTGTGGTAGTTGACGGCAAAAGCGGTGGACAGGCCCTGCAGGCGCACGGCGACCTGCTTGTAGCGGATCGGCGCCTGGCCATCGAGCGCCATCAGCACGCGCGACAGCATGCGGTCGGCCACGGCCGAGCCGCCGCCGCCGATGCCGATCACCACCTGGGTGGCCGCGCCCACCGCGTCGGCGCGGCGGTCGTCGGCCAGCGACCGGCGGATCCAGCGCTCCAGATCCGGCGTCTTGATGACGTCCAGCGCCTCCGCCCAGTGACGCCCCATGGCGTAGGACAGCGCCGAGGCGTTGGCGTACTCGATCTCCTTGAAGGGAAACAGGCGCGCGGCCTTGGGCGGCAGCAGCGCCTGCTTCGGGCTCAGATGGCGCCCGTTCAGCCACAGCTGCAGATCGCCGTGGCGCCAGCGCTCGTCCGGATCGTCGCACAGCAGGCCGCGCAGCACCTCGACCATCGGCAGCGAGAGGCGCGTGTCGCCGACCAGGGTGGCATAGGAGCCCTTGCTGATCTTCGACTCGACGATCTCTTCCTCGGTCATGTCGGGCACCGGGTTGCCGCCGCACAGCAGCACCAGGAGCAGAACGCCCAGCGCATAGTAGTCGTCGGCGGGATCGCCGTGGCCGCGCCCCTCGGGCATCGCCATGGCGCCGTCGATCGGCTCGTAGATCGACGGCTGCGCCATCGCCGGCGGCAGCGAGAAGCACTCGCCCAGCATCACCGCGTCGCGGGTGCCGTTGGTGAAGAACAGGTTGTCGGCGCGGATCGCGCGGTGGGTCAGGTTGCGCCCGCCGAGTTCCTTGAACACCGGCATCAGCGGGTTGAGCACCAGGCGGACCACGCGGTCCTCGCGCCAGGGCTCGAAGCTGGCATCGGGGCCCGTGGCGATGCGCTCGCCGCCGGGCTGGTTCAGGATGATGACGAAGCGGCGCGCCTTTTCCGGCGGCCAGTCGACCACGCCCCAGCGTAGCGGTGTGACCAGCGGCAGGCGGTTGAAGCGGGCGAAGCTGTTCAGCGCCTCGGTGCGCGGGGCAAGATCGCGGCGGCACACCAGGGCGAAGAGCGCCTTGGGCGAACCGCGCTCGTCGGTGGCCTGATAGGCGCGCACGCCGCCGGCGGCGTCCAGCGCCGGCATCGGCTGGTCGGGGTGCACACGGTAGCGCTCGGCCACCATGACGAGGCCATTGTCGTCACTCATTGCGGCGTCCGCTGCCCGTTGCTGTCTGCTCGTTGCTGTTGAAAGCGAAGGACTTCCGCCCGGCGGTCTATCAACCAGCCCGGGAGGCCACAGTTAACAGCAATAAGGAAAACAGAACGTTAAAGGCGCCCGGGCGGAACCACGGTTTTTCGCACTTTTGGGCGCCTTTGCGGCGGGGGTCAGTCGGCGAAGGGGTCGCGTACCAGGATGGTGTCGTCGCGCTCCGGCGAGGTTGAGAGCAGCGCGACCGGAACCTCGATCAGCTCCTCCAGGCGGCGGATGTACTTCACCGCCTGGGCGGGAAGCTGTGCCCAGGAGCGCGCGCCCATGGTGCTCTCGGCCCAGCCGGGAATGCTCTCGTAGAGCGGCTTGGCCCTGGCCTGGCGCGACGGCTGAGCCGGCAGGTAGTCGAGGCGCTCGCCGTCGACCTCGTAGCCGACGCAGACCTTGATCTCCTCCAGGCCGTCCAGGACGTCCAGCTTGGTCAGCGCGATGCCGTCGATGCCGGCGATCTTGGCGGCCTGGCGCACCATCACCGCGTCGAACCAGCCGCAGCGCCGCTTGCGCCCGGTCACCACGCCGAACTCGCGCCCGCGCGCGCCCAGCAACTCGCCGATCTCGTCGGTCAGCTCGGTCGGGAACGGCCCGCTGCCGACGCGGGTGGTGTAGGCCTTGGTGATGCCGAGCACGAAGTCCAGCGCCGAGGGGCCCATGCCGGAGCCGGCGGCGGCGCTGCCGGCCACGGTGTTCGACGACGTCACGTAAGGATAGGTACCGTGGTCGACGTCCAGCATGACGCCCTGCGCGCCCTCGAAGAGGATGCGTTTGCGGCTGCGGCGCGCCGCATCGAGGCTCTGCCACACGCGGTCGGCGAAGGGCAGGATGCGCGGCGCCAGCGCCAGCAGGCTGGCGACGATCTCGTCGGCCGTGTACTCCGGCTGGCCGAGGCCGCGCAGCAGCGCGTTGTTGTGCACCAGAAGGCCCTCGACGCGCTGGCGCAGCAGCTCCGGGTCGGCGAGGTCGCAGAGGCGCACCGCGCGGCGGCCGACCTTGTCTTCATAGGCCGGGCCGATGCCGCGCCCGGTGGTGCCGATCTTGCCATCGCCCTTGGCCGTCTCGCGCGCGCGGTCGACCGCGCCGTGCATCGGCAGGATGAGGGCGACGCTCTCGGCGATGCGCAGGCGCTCCGGCGTCACCTCGACGCCCTGCGCGCGGATGCGGTCGATCTCCTCGATCAGCGCCCAGGGGTCCACCACCACGCCGTTGCCGATGACCGACAGCTTGTCCTTGCGCACCACGCCCGAGGGCAGCAGCGAGAGCTTGAAGACCTCGCCGCCGATGACCAGGGTGTGGCCGGCGTTGTGGCCGCCCTGGTAGCGCACCACGACGTCAGCGCGCTCCGACAGCCAGTCGACGATCTTGCCCTTGCCTTCGTCCCCCCATTGGGACCCGACGACGACCACATTAGCCATGATGGATCAGTCCTTCAGTTCTGAAACAGCGCCGTCGGCGAAGCAGTGGCTGCAGCCGAGGCGGCGCGCTTCGGCCGCGGTATCGGCGGCCGGCGTGAGACCGGCCACGGTGACCCAGCCTTCCGCGCGCAGACGCCGCCCCTCGTCCGGCGCGGTGCCGGCCGGCAGGAAGATGCGCCGCGCCGGGGCCGGCGACGGCAGCGCCCGCAGCACGGTATCCATGAAGAGCGTGAAGCCGGTCGAGGATTCCGCCGCGCCGTTCGGCCCCGCGGCGTCGTAGCGGCCGCCGCGGCCCAGTTCGCCGCGCACGCCCTTGGCGAAGAGAATGAAGCTGATGCCGGTCTGGTACTCGAAGCCGCGGTGCTCGACCGGATCGACGGTGAGGCGGGCGCCGGGCGCCGCCTGCCTGATGCGCGCGACCACGGCGGCGAGGCGCTGCATCTCGGCGGCGGCGGCCGCCGGCAGCTGCAGCGCCGTCAGCGCGGCCAGTGCTTTGTCGGCCGGGCCCGCCGTGCGCAGCAGGGCCTGAAAGAGTTTGTCGTGCTTGCCGGAGAGCGCGCGCACCGCCGCGGAGTCCTTGCGGTCCAATGCGGCGCGCAGCTCGGCCACCTCGGCATCGGCAAGGCCCAGGTCGCGCGCCAAGGCGCCGACCAGCGGCGGCGTGTTGATGTCGACGGAGAGTTCCTGCACGCCGACGGCGCTCAGCGCCTCGATGGCCAGCAGCGCGACCTCGGCATCGCCGGTCTCCTGCGGCGCCCCGATCAGCTCGACGCCGACCTGGGCGAACTGGCGCTCGGGGCGCAGCTGGCTGCCGCGGACCTGCAGCACCTGGCCGCCGTAGCAGAGACGCAAAGGGCGCGCGGCCTTCCGCAGGCGCGTCGCCGCGATGCGCGCGACCTGCGGCGTCAAGTCGGCGCGCAGGCCCATCATGCGCTGGCTCACCGGATCCATCAGGCGGAAGGTCTGCCCGGCCAGCGCGGCGCCGGCGCCGGTCAGCAGCGCCTCCTCGAACTCCAGCAGCGGCGGCTTCACCCGGTCGTAGCCCTGGGCCTGGAAAGCGGCGATCAGGCGCTCGACCACCGCCGATTCGTGCGCGGCGAGTGGCGGCAGCACATCCTGCAGGCCGGCCGGTAAGAGGCCCTTTTCGGTGTGTTGGGTCATGGCAGCTGATCGGCGGAGAAGATGCGGTCCGGTTCCATGGGCCCAGGTTCCTGGGCAGGGCATGGAAGCGGGCGGGTTCCGCTTCCGCTCTCTGTTAGCAGCCTTCACCCGGAGGGGCAAACAGAAATCCGCCGCACGGTCTCGACATCGGGCCGGAAAGAGCGGGAAATCAAGCGGTTAAAGCGGCTTGCCCGGCCGGTGCCAGGCGTAGACACTGGGGCGTAGGCCCTGGGCCGTAGACCCTGGACCGTACACACTGGGCCCGATACCGCAGCCATCACACCCGATCCCCTCTTGCGCCTCTCCTTCCCCCTCTTCGCCCCGCCCGGCACCCTGGCCGCCGAGAGCCGCGGCGCCGACCGCTTCCTCGGCGTGCTGCTGATCGCGGCGGCGGCGGCACTGGTGGCCGGCTGGCTGCTGCCGGTGATGACGGTGCGCACCCTGCTGGTGTTCTACGACGAGGTCTCCATCCTCACCGGCGCCTTCCGCCTGCTGGAGAGCGGCGACGTCGCCCTCTTCGTCCTCATCGTGCTGTTCACCGTGGTGCTGCCGGTCGGCAAGCTGATCTTCGCCTGGCTCGCCTGGAGCCGCCTCAGGGTCGACGACCCGCGCGTGCGCCGGGTGCTCGGCTGGGTCGAGACGATCGGCCGCTGGTCGATGCTCGACGTCTTCGTCGTCGCCATGCTGGTGGTCGTCATCAAGCTGTCGCTGATCTCCGACGTGGCGATCCACGCCGGACTCTACGTCTTCGTCGCCGCGGTGGTGCTCTCCATGGTCGCCGTGCGCCGCATCGCCGTGCTGGCACATCGCCGGCTCGCCGGCGACTCCCCCTCACCCAGCTCCGCGTAAGCCCGATCTCACGATCGCGCTAAACGCTGCGCAACCCTCTCCCACGGAGGGGAGAGGGAAACGAAAAGCGCTCTCCCCTTGCGGGATAGGGTTGCGAAACTTGGTTCGACTCACCGATACAGCCGCACTTCCAGGCCGTCGTCGAGTTGGAAGATCACCTCGTCCATGCCGTTGCCGTCGAGGTCTTCCAGGCGGAAGTCGCCGACGATCTGCGCGTCGTAGAAGTCGCGGCCCAGCAGCGTGATCTCGCCGTCGCGGTAGCGCAGCACGCGCAGCGAACGGCGGCGTGCCGAGGGCAGGAAGATCTCCGGCAGGCCGTCCTCGTCGAAGTCGAGGATGGCGGAGAGGCCGAGCTCGCGCGAGCCGATGAGGTGGTTGGAGAAGCCGGCCCAGGAGGCTTCCTCCACCAGCCTGCCGTCCTGCAGCGAAACGATGCGCAGGATGCCACCGATGTGCGGCGTCTCCACGTAGGCGACCTCGACGACGCCGTCGCCGTCGAAGTCCGCCGCGCCGACCGGGTTCAGCCAGCGGTGCCGCGGCAGGGTCTGCGGGCCCTCGGCGATCAGCCGCAGGTCGTCGCCGACCAGGCCGTAGACGGTGAGCACGGCACCGGCGTCCAGCGCGGAACGCACCACCAGGATCTCCTCTTCGCCGTCGCCGTCGAGATCGGCGAGGCGCGGCTGCAGGTCCTCGAAGACCTGGTTCTCCGGCAGCAGCAGGCGGCGCTCGCCGCCGCCCTTCAGGCGCACCATGAGGCCGCCGGCCTCCACCGCGTCGCCGAGGACGCCGTGGTCGTAACGTTCCGTCGGCGCGATGAGCCAGGCCTCGGCAATGCGGCCGCCGCTTGCCTTCGATGCGACGGCCGGCTGTCCATCGGGCAGGGCGTCCTGCGGCCGCACGACGGCGCGCAGCTGGATCTTCATGCTGCGCGACGGCTCGGCGAAGAACGGGCGGAAGCCGAGGGACTCGAGGCTCTGAGCAAAGGCGGGCCCGCCGCCCACCGCCGCGATGACGGCGGCAAGCAGCGCGAGTCCGGCGAAGCCGGCCCTAGAGAGCTGCTGAAGACGGCCTAGCGGCCCGATTGACCTCGTGCTTCGAGACGCTCGCTGATGCTCGCTCCTCAGCATGAGGTCAATCTTTTCGATCACACCCCTCATCCTGAGGAGCCGCCGCAAGGCGGCGTCTCGAAGGATGGGCCACGGGCCAAGTCTCTCTAGCAGCAGTCTGCTAGAAACGCAGTGCCTCGGCCTGCTTGGTGTGGGGCAGTGCACGCACCTTCTCCAACGTCTTGGCGTCGATCGGCGCATCCAGCTCCAGCAGGGCGATGGCGTCCTGGCCCTGCGCCGCGCGGCCCAGGTGGAAGGTGGCGATGTTGACGCCCGCATCGCCCAGCGTGGTGCCCAGCGCGCCGATGAAGCCCGGCTTGTCCTCGTTGGTAATGTAGAGCATGTGCGGCGTCAGGGCAGCCTCGACGGAGATGCCCTTGATGTCGACCACGCGCGGCTTGGTGTGGCCGAAGAGGGTGCCCGCGACGCTGCGCGGCCCGCGCTCGGTGGTCACCGACAGGCGGATGAGGGTCTGGTAGTCGCAGTCGCGCTCGTGCTTCACCTCGGCGACGTCGATGTCGCGCTCGCGCGCGATCAGCGGCGCGTTCACCATGTTCACCGTATCGAGCATCGGGCGCAGCAGGCCGCAGAGCGCCACCTGGGTCAGCGGCCGGGTGTTGAACGCCGCCACGTCGCCCTCGTACTCGATGGTCACCGACCTGAGGCCGGTATGGGTCAGCTGCCCGGCGAAGCTGCCGAGCTGTTCGGCGAGCGTCATGTAGGGCTTCAACCGCTTGGCCTCCTCGGCGGTCAGCGACGGCATGTTCAGCGCGTTGGTGATCGCGCCGGTCATCAGGTAGGCCGACATCTGCTCGGCGATCTGCAGCGCCACCTTCTCCTGCGCCTCGGTGGTGGAGGCGCCGAGGTGCGGGGTGGCGACGACCTGGTCCATGCCGAACAGCGCGTTCTCCTTGGCCGGCTCGACGGTGAAGACGTCGAGGGCGGCGCCGGCGACATGGCCCGACTCGATGGCCGCCTTGAGGTCATCTTCGACCACCAGGCCGCCGCGCGCGCAGTTGATGATGCGTACGCCCGGGCGGGTCTTGGCCAGGGCCTTCTTGTCGATCATGCCGCGGGTCTGGTCGGTCATGGGCACGTGCAGGGTGATGAAGTCGGCGCGCTTCAGGAGCTCGTCCAGTTCCACCTTCTCGACGTCGAGATCCCGCGCGCGATCGGGCGAGAGGAAGGGATCGTAGGCGATGACGCGCATCTTCAGGCCCTGGGCGCGGTCGGCGACGATAGCGCCGATGTTGCCGCAGCCGATGACACCCAGCACCTTGCCGGTCAGCTCGACGCCCATGAAGCGCGCTTTCTCCCACTTGCCGGCCTGGGTCGAGCGGTTGGCGGCGGGGATCTCGCGCGCCAGCGACATCATCAGCGCGATGGTGTGCTCCGCCGTGGTGATGGAGTTGCCGTCGGGCGTGTTCATCACCACGATGCCGCGGCCCGTGGCGGCGGGAATGTCCACGTTGTCGACGCCGATGCCGGCGCGGCCGACGACCTTCAGGTTGTCGGCGGCGGCGATGATCTCCGCCGTGACCTTGGTCGCCGAGCGAATGGCGAGGCCGTCGTAAAGCCCGATGCAGGCCTTCAGCTCATCCGGCTTCATGCCGGTCTTCACGTCCACCTCGACGCCGCGCTCGCGGAAGATCTCCGCAGCGCGCTCGCTCAACTCGTCCGAAATCAAAACCTTGGGCATGTCTTTATGAACCTCTCTTCGCGGTGCGCCGATTTCACCCAGCTGTATGGGGTCGGGGCGCGCCGGCGTTGCACAATGGGATCGCTTGGTTGGATCGGCAGCCCTCAGGCCGCCGCCTTGTCCGACTTCACCGCGCCGTAGGCCCAGTCGAGCCAGGGCAGCAGCGCCGCCATGTCGGCGGGCTCCACCGTGGCGCCGCCCCACAGGCGCAGGCCGACCGGCGCGTCTCGGTAGCTGCCGATGTCGAAGGCGACGCCCTCTTCCTCCAGCAGGGAAGCGATGCGCTTGGCCGCGGCGGCCTGGGCATCGGCATCGAGCGAGAGGAACCAGGGATCGACGATCTTCAGGCAGATCGAGGTGCAGGAGCGCGTCTCCGGCTTCTCGGCCAGGAAGTCGGCCCAGTCGGAGGCGCCCACCCAGTCGGCGACGGATTTGAGGCTCGCTTCGGAGCGTGCGATGAGGGCTTTCAAGCCGCCGATCTCCTCGGCCCATTTCAGGCCGTCGAGGGCGTCTTCCACCGCCAGCATGGAGGGCGTGTTGATGGTCTCGCCCTTGAACACGCCCTCGATGAGCTTGCCGCTCTTGGTGAGGCGGAAGATCTTCGGCAGCGGCCAGGCCGGGGTGTAGCTCTCCAGGCGTTCGACGGCGCGCGGGCTGAGCGCCAGCATGCCGTGGGCCGCCTCGCCGCCCAGCACCTTCTGCCAGGACCAGGTGACGACATCGAGCTTGTCCCACGGCAGGTCCATGGCGAATGCCGCCGAGGTGGCGTCGCAGATGGTGAGGCCGGCGCGGCCGGTGGGGATCCAGTTGCCGTTCGGCAGCTTCACGCCCGACGTGGTGCCGTTCCAGGTGAACACCACGTCGCGGGAAAAGTCGACCTGGGTCAGGTCGGGCAACGCGCCGTAGCCGGCCTTGAGGAGGCGCAGGTTGTCCAGCTTCAGCTGCTTGGAGACGTCGCTCGCCCAGCCTTCGCCGAAGCTCTCCCAGGCCAGCACGTCGACGCCGCGCCGGCCGAGCAACGACCACAGCGCCATCTCGACGGCGCCGGTATCGGAGGCGGGCACGATGCCGAGGCGCCAGTCCGCCGGCATGCCGAGGATTTTCTTGGAGCGCTCGATCACTTCGGCCAGCTTGGCCTTGCCCAGCTTGGCCCGATGTGATCGACCCAGCGCCGCCTCGCTCAGAGAGCCCAGGGACCAACCGGGGCGCTTCGCGCAGGGTCCCGAGGAAAAGCAAGGGTTCCCAGGCCGGCTGGCCGGGCGGGGGGCGTTCATAAGGCGGCTCCTTAGCGAGTAGCGGGTCGAAAGCGACGGGGCGCTGACGGAAATTCCTGGGCGATTCTCTCAGAATTCCTAGGGAAATCCCCGGGTCGCGCGCGGGCCGGATACTAGCACCATGCTGCACCGCGTCAATTATTCATGCGCCGCTTTCCGGCGCCAAAGCGTCGCAGTTGGATAACTTGACCAGGGGGTCAGGAATTCCGGGCAGCTGCCCGATGGACCCTCGGGTCAAGCCCGAGGGTGACGGTCTGAGAGGTGGCAGTCGCAGCGCGCCGCCGTGGCCACCGCTCCACTGTCATGCTCGGGCGGGACCCGAGCATCCATTCATCGTGAGGCACAGAGTCGACAGTGGGTCGCGCCAAAGCGGCACGCGCATTGTCATCCCTCTTGCAGGGGGCGAGGCACGTAGTCGGGACCGGCGCCCCACTTGCAGCGCAACTCCGAAATCGCTCGCCCGGCGTCGTGCAGCTTGCCCTCAGCCACTTGGCGATTCCCCCGTTCCAGGATCTTCAGCAAGGCTTCTGTCTCAGCATTACGGTTCATCCCTCACCCCTTCCTCGCGAAGATATGGATCGCGGTGAAGGTCATCACCGTCTCGTCCACCTGGTTGGTGGTGACGTAGTCCATGATGACGGTGCCGCGGTCGGGCTTGGAGCGCGAGGGGCGCACTTCCTTCACGGTTGCCTGAACCTTGATGGTGTCGCCGGGGCGCACGGGGCGGGTCCAGCGCAGTTCGTCGAGGCCGGGCGAGCCCATGGAGCAGGCGTTGATCACCTTCTCCTGGTAGAACAGCCGGAAGGCGACGCAAAGCGTTTGAAAGCCGGAGGCGATGAGGCCGTCGAACGGCCCCTCGGCGGCGGCTTCCTTGTCGAGGTGGAAGGGTTGCGGGTCGTAGAGCAGCGCGAAGTCGAGGATCTGCGACTCGCTGAGCGTCGCGCCCTTGCTGTGGAAGGTCTGGCCCGGCTCGAAGTCGTCGAAGTAAAGCGCCTGCACCGTCTCGTGCCCCTGCTGCTGTTGTCGGAGGAAAAAGTCTCAGGCCGGCGCGGCGGCGGCGAGGTCGCAGGCCATGCGCCGCACGTTCTCCGGCGCGTCACCCTTGTCGACTTCGCGGAAGCCGAGATCGGCGTAGAGCGCGCGCGCCGCCGTCATGAAGTCGAGAGTTTCCAAAACCACGCGCTTGTGGCCGGCTGCTCTCGCACCGGCCAGCGCCGCATCCATGAGCCGGCGGCCGAGCTTTTCACCGCGCGAGGCGGGCCGCACCCAGAGGCGTTTCACCTCGCAGGCGCCGTCTCCCAGCGGCCACAGGCCGACGACGCCGGCCGGCGCGCCGTCGATGCGCGCGAGCCACAGGCCACCGACCGGCGGCGCATAGGCGCCCGGCAGGCCGGCCAGCTCGGACTCGAAGGCCTGCAGGCAGTAGTCGACCTGCAGCCAGTCGGCGTACTCGCGAAAGAGGACGCGCACAGAGTCCATCTCCGCCTCTGTCGCCGGCGCGATGCGCAGCGCGGCCATCAGTAGGGCTCGCCGTTCTTCTTGGTGAAGCGCTGCTTGCCGTGGCGGGAATTCGTGAGGAAGAGATCGATGTCCGGATAGACCACCTCGTCGTCCAGGTGGCGGCTGCCGACCTCCAGGTAGACGGCCCAGTCCTTGCCCTTGTTCACGAGATGGTGGCCGTCGCCCTTGCCGGCGGGAAAGCCCGCCGTCATGCCCGGCTTCAGCACCTGCTTGCCGTCGTCGGTGATGAGGGTGACTTCGCCCTCCAGCACGTAGACGAACTCGTCCTCGTGGGTGTGCCAGTGGCGCTGCGACGACAGCGCGCCCGGCGGCAGGCGCACCAGGTTCACGCCGAAGTCGTTGAGGCCGAGAGCGTCGCCCAGCGCGCGCTTCTCGCGCTCGCCGCACTGGCTCTTCCAGGGCTCGGGATAGGACGACCCTTTTCTCGCCTCAACGCTCATGGGATCGAGGGCGGGAAACTCGGGGGGCTTGGTCATGCCGTCTCCTCTTGGGACTCGAGGGTGGAACGGCCGCCAGTCTACACGCGGATGCGGCCCTCGAGATAGGGGGCGACTGTGCCGGAGATCAGCACGCGCGCGCCCTTGTCCTCGACGGTGAGGTCGCCGCCGCGCGCCGAGATCTGCCGTGCGGTGAGCCTCGCCTTGCCGAGGCGCGCCGCCCAGAAGGGCGTCAGCACGCAGTGCGCCGAGCCGGTCACCGGGTCTTCCGGGATGCCGGCGTGCGGGGCAAAGTAGCGCGAGACGAAGTCGACCGTGTCGCCGCGCGCCGTGATGATGAGGCCGTCGCTGGGCAGCGCGGCGACCTTCTCCAGGTTCGGCGCGGCACGCTGCACCTCGGCCTCGCCGGCCAGCAGCGCCAGCATCTTGCCGCCTTTCCCCTTGTTCTCTTTCAGCACCTCCTGCGGCCGGATGCCGAGGGCGGCGGCCACGGCGCCGCCATCATCGAAAGGCGCCGGCGGCGCGCTGGGGAAATCGAGGGTGAAGACCTCGCCGCTGCGCGTCACCGTCAGCGGGCCGCTGGCGGAATGAAAGGCGATCTTCTCCGTTCCCGGTTCCACGTGCCGCGCGATGACATAGGCGCTGGCGAGCGTCGCGTGGCCGCAGAGCGGCACCTCGATGGTGGGCGTGAACCAGCGCAGGTGGTAGTCGCCGTCTGCCTGGGCGCCCTGCTTCACGAAGTAGGCCGTCTCCGAGAGGTTGTTCTCCGCCGCGATGGCCTGCAGCGTCGCGTCCGGCAGCCAGGCCTCCAGCGGGCAGACCGCCGCCGGATTGCCGCCGAAGGGCCGGTCGGTGAAGGCGTCGACCTGGTAAAGCGTGATCTCGGTCATAACGGCTCTCTCTCTTGTCCTAGCGGTGCCAGAAGGGCTTTTCCGCCTCGCACAGGGCATCCTCGCGGGTGATCCCGATGTCGGCGAGCTGCGCGGCGGTCATGGACTGCAGGGCCTCGCGGTCGCGGATCCGCTTCTGCCAGACGACCAGCACGGAGGCCAGCGCCGCGCAGACGCGCCGGGCCAGGCCGCCGCGGCCGGCGGTCCAGCCGCCCGGCGCCCGGTCGGCCGGGTTGGGGGGAAAAGCGGCCGGCGGCAGCAGCGGCCGGTCCGTTCTGGAAATTGTACCCATCTAAACCTCCTGAGAGCGAAAATTGTACCCATCACCTCCTGCTCATTGTATTAATTGTTGCACATTGTCTGGGTCAATTGTATTATTGTCACCATGACAAATTGGACTCCCGCGCTCGAGGAAGCCTCGGGCCCGCGCTACCTGGCCATCGCCGACGCCCTGGCCCGCGACATCACCACCGGCAAGCTGAAGGCCGGCGACCGCCTGCCGACCCACCGCGACCTCGCCTGGCACCTGGGGGTCACCGTCGGCACCGTCAGCCGCGCCTATGCCGAGGCGGAGCGGCGCGGCCTCACCTCCGGCGAGGTCGGCCGCGGCACCTTCGTGAACGTGCCGGCCCAGGCCGACCAGCTGCACCGCTGGCACGACGCCCCGCCGGGCACCATCCACATGCGCTCGGCGCCGCCGATGCCCTGCGCCGAGGAAACCGCGATCGCCGAGGTCATGGCCCGCGTCGCCGGCGGCCCGCGCGCCCTGGAGATGATGCGCTACCAGCATCAGCGCGGCCTGGCGGAGCACCGCGAGGCGGGGGCGCGCTGGATCAGCCGGTCGGGCTTCGAGGTGACCGCGGAGCGGCTGACGGTGAGCGCCGGGGCGCATCACGGCGTCCTGGTGTCGCTGGCCGCGGTGACCCGCCCGGGCGACCACATCGTCTCGGACTCCCTCACCTACCCCGGCATCCGCAGCCTCGCGCGGCTGCTCGGCCTGCGCCTCGACGGCCTGGAGCGCGACGCCGACGGGCCGCTGCCCGATGCCCTGGAGGAGGCCTGCCGCACCCACGACGTGAAGGCCGTCTACCTCTGCCCGAACCAGCACAACCCGACCAGCCTGACCATGCCGGAGGAGCGCCGCCGCGCCCTGGCCGACATCGCCCGGCGCCACGGCACCGCGGTGGTCGAGGACGACACCTTCGGCAACCTGGACGGCGAGGAGCCGCTGCCGATCGCCAGCCACCTGCCGGAGCTGGGCTTCTACATCGCCGGGCTGTCGAAGACCGTGGCACCGGGCCTGCGCACCGCCTTCGTCGCGGCGCCGGAAAAGGCGCTGGGCCGCGTCGGCAGCGCCGTGCACTCGACCTGCTGGATGGCCAGTCCGCTGACCGCCGAGATCGCCGCCGAGCTGATCCGCAGCGGCGTCGCCGCCACGATCCGCGACGGGCGCAAGCGCGAGGCGATGGCGCGCAGCACGCTGGCGCGCAAAGCGATGGCCGGCTGGGACATCGACTGCGCCGAAGGCGCCAACTTCCTGTGGCTGCGTTTGCCGGAGCCCTGGCGCTCCAGCGAATTCGCCGCCGAGGCCGAGCGCCGCGGCGTGCTGGTGACGCCCAGCGATCCCTTCATGGTCGGCCGCCGCGAAAGCGCGCCCGCCGTGCGCATCTGCTTCGGCCCGCCGCGCGACCACGACGAACTGCGCCGCGGCCTCGGCGTGCTCGCCGAACTGCTGCGCGAGGGCCCGGCCTACAGCTTCAGCAACGTGGTGTAGGTCAGCAACGCGGTGGAGCCGAGAGGCTCAGGCTGGGCGGGGCCGGTCGGCAAGAAGCTCCGCGGGTGTTCGACGAGCGGTCAAGCTGTGCGGCTGTGGGGGAGAATCGCTTTTGACCCGAAGCTGATGTCTCAGCCCCTAACGCGCGTTCGTTCTTTGGTTAAGATTAGACAAATCCGTGAGCGGCGGCGTTCGGTAGAGAGACGCTGCTGGAGCGGCACGATCTGGTTTAAGCCTCTTCTGTCATCCAAAGTGCGATTACGACAATCGCGTCGAGGAAGTGCCTGAAGGACGGGAACGGGGAAACAGCTGCCCTCGCTGGTGGAACCGCTCATGGGCCGGGCAGAGCCTACGGGCGGTCGACCCCGTGTTCGCCGCACAACTGAGCCAGGACCTCGTGTAGACGGGCAATGATCTCGCTGCGCGGCGAAACAGTGCGCTCGACGATCCCGATCTGCCGGTGCACCTGCGGTTCACCGAAGGGCAGCAGATCCAGCTCTTTGTGGTCGGGCTCCTGCAGCGCTACATGCGGCACGACGGAAACTCCCAGGCCCTGGCGCACGCAGCTCACGATGGATCCGATTGTGTCGATCTCGGCGATATCCTGGGTGACGACGCCCCAACGGGAAATCTCGGTGTCGATCAGGTTTGCCAGCGGCACCGGGCTGCGAAAACGCACGAAGGGCTTCTTGTTGAGCAGCTTCAGCGGATCACGGATCCCACTGCCCTTCGGCGCGATGAGCCACAGCGGCTCGCGCAGAAAGGGGCTCCAGCGAAGCGCGGGCGGAATTCTGAGATGCTCTGCGACCACCGCCGCGTCCAGCCGTCCCGAGGCGACGTCGTCGATCAGCGGTGAGCTGAGCGACACCCGCAGGTTCGCCGTCAGGGCGGGATAGCGGTGGCGCATTTCGACGATTGCCCTCGGCAGCAGGTTCAACGCGCTGGAACGCACTGAACCGAGCATCAGCTTGCCGGCGATCCGGTGGCCGCTCAGGGCCGCCTTGGCATCCTCCTCCATGCGCAGGAAATCCTTGGCCAGTTCGATGACCTGCATCCCCTGGGAGGTGATCTTGGGCCGCCGAGAGCTGCGGTCGAACAGCGCCGCCCCCAGTTCCTGCTCCAATGCGAACATCTGCTGACTGACCGCCGAGGGGGTCAGGCCAACCACCTTGGCCGCCTGAGCAAAGGTGCCATGCGCCGAGATCGCAATCAGGGTCCGGAGCTGCCGTGTATCCATTTGTGCAGTTTTTCTTCACTGAATGGCCAGATTTATTCGCTTTTATAAAGCATTTCTTTGTCATAGAACCAACAAAAAAGGGCCCGTCCGCCACGCCGTCGTTCGGTTGCGCGGGCAAAGGTTCGAACTCATCGCCGCCGATTGCCGGGGCGAGAGGCTGGGAGCGAATGCCATTAGCAAGACGATCCTCGTGACGGGGCCAGACCTCGATCCTGCCGCCGCCGACCTGGTGGCACAGAAGGGTTATCGCACGGCCCATACGCCGGCCTATGCCGCCGGCGACGTGATCTCGCGCTGCCTGGAAGAGACCGGCGCAGTCGGCATCGTCTCCCGCATGGGACGCCTCGACGCCGAGGTGATGGACGCGGCGCCGCAGCTGCGCGTGATTTCCAAGCACGGCGTGGGCGTCGACAATATCGACCTCGCTGCCGCTGCCCGCCGCGGCATTCCCGTGCTGGTCGCGACCGGGGCCAATGCGGTCTCTGTCGCCGAACACGCCATCGCCCTGCTGCTGGCCACCGTCAAGCGGATCCTGCCGCTGGATGCCGGGCTGCGCGCGGGGCGCTGGGAGAAGCCGGGGTTCCAGGGGCGGGAGCTGACGGGCGCGACGCTCGGGCTGGTGGGCATGGGCTCGATCGCGCGGGCGACCGGCCGGATCGCCCAGGGCATCGGGCTGACACTGACCGGTTTCGATCCCTACGCCGAGGATGCCGTTTTCGAACACCACGGTGTCGCACGCTGCGCCACCCTCGACGATCTCCTGATGCGGGCCAACATCGTCAGCCTGCATTGCCCGCTCACAGCGCAGACCCGGTCACTGCTGAACGCCGAGACGATCGCGAAGATGCCGGCGGGCAGCTATGTCATCAACACGGCCCGCGGCGGGCTGATCGATGAAGCGGCCCTGCTCGCCGCGCTGCGCTCGGGCCATCTGGCCGGGGCCGGCCTCGACACCTTCGCCGAGGAACCCCCCGCCCCGGACAACCCCTTGTGGGCGGAGCCAGGGATCGTCGTGACCCCCCACATCGGCGGCGTCACCCGCGAGGCGGCGGCGCGCGTCGGCGTCGAGGCTGTGCGCGGAATCTTCCAGGTTCTCGAAGGCCAGTCCGTCGCACCGGAGCGCATCGCGAACCATGCGCTGCTTGCCGAAGAATCCAAGTCCTTTGCCGAACACAAGGAATGACCATGCCGATCGGCTTTCGCATCCTGTCCCGCCCGCGCGTCGCGCCGAAGGCGCTCATCCAGGCCTTCGCAGTACTGCCCGTGGCCAATATCTCCGACAACATGAGCCGGCTCTCTGCCGGCGGCCCGCGGCTGCGCCCGATGCACGCCTCGGGCGGCATGGCCGGTCCCGCCCTCACGGTGCGGACGCGCCCCGGCGACAACCTCATGCTGCACAAGGCCATCGACATGGCCGAGCCGGGCGACGTGATCGTCGTCGATGCGGGGGGTGACCTGACCAACGCGCTGATCGGCGAACTGATGCTGTCCCATGCCAAAAAGCGCGGCGTGGCCGGCTTCGTCATCGACGGCGCCATTCGCGATGCCGAGGCCTGTGCGGCCATGAATCTGCCGACCTTTGCCGCGGGAGTCACCCACCGCGGTCCCTACAAGGACGGCCCGGGCGAGATCAACGTTCCGGTCAGCCTGGACGGCATGGTCGTCGCGCCCGGCGACATCATGGTCGGCGACTGGGACGGCGTCCTGTCGGTGCCGCTCGATGAAGCCGAAGAGATCCTCAAGAAGACCCAGGCGAAGCAGGCGGCCGAAACGCGTCAGATGGCGGCGATCGCCGAAGGCACCAACGACCGCAGTTGGGTCGACGCCACGCTGAAGGAACGCGGCTGCGAGTTCCCCAACAACTAGAACGTCAAATCAAAAAAGGGAGGATACTTATGTTTCGATATCTCCAGACATCCGTGCTGGCGGCTGCGCTCACGCTCGCCTCGGGTGCGGCTCTGGCCGCCGGCTATCCGGAAAAGCCGATCACCGTCGTCGTCGGCTTCTCTGCCGGCGGCGGCACCGATGTCATGGCGCGCACCACGGCGCCCTTCATCGAAAAGTACCTCGGTGGAGGCGCCAGCCTCGTTGTCAAGAACGTCCCCGGTGCCAGCGGCCAGATCGGCATCACCGAGGTCGCAACGTCGGATGCGGACGGCTATACCCTGGGCACCTACAATTTGCCCGGTATGATGGCCCGCACCCTGGACCGCGAGGCCGACTACAGCGCCGACAGCTTCACGTTCCTGGCGAACGTGGTGAACGATCCCAATGTGATCGTCACCTCAAAGAAGAGCGGTCTGGACACGATGGACAAGCTGCTCGCTGAGGCGAAGGCCAACCCGCTCGCGGTTACGGTCGCCATGTCGAGTCTGGGCGGCGACGACCACTTCGCCCTGAACAAGCTGCAGAATCTGACTGGCACCGAGTTCACCATCGTGCCGTTCAAGGGTTCAGCGCCGGCGCGCACCGCGCTGATGGGCGGACACGTCGCCATGGCCATTCTCAATATCTCCGAGGTGGCGAACTTCCGCGACGAGCTGAACGTTCTCGGAGTGGCCAAGGCGGAGCGTTCGGAGTTCGCACCGAACCTGCCGACCTTCCGGGAGCAGGGTCTGGACCTGGTGAACGGCTCGATGCGCGGCTTCGTCGCGCCGGATGGCCTGCCCGAGGATGTCCGGTCGAAGCTGCTGGAGGCCTTCCGCCAGCTTGCCAAGGATCCCGAGTTCCTCAACGCGATGAAGGAAACCGCCAACCCGGTCGAGGTCGCCGTGGGTGACGACTTCAGGGCGCTCAATGCCGAGGTCTATGATCTGGCAAAGCAGGTCTGGGAAACCACGCCCTGGAACTGAGCGAGGCCGGCGCGAGGGGATTTCCCCTCGCGCCGCTTTCTTCCTCTCTCACGGAGTCGGGGCCATGCCCGAATCGCCTCTAAGTCGTCTCTGCCGCCCGGAATCATTGACGGCCATCGTCATAATCGCCGCCGCGGCCGCGTTCCTGGTGCCGACCGCGGCACTGCGGCCGATCTCCGCCCTGCTGCCGGCGGCCATGCTCGTCGGCCTCATGGTTCTTTCGCTGGTCCTGCTGGTCTCCGACCAGCGCAAGGCCGCCGCCGGCGAGGCCGCCGAGCCCATGGCGGCTGCGCCGAAGCGGGTCATCGGCGCCTTCCTGCTGATCTTCGGCTACGCCATTTCGGTCGACTTCGTCGGCTTCTATGCCAGCACCGCGGTGGCCATTCCGCTGGTGGCCTATGCCTTCGGGTTTCGCAACCTGCTGGGGCTGGTCGTAGCGACGCTGATCGTGGTTTCTGCCATCTACCTGGTATTCGATTTCGCGATGTCCCTGGGTTTCCCCAGCGGCCGCCTCTGGCGGAGTTGAGCCCCCGATGTACGCCGATCTTCTGCATTCCCTGCCAGAGGTCCTTGGCCTCGCCAACTTCTTCGCGGTCGTAATCGGGGTCATCGCCGGGATCGTGGTTGGCGCCATGCCGGGCCTCAGTGCCACCATGGCGATCTCGGTCCTGGTGCCCTTCACCTTCGGCCTGGAGCCCCTGGTGGCCCTGGGTTTGATGGCGGGAATCTACAATGGCGCCATGTACGGCGGGGCGATCCCCGCGGTGCTGCTGCGCATCCCGGGCACGCCGGCGGCCGTCGCGACGACCTTCGACGGTTTTCCTATGGCGCAAAAGGGCGAGGGCGGTTTCGCGCTGCAGGTCGCCGTTGTCTCTTCGGCGATCGGCGGTATCGCCAGTGCTTTCGCGCTTATGCTGCTGGCGCCGCCGCTTTCTCAGGTGACGCTGCTGTTCGGCCCTGCGGAGGTCTTCTGGGTCGCCGTCTTCGGCCTCTGCAGCATCGTATTCCTGCTCGGCGGCAGTCCCATCAAGGGCCTGATCAGCGCCTGTTTCGGTGTCTTCGTATCGGTCGTCGGCTCCGACCCGATCTACGGCGCCGACCGCTTTACCTTTGGCCAGCTCGAGCTGCTGGACGGCATCAGCATCGTCATCCTGCTGGTCGGCCTCTACGCCTTGCCGCCGGTGATCGATCTGCTGGAAATGCCGCTGAAGGCCGAAGCCCTTACCGGCAGCAAACTGGGGACCGAGTCCATCTGGCGCGCACTGCCGCGGATGAGGCGCTTCTGGAAGACCTGGCTGCGCTCCTCGCTGATCGGCATATGGATCGGCATCCTGCCCGGTGCCGGCGGCTCCATGGCGGCCTTCATGTCCTACAACGAGGCGCGCCGCGCCAGCAGCACTCCCGAGACCTGGGGCAATGGCGAGCCCGAGGGCGTGGCGGCATCCGAGACGGCCAACAACGCGGACACCGCCTCGGCCCTGATCCCCGCCCTGACCCTGGGCATCCCGGGCACGGCCGTTGCTGCGGTCATGCTGGGCGGCCTGCTGGTGCACGGGCTGCAGCCCGGGCCCATGCTGTTCCGCGAGAACCCGGATGTAGTCTTCGGATTCATGTGGCAGTTCCTCTTCGGCGCCATCCTTCTGATCTTCCTCGGCGGTTCTCTGGCGACCAACAGCTTCGCGAGGCTGCTCAAGCTGCCGCGCCCGCTGCTCGGTTCGGTGATCATCGTGCTCATGGTGATCGGCGTCTATTCGATCCACGGCCGTATGTTCGATGTCTACCTGATGCTCGGCTTCGGCGCCGTCGGCTACGTGATGGACAAGCTGAAGTTCCCGCTGCCGCCGGTCGTCCTCGGTCTCATCCTTGGCGCCTTCGCCGAAGAAAACCTACGCCTCGCCCTGCGCATCGGCCGCGGCGACTGGACCACGCTGTTCGCCAACACAACCAGCCTGGTGTTGGTCGCCCTGACGCTCGCCGTGATCCTGGGACCGACAGTGAAGCGCCGCTTCTTTCGTGCGCGTGACACGGGCAAGGAAAACTGACTGCCGGCGGCCATCCCAACACTGTACTGACAGCTCTTTTCGTAGCGTACTGCGCGTGCGCAGAGAACGTCGCCTCCTGGCACATAGGCGACGTTCGATTGAGCCGCAGCGATACCTCGACCGACACCACCCGCAGCTTTCCGAAGCCCCGCGCGCACTCAGCCGATTGGCACCGGCACCAGGAACGCAGTGGCGAGGCCGTTGAGGCCCTTGGCGACGCCGGCGACGGTGCCGGCAACCTCGTTGACGTGGGGGTGCCGCGGCGTTCCTGGTGACGCCCGGTGATCCCTTCATCGTCATTTGCCGCGAGCGCGCGCCCGCCGTACGCCTCTGCCATTAGCGCGCGGTCATTCCGCCGTTTCGGCCAGCGGCTGGGTGCCGACTTTCGCGGCCTTGAGGGAATCGCTGGGCGATTCTCCAAAGTGCTGCCGGTAGAGCTTGGCGAAATGACCGGCGCTGGCGAAGCCGCTGGCGTAGGCGACCTGCGCGACCGTGGCGGGCCGGCGCTGGTGAATGAAGGCCCGGGCGTGGTCCAGGCGGACGGCACGGATCAGGGCGGCCGGCGACAGGTTGCAGTCCTCCTTCAAGCGGCGCCCGAGAGTCTTTTCGCTCATCCCCAGGGCGGCGGCCAACTGCCGGCTGCCGAAACCTTCCTGGCTTATGTTTTCGCGCACCTGCTCGACCGCGGTCTGTGCGAAAGACGGCCAGCCGCGCGCGGCGGGCCGGCTCTGCGCCTGGGCCTGGGCCTGGGCCTGGGCCTGGGCCTGCAGGCCCGCTTCCAGCGCCTCGATCCGGTCGCCGCTCGCCTGCAGGGCTTTGGCCTGCGCGGCGGCGGTCCGGCGCGCCGCCGCCGCTTCCCGCAGCGCCGCCTGCCTTTGTACCCGGATCGATTTCACCATGATCGAGATGGCCAGCGCCATGAAGGCCACCTCGCCCAGAATGGCGAAGTAGAAGGCCCAGTCCGTCGGCTGCGCCAGCACGAGGTCGAAGGCGGACTCCGCCGTGGCGATCGGGATCGGATTGTTGAAGAAATAGTAGGCGACGAAGAGGCCCAGGGTGAGCGAGAGCAGCGATCCCAGGATCGGTCCGGCCTGCGGCAGCCCTTCGCGCAGCTTCAGCAGGCAGACACCAAGCAGAACGATCGGACTGCCGAAGTAGGCGAGGTGCAGCGGCTCGGCCCAGTTCCAGGGATCGAAGACGGCGAGAACGCCGGCGGCCAGCGTTGCCGCCGACAGAGCCGAGAGCAGTCCGCGGCGCCACCGCGCGTCCGCGTCTATCTCCAGCAGAATGCGGCAGTACTGGATGTTGGCGAAGACGGCGAGAGCGGCCCAGAAGTCAGCCGCGCGCATCAGCACGGTCACCGGCAGAGTGGAGCCGAAGATCTGGCTGAACCAGCCGTCGAAGAAAAACGGATAGCCGAACTGGCACAGCATGTAGAGCAGGTAGTACTTGAAGAACCGCGCCTCGATGTGGCGGAACAGGATGACGCTGACCAGCGCGATGGCCGCCACGAAGCCGAGGAAGACCGCCGACATCGCCATCGACAGCGCGGACCACGAGACGAACAGCTCCGCCGGCCCGACAAGCGGCGTCACCGAGGGGTTGAAGGTGCCCGAAAGGCGCAGGTAGTAGGTCTTCTCCCGGCCCGGCGCGACGTCCAAGGCGAGGACGGTCTTGATCGGAACGCCCAGACGCTGATCCGTGGGAACGGTCCGGCCCTTGCGCAGCAGCGGGACAAGCGCCGCGCCGCGCTGCTCGTACAGGATCACCTCGTCGAAGATGGTCTCGGCGAAGGCAACCGCCCATGCGCCCTGGATGACACCGCCTGCCGCAATCCCGCCGCCCGGCCTTGCAGCCGTGAAGCGCAGCCAGAGCGTCTCGCCGGGCGGGGGTGCGGGAAAGATCCCGTCGCAGGGGCCGGGCCGGAAAGCCTGCGCCGCGATGCTGGCCGCGCCAGCGCGGCCGCCGGGATCGCGGAAGAACGCCGCCGCCAGCGCCCGCACCCGGCCTTCCGGGGAGGGCGAGAGGACGTTCACGGCGGTCCCGCCGGACTCCGGCACGGCGGTCCCGCTGGACTCCGGACAGACCGCCGCCGCCGGCCCCTGCCCCTGCCCCTCGGCAACGGCATGCGGTGCCGGGAGGGCGATCAGGACCAGGGCTGCCAGGACGAGGCTGATCGGCAGGCAGCGAATATGGACCATGGAATGAAACCTTAAGCCGATAACCTGCCCGGGCAAGCAGGCATTGGCGTTAAGGCGACGCGCGATTTTCGGTCACTCTCGCCCGCAAATCGGACAACCCCCTGATTTGCGGTCCCAATTGTCCGCCGTGAGGAGCACGCGGGCCATAGAGTTCACCGGGGGGGCGTCTCGAAGCACGAGGTGCATCGGGCCGTCAGGCCATTTTCAGCAGCCCTGCTAGCGCACCCAGTCGATCAGCAGAGGGACCAGGAAAGCCGTCGCCAGGCCGTTGAGGCCCATGGCGACGCCGGCGAAGGTGCCGGCGACCTCGCTGACGTGGAAGGCGCGGGCGGTGCCGATGCCGTGCGCGGCCACGCCGGCGGCGAAGCCGCGCGCGCGCCAGTCGCGGATGCCGAGCGCGTTCAGCACCGGCGTCGCCAGCATGGCGCCGAGAATGCCGGTCAGGATCACCAGCACCGCGGTCAGCGACGGCAGGCCGCCGATGCGCTCCGAAATGCCCATGGCGATCGGCGTGGTGACCGACTTGGGCGCCAGCGAGGCCAGGGTCTCGAAGCTGGCGCCGAGCAGCGCGGCGACACCCAGCGCCGTGCCCACCGCCGTCACGGCGCCGGCGAGGAGCGCCACCAGCATGGGCAGGAAGACCGCGCGCACCTTGCCGAAGTGGCTGTAGAGCGGCACGGCCAGCGCGATGGTCGCGGGGCCGAGCAGGAAGTGGACGAACTGCGCGCCCTCGAAGTAGGTCTGGTACTCGGTGCCGGTCGCCGTCAGCAGCGCCACCAGCATCACCACGGCGATGGCGACGGGATTGAGCAGAGGGTTCAGCTTGGCGCGCTCGTAGAGCCACTGCGCGGCGACGTAGGCGGCGAGCGTCACCGTCAGCCACAGCAGCGGGCCGGTGCGCAGGTAGACCCAGATGTCGCTGAACTCGGCGATCACGTAGTTCCGCCCCCCGCGCTTTCATCGTCGAGCTTCATGAGGCGGATCATGCCGCGCATGACGGCGGCGGTGACGACGATGGTGGCAACGGAACTGACCAGCAGCGCGGCGGCGATGGCGAGCCACTCCGCCTCGATGCGCTGAAGGTGCTGCAGCACGCCGACGCCGGCCGGCACGAAGAGCAGCGAGAAGTGCTTCAAGAGGCCGCCGGCGGTGCTGTCGAGAGTGGCGGGCACGCGGCGCCGCAGTGCCAGCAGGACCAGCAGCAGAACGAGGCCGAGCACCGGGCCCGGCACCGGCAGGTCGAGGAGGCGCACCGCCGCCTCACCGAACAACTGGCACAGCAGCAGGGCGGTCAGCGCGGCGAGCATGGCGCCAGCCTATCTCCTTTGATGAGTCAGCCCGCCCGCTTTTCGATGCTCTGGCAGATGCTGCCGACCACCTGGTCGATCAGCGCCTTGTCCTCGCCCTCCGCCATGACGCGGATCAGCGGCTCGGTGCCCGACTTGCGGATCAGCAGGCGCCCGCTCTCGCCCAGGCGCTTCTCGCCGTCGCGGATCGCCGCCTGCACCGCGCCGTCTTCCAGCGGCGCGCCGCCGTTGAAGCGCACGTTGCGCAGCAGCTGAGGCAGAGGATCGAACAGCCGCGTCACCGCGCTGGGCGCCTCGTCGGCCTGCACCACCACCGCCAGCACCTGCAGCGCGGCGATGAGGCCGTCGCCGGTGGTGGCGAAGTCGCTGAGCACGATGTGGCCGGACTGCTCGCCGCCGACGTTGTAGCCGCTGGCGCGCATCTTCTCGACCACGTAGCGGTCGCCGACCGGCGTGCGCACCAAACCGATGCCGAGATCCTGCAGGTAGCGCTCCAGCCCCAGGTTCGACATCACCGTCGCGACCACCGCGCCGCCGCTGAGACGGCCGTCCTGCAGCCACGAGCGCGCGACCAGCGCCATCACCTGATCGCCGTCGACCACGTTGCCCTTTTCGTCGGCCAGGATGACGCGGTCGGCGTCGCCGTCCAGCGCGATGCCGAAGTCGGCGCCGTGGGTCACCACGGCCTCCTGCATGCGCGCCGGATCGGTGGCGCCGCAGCGTTGGTTGATGTTGAAGCCGTCGGGATAGACGCCGATCGGCACCACCTCGGCGCCCAGTTCGTAGAGCACCTTGGGGGCGACCTTGTAGGCGGCACCGTTGGCGCAGTCGATCACGATCTTCAGGCCGTCGAGGCGCAGGCCGCGCGGAAAGCTGCTTTTCACGAATTCGATGTAGCGGCCGTGGCCGCTCTCGTCGAGGCGCTGGGCGCGGCCGAGCTGGTGCGGCGGCGCCAGCTCGCAGCAGCCGTTGTCGATGCGCGCCTCGATCTCGTGCTCGACCTCGTCCGAGAGCTTGAAGCCGTCGGGCCCGAACAGCTTGATGCCGTTGTCCTCGTAAGGGTTGTGCGAGGCGGAGATCATCACGCCGAGGTCGGCGCGCAGGGAACGCGTCAGCATGCCGACCGCCGGGGTCGGCAGCGGCCCCAGCATCACCACGTCCATGCCGACCGAGACGAAGCCGGCGGCCATCGCCGGCTCCAGCATGTAGCCGGAGAGCCGGGTGTCCTTGCCGATCACCACCGTGTGCCGGTGGTCGCCGCGCATGAACTGGCGGCCCGCCGCCTTGGCGACGGCCAGGGCGGTCTCGGCGGTGATCGGTTCCTTGTTGGCGGTGCCGCGGATCCCGTCGGTCCCAAAAAGCTTGCGTGTCATCCTGAGGTCCTGGTGCAAGTCCGGCTGCTCAAATCTCAACGACGTCCTTATAGCAGAGCGCGCCCGTCAATTCCGTTAAAGGAGAGGCCCTCCCCTTAAGAGTGGGTTAAAGCAGCGCCCCGCCGACGCCCGCCGCCGGCCTGGCGAAATCCTCCGCCGGCGAGGGCACGGCGCCGGCCGCCTGCCACACGGCGACCGCCTGGCAGGTCTCCGCCACGTCGTGCACGCGCAGGATCTGCACGCCGCGCTGCAGCCCGAACAGCGCCGCCGCCAGCGAGCCGCCGAGGCGCTGCTTGGGGCCGGCGCCCCGCCCATCAGCCTGCGGCGCGATCTTGGTGATGAAGCTCTTGCGGCTGGCGCCCAGCAGCACCGCGACGCCGAGGCCCTGGAACAGCGCCAGTTCCTCGAAGAGCTGCAGGTTGTGGGAGAGCGTCTTGCCGAAGCCGATGCCCGGGTCGACGACCAGCTTGGCGCGCGGGATGCCCGCGGCCTCGCAGGCCTCCAGGCGCGCGGCGAGATAGCGGTAGATGTCCAGCGCGGCGGAATCGTAGGTCGGGTTCGCCTGCATGGTCTGCGGCTCGCCCTGCATGTGCATGAGAATCACCGGCGCGCCGGTCCCGGCCGCCGCGGCGAGGCTGTCCGGATCGCCCTCCAGCGCGGTCACGTCGTTGATGATGGCCGCTCCGGCGGCCACCGCCTCGCGCATGATCGCGGCGTGGCGGGTATCGACGGAGACGATGGCGCCGGCCTTGGCCAGGGCCTCGACCACCGGCAGCACCCGCGCGCGCTCCTCGTCCAGGCTGACCGCCTGCGCACCCGGCCGCGTCGACTCGCCGCCGACGTCCAGGATGTCGGCGCCGGCCGCCAGCATGGCGAGGCCGTCGCGCACGGCGACCCGCGGATCGGCGCGGTCGCCGCCGTCGGAAAAGGAATCCGGCGTCACGTTGAGGATGCCCATGATGCGCGGGCGGTCGAGCGGCAGGCCGGCGAGTGTCGGGCCGGCAAGCGGCGCCCGCGGCGCGGCAAGGCGTGCCAGCAGGGCCCGGGCCCGGGCGCCCTGCCCCGGCTCGCGCGCCTCCGCCCAGGGGACGATGTCGCCCAGCGCCAGCACGGCGCGGCTGGCCCCGCGGCCGGCCCGCCAGATCGCCTCGCAGTGGCTGAAGCGCAGGGGGCCGCCGGCCAGGCGCAGCAGGTTCTCCGTGCCTTCGTCGACTTCCGCCGGCCCGCGCAGGCCGACCGGCCTCAAGGTCAGTTCGCCAGTCATCGCCCCTGCTTATAGACCCCGGCCGCCGCGAAGGGAACGCCCGCAAACGAAAAGGCCCCCGCCCCTGATCTGCTCTGGGGCGGAGGCCTTTGATTTCGCTGGGTTCCGGGCTGCTGCCGTCAGCCGCCCAGGCTCAGCCGCCGGGTTGCGGCTCCGGCTCCAGGCCGCCGGGGGCTTCGCCGGTGTCCTTGCCGCTGTCCTTCCCTGCGGCCTTGCCGCTGGAGGGCACGGAGGAGCGGCGTCCGGTCGGGCCGGGGCGGCTCTCGTCGCTGCGGTCGATGCTGCCGCCGTCGATGATGATCTGCACCTCGTCGCCCGACAGCGTCTCGTACTCGAGCAGCGCCTTGGAGACCTTGTGGAGGTCGTCGAGGTGATCGGTCAGCACCTTGCGGGCCTTGTCCTCAGCGTCCTCGATGATCCGGCGGATCTCCTCGTCGATCAGGCGGGCGGTCTCCGGCGAGATGGTCTGGCTGCGCGAGACCGAGTGGCCGAGGAAAACCTCTTCCTGGTTGTCGACGTAGCGCAGGCGGCCGAGCTTGTCGCTCATGCCCCACTCGGTGACCATGCGGCGGGCCATGTTGGTGGCCTGCTGGATGTCGTTGCTGGCGCCGGTGGAGACGTTCTCCAGCCCATAGATCAGTTCCTCGGCCATGCGGCCGCCGAACATCATCGCCAGCTTGGCGGTGATCTCCTTGAACTTCAGGCTGTAGCGGTCGGACTCCGGCAGGTTCATGGTGACGCCGAGGGCGCGCCCGCGCGGGATGATGGTGACCTTGTGCAGCGGGTCGTTGCCCGGCACGAACATGCCGACCAGGGCGTGACCGGCCTCGTGGTAGGCGGTCATCTCCTTGTCTTCTTCGCTCATCACCATGGAACGCCGCTCGGCGCCCATCATGACCTTGTCCTTGGCGCTCTCGAAGTCGGCCATGGTGACGACGCGCTTGTTGGCGCGGGCGGCCAGCAGGGCGGCCTCGTTCACCAGGTTCGCCAGATCCGCGCCGGAGAACCCGGGGGTGCCGCGGGCGATGACCCTGGCTTCCACGTCGGGGCCCAGCGGAACCTTGCGCATGTGGACCTTCAGGATCTTCTCGCGGCCGACGATGTCGGGGTTCGGCACCACCACCTGGCGGTCGAAGCGGCCCGGGCGCAGCAGCGCCGGATCAAGCACGTCCGGCCGGTTGGTGGCGGCGATCAGGATCACGCCCTCGTTGGCCTCGAAGCCGTCCATCTCGACCAGCAGCTGGTTCAGGGTCTGCTCGCGCTCGTCGTTGCCGCCGCCCAGGCCGGCGCCGCGGTGGCGGCCGACCGCGTCGATCTCGTCGACGAAGATGATGCAGGGGGCGTTCTTCTTGCCCTGCTCGAACATGTCGCGCACGCGGCTGGCGCCGACGCCGACAAACATCTCGACGAAGTCTGAGCCGGAGATGGTGAAGAAGGGCACGTTGGCCTCGCCGGCGATGGCGCGCGCCAGCAGGGTCTTACCGGTGCCCGGCGGGCCGACCAGCAGGCAGCCCTTGGGGATCTTGCCGCCCAGGCGCTGGAACTTCTGCGGGTCGCGCAGGAACTCGACGACCTCTTCCAGCTCCTGCTTGGCCTCGTCGATGCCGGCGACGTCGTCGAAGGTGACGCGGCCGACCTTCTCGGTCAGCAGGCGCGCCTTCGACTTGCCGAAGCCCATCGCCTTGCCGCCGCCGCCCTGCATCTGGCGCATGAAAAAGATCCATACGCCGATCAGCAGCAGCATGGGCAGCCAGGAAATCAAGAGGCTGGAGAGGAAGGAGTTGTTCTCCTCCTGCTTCACCTCGAAGGTGACACCACCCTCGCGCAGGGCCGGGACCAGGCCTTCCAGGTTGTCGGTGGCGCGGGTCTGGAAGCCGGTGCCGTTGCGGTCGGTACCGGTGATCTCGCTGCCCTGGATGACGACCCTGCCGACCTGGCCGCTCTGAACGTTCTCCAGGAAGGTGGAATAAGGGATCTCCTGCTGGGGTCCCCGCGTCATGCTGCTCTGGAAAAAGTTGAACAGAAAAAACAGCAGCAGAACGATGATGATCCACAGCGCTGCGTTGCGGCTGAAATTCACGGCCTGATTCCCTGTTGAACGTCCAGGCACCCCAGCCGCACCCGCGAACGGCTTTCCGCGGGCGGTCACAGCGAGATGCCCAGGCGACCGCGCCGGCCGCCTGACCTAAGAAGATAATGCGCCCTGCGGTCTAAACAACCGTAAAAGCAGAGTTGGTTAACCCGTTCGCGGGGGCAAAACGGCACTCTTTCAACCGCTTGGCCGCCTGAGGGTCCCGAAAATAGCCCAGCGGTGGCACCGCCACCAGGCCGGCGGCATCCCTCAGGGCCGGCAGCGCGCCGCGCGCGGGGGCCGGAATGCGTGCCGCGCGGGCCCCCGCCCCGGCCGCCTCCAGGGCCTTCGCCAGCGCCCGCCAGCCGGCGTTGCCGAGCGGACCCACCGTCATCGCCTCGCCGGC
>NZ_JBBKAH010000016.1:0-28044 GCF_037652055.1 Pelagibius sp. 7325
TCAAAGGAATTGACGGGGGCCCGCACAAGCGGTGGAGCATGTGGTTTAATTCGAAGCAACGCGCAGAACCTTACCAGCCCTTGACATGGGCGTCGCGGATCCCGGAGACGGGATCTTTCAGTTCGGCTGGACGCCACACAGGTGCTGCATGGCTGTCGTCAGCTCGTGTCGTGAGATGTTGGGTTAAGTCCCGCAACGAGCGCAACCCTCGCCCTTAGTTGCCATCGGTTCGGCCGGGCACTCTAGGGGAACTGCCGGTGACAAGCCGGAGGAAGGCGGGGATGACGTCAAGTCCTCATGGCCCTTATGGGCTGGGCTACACACGTGCTACAATGGCGGTGACAGTGGGCAGCGAGGCAGCGATGCCAAGCCAATCCCAAAAAGCCGTCTCAGTTCGGATTGTTCTCTGCAACTCGAGAGCATGAAGGTGGAATCGCTAGTAATCGTGGATCAGCATGCCACGGTGAATACGTTCCCGGGCCTTGTACACACCGCCCGTCACACCATGGGAGTTGGTTTTACCCGAAGCCGGTGCGCTAACCGCAAGGAGGCAGCCGACCACGGTAAGGTCAGCGACTGGGGTGAAGTCGTAACAAGGTAGCCGTAGGGGAACCTGCGGCTGGATCACCTCCTTTCTAAGGATCCCGAGCGTATTTTTGGCTCTGCCAAAAATCGCGGGGGGTTACTTACACAAAAAAGCAGTACGCCATCGCCGGGCCCGGACGAGCCGAGAAGCTCAGGTCCGCCGTCTGCGTATCCCTTCCAGGATGAATGACAGGCTATGAAGGCATGTCCGGGTTTTTCCCTTTGAAGAGGGAAGCGTGATCCGGGCCTCGCGCGTCGGCCCCCAAGCTCAAGGGCCAGTAGCTCAAGGGCCAGTAGCTCAGTTGGTTAGAGCGCGCGCTTGATAAGCGTGAGGTCGGAAGTTCAAGTCTTCCCTGGCCCACCATCGCTCGCCTTTGGCGCCGCAAGCCTTCTGGCCGGTACCCATTGGGGGCGTAGCTCAGTTGGGAGAGCGGTAGCTTTGCAAGCTTCAGGTCGTCGGTTCGATCCCGATCGCCTCCACCACTCCAGCGCTCTTTAAGGGCCGCGGGTGGCAGGCCGTCGGGAAGCGCCGCGGCCCCTTAAGAGGGGCCCCGCTCAGCGGGTCATTCATCTCTGGAAACTCAGAAATCCGGACGCTTTGGTTTTGCCATTGTGGTCCGTTGTTGTTTGACAGTGTGGATCGGAATTTGTGTGGTGAGAGGCCTTCTGGCCCCGTCGCCGCCTGGCTTAAGAGGCTGGGTGTGTGTTGGCGGGAGACGGAAGAACTCTTACCGGGTCTTGACGTCGCTTTGTCCCTATTCCTTTGGTCGGGACGAAGCGGCAAAAAAGTCTGATGAGTTTAGCGTTTCAGGGATTGAGGGTCGTCTTTGCCGAGACGGGCCTCTTGATTTCTTGCGTCATGTCCGTTGGAGATGGCGCGGGGCCCTATCGTCGTTTGGCTTTGCCAAACGACTGTCGGGTCTGAGCTTTTCCCTTTTCAGGGAAAAGTTCAGGGGTTCTTCCCTGGACGTGATGGATTTCGTTGGATCAAGCGTTTTAAGGGCATTTGGTGAATGCCTTGGCGCACAGAGGCGATGAAGGACGTGGCACGCTGCGATAAGCTGCGGGGAGGGGCGAGCACCCGTTGATCCGTGGATTTCCGAATGGGGAAACCCGGCCCTTTAGGGTCATCCTTTACTGAATTCATAGGTAGAGGAAGCGAACCCGGTGAACTGAAACATCTCAGTAACCGGAGGAAAGGACATCAACCGAGACTCCGTTAGTAGTGGCGAGCGAACGCGGACTAGGCCAGTGGCTGCAGAGTAAGAACCGGAAGCGTCTGGAAAGGCGCGCCATAGCGGGTGATAGCCCCGTACGGGTAGAAAGCTTTGCGGTCCTCGAGTAGGGCGGGACACGAGAAATCCTGCCTGAACATGGGGGGACCACCCTCCAAGCCTAAGTACTCCTGTGCGACCGATAGTGAACCAGTACCGTGAGGGAAAGGTGAAAAGCACCCCGATGAGGGGAGTGAAATAGAGCCTGAAACCGAATGCCTACAATCTGTAGGAGCCTCCTTGAGGGGTGACTGCGTACCTTTTGTATAATGGGTCAGCGAGTTAATCTTGCGAGCAAGCTTAAGCCGGTAGGTGTAGGCGCAGCGAAAGCGAGTCTGAATAGGGCGCCCATAGTTCGTAGGATTAGACCCGAAACCAGGTGATCTAGCCATGAGCAGGCTGCAGGTGGGGTAACACCCACTGAAGGGCCGAACCCACGTCTGTTGAAAAAGACCGGGATGACTTGTGGCTAGGGGTGAAAGGCCAATCAAACCTGGAGATAGCTGGTTCTCCGCGAAAACTATTTAGGTAGTGCGTCGAGTGATTACCTTCGGGGGTAGAGCACTGGATGGGCTAGGGGGGCGCGAGCCTTACCAAACCTAACCAAACTCCGAATACCGAAGAGTACAGCTCGGCAGACAGACTACGGGTGCTAAGGTCCGTGGTCGAAAGGGAAACAGCCCAGACCGCCAGCTAAGGTCCCTAAGTTATGGCTAAGTGGGAAAGGATGTAGGAAGGCCAAGACAACCAGGAAGTTGGCTTAGAAGCAGCCATCTTTTAAAGAAAGCGTAACAGCTCACTGGTCTAGTTAAGCCGTCCCGCGCCGAAGATGTACCGGGGCTAAAGCCATACACCGAAGCTGCGGCTTTGCTCCTTTGGAGCAAGGGGTAGCGGAGCGTTCCGTAAGCCTGCGAAGGGGTACCCGCGAGGGGCCCTGGAGGTATCGGAAGTGAGAATGCTGACATGAGTAGCGACAAAGAGTGTGAGAAACACTCTCGCCGAAAGTCCAAGGGTTCCTGCGCAAGGCTAATCCGCGCAGGGTGAGTCGGCCCCTAAGGCGAGGGCGAAAGCCGTAGTCGATGGGAACCAGGTTAATATTCCTGGACCTGTGGGTGGTGACGAATGGCGTGTGTTGTATGGGCTTATTGGATTGCCCGTGCAGCGAAGCTGTTCCAGGAAATAACCCCCACATAAGACCGTACCCCAAACCGACACAGGTGGACTGGTAGAGCATACCAAGGCGCTTGAGAGAACGATGCTGAAGGAACTCGGCAAATTGCCCCCGTAACTTCGGGAGAAGGGGGCCCCGTGCTTGGGCAACCAGGTGCGGGGGGCACAGACCAGGGGGTGGCGACTGTTTATTAAAAACACAGGGCTCTGCGAAGCCGTAAGGCGACGTATAGGGTCTGACGCCTGCCCGGTGCCGGAAGGTTAAAAGGAGCGGTGCAAGCTGCGAATTGAAGCCCCGGTAAACGGCGGCCGTAACTATAACGGTCCTAAGGTAGCGAAATTCCTTGTCGGGTAAGTTCCGACCTGCACGAATGGCGTAACGACTTCCCCACTGTCTCCAGCATCGACTCAGCGAAATTGAATTGCCCGTGAAGATGCGGGCTACCCGCGGTCAGACGGAAAGACCCCGTGCACCTTTACTACAACTTTGCAGTGGCATTAGAGCAGGCATGTGTAGGATAGGCGGGAGGCTTTGAAACCGGGGCGCCAGTTCCGGTGGAGCCATCCTTGAAATACCGCCCTTATCTGTTCTGATGTCTAACCGCGGTCCGTGAAGCCGGATCCGGGACCCTGCATGGTGGGTAGTTTGACTGGGGCGGTCGCCTCCCAAAGAGTAACGGAGGCGCGCGATGGTAGGCTCAAGCTGGTCGGAAATCAGCTGCTGAGTGCAATGGCATAAGCCTGCCTGACTGTGAGGCCGACAGGCCGAACAGAGACGAAAGTCGGTCATAGTGATCCGGTGGTCCCGCGTGGAAGGGCCATCGCTCAACGGATAAAAGGTACGCCGGGGATAACAGGCTGATCTCCCCCAAGAGTCCACATCGACGGGGAGGTTTGGCACCTCGATGTCGGCTCATCACATCCTGGGGCTGGAGCAGGTCCCAAGGGTTCGGCTGTTCGCCGATTAAAGTGGTACGTGAGCTGGGTTTAGAACGTCGTGAGACAGTTCGGTCCCTATCTGCCGTGGGTGTTCGAGACTTGAGAGGATCTGTCCCTAGTACGAGAGGACCGGGATGGACGCACCTCTGGTGGACCGGTTGTCGCGCCAGCGGCACAGCCGGGTAGCTATGTGCGGACGGGATAACCGCTGAAAGCATCTAAGCGGGAAACCCCCCTCAAAACCAGGTCTCGCTTGAGAGCCGTGGTAGACCACCACGTCGATAGGAAGCATGTGGAAGCGCAGCAATGCGTGAAGCTGAGCTTTACTAATCGCTCAATCGGCTTGATCCATCCTCATCCCGCTAAGAGATGAGGAAAACGAAAACCATCGCGTCCAGAGATGAACCCCCGAGGTTCCGCCAAAGGCGAAACCTCGGCCTCGTCAGCTGCTTTGCCAAAGGCAAAGCAGCGATGGATCTGGAACGACAACTCATAAAGACTGCAAGACAAGACCCGTCTAATGCACATCGCCGCTTTGGCGAAGCCAAAGCGTCCCGTGCTTGGACGACCTGGTGGCTATGGCGAGGGGTCAAACACCCGATCCCATCCCGAACTCGGCCGTGAAAACCCTCAGCGCCGATGGTACTGCGTCTTAAGACGTGGGAGAGTAGGTCGCCGCCAGGTCTTCCAAGCACAGGACCCATGCTTTGCACCGCAAAGCAATCGCACCAAGACAAAGCACACCACACAAAATCCGAAACACGCTCCCGCCACACGAAGGCGGATAAGCCACCCAAACAAACAACAAATCCAATAACGCGGGGTGGAGCAGCCCGGTAGCTCGTCAGGCTCATAACCTGAAGGTCGCAGGTTCAAATCCTGCCCCCGCAACCAAACAAAAAAAAGCCCCGTCACTCCGACGGGGCTTTTTGCGTTTCGGAGTTTCGGACTGTGGCCGCCCTCCTCGATCCGCCTGCTTCGCCGTTGGACGGCTGCCGCTCTAGCCGTCAAGATAGCGCTATGATCGAACACCCCGACGAACCCCTGCGGGCGCCGCTCGGTGCCGCCATGCTGCGCGGCCTCAAGGGGCGCTGCCCGGCCTGCGGGCGGGGGCGCCTCTTCGCGCGCTTCCTGAAGCCGGTGGCAAGCTGCGCCGCCTGCCGCGAGCCGCTCGGGCACCTGCGTTCCGACGACGCGGCGCCCTGGCTCACCATCCTCGTCGTCGGCCACATCGTGGTGCCGCTGATGCTGGCGGTCGAGCGCTACAGCCAGTGGCCGGACTGGGTCGCCATGGTGGTCTGGCCGGCGGTCGCCCTGGCGCTGACCGTCGCCATCCTGCCGCGCGCCAAGGGCTTCCTCATGGGCATCATCTGGGCGACCCGGGCGCCGGGCTCGGAGCGCGACTGACCGCCGCTTCCGCCGGCCGCCAAGACACCAGGGCCCCTTGGGAAGCGTCACCGTCCTGTAACCCAAAGCCGCTTGACGGCGGCGCCTCCGCCGCCGACCTTCGCCGCGGCCAAGCGGGGAGCATCGCGGATGGAATCGGGACAAGCGAGGGATGAGCGGCGGGCGGCGGTTTCCGCCTGGGGAGTTTTCCGCGTCTTCCTGCAACTCGGCCTCACCTCCTTCGGCGGCCCGGTCGCCCACCTCGGCTACTTCCGCGAGGCCTTCGTCGCGCGCCGGCGCTGGCTCGACGAGCATGCCTATGCCGACCTCGTGGCGCTGTGTCAGTTCCTGCCCGGCCCGGCCTCCAGCCAGGTCGGCATCGGCATCGGCCTCGCCAAGGCGGGCTACGCCGGGGCGCTGGCCGCCTGGCTCGGCTTCACGCTGCCCTCCGCCCTCGCGCTCACCCTCTTCGGCTACGGCGTCGCCGCCTATCAGGACGGGCTGCCCGCCGGTCTGCTGCACGGCCTGAAGGTGGTGGCCGTGGCGGTGGTGGCGCAGGCGGTCTGGGGCATGGCGCGCACGCTCTGCCCCGATGCGCCGCGCGCGACCCTGGCCGTGCTGGCGGCCGCGGCCGTCCTCGCCGTGCCGGGGGCGGGCGCCCAGCTCGCCGTCATCGCCGGCGGTGCCCTCGCCGGGCTGCTGGTCCTGCCGGGGCAGCCGGACCGCGCGGCAACCAGCCTCGGCATCGCGGTGAACAAGGCCGTGGCCGTCGCCGCGCTGCTGCTGTTCTTCGCCCTCCTGATCGGTTTGCCGCTGCTGGCCGCGGCCTATCCCGTGCAAGGGGCGGCGGGGCAGTCCCTGGCGCTGGCCGACAGCTTCTACCGCTCCGGCGCGCTGGTGTTCGGCGGCGGTCACGTGGTGCTGCCGCTGCTGCAGGCCGAGGTGGTGTCGCCGGGCTGGGTCTCCAGCGACGCCTTCCTCGCCGGCTACGGCGCGGCGCAGGCGGTGCCCGGCCCGCTGTTCACCTTCGCCGCCTATCTCGGCGCGGTGATGGCGCCTCTGCCCAATGGCGTTCCCCTTGGCCTCGGGGGCGCCGCGATCTGTCTCGTCGCCGTCTTCGCGCCGTCCTTCCTGCTGGTGATCGGCGCGTTGCCGTTCTGGGACGGCCTGCGCCACCATCCCCTGGCGCGCCGCGCGCTCACCGGCGTCAACGCCGCCGTGGTCGGCCTGCTGCTGGCGGCCCTCTACGACCCGGTGTGGACCGGCGCCATCCTGGCGCCCAAGGACGTCATCCTGGCACTCGCCGCCTTCACCCTGCTGGTGTTCTGGAAAGTGCCGCCCTGGCTGGTGGTGCTGCTGAGCGCCGCCGGCGGCTGGGCGCTGCAGGCCGCCGCCGGATAGCCTGCAGCCACGCCGCTTATGGCCGGAGCGCAGAATTGAGGCCCGTCCCGCGCGGGCGGCCTCGCCCGCCTCCGGGCGCTGCAGTATCCTTGCGGCGCTATGGAGGAAACAGGAACCCATGACGGAACAACCAAATTCGCCGGTTAAGGCGCTCTCTTTCATCGGCTTCGGCGAGGCCGCCAAGGCCATGGTCGCCGGCCTGCGTGCCGAGCAGCCCGCGCTGGCCATCCACCTGGCCGACATCCGCTTTGCGGGCGACGAGGGCGCTGCCCTGCGCGCCGAAGCGGAATCGCTCGGCGCCACGGTGCACGACGCCCTGAGCGACGCGGTGGCCGCTGGCGACATCGTGCTGTCGACCGTCGTCGCCAAAGCCGCCGTGCCGGTCGCCGAGGCGGCGGCGGCGCATATGAAGCCAGGCCAGTTCTATATCGACCTCAACTCGGCCGCGCCGGGCACCAAGCAGCGCGTCGCCGCGGTGCTGCAGGCCAGCGGCTGCGCCGTGCTGGACGGCGCCATCCTCTCGCCGGTGCCCAAGCATCGCCACAAGGTGCCGATCCTGCTGTGCGGGCCGCAGGTCGCCGCGGCCACGGCCAGGCTGAACGCCCTCGGCTTCAACGTCGAGGACGGCGGCGAGACCCTGGGCGCCGCCTCGGCCACCAAGATGCTGCGCTCGATCATGATCAAGGGCGTCGAGGCGCTGTTCCTGGAGTGCGTCGCGGCGGCCAGCCATTTCGGCGCGACGGAGCGGGTGCTGAACTCGCTGCAGCCCAGCCTGCCGGGCCTCGACTGGCCGGAGCGCGCGCGCTACCTCACCTCGCGCACGGCGCTGCACGGCGCGCGCCGCGCGGTGGAGATGCACGAGGCCGCGGCCATGCTGCGCGACATCGGCATGGAGCCGACCATGGCCGAGGCGGCGGCAAGCCGCATCGCCTGGGGCGCCGAACAGGGCCTCGCCGATGGCCTCGTCGACGACGGCTTCCCGACGGTCGCGGCTATGGAGAAGGCGTTCGGCGGCAAGGCTAGCGGCAAGGGCTAGCGGGGTCCGGAAAGAGGCGCCCGGCCGGAGGCCCCTCATTCGAGACGGCGCTGACGCGCCTGTCTCAGGATGAGGGATCCGACCCTAGTCCTTATACGTCGGGTCGAGCCGGTCGAGCCTGCGGCGCAGGGCGGGCCACTCGACCTTGCCGATCGGGCGGTAGCCCTTCTCCGAGTTATTGAAGCGGTTGCGCTCGATGGTGGTGCGCTGGATCTCCTCGGAGATCGGGTTCAGCGCCGCGCCGGACTGCTGGACCGACAGCTGCATGTAGCAGGCGCGCTCGGCACGGTACATCCACATGAAGGCCTCGCCGGCGCTGCGGCCGACGGTCAAGAGGCCGTGATTGCGCAGGATCAGCACGTTGTTGTTGCCGAGATCCTTGACGATGCTCTCGCGCTCGGCCAGGTCGGTGGCGATGCCCTGGTAGTCGTGATAGCCGGCGTGGGCGATCACCGCCATGGCATGCTGGGTGATTGGCAGCAGGCCGTCCTTCTGCGTTGCCACGCCGACGCCGGCGCGGGTGTGGGTGTGGATCACGCAGGCAACATCGGGGCGCGCCATGTGGATGGCGCCGTGGATGACGAAGCCGGCCGGGTTGATGCTGTAGTCGGTCGGCGAGAGGATGTTGCCCTCCTGATCGACCTTCACCAGGCTGGACGCCGTGATCTCGTCGAACATCAGCCCGAAGGGGTTGATGAGGAAGTGATCCTCCGGCCCCGGCACGCGCGCCGAGAGGTGCGTCGCCAGCAGGTCCGACCAGCCGTAGAGGTCGACCAGGCGGAACGCGGCGGCGAGGTCGACGCGCATCTCCCATTCTTCGGGCGAGCAATCGGCCTGGGGGGCTTTCCGGGCTAAGGCCATGGCGGGGGTCCTTCTACTTCAGATCACGAAAGCGGCCAGGGTAGGTCGAACCAGTACTGCAGCAGGCCGCGCGGATAGTCGAGGTGCAGCAGGTGCCCCATCAGCGCCAGCACGCCCAGCCCGCAGGCCGACATGATGGCGATGGTGTGGAGCGGCAGGCGCGTCCGCAGCTTCAGGAAACCGGCGATGAAGATGCCGATCGACAGGAAGAAGCCGACCAGGGCGCCGATCGCCATGAGGGCGATGAACCACAGGATCTGGCTCTCCGGCGACGACTTCTCGACCTCCTCGCCGCCGGCCAGCTCTTCGTCATAGCGTGCCGGGTTCGGGCCCTCGGTCTTGCGCAGCATCTGGAAGAACAGCGCGGCCGCTGTGACCAGGGCGATGCTGCCAACCACCGTCGGGAAGATGCGGCCGAGGAACATCAGGTCCTGGGCCAGGAGGACGATGCCGGCGGAGAAGATCACGACGAGGCCGAGAAAGATCAACTGGCCGACGCCGAGCGGCATGTTCAGCAGGTTCGCCTCGCGCTTTTGCATGCGAACCATCTTCAGGCCGATCCAGGTGGAGATCGCCGCCATGGCGAGCAGCACCAGGAAGATCGGCCGCATGAAGACTTCCAGGCCGTAGAAGTTGACCGTCTGGTAGAGATTGGTCTCGATGCCCTGGGCCAGCACGAAGCCGACCACCAGAGCCGGGCGCGAATACCCGTAGCGGCGCATGTAGATGGCCATGATGCCGAGCAGCGTCAGCGCGAAGAGATCGCCCCAGGCCTTCGACGACTGGAAGGCGGCGAACATGATCAGCATGATCATGAAGGGCGCGATGTAGTCGAAGTTGATCGACGACAGGCGCGCGATCGGCCCGGCCAGCGCGATGCAGGCGATGGCGCCGATGACGTTGGCGATCGCCAGCGACCAGATGATGGTATAGACCACCGGCAGGTTGTGCGTGACCATGGTGATGCCCGGCTCGACACCCAGCAGGATCATGCCGCCCATCAGGATGGCGGTGCCGCTGGAGCCCGGGATGCCGAAGATCAGCGTCGGGATGAGGGCGCCGCCTTCCTTGGCGTTGTTGGAGGACTCCGGCGCCAGCACACCGCGGATGTCGCCCTTGCCGAACTCCGAGCGGTCCTTGGCGCTCTGCATGGCGTGGGCATAGGCGATCCAGTCGACCACCGAGCCACCGAGGCCCGGCAGGATGCCGATCAGGCAGCCGATGCCGGCGCAGCGCAGGATCAGCCACTTATGTTGCACGGCGTCCTTCATGCCCTGCAGCCAGCCGTGGCCGAGCAGGTTGCGGTCGGAGACCGCCTTGCTGCTGCGCAGCAGGTCGACGATCTCCGGCAGTGCGAAGACGGCCAGGGCGATGATCAGCAGCGGCACGCCGTTGCTGAGGTAGAGAATCTCGAATTCGAAGCGATACTCGCTGGTCGCCGGCGCGACGCCGATCATGCCGATCATCAGGCCCAGCGCCGCGGCGAGCAGGCCCTTGAGAACCGACTGGCCGGTCAGCACGCCGACCATGGAGATACCCAGCACCGCCAGCATCAGCATCTCGCCGGTGCCGAAGGCCAGCACGATGGGGCGCGCGACGAGGATGGCGCCGGTCAGCACGACGGCGCCGAACACGCCGCCGAACATCGAGGCGGTGAAGGCGGCCGAGAGCGCGCGGGCCGCCTGGCCCTTCTTGGCCAGCGGGAAGCCGTCGACGACCGTCGCTTGCGATGATACCGATCCGGGAATGCCGATCAGCACGGCCGGGAAAGTGTCGGAGGTGCAGACCACCGAGGTGACGCCGATCAGCATGGCGACGCCGGAAATCGGGTCCATGCCATAGACGAACGGCAGCAGCAGGGCGAGACCGACCGCCCCGCCGAATCCCGGCAGCACGCCCACGACGAGCCCGAGGGCGACGCCCAAGAGGAGATAGAGAAGGTTCTGGCCGCTGAGGACGGTGGCCAGTGCCTCCAGGAAAATTTCAGCCATGCGACCCGAAGCCTCTTGCCGACGATCCTTGCCCGTCACCCCCGCGGTGCGGCGGAAAGAAAATAGGCGATGTCCCCGATAAAATCGAGAACATCGCCTATGGGCAGTTTACTTCGGCTCGTAGCCGAAGCGATCCTTCAGCCAGCCCAGGATATAGGCTTCGGCTTCGGGGGACACATTGGTGGCCGTCTCCATCGCCTCGTCGATGCCGTCGACGATGGTCTCGTACTTGCCGAGCTCTTCTTCCATGAAGGCGACGGTCTGCGGGTCGGCCGCCATCTTCTTGGCCGCCTCGCGATAGGCCATGACGATGTCCTTCGGCGTGTCCTTGGGCACCACCAGGAACTTCTGCGTGGCGTAGCCGGACAGGAAGAATGCCTTCCAGGCGTCCCAGGCCGGACCGGACGGCTTCTTGCCGTGCACGGACTCATAGACCTCCGGGAAGCTCGGCAGATCCGGCAGGGTGGGATCGCGCACGATCTCGCCCTTCGAATTCAGCGCGCCGAAGGTGAACAGCGGCACCATCGAGCCTTCATCGACCAGCGGCACGACGTGCTTCAGGTAAGCCGGCGTCGTCTGGTAGTCGATGGTGGTCTCGCCGCGCATGGTCGACAGGCGGCCGTTGGCGCGGCTCTTGAAGCCGAGGATGGTTTCGACCTCGAGGCCCAGCATCTCGAAGGCCAGCGCCGGCACCAGGTCCAGAGAGGTGGCGCCCTGACTGCCGAACTTCAGGTCGACCTGCTTCAGCTTGTCGATGTCGGTCGCCAGATCTTTCACGCCGTGCGCAGCAGGCACGTAGACAACGCCGCCGGCCGGCGACGCGAAGATCGGCGTGACTTCCTTGTAGTTGTAGCGGACGCGCGGGTCCTTCAGCAGCATCGGGAACTGCACCGAGCCCGAAGTGCCGAAGATCATCTCGCCGCTCGGCTCCATGCGTGCGAAGTACTCGTTGGTACCGCCGATGGCGCCACTCTGCGCGTTGTTCTTGATGATGATGGTCGGGCTGCCCGGCAGGAACTTCGCGAGGGTCGGGGCGAGAGCTCGCGCCCAGGTGTCGGAGCCGCCGCCCTCACGGAAAGGGATCCACCACTCGATGGTCTTGCCGGAGAAGTCGGCCGCCTTGGCCGAGAACGGAGAGAACAGGGTCGCGGCGCCGATCGAGACGATCGAAGCACCAGCAGCCCTCAACAGGGTACGTCTGTACATAGCATGCCTCCCTCATGGAAGTAGACGTTTGCGAATCGACACGAAGGAGCCTATCTCAATCGCGCGAAAAAACGTTACCTTCAAATAGTTTACGGGCCGTTCTCAAGAATGCGGCGCGTTGGATCACAGGATAGTCGGAACTCTCTGCTAATGTAATCAGAACATCGAGAGAACCGGTCGGATGTTCGACGGAGAGTCGTTTAGACGTCCCGTCGGGGATTGCAGCAACACTCGCCGCAGGCGAGTCCGGCAGCAAACAGGCCGTCGCCACGCTGATGGCGCCGAAGACGCCGATCGTCGCGTGGCAGCGATGGGGAATGAAGGTGCGCGTCGAAACGCAGCCGCCGTTCGTCGGCGGCGACACCATGGTCATCTTGGGCACGGTCTTGTCGTGCACGTCGCCCAGGTTCATTAGTGGGCCGGCGGCGAGGCGCACGGTTTCGAGTCGCGCCTTCAACTCGGTGTCGGCGTCCAGTTGCTCGCGCGTCTCGTCGCCGCGAATGCCCATGTCGGAAGCCAGAAGCACGACGACAGGCATGCCGTTGTCGATCAGCGTCACGTTGTAGCCGGCGACCTTGTCGACGGCATTGCCGGTCGGCAGCAGCGCGCCGCACATCGATCCGGCGGCGTCGGTAAAGCTCAGCGGCACGGCGGCGGCACTGCCCGGCACGCCGTCGATGTGGGCGTCGCCGGCGTAGCTCGGCTTGCCGCCGGGCGTCGCGATCTCCGCCACCGCGGTCTGGCCGCTGTTGACCATGAAGATGGTGACCGTCGTCACCGGGTCCTGGGCCGCGACCAGGCCCTTTTCGATGGCGAAGTAGCCGACGCCGGCCAGGATGTTGCCGCAGTTCTGGCCGTAGCCGACGCGCGCCTGGTCGACGAAGACCTGGGCGAAGAGGTAGTCGACGTCGATGCCCGGGCGCGCCGAGGGCTCGATGATGGCAACCTTGCTGGTCAGCGGGTCGGCGCCGCCGATGCCGTCGATCTGGCGCGGGTCGGGCGATCCCATCACCGACAGCAGCAGGGCATCGCGCTGCGGCCCTTCGCCCGGCAGGTCCTTGGCAAGGAAGTAAGCCCCTTTCGAGGTGCCGCCGCGCATCAGGGTGCAGGGAATTCCGCTCAAGAGCTTAGCCCCCGGTCTTTGAGGCGGCCGCCTTCCAGCTGCCGTGGTCGACGTACTTCAGACCCTTCTCGGCCAGGCGCTCGCGCATGCCGTAGATGTCGAGACCCAGCTCGCCGGCCTGCAGGCGTGCGCGCGTGGCGTCTTCCTTGTCCTCGCGGGCCTTGGCCTTGGCCAGCACCGCCGCCGCCTCTTCGCGCTTCACCACGCAGACACCGTCGTCGTCCGCGACGATGACGTCGCCGGGCTCGACGATCGCGCCGGCGCAGGCGATGGGAACGTTCACCGAGCCGATGGTCTCCTTCACCGTGCCCTGGGCGGAGACCGCCTTGGACCACACCGGGAAGCCCAGCTTGGTCAGTTCGGCGGTGTCGCGGGTGCCGGCCTCGATGATGAGGCCGCGCACTTTGCGCGCGATCATCGACTGGGCCAGCAGCTCGCCGAAGTAGCCCTGGTCGCTGGGCGAGGTCGGCGTGATGACGACGATGTCGCCCGCCTGGCACTGCTCCACCGCGACGTGGATCATCCAGTTGTCGGCCGGCGGCAGCGACACGGTGACCGCGTTGCCGGCGATGCGCGCACCCCGGTAGATCGGCCGCATGAAGCTCTGCAGCAGGCCCGTGCGGCCCTGCGCCTCATGCACCGTGGCGACGCCGCAGGCGGCGAGGCCGTCGACGACGGCCTGCTCGGTACGCGGGCAGTTGGTGACGACAGTGCTCATCGCGCGCCCTCCCTTACAGCTCGTCAACCGTGCGGGGGAAGATCGACTGGAAGGCCTCGGCATACTTGGCCGGGCGCCCGCCGGCCTGGCCGCCGGAATTGCGGCGGAACTGGTTGCCGCGGTTCTCGGCCACGTTGGTGTAGTAGGACCACAGGTGCTCCTGGCCTTCCATGCACTCGATGGCGGCGCGCTTCTGCCCCCACACGTCGGTGATGTCCAGGATGGTGTCGGGGCGCCAGTCGCACTGCTCGGTCTGGTGCGGCTCGAAGAGGTAGAGCTGCGGCGCGCCCAGCACCTTCTCGCCCGGCTTATGGCCCCAGGCCTGGGCGGTCGAGCGGCACTCCAGCGTGACCTGGGTCGCGTAGGGATGGTCGCTGTTGTAGGGGTCGGCCTTGGAGTGGGTCAGCATGAAGGCCGGCTGCACCCGGCGCATGACGTCGACCAGACGCTCCTTGGCCTCCGGGCCGGCCACCAGCGGATAGTCGCCGAGGTCGAAAAATTCGATGTCGTGGGCCTTCAGCGCCTTGGCGGCGGCTTCGGACTCCTTGCGGCGGGCATCTTTCACCGCCTGCAGCGTGATGTCCGGCTGCTTCCACAGCTTGGCGGATTCGCCGCGCTCGCCGAACGACAGGCAGACGATGGTTACGGCGTAGCCCTTGGCCGCATGCAACGCGATTGCGCCGCCGGCGCGCCAGACGAAATCGGCGGCATGCGCACTGACGACCAAGGCGGTTTGCCCTGCCATTGGACCCTCCCTCATTGATTGGTCTTTTTCTGCGGGGGAGTATTGCCGCAGAGGCTTTGTCTGTATAAGAAAAAACAGCGGCGGAACCATTACGTTTGGCTATTCATGTCCACACAAAGTAAACGGCCGGAACGCCCCAATCTACGCCATTTGAGGGCGTTTAGCCTGGCAGTTGGTGAACGAAACATTAGCCGGGCGGCAGAGGCAGCGCACATCACCCAGTCCGCGGTCAGCCAGGCGGTGGGCAAGCTGGAGGCCTACTACGGCTGCCGCCTGCTGGAGCGCAGCGCCGCCGGCGTCTATCCGACCGAACTGGGCCGCGTCGCGGTAGAGCGCATCGACCGCGCCCTGGCGCGACTGCGCGCGGCGACCCAGCGGGCCGCCGCCCAACAACGTCCGGGCGCCCAGCAGCGCTCCGCGGCCCCAGAAGCCGCCCGTCCAGAGACACAACGTCCAGAGGCAGCCCGCGGCGCCCGGACGCCCGGCCCCCAGGCGCTCGATCGCATGCTGTCGCTGTCCCAGCTCGCCGCCTTTCTGGCGACGGCGCGCGGCGGCGGCTTCAAGGCGGGCGCGCGGCTGCTCGGCCTGTCGCAGCCCTCGGTGCACCGGGCGGTGCGCCAGCTGCAGGACGTGCTGGGCGTCGAACTGCTGGAACACACCAGCCTGGGCGTGGCGCCGACCCGCGGCGGGGCCGACTTCGCCGCCGCCGTCGCGCTGATCCTGAAGGAGATCGACCTCGTCGCCGACGACCTCGACGAGGCGCGCGGCCGCCACCGCGGGCGCGTCGCCATCGGTTCCCTGGCGCTGGGGCGCAGCGAGTTGGTGCCGCGTGCCGTGGCGCGCGCCGCCAAGGCCTTTCCCGATGCCCAGTTTCTCATCCAGGACGGCACCTACGACCAGCTGCTGCTGGGCCTGCGCGCCGGCGATCTCGACCTCATCGTCACCGCCGGGCGGCCGCTGGCCACCGACGACGTTGTCGAGGTGCCGCTGTTCGATGACGTGCTGGCGGTGGTGGCGCGCGCCGATCATCCGCTGGCAGTGAATGGCGTGACGGGGCTGGAGGACCTCGCCCGCTATCCCTGGATCCTGCCGCGCTACGGCACACCCACGCGCTGGCGCTGCGACGAGCTGCTGCGCAAGGTCGGCGCGCCGCAGAGCGAGGGGCTGATCGAAACCGGCGCGCTCGTCTCGGTGCGCGCGCTGCTGCTGGAAAGCGACCGCCTCACCGTGCTGTCGCGCCGCCAGATCGCCGTTGAGCTCGAATCGGGGCTGCTGGCCGCGCTCGATGTCCCGCTGCCCGAGCCGCGGCGCGCCATCGTCGCCACCCTGCGCCGCGACTGGAAACCGACCCAGGTGCAGGCGGCGCTGCTGCAGGAGCTGAAGGCCATCACCGAGGAGTGGACCGCCGCCGACACCGCCTTGCGGCCCTCCGCGTGAGGCCGTTCAGGCCGCGGCCAGGGCCTCGATCTGCGCCAGCAGGTCTCCGGGGATCGCCACGCCGCTGCTGAGCGCGGCGGCCCGGCGCTCCTGTTCGCGCTGGCCCGGCAGCTGCACCGGCTGGGCGGTATCGGCCGGCGGCGTGGTCTGCACGATGTCGCGGAAATGTGCGATGGCGGCATCGTAGGCCTCTGCACCCAGCAGGCGCTTGGGATCGATCAGCAGGAAGAAGTGGCCGGTCCCGCAGGGCCGCTCCGGGTAATCGGTCCAGGGCGAGATGTCGGTGAGGAAGCGCGCGCCGCTCAAGACGCCCGACAGCATGTCGACGGCCAGCGACAGGCCGGAGCCCTTGTGGCCGCCGAACGGCAGCAGGAAGCCGGAGAGCGCCGCCGCCGGATCGGTGGTCGGCTTGCCGGCGGCGTCCACCGCCCAGCCCTCGGGGATCGGCTGGCCCTCGTCCAGCGCCTTGCGGATCTTGCCGCGCGCGGCGACGCTCATCGCCATGTCGAGCAGGAAGTGCGGCCCCCCGGACTCCGTTGAGCCGGGGCATGGCGCCGCGATCGACAGCGGATTGTTACCCAGGCGCGCCTCGCGGCCGCCCCAGGGGGCGATGGTGGTCGAGGCGTTGGTGCCGCAGATGAGCACGTAGCCCGCCGCGCAGGCCTTCAGCCCGTAGGGGGCGAGGGCGCCCAGGTGGTTCGACTCGCGGCAGCCGAGGTAGGCCATGCCGCTGTCGGCGACCATGGCGAGGCCGGCCTCCAGCGCCGCCATGGCGACCGCCGGCCCCAGGCCGTTGTCGCCGTCGACCAGGGCGAGCGACGCTGCCCGGCGTTCCACCGCGATGTCGGCCGCGCCCTTGATGCCGCCGAGGCGCAGGCGCTCGCAGTAGGTCAGCAGGCGCAGCACGCCGTGGGTGCCCAGGCCCATCATGTCGCCCTCCACCAGGATATCGGCGGTCCAGGCCGCGTGCTGTGCCTGGGCGCCGGCGGCGCTCAGCGCGGCGACGGCAAGGCGGCGCAGCTCTGCGGGGGAGACGGTGACGGATGCGGTCATCGGGGCGGCCTCTGCTTTTGCGTTTCGGGCGATGTCGGGAACCGCCCTGTATAGCGCAGAGGGAAATAGCGCAGAAGGGTATAGCGCAGAAGGGTATAGCGCAGAAGCCGGCGCAGGGAAGAGTCCCCGCTTCGCTCAGGCGCCAGGGTGTGGGGAGGGGCGGCGGGGCGCCGCCTCAGTTCTCCGGCTTGTCGTAGAACATGTCATAGATGGCGAAGGTGATGTCGCTCTCCAGCGGGAACGACAGCATGCCCATCACCGAGTAGCCGAGCAGCCAGGGCATCAGGTAGAAGCGGATCATGAAGAAGAACCAGGCGACGTAGAGCGGCACCAGCTGCGGCAGCAGGAAGCCGGGCGTCACCGGGCGGAACACCCTGAGGATCGGGTTGGTGTACTTCACGAAGATCCGCATGAAGAACCAGTTGGAATCTTCCGGCAGAAAGATGTTCATCGCGACGCGGCCGATCAGCGTCCACATGATGACGCCGAGGACGTAGTCGATCGCCACGATCCAGATCGGAAAGACTGACAGCGGATCGGTCATCGCAGCGTCGTCGTTCTTTCGGGGTTCTTTTCGGGGTGCTTCTCAGGAAAGCGAGCCTGGAAGAAAAAGGGTGGCGGAGCAAGCTCCGCCACCCAGTCTCATACTTCCAACGGACGCGGTATCAGTGCGCCGCGCCGAGGATCGTCTCGCCGGAGGGCAGGCGAACCTCGTCGACCATCGCCTGGGTCTCCGCATCGGGCGCCGGGGTCATCAGGCTGACGACGACCATGGCGATCAGGCTGGCCGGCATGCCGATCATCCCGAAGCGCAGGTGATCGATGCCGAGCCACGGCGTACCGCCCATGCCTCCAGGGAAGACATAGTAGAGGTAGGCCGAGCCGGCGACGAAACCGACGACCATGCCGGCGATCGCGCCGGCCGTGTTGGCCCGCTTCCACCAGACGCCGAGGACCAGTGGGAAGAACAGGCCGGAGCAGGCGAAGCAGAAGGCCCAGGCCACCGCACCCAGGATACCCGTCAGCTGCAAGCTGGCGATTAGGGCGCCGAGGGCACCGATCACCACCAGCAGGACGCGGGCGACGATCAGGCGGTGCTTGGTGTCCGCCTTCGGATCGATCATCTTGTAGTACAGGTCGTGGCTGAGGGCGTTGGCGATCGCCAGCAGCAGGCCGTCGGCCGTCGACATGGCGGCCGCCAGGCCGCCGGCGGCGACCAGGCCGGAGATCACGTAAGGCAGGCCGGCGATTTCCGGCGTTGCCAGCACGGTGATGTCCGCACGCATGAAGAACTCGTTGAGCTGCAGGATACCGTCGCCGTTGCCGTCGACGATGGCCAGCATCCCGACCTCCGCCCAGTTTCTGATCCAGGCGAGATTGTTCACAGCTTCGATCGACTGGCCGATGATCGCCGTCGGCAGCGTCGGGTCGAGCAGCTGCAGCTTCGACAGCGTGGCGAGCGCCGGCGCCGTGAAGTACAGCAGGAAGATGAACAGCAGCGACCAGGCGACCGACTTGCGGGCGGACCTGACCGACGGCGTGGTGAAGTACCGCATGAGGATGTGCGGCAGCGACGCCGTACCGGCCATCATGCAGAACGCCAGGGTGACGAACTTCCAGCTGTCCATGCCGCCCATCGGTGCGTTGTGCGGCGTTCGCAGGGTGGCTACGCCGGCTGGCGCTCCCTCCGCCGGCGCGGCGCCGAGGCCCAGCATCGGCTCCAGTTCGGCGATGCGTTGCACCGCGTCGCCGTAGCTGAAGTGCGGGATGATGCCGAAGCCCTGTACGTTGGACATCCAGATGACCGGCGTCAGGTAGGCGATGATGAGCACGATGTACTGGGCCACCTGGGTCCAGGTCACCGCGCGCATGCCACCCAGCATGGAGCACAGCAGGATGCCGACCAGGCCGATCCACACGCCCGCCGCGAAGGGAATGTTGAAGGCGCGGGCGGCGATGGTGCCGGAGGCATTGATCTGCGCCGTCACGTAGGTGAAGGAAGCCACCACCAGGATGACGACCGCGCAGAAGCGGGCGAAGTTGCCGCCGTAGCGGGTGCCGATGAAGTCCGGCACCGTGTAGCAGCCGAACTTGCGCAGGTACGGCGCCATCAGCGAGTTCACCAGCACGTAGCCGCCGGTCCAGCCGACGACGAAGGCAAGATAGCCGTAGCCGCCGAAGTAGATGCCGCCGGCCAGGGCGACGAAGGAGGCGCCGGACATCCAGTCCGCCGCCGTCGCCATGCCGTTGTAGACGGCGGGCACCTCACGGCCGGCCACGTAGTAGGCCTCGACCTGCATGGTGCGCGAAAGCCAGCCGATCAGGGCGTAGATGAAGACGGTGAAGCCGACGAACGCCAGGCCGATGAACCTGGCCGATGCCCCGAACTGCTCCGCGATCGCCATCAGCAGGATGAAGAAGACGAAGCCGCCGGTGTAGAGGCCGTAGATCTTGCCGAGATTGTCGGTGAATTTGCCTTGTAGTCTCATGGTCGCCCCCTACTCTTCGCCGGCGCCGGCTTCGTCGTCGATCTGGTCCTGCTTCCAGTTCTGGAAGAAGATCAGCACCACGAAGACGATGAGCGACCCCTGGACGATCATGTAGTAGCCCAGAGGAAATCCGATGAATGTGAAGGCGTTCAGTTCCCTGGCGAACCACGGAACGACGAAGGAGAAGACGAACCAGACCACGAGGACCCCTATGGTGAGGTTTCGCGTTCTGATCCAATGACGCTCTTTGGCGTCTCGGCTGATTTCTGGCATCATATCCCCCGAGGCAATTATTGTTTTGGCATTACCTTGGCCCCCTACTTGCACGCACATGGCGAACAAAGGGTAGCAGTTCACGATTGTACAAAAATAGGTAGTATCGCAATACCAATAATGATGACAGCCTACGGAAATTTAATGGCCTTGCTGTCCCGGCCGGCTGTAACCGGCTCTTTGAAAGGCTTTTGTGGGTGATGCCCCTGTTGCAGCCTCTTGTCGATCGGGCGAAGGCCCTGGTGCCGGAGTTCATGGCGCGCCTGACCGTGCGGCGCGACTCGGGGCCCATCGATTCGGTCGATTCGCTCTGCGGTTTCGTTTCCACCCGGGCGGCCTACGTCGCCCAGAAGACCCTCTACGGCTACCTGAAGACGCGCATGGGGACGCGCTACCCTCATGTCTTCGAGGACGAAGTCTTCATCACCTCGGTCGACATCGCCAAGCTGCAGATCTACGCGGCCTGCCTATCGGACCTTGCTATTTTCGCCGTGTCGCGCGTCCTCCAGGACGCCCCGGCCGGCCCGGGCGCCTCCCTGCCGGCCGCCTCCCTGCCAGACGCCGAAACCTGCCGCGCCCTGGCCCTGCACTGCTTCGAGCGTGGCCTTGCCGACAATGCGGGGCAGGCGGGCGCCGTGGCGGCCTTCTCGCCGGAAGAAGCGCTGGCCGCCTTCCGGCGCCGCCTGGCCTTCTGGGACTGGGACGGGGGGCCGCAGGGCCGCGCCATCTTCACGGAGAGCCCGGCGGCCCTGGTGCGCTGGGCGCCGATCGCCCAGGCGCTGAAGAAGCACGACGCGGAGATCGTGGAGAACTCCATCAAGTTCACCTGGCGCGACGTGCGCCAGGCGCTCGACAAGCGCGTCGACGGGGCCGCGGTCCTGGCCGGGGCCGCCCATCTGGCAAGCCGGGCGGGCGCCGTCCCGGCCTGACGCCGCGCCGTCCGGCGAACGCGTCCGGCCAACGAGGGGGCGAGGGGGGAGGCAGGCGGATGAGTTTCCATTCCGTGGAGGGCGCCGGCCTGTCGGGCCTGCCGCTGCATGCCATCCCGGTGGTCGCCATGGACACCGAGACGACCGGGCTGGACGTGAAGACCGACCGCGTGGTGGAAATCGCCGCAGTGCGCCTCAAGGGCGGCCCCCCCGGCGCCGCGCCCAGCTATGCCGCCCTGGTCGATCCCGGCGTGCCGATCCCGCCCGCCTCGACCGCCATCCACAGCCTGACCGATGACGAGGTGGCCGGCGCCGCCGCCTTTCCGCAGGCGATGGCGGCCTTCACCGACTGGGTCGGCAAGTCGGTGGTGGTCGGTTATTCGATCGGCTTCGACCTCGCGGTGCTGAAGGCCGAGCACCAGCGCCACGGGGTGGCCTGGACGGCGCCGCGCTCGCTCTGCGTGCGCCACCTGCTGCAGCTGGTGGCCCCCCACCTGCCCGGCCAGTCCCTGGAGGTGGCCGCCCAGTGGCTGGGCGTCGAGGTCGGCGAGCGCCACCGTGCCCTTGGCGACGCGGAGACCGCCGGGCGCATCTTCAAGGCGCTGCTCCCGCGCCTGCGCGAGAAGGGCATCGTCACCCTGGCCCAGGCCGAGCGGGTCTGCCGCAGCCTCACCGCCCGCCTGGAGGAGGAGGCGCAGGCCGGCTGGCACGACGTCGTGCGCGACACCCGCCAGGCCCCGCGCAGCGTCGCCGAGTACGCCCGCATCGACAGCTTTCCCTACCGCCACCGGGTCGCCGACGTGATGCGCCTGCCGGCGGTCACCATCGCCGGCACGCGCAGCCTGCAGGAGGCGCTGGCGCAGATGATCGAGCGCGGCATCAGCTCGGTCTTTGTCGAACCGGCCGAGCCCGGCCCGGACGACCCTGGGGAGTGGGGCATCCTTACCGAGCGCGACATCCTGCGCGCCATGAACGCCGACCCGGCGGGTGCCCTGGCGGCGCCGGTTGCGCGCTACGCCAAAGTCCCGCTGGTCACCATCGAGAGCGACGAGTTCGTCTACCGCGCCATCGCCGGTATGTCGAAGCGCGGCTTCCGCCACCTCGGCGTGCGCGACGCCGCGGGCCGGCTGGTCGGCGCCCTCAGCGCGCGCGACCTCCTGCGCCAGCGCGCCAGCGATGCGCTCTCTCTCGGCGACAGCCTGGAGCAGGCGGAGACGCCGGAAGATCTGGGGCGCATCTGGGCCGGCCTCACCACGGTGGCGCGCGGCCTGGTCTACGAGGAGGCCGACCCGCGCGACATCGCCGCCATCGTCTCGCGCGAACTGCGCGCGCTCACCAAGCGCGCCTGCGAGCTGGCCGAAGCGATGCTGGCGGCGCGCGGGGAGGGCGGCCCGCCCCGGGCCTACGCCATGCTGGTGCTGGGCTCGGGCGGGCGCGGCGAGAGCCTGCTGGCGATGGATCAGGACAACGCCATCGTCTTCGATCAGGGTGAGCCCGCCGGTCCCGAGGACCGCTGGTTCGAGCAGCTCGGCATTCTGGTCGCCGACATGCTGAACGATGCCGGCGTGGTCTACTGCCCCGGCGGCATCATGGCCTCCAAGGCGCAATGGCGCATGGACCTCGCCGGCTGGCGCCGCCGCATCGAGATCTGGATCGGCAAGTCGCGGCCCGAGGACATTCTCAACAGCGACATCTTCTTCGACGCCTTGCCGGTGCACGGCGACCTCCGGCTGGCGGAGCGCCTCTACGCCGAGGCGGCCGCCGCCGCGCGCTCGTCACGCACCTTCCTGAAGGCCATGGCCGTGCCCGCCGGCGACTTCCGCGTGCCGCTCAACTGGCGCGGCCGTCCCAAGCTGGAGGATGGCCGCATCGATCTGAAGAAGAACGGCATCATGCCGATCTTCGCCGCCGCGCGCATCGCCGCGCTGACCCACGGCATTGCCGCGCGCTCGACGCCGGAACGCCTGGAGGCGGTCCGCCAGCTCGACGTCGTCGATGCCGCGCTCATCGGCCGTCTCATCGAGGCGCACAAGATCCTGCTCGGCACCATCCTGCATCAGCAGCTGCGCGACCTGCCGCTCGGCGAGAAACTCTCCAACCGCGTCGCCCCCGCCGAGATGGAGCCTTACGAGCGCCAGCAGCTCGCCTGGGCGCTGGGCCAGATCGACAGCGTCAGGACGCTGCTGGGAACGCCGGGTTTTTGAGCGGGAGAGCGGCGCATGGCGGTAAGGTCTACTAAGCTGAACGCCTCTCCGATGCGGGGCTCGTGAAGAGAGGCGAGACGCGATGAAGATCCCGAAATCGATGACGGAACCGCTCAGGCAGCCGCTTTCCTGGGTGATTGCGGTTTTGGGAGGGCTGTCGCTCTTCAATCTGTGCCGCAATCTCGACCTCGTTACCGCCAGCGCGCCGGTCACGTATCTCGACCAGCTGTATGCAGCCATCCGCGATTTGATATTCCTGCCGCTCGAGACAGTGTCGCGCGTGACATGGCCGGCCTGGCTGAAGAACGCTCTTGTCATCTATGTGGTGTTCGCCCGCGCCTATGCGTCCTCCATCGCTTTTCTCAAGGAAGAGATGACATCCCCGCCGCCCCGGGACCCTTTCTTCCGCAATACGTTCAAGGCCTATCCTCCCTTCGAGAAAGGCCCGATCCATCGCAAGCTGGTCTGGGTCGAGGCGGTATTGAGATGGCGATGGGTTCAACGGCTGCAACCAGCCGTGCGCAAAGGGCTGATGATTGTCGTGTCGTTCTTCTGGCCCGTCGGCATCGCGAGCCTGATGATAAACCCGACGATGATCATCGAAACCAGAGGCGTGGATGAGGTCGGCGCGCCGCACCCCGCGGATCGAAGCAAAACCGAACTGCCGCCCCTCGATGAGCACGGAGGCTACCAGTACTCTCCGAAGTTCCCGGCCGAAGGTCATATGACGCAACCGATCTATGACGCGCGCCTGATCTTCCTGGCGTTCATACTGGTCCAGGTGCTGCTGGCCCTGGCCATGATCGTTGTCAACGCACTGCTGCCCGGCCCCGAAGTGCAGCAGGCTCAGAAGGCGATGACAGTGGCGCTGTTGCGAACCTTCTGATTCGCGGACGGCCAAAGCGCCGTGACAAACGATTGCCGGCGGCCGCGGCCCCGCGGCTCGGGCGTCACCGCCCCGGCCGCTTGAACGCCTTTCGCGCCTGCGCCGCCTTCTGTCGCATCACGCAGTCCTCGGCGTGGTCGTTGATGAGGCCCATGGCCTGCATGAAGGCATAGACCGTGGTCGGGCCGACGAACTTCCAGCCGCGCTTCTTCAATTCCTTGGACAGCGCGATGGATTCCGGCGAGGTCGAGGCCGTCTGCGGCTTGCCGAGGGTCTTCGGGTCCGGCTCGTAGCGCCACAGGAAGGCGCCCAGCGAGCCTTCCTGCGCCACCATATCCTGCGCGCGCCGGGCGTTGTTGATGGCTGCCTCGATCTTGCCGCGGTGGCGGATGATGCCCGCGTCCTTCAGCAGGCGCTCGACATCGCGCGTGGTGAAGCGCGCCACCTTGTCGACGTCGAAATCCTTGAAGGCCGCGCGGAAGTTCTCGCGCTTGGCCAGAATGGTGCGCCAGCTGAGGCCCGACTGGAAACCTTCCAGGCACAGCTTCTCGAAGAGGCGGCGGTCGTCGCCGACCGGGAAGCCCCATTCGCGGTCGTGATAGGCGAAGAATTCGGGTGCGGCGGCGCACCAGCGGCAGCGCGGCTTGCCGTCCGGCCCCTCGACCGTGTCGCTCATGCGCTTAGGCCTCGACCAGGAAGCCGAGCCGCGCGTCGGCGCGCGACGGCGTCAGTTCGGTGATCCCGGCGCTCACCACGCCCTCGGCCACGAAGGGGTCTTCGTTCACCCGCGCCTCGAGTTCGGCGCGGGAGACGCCATGCGCCACCACCGCGCCGCCCAGGTTCGGCTGCAGGCTGCCGGCCAGCAGGAAGACGCCGTCGTCGAAGCCGCGCTGCAGCCAGGCCTTGTGGCCTGCCATGAACTGGCCGGCCTTGCTCTTGTTCCGTGCAAACTTCAGTTCAACGATGAACATGGGATCTCCTATTTCCGCGCGCCCTTGGCGAGCTGCACATCCAGCCAATCGTACATCTCCTGCACCTCGCGGCGGATGAAGGCCTCGTCGCGCAGGGCATTGGCCAGCGTGGCCACCCCTTGGCTGCGTGCCAGCAGGTGCAGCGCCAGGGCATCGGCGTCCTTGCGGCGGCCCGCGATCTCGAACTGCCGCCTCAGCCATTTGCGGAACAGGGTGAACAGCGTGTTCGCCGCGGCGCGGGCGTCGTGGCCGAGCTTCGCCAGCTCGCCGGTCAGCGTGCCGACCGGGCAGCCGTAACGTTTGATCTTCGACTTGTTGGCGATGAGGATGTCGATGAAGCTGCGGATGCGCGCGGCAGGCGTGGCGCCCTCGGCCTCCCAGCGCGCCAGCATCGCCTGCGTGCTCTCCAGGCGCCCGGCGATGACCGCCTCCAGGATCTCGTCCTTGGTCTTGAAGTAGTAATAGAAGTTGCCGCGCGAAATCCGCACCGCCTCGGCGATGTCGGTAAAGGATGTGTGCGCGAAACCCTGCCGGTAGAACAGCCCGTCAGCCGCCGCGACGATCTGTTCCCGGGTCGCCTTGTCGCCCAAGACGCCGTCCTTTCTTCCGATTTAGGACGCTTGTCCAAATGATCGCCGAAAAAAATAGGACGACCGTCCAAGTTTGTCAAGCGCGAGACTCGGCGCCAAAGCTCCGCGCTGGTCAGCTGCGGGGGCGGTTCTCCTTCGGCTGCTTTTCGCTGGCCTTCGCCACGGCCCGTGGCGTCGTCGCGGCGCCGTAGCCGAGCGCGACGACCCCCGCCGCGATGAGGAAGATGCCGAAGGTCGCCAGGTTCTGGACGCCCAGGAAGTACAGACCCGCGAGGATTATGATGATGTGGATCGCGAACCACGCCGACATGTGCACGAAGCCATGGAACGTCCGGTCGCGGGAGAAATAGAGCTCGCGGGATAATGGTGTGTTGCTTTCAGCCATTGCCTTGCTCCTTTTGCAGAGGAGAACGGCGCAGGCGGGGGCATTGTTCCAGGCGGAGAGCGGGGTGAGAGGTCGACCCCCTAGGACGTGAACCGCGTCCCGGCGCCCGCCGTGCGGGCCCGGGCGACGGCCAGGGCGGCGATGGCGGTGTCCTGCACGCCGGTGCCGGTGAGGTCGCAGAGCAGGCACTGGGTATCGTCCGCGCGCCCCGGCTTCTGGCCGGCGATCACCTGGCCCAGTTCGGGGAAGTCCGCATGGGCGTCGACGGCGCCGGCATCGATCGCGTGGTGCAGCTCGCCGACCAGGCGCACCTGGGAGAGGCGGTCGCAGAAGTAGCCGTCGGCGGCGGTGAGCGCCGCCGGCGCGATCTCGTTCTTGTAGGGCGCGTCGGAGCCCATGGCGATCACCGTCAGGCCGGGGTGCAGCTGCGCGGCTTCGATCAGCGGCCTGTTGGCGGGCGTCGTGGTGACAACGATGTCGCTCTCGGCGGTCAGTTTGCCGATGTCCTCGGCCATGTGGACGGGGACGCCCAGCGCGTCGGTCATTTCCTGCGCGCAGGCCTCGGCGTTGCCGCCGTCGCGCGCCCAGACCAGCGCGCGCTCCAGCGGCCGCACCAGGCTGATCGCCTGCAGCTGCAGGCGCGCCTGCACCCCGGCGCCGACGATGCCGACCTTGGTTGCGTCCTGGCGGGCCAGGGTGTCGGCGGCGACGCCGCCGGCGGCTGCCGTGCGCAGGTCGGTGAGATAGCCGTTGTCCAGCAGGATGGCCTCGACCAGGCCGGTCTTGCTGCTGAACACCACCATCAGGCCGTTCAGGCTGGGCAGGCCGATCTTCGGGTTGTCGAAAAAGCCGGGGCTCATCTTCATCGCCAGCCTGTCGAGGCCCGGCACGTAGGCGGTCTTCACGTCGATCTCGCCGTTGGCATCGGCGATCTCCAGATGCAGGATCGGCGGCATCACCACCGGCTTGGTCGCCAGAGCTTCGAAGGCGTCCGCGACGCAGGCGATGATGTCGCGGTCCAGCGTCAGCAGGCCGCGCAGATCGCTTTCGCTCAGCAGGCTGATCTCAGGCATGGCGTGCCGCTTTCTCTTGCGCGCTCCTCTGTTGCGCCTGGTATTCCGCCAACAGGTCGGGGTTCTCGCCGGCGACGATGCGGGCATGCAGGCCCATGTCGATGTTGCCGCCGCTCAGCAGGATGATGGTGGTTCCCCAGCAGCTTGAAGATTGGGGCCGCGGCGCTTGCAGCAGCGCCGCGATGCCGACCGCGGCGCCGCCCTCGACGATCTGTCGCTCCTCGATGTAGGCATGACGGATGGCGCCCGCGATTTCTTCCTCGCTTACCAGGATGACCTCGTCCACCAGGTCGTGCACCAGGGCGTAGGTGTGAATATTTTTCAGGCCGATGCCGCCGCCCAGGGAGTCCGCCAGCGTCGGCAGTTCCTCGACCGGCACCGGATGCCCGGCCTTGAGGCTGTCGTGCATGGCCGGCCCCCGCTGCTGGGAGACGCCGACGATGCGCAGGCCCGGCTTCAGGGTCTTGGCCGCCAGTGCGATGCCGGCGATCAGGCCGCCGCCGGACAGCGGCACCACCAGGGTGTCGGCCTCGGGCAGGTCCTCCAGCATCTCCAGGCCCAGGGTGCCCTGGCCGGCGATGATGTCCGGGTGGTCGAAGGGCGGCAGCGCGACCATGCCCTCCTCGGCGACCAGGCGGTCGACCTCGACCTGGGCGTCGTCCTGCGACAGGCCGACAATGCGCGCCTCGGCGCCCAGGGCCTCGATGGCGGCCACCTTGTTGGCGGGTACCAGGGCCGACATGCAGACGATGCAGCGCGCGCCCGCCTGCCTGGCCGCGTGGGCCAGGCCGCGGCCGTGGTTGCCGGTCGAGGCGGCGGTGACGCCGCGCGCGCGCAGCTCCGGCGGCAGCGACAGCACCGCGTTGGTGGCGCCGCGCAGCTTGAAGGCCCCCGTCGTCTGCTGGTGCTCGCACTTCAGGTGCACCGGCTGGCCGTGGCGTGCGCTGAGGCTGGGCGAGGGATTGAGCGGCGTGCGGCGCACCAGCCCTGCGATGCGCCGGCGCGCGGCCAGCACGTCGGTCATCGTCGGATGCCCGGTCTTCTTATGCCCGGTCTTCTCATGCGCGGATTTCTCATGCGGGCCGGTCATCTGCGGCCTCCCTGGTTACCGTGGTCTCGGCCGGTCTTAGCACAGGCGGCCACACCAGGGAACCGCGCCCGGGACGGCAGCCTGCCGATCGGCGGCGGCTGCCGCAAAAGGCGATGGCGGCGGAAAGCCCGCCGCCATCGATCGCGAAACAGTGTTTGGTCAGGCTGCGCGGACGGCGCTGAGGAACTTCTCGACGGCGACCTTCAGGTCGTCGGACTGCTTGGCGAGC
>NZ_JBBKAH010000017.1:0-20109 GCF_037652055.1 Pelagibius sp. 7325
TCTGCTCGGCGATGTCCTGGATCAGGCTGATCACGTCGCCGATCTTCTGCGCCGCCTCGGCCAAACCCTCGACCTGTGTGTTGGTGCGCTCGGCCTGGGCCACGGCGCGGCCGGCTACGTCGCTCGACTGGTTCACCTGGCGGCTGATCTCGGAGATCGAGGCGGACAGCTCCTCGGCCGCCGAAGCTACCGTCTGCACGTTGCGGCTGGCCTCCTCGGAGGCGGCGGCGACGGCCGACGACTGCCGGTTGGTTTCCTCCGCGGTCGCCGACATGGACTCCGCGGTCGACTGCAGCTCCGTCGTCGCCGAGGCCAGCAGGCCCAGGACGCCGGAGATCGTCTGGTCGAAGTCCTTGGTCAGCTGGTCGACCTTTTGGGCCCGCTCCTCGCGCGCCTTGCGGCCTTTTTCCTGCTCGGCGGCCAGCTGTTCGGCCTTGATCATGTTCTCCTTGAACACCTGCACCGCGGCGGCCATCAGGCCGACCTCATCCTTGCGGCCCTGGGCCGGGATTTCGGTCGTTTTGTCGCCGCCGGCCAGCTTCTCCATCGCGGCGGTCATGGCGATCACCGGCTTGGAGATGCCGCGGCCGACCAGCACGGAGAGCACCAGGCCGAGCACCAGAGCGATGAGGGCGCTGGCGACGCCGATCCACAGGGCGCTGTCGATCTCGGCGGCGGCCAGCGGGCCGAGAGTGTCCTGCGCGGCGACGGCCGCCGTCTGCAGCTCCTCGAGGTCCTTCGCGGCCTGGCGGCCGAGCGGATCGAGTGTCTCAGCGATGATGCCGTTGCGCTGGAAGATCACCTTGGAGACCTCGGCAAAGGCCGCCTCGTAGGCCTCGACCAGGGCCATGAAGTCCTGCGCCTGCGAGCGGCTGCTGGAGGAAACGAGGTTGCGCAGCAGGGCCTGATGGTTTTCGCGCAGCTCGGCAAACTCCGAAGCGACGCGGTCGGTCTGCTCCTGGGCGTTCTCGACCAGGAAGCGGTTGGCGTAGAGGCGCGCCAGCAGCAGGTTGCGCTCGGCCATGCCGGCGCTGAAGACGGCGGCCGCGTTGCCTTCACTTTCGGCGCCCTGCATGATGCCGGTCAGCAGACGCTCGGCGTCCGGGCCGACGCTGTTCAGCACCTCCACCAGCCGATTGCGCTCGTTGCGCAGCGGGATCAGTGAGCCGAAAGTCGCGTGGTACTTCTCCAGTTCCTCGGCCGTCTTCTGGACCAGAGTCACCTGGGCCGGCTCGGTGAACAGCTGCAGGGCGGCCGCCAGGGAAGCCCGGGACGATTCAACCCGCTGGTTGACCAGCTGCACGGCCTCTTCGCTGCCGGTCAGGATGAAGTCCTTCACCCGGATGCGCGCGGACAGCAGCTCCGCCTGCGCTTCCGCCGCGCCTTTGGTCTGGCGGGCCAGCGAGCGGTAGTCGGAGAAATTGCTTTTTGCCGAGCTCAGTCCCCAGACCGAGATGCCGGCGGAAACCAGCAGCAGCGCCAGGATCGAGCCCGAGCTGAGCGCGACCTTCGTGGCGACTTTCATGTTGTCGAGAAATGACATGGTAGACGGCCTTCTTCGCTGACGGACCGCGGGCGCGGACCGAATTGCAATCTGTCAAACTTGGTTCGGGAATCAGGCTCGTGCGTCGGGCGCGGCACCGGCGGCGTCGCAGCTCCCGCTTGGGAAGCGAGGCTCCTCGATCCGCAAAAACTATCCTGGTAATCTTTGACGGACGATTAATCAAAAAGAGTATTGATTTAGATCAATACGTGCAGGGGGTCTCCCTGGAGACCGGGCGCGGTCCGTGGCGATCTTCCGAGCGACCGACTATGCTTTCGCCTTCTTGCTGAGTTCGCGGGCGAGACCGACAAACGCCTTGAGCGCGGCTGAAGGATTGCGCCGGCCTGGATAGTAGAGACAAAGATCTGCAAGCGGCGGTGTCCAGTCGTCGAGCACGCGCGTGAGGCGCCCGGCCGCCACATCGTCACGCACATCCTGTTCCATGAACAACCCGATGCCCGTGCCGTCCAGCACGGCCGCGCGCGCCAGACTGGATTCGTCCAAGGTGATCGGCCCGGTCACGTCGATTTGTGCCGTTTCCCCGCGCTTCTCGAAATGCCACCTGAACAGCGCCCCGTTCGGCAAGCGAACGCGAATGCATCGATGCTTGACGAGATCCGCCGGCGTGCGGGGCTTCCCATGTTTCTCGAAATAGCCTGGTGAGGCGACGACGGCATAGCGTTGCGGCCGGCCAAGCGAGACCGCGATCATGTCGGCGGGCACGAGGTCCGCCCGGCGCACGCCCAGATCGAAGCCTTCGGCGACGATGTCGACCAGCCGGCCCTCGGTCACCAGGTCGATATGCACCTCGGGATGGCGACGCAGGAACCCCAGGACCAGCGGCGAGATAATCTCCCGCGCGCCCGCAGCGAAAGCATTGATGCGCAAGGTTCCGGACGGGCTCGCCTGCTGCGAACGGACGGCGTCCATGGCGCCATGGATGTCCTGCAGAGCCGGCGTCACCTGTTCCACGAAGAGGCGGCCGGCGTCAGTCAGAGAGACGCTGCGCGTCGTTCTGTTGAACAGACGCACCCCGAGCTTCGCCTCCAGCTTCGCGACGGCGTTGCTCAGCGCCGTCGTCGACATGCCGAGGGCCAGAGCCGCGCCGCGAAATGAACCCCCACGGGCAATGGCGACGACGGCGTCGAGGTCGCTAAGGGCAGGCCGGTACATCGCCTCTTTTATTCAACAAAACGTGATAACGCATCCCGATTTATCCCTCTTTTCTGGATTTCTGTCCAGGCTTAGATCTCCAGGGCAGGTCACACTCAGCAGAGAGACGGTCATGGAACTGCCAACACCCGTTCAAACCTTTTTCGACGCAGAAAGGCCCGCCGCCGCTGCTCCCATCGGCGCGTTCGCGCCTGATGCCGTCGTCAAGGACGAAGGCAAGACGCATGTCGGTCATGCCGCCATCGAGGCTTGGTGGCGAACCGCCAAGGCGCAGTATCAGCACACGGCCGAGCCGTGCGAGATCCTGGAGGAGTCCGGCCTCACGGTTGTCCGCGCGAGGGTGAGCGGACGGTTCCCGAGCAGCCCCGCCCTTCTCACCTTCACCTTCCAGGTCCAGGACGGGCGGGTCGCGGCGCTGGAGATCGGCGTATGAGCGGCTTTCTCCAGCTGCAGGACAAAGCTGTGCTCGTCACTTCGGGTACCCGCGGCGCCGGCGCCGCGACCGTTGCGCTGTTTCGGGAACTCGGGGCGCGCGTTCTGACGGTCGCGCGGTCACGGCCGGCCGCGATGCCCGATGCCATGTTCGTCGCCGCTGATCTTGCAACGGCGCAAGGCTGCGCCGACCTTGCCGCTGCCGCGCGCGAACGCCTCGGCGACATCGACATTCTGGTGCACATGCTGGGCGGCTCGTCCGCGCCGGCGGGGGGCTTTGGCGCGCTGAGCGACGCCGAATGGGCAAAGGAGCTGGACTTGAACCTGATGCCCGCCGTGCGCCTGGACCGCGCGCTGGTGCCCGCCATGGTCGAGCGGCGCCGTGGCGTTGTCATCCACGTGACCTCGATACAAAGCACCCTGCCGCTGCCGGAGGCGACGACCGCCTACGCAGCCGCGAAAGCGGCACTTTCCACCTACAGCAAGAGTCTCTCGAAGGAGGTTTCGCCCAAAGGCGTGCGCGTGGTGCGCGTGTCGCCGGGCTGGATCGAGACCGAAGCCTCCATCCGTCTGGCTGAACGGCTCGCAAAGGACGCCGGCACCGATCTTGAAGGCGGCAAGGAGATGATCATGAAATCTCTTGGCGGCATTCCGATCGGACGCCCGTCGACACCGGAAGAAGTCGCAAACCTCGTCGCGTTTCTCGCTTCCGACCGTGCGGCCACCATTACCGGCGCAGAATACGTCATTGATGGCGGCACGATACCAACCGCGTGAGGAGACACCTCCGCACCTGCCCTTGAATCAGAAAGCAAAAAATCATGATCTCCCTCATCCGCAGCACCATCGTCGCTGCAGCGGTGGTCGCCGCTGTCGCGGGCCACGCACAAGCCGAGCCGATCGCACGCATCCCGGACAATCAGGCGGTACGAAACGTCGTGCTCGTTCACGGCGCCTTTGCCGACGGCGCGGGCTGGCGCGGCGTTTACGACGAACTGACTGCGCGCGGCTACCGCGTCACCATCGTGCAGAACCCGCTCACCTCGTTCGAAGACGATGTGAACGCCACGCGCCGGATCCTGGCGCGGCAGGACGGGCCGAGTATTCTCGTCGGTCATTCCTACGGCGGCGCCGTCATTACCGAAGCCGGCATCGATCCGATCGTGGCGGGTCTGGTCTACGTCTCTGCGCTCGCCCCCGATGTTGGTGAGAGTACGGGTGATCAGTTCGCCGACATTCCGGCGCCTGCCGAGTTCGTTATCGAAACCGGGCCCGACGGCTTCGGCTTCGTCAACATGGACCTCTTCAAGGCTGGATTCGCCGGCGACACTGCCGATGCTGACGCGGCCTTCCTGCGCGACTCGCAAGTGCCGATCAACATGGCGATCTTCGGCACGCGGCTCACGCAGGCGGCATGGCGCACAAAGCCCAGCTGGGCGGTTGTCGCGACGCAGGATCGTGCGATCGATCCGCGCTTGCTGAGGCAGCAGGCCGAGCGCATCGGTGCCGGGATCACGGAAATCGAGGCGAGCCACGTTCTGTTCTTCACGCAACCGCGCGCGGTGGCCGATGTGATCGATGCTGCGGCGCGCACGGCGTCGCTGGCCGCCGCCCGCTGACCGCTGACCGCGCTCTGGATTCTCGAACCGCCGGCCCGCCAGGCGGTCGATGCGGGCGAGCCCCCCTGTTCTCTACGAGGAATGTGAAATCATGGACGATCGTGCCCGGCAGAATGACCCAGACTTCGCGGTGCGTGCGCGTGAGAACCAGGCGCGGCTGACGTCGGCGCTTCAGCCCAGTTACGACCTCATTGTGTGTGGCGCCGGATCCTCCGGTTCCGTGGTTGCCCGGCGGCTGGCGGAGAACGCCGACGTGCAGGTCTTGCTGCTCGAGGCGGGCGGCTCCGATGAATCCGAGGCTGTCCTGGATCCGGCCTTGTGGCCCAGCAATCTCGGCAGCAATCGCGATTGGGGCTTCAGGGCGCAGCCCAATCCCCACCTCGACGGGCGCGAAATCCCGATGTCCATGGGCAAAGGCCTCGGCGGCGGATCGAGCATCAATGTCATGGTTTGGGCCCGGGGCCATAGAAGCGACTGGGAGCACTTCGCGTCGGAAGCGGGAGACTCCCGATGGGGCTATGAGAGTGCCCTCGGGATTTATCGCCGGATCGAGAACTGGCAGGGCGCGCCCGACCCGAAGTTCCGCGGAACCGGGGGGCCGCTTTGGGTACAGCCGGCGCCATCTCCGAGTCCGATCGCGCTTGCCATGTTGGATGCCGCGCGCGAGCTCGACATCCCCGTGTTTGACCATCCCAACGGACCCATGATGGAGCGGGCCGGCGGCGCCGCCATCACCGATCTGCTGGTGCAAAACGGGCGGCGTCGTTCCCTTTATCGGGCCTATGTCCATCCCTGGCTCGATCGGCCGAACCTGACGGTTCTCACCGAGGCGCTCGTGCGCCGGGTCGTCTTTCAGGGTCGTCGGGCGACGGGCATTGAGCTTGTGCACGACGGGAAGCCTATGGTCATTGGCGCCCGTATGGAAGTCGTGCTGTCATTGGGTGCGATTCAAACCCCCAAGGTCTTGATGCATTCAGGCATTGGCGATCGCGCGGAGCTGGAGACCTTCGGGGTCTCTGTCGTTGAGAACCTCCCCGGCGTCGGACGGAACCTGCAGGACCATGTTTCCTTCGGCTGTACCTGGGAACTCTCAGAACCGCTGGCACCGCGAAACAGCGGCAGCGAAGCGACCATGTACTGGAAAAGTCGGCCCGAAATGCATGCGCCGGATTTGCTGTTCTGCCAGGTCGAGTTTCCGGTGCCGAGCGAGCGGACGGCCGCGCGGGGCGTGCCGGCCCACGGGTGGACGATGTTTGCGGGGCTCGCGCGTCCTGAGAGCAGGGGGCGTCTGCGCCTTCAGAGCGCCGATCCGGCCGATCCGCTGATCATCGAGGCAAACTTCCTGTCCGATTCCAGAGACGTGACGACGGCGACGGCCTGCGTGGAACTCTGCCGCGAGATGGGCAATGCGCAGGCCTTCCACCCCTTCGTGCGCGGCGAAGCGATGCCGGGGAACCTGAAAGGCGATGCACTCGATCGCTACATCCGCGATGCCGCGGTGACGTACTGGCACCAGAGCTGCACCGCTAAAATGGGTCGCGACGCGATGTCGGTCGTGGACGGCGCACTCAAGGTCTACGGCGTAGACGCGCTGCGGGTGGCCGACGGCTCGATCATGCCGAGGGTCACGACCGGGAATACGCAAGCGCCCTGCGCCGTCATCGGCGAGCGGGCCGCCGAGATGATCCGGGAGACGCACGGCCTATAAGCTTCCAGCGAGGCGCGACGATGTTGTCCGGCTTCATCGGGGCCGCCGGCTGCGCCAGGAGCGCTCTGCGAGGCCTCTACCTGAGTGCGACGGTCACGCTCTCGATCGAGCCGGTGAACGGAAACGGTGGCTTGTAGGTGAAGTCGACGGCCGAGCCAACGTCCATGCCGACATCGAGACCTTCCCCAAGCGACATCTGGATCGGGATCGTGTTCTCGAGTTCGCCGCCGGCCACTTCGGCGCCGTTGACCTTGAGCGTCACCGTGGCTCCCTTGCCGACCTCGCCGGCCGCTCCGTGGTAGTCGAAGTCGACCTCGAGTTCCGCTTTGCCGGCCGGCAGGGGATCGGCACCGGCGATCGTCGGCCGGTCGAGCGCCAGGTAGTTGTAAACGAACGTGGGCCGCCCGTCGCGCAGGTACAGCCCATAGCCGCCGACCAGCCCGCCCTGGGTCACGATCATGCCGTCGGCGCCGCCGTCGGGCACTTCGATCCTGGCGGTGATCGTCCAGGATTTGTTGAGGACGCGCGGCGACGCGTCGGCTGCCAGGCCGACCTGGCCGGGATAATAAGTGAAGGTGGTCGCGTCGCCGGACAGGACCGGCCGTCCCATCGCCTCGGCGTTCAGCCGCTCCACGGCGCGGCCGTCGAGCGGCAGCACGTCGTAGCGTGCCGCCTCGGCCCACCAGAGATCGCGGAGCTGACGAAGCTTCTCCGGGTTTGCGGACGCCAGGTCGCGCGCCTGGGAAAAGTCCTCGTCGATGTTGTACAGCTCCCATTTCTGCTTGTCGGGATCGTAGGCTTCCCGGATCGAGATCCACGGGGCGGAGGCCGGTGCCGACGCCATCCAGCCGTCCTGGTACATGCCGCGATTGCCGAGAAGCTCGAAGTACTGCTTGGTCCGGTGCTCCGGAGCCTCCGCGTCGAGCAGGCTGGCGGCGAAGCTCGCGCCCTCGATCGGCTTCTGGTGCACGCCGTTCAGTTCCTGCGGCGGGGTGATGCCGATGACCTCATAGAGCGTGGGCACGATGTCGATCGTGTGCACGAACTGGTGGCGCAGGCCCCCGGCGTCCCTGATCTTTTCGGGCCACGAGATGATCATCGGGTTGCGGGTGCCGCCGAAGTGGCTCGCCACCTGCTTGGTCCACTGGAACGGCGTGTCCATGGCGTGCGCCCAGGCGGAGGGAAAATGATTGAAGTGCTTCGGCCCGCCCAGCTCGTCGATGACCTTTATGTTCTCCTGCCAGGTCTCGGGAAAGCCGTTGAAGAACAGGTTCTCGTTGGTCGAGCCCTCCAATCCGCCCTCGGCGCTCGAGCCGTTGTCGCCGGCGATGTAGATGAAGATGGTGTTCTCGGCCCCGGGCAGCGCCTTCACCGCTTCGACGATGCGGCCCATCTCGTGGTCGACGTTGGCGCCGAAGCCGGCGAAGACTTCCATCATCCGGGCATACAGCCGCTTCTGATCGTCGTTGAGCGAGTCCCAGGCCGGCAGCCCCTCGGAGCGGACCGTCAGGTCGGTGTTCTGCGGCACGACGCCAAGCTCCTTCTGCCGCGCCAGCGTGTGCTCGCGGTAGGCGTCCCAGCCCGCATCGAACTGGCCCTCGAACGGCTTGATCCATTCGGCCGGCACCTGGTGCGGCGAATGGGTGGCGCCCGTCGCGACATAGAGGAAGAAGGGCCGGTCGGGCGAGATCGACTTGACCTTGCGGACCCAGGCGATGGCCTTGTCGGCGAAGTCGGTCGTCAGATAGTAGTCGGGATCTTCCGATGTTGGCACGAGGTTCCGGTTCTCGTAGAGAATCGGGTTCCAATGGTTCATGTCACCGGCGTTGAAGCCGTAGAAGTAGTCGAAGCCGAGGCCGTTGACCCAGCGGTCGAAGGGGCCGGCGGCGCTGCCTTCCCAGGCTGGCGTGTTGTGGTTCTTGCCGATCCAGGCGGTCATGTAGCCGTTCTGCCGCAAGACCTCGCCGATCGTCCCGGCACTTTTCGGAATGATCGAGGTGTAGCCGTCATATCCGGTCGCGGCTTCGCCGATGACGCCCGTCCCGACCGAATGATGATTGCGTCCGGTGATCAGCGCAGCGCGCGTGGGCGAGCAGAGCGCGGTCGTGTGGAAACGGGTGTACCGCAACCCCTCGGTCGCCAGGGCGTCCATCGTCGGAGAGGTGATGCCGCCGCCGAAGGTCGCGAACTGGCCGTAGCCCGCGTCGTCGAGCAGGATCAGCACGACGTTCGGCGCGCCCTCAGGTGCCTGCACCGGTTGCGGGAACTGCGCCGGGTCGGAATCCTCGACGCTGCGGCCGACATCGCCGGGGAAATGAAAATCGGGCCGCGGCAGCACCGACGGGGTCGACGCTTCGGGCCAGACCGACTCATCCTGCGCCATGGCCGGGACTGAGACACAGGTTGTAGCAAGAATGAGCGCGGCAGATACGAGCTTTTGCATCAGTCTGGTCTCCCGAGATCGCATAACGCCGACATGCTCGCGCGGCTCGCCACGCAGACGAGAGAAACGCTCCTCGAGCCCTATCACGCAGAACCGACGAGGCGATAGTTGGACCTTGGGGCAATGAGAAAGGCTGATGCTTGCCGCTCGCTCGGCGGCGGGAGGCGGACCATTCGCGGTTCCTGCGTATCCAGGGTCGCGGTCGATGTGACTGAGTGCCGCGGGAAGCGCAGCGATTTCGTAAAGGTGCAGCAATGATGATGTCAGGCAGCCCAGCCTGAAACGAGCGAAGCTGACGATCGGAGATTCGCAGCCGATCGCAGCCAATCTATGTCGGCTTACGGCCAAGGAGTCGACCAAACTGCAGCCCCGGAGGCGGGGGCCGCGGGGTGCCAGGAGGGGACCTCTTCTCCCGCATCTAACCCGGAAAGTTACCCAGCGGAACGCTTGCACGGCATGAAGACAGACGCCGAAAATCGATGAAGGCCACCGAGCCGGCCGGCAAGCGCCCGCGCTCTGTCGTCGTCGTCGAGAAGCGCGAGGTCCACTTCCAATGGTTGAGAGCTTAAAGCCGATCCGATCTCCCGAACCCGGACAAGGGCTGCACAAGGACGGCTCTCCACACCCGGTCAGGTCACATTCGAACGACGAAAACTCGCAAATCCGGCCAGCGGAATTACGCTCAACCTGTCGCAAGGCGCTTGAAAACACCTCTACTGCGCTTCTCAGAAGGGTGCATCGGCCTCACCTCCGCCCGGCAGAGTTGGTCGCAGCCGCCGCGAGCTATGGAGCGAAAAAGAGCGAGCTTCCATCATCGCGGCCATCCTGCTGATAACCATCGCCACGGCCGCGCGGGCCCTGATCGACAGCAGTGTGATGCTGTTCCTAACGGCCTCGGCCGTCGGCGCGGGCATCGCCGTAGCAGGTGCGCTGATCGGTGGCTTCGTCAAGAGCAACTTCCCGCATCGGGTGACGCTGATCGTGGGCCTGTACGCCATATCGCTCTGCCTTGGCGCCACGCCGTCGGCAGCTCTGACCGGGCCATTGGCCAGCATGGCGGAAACCTGGCGCGTCGGCGCCGGGGTCTGAGTCCTGCCCGGCCTGCCCGGCCTGCCCGCCATCGCGGCCTGGATCATCGTGTCACGGCATGCAACTCCCGCTCTGGATGCTGTCTGGCGTGCCCCTCGTGATGCTGTTGCTCACACCGTTTCTGGCAGGGGCCGGCAGAAGGCGATCCTCCCATAGGATCATGCCGGGCTGCGGGGATGCACCCTTGTGCGGCCCTGCACTCCCCAAGGGAGTAGAGGGCCGAGGCGGTGCGGTCGAGCTGGTCATGGGCAGGTCCCTTGGATGGGCAGGTCCCTTGGAAGTGTCGGTTGCATGGAACACGGTCGCCGGTTCAACTGTCGACCGTGGCGAACTGCTCCAGCAGCCGGCTGGCCGCGGACGCGGAAGAGGCGGGATTCTGCCCGGTCGTCAGAAGCCCGTCGGTGACGACGTGGACGCCCCAGTCGTCGGTTCGCTCGAACTGACCGCCCAGCTTGCGCATCTCGGTCTCAAGCAGGAAGGGCACGACATCGCTCAGACCCACGGCATCCTCCTCGGAGTTGGTCCAGCAGGTGAGCGCCAGTCCCTCCACCAGCGGTGCGCCGTCCGCCTTGACTGCATGGCGAAGCGCTGCAGGACCGTGGCAAACGAAACCGATGGGCCTGTCCGCTTTCCAGAACGCCTCGATCAGCGCGATCGAGGTGCGATCCTCGGCCAGGTCCCACATCGGCCCGTGACCGCCGGGATAGAATACCGTGTCGAAGTCGTCCGCCGACACGTGCGACAATTTCACGGTGCTGGCAAGCGCCGCAGTGGCCTCGGCGTCTGCCTCGAATCGGCGGGTGCTCTCGGTCTGGTACGCGGGGTCGTTGCTCACGGGGTCGAGAGGAGCCTGCCCGCCCTTGGGCGACGCCAGGGTGATGTTTGCGCCTGCGTTCTTGAACACGTAGTAAGGCGCTGCAAGCTCTTCGAGCCAGAAACCTGTCTTCTTGCCGGTATCGCCGAGGGCGTGGTGTGAGGTCAGAACGATCAGAACTTTCATCTGGTAATCCTTTTTCAGAAGGGTGGATGTTGAGCGGCGTTGAAATCGCCGTCGGTTCACCTCACAGCGCAGCCCCGGATCGGCAGCCGCGTCCTGTTTCAGTATGGGACCGCGTTTCCGGATGGTGCGGCGCTTGGGTCGGATTCGGTATTTCGTCAGGTTGGAGCCGTAGCAGCAGGCTAGCCGATGCTGATCCTGATCGCGTTGCGCCGATTGCGGTGAAACGCAGGCGCCGGAAAGAACCGGCGCTCCATTTCCGGGTTCTGCCCGCGAGGCGCAAACAGAGCGGCGGAACTTCTTGCTCGCCTAGAGAATATCCGGTGCAACCACCCTGTGCTGCAGCAGTGCGCCACCGATGCGCTCAACGAAGGCGTCGCCGGTAAGCACGCTGTTGTACTGGTAGATATAGACACTCTCCGGCTGCGTGAGCGTGATTGCCTGCACCGCATCTTCGGGTCCGAGAGCATAGGGCGGATAAAGCGGCAACAGCGCGAGATCGATGTCACGCAGCGCCAGCATCACGGTTTCCTGTCCTTCATGCGCGGTTTCCGTACATGTGCAGATTTGTAGAGCCGACCGCGACGCTTACGTTGCGACTATTGCGGTATGTTGGCCGTTCGTGCGCAATTCAAATGAAACGCCGGCACGCGCGCTGGGCGGTGAGCCGGGATTCTCTTATTTGATCTGACAGCAGTGCGATCTCGCAGCGGGCCTTTCGGTCCGCAGAATTGATCAGAAGGAGGATCACAAATGAAAGTTTTCATCGTCGGAATTGCGGGCGGCGTCGGCCGTCGTGTCGCAACCCGCCTTGCCGAGCAGGGTGATGACGTCGGAGGACTGGTCCGCAGATCGGCCCAGGTCGCGGACTTCGCGACAGAAGGAATAACCGCCACCCTGGGTGATATCGTCAAGCTCTCGCCCGAGGAACTCGCCGAGATGATACGCGGCTACGACGCCACCGTCTTTACGGCAGGGGCCGGCGGAAAAGGCGGGCCCGAGACCATCGACCAGATCGACGGTGCAGGCCCCGGCAAGCTGGCAAAGGCCGCCAAGATCGCCGGCGTCAGCCGGATAGTGCTTGTGTCGGTCTTCCCCGAGGCCTGGCGCGAGCGGCGCATGGGCGAAGAGTTCGAGCACTACATGGTCGCCAAGAAACAGGCCGAGAGTGAACTCGTCCTCACCGACCGGGACTGGGTCATCGTCCGCCCGTCCGCCCTGAACAACGATCCCGGCATCGGGCTGGTGGACCTTGGCCTTGCGAAGGTTCATGAGGAGATCACTCGTGACGACGTGGCCGAAACCGTGGTGGAGATCCTGCGCCAGCTGGACGTCAGCCGCATCATTCTTGAGGTGACCGGCGGCCCGACCCCGATCGCAGAGGCTGTTTCAGCGATGGCCGGGGCTGGCCGCGCATAGCAATACGATGGGTTGCACCGTACCGGCCGTTGCGAACTAGAATTTTCCACTTCTGAATGGATGAAGGAGGAAGAGCCATGAAGCATAAGCGATTTAGCGAAGAGAAGATCATCGGCGTGCTGAAGGAGCTGCTGCAAAAACATTGGTAGGCCCATGGCGAAGCACAAAGCCGTAGGCTTTCTGATGGCAGAGCTCGGCCTGAGCGAGCGGCGCAGCTGACGCATCGTGGGTCTGGCGCGCTCGGTGCAGCCGTATCATCCCGTGCCGAAGGACGACGGTTCCATCGTCGAGCGGCTCAAGGCGCTGGCGTCGGAGAACTGCCGCTACGGGTCACGAAGCGACCTCAACGCTGTCTTTGGGGATGTCGGCTCTGCTGCTGCACTCGGACGTTTGCCCGGGTGGCCCGGCAATTCCACGGGTTCATTCTCGACTCTGAGAATTCTGCGTTAAAGCTCTCGCGTGAGTACCCCCGATATCGCCGTCGGCCGTATGCCCAGGCTCTCGAGGCCCGGCAGGTCGGGCGGGGCGATGTTGTCCTGCTTCATCAGCGCCACCTGGCCTTCGGTCAGCGGCGGCGCCGGCAGCGCGCCGGCGGCGAACGCAAGGGCATCCCACACCGCGAAGGGGACGGGAATGAGGCGCGGCCGCCGCCCGGCGTGGTCCATCACCAGTTCGAGAATCTGGCGGTAGCTGTAGATCTGCGGCCCGCCCAGTGCATAAAGAGGCGCCGGTGCGTTCTCTCCCGCCTCACCCAGGGTCAGCACCTGTGCCGCCGCCTCGGCGACGTCCCCGGCGAAGACCGGCTGCAGTCTCTTGTCGCCGCTTCCGAACAGCGGGATCGCCGGCAGCCGCCGCACCAGCGACAACAGCGTGGTGAGGAAGGCGTCGTCGGCCGCGAACATCACGCTGGGCCTGAACACACTCACCCGGGGAAAGGCCGCGCGGACCGCCGCCTCGCCTTCGCCGCGGCAACGCACGTAGGCCGAGCGCGCCTGGGCGTCGGCACCGAGGCCAGAGAGATGCACCAGCCGCGCGACGCCCTCGCGGCCGCAGGCCGTGGCAACCTTTGCCGCGCCCTCGACGTGGATGGCCTGGAAGGTCGCCGCGCCACGCTCGACATAGAGCCCGACAGCGTTCACCACGCCCTCGGCGCCGGCCACCGCCGCCGCGACCGACGCGGCATCGCGCACGTCGGCCCTGATGGCGGAGAGCTTCCCGGCGGCGGCCGACGTCGTCTTTCCGGCCGCAGCGGAGCGGCTGGCGATGCGCACCTGCAGGCCGCGTTCGAGCAGCCGCTCGACGATCCGGCGGCCGAGGAAGCCGTTGCCGCCAAAGACGGTGATTTTCCTGATGCGGGCGATGGGCCCCGGGTCGATGGGCCCCGCGTCGGTGGGCATTTCGGCAGCCCTCTCGAAAAGCCTCCGGCCCGGGCTCTCGCGTATTCTCGACCGAAGGGCGACCTACAGCCTGGGTGCCTGGGCCAGCCGCTGCAAGAGCCGTTTCAGGCTGCGCCGCTCCGCCGGGCTCAGCGGCGCCAGCAGCAGGGCCTCGGCCTCTGTCAGGCGTTCCTTGTACATCACGAAGAAGTCCCCGCCGTCCGGCGTGAGGACGTAGCCGATGCAGCGACCGTCCACGTCGTCCGCGCGCTTCTCCAGGAAACCGTCTTCCAGCAGCGGCTTCATGCCGGTGGTGACCACCGAGGGCGCCGTCACCATGGACTCGGCGATCTCGCCGTGGGTGATGCCGGGGTTCATCTGAACCAGTTCCAGGATGCCGTACTGCAGCGGCGACAACCCGCTGCCCTCGAAGGCGCGCGCGAAGGCCGCCTGGCTGCGCAGGTGGGCGCGGCGGAACAGGTGGCCGAAGGCGTCGTGCAGCAGGCCCGTGCGGACCAGCAGCAGCGCCTTCCTGTCGGTCACGCCCATGGGACGGAGCCTGGGCCGGCCCCAGGGAGAGCGGGTGCCGGGACGATGGAGGGCCGGCTGTTGAGGGCGTCCTTGTCGAAGCCGGCGAGCTGCTTGTAGCGCCGCGCGGTCTCCTCCAGTTCGTCGGTCGCCATCACGTCGGCGATGCGCCGGAAGCCGTCGGGCGCCAGCTCCTCGACCCGCTGCATCACCTGCTCCGGTCCGTTCTGGCGGTTGGCCAGCACGATCTTGGCGGTGGCCGGTCGCCGCTCGGCCTCGTAGGCCTGCAGCGCTTCCGCCGTCATGCCGTGCGCCAGGATTTCGCGGGTCAGCACGCGCGCGTCGAGGATCGCCTGGGAGGCGCCGTTGGAGCCGATGGGGTACATCGCGTGGGCGGCGTCGCCCAGCAGCGTCGCGCGCCCCTCGCTCCAGCGCGGCAGGGGATCGCGGTCGACCATGGGATACTCGTAGACCGCCGCGGCGGCGCGGATGAGGGCCGGCACGTCCAGCCAGTCGAAGCGCCAGTCCTCGAACTGCGGCAGGAAGTCGGCGAGGTCGCCGGGGCGGTTCCAGTCCTCGCGCCGCCACTGGTGGTCGGCGGCGAACTTGCGCTCGGCGATGAAGTTGATGGTGGCGTTTCCATCACCGTCCGGCGCGGAGATCGGATAGGCGACGAACTTCTGGAACTCGTGGCCGGCCATGATCATCGAGCGGCCGGTGAGATAGGGCTTCGCCCTTGCGGTGCCGCGCCACAGGATCGCGCCGTTCCAGATCGGCGCGCCCTCGTCCGGATAGAGCGTGCGGCGCAGGGCGGAATGGATGCCGTCGGCGCCGACCAGCAGCGACCCGGCGGCGGTGACGGCGGCGCCGGTCAGCTTGTCGCTGAACTGCGCCGCCACGCCGTCCGCCGTTTCCTCCCAGGCGTCCAGGTGCCGGCCGGTGATGATGCCCTGCGGCCCCAGGCGCTCGCGCGCGGCCTCCAGCAGCATCATCTGCAGCGCGCCGCGGTGGACGGAGAACTGCGGCCAGCGGTAGCCGGCGGCCTCGCCGCGCGGCTCCGACCAGATGAGCTGGCCGCGCTTGGAGTAGTAGGCCAGCTCCGCGGTGCGCACGCCCAGGGCGTCGAGCCGGTCGAGCAGGCCCAGTTCGTCCAGCTCGCGCACCGCATGGGGCAGCAGGTTGATGCCGACGCCCAGCGGCTTGATCTCCGCCGAGGATTCGAAGACCGTCACCGGCACTCCCGCCTGATGGAGCGAGAGCGCCAGGGTGAGGCCGCCGATGCCGGCGCCGGCGACGAGGACCGTCATGGCCGCTACTTGTTGCCGGCGTAGTCGGCGATGAGGGCCCGGGCGTCGTCCACCAGGGCGGCGCCGTCGTAGCCCTTGCCGTTCATCTCCTCGATCCACGCCGCCACGACCGGCTCGGCGGCGGCCTTCCAGCGCTCGACCTCGGCTTCGTCCAGCAGGATCATCTTGTTGCCGGCTTTCTTGGCCGCCTCGATGCCGGGGGCGTCGCCCTCGTCCATCACGCGGCCGACCCACTTGGAGGCTTCCAGGCCGGAGTTGGCGTCGAGCACGGCCTTCAGGTCGTCGGGCAGCGCCTCGTACTTCGCCTTGTTCATGGCGAAGACGAAGAAGGAGGTGTAGAGCCCGCGCGTCCCGGCGAAATAGGTGTGGCTGTCGACCAGCTCGGCGACCTTCAGCGGCGTGGTGACTTCCCAGGGCACCACCGTGCCGTCGATGACGCCCTTGGAAAGCGCCTCGGGCATCGCCGGCACCGGCATGCCGACCGGCGTCGCGCCCAGCGCCGAGAGCAGCGCGTTGGCCTGGCGCGTCGGGCCGCGCAGCTTCAGGCCCTGCATGTCCTCCAGCTTCTCGACGCCGTTGCCCTTCACGTGCAGCAGCCCGGGGCCGTGGGTGTGCACGGCGATCAGGTGGATGTCCTTGAACTCCTCGGTCAGGTGCTTCTCGTAGAACGTCCAGGCGGCCTGGCTGGTCGCCTCGGCGCTGGCCGGCATGAACGGCAGCTCGAAGGCCTCGGTGGCGGGGAAGCGGCCCGGCGTGTAGCCGGTCAGCGTCCAGATGATGTCGACCACGCCGTCGCGCGCCTGGTCGTAGAGCGCGGGCGGCTTGCCGCCCAGCTGCATCGAGGGATAGAGCTCGAAGGCGATGCGGCCGTTCGACTCCTGGGTGACCTTCTCGGCCCAGGGGGCGATGAAGTTCTTCGGCACCGGCGCCTGCGGCGGCAGGAACTGGTGGATGCGCAGGGTCACTTCCTGCGCCGGGGCCGGGCTGGCGCCGGCGAAGGCGGCGGCGGCCGCCACACCGGCGGCGGCGAGAATCGTGCGAAGTCTGGTCATGTGAATTTCCTCCCAGTCACCGCGCTGTGGCGGCTTCATTATTGTTTACCATGTAAACGAATTTTGCGGCATCGGGTCAAGGGTCTGATCAGGGGGGCACGCCGCGCAAGATGTTCCAAATGTCTGCCCCGGGGGATAGCATGGAGCCATGAGCGAGCCGCGTCGCCACCAGAGCCATCCTGCGGCCGTCGATCGCCCGAGGCGATGGGAGGCGGGTACCCACCGGTGCTGAACGTTCCGGACCATCCCCACGGGTCGAGCGCCGCGCACCAGGACGGCCGGCGCCATGCCCACGCCCATGCTCACGTCTACGTCTTCGACGATCTGCATTTCATGTGGCCGCAGGGCCGGTGAGGGCGCGGCACCGTGGCTGATCTCGCTGTCTATGGCGGGCTGTTCCTGGTCGCCTTTCTTGCGGCGACGGTGCTGCCGGCGCAGTCGGAAGCCGGCCTCGCGGGCCTCATCCTCTCCGGCCACTATCCGGTCGCCCTGCTGGTGGCGGTCGCGAGCCTGGGCAACACCCTCGGCGCCCTGGTCAACTGGCTGCTCGGGCGCGGCGTCGAGCGCTTCAGCGGCCGCCGCTGGTTTCCGGTGAAGCCGGCGCAGCTTGACCGCGCGGCGCGCTGGTATCACCGCTACGGCAGATGGAGTCTGCTGCTGAGCTGGGTGCCGTTCCTCGGCGATCCGCTGACCGTGGCCGCCGGCGCGCTGCGCGAGCCGCTGGCCAGCTTCCTGCTGCTGGTCGCGATTGCGAAGACCGGCCGCTACCTGGCCGTCGCCGCCCTGGTTCTCAGTTGACGCCATGGCCATGCTGCAATTCTTCTTCGATCTTCAGCGCGACATCTACCTGGCCTTCGCCGGCCGCCTGACGGTCTTTGCCGAGACCGGGGACTGGTGGCTGCTCGCCTCCTACCTGCCCGTCGGCCTCGTCTTCGGTGCCGCCCACGCGATGACGCCCGGGCACAGCAAGGCGGTGCTGGCCGTTTACCTGAGCGGGTCGCGGGCGGGCCTCGCCCGCGCGCTGCTGATCTCCCTCGTTCTCTCGGCCACCCATGTCGCCATGGCCGTCTCCATCGTGCTGCTGTCGCTGCCCGTGGTCTCGGCGATGCTCGGCAGTTCGGGACGCGCGCCGTTGCTGGAGGACATCAGCCGCGGCGTTCTTGGCCTGATCGGTGTGTGGATGCTCTGGCAAGCCTTTCGCCGCAAGGACATGACGCACGGCCACGACGGAGAACAGGGCGCGGCCTTCGGTTTCGTCGCCGGCCTCATCCCCTGTCCGCTCACGCTGTTCGTGATGACCTTCGCCGTGGCGCGCGGCGTGCCGGAGGCCGGCCTCGTGTTCGCCGTGGTAATGATGGCGGGCGTCGCCGTCACCCTGTCGCTGGTCGCCGCCGCCGCGGTCTGCGCGCGCGGCTGGGCGGCGCGACTGCTGGCCGGGCGGGCGTCCCTGCTGGAGCGACTGTCGCGCGCGCTGCACGGCCTTGCCGGGCTGGTGCTCGTGGCCATCGCGCTGAACGAGCTGCTGTCTCCCGTGCATCAGTACGGCAGCCCCACATAGTTCTCGGCCAGCACGGTCTGCGCCGCCCGGGAGCTCATCAGGTAGTCGAACTCGGCGCGCTGGATGCGGTCGCCGAAGCCCTCGTTCTCCGGGAACTTATGCAGCAGCTGGGTCATCCACCAGGAAAAGCGCTCGGCCTTCCAGATGCGCTTGAGCGCACGGGCGGAGTAGGTCTCCAGCCCGCGCTCGTCGCCTTCGCCGTACCAGGCGATCAGCGCCTCGGAGAGATAGTGGATGTCGGAGGCGGCGAGGTTGAGGCCCTTGGCGCCGGTCGGCGGCACGATGTGCGCGGCGTCGCCGGCCAGGAACAGCCGGCCCCAGCGCATCGGCTCGGCGACGAAGCTGCGCAAGGGGGCGACGCTCTTCTCGATCGCGGGGCCGGTGACCAGCCTGGCGGCGACCTCGGCGGGGATGGTGCTTTTCAGGCGCTGCCAGAAATCCGCGTCGGACCAGTCGTCCGGGTTCTCGTCGGCGCGGCACTGCACGTAGTAGCGGCTGAGCTCGGGGCCGCGCAGGGAACACAGCGCAAAGCCCGTGTCGTGGCGCGCGTAGATCAGCTCCTCGTTCACCGGCGGCGTCTGCGACAGCACGCCCAGCCAGCCGAAGGGATAGACGCGCTCGAAGGTCTTCAGCACCTCGGCGGGGATCACCTGGCGGCTGACGCCGTGATAGCCGTCGCAGCCGATGACGAAGTCGCAGTCGAGGCGCTCCGCCACGCCGTCCTTCGTGAAGGTCAGGTAGGGCTGGTCGCTTTCGAGGTCGTGCGGCGTCACGTCCTCGGCCTCGTGGATCACGATGCCGCCCAGGGCGTCGCGCGCGGCGTAGAGATCGCGCGTCACCTCGGTTTGGCCGTAGACCATGACGGTCTTGCCGCCGGTCAGGCCCTCCAGGTCGATGCGCAGGCGGTCTTCCTGGTAGGCGATGTTCACGCCGCCGTGGACCTGGCCGTCGCGGTCCATGCGCTGCGCGACCTCGGCCCGGCGCATGAGGGCCTGGAAGCCCTGTTCCAGCACGCCGGCGCGGATGCGGCCCAGCACGTAGTCGCGGCTGCGGCGCTCCAGCACCACCGTCTGGATGCCCCTCAGGTGCAGGAGCTGCGAGAGCAGCAGGCCCGAGGGGCCGCCCCCGATGATTCCAACCTGGGTATCCATCCCGGAAGACCTGTCCTTTCACGGCCCCGTGGCCTATTTTTAGGCATTACAGACCCGGCGGCGGCCCGGGCGGAAGGGAGGCTTCGGACAAATCTCTGGACAAATCGAACATCGTCAGGGCGAGCCCGGCATGGCCAAGTTGGGCATCCCGAACTTCGCCCTCTACGGCGAGGCGCCGGGGCGTCAGGGGTCGCACGGCGCGCCGTTTCCCGACGTGCTGCACTGCGAGTCCATCCCGGCCCGGGCCAGCCTGCACGACTGGACCATCGCGCCGCACCGCCATCACAACCTGCACCAGTTCTTCTGGATCGAGCCGCCTGCGGAGTCAGGCGGCGGCGACGGGGGTGAGGCCAGCCTGGAAGGCAAGGCGCACCCGCTGGCCCCGGCGGCGGCGCTGAACCTGGCGCCGATGAGCGTGCACGGCTTCCGCTTCCGGCCGGGCACCGAGGGCTGGGTGGTCACCCTGCCGGCGGCGACCCTGGCGGGCGCGCTGGCGGCGGCCCCGGAACTCGCCGCCGTGCTGTCGCGCAGCGCCGTGCTGCGAACGCCCGATCTCGACCGGGCCGCGTCGCCGGCGTGGATCTTCGCGGCGGTGGCGCGCGAATACGCCGGCACCGGCCTCGGCCGCGCCACCGCGCTGGCCGCGCTGGCCGGGCTGCTGGCGGCCTGGTTCGCCCGCGCCCTGGCGGCGCAGGCGGGCGGCGATACCGCGCC
>NZ_JBBKAH010000018.1:0-5971 GCF_037652055.1 Pelagibius sp. 7325
GGTTCAAATCCTGCCCCCGCAACCAAACAAAAAAAAGCCCCGTCACTCCGACGGGGCTTTTTGATTCCGGCTCGGCGCCAACAACATCGTCAGCCGTGGTCCGCTGTCGTGCTGGTCGGGTCTCAGGCGGCCATCGTCGGCGCGCCGACGATGGCGTGGAGGGCCCGCACCGTGCCGATGTCCAGCCTGCTGCCGCGCGCGAGGTCGGCGAGAAATTGCCGCTCGGCGTCGGTGTCGGCCGAAATGGCGAGCAGAGCGGCGGCGTAGACCTGGGCTCCCACCTCGCGATTCGGAATCGCCGCGATCAGGCGCTGTGGATCGGCCGGCTTGCTCATCTGCTCCATGACGAAACGCTGTTCGCCGGCCGTGATGCCGCCTTCCTCCAGCTTGCCCGTGATGCGGCCGATTTCGTCAGTTGAGATCTTGCCGTCCGCTTTCGCCGCTTCGATCATGCCCACCAGACAGAGCTCCGCCGTTTCCGGCGCCGTCATCTGACGAACATCCTCCTTGGAAAGCGGCGGGCTGGGGTTTGCGGAGGCCTGCGCGGCCGCGGCTGTCCTGGTTGCCGCGGGTCCGGTCTCGCCCGGCGCCTGCCGGTTCCGCAAAGCCGATAAGGCCACGGTGCCCAACAGGGCCATAGCGCCGCCGCCGATCGCCCCTTTCATCGAGCCGCCGCCGAGAAGCGCGCCGGCAAGAGCACCGAGGCCGCCGACTTCGCCCCGGTTGAGGCCGCCGACCCCGCTGCTGCCCGAGAGGATGTTGCCGAGTCCGCCGAGAAGCCCGCCGCCACCGCCCGCCGCCGACGCGTCTGTCGCGCCGTCGCCCAGCATGCCGCTCAAAATATCGCCGAGGCCGCCCGAGCCACCCAGGCCATTTTCTCCCATGGAATGTTCAAGCCGCGCCCGTGAGGTGGGGGACAGGCCGCTCCGCATCAATTGTCCGACGACAGCATCGAGACTCATTGGATCTCTCCTTTGGCCGGTCGTCCAGGGACGTCTTCTGCTGTGGAAATATGCTACGGGAGACGTCCGAGACGACGGATCGTGGAACCTTCTCGCAGGACTTCACGTCTGATCGCAACGGCCAAGCACCACCGCTGCCCCCATGGACAGTCTGCCCCCTTGGCGGGCCTATGCAAATAGGCCTCTAGGGCAACAAGGGGCAGCTGGCCGCGGTCCCCTTGTCATTTTCGGGTCCAGGGTCCGGTCGCCTAAAACAGGTCCAGCACGAAGGGCACGCGCAGCGTCATGAGAACGTCGGGGGCGTCGTCCGTGACGCCCAGCTCGAAGTTGAGATTGGCACTGGAGTAGTTGTTGATCTGATAGCTGTAGCCGAGCAGCAGGGAACCCACGCTGAGGGTCGACGACGACAGCTCGACGCCGTTGACCTCCGTCGTCGTCTCGCCGATGAAATCGTGCTTGTAGCCGAGCGTGAAGGAAGACCGCTCGTTGATCGAATAGGCCATGCCGAGACTCATGCGAAAGGCATCGCCGGGATCGACCTCGCCGATGGTCTGGTCGTTGAAGGTCTTGTCGACGTCATCCGGCAGATGGAACAGGTAGCCGAAGTTGCCGAAGAAGACGACGGGGTCGTTCGGATAGAGGATGGTGACGCTTGGCTCGATGGCGTGGAAGCCGGAGCCGGTGGCGAGCTCGGTTTCCAGGCCGTTCGCGCCGCGATCGACATCGAACGGTCCCTTGCCGGTGGTCGACTTGTAGCGAAGATTGCCGATGAAGATCGGCCAGTCATCAAGGCCGCTGTTGATCTGGTAGTGCAGGCCGAACTCGATGTCGCCGATCCCGTCCCCGTCCACGTCCTGGGTCAGCTGCGCATCGGGATCGACCTGGGGAATAATGAAGGAGATGCGGTCGTCCCGGTAGATGTACGGAACCTTGAGTTCCACCTCCAGCCTGTCGGTGATGCCGTAGCGCGCGGTGACCGCGGCCTGGTAGAGATCCCGGTCCGCATCCTGTGCCTCCAGCAGGCCGATCAGGAAGGTGTCGAGGATCTCCACGCCCACGAAGGTGAAGCGATTGACCTGCGAATGGGAGTACTGGACCGACGGCTCCAGCACCAGCGTGCCCTTGGGCGTCAGCACGCCCCCGAGCTCCGGTATGGCCTGGACCTCGGGCCGCGGCGGCTGTTGCGGCGGGGGCTCACCCACTGGCTGTTGGGCTGGCTGTTGGGCCGGCTGTTGCGCCGGTTGCGCCTGCTGCGGAGGCGGCGTTGCCGCCGGCGCGCTCTGCTGGGCCTGGCGGACACCGTCGTCCGCCGGGCCGCGCCCGCGCTGCAACTGCAACAGCTCTTCACGAAGGGCGCGGATCTCCAACTGCTGCTGCTCAAGCGTGCGCTGCAACTCCAGCAGCTTCAGTTCAAGGTCAAGGGACGAGTCCTGAGCCAAGGCCGGCGGTGCCGCCGCCCCGACCAGGGCGAAGACGGCAGCGCCACGAAGGAACCGTTCCGGACCGCTGTGAAACGCCAACCTCTCCCCCCCGAATCAGACTGCTGCCCTATGACGCCCGAGATCCAAGAGCCGACAACGGCATGCCAAGTTTCCTTTACTGCGCGAAATTGAGGCTTCCCAGAAGACGGCCGTTGAACAGCGCGTTGCGGGCGCTCTCCTGAAAGCGGCCAAAGTTCGCGACGGTCACCTCGACGTTGATCTCCTGACGGATCTGCTGGTTGCTGGCCGAGGTGAACACCACGCCGAGAATCTGCTCCCGGGTCACGCTGTGAAGCGCGGTGGTCAGCCCGCTGGGGTCCTCGACCACGACCCCCGTCTGCCCCCCCAGCCCGGCCAGCGTCGCGGGAAGCGCGCCGGACGGAGCGCCTCCCTGACCGCTGACAAAGCTCAGCGTCTGGGGATCCAAGCCTACTGTGGGCATGGTCGACTGCGTGGTCGTTCCACCCGGTGTCAGGTTCGTCGTGCTTTCCAGGACGAGGGTGCCATTCACCAGCGTCCGCACATTCGCCGCGAACTCCATATCGAGCCCGCCCACCCGCAATCCGCCGCGCATGACCGCGAGGAGTTCCGGGGCGGCCGTGGGAATGGCGTCGAACGGGTGAGCGTAGGCTTGACCGCCAGCCGCAGACTCTCCCTCGACGTCCGCTGAAACGCGGCCGCTGAAGCCGCTGCAGACTGCAGCGAGCATCACCATGAAGGCTATGATGCGCCGTGAGCGGACCATGGCGTCACCTCCCAAACTCGTGCCGGCCCGGCAGCGTCAGGGTGAAGGTCGCAAGCCCGCTCCTGTCGACGCCCTGGCCGATCGGCGCCTTTGGGCGGATCTGCCAATCGGGTATGTCGCCGAAGTGCGCCTGCGCCACATCGATGCCCTCCCGGGCCGCAAGGACGATCCCGCCGCCCCAGGCGGCTTCGAAACGGTCGCGGGGCCAGATGGTGGTTCCAAACGCCGGATCCGCGACCAGGATGCGTTCGGCCTCGACACCCTTGACGACCACGAAGTGTCTGTAGCCCCCGGTATTGATGAGGACGATCGCCGGGACGCCGATATCCGCGAGCTTGTCCAGCGTCATGCGAAAGCCGTCGGACTGCAGCCCCCGGCGATCCAGGAACTGCTTCATGTCGAGCATTGAAAAGCCTTCGGCCTGAATCTTCCGCTGATCGCCGCGTCCGAACATCTCTTCGAAGACCCGCGCCTCTTCTATCGGCCTCTCGTAGTGGTAGGTCAGAAGGGTAGCCACCGCTGCCGAGCCGCAGCTGAAGTCGTATTGCTGGCGCACGACATTCGTCCAGCGCTTCTCCTTCAAACTCATAACCGGCAGCGAAAAGGAGCCGCCCGCGCCCTGGATCACCGTTGGCCCGGCCGAGCCAACGGAGGGGATGGCGGTGGTGAGCACCCCGCCGCAGGCGACGGTGCAAAGTGCGATGAGCAAGCGCCTCATGCGTTGGCTCCCTTCCTCCCTCATCAGCATTCACCCGGGGTCGGGCCGGTCGCCGTTACTCGAGAAGATTGAAGGTCACGCCTATGGCGGCCTGCACCGAATTGTTGTTGCCGGTCACGACATTGAAGACACCAATGCCGCCAAAGCCATCGAGCGCCCGCTCACCAAAGCTGACGCCGCCCGTGGTCACGTTGTCGGCCGTAATGGAGCCGCCGATGACCGAAGCGGTAAGTTCCTGGTCGGTCGCGACGATCACGGTCTGACCGCCTTCGCGGCCCCGCAGTGCATCCAGATCTGCAGCACCCATAATGCTTACGGCAGCGAATGCACCTTGCGCGGTTTGCTCCTCGGCCAGAGCCGAGTCGGTCGCGGATGTCACTGCAGCCAGCGCCATGAAGGCCGTCGCGATAGTGAGGATTCTTCCTGCCATTGCTTGCATGACATGGCCCTCCTCAGAGCCGGGGCATTTTCTTGGGAGGCTGGGCGACGGGGCCTGAAGGCCCCGCCGCCCGACCGTCCCGATCGGTCTTAGTTGCCGATGTTCACGCCTGAATGAGCCGCCACGGAAACGCCGCCCAGCGCCGCATTGTAGAAGCCGGACGAAACGTTGATGTTGGCAATGCCCCCAAACGTGCCGCCGCCGACGGCGACGTCGACAGCGCCGGTCGAAAGCGTGCCACCGGCACCCATTCCACCGTTGCCACCAGCACCACCGGCACCGCCGGCGCCACCGTTTGCAGTGGCATCCGCGGCCGTGGCGATGCCACCGGCGCCGCCGCTGCCGGCCGCACCACCGGCACCACCGGCTCCGCCATTTCCGGTGCCGTCAGCTGCCGTGGCGGCACCGCCTGTGCCACCGATGCCGCCTGCGCCACCGGCACCGCCTGCGCCACCGGCACCACCCGTTCCGGCGTTGTCGGCCGTGGAGGCCGTGCCGCCGTTCGCGGTGTTCGTGCCGGCATCGCCGTTACCGCCGGTTCCACCGGTACCACCGTTGCCGCCGGAGGTCGTTCCCACACCCCCGTTGGCATTGGCGATGCCGCCGGTTGCGCTGTTGTCGCCGGAGTCGGCTCCAGCCGCAGCAGCCAGGCCCGCGCCGAGACCGGCGCCGCCGCTGCCGCCATCGCCACCGTCGTCACCGTCGCCGCCGTTGGCCGCGGAAGCGCCGAGGGCGACGGACGCACCGAGACCGGCGCCGCCGTCATCCCCGTCACCGCCGTCACCGCCGTCGCCGCCGCTACCGGCGAAGGCCACGGAAGCGGCCACCGCGACACCGCCGTCACCGCCGTTGGCCCCATTGCCGCCGGCGCCACCGATGCCGCCGATCACAACGATCGGAGCGCCGTTGACGGTCGCCGTCATCTCCTGCACGGAGATCACTTCGATGTCGCTGTTGAAGGACTCGGCGTAGGCGGAAGAGGTGCCGCCGGCACCTCCGGCGCCACCGGCACCAGCGGTGCCGGGAAAGCCACCGGTTCCATCCGTGCCGTTGGCGTTGGCATTGCCGCCGGCACCCGCGTTGCCGCCGTTGGCGTTGGCGTTCGCCATCGCGGTGGCTTCAGCGGTGTTGTTGTCGCCGAACTTGTTCTTCGGGTTCGCCGACGCGCCGGCTGCAAAGGCGATGACCAGGGCAAGGGCCGTGGTCCCGGCGAGTATGTTTTTCAACATGGGTTTTCCTCCTCGCCGTTATGGGGCCCCGCCACCGCCTGCGGTGCCGATGCTGACAGCCGAATGAGCCGCCACGGAAACGCCACCCAGGGCGCCGTTGAAGAAGCCCGAAGCGACATTCATGTTGGCGATGCCACCGAAGGTGCCGGCACCTGCCGCAACCGTGGTCGCACCCGAGCTGAGCGCTCCGCCGTTGCCGACACCGCCGGCGCCGCCGTTGCCGCCGGTACCGCCGGCACCGCCGGTTCCCGTGGCGACACCCGCCGTGGCCATTCCGCCGTTGCCGCCGTTACCGGCCGCACCGCCGACGCCGCCGGCACCCCCGGTTCCGGTCGCCGTGCCGGCCGTTGCGCTGCCGCCGGTGCCACCGGCACCGCCCGCACCGCCCGCGCCGCCG
>NZ_JBBKAH010000019.1:0-3467 GCF_037652055.1 Pelagibius sp. 7325
TCAAAGGAATTGACGGGGGCCCGCACAAGCGGTGGAGCATGTGGTTTAATTCGAAGCAACGCGAAGAACCTTACCAGGTCTTGACATCCTCTGACAACCCTAGAGATAGGGCTTTCCCTTCGGGGACAGAGTGACAGGTGGTGCATGGTTGTCGTCAGCTCGTGTCGTGAGATGTTGGGTTAAGTCCCGCAACGAGCGCAACCCTTGATCTTAGTTGCCAGCATTTAGTTGGGCACTCTAAGGTGACTGCCGGTGACAAACCGGAGGAAGGTGGGGATGACGTCAAATCATCATGCCCCTTATGACCTGGGCTACACACGTGCTACAATGGACAGAACAAAGGGCTGCGAGACCGCAAGGTTTAGCCAATCCCACAAATCTGTTCTCAGTTCGGATCGCAGTCTGCAACTCGACTGCGTGAAGCTGGAATCGCTAGTAATCGCGGATCAGCATGCCGCGGTGAATACGTTCCCGGGCCTTGTACACACCGCCCGTCACACCACGAGAGTTTGCAACACCCGAAGTCGGTGAGGTAACCTTTATGGAGCCAGCCGCCGAAGGTGGGGCAGATGATTGGGGTGAAGTCGTAACAAGGTAGCCGTATCGGAAGGTGCGGCTGGATCACCTCCTTTCTAAGGATATATGGAGCAGCGTACGTTTTTCGTCTTGTTTAGTTTTGAAGGATCATTCCTTCAAACATGTCTCTAGCGAGACAGGATTGTTCTTTGAAAACTAGATAACAATAAGTAATACATTCACATTGAATGCAATGCAAAGTTCATCACACATAGTGATTCTTTCTAAAGTAAGAAATGGTTAAGTTAGAAAGGGCGCACGGTGGATGCCTTGGCACTAGGAGCCGATGAAGGACGGGACGAACACCGATATGCTTCGGGGAGCTGTAAGCAAGCTTTGATCCGGAGATTTCCGAATGGGGAAACCCACTGCTCGTAATGGAGTAGTATCCATACTTGAATACATAGAGTATGAGAAGGCATACCCGGGGAACTGAAACATCTAAGTACCCGGAGGAAGAGAAAGCAAATGCGATTCCCTGAGTAGCGGCGAGCGAAACGGGAACAGCCCAAACCAAGAGGCTTGCCTCTTGGGGTTGTAGGACACTCTATACGGAGTTACAAAGGAACGATATAAGCGAAGAGGTCTGGAAAGGCCCGCCAAAGAAGGTAACAGCCCTGTAACTGAAATGTTGTTCTCTCCAGAGTGGATCCTGAGTACGGCGGAACACGTGAAATTCCGTCGGAATCCGGGAGGACCATCTCCCAAGGCTAAATACTCCCTAGTGACCGATAGTGAACCAGTACCGTGAGGGAAAGGTGAAAAGCACCCCGGAAGGGGAGTGAAATAGATCCTGAAACCGTGTGCCTACAAGTAGTCAGAGCCCGTTAACGGGTGATGGCGTGCCTTTTGTAGAATGAACCGGCGAGTTACGATCCCGTGCAAGGTTAAGCAGAAGATGCGGAGCCGCAGCGAAAGCGAGTCTGAATAGGGCGCATGAGTACGTGGTCGTAGACCCGAAACCAGGTGATCTACCCATGTCCAGGGTGAAGTTCAGGTAACACTGAATGGAGGCCCGAACCCACGCACGTTGAAAAGTGCGGGGATGAGGTGTGGGTAGGGGTGAAATGCCAATCGAACCTGGAGATAGCTGGTTCTCTCCGAAATAGCTTTAGGGCTAGCCTCAAGGTAAGTGTCTCGGAGGTAGAGCACTGATTGGACTAGGGGCCCCTACCGGGTTACCGAATACAGTCAAACTCCGAATGCCGATGACTTATCCTTGGGAGTCAGACTGCGAGTGATAAGATCCGTAGTCGAAAGGGAAACAGCCCAGACCGCCAGCTAAGGTCCCAAAGTATACGTTAAGTGGAAAAGGATGTGGAGTTGCTTAGACAACCAGGATGTTGGCTTAGAAGCAGCCACCATTTAAAGAGTGCGTAATAGCTCACTGGTCGAGTGACTCTGCGCCGAAAATGTACCGGGGCTAAACGTATCACCGAAGCTGCGGACTGTTCTTACGAACAGTGGTAGGAGAGCGTTCTAAGTGCAGTGAAGTCAGACCGGAAGGACTGGTGGAGCGCTTAGAAGTGAGAATGCCGGTATGAGTAGCGAAAGACGGGTGAGAATCCCGTCCACCGAATGCCTAAGGTTTCCTGAGGAAGGCTCGTCCGCTCAGGGTTAGTCGGGACCTAAGCCGAGGCCGAAAGGCGTAGGCGATGGACAACAGGTTGATATTCCTGTACCACCTCCTCACCATTTGAGCAATGGGGGGACGCAGGAGGATAGGGTAAGCGCGGTATTGGATATCCGCGTCCAAGCAGTTAGGCTGGGAAATAGGCAAATCCGTTTCCCGTGAAGGCTGAGCTGTGATGGCGAGCGAAATTTAGTAGCGAAGTTCCTGATTCCACACTGCCAAGAAAAGCCTCTAGCGAGGTGAGAGGTGCCCGTACCGCAAACCGACACAGGTAGGCGAGGAGAGAATCCTAAGGTGATCGAGAGAACTCTCGTTAAGGAACTCGGCAAAATGACCCCGTAACTTCGGGAGAAGGGGTGCTTCTTAGGGTGTTAAAGCCCCGAGAAGCCGCAGTGAATAGGCCCAGGCGACTGTTTAGCAAAAACACAGGTCTCTGCGAAGCCGTAAGGCGAAGTATAGGGGCTGACGCCTGCCCGGTGCTGGAAGGTTAAGAGGAGCGCTTAGCGTAAGCGAAGGTGCGAATTGAAGCCCCAGTAAACGGCGGCCGTAACTATAACGGTCCTAAGGTAGCGAAATTCCTTGTCGGGTAAGTTCCGACCCGCACGAAAGGCGCAACGATCTGGGCACTGTCTCAACGAGAGACTCGGTGAAATTATAGTACCTGTGAAGATGCAGGTTACCCGCGACAGGACGGAAAGACCCCGTGGAGCTTTACTGCAGCCTGATATTGAATGTTGGTACAGCTTGTACAGGATAGGTAGGAGCCTTGGAAACCGGAGCGCTAGCTTCGGTGGAGGCATCGGTGGGATACTACCCTGGCTGTATTGACCTTCTAACCCGCTGCCCTTATCGGGCAGGGAGACAGTGTCAGGTGGGCAGTTTGACTGGGGCGGTCGCCTCCTAAAATGTAACGGAGGCGCCCAAAGGTTCCCTCAGAATGGTTGGAAATCATTCGCAGAGTGTAAAGGCACAAGGGAGCTTGACTGCGAGACCTACAAGTCGAGCAGGGACGAAAGTCGGGCTTAGTGATCCGGTGGTTCCGCATGGAAGGGCCATCGCTCAACGGATAAAAGCTACCCCGGGGATAACAGGCTTATCTCCCCCAAGAGTCCACCTCGACGGGGAGGTTTGGCACCTCGATGTCGGCTCATCGCATCCTGGGGCTGTAGTCGGTCCCAACGGTTGGGCTGTTCGCCCATTAAAACGGTACGCGAGCTGGGTTCAGAACGTCGTGAGACAGTTCGGTCCCTATCCGTCG
>NZ_JBBKAH010000020.1:0-2667 GCF_037652055.1 Pelagibius sp. 7325
CTGGCGGTATCGACGACGAGGTCGGGTGCCTCGGGGGGCTCGTAGGGGGCCGAGACGCCGGTGAACTGGGCGATCTGGCCGGCGCGGGCCTTTTTGTAGAGGCCCTTGGGGTCGCGCTGCTCGCAGGTTTCGACGTCGGCCTTGATGTAGATCTCGTGGAAGCGCCCGGGAGCCGAGGCGCGGGCGCGGTCGCGGTCGACGCGGTAGGGCGAGATGAAGGCGGTGATGCAGATGATGCCGGAGTCGGCAAAGAGGGCGGCCGCCTCGCCGACGCGGCGGATGTTTTCGGTGCGGTCTTCCGGCGAGAAGCCGAGGTTGGCGTTGAGGCCGCGGCGCACGTTGTCGCCGTCCAGCACGTAGACCTGGTAGCCCTTGGCAAAGAGCCGCTGCTCGACCTCCATGGCCAGGGTCGACTTGCCGGCGCCGGAGAGGCCGGTGAACCACAAGACGCCGCCGTGGTGGCCGTTGCGCGTGGCGCGGCTCTCGGCGGTGAGGCGGTGCTCGACCGAGATGACGTTGGTGGACTTCACGGCGATGGCCTGGCGCTGGTCGGGCAGGCCCTCCATGGAGAGGACGCCGCCGCCGACGGTATCGTAGTCCTCGATGAGGACGAAGCGCCCGGTCTTGGGCAGGTCGCCGTAGTCGTCGAGACCGAGCACCCGGCGGCTGCGCAGGGTGACTTCGGCCACGGCGTTGCGCTCGACGGTGTCGCCGGCGGCATGTTCGAGGGTCTGGGTGTCGACGATGCGCTCGATCGACTGCACCGTGACCTCGCTCTCCTGGGTCAGCAGCTTCAGTTTGTAGCGGCTGCCGACGCTGAGCGGCTTGTGGCCGAGCCAGAACAGGCGAGCCTGGAACACGGTGCTGAGCTTGGGCGGGTTCTCGACGTGGCTGGCGATCTCGCCGCGCTCGACGAAGAGCTGCTCGTCGAGGGTGATGCCGACCGACTCGCCGGGGCCGGCGGTCTCGGGCCGGCGGTCGTCGGGCCAGGCCTCGAGGGAGCGCACCCGCGCGGTCTTGTTGGAGGGCGAGAACAGCAGGGTGTCGCCGACCGTGAGGCTGCCGCTTTCGATGCGCCCGGCCAGGATGCGGCGGGCATCGAACTTGTAGACGTCCTGCACCGGCAGGCGCAGCGGCTGGGCGCCGACGCCGGGATGGCCGTGGAAGCCGTCGAGGGCCGAGAGCACCGTCGGGCCGTCGTACCACGGCGTGCGGTGCGAGCGCTTGGCCATGTTGTCGCCGTCGCGCGCCGAGATCGGCACGATGAACATCGGCTCGGCGCCGATCGAGGCGAGGTAGTCGGTGATCTCCTTGGAGACCTCGTCGAAGCGCGCCTGGTCGTAATCGACCAGGTCCATCTTGTTGACCACCACCGCGACCTGGCGGATGCCCAGCAGGTGCAGCAGGTAGGCATGGCGGCGCGACTGCTCGCGCACGCCCTCGGCGGCATCGATCACGACGATGGCGGCATCGGCGCTGGCCGCGCCGCTGACCATGTTCTTGAGGAACTCGCGGTGGCCCGGCGCGTCGATGATGACGTAGTCGCGCAGCGCCGTCTTGAACCAGATCTGGGTGGTGTCGATGGTGACCGCCTGGTCGCGCTCGGCCTGGAAGGCGTCGAGCACGAAGGACCATTCGATCGCCATGCCGCGGCGCGCCGAGACCGCCTCCAGTTCCTCCACCTTGCCCGGCGGCAGGGAGTCGGTGTCGTACAGCAGGCGCCCGATCAGCGTCGACTTGCCGTGGTCGACGTGGCCGACGATCACGATGCGGTGCAGCGCGCGCTCACCGAAGGTTTCACTCTCTGCCAAGGTCTGGCCCTTCAACTGGTCCGCCGTCAGGGTGGTGGTGGTGCCGTCGTCCTTCATGGTCGCCCCTCCCTTACAGGTAACCCGTGGCGCGCAGATGCTCAAAGGCATCCTCGCGCTCATGGTCCATCGCGCGGCCGGCGCGCTCGGAGGTATTGGTGGTCTGCAACTCGACGATGATCTCGTCGATCGAGCTCGCCTGGGAGGCCACCGGCGCGGTGATGTCCTCGTCGCCCAGCGAGCGGTAGCGCTTGCCGTCCTTGGAGAGATAGAGCGGCACGATGGGAATGCCCTCACGCCGGGTATAGAGCCAGATGTCCAGCTCCGTCCAGTGCAGCAGCGGGTGGATGCGGATGTGGGTGCCCGGCGGGAACTCGGTCTTGTACTGGTCCCAGAACTCGGGCGGCTGGTCGCGGAAGTCCCAGGCCCCGGTCTCGCCGCGCGGCGAGAACACGCGCTCCTTGGCGCGGGTCGCCTGCTCGTCGCGGCGGATGCCGGCGATGACGGCCTTCAGCTCGTGCTTGGCGATGGCCTGGCGCAGGCCCTCGGTCTTGCGCGCCGCCGAGCGCGCCGCCGGCGGCAGCGAGGGGTCGATCTCCTCGATCGGCGGGCAGGTCTCGCGCTTGAAGTCCAGCTTCCACTCCTGCGCATAGCGGTCGCGGAACTCGTACATCTCCTTGAACTTCTTGCCGGTATCCACGTGCATCACCGGAAACGGCACGTGCCCGAAGAAGGCCTTGCGCGCCAGCCAGATCATCACGTTCGAATCCTTGCCCAGCGACCACAGCATCGCCATGGGCTCGATCCGCGCGTAGGCCTCGCGCAGAATGTAAACCGATTGCGCTTCCAGTGCGTCCAG
>NZ_JBBKAH010000021.1:0-1822 GCF_037652055.1 Pelagibius sp. 7325
TCTGCTCGGCGATGTCCTGGATCAGGCTGATCACGTCGCCGATCTTCTGCGCCGCCTCGGCCAGACCCTCGACCTGTGTGTTGGTGCGCTCGGCCTGGGCCACGGCGCGGCCGGCCACGTCGCTCGACTGGTTCACCTGGCGGCTGATCTCGGAGATCGAGGCCGACAGCTCCTCGGCCGCCGAAGCCACCGTCTGCACGTTGCGGCTGGCCTGCTCGGAGGCCGCGGCCACCGACGCCGACTGGCGGTTGGTCTCCTCCGCGGTCGCCGACATGGACTCCGCGGTCGACCGCAGCTCCGTCGTCGCCGAGGAGACGTTGTCGATCATGCCGCCGACGCTCGCCTGGAAATCATCGGCGAGCTTTCTCATGGAGGCCTTCTTTTCCTCCTCGGCGCGCTTCTTCTGCGCCTCCTGCTCTTCCTCCAGGCGCTTCACGGCAATAGCGTTCTCCTTGAACACCTGTACCGCTTCAGCCATGGCGCCGACTTCATCCTTGCGGCCCCGGGCCGGAATCTGCGTGGCAAGGTCACCCTGGGCCAGCGCGTTCATGGCCAGGGTCATATCCGCCACCGGCTTGCCGACGCTGCGGGAGAGCGCGAACCCGAGCAGAAGTGAAAGCACGACCGAGCCGCCTGCGCCCGTAACCGCCGCCGTCAGGGTCATCGAGGCGGCGCTGCTCTGGGCCTGGCTCCGCGACTCCAGCAGAGCGCGCTCGACATCGCCGATCTCCTGCAGCTTGGCGCGGAATCCGTCCATCGATTGCTTGCCGGCGCCGCTGCTCTCCATCGCCCGCGCCTGTTCGCGGGTTGCAGGATCGGACATCAGTTGAATCTCGACTTCGGCGACTTCCTTCCGCCAGGTCATGGCAAGTTCATGGAGCGCCGCCAGCCGTCCCTGTTGGGCTGCATTGTCGGACGTCTGATTCTTCACTGTTGCGAAGGCGCTATCGAACTGCTCAACGCCGGAAGTGTAGGGGGCCAGGAATTCGCGGTCGCCGGAGATGAGGTAACCGCGCACGCCCGTTTCCTGGTTGATCATGCCCATCAATGCGTTATCGAGCGTCTGCAGAACTTCGTAGGTGTGCGTCCGCCACTTTGCGCTCTGATCGAGGAAGAGGACACGCTCGATGATCAAGCCGCTAATGCCGCCAACCAGGAGGATAAGAACGCCGAACCCGTACGTCAGCTTCCGGGAGGTCTTCAGGTTGTTGAAAAACCCGAAGATGCCGTGGCTCGGCGCAGCCGAGTTATCCAATGAATTGAAGGATTTTTGGGACGCAGTCATGTCGGATCACCTTACAAGTCGATCACACCCAGGAGGGCGGAACCGGAGTTTGGAACGTCGGTAAGTGGGCATTCGGTTCTTGCGGCGAACGTTGCGTGCCGAAAGGTCGCGCCTCGGGTCTCCCGCAAAGCCACAGGTCTGCCGGAGGAGGGCGGAATGTATGGTCTACTGATTATGGACTAGTTAAAATGGCTAAGTATTTTTGGTTCTTTTCGATCTGAATCCGATTTCCGAGCGGCCATTTCGCTCCGAGCGGGCCGGCGGATTTCCAGAGATACGGGATGCTGTTCCCGTTCCTGACCTCTTTGCCTCGCCGCACAACCGGCCCTGGAAGGCAGGAAAAGTCCTCTTCATAGTCCGCCGACCTTGGGCCGCAGCGGCAGTGCGGGGATATTCACGAGAATCCCCGGCCGAAAAGGCGATGGCGGCGGAAAGCCCGCCGCCATCGATCGCGAAACAGTGTTTGGTCAGGCCGCGCGGACGGCGCTGAGGAACTTCTCGACGGCGACCTTCAGGTCGTCGGACTGCTTGGCGAGC
>NZ_JBBKAH010000023.1:0-1111 GCF_037652055.1 Pelagibius sp. 7325
TTCAGTAGACGACGACCGATCGGATTGACTTGCCCTCGTGCATGAGGTCGAAGCCCTTGTTGATGTCCTTGAGCGGCAGGGTGTGGGTAATCAGATCGTCGATGTTGATCTTGCCCTCCATGTACCAGTCGACGATCTTTGGCACGTCGGTGCGCCCGCGCGCGCCGCCGAAGGCGGTGCCCTTCCAGACGCGCCCGGTGACCAGCTGGAAGGGCCGCGTGGAGATCTCCTGGCCGGCCCCGGCGACGCCGATGATGACCGAGACGCCCCAGCCCTTGTGGCAGCACTCCAGCGCCTGGCGCATGGTCTTCACGTTGCCGATGCACTCGAAGGAGTAGTCCGCCCCGCCGCCGGTCAGTTCCACCAGGTGGGCGACCACGTCGCCGTCGATGTCTTTCGGGTTCACGAAGTGGGTCATGCCGAACTTCTCGCCCAGCGCCTTTCTGGCCGGGTTGAGGTCGACGCCGATGATCTTGTCGGCGCCCACCAGCCGGGCGCCCTGGATGACGTTGAGGCCGATGCCGCCCAGGCCGAACACCACCACGTTGGAGCCGGGCTCCACCTTGGCGGTGTTCACCACCGCGCCGACGCCCGTGGTCACGCCGCAGCCGATGTAGCAGATCTTGTCGAAGGGCGCGTCCTCGCGCACCTTGGCCAGCGCGATCTCCGGGGCCACCGTGAAGTTGGCGAAGGTCGAGCAGCCCATGTAGTGCAGCACCGGCTTGCCATCCAGCGAGAAGCGGCTGGTGCCGTCGGGCATCAGGCCCTTGCCCTGGGTCGTGCGGATCGCCTGGCAGAGGTTGGTCTTGGGGTTGAGGCAGTACTCGCACTGGCGGCACTCGGGCGTGTAGAGCGGGATCACGTGGTCGCCCTTCTTCAGGGACTTCACCCCCGCACCGACCTCGACCACCACCCCGGCGCCCTCGTGGCCCAGGATCGCCGGAAACAGACCCTCCGGGTCGTCGCCCGACAGCGTGAAGGCATCGGTGTGGCAGATCCCCGTTGCCTTCACCTCAACCAGCACCTCGCCTTCCTTCGGGCCCTCCAGCTGCACCGTCGTCACCTCCAGCGGCTTGCCCGCCGCAATCGCCACCGCTGCCCGTACATCCAT
>NZ_JBBKAH010000024.1:0-1044 GCF_037652055.1 Pelagibius sp. 7325
AAAGTCGCCTCTGAGCGAAAATGAAGATGATCTTTGAAAACTAAACAAGACAAAACGTACCTGTTAATTCGAGTTTTTATAAAAAAATCCTATGATATTTCATAGGTAGTCAGTCAAACTGGCGAAAAACAAAACTTCGGTTTTGAACTTTTTCGGAGAGTTTGATCCTGGCTCAGGACGAACGCTGGCGGCGTGCCTAATACATGCAAGTCGAGCGGACAGAAGGGAGCTTGCTCCCGGATGTTAGCGGCGGACGGGTGAGTAACACGTGGGTAACCTGCCTGTAAGACTGGGATAACTCCGGGAAACCGGAGCTAATACCGGATAGTTCCTTGAACCGCATGGTTCAAGGATGAAAGACGGTTTCGGCTGTCACTTACAGATGGACCCGCGGCGCATTAGCTAGTTGGTGAGGTAACGGCTCACCAAGGCGACGATGCGTAGCCGACCTGAGAGGGTGATCGGCCACACTGGGACTGAGACACGGCCCAGACTCCTACGGGAGGCAGCAGTAGGGAATCTTCCGCAATGGACGAAAGTCTGACGGAGCAACGCCGCGTGAGTGATGAAGGTTTTCGGATCGTAAAGCTCTGTTGTTAGGGAAGAACAAGTGCAAGAGTAACTGCTTGCACCTTGACGGTACCTAACCAGAAAGCCACGGCTAACTACGTGCCAGCAGCCGCGGTAATACGTAGGTGGCAAGCGTTGTCCGGAATTATTGGGCGTAAAGGGCTCGCAGGCGGTTTCTTAAGTCTGATGTGAAAGCCCCCGGCTCAACCGGGGAGGGTCATTGGAAACTGGGAAACTTGAGTGCAGAAGAGGAGAGTGGAATTCCACGTGTAGCGGTGAAATGCGTAGAGATGTGGAGGAACACCAGTGGCGAAGGCGACTCTCTGGTCTGTAACTGACGCTGAGGAGCGAAAGCGTGGGGAGCGAACAGGATTAGATACCCTGGTAGTCCACGCCGTAAACGATGAGTGCTAAGTGTTAGGGGGTTTCCGCCCCTTAGTGGTGCAGCTAACGCATTAAGCACTCCGCCTGGGG
>NZ_JBBKAH010000025.1:0-1015 GCF_037652055.1 Pelagibius sp. 7325
GGTGCTCTTCGCCGTCGCCCGCACGGTCGGCTGGGTCGCCCAGTGGCGCGAGATGATCGAGGATCCGAAGCAGCGCATCAGCCGCCCGCGCCAGCTCTACCACGGCGAAACCAAGCGCGAGTACACCCCCCTCGACAAGCGCTGAGCCGCAAGGTCGAAGCCACGAAAAAGGGCGCCCTGCCGAGAGCAGCGGCGCCCTTTCCTTTTGCGGAGAGCCTTAATCGGTGTTCGCGCGGCGCCTCTTTAGGTTACCTTTGTAAGGGGGCGACGCTGTCAGGCGACTGTCCATTCGTGACGAAGTCAGAAGGACAGTCAGCCGATGGACGAGTGCAGCACAGGAGAGCTGATCGGGTCGTTCGTTTTCTTTTTTCTGCTTATTGTCCTCATTCACGCCGCGCCGATGGCCTATCTCTTTCGGCGGTGGGGACAGCGATGTCTTCTGGGGCTTGTTCCTGCTGCCTTGTGTGCCATGGGGACAGCCTCGTCTCTCAGCTATGACTTGCCCTGTGGACTGATAGAATCAAAACAGGTCGCCTTTATTCTAGCAGCAGCATCTTTCTCTGTTTGTTTTCTTATGCTGGTGTTCTTCAAGCCTGATTTGAGAGGTGACCACAGGTTTACTACTATCTTTCTCGCTATTCTTTGCTTCCCACTGCTCGGAGCGATTGTGGCCACGGTCTGGCTGTTTTTGAGCATGGGACGTAGTCGAGTTCTGTTGGATAATGGGCGTGCAGTTCCGATCAAAGACCGGTTCATTGAGACTTTGTTTTACGTCGGGGTGATCATTTTTCTTGCAGCCTACATCGCCTATGGAGAGCTCAAATAGGGTCCCCCACCTCACGGACAGCTAATCCGAGAGCTGACCTTCTTCCCGATTAAGCTTTCAGGCTCTCCAGGATACACCGCGCCGCCGCACGCCGAAAACTTCCTGCACATGATGTTCTCGGTCCCCTGCGAGGAGTACAAGATCAGCCCGGTGCTGGCGCGCGCCATGGACCGCATCTTCATCCTGCAC
>NZ_JBBKAH010000026.1:0-778 GCF_037652055.1 Pelagibius sp. 7325
GCTGGACGGCGGCCGCGACGACGACGTGATCCTGGCCGGCGACGGCTTCGACACGGTCTACGGCGACTGCGGCGAGGACAGCATTTTTGCCGGCGACGGCGACGACTTTGTCGACGCCGGCCGCGACGACGACCTGGTCAACGGCGGCTGGGGCGACGACACCATCCTTGGCGACCGCGGCGATGACACCCTGGACGGCAGCGATGGCGACGACGTCATCGATGGCGGGCGCGGTGACGACTATGTCGCCGGCGGCGATGGTGACGACACCATCCTCGGCGATCGCGGTGACGACGACCTCGACGGCGGTGACGGCGACGACGTCATCTTCGGCGGGCGTGACGACGACTATCTCGTCGGCGGCGATGGTGACGACACCCTCTTCGGCGAGCGCGATGACGATACCCTGGTCGGCGGTGACGGCGACGACGTCCTCGACGGCGGCTACAACACCGATCTTCTCGAAGGCGGCGAGGGCGACGACCTGCTGCTGGGCGGGCGTGACGACGACACCCTGATCGGCGGCGAGGGCGACGACACCCTGACCGGTGGCCATGGCGACGACCTCTTCGTGTTCGACACCGGCAGCGGCTCCGACCTCGTCACCGACTTCGATCCCGGCAACGACATGATCCAGCTGAACGGCTTTTCCATCACGAGCTTTGCGGAACTGATGGCAGTGGCCGCCAACGACGGCGGCGATGTCGTCTTCACCCTGGATGAGATCGCCGGCGACGAGCTGCGCCTCGTCGGCCTCAACACCGACGACCTCCACGAC
>NZ_JBBKAH010000027.1:0-587 GCF_037652055.1 Pelagibius sp. 7325
TGCGAGGAGTACAAGATCAGCCCGGTGCTGGCGCGCGCCATGGACCGCATCTTCATCCTGCACGCCGACCACGAGCAGAACGCCTCGACCTCGACGGTCAGGATCGCCGGCTCGTCCAATGCCAATCCCTTCGCCTGCATCGCCGCCGGCATCGCCTCCTTGTGGGGCCCGGCGCACGGCGGCGCCAACGAGGCGGTGCTGCAGATGCTGGGCGAGATCGGCCACAAGGACCGCATCCCCGAGTTCATCAAGCGGGCCAAGGACAAGGACGATCCCTTCCGCCTGATGGGCTTCGGCCACCGCGTCTACAAGAACTACGACCCGCGCGCCAAGGTGATGCAGAAGTCCTGCCACGAGGTGCTGGGCGAACTGGGCATCGACGACCCGCTGCTGGAGATGGCCATGCAGCTGGAGAAGATCGCCCTGGAGGACGACTACTTCGTCGAGCGCAAGCTGTTCCCCAACGTCGACTTCTATTCGGGCATCATCCTGAAGGCGATGGGCTTCCCGACCTCGATGTTCACGGTGCTCTTCGCCGTCGCCCGCACGGTCGGCTGGGTCGCCCAGTGGCGCGAGATGATCGAGGA
>NZ_JBBKAH010000028.1:0-545 GCF_037652055.1 Pelagibius sp. 7325
ACGAACAGTTAAATCATTCCAGTTAAAATTTTGTATTTTCCAACTATCTATATCAGTTTTTCTTGTAATCATCTGTATTAAGTCACTTCTTGATGTTACAATTAATTTTCTATGGTTATCTGTTTTTGTTGTTAACGTGCTTAATTTCCCCCAAATATCTGCAGATCTTGGTAATATTTCTGTCCCCCCAAAAGGATCTTCAAGTATACATAGACGGTTTTCAATGCTTATATGATTTAGAAATCTTATGGCGTCGTCTACCGTTGGTACCTTAGAACATACATATCCTTCACGTCTAAATCTCTCTGCTATAAGCTCAGCGGTATGAGTCTTGCCGCAAAAAGAAATCCCAGTGAGTAAAAGTACATGCTGTTCTTTAAGCTGCTTATAAACAATTTCAATCTCCGGACGATTAATATGGTCTCCGGTAAACATCTTTTCGCTAGCATTTTCTTCTAAAATCCTAACTACTTCAGGCATCACATCTTCTCTTTCATTTCTAGCATTTTTCACTGCCTCATCAAGCATCCTAAGCACCGACTCAC
>NZ_JBBKAH010000029.1:0-540 GCF_037652055.1 Pelagibius sp. 7325
AGATCGCTCTTAAAAAAGCCGTACTTATAGTATCCTTGTCTTTAAAATTATAAATTTGTTCAAAAATGACTTCTATTAAATCTTTGGCTTTACTTGCTGGCATAAATGATACAGGGTCTAATGCACCCCAGTTTTCTTTTTTCTCGTGATCAAGCGTTATAAAGTGGTACTTCTCCAGATGATTGATATAGAGTGGAAAGTCTTTACGTGTCTGTGGATTGTTAATAATTTTTGTGATCCACTTCCTCATTTCTTTTTTAGGATCAATATATAATGCTTTAACATCCATAAACGAGATATATTGATACAGTAGCTTCGCAAGGAAAGACTTTCCGTTCCCCGTATCACCTGTGATTAAACAATGCGGGGATCGGGTTTTAGAGCCTTTAATTTGTTGGTTCGCTAAGAACGGATGATAAAGAACAAAATCACGACTTGATCGAATAGCGCTTTCTAAGTCAGTATGTTTATCAAATCTGTCTCCCCATCCTAAAAAGAAGCCAATCTTTGAACCAACAAAAGAATCAACACCTAATAAAC
>NZ_JBBKAH010000030.1:0-536 GCF_037652055.1 Pelagibius sp. 7325
ATCGCTTTTTGTCTCGATCATGCTAAGATTTCACCTCCAACAGGTACATCTTATGGGGGAGGTAATGCTTATAAGAATGAACAGGTTAGGACAATTCTTTATTATGGGTACGGTGGAGTAGAAAACGAAGTAGGTAACAATGATACAGGTCTTGTTGCCACAACAATTGCTTTAGATTCTGTTATGAACAACAATCATTCATCTGGACGTGAAAGAATACCAGGATACAAGAAACTGATGGAACACGCTAAGAAAAAAGATGTTCCATCAACTAGTATCAAGTTTTCAAAGACAAAAGTGCAAAGCTACTTAGAAGGAAATGTACAAAAGACTGAGAAAATTACCTTTAATGCCGATAAGAAAAATTCAATTACTCTAAACATCCCAAAAGAAGTAACTTTGCATTATGAAGGGAAAAAATTTTCTAATAAAAAAGTTAAGATTACTGGCGGAGGAAGTTTTCATTTTACTGCTCCTCTTGATTACGGAAAAGACATAAAATATGAAAAATTAAAACCTTCTCTTGGTAAATATCA
>NZ_JBBKAH010000031.1:0-503 GCF_037652055.1 Pelagibius sp. 7325
GAACTGATCCTTTGAAAAGCTTGGCGGCGTCCTACTCTCACAGGGGGAAACCCCCAACTACCATCGGCGCTGAAGAGCTTAACTTCCGTGTTCGGTATGGGAACGGGTGTGACCTCTTCGCTATCGCCACCAAACCTGATGGAGAGAATGTTCTCTCAAAACTAGATAACAATGTTCATTTTTCACATTAGAATATAGGTTAAGTCCTCGATCTATTAGTATCTGTCAGCTCCACGTGTCACCACGCTTCCACCTCAGACCTATCAACCTGATCATCTTTCAGGGATCTTACTTCCTTGCGGAATGGGAAATCTCATCTTGAGGGGGGCTTCATGCTTAGATGCTTTCAGCACTTATCCCGTCCGCACATAGCTACCCAGCGATGCCCTTGGCAGAACAACTGGTACACCAGCGGTGCGTCCATCCCGGTCCTCTCGTACTAAGGACATCTCCTCTCAAATTTCCTGCGCCCGCGACCGATAGGGACCGAACTGTCTCACGAC
>NZ_JBBKAH010000032.1:0-249 GCF_037652055.1 Pelagibius sp. 7325
CAAGTAAATAATGATGATATTGAGATTATCATTAAATCATTCAATGTGTTTGATTATATTAAAAGAAAGTTTACCAAGTTAGGTTACGCATTAAATGAGGATAAGTATATTTTTAATGCTGCTCATTATGGCGTGGCGCAGGAAAGAAGCAGATTAATTTTAATGGGCATCAAAGAAACTTCTTTAAAAAAGGAAGCAGTTAAAACGCCTGAGCCACTTTTTCATAATAGGAAAGAGTATAACAAAATC
>NZ_JBBKAH010000033.1:0-242 GCF_037652055.1 Pelagibius sp. 7325
AACAAAATCTATGATGCAATAGGCGATTTAGAAAACATATCACTCGGTGTAAATGTAAAAGATGATGAACTTGATAAGACTTCCCATCAACCGCTACTCAATAGTCCTCTTAATGATTACCTTAATAATATAGATAAGGTATATAACCATGTTAGAACTGAATCTGGTGAAGTAGCTCAAAAAAGGTTTAAGGCTTTAAAAGAAGGTCAGAATTTTCATAATCTGGATGAATCTTTGAAAAC